>NC_015761.1:1486701-2973403 GCF_000252995.1 Salmonella bongori NCTC 12419
ATCTGCTATCTCAATCATATCTTGTAATAAGGTATTCATATCATTGAAATAATTGACCCGCCATACGCCTGGAAAATGAGAACTTACAATCCGGCACTTACCATACCCGCGAGAAAAAATAGCGCTGCAACCTTCGCCTAAAAAACGATTCAGATACTCGCGATCGGCATCATTAACAGGCAGTAGCGTTAAGTTAATGATGTGCGGTTCTTTTACTGATGCTTTCACGCGCTCAGCGATTTCATGCGCAATAAAGGCGCCATTCATCAATCCCGCCGGTTGCGGCGGCAGTTCGGGTGTCTTCGGCGGTTGCGGATACGTACGCCAGATGCTCTCTGGGATCGGGCCAATGATAATTTCATCGGCAATCTGCTGCTGAGTGGCGCTATATTCGCGTATGCGCCAGACCCCCGTAAAAACCGTTTCCTGAATACGTTGTTCTTTTCCATCAGGTAGCAGCACCCGGGCGGATATTTCACCTTCACCAAGCAGTTGATCCAACAAACCGCTATTCTGCTGCTCAGAAGTATTCAATTGATAAGTCAGGGGAAATGAACATGCTTCTACCGGGCTATCCATGCCGCTAATAAGCGTGGTGAGGACCTGTCTGGCGACATTGAGTTCAGCCGGCAGGGCCTGATCCGGTAGTACAGGCGTTAACGGGAGATTGATGCCGGCGGGGATGGGAAGAAAATTAAAGTCTTCCTCTTCGGGCTGCGAGCCCGGTCCGGTAATATTAACGACTGGAATAGTTCTGGAATGATTCACGTGTGTTACCTTTCATTCTATTGCGTAATAACGGGAATATCCTGACGGTAGCCCGGCGTGGTCAGCAATGCAGCCACTCGCTCCGAGTACTCCTGCCAGCTATATAACCCTGCCAGACTGCCGACAAAACGGTGCTGGCGAAAGAAAAGCAGCGCCGGATATTTCAGAATGCGATACTCCCTGGCGATCAACTCACTCTGTTCGATATCCGCAAATGCCGCGGTATACGATGTCGTCGGAAATTGTTTGAGGATCTCCGGTATAATGACCCAACTGTCTGCAACCTCCGGGTGTTTGTTTGGGTCGCTTTGCAACAACACCACCAGAGTAGGATGCGCGTTAATGAGCGATGGGAGCGTTTGCGCATCGGTAATCAGAAAGCCTTTGTCCGCCAGCGGACAGACAGGATTTTTAGATAGGATAGTCATTTCTTCAAATGCTCCGGTAATTCGGGAGTACGAGATAATAAATCGGCAAAACCGGCCAGGGGATCGCTTTGGGTGAACATCGCCTGTTCCAGTGAATCCAGTGCTGCCAGCACCTCAACAGCTTCCGCTTCATCCATTTCCCGTCGCGCCGCGCCGCCAAATGTCAACAGCCATGCGCCCTTTACTGGAGGAGCAACAAGCCGGATATCAACGTCAATAAGTTCTCCATGTCGATCGCGGCATTTGGCGAACCATTGACCTGGGGAAACAACCTGAACAGGAACGCCAATACACATTATGATTTCTCTCTCTGTAGCACCCGAATGTCGCCGACCCGGCAAGCGCTTTGCGCATCTGGCCGTTCATCTTCATAACGTTCCATACACAAACTGTCATGATTGAGTCTTTCACCAGGCAAGGCCGTGAAAGAGGAGGTGATGCCCCATTGGGTCAACACTTCCTGTGCGAGTTGGACTGCGGGCATTAATTGCGCTTTTACCTGCGGCGTAAGGCTTCCGCCATAATCATCCAGACATTCTGGCTGTACGCCGATCAGTACGATCTCCGCTAATTGGCAGCCGGTTAATTGCAGCAACGCCAGCACTTCAGAAAAACCGGTCTGGTGCAAACTGAGCTTTTTCGCCGTCAGATAGGCGGGAACCTGCTCATCACGAAAAATCGCCAGCGAGCCTGGCGCCATACCAAAATCGATAGCATCCATGATTAACAGTTTTTCGGTCTGTTGTAGCCAGGGAAGCAGTGCCAGCCCCTGCGTACCGCCATCAATAACGGCAACTTTCTCGTTATCGGCATACTGTTCAAACAGCTTTTCCGCCGCTCTGACGCCGAACCCTTCATCTGCCCAAAGCAGGTTGCCAAGCCCTAATATTGTGATTTCTGCCATTGTTATCACCTGAACCAGCGCCAGCCGCTTATCATGACGGAAATCACGCTTTGTCGGCTCATAATGTCTTCGCGGATAGCGGTATAGACATGCGCAATGACAAAAGCGATGATGAACCACATGCCCAGCCGGTGCCAGAAATGCAGCGCGAGGCTATCGTTGCCAGTCAGGCGAATCATCCAGCCAAACCATTGATATGCCCAACTGTCTGTTCCAAGCCCTTCGCCATAGAGGGCAAAGCCGCTACACACCATCAGTACGGACATCCAGAAATAGAACATTACCGCCAGGCCCGCTACCGGATTATGTCCATAGTAACGATGGGCCTCTTTTTCGAGGAAAAAATACCAGCGGATTTCGCTGATAACGCCTTTGCGCCAGGTGCGGCGCCAGAACGGAACCAGAAACATCTCCCTGGCGTACTCATTGCCGACACATGCCCAGTAGATACGAAACAGTAGAGCGACAGTAAAAATATACGCCGTGGTAAAATGGATCAGTCGTATCCAGCCCATCCAAAACATAAAGGTCGCTTCACCTTGAATCGATGGCAGGGGGTGGCCAATGAAATATCCTGTAACAGCCAGGATGACAATGGATAACGCCGTGATCCAGTGCCATAAACGTACCGGTGCTTCATAGATATAGTACCCCTGGCTGGTTATTTCTTTGCGATGCATTGAAACCTCCGAATCGTCATTACCGTACCTGCACCCTGACCAGCTCTCCGCCATGATTATCAATAACATGGGTGGAACAGGCCAGGCAGGGATCGAAGCTGTGCAATGTACGTAAAATCTCCAGTGGCTGATCGGGAACGGCAAGTTTCGTGCCCATTAACGCCGCTTCGTACGCGCCAATTTGACCTTTATCGTCACGTGGTCCGGCATTCCAGGTCGTTGGTACCACACACTGATAACTGTCGATTTTCTGATTTTCAATTTTTATCCAGTGCCCCAGTGCGCCGCGTGGCGCTTCGCTGAAGCCAACGCCTTTCGCTGATGTCGGCCAGGTATCAGGCTCCCAGAGCGTAACGTTTGCCGTCGCGGTATCACCGGCCTTGAGGTTGCGCATCAGGCGATCGAAGAAATATTGCAGCGTATTGCCAGCCCACACGGATTCCAGCGCACGTGCGGCAGTACGTCCTAATGTAGAAAAGAGAGCCTCTTTAGGCAGTTTTAATACACTAAGTAGTTGATCTACGGGCTCTTTGAATTCTGGTTTATTTTGATGATAACCAATCAAATAACGCGCCAGCGGTCCCACTTCCATCGCGTGACCTTTCCAGCGAGGCGATTTAATCCATGAATATTTAGCGGACTCATCCACCTGTTCGATAAAGGTTTTTGTGCCTTTATAGTGTTCGCCCATGACCAGTTGTGGCTCCGTCAGGCCATCCCACGGATGCAGCCCTTTATCGTTATTGCCGTTACCATAGGTATACCAGGAGTGGGTGACAAACTCCTGAATCTCATCAGGCGCGGTTAAATCAACAGGATGAATTTCGTCGAAACGACCATTAATAATAGCCCCACGCGGAAGCAGGAGGTTACTGGCGGAATAATCGTTAGGATTATCAGGAAACTCGCCATAAGCCAGCAGATTCATACTTGACAGGCCACCGCCGACTTTCGCCCAGTCTTTATAGTAACTGGCAATCAGCAAGACGTCCGGAAGATAGACCTGTTCGCAGAACTGGCGGGTTTTCTGGATGATGGAACTGACAAGATTCAGACGTTCCATATTCACTGCGCCGACCGCGCCCGTTTCATCAAGGTTGATGGCGCAAGGAACGCCGCCCACCAGCCAGTTAGGATGCGGGTTTTTACCCCCAAAAACGGTGTGGATTTTTACAATCTCTTTTTGGAAATCGAGCGCTTCAAGATAGTGGGCGACTGCCAGCAAATTGGCTTCTGGCGGCAGTTTCATCGCCGGATGTCCCCAGTAACCGTTACGGAAGGGACCAAGCTGGCCAGACTCAATGAACCGCTTCAGACGATTTTGTAAGTCACGGAAGTACCCGGGTGAAGAGAGCGGCCATGCGGAAAGACTTTGAGCAATGGCGGAGGTTTGATGCGGATCGGCCTTCAGAGCGGCAACCACATCGACCCAGTCCAGCGCGTGCAGATGATAAAAATGTACCAGGTGATCGTGAACATGCAGCGTAGCCTGCATCATATTGCGAATACAATTTGCGTTGTCCGGAATGGCGATTCCCAGCGCATTTTCTACCGCGCGGATCGAGGTCAGAGCATGTGTACCGGTGCAAACACCACAGATGCGTTCAACGAATGCCCAGGCGTCGCGAGGATCGCGGCCTTTCAGGATAACTTCAAGGCCACGCCACATCGTGCCGGTTGAAACGGCGTTCGTAATAACATTATTACTGTCGATATTTACTTCGCAGCGCATATGTCCTTCGATGCGAGTGACCGGATCGACCACAATTCGCCGTCCACTATTATCCAGCGTAAAACCCTGAGTCTGATAAGGATATGTCATAATTATTTTTTCTCTTCCGGAACGGTTTCTGACGACGTGTTGTTTTTATTACGGGCGTGTTTTATGGCGCTCACCGTGGCGTGAGCAATGGCGGCCGCGCCCGCGACGCCCGCGACGCCCAGACCAATTTGATCGGCGGTAGCCTCAATACCGGTTTGTGGGATGCCCGTTGCCCGGTCATAAAAAGAGCCGTAATCCCAGAATCCGTCTTCCGAACATCCCAGGCATCCATGACCCGACTGAATAGGGAAAGAAACGCCATCATTCCAGCGAACGGTTGAACAGGCGTTATAAGTCGTTGGACCTTTACAGCCCATCTTGTACAGGCAATAGCCCTTTCTGGCGCCTTCGTCATCCCATGCTTCCACAAACTGACCGGCATCAAAATGCGCGCGTCGGTAGCATTTGTCATGAATTCGCTGGCCATAAAACATTTTGGGACGCCCAAGCCGATCAAGGGGAGGGATACGATCGAATGCCAACATATAGGTAATCACAGCAGACATTACTTCTGGTATAGGCGGGCAGCCAGGCACTTTAATAATGGGTTTGTCAGTAATTAACTTATGAACCGGCGTTGCTTTGGTTGGATTAGGACGGGCTGCCTGTACGCATCCCCACGATGCGCAAGAACCCCACGCGATAATGGCTTTAGCATCCGCACTCACGCGTTTTAATTTTTCCAGGAACGGTTCGCCAGCCAGGATACAGAACATACCGTCTTCGTTAAGCGGTGCGTTACCTTCAACGGCAACAATATAATTTCCTTTATATTCACGCATGACATCTGCCAGCGCTTGCTCAGCTTGTTGACCCGCCGCGGCCATAATGGTGTCGTCATAATCAAGGGAAATAAGCGACAAAATGGCATCTTTCGCCAGCGGATGCGCAGAGCGAATGAAAGACTCGGTACAACAGGTACACTCAAGTCCATGCAGCCATATCACTGGCGTGCGGGGTTTATTTTCAAGGGCGTAGGCTATCTGAGGAATCATTGAACTGCTCAGGCCTAAAGACGTCGCGGTAAGACTGCAAAACTTGAGAAAACTACGCCTTGTCACGCCGTGCCTACGCATGACTTGATAGAATGTATCTTGTGTTTGCATAACATTGTTCCCAAACTACTATAGTTAGTGTGGGCATCATATGTTGCATTTCTTGTCTTTCTCAACTTGATTTAGTAGCAATTATGTTTCTAATTGGTAACAACTGATTACGTATGTGCTACTCCACATCGCCGAAACATAAATTATATTAATGTTATTAACAATGCGCGACAAATAGGATGTTGGCGTGATATACCTAAATGACAATAAAAATGATACCTCTTTTTATTTATAACGTGCTGGAATTATTTAAATATCGTCACGCAGATAATGTTTCTTCGACCCAGCATAGTAAGTTTAATTATTCTTAATTCGCCCGGTAATTCTATTATCTTGTAAAATAAACTCACAATAAGTTACGTGCCGCAGAGTTATTAATCTGTTTAATTTAATATATTCACCTGGGTTATTTTATAAAAAAGGAGAGCACGATGAAAAAGAGTCAGGCAATGCTATTGATTGCTCCGGCGCTGTTGTCATACGCAATGGCCTCGCAAGCCTGTACAACCCTTGCTATTCAGGATAAACAAGGCGATGTTTTTCATGGCCGCACGCTGGAATATATGCAGGATCTACCCTCATGGTTAACGTATTACCCGGCAGGAACACAGTTTGATAAAAAAGCGCCGAATGGCAGCGCAGGCGTGAGCTACCGGGCGAAGTACCCGATACTGGCTATTACGTCAACCATCACCGATGGGGATAGCCGGGATGTACTGGAAGGAATGAACAGCGCGGGATTATCATTCAGTGAAAATATGATCATGAATGCACAATTGCCGACATTACGCTCAGACGAGTATAAACAGGCGATTCCCGTCACCTCGTTAGGCGAATGGGCGTTGGCCCGTTTTGCTACCGTCGGTGAAGTCAAACAGGCCATACAGGAGGGCAAATTCTGGTCGCCGGAACTGCATCGATTCGGCGATCTGAAATCGCCGTTTCATTATGCGTTTTATGACAAGAAGGGAGGGAGCATCGTTGTTGAAGTAGAGAATGGAAAATTTCATGTTTATGACAATCCTACTCGCGTAATGACCAATGGCCCTTCATTTCCCTGGCATCTTACAAACCTGAATAATTATACGCAATTAACTAATGTGGACCGCTCTTCAGGTACACTAGGTGGGATAAAAGTGATGCAGCCTGACAGCGGAATCGCTATTGCAGATTTGCCGTCGTCCGATACTTCAGTTTCCCGTTTTATACGTGGCGTTTATTACACCACGTATGCGCCGCAGGCGACGTCTGCCCATGAAGCAATGAATACTCTTGCGCATATTATGAGCCGGTTCGATCGGCCAAAAAATATTACGATTGATTATATGGGGAGTGAAGGGGAAGGTAACGCCTCCCGTAAACCGGTTTCAGAATATACGGTCTGGACGACACTATCCGACTTAACGCACGGTGATATGATGGTACGTGGTTACAATGATATCAACTATAAAACCTGGTCGCTTTCTCAGTTTAAGAACGCGACAGCGCCCGTGTTCGAGAAAATAAATGTTAAAGAATAAGTAGTTTGTCTTTGGTAAGATTCATCGGTAGTCGTGGCGAGACTACCGATCGTTGCCTCTTTCACCTCATTTCCTGGCTTCTCTTAAGTATGACGCAATTAATTATCACGATACCCGGCGCCGGGATGGTATGCTAAAACCATTCACATTCCCTGAATATGGATTGGAGGGCGCATGGTTATACCTGAGGTCAGACAGGAGAGGCTCTATCAGAAGATAGCCAACCTCATCATTAAGCTGATCAATGATAATATTTTTCCACCAGGAGGTTTTTTACCGCCAGAACGTGAACTGGCAAAACAGCTTGGCGTTAGCCGCGCCTCCTTACGGGAAGCCCTTATTGTACTGGAGATCTCCGGATGGATCGTTATCCAATCTGGTAATGGCGTTATCGTTTCTGATAAAAAACATGCTTCCGGCGACTATACTGTCGAAGAAATTCTTTCTACTCGCGAGCTGGTTGATAGTCATTGCGCGCGTTTAGCGGCACAAAATGAGGATGATGATGGCGTCATCAGCCACATAGAGACTATTTACCATAGTATGGAACAAGCCATTAACGATAATAATGTCCACGGCTTTTACTCGCTGGATAAGGAGTTCCATCTGGCGATCGCGAAAGCCAGCCGTAACCGGGTCTTGTTCGACATGTCTCGCATGTTATGGGAGCAGCGGATCAATATCCCTTATGCCGGGCTGGATGAGCGGTCTGGAGACCGGAATGTTTTACTTAATCTCAATAAGCAGCATAAAGCGATAGTGGATGCGGTGCGCCAGTCTGATACCGACAGCGCCTATCAGGAATCTTTGCAACATTTGAGCTATGTGAGAAAGATTGTTGGCGGCTAACATAACCCGCATGGCGGTGATGCCATGCGGTAAAGGTGGCTAAAATATCACTGGAAAACAGCATTGATTTTTAAGTAGCGTTCCGGATAACGATCAAGCTCTCTCACCGCATCAGGGATCTCATCCAGATTGACAACCTTACTGACAACGTCTTGTGGGTTAATTTCCAGCGTGGACAGCATTCGTAATGCCTCGTCAAATTCACCGGCACTGGTACGGGACCCGCGTAAATCCAGTTCTTTATAAGTGATCAGATTTGTCGGCAGCAATGTTTCCTGTTTTGGCCATCCTGTAAAAGAAATACGGCCAGCAAACGATGCTAAATCAAGCGTATTTCGAATAGCGCTATTGGCACCGGAGGCTTCTATAACAACCTGCGCCATGGTGCCATGGGTAATGTCTTTAATGGCGTCGATAACCTGACCGTCGGTAGCATTTAGCACATAGGGAACGCCGAGTTTGTGAGCATAGCGTAGCCGTTCTTCCACAATATCAATCAGAACAGGCGTTGCCTTGTAATGACGCGCGCTTAATGCCGCCATAAGACCAATTGCGCCGGCGCCGATGATAGCAACATGTTCCCCGGCCTTAACATTTGCCCGATGCAACGCGTGCAACGCAATTGTGAGCGGTTCTGCCAGCGGTGCCATTTCAGAAGGTACGTTGTCAGGAATTTTATGAATTAAATGTGCGGGATGAGCAACGACTTCCCGCATTGCGCCATCAACATGTACACCAATGACTTTTAAATTTTCACAACAGTTCGTTCTGCCAACAGAGCAAGGGTAGCAGTGACCACAATAAATATAAGGGTCAACAATCACGCGGTCGCCTTCCTGAATATTGTCCGGCATTCCTGCGCCTTTCTGAAGAACAATTCCGGTCACTTCATGGCCGATAATGCGTGGGTAAGTGACAAGGGGATTCGTTCCACGAAAAGCCCCGATATCCGATCCGCAAATTCCTGCGGCATCAACTTTAATTAAAACTTCATTCTCTTTCTTACGCGGATACTCTACCCAACGGGTTTCAACTTCACCAGGTTTATTAATGTACACAGCTTTGACTTTCATTGGCTTTGAATCCTTTACTTTTTACAAACACGAAGACCAACAGGCTGGAGACGATAGCAATAGCGCCCGCCAGGTAAAAGGCATAGTCATATTTGCCACTAAACTGAACGATAAACCCGGTGACAAGCGGTCCGATAATGCCGGATATATTAGCCAGACCATGCATAGCTCCGCCGACGCTACCCACTTTATCTTTATGAACGACATCCTGAATGACTGCCCAATAAATTGGGCCCGTTAAATAGAGCAGGAAAAGTGAAACTGACATAAGTGTAATTGCGCTGCCGATGGTGCTAACGGTACCGGAAACCGCAACACATATCGCCGCACCTGCCAGACATACGCCGAGAATGAGCCGACGCGAGAGCAGAGCATTACCAGTAATTCGATAAATAACATCAGAACAGACACCACCCAGCACCATCCCAATCGCGCCAATGATCCAGGGAATGACCGTGGCGATACTAATTTCTTTAATATCCAGATGTAACGAGTGATTCAGGTAACTCGGGAACCAGGTCAGGAAAAAGAAAAGAATATAGTTGTAGCTGAAAAAAGCCAGTGTTGTCGCCCATACCATAGGCTGTTTCATATAATAGCCGAGAGAAGGCGCTGCCCGACCATCATTTGATAATATAACATCCTCATGATTTTCAAAATCAACGCGTTCTTCTGACGCCAAGCGCTTACTCATTGTTGGCTTATCGCTGACAATAAAGTACCAAAGTAGTACCCATACCAGGCCAAATAAGAAAATAATGCCAAATGCGGGACGCCAGCCGAAGGATAACGCCAGCAGACCGACTACCGGCCCTGACACTGCGCCGCCGAGTGGAGAGCCAGCGCTAAAAATCCCGATCGCCGTAGCTGACTCTTTTCGGGAAATCCAGTTATTGATAATTTTATTCCCTGCGGCGCTAACTGGCCCTTCGGCCATGCCGAAAAGAACGCGTACAATAAGCATTGTCCACAAGCCAGTGACCAGGCCTGTTAACCCACAAAAAACAGACCATAGTAACGCTGCAATAAGAAATACCATTTTTGGCCCAACTTTATCGCTGGCCCAGCCACCAATAAAATTAAACAGGGCGTATCCGATAAAGAATGCGCTGAAGATCATCCCCATCTCTGCGGCGTTAAATCCTAACTCCTTTTCAATCAGTGGGGCGGTTATCGACAATGCTGAACGATCCATATAGTTAAGCATGTAAACTATAAATAGAAGAAAAACGATAAGCCATCCCATTGTTTTTCTTTTCATGACATATCCTCTTATTGTGGTCTAGCGGCCTGACCACAATATTTTAAGGCTATTTTTAAATCACCTCTATTTTGATCAGAACGTGATCAATGTAACGAAAATTTATCACGAAAAACGGTCGGCGATTACAGATGTGATGATTTAATTTATTAAAAATCAACAAAGTAATGGGAATTATTGCCTGTGATACACTTTTTCTTCCAGGCCGCGTCCAGGCAGAGTCTGACACTCGGTGTTAACCGGAGGCGGCGCAGTCTGTACGTATTTATCGTCCGGCGTAATATAAACTTGGGTTGTTGCGACATAACCATCATCAAAGGTTGCTTCGATATAGGTCGCTTCCCAACCCGTATCAGGTTTATTCAGTGTAATGCTTAGTTTATTATCGTTGGGTATATCTATCGTCAGCGGTTGATAGCGGATACCACAGGCATAACGGAAATCACGCGCATTAGGATTGCTGGCTGTCCAACGAATAACTTGTACAGGCTCTTCTGAAAAGTAGACAGTGAGGAGATTATAGTGAATAAGGCTGAACAATTCTGGTAATGTTTTTCTACTTTGAAACCGATTAATGAAGGGGACAAGAGTTTCTTCAGTAATCTCATTAATTAAATAGTGACTCATGTTAGGTACTATGCGTAATGATTTTATTCCAGGAAGTTTACTATAATAAAACCGAGTGTTATCTGGTACATAAAAATCATCACCACTGGCATTAATGATATATTTCGGTATTGCAAGGCGGGACTGATAAACTGTGTTAAGGTATCTTAAGGGATCTATTATTTGTATTAACTGGCGAAATGAGGAGGATTTTATTTTCTTATCTATGCCTTGTTGATAATAGGGATAGAATGTAATTGGCCAGTTACCTCCGTATGATTGATAAATATGTTCAAGCGAGGCATCAATATTAAGTAGATCAATAGCGAAGGGAACAATTGCTTCAACATCAGGATCGGCAATCGCTGACAACCAGGCAGTCCATCCACGTTTTGAGATGCCTGTAACGATAAAGGAATGTATCTTCCATTGTGTTAACTCCTTTTTTGCTAATCTTATCGATTGAGATAGGGCGGCGACCATAGGAATATTTAAAGGCACTAGCTGGCGTTGCTGTGGGGATTCCAGAAATAATGCCCAGCTCCGGGAGACACTCTCATCCTCCTTCAAGGATTTGTTATCATCCGCAAAAGTTAAATATTGATTGGGAATATTACTCACTGATATTACGATAGTATTCGTATCGCGGGCAATGCTTGCCAGAGTGTCTTGAGTAAAATCTATAGTGTTATTATGAAGTTGTATGTGTTTATGGTCATTAATTCCATTGTTTACAACCAATAAAGCATAGCGCTGCCTGGCCATCTCGGGGATGTAAATATCAACATTATGCCGCCATTGTGCAGGCGTTACTATATTATCTGGTGACCAGCGCTGTGATAGTAACTCATAATGTTTGAGTTCTACCTGTGCTAATTTTTCTGTATATATCATTGTATATTTTAGTGGTGTACCTGAGAGTTGCTCCCGGTAATCAGGTACCACATGAGACAAATCACATTCCGGGCTATTTTGGCAAAATAACATGGTATTATGAAGTCGTGGAAAAACAGTCATAGAAGTAATCAGTACTGATATAAAGAGATAGCTTTTTTTCATGATTTTCCCGCCCTCTGCAGGGGTAAAGATCAACCCATATCATTTCCATAAATACCTCTTAAAAATTCAATAAAAGTACAATGCTTTTGATAAACTTGCAGTGCAAAGGCAAATGTCATTTGTGACGTTGTCACCTTGTTATGCTTCTGGTTTCGCCATTATTTGTGAACGCGTGGAAAGGCAAGCCATTCCTGTCAACAGACCAATCATAGCGACCGCGATTGCCGTACCTATCCACACGCCGTACAGGGCATATCCAAGGATAAAGCCACCCAATACGGGGGATAAAAAATCGGCAATGGCAATTAATGCCTGCGCTGTTCCAATGAAAATACCTTGTCGATCAGGCGAAACGTGAACAGATAAGGCAGCAAGATAGGTGGGTTTTGCCAGCGCATCGGCGGTGCTAATGCACACAATAGCAAACATAAGAACAGGTATGGTTGTGGCGATACCAGCAGTGAGAAATCCTGTGCAAAGAAGCGTGAAGATGAAAATAATTAACTTTCGTTCCGAAAAATACTGGCTTAACCAGCCTAACAGAAATAGCTGAACAAGAACATTAATGACGCCATCCGCCATTAGCAGGTAGCTTAACGCTTTGGGGCCAAAGGGATGCCCATTCCAGATAAAAGTATCAGAAAGAAAGACAGGTAATTGAGAAGAATACATGCCATAAGCGAAGAAATGGCAAAGCATTACGATGATTAATACACGAAGAACAGGCAGTTTTAAAATAGAACGAGCCGAGAATGTCGTTATTTTGTCTGTGGCAAGTGATGTAGTTGGTGGATCTTTTAACCCAAAAAATGCCACCAGACCAGACGCAAAGATAAGTATAAAAGCTGCATAGATTGGCGCACTCAGACTACTATCTGAAAGCCATCCTGAGCCCCCCGCACCGACAATACCGCCAAGGCCAATACTGCCTGTGAGAATACCGATTGCCTGACGGCGATGACTGGCGTGTGTATGATCAGCAATATAGGCTGCGGCGGCTGACAAATTCCCGGCGCTAATTCCAAAAAGCAGACGGGCGAGCAGGATGAACAAGATACATTGTGCGCTGGCAAGTAGCAGTAAACTCATCGCAGCAATGGCAAGCGTAATAATCAGTATTGGTTTGCGGCCCACGCGATCGGAAAGATGTCCAATAAGGGGAGAAGCACAAAACTGGCTTAAAGCTTCGGTTGCAATGATGACGCCAATGATAAGCGGCGAACCGCCCATCTCCCGGATATAAAAAGGCAGTACGGACATCACAGCCGCTGTACTTGCGGCATAGAGGCCAACGACCAGAAAAATTGGCAGAATCTGCCGCTTGTTAAGCGGCTTGGTAACTTCACTGTCCGCATTCCCATCGACGTTAGTATTCATCTTTAACCCCAATGGCAAAACGAGAGAAATAATTTTCAATGTCATTTTTCTGTTCGGCGTGAAAGAAGGCGCCGATATAACCATCGGGTCGAAGCAATACGCATTCCCCCGAAGCCAGTTGGTAGGATTGCTGAAAGTGCCCCTTGATGTCGATGAGTTCGTTCTGCTCCCCGATATAATGGATACGCAATCCGCGCCGCGCATCGATGATCTTTCCGTGAGTTTCATAGGCCAGCAGATTCCAGTCCGGCCCCTGTAGTAGTTGAAATAACCGTAATGATTGGCCGCTGGCTCCCAAAAGGGGGGCATCCGGGGCTCTTTCACCTGAACGTACTCCATGCTTACGTGCGGGCAATGTTTGGACTAAAGGGGAGTCGGTATAATGGATATCAAGTTGGCGAACGTCACGATCTCGTTTAATGTTGCCTTGTTTTTGAGACTCAAGCAATCGGGTGGACAAGTGGAGTAGTGATTCGGCTACCGGTCGACGCTCCTGTTCATAGCTATTAAGAAGTTCCTCTCCAGCGCTCCGCAATGAGGCTGCTATTTTCCATCCCAGATTATAGGCATCCTGAATGCTGGTATTTAACCCCTGTCCCCCCGTCGGCGGATGAACATGGGCCGCATCACCAGCCAGAAAAACGTTACCCACACGGTAACGTTCCGCTATGCGCGCGTTCATTTGGTACGTCGATACCCAGGGAACTGAGTGAACGCAAATATCTGGCCGACCGGTTCGTTCGGCAATGAATGTGCTAAGCGCTTTGGCTGAGAAGTTCTGCGAGTCATCCGGAGGCAAGGGGGCCTGGATCTGAAAGAGCTCAGTACCGGCAAGAGGACAAATTGTTATCATCCGCGCCATATCGCCATTATTAAAATGGTGCCAGGCATCTCGGGTCAGGCCGGAGAGTGAGGCGTCAGCCACAAGCGCATGAATACCCAAAGTCCGCCCAGGAAACTGAATACCTAATTTTTTCCTGACGAAACTTCTGCCGCCATCTGCGCCTATTAAATAATTAGCAATAATGACTTCCTCTCCTGCGGGCCCGGCAATACAGGCGGTGACAGTGCGTGTATTTTGCTCAAAATGCAGTAACTCGTAGCCGAACTCCACCCGATGCCCCAACGCTTTTAACTGTTCCCGCATAATAGTTTCTGTCACATTCTGCGGAACCATCAATGGCAAGTGATAGGGCTCGGCATGGGTCGGTGTCGTGTCATGCACAATATCTGAATCTACATAGCTTCCGTCATGATGGTAGGTACGTAGTCGGGGATAAAACCCGCCAGCGGCGACGACTTTATTAAGTATCCCAAGATCTTCGAAAATTTCTTGTGTTCGCGGTTGGATACCTTTGCCGCGAGAGCCAGCAAAAGGTGTCGTTCTTTTCTCTATCAGACGGAATGAAACACCGTGGCGAGCCAGTTCGATGGCTAAAGTAAGACCGGTAACGCCTGCGCCGCAGATCAGTACATCTGTAATGGTATGCCTTGTCATCGCTTCTCCAATATGTGTATTATGCACACAACAGGAGACATGCTATGTCAGAAAATAAAAATGTGCAAGATACACATATTTCCGAGCAGATGAAGACGCTACATGGGGCGTTGATTCGTATTGTGAGTGCGCTGAATCGCCCTCGTAATGATGAGAAATTAATTGAAGATGCAGGGATCCAGCTTGACCGTGCGCTTTTTTCGATTCTTATCAGTATTGAACGTCTGGGACCGATTGGTGTGGTTGATTTAGCCGAACGTGCCGGACGTGATTACACGACGGTAAGCCGACAGGTTGCCAAACTGGAAAAACTGGGGTTGGTAATACGCCAGCATAATGCCATTGACAGGCGTATACGCGAGGCTGTTATTTCCCCGACGGGAAAATCAATGACAGAGCGTATTGATGCGGCGAGGGAACAAATGGGCAATGTTATTTTTAAAGAGTGGCGTCAGGATGAACTTGATATTTTTGTTCGGTTAATGCAAAAGTTTGCCGATGCAATGGATAACGACAGCTCGATGCAAGCGTGAGTAGAAGAAAAGGGCGGTCAGTTATGATCGTCCGGCTAAACATTAGTGCAACGTATTAATTAAATAGCCAGAAAATTAAATATAAGGACAATATTTATATTATTAAGGTTTACTCCCGGGAAGACCAATGTATACGCTGTCTGACAGACGTGATAGCTCTTTCAAAGGTTGAATTTATGTTGACAGAAAAATATAATTTTAACATCAGCGATACAATGATTATACCGCTCAGGCCTACCTGGATAACCGATAACGCCTGTAGGGAAAAGTGTAAAATGCTTATCCTTAACAGGAGTCAAGGTAATTTTCGCAAGGAGGATTTTAGTGCAATAATAGATTGTATCGAACAAGGGGATGTAATTTGCTTTAATGATAGTGCCATCATAAATAATATGTTCATATGCAAAACAAAGCGCAATAGATTAATTAAAGTTGTTTTAGAGGGATTTTTACCAGAAGATAAAATAATTATCTCTGGTCTTTTAAAAGAACGTCTTGATACCCACGATGTTCTTTATCTGGCTGATAACACTGATATTTCTATTATAATCGGGCAAGAGTTTAGCGATGAACGTCAGTATCAGGCAGTAGTAGAAAATAATGAAGCCTTAATCCATTATTTGGCTACTCATGGTGAACGCCTTGATGAGTATGTGGATTCGAGTTTGTATTATAAATATCCAGGTGCCTATCGATCTGTTTTTTCTAAAGCGTATGGTTCTTTGGAAATCCCTTCTGCCGGTATTCATTTTACATGGGAACTTATCCAAAAAATAAAAGATAAAGGAGGTGCAATAACCTTCATTACGTTACATGTTGCGTCCACAGAAATCCTCACGAACAGGAAAATAGGGGCGAAATACGTAGAAGATGTCACTATCAATAAAGAATATTATGACGTTTCGCAAGCGACAGCGGATACAATTAATACGGCGAAGAAAAATGGCGGGCGTATTTTTGCTATAGGCACCACGGTTGCCCGATGCCTGGAATCTGCTTATTCGAGAGAACATGCTTGCGTTAGAGCAAGTTCCGGCTGGACCGATCTTTATATCCATCCGGGCTATCAACTGAAAGTGGTTGACTGTCTGTTAACAAATCTACATCAGCCAAAAACAACGCATATGGTATTAACCGGTCAGTTTGCTGGGGTTGATTTATTAATGAAAGCTTATACCTCAGAAGACATCCAGTCGTGCCAGTTTGATATGTTTGGGGATTGCATGTTAATAGTCCAGGATAAGGGGACGGGGTGAACAGCTCTCTGTTTATTAAGGCTAAAACCGGTACAAATAGTGCTACCGGTTTTGACATGAATAAGTCTCAGGGGATTCGTGCAATAACCTTTATTTCGAAATCAAATCCGGCCAGCCAGTTAACGCCAACGGCAGTCCAGTTAGGAAAAGGAGAATGAGAAAATATCTCCTGTTTAACCACCATAACGTCACCAAACTGTTTCTCTGGATCGGTATGGAATGAGGTAACATCCACAATATCATCAAATGTACATCCTGCTGCAGCGAGCGTGGATCTCAGATTTTCGAAAGCAAGCCTCACTTGTTTTTGAAAATCAGGTTCTGGCGTTCCGTCAGCGCGGCTGCCTACCTGGCCTGAAACAAACAATAAATCACCAGAACGAATGGCAGCGGAATAACCATGTTTCTCATACAGAGAATGGCGGTCTGCGGGAAAAATCGCGATACGTTGCGTCATAATGTTATCCTCAAAATCGCCTGAACGCTCATGGCGGGAATGATATGATTTCGCATATACAGCGTTTGCCATAGTTCCATATACGTAGCGTATGTCAAGTTTGAAAATTAGACGGTTTATGGAGAAAAGTATGTGTTTAGTGAACAATCACGGATAATTCAGGAAAGTGGAATGACACAAACAGTTGGATTGAGTACGAACGGGTACGCGCACGCCGTGTCGTGATGTCTGGGAAATGAGTCAAATTATCCGATTGTCTGTGTGATGATATCAGCGCAGGAGAAAGAACTTTCAGGGACCATCAGCAAACAGGTCACCAACGATACCCACAAAACGCCGGATTCCGCCTGACTCTATATTGGTGCGCATAATGTATATTATGTTAAATCATAAAACAAGATGCCTGGTCATCAACATTCAGATACCACCACTCATCATACATCTGTCTTATAGGCGTCTTGCATGTTTACTCCTGTCCAACATAGCCGGTAGCCGATTTTACCGCTTGCCCCCTTCTCCAGAACTGTACGGGTTAATCCAGAACAATGAGAACAGTGTTATCTTTCCGGAAGGATAAGAAATAGCGTCCTCTCTTGCTTACCTGATTCCCGAAAACCATGATGCAGATAGAAGCGTTTAGCCTGTTCTGTTAACGCTTGCACCACCATCGCCCGAACGCCGATATTTTCCGCCACCCGATACGCGCGTAATATGGCATCGCGCAATAAATCCGCGCCCAGCCCGATTCCATGATAAGACACATCTACAGCCAGACGCGCCAGGATAATGACCGGAATTGGATCGGGCATATTGCGGCGCAAACCGCCCGTCGCTTCAGCGTGATTAACGCTGCCCGTTGCCAGCGAATAAAACCCAACGACCTGATGGCTGGCGGCTTTGCACACCACAAAAGTTCTGGATGCGCCAGTCGCCTGGTTTTTTAACGCACGTTGCCGCAGCCAGTCGTCTAACAGACTTTCACCGCAGCAGAATTCCGCCAGGTTATGCAGCGTGGATAACGGTGCAGGCGCGGTTACTTTTCCCACAGTGGTTTTCTCGCCAGTAAGTTATCCAGCGCCGGATTTGTAGCAACAGGCGCATCAAGCATTTCAACAAACTCGGCGTATTGATCGTCGTTAAGGTTAAATACCCGGCGATCCAGAATAACGTTTTCGGCTGCCTGGCAAGCCATTTCAAGGATAAAGTCGGTTCGTGATTTATGCAGAATCTCGGCCGCCGTATCGATTAACGCCCGCTGTGACTCTTTGGCCCGAATATTGAGTTGAACGCCTGATTTCATAATAGCCTCCATTGTATAGCAAATGGTATACAGACAGGATACACGCTTTGTATAGTGAATGCTATACCCATAAAAAACCGGCCATAAAGGCCGGCAGGAAATAGTGTTTCAATATCAGGGGCGTCTGAATAACACGATGCTGCGCCCGGCCAGTTCGAAATCCTTCTCTTCGGTAATTCGCATTCCCTGCTGCGCATCATCCGCTGTCGTCAGTTCAAGCACCCAGCCGCCCTCTCCCCACATCGGAATACGGAACGGCACGCTACCTTCAAACGGGTTAAAAAGCAGTAAGGCATCATGCCAGATCCCCTCTTCTGGCTGGAGATCGGGACGACTAATACATACACCTATTGTCGAACCCTCATCCCACTGTTCAGATTGCTGTGCTCCGCCCCCTGCGTTAAACCAACGAATTTCCAGGCCATCGCGCCAGCTTTCCCGACGCAGCAATGGTTGCGTGGCGCGCAACTGAATCAGATGGCGGGTAAACTCCCGTAGTGCATTGGCGGTTTCTGGCAAATTATCCCAGTGGACCCATGATATTTCACTATCCTGGCAGTAGCCATTGTTATTACCCATCTGACTGCGACCAAATTCATCACCCGCTAATATCATTGGCGTGCCGTGCGAGAAAAGTAAGGTGGTCAGGAAATTGCGCTTTTGCCGCTCGCGGACTGCATTGATACCTTCATCGTCGGTCGGCCCTTCTGCGCCATAGTTACAGGAGCGGTTATCATTATGCCCGTCATTATTATCTTCGCCATTAGCTTCATTATGTTTGTCGTTGTATGACACCAGATCGTTCAGCGTAAAACCGTCGTGGGCGGTAATGAAGTTTACGCTTGACCAGGGCCGACGGCCTCGCAAATCATAGAGATCGCCTGAACCCAGCAGACGTGCGGCGAAATCATTTGTGACGTTGTCACCTTTCCAGTATTCGCGTACTGTATCCCGGTACTTATCGTTCCACTCGCCCCACCCCGGCGGGAAACCACCTACCTGATAACCGCCCGGCCCAATATCCCAGGGTTCACCGATCAGTTTACGTTTTGACAGCACCGGGTCTTGCGTGACCGCATCAAAAAAGCCGCCTCTCTGATCGAAGCCTTCCGGCTCACGTCCCAGAATTGTGCCGAGGTCAAATCGGAAACCGTCAACATGCATCGATTCCGCCCAGTAGCGAAGAGAATCCATCACCATTTGTAGCACGCGAGGATGAGAAGTATTAACGGTATTCCCCGTACCCGTATCGTTAATGTAATACCGATGTTGATCGGGCATAGTGCGATAGTAAGAAAAGTTATCAATACCTTTAAATGACAGCGTTGGGCCAAGTTCATTCCCCTCTGCCGTATGGTTATAAACCACATCCAGTATCACTTCGATGCCGGCATCGTGGAAGGCATGTACCATATCGCGGAATCCCTGAATGCCTTTCGGTCCATAATAACGCGTTGCTGGAGCAAAAAAGCCAAGCGTGTTGTATCCCCAGAAATTTTTTAAGCCCTTATCGAGCAGATGCTGGTCGTCCGGGAACCAGTGAACCGGTAAAAGTTCGACGGAGGTAATGCCCAGACTTTTGATGTAGTCCACGCTGGCTTTATGCCCCATACCTTCAAACGTACCGCGTAATGGCTCAGGTATCGCAGAATTAAGCTGAGTAAACCCTTTAACATGCGTTTCATAAATAATTGTGTTTGGCCACGGTACAGAAGGCCGTTTGCGGCCCTCCGCGCTTATGCCAGCAAGATCGATCACCCGGCATTTAGGTGTAAATGGCGCACTATCCCGGTCATCAAAAGTCAAATCTTTATCGTCATGGAGTAATTGATACGCGAAATGTGCATCGTTCCACTGAATATCGCCCACCAGTTCGCGGGCATATGGATCAATTAACAATTTATTCGGATTAAAACGATGACCATTTTCCGGGTCATAAGGTCCATAAACCCGATACCCATACAGTGCGCCAGGCTGTAAATTGGGGACATAGCCGTGCCATATCTCGTCGGTATATTCCGGTAGCTCCAGACGGGCAATTTCATGCTCCCCGCTCGGATCATAAAGACAAAGTTCGATGCGCTCCGCATGGGCGGAGAAAATAGCGAAGTTAACGCCTTCGCCGTCATAAGTCGCGCCAAGCGTATGGCTGTATCCTGATCTGATTTCAAAAGCCCTGTTTGTTGTCATTCTCTTTCTCCAACCACGGTAAAGTTGTCCTGTAACGGCATATCAACGACTCATTAAAACCAGTACGCCGCCCTGGTGTGAGGCCAACGTCAGGTGTCCATCAAGCGTTAATGTCTCTTTTGTCAGCGTATTGTAATAACGGCGCTGGTTAAGCTGTCCGGGTATAATAATGTTGGTCTCTGTCCAGAAACCGGCGTGCGATTGTGCCAACCGTCCCTCGCACTCGGCGAAGATCAGCCGGGGCGCAACAACGATCAGTGCCTGATCATGATTCATTCTGGCGTATGTAATGACGTTGTCGGCGCGTTTACCGACTGCACGCAGCGGTACATATTCGCCGAAACGAAACAGGCCATGATTCTGCTGGCGCAGGCGCAGCAATGCGGCGGTGACATACTGATTGACCTGCCCGCTCAGCCAGCTTTCTTCACACGAAAAAACATCTGGCGTCAGGTGGTCTAGCTGCTGCGCCAATGTCGCGAAATCCGGTTCGCGTCGATTATCGGGATCAACAAGACTAAAATTCAGCGCCTCGCTCCCCTGATAGATATCCGGTATCCCCGGTGCCGTTAATTTAATGACGGTCTGCGTCAGGCTATTGACCAGTCCTGCACGGATGAACGGTTGTAGCGAACGGTAAAAATCCTGTAAAAATGGTTGATTATCAGGCGACAGTAAATGACGGGCGTAATCCTGCATTGCCGTTTCGTAAGCCTCATTGCTGTCTACCCAATCGGTACGCAGCTTCGCTTCGCGCAGCGCTTTCTCAACAAAGGCTTCAAAACGGGTTTGCAGGGCGTTTAAACCTGTTTCGTCCTGTGGTTGTAGCGTCGGCGGCCAGACACCCGTTAACGCCTGATACAACATCCAGGTATCCGCTGATTTTGGCGCGGTGCCATCATTCAAAAATCGAACATGGGTCTGATTCATTTGCCGCCAGCGGGCAAGACATTCATTCCATTGCTCCGGCGCCTCGGTTAGCGTATACAGGCGGGCTCGCGCGTCTTCTCCGCGCTTGGTATCGTGCGTTGAAGTGCCGGATAACGCGTCAGGCTGGCGCGCCTGTCGGGTTTTCATCTCATGGTGAAAGCGTTCAATAGAGAAGTTATGCGCGACGGGTTCAGCGCCAACTTCATTTAACGCCAGATCCATGTTCTGACGAAAGAAAAGCGTATCCTCTACCGATTTCGCCATCAGCGGACCGGTGAGTTGTTGGAAGCGAATACGGAATTGTGTCGCCTGTTCCTGGCTGGATACAGGAACATCTCCGGTAAGAAGGCGACTCAAAAACGCAAGTGCTTCAGGTTCCGGAGGCTCTTCAAGCGTCTTCACCCGTTCCACAATACGGTGCAACAGGCAGATATCCGTCGGCGGAAGCCCATTTGCAGTGCCGTACGTCCGATAAACGGGAAAGGCGATCAATAATTCGCGTAATGCCTTGCGTATGGCACTTTCTTCCTGTGCGATCTGCAACACTCTGGCAATCGACAGCGCAATGGTGAGTAGCCGGGTAAATTCCCCCTCGAAATTGCGATCAACCATCAAACGTTTAGCTGTCCGTAATTCTGCCCGCATATCTACTGGCGCGCCTTTTACCGTTTCGTAAGCCTGACGCAGATTGTCGATCTTCTCATCGTCAACCAGTACCTCCGCCAGCGAGGCGATAAACTCATAGCCTGTCGTGCCGGAAACGGGCCAGTCATCAGGCAGTTGCTCTCCTTTAGCGAGAATTTTTTCAACGGTGATATAACATGTCGGCCCGACTTCCTGACGTAAACGTTCAAGATAGGCTTTCGGATCGGCAAGACCGTCGATATGGTCGATACGCAAACCATCAACCGCTCCCGTTCTGACCAGTTCCAGAATGAGTCGATGCGTATCATCGAAGACCGTTTTATCTTCTACCCGCATACCCACCAGCCCTGTTACCTCAAAGAAACGCCGGTATGAGAGATTGCGCGTGGCATCCCGCCAGGACATTAATTGCCACGGTTGACGTTCATGCAAATCGGCAATCGCGCGCTTATCGGTGAGCGCCAGTATCTCGGCCTCGCGTCCTTGCCAGGTCGCCGGAGCAAGCGGGTAATAGTTTTCATAATAGGCGAATGCCGGTTTGCCTGTAGCGGGATCGGGTTTGATCGTAATCTCCCCGTTTTCCAGTACAGACTCAAAAGTATCGCCTAAAAAAGGCAACGTTAGTCGGCGTGACCAGTCGATATCGAAATGGCGCGCATATTGACTTTCCTTGCCATATTCAAGCACATCCCGCCACCAGGCGTTTTCCAGTGAGCTGGCCATGTGGTTGGGCACAATATCGATGATCAGCCCAAGACCTTGTGCTTTCAGCGCCGCTACCAGTCGTTCAAAACCTTCGCGCCCGCCAATAGAAGGTTCAATCTCATTCGCATCGGTGACATCATAACCATGCGTCGACGCTTTGGTGGCGGTAAAGATTGGCGAGGCATAGAGATGGCTGATACCCAGAGTTTTAAGATAAGGAACCAGCGCCGCAGCACGATCAAAAGTCATGCCATTGCGAAACTGGAGACGATACGTTGCAGTTGGGATCATGATGCTGACTCTCCCTGGGCTAAACGGACAATAAGAGAATGTTGAGAAAGTGCCCCGGCAGGTTCATCAGGCCAGGCGAAGAGGGTTTTGCCTGGCAAATCGGGCAACAATACCGTTGCGTTGCTAATGTTCAGCGCCATCGACAACGCTCCCCCCGGCAAACGCCAGCTGACGGCAATAAAACCGGGTGCGGTTTGCAGGATAACGCCTGAACTCTCACGGGCATCGGCTAAAAGCGGTACGATATGTTTCTGACGCAGAAGCAACAGTTCACGGGTAAATGTCAGCCATGCTTTACCCTCTTCACTATGCTGTTGCGTCCAGTTAAGTTTCGAGCGTTGAAAGGTCTCCGGCGCATTCGGATCCGGCACATCCTCGCCGACATGATCGGCAAACTCTTTTGCGCGGCCTTCGCGAACGGCGCGAGCCAAATCTCCATGAAAATCGGTAAAAAAGAGAAAAGGACGACTCTCACCATATTCCTCGCCCATAAAAAGCAGCGGAATATGCGGAGAAAGCAGCAACGTAGCGAGCAAGACTTTTGTTCGTTCAGTGCCTGCCAACGTGACCAGCCTCTCTCCCTGAGCGCGGTTGCCGACCTGATCGTGATTCTGAATAAAATCCACAAAAGCGACAGGCGGTTGTCCGGTACTGTTTACACCGCGGGGCTCACCAGTCTGCGGTGACACTTCTCCCTGATAAGCGAATCCTTCGGCCAGCGCTCGCGCAACGTATTTTTCCGGGGTATGAGCAAAATCGTTATAGTAGGCGTGGGTTTCTCCCGTCGCGAAGACATGAATGGCATTATGGAAATCATCATTCCATTCAGCGGTAAACAGCGGCGCATAACCATCCTGTTCACGAGGGTGCAGGGAGATAATATTGCGGCTATCTTCGGTCATCAGATGGACAGGTCTGTCAGTAATCTCCTCCCGAATACGTTGTGCGATTTCAACCAGCACATGCTTTGCGCTACTGTCTTCAATCTGATCGATAGCGTCAAAGCGTAAACCGTCAAGATGGTATTCCACCAGCCAGTATAAGGGCGCCTCGGTGATATAGCGCCGTACGGCATCGACATCATAAGCGATACCATTTCCCCATGGAGTCATACGCTCCTTATGGAAAAACGCTGGTGCCAGCAGCGGTAAGTAATTTCCTTCAGGGCCAAAGTGGTTCAGTACAATATCCAGAACGACGGAAAGCCCGTATCCATGTGCAGCGTCAATAAATGCTTTGAAATCATCCGGCGTTCCATAGGCGGAATGCGGTGCATAAAGCAGTACCCCGTCATAACCCCAGCCACGATTGCCGCCAAACTGCGCGACGGGCATGACTTCAATGACAGTAACGCCGAGTTCAGCAAGGTAAGGCAGCTTCGCTATTGCAGCGCGAAAAGTGCCTTCCGGAGTGAACGTGCCGATATGCATTTCGTATACCACCGCCTGCTCCCAGCGGCACCCTTTCCACTCGGTGTTACGCCATGAGTAACGCGTCGGATCAATCACACAGGATGGGCCGTTGACATCGCTTTTTTGAGCGCGAGAGGCCGGATCGGGGACAATAGTGCCATCACTGAGCACAAAGTTATACTCAGCACCTGGCTTTACCCCCGACGCGTCCAGCGTAAACCAACCGTCGTCGCTTGCTGTCATCTCTTCGTCTTTACCGCCCAATCTGAGCATCACCTTTTGCTGACCGGTGGCCCAGAGACGAAAGCGGACAACATCAGCGGCGATATATTCAGCTCCCCAGCTTTTACAAAAACTTTTTGAACTCATCTGTCGCTCCGTTTAACGCATAACTTCTACAGCATACGAAGAACAAGCATAGACTATGTGGCTAATCTTTACGTGACACTGTCACTTTATAAGCCTTCTTTTTCGTATCAGCCTGTAAAAACGTGAAATTATTTTCGCGACTGTTCAGAAGCGCCGAAATGGGTCGTATCGCCTCGCCCATGCTCGCCAGAACCCCGCACGCGCTGTAGCTGGATAATCTCCCCCTCCTCCCAGGCATTAGCGCCCGTTATAACCGGATGCGCAGGCAGATCCTGCCGCTCACGTTTAATTGCCTTGCTATCAATACCCAGACGGCGGTCGCGGTCGGCTAACAGTACGGGATCAAGCTGCCCTTCGCCGGTAAAGCCCATCATCAACGCAGGGATACCCATTGGCAGAGTTTTGTCGCGGTCGGTGTGCCAGGTGTGCCAGGTTTTCCCGTAGGTATTTACAATCTTACTCATCAACGCTTTATCCGCGACCTGTGGCAAGCCAGGCGCCACCAGACTGCCGGATTTCACTTCATACTGGTGGCTGTGCCACAGTTTTTTCTCCTCTGCTGGAAGCGTTTTAAATAAGCGTTCGCTAATGATGTATTCCACACCCATCAGGCGGGCATCTTTCGTATTGCCGTCGTAAATCACCGCCTGCATCACATCTTCATTCAGCACAGTAACGTAATGATGTGCCTCCATTTGTCCGTTTTTATCGCCGCTATAAAAATGAAAGCCGTCAAGGTAAGTACTGATAGCATCGACAGGTGGACGGGATTGTATGACCGTTGCGCCTGTTTCCAGGGTGCGTAATTTAGCGGAGGTTTTTTCACCCGGGATGGGTGTTTGAGGCGGAGTATTATTAGCGCCGCATCCAGCCAAAAAAGGAATGATAAATAGAACCAGCGGTAAATTTTTCATTGGATCTCCATATTGAAAGAACTCTAATGAAAAATAGTGCAATACCGCATAATTGGTAGAGTAAATGACCAGACTGGAGAAGAAATTGTTGTTTAAATGGGTGACGCTGTCACAAAAAACAAAACCCAGCACAATGGCTGGGTTTGAATATCAGTTTACTCTTATTTTGACAGTTCTTTTTTGATTTCGTCTTTTATTTTACTTAATTCACTCTGCGGGTTTTTCTTACAAAGTTCAACGGCCAATGGTACTGCTGTCGTTTCAGTTTCCTGGAAATCAACGTAGTCTCCGCCTTTAAAATCTTCGTCTTCATTCAGTACCCAGAACGCTACCGGTGCCATAGTTTGCGGGTTCAAATCGACAAATTCCTGGCAGCTCATTCCTTTAGGCGTAACGTTCGTTTTAGTGTTATCTGTTGCCGCATTCACGCTAACACTGGTTACCAGCGCTGCCACGATAATACCTGCTGTAGCAAGGGAGAATTTATTCATTGTTGTGACTCCAGTAATTATATAAATAACCTCTACATCTGCGCTTTAACCCGTTAATGTAGAACGCAGAAATAATACCTCTCCTCTCTCAGGAATAAAGGCTATGGCATATGATATGGCTATTATTGATATTTATGCTGACCGATTTTGATGTTTGGTGAATAAAGCAACATGATGAGTATATCGTAGGACGAAAAGCATACCACGGCAACAGCCAGTGACGTGGTATGCCGTTGCCGGACCAACAAAAAGCCAAACGCTATGGCGTCTCATTTGTGCGGCGTAGCGCATTCTGGCGGGCTGTCGCAACGCAATGATCGCGTGCCAGCCATACATAAACAGTGGGCAGCACAAACAGCGTAAACAGAGTCCCTATTAGCATTCCGGAGACTATCACCACGCCCAGCCCAAAACGACTGGCGGCACCTGCTCCACTGGCGAACAGCAACGGGATTAAACCAAACACCATCGCCCCGGTTGTCATTAATACCGGACGCAACCGAATCTGTGCGGCCTGCAGAATGGCTGCACGCCGTGACAACATCTGGCTGGCCTGCAATTCGTTAGCGAATTCAACCATCAGAATGCCGTGTTTACTAATCAGCCCGATTAAGGTTACCAGTCCCACCTGGGTATAAATATTCATGGTGGCGTACCCCATCGCCAGAGGCAATAGCGCGCCGCATATCGATAACGGGACAGTAATCAAAATAATTAAGGGATCTTTCAGGCTTTCATACTGCGCCGCCAGTACCAGATAGATGATCGCTAAGGCGGCCAGGAATGCCAGCGCCAGCGCGCTTCCCTCCTGTGTATACTGTCGCGAATCGCCCAGCCAGTCGTGAGTAAAGTCAGCTGGCAGCGCCTTCACCTCATGCTCAAGAAACGCAACGGCTTCCCCCATTGAAACGCCTGGCGCGGGGATCGCCTGTAACGTGGCGGCGTTTTGCTGGTTAAACTGGGTGAGTTTATTGGGTTCCACCCGCACCGTTACACTGACAACGGTCGATAACGGTACCAGCGTATCATACTCTGTTCGAACGTACTGGCGCGCCAGTGCCTGCGGGGTGAGACGCTGTTCGTGCAAGCTTTGCGGGATAACATCGTATGCTCGTCCATCCATCGAGAAACGGTTCAGGTAATTTTCTCCCACCAGCACAGCCAACGACTCGCCGATATCCTGCATACTGATACCCAGGCTGTTAGCTTTCGACCTGTCGATATGCACTTCAGCCACGGGATTGTTATAGTCAAGATCGCTATCGACAACCATAAATAGACCGCTGTTTCTGGCGCTTCGTTTCACTTCTTCAAGCGCCTGGTACAGCACCGGATAATCCTGCGGGGTGCGCAGGATCATTTGCACCGGTAGTCCCCCGGTTGACCCCGGCAGTGCCGGAAGCTGAAAAGCAAAAATATGGGTGCCTTCGACGTCGTTTACGCGCTGCTGAAGCTCGTATTGTACTGCCGAAGCTGTTCGTTCGCGCGCCGCCCAAAGTGACAGATTTATACCGCCAATACTGGACGCAACGCCATCGCTGCCGTTAATAATCCAGCGACTTTCCGTTTCCGGCAGTTGCGAATAAACCTCATCAAGCTTATACGCGAAGCGTTCTACATAGTTCAGATTGGCATGCTGCGGCGCTTTAATCGCGGTTAAGACGCTGGCCTGATCCTCTGTTGGCGCCAGTTCGCGCGCAGGTAGCAGGTATAACAGCGGCAGGCTCAGCAGGACAATAAGCGCCAGTCCACCGGTTAACCATTGATGACCTAACGAAAAGTCCAGCATACGCGCATAGCGCCGGGTCAGACTGCCAAAAATGCCTTCCGCCACACGCGCGACTCTGCCTTCGTGTTGGTGAGCCGGGAGCAGGAATGCGCTCATCACTGGCGAGAGCGTTAGCGCCACGACGCCAGACACTACCACGGCGCCCGCGAGCGTTAGTGCAAATTCGCGAAATAGTGCGCCAGTCAACCCTTCCATCAGACCGATGGGGGCATAAACTGCGGCCAGCGTGAGTGTCATGGCGATCACTGGCCCTGCCACTTCGCGGGCGCCGATCATCGCCGCCGCCAGCGGCGATTTTCCGGACTCAATATGGCGATGGACGTTCTCGACCACCACGATCGCATCGTCCACTACCAGGCCTATCGCCAGTACCATTGCCAGTAACGTCAGTAAATTGAGACTGAAACCAAATGTCAGCATCAGTCCCGCCGCGCCCAGAATAGAGAGCGGGATAGCCATGGCCGGGATAAGCACTGTTCGTAGCGAACCGAGGCAAAGATAAATGATCCCCACCACAATGACCAGCGCTTCCAGTAATGTGTACAGCACTTCATCAATAGAAGCCTGGATAAAGCGGGCAGTTTCAAACGCCAGTGCCATGTTAACGCCGGGCGGATGTACTTTGTCGAGCACAGGTATCAGGTTGCGGATACCATCGACAATCACCAGCGGATTCCCGGTTGGCGTGGCAAAAATACCGAGAAAGACAGCGGGCTCTCCATCCATTAACGCACTGGTATCCGTTGCCGCGGCGCTTAGCTCTACGGTTCCAACATCTTTTAATCTTATTAATCCATGGCCATCGTTACGTATTACCAGATCACGAAACTCCTCAACACTGGTGAGATCGGTATTGACCCGAATACTGGAGACCACATATTGCCCTTTTACCTTGCCGGGCGCGGCCTGGTAGTTATTACGCCTGACCGCTTCAGCAACATCGGCAGCGGTTAACCCTCGTCCGGCCAGTTTGTCGCTATCCAGCCACAGACGCATAGCCAATTTCTGTCCGCCAAAGACCTCAACTTTCGCCACCCCCTCAAGGGTAGAAAACATCGGTTCTACCACTCGGGTAAGGTACTCGCTTAGTGCTGGCGTAGAGAGCGTATCGCTGGAAAAACCGACATACGCTACTGCCGTCGTCTCACCAGCAGAACGTTCAATAACCGGGTCCCAGGCTGCTTCCGGCAACTTATAACGTACCTGATTGACCTTTGCCATAACTTCAGTCAGCGCCTGCGTAGAGTCGCGGTTTAATGCCATACGCACCGTGACCACACTTCGCCCCTGCACTGAAGAGGATGAAAGGTAATCCACGCCTTCAACAGAGGAGACCGCCTGTGCAAGAGGTTGTGTCACAAACCCTTGCATCAACGCTGCAGAGGCACCGGGATAATCTGTCGCAATAGTGATCGTCGAGTTTTCCAGAAGTGGGTACTGGCGGATCGGTAATTTGCTGAACGCCAGTGCGCCGGACAGTAAAATAAGGGTGCTGACCACCAGCGCCAGTACAGGACGGCGAATAAAGAGATCGGTAAATGTCATCGCTATTTCCTTTAGCTGCCGGCCTGCGCCGCGTGAAGGGTATCTTCTTCTACCGCTTGTACCGCCATACCGTCGCTCAATTTAAGCTGGCCTGACGTGACCACCAGGTCGCCTTCGCGTAGCCCGCGAAGGATGTCGACACGCCCGTTGCGGCGATCGCCGGAGGTAATCGATACACGTTTAACCGTCATCCCGCCATCTCCCTCCTGCGCCAGGAATACCGTATCTCCCCAGGCGGTGTAGGTAAGTGCCGTCTCAGGCACCGTCAATACCTTAACGTCGTTCTGCTGTGTCACTCGGATACTGGCGTACATTCCCGCTCTCAATTTGCCCTGCGGGTTTGCCATCTGCGCCTGAACCTGTACTGTCCGTGATTTGCCGATCAGAGGATCGATAGCGGTAATGGTTGCCGGAAATGTCTCATCCGGCCATGCATCTACCTGTACGGCGACGGCCTGTCCTGTTGCCAGTCCTGCGCTGACTTGTTCATCCAGCGAGAAGTTTACCCTTAAGGTGTCAGCATCCACCAGGCTGGCGACGGCGCCAGCCGCATCCAGATACTGCCCTTCATGCACGCGACGAATCCCCATCGTGCCGGAAAACGGCGCACGGATCGCTTTTTGCGCAATTTTCGCCTGTGTTTCCCGGACGGCGCCAAGTGCCATATCACGCTCGGCGAGCGCATCATCAAATTGCTGACGCGCGGTTGCATTGAGATCGACCAACTGCCGCATTCGGTTAAGACGCTGGCTGGCATTACGCAGTTGCGCATTCAGACGAAGCAGTTCGGCTTGTTCTGGGGCATCGTTGAGTTGCACCAGGCGTTGGCCTTTATTTACCCGCTGTCCTGATTCAAAAAAGAGGCCCGTGATGCGTCCGTCAGTCTCAGCGGCTACGGTGACCTGGCGGGCGGCTTCCAGCTCGCCGATGCCTGCATAACTTCGGCTTGTGAGTTCACGTTGTGCGGGCGCCAACGCCACTTTCACCGGCGTCCAGGCAGAGGCGTCTGCTGAGGCGTTATCATTGCGGGCGATGACGCTCAGCCAGGCAGCAACCCCAGCAATCAACAGCAATAGTGCGAAGATAGCGGTTCGTTTCATTAGGTTGCCTCTACGTTGGTGCGCAGACGATGACGCAGACGGCTGGCGATGGCTGTAATGATAAGCCCGCCAATAACGGTAATATGTTCCAGAGCAAAGTAGAGCGAGGTTTTCATTGCGGGTTCTGACATCGTCCAGAAGGTATGCACAATGAGAATAGTCAGTAGCATAAAGACGGCTAACATTCCTGCGCCCAGCCACACCCACCTGTCCAACAGTATCAATGCAGTCCCTGTCAACAGGACGAATGCGGTGGCCAAATTAAAAAACCAGGCCGGATGAAGACCAGCGGCGCGCATCTCTGCCAGACTGCCTTCGGTATCCAGCAATTTAGCCAGCCCCGAAGAGAGGAAAATCACGCTCAGTAGCAGGCGAGCGAGCAGCCAAAGCCAGTTACTGTCGAGTACGGTATTGAGAATACGTTGCATATTTTTCTTCCTGATCGTGCGTCCAATATCATCCATTCCTCCGCCTGAGTGGAGGTAGGCCTTGGTTTTTAAAAGGGAAAATCCCAAACCGACAGCACCATAAAACATCAAGTTAACTTGAGGTCAAGCGTCAGGAAGCACGGCTGTGAACAGGCGCAAAGGCCCAAAAGCGCGAAAAAAATAGGCAGGAGAAGAAGAGGAAACGTCAGCAGCCCGGTAAACTAAAATAATTACCGGGCTGGCGAATTTATCAGGCATTAAGCTGGTAATCGAGGGTGATTTCCGCTTTCAAAACTTGCGATACCGGGCATCCGGCTTTCGCTTTCTGGATGATTTGATCGAAAGTTGAGGCGTCAATATCCGGCACCGCAACTTTGCTTTGCAGCGCAATTCTGGTGATGGCAAAGCCCGCATCCACCTTATCCAGCGAGACATCAGCGGTGGTGTCAATAGCTGTTGGCGTAAAACCGGCCTCACCCAGCATTAACGATAACGCCATAGAAAAGCAGGCGGCATGCGCTGCGCCAATCAATTCTTCCGGGTTGGTCCCCTGTGCGCCTTCGAACCGGGTATTAAACCCATACGGCTGTTGATTAAGAACGCCGCTTTCTGTTGAGACTGTCCCTTTACCTCTTTTGATGTCGCCTTCCCAGTGTGCCTGACCTTTCTTATGGATTGTCATTCTTGCTCTCCTGTTGGCTCAAAAAATAAAGTATAGACCATTCTGCTAAACTGAGTGGTTAAGCCGGAAAGCGGCGTCTCTGGTATAAAAAATTACTCGATATTGCTTTTTACAGGATATTAATACTCACAGTTCCCCTCACCTTTAAAGAATATATTTCTCCATGAAATATTACCATTTTTACGGTTGGCATATTTTTCTGCTTCTATTAGGCCCACCTTTCCTGCTTACTCTATCTGATTGTAATGAAGGCAAAAAATATCTAAAAGTGGCATTTAATATGTCTTTTTTATAACCATTTTCGGAATGTGATATATATTTAAGCAGTCCCGCCGACAGAAATGATATATTTTGTACTGATAAAAATTAGCGACATTGGCTTGCGGAAAAATAATTCCAGGACTAATCTTAACCACAGCTGTATCAATATTTGCCATGCTGAATACGAATTAATTTTCTGCGAGCCGTACTAAATAAATACATCTTCACGGAGGCATTATATGTTTACTTATCACTCAGCAACTACCTCAGCAGCGCAACCCGCTCTGGTCAATGCGATTGAACAAGGACTACGGGCGGAGTTAGGCGTTGTCACTGAAGATGATATTTTAATGGAGCTGACCAAATGGGTTGAGGCTTCTGATAATGACATCCTCAGTGACATCTATCAGCAGACTATCAACTATGTGGTAAGCGGGCAGCACCCGACTCTGTAAAACCTGCTATGCTGTAACAGCAACCTTAGGGGTTACGTTTCTTTCGCATCAGCGAATTTGTCCTTAAAACTAGCAACAGGATTGAGGAATTAACATGAAATCGAACCGTCAGGCTCGGCACATACTTGGACTGGATTACAGAATCTCCAACCAGCGTAAGGTTGTTACTGAAGGCGACTCCAGCAGCGTGGTGAATAACCCAACCGGCAGAAAACGCCGCGCTGATAGCCAAAAGTAAACGTATCATCCTGAAATGACGTTAAACACCATTGCATCTGCAATGGTGTTTTTGTTTATAGGGATGACCTTAACGGCGCACAATGCTTTATACTCAGGGCCGGTTCCCTGGCGGCAAGGCAATATATGATGATAAATGGCAGCGCCAGGGACGGTTATTCAAAAAAGAGTGAGTGACATGGAAACTACAACCAAGAAAGCACGTTCCCTTTATATCCCTTACGCTGGCCCTGTCCTACTGGAATTCCCGCTGTTAAACAAAGGCAGTGCTTTTAGCATAGAAGAACGCCGTAGCTTCAATTTGTTAGGTTTACTGCCGGAGGTCGTCGAATCGATCGAAGAACAAGCCGAGCGCGCCTGGCTGCAGTATCAGGGTTTCAAAACGGAAATTGATAAGCATATTTACCTGCGTAACATCCAGGATACCAACGAAACGCTGTTCTATCGGCTGGTACAGAACCACCTTGATGAGATGATGCCGGTCATTTATACCCCTACAGTGGGGGCCGCCTGCGAGCGCTTTTCTGAGATTTATCGTCGGGCGCGCGGTGTGTTTATCTCTTATCAGAACCGCCACAACATGGATGACATTCTGCAGAATGTGCCTAACCACAACATTAAAGTCATTGTGGTGACGGATGGCGAACGCATACTGGGTCTTGGCGACCAGGGCATTGGCGGAATGGGGATCCCTATCGGTAAACTGTCATTATACACGGCTTGCGGTGGCATTAGCCCGGCCTATACCCTTCCGGTCGTGCTGGATGTCGGTACGAACAATCAGCAGTTACTCAACGATCCGCTGTATATGGGATGGCGCCATCCGCGTATTACCGACGATGAATATTATGCGTTTGTCGATGAGTTTATTCAGGCTGTTAAGCAACGCTGGCCGGATGTTCTGCTTCAGTTTGAAGATTTTGCGCAGAAAAACGCGATGCCGCTGTTGACGCGCTATCGGGATGAGATTTGCTCCTTTAATGATGATATTCAGGGCACTGCCGCTGTGACCGTTGGCACGCTAATCGCCGCCAGTCGCGCCGCCGGTAGCCAGCTTAGCGAGCAAAAAATCGTTTTCCTCGGCGCGGGTTCCGCCGGCTGTGGGATTGCCGAACAGATTATCGCGCAAACCCAGCGTGAAGGTTTAAGCGAGGATGCCGCCAGGCAGAAAGTCTTTATGGTTGACCGCTTTGGCCTGCTGACCGACCGGATGCCGAATCTGTTGTCATTCCAGACAAAACTGGTACAAAAATGCGAGAATCTCCAGCACTGGGATACCGAAAATGACGTCTTGTCGCTGCTGGATGTGGTGCGTAACGTGAAGCCGGATATCCTGATCGGCGTTTCCGGCCAAACCGGGCTCTTTACTGAAGAGATCATTCGCGAAATGCACAAGTATTGCCCTCGCCCGATCGTCATGCCGCTCTCTAATCCTACTTCTCGCGTAGAAGCTACGCCGCAGGACATTATCGCCTGGACGGAAGGCAACGCGCTGGTGGCCACCGGCAGTCCATTTGCGCCGGTGGTCTGGAAAGATAAGGTATATCCGATTGCACAGTGTAATAACGCCTATATTTTTCCCGGCATTGGTTTGGGGGTGATTGCTTCCGGCGCATCGCGCATTACTGACGAAATGCTGATGTCCGCCAGTGAAACCCTGGCAAAACACTCTCCTTTGGTGAATAACGGCGAAGGATTAGTGCTGCCAGCGCTTAAAGATATTCAAATGGTTTCGCGCGCCATCGCTTTTGCTGTAGGCAAAATGGCGCAGCAGCAAGGCGTCGCGGTGAAAACGTCTGCGGAAGCGCTGCAACAGGCAATTGATGATAATTTCTGGAAACCGGAATACCGCGACTACCGTCGTACGTCCATTTAATGTAAATCCGGCGGTGACCGCCGCCGGATCTCGTTTCCCCTTCTGTTCGCGAAAGATCTTATCAGTGCGCTAATTCTTACACTGCTTATTTGTCAAGCCACTAACATTAGCTACCTTTATGTTTTTAACGGGGATTTATTAGAAAAATCCTGGAGAAATTATTACATTATATTTCTGAGACCTTGCATAACTCATCAGAAATATTAATCCTGAAGAGGTAATAGCACCTACCTGCTATGCAGTTCACTATTATGATAAGGAGAAGGTTATGAAAGCTGCTGTTGTCACACAAGATCATCAGGTTGATGTTACTGAGAAAACGCTGCGTCCCCTTCGCCACGGTGAAGCCTTGCTGAAAATGGAGTGCTGTGGCGTATGCCATACCGATCTCCACGTAAAAAACGGAGATTTCGGTGACAAAACTGGTGTCATTCTTGGACATGAAGGTATTGGCGTCGTTGCTGAGGTCGGGCCCGGCGTAGCTTCGCTAAAGCCAGGCGACCGTGCGAGCGTTGCGTGGTTTTTTGAAGGATGCGGGCACTGTGAGTATTGCAATACGGGTAATGAAACTCTGTGCCGTAACGTAAAAAATGCCGGATACACGGTGGACGGCGGCATGGCCGAAGAGTGTATTGTGGTCGCGGATTATGCGGTGAAGGTGCCGGATGGTCTGGATTCTGCGGCGGCAAGCAGTATTACCTGCGCGGGCGTTACTACCTATAAAGCGGTAAAAGTTTCACATATTAAACCTGGCCAGTGGATAGCCATTTATGGTCTGGGCGGTCTTGGTAATCTGGCATTGCAATACGCGAAAAATGTCTTTAATGCTAAAGTGATCGCCATTGATGTTAATGATGGACAGCTTAAACTGGCCGAAGAAATGGGCGCGGACCTGACCATTAATTCACGTACAGAAGACGCAGCGAAAATGGTGCAGGAAAAAACCGGCGGCGCACATGCGGCTGTCGTCACCGCAGTCGCTAAGGCGGCGTTTAATTCCGCAGTAGATGCCGTTCGCGCCGGAGGCCGCGTAGTGGCAGTCGGCCTGCCGCCAGAAGCCATGAACCTTGATATCCCTCGTCTGGTACTGGATGGGATTCAGGTTGTCGGTTCGCTGGTAGGTACACGTCAGGATCTTACTGAAGCCTTCCAGTTCGCAGCGGAAGGAAAAGTCGTGCCGAAAGTTGCTTTGCGTCCGCTTGAAGATATCAACGCTATTTTTAAAGAGATGGAACAGGGACAAATCCGTGGCCGTATGGTCATCGACTTCCGTCGTTAAGCAATCTGCTGTGGCCGTCCCGTCTCAATTTCGGGCGCAGTCTGACCAGGCCTGATGGGCCAAAGGCGCTACTGACTGTAGTAGCGCCTTTATATATAAGAGCGTTAACGCATTACTGAATACCTTCTTCGCTCTCTTTTCTCGCTTCCGCCTTCTCGATGTCGCGATACCAGCGCGGGTGGTGTTTCTTCGCCCAGCGACGGCTAACCTTCCCTTCGATCATGCCTTTAATCGAACCTTTCACCCAAAATGCCATATACATATGGATAAGGATCGCGTGCATTAAAATAATCCCCGCCGCTGCATGAATAAGCAGGCTATAACGTACTACCTGCATCGGGAAATACTGCGCGAAATAGGGACGCCAGATAATGACCCCAGTTACCAGTAGCACAAAAATCATGCTCATGATTGACCAGAACATCATCTTCTGTCCTGCGTTGTATTTGCCGACATCCGCCACTTTATGCTCGTTGCCTTTCAGCACTTCCACAATATTTTTTAGCCACGGAATATCTTTTTTATCCGGAATATTGTGGTGGACGAAACGCACGAACATAAACATCAGCGCTATGAAGATGGCAATACCGAAGAACGGATGCAAAATACGTCCCATCTGCGGTGTGCCGAAGGTTTGCGTCAGCCACTGTAACGTCGGAAAGAAAAATGAAATTCCTGACAACGCCACCAGAAAGAAGCAGATCACCACCGTCCAGTGACAAGCGCGATCGATAAATTTCGTACGCACTATCATTTTCGACTTACTCATGATGATCCTCCTCGTCGTCGTCAACTTCCTTGTTCGGACCAATACCGATGTAATGGAAAATGAGTCCAGCGAAGGTCGCGATAAATCCGGCGGCAGCCAGCGGCTTCAACGCCCCTTTCCACAGATTAATTGAGGTATCGATCTGCGGGTCTTTTGGCAAACCGTGGTACAGCTCCGGTTGGTTAGCGTGATGCAGTACGTACATCACGTGCGTTCCGCCAACGCCATCCGGGTTGTAGATACCGGCATGTTCAAAGCCGCGCGCTTTTAACTTCTTCACGCGTTGCTCGCCCAGCTCCAGCATCTCTTTCTTGGTGCCAAAATGAATAGCCCCGGTCGGGCACGTTTTGACACAGGCGGGTTCCTGGCCCACACTGACGCGGTCGACGCAAAGTGTACATTTATAGACGCGGTTATCCTCTTTATTGAGGCGCGGAATATTAAATGGACACCCGGCGATACAGTAACCGCAACCGATACAGTGCTCGGACTGAAAATCGACGATCCCGTTCGCATACTGAATAATCGCCCCGGCAGACGGACATGCTTTCAAACAGCCCGGATCCTCACAGTGCATACAGCCATCTTTACGAATCAGCCATTCCAGCTTGCCGTTCTGTTCGGTTTCGGTAAAACGCATCACCGTCCAGGACTTGGCGCTCAGATCGGCGGGATTATCGTACACTCCGACACAATGGCCAACGTTATCGCGGATATCGTTCCATTCAGAACACGCCACCTGGCAGGCTTTACAACCCACGCAGGAAGAAACGTCAATAAGCTTCGCGACTTCGGCTTTGTAATCACGCGCCTGCGGAGGCGGCGTGATGGAGTTTGTTGCAGACCGTTTAATAATGTCCTGCGTTTCCATAGACATATACTCGCCCCCTTACGCCTTCTCGATGTTAACTAAAAACGCTTTATATTCCGGCGTTTGCGAGTTTGCATCACCGACATTTGGCGTCAGGGTGTTAGCGATATAACCTTTACGCGCGACCCCTTCAAAGCCCCAGTGCAGCGGAATACCTATCGTTTCAACCTGCTGGCCGTTGACCTGCAGCGTACGTATACGGCGAGTAACCACCGCCACCGCGCGAATAAAACCACGCTTGCTGGTGACCTTAACGTAATCCCCGTTGGCAATGCCTTTCGCTGCCGCCAGCGTTTCGCTTATCTCCACAAACTGTTCTGGCTGCGCAATCGCGTTCAGCAATGCGTGTTTGGTCCAGGTGTGGAAATGCTCGGTCAGACGATAGGTGGTACCGACATACGGGAACTGATCTTTGTTACCCATCCGCAGCGCATCGTCTTCATACAAACGCGCAGCCGGATTCGAGACAACGTTCGGGTGCAGCGGGTTGGTGCCCAGCGGCGTTTCCATCGGCTCGTAGTGTTCCGGGAACGGCCCTTCCGCCAGCTTATCAAGGGCAAACAGGCGCCCCAGTCCTTCCGGTTGCATGATGAACGGATTAGTGCCACTGCCCGGCGCTGCATTGTTGAAGTCCGGGATATCATTACCTGTCCACGTTGTGCCGTTCCATTCAATGAGCATCCGTTTCGGATCCCACGGTTTACCCTGTGGATCGGCGGACGCGCGGTTATACAGCACACGGCGGTTTAGCGGCCATGCCCAGGCCCAGCCCAGCGTATTGCCCAGTCCGGACGGATCAGCATTATCACGCCTGGACATCTGGTTGCCCTGCTCGGTCCAGCTACCGGTATAAATCCAGCAGGAAGATGACGTCGTGCCGTCATCACGTAGCTGGGCAAAGCTGCTCAGCAACTGGCCTTTCTTCGCAATCAGTACCCCATTAGCGTCATAGAGATCGCTCAGCGCATAGCCGTTGTTCTCTTTTGCCACTTCTTCTGAATGCGGTTCGTCCGGTTGCTTGTAGTTCCAGCTCATCTTCAGCAACGGTTCAGCACCTTTACCGCCTTCGGTACGATACATTTCGCGCAGACGATGATAAATACCGGCCAGAATTTCGCCGTCATTACGCGCTTCGCCCGGCGCATCCTGACCTTTCCAGTGCCATTGCAACCAGCGTCCGGAGTTAGCGATAGAGCCATCTTCTTCGGCAAAGCAGGTAGACGGCAGACGGAACACTTCGGTCTGAATCGACGCCGGATCAACATCATTCGACTCGCCGTGGTTCTGCCAGAAGGTTGAGGTTTCCGTTACCAGCGGGTCGATAACCACCAGATACTTCAGTTTGCTTAGGGACTGCACTACTTTGTTTTTGTCCGGGAAGGACGCTACCGGGTTAAAGCCCTGACAGATGTAACCGGTCACGTTACCGTTATCCATCATGTTGAAGTATTTAATGACATCGTAGGCTTGATCCCACTTCGGTAACCACTCAAAGCCCCAGTCATTTTCTTTCTGCGCGGCATCGCCATAGAAAGATTTCATCAGGCTGACGAAGAATTTTGGATAGTTGCCCCAGTAGTTCACCTGTTCTGCCAGCGTGGCCTTCGGCGTATTCGCGGACAGGTAAGTTTGCAGATCCGCCTGTTTATCTGACGGCAGCGTCAGATAACCTGGCAGGCTGGTAGACAGCAGCCCTAAGTCGGTTAGCCCCTGGATGTTCGAGTGACCGCGCAACGCATTTACGCCGCCCCCAGCCATCCCCATGTTGCCCAGCAGCAACTGGATCATCGCCATGGTACGGATGTTTTGCGCACCCACGGTATGCTGCGTCCAGCCCAGCGCGTACAGGAAGGTGGTGGTACGATCGGCGGCGCTGGTAGAAGCCAGTACCTCACACACTTTCAGGAAGTCGGCTTTTGGCGTACCGCAGATATTTTCCACTACTTCCGGCGTATAGCGGGAAACGTGCTGTTTCAGCAAATTCCACACGCAACGCGGATGGGTCAGGGTTTCATCACGTTTGGCATAGCCGTTTTCATCGAACTGGTAATTCCAGGACGATTTGTCGTATTGCCGCTTTTTCGCATCGTAGCCGCTGAACAGACCGTCTTCAAAGGCAAAATCATCCCGCACCAGCAGGCTGGCGTTGGTGTAATGCTTAACATATTCAGCGTTAATTTTGTTGTTTTCGATCAGGTACAGCAGCACACCGGACAAGAATGTAATATCTGTGCCGGAACGGATCGGCGCATAAATATCGGCAACCGAGGCTGTACGGGTAAAACGAGGGTCAACAACGATAAGGGTGGCATCGTTATTGTTCTTCGCTTCCATCGCCCAGCGGAATCCCACCGGATGTGCTTCGGCGGCGTTACCGCCCATCACCACCACGACGTTGGCATTTTTAATATCTACCCAGTGGTTGGTCATCGCACCGCGACCAAATGTTGGAGCAAGACTTGCTACCGTTGGTCCGTGTCAAACGCGAGCCTGGTTATCTACCGCCAGCATCCCGAGGGAACGCACAAATTTTTGCGTCAGCATACCGGTTTCATTGCTGGCCGCCGAGGCGCACAACATCCCGGTGGAAAGCCAGCGGTTAACCGTAACGCCCTGCTCGTTCTTTTCAATAAAGTTGGCGTCACGGTCCGCCTTCATCAGCGCTGCAATACGGCTGAAGGCGTCATCCCAACTGATGCGTTGCCATTTGTCAGAACCCGGCGCGCGGTATTCCGGATAGCGCAAGCGGTCTTCACTGTGTACATAGTCCAGCAAACCGGCCCCTTTTGGACAGAGCGCGCCACGGCTTACCGGATGATCCGGGTCGCCTTCAATATGATAAATCGCTTCTTTCGCGTTTTTTGCCCCATCGCCCAGGCTATACATTAATAGCCCACAACCTACGGAACAGTATGTGCAGGAATTACGAATCTCTTTTGCGCGCAACAGCTTATAGTTTCGCGCCTGAGCCAGAGCCATTTTAGGTGTAAAACCCAGTGCGGCCACTGTTGTTCCCGCCATACCGCCCGCGCAGATTTTAAAAAATTGTCTGCGGCTGACGTCCATTGCTTTCCTCTTTTTTCCAGGGATGCACGCATCCAGCAAAACCTCAGTCCAGGATGCGTGTATAACTTCGCGAGGAAACTAACAGCAAAATCCATAACTTTTTTGCGTCAAATCAATATTGAAACGTTTCCGCTACTAAATAGTCCCAATTTTAAGGTGCAATAACTCCAAGGTGTTACTTAAAAATGGCGCGGCATAGCGTCTCCCCGGGAAGGAATGTTATAAATGGCAGTTTATTTTGCGCTGTATTGGACAATAACAAAGAATGACACCACAAAAAGCAACGTTGACAGGGCTGGTTGCCATCGTACTGTGGAGCTCGATGGTTGGGTTAATTCGCGGCGTTAGTGAAGGTCTGGGGCCGGTTGGCGGCGCAGCCATGATCTATTCACTAAGCGGTCTGCTGCTGATTTTTACCGTCGGATTACCTGATATTCGCCATTTCCCGAGGCGATACCTCATCGCAGGCAGTGTGCTATTTGTTAGCTACGAAATATGTCTGGCGCTTTCTCTTGGTTATGCTGCCACTCGCCATCAAGCTATCGAAGTGGGAATGGTCAACTATTTATGGCCCAGTCTGACTATTTTATTTGCCATTCTTTTCAATGGGCAAAAAACTCACTGGCTTATTGTTCCTGGATTACTTATCGCACTTACTGGCGTGTGCTGGGTTCTGGGAGGCGAGAACGGTCTTAATTCCAGTGAAATTATCAACAATATTGCCTCCAGCCCGTTAAGTTATTTCCTGGCATTTCTGGGGGCTTTTATATGGGCGGCTTACTGCACAGTGACCAATAAATATGCTCATGGTTATAACGGTATCACCGTCTTTGTTTTACTCACCGCCATGGCGTTATGGTTATACTATTTTCTTACGCCGCAACCTGCCATGACATTCAGCCTGCCGGTGATGGTTAAACTGTTTTCCGCAGCATTAACATTGGGGTTTGCCTACGCGGCATGGAATGTGGGCATCCTTCATGGCAATGTGACTATTATGGCCGTAGGGTCTTATTTTACACCGGTAATGTCCTCCGCTCTGGCGGCACTATTACTCCGCTCCCCCCTGTCCTTTTCCTTCTGGCAAGGCGCGGCCATGGTGTGTGTTGGTTCCCTGCTTTGCTGGCTGGCAACGCGCCGAACCTGATCGCGATGGGCGGGCCGTTTTACCACAAAATTGACCCGCTGTAACTTGACACGTTCAGTAACACGGCTACGCTTTTATTGTCAGCTATTTTCATGTGCCGGGTTTACGCTTTTCTAAGAGCCACTTTTTATTACTATGAACCGGGTCTCATCTTATAAACGGATGTAATTTGCAAAGTAGTTAAATATGTTAATATAATGATAATAATTTGATAATTTATTTATCTTTCCTGCTAACAGGAAATTGTATTGTTGCATATAATAATCTTTAGTTATTACTAATAATAAAACAATAAATAAAACAATAATCCCCTTCGTAAATATATCTCTTCAGTAAATCCCTATTTAAATTAATATTCTTAAATGTATTAAGGCGATCTGGATCACACAAATTAAAATAATTTGTAATGTTATGAAACTTATTATTGAATTTATACCTCTCCCTCATTTAAAAATAGTCTGCCATTGACAAACTCTTTGTTTAGCAATGGTTGAGGAAACACGCTAAGAAAATTATAAGGATTATTAAAATGAAACTTAAGTTAGTGGCAGTGGCAGTGACTTCCCTGTTGGCAGCAGGCGTGGTAAACGCAGCCGAGGTATATAACAAAGACGGTAATAAACTGGATCTGTACGGCAAAGTTCATGCTCAGCATTATTTCTCTGATGATAACGGAAGTGATGGCGACAAAACTTACGCGCGACTGGGTTTTAAAGGCGAAACGCAGATCAACGACCAACTGACCGGTTTTGGTCAGTGGGAATATGAATTCAAAGGCAACCGTACTGAAAGCCAGGGTTCTGACAAAGATAAAACTCGTCTGGCATTTGCTGGCCTGAAATTCGCTGACTACGGTTCTTTCGACTATGGCCGTAACTACGGCGTTGCTTACGACATCGGCGCATGGACCGACGTTCTGCCGGAATTCGGCGGCGACACCTGGACTCAGGCTGATGTCTTCATGACTGGCCGTACTACTGGCGTTGCAACCTACCGTAACACTGACTTCTTCGGTCTGGTTGATGGGCTGAATTTTGCCGCACAGTATCAGGGCAAAAACGACCGTGCCAATGCTTATGAGTCTAACGGCGACGGTTTCGGTTTGTCCGCAACGTATGAATACGAAGGCTTTGGCGTAGGTGCGGCCTATGCGAAATCTGACCGTACTAACAACCAGGTTAAAGCTGCAAGCAATCTGAACGCCGCAGGTAAAAATGCTGAAGTCTGGGCTGCTGGCCTGAAATATGATGCGAACAACATCTACCTGGCGACGACCTACTCCGAAACGCTGAACATGACCAACTTCGGTGAAGATGCCGTAGGTAACGCGTTTATCGCAAACAAAACCCAGAACTTTGAAGCGGTTGCTCAGTACCAGTTTGACTTCGGTCTGCGTCCATCTATCGCTTACCTGAAATCCAAAGGTAAAAACCTCGGTACTTTCGGTGACCAGGATCTGGTTGAGTACATCGATCTCGGCGCAACCTACTACTTCAACAAAAACATGTCTACCTTCGTTGATTACAAAATCAACCTGCTGGACGACAGCAACTTCACCAAAGCAGCTAAAGTGTCTACCGACAACATCGTTGCTGTTGGTCTGAACTATCAGTTCTAAGTCTGCGTGATGTAATATATTCCAGGCCAGCCCATGATGGGCTGGCTTTTTATCATGATGTTGAACCGGTCATAAGGAGTATGCCGTGCAAACGTTCACAGGATGTTGCCTTTGCGGGCAGAGCCATTTTACCGTTAACGTCGAAATACTCGATGTCTATGCCTGCCACTGCACGCTGTGTCAAAAATGGTCTGGCGGAATCGCCATGTATCTGGAAGCCTGCGGGCAGCCCCAACTGGCCCCCCTTTCACCTGAACCGCCACATTTTTCATCCTCTTCACGCGGCGAACGCTATTTTTGTTCCGGCTGCGGATGTCCGCTGTGGTTTCGGCTGACCGATTCAGGACGCTATTTTATTCCCTGGACATTACTGGAACTGAACGAAGTTGACCGCCGTCGGCTGATTCTGGCCGCGGAAATTTATACCGAAACCCAACCTGCTTTCTGGCGACTGACAGGACAGTACGCACGCCTCAGCGGTAAAGAAGTTGAGGAAATGGACTATCCCTGCCAGTTAGCGCATTAACTTATCGGCGTTGCGCTTTTGCCAGACTGAACCACATTCCCACCGCCAGTAAAAGAAGCATACTTCCGGCACTGCTTAACGCCACGCTATGTGACCAGGTAAACGCGTGTCTGGCGGCATTCAGTATTGCCTGACCCATCGCGGGCGACAGACTATTCGCCAGTTGTACCGCTTCCCCCATTGAGGACGACGCCCTGGCTATCTCCTGCGCGTCAAGCCCGGCGGGCAGACGGATAGAGGTTGAGAAACTGCGGCTCAGCAGCAGGCCAAAAATGGCGATACCCAGCCCCGCGCCAAGCTCATAAGCCATTGTTTCAATAGCGCCAGCCGCGGCCGCTTTTTCTGCCGGCGCGGCGGCCATAATTGCCGATGTGGAGGCCAGCAATGCGCTGGCGGCACTAAATCCCAGTAACGCCATCAGCCCCCAGGCCTGCCATTGTTGGGTGCTGAAGTCGGTCACCGCCAGGCCATAAAAACTCATCGCGCTTAACGCCATTCCTCCTGTCGCCACCAGCCGTAGACCCAGACGCGTGACCAGCGCGCCTGCAATCGGCCCGCTGAATCCGCTGGCAACCATTACCGGTAGCATAAATACCCCGGCTTCATAAGGTGATAACCCATGAACAAACTGTAATTCCTGCGCCATCAGCAGTTCAAACCCTACCAGCGTAATCATTGCCGTCATTGCCATCACTACGCCACTGAGGATAATACGATGGGTAAATAGTCGCATATCAATCATCGGACGCGAGGTGGCGAGCTGGGTACGAACAAAGAATCCCAGCAGCAGCGCGCCGGTGAGTAAGGTTAGCGAGACTATCCCCAGCGACAGATGTCCTTTTAGCGCCGTTTTGGCGCTATAGACCAACAGCAAAATGGCGATAATCAACATCACCGCATGGGTAAAATTGAGCGGTTGATCGCGACGCCCCGCCTGACGTGGAACATAACGGGCGGTTAACGCCATGACGATCAGAACGATCGGTACGTTGATCAGAAAAACCGATCCCCAGTAAAAGTGTTCCAGTAATAGACCACCGATAAGGGGGCCGAACGCCGCTCCGCCCGAACCTACCGCAGCCCAGACGCCCAGTGCCATGTTACGATGCTTCTCTTCGGAAAAGGTCGCGCGAATTCCCGCCAACGTCGCCGGTACGATCATTGCCGCGCCGATAGCCAGTAATACTCTGGTGGCTATCAGCCAACCGGCGGTATGCGAGAACGCCGCCGCCAGTGAGGCCAGGCCAAAGAGCGCCCCGCCCAGCATCAACAGGCGTTTAAACCCGATGCGATCGCCAAGCGCCCCCATCGGCAGCACCATCCCTGCCATTACCAAAGAATAAATATCAATGATCCACAGCAGCTCATTGCCGCTGGCACCCAGCGTCATACTCAGCGTAGGTGCGGCGACGTGCAGGACCGTGGCATCAATGGCCACAGGAATATAAACCAGCACAATAATAACTAACGTTAACCACTGACGAAACATAACCCTCCCTTTAAAATCTCAAAGTTGGACGCTTGTCCAGCTTTGAGATCCTACGGTAAGTTGAACGAATGTCCAGCTTTTTGTTAAACTGCACGTGCTGGCTAATGTGGGGAAAATATGAGTTATCTGAACCGGGATGAACGTCGCGAAGTGATCCTGCAAGCGGCGATGCGCGTGGCGCTGGAAGAGGGATTTGCCGCTATGACGGTACGACGTATCGCGTCAGAGGCTGACGTCGCCGCCGGACAGGTACACCACCACTTTAGTTCGGCGGGCGAACTCAAAGCGCTGGCATTTGTTCATTTGATTCGTACCCTGCTTGACGCAGGACATGTTCCTGCCCCCACCACCTGGCGCGAACGGCTTCATGCCATGCTGGGCAGCGAAGATGGTGGCTTCGAACCTTACATAAAATTGTGGCGGGAAGCGCAGATTTTGGCCGACCGGGATCCGCATATCAGGAACGCTTACCTTCTTACCATGCAGATGTGGCATGAGGAAACGGTCACTATTATTGAAGAGGGGAAACACGCGGGGGAATTTACGTTTTCCTCTCACGCTACGGATATTGCCTGGCGGCTTATCGCTCTGGTGTGCGGTCTGGACGGTATGTATGTCCTTGGCATTCCGGAGATGGCCGATCCCGCCTTTGCAAAACATCTCGATCATATGATTACGCTTGAACTCTTTGCATAAAGTTACAAAAAGCTGAATAATATTCACCATTGCTTTACAATTGGTAACAATTAAGAAACGTTATATCCTCTCTCTACTCCGCGCCCGTCTGATTTTTTATCTATTCTTTCACTCAACATTCTAAAAAAACTTCAATAAGTTCTCAAAAGAGCGCGTGAGGCTCTCTGTCCCTTTTTTGCTTTTTTTCAAATGATATACGCATGTGAGGGTGCTATGACACGACAAAACAAGAATTATAATCGTTATCTTTTGAATGACTGGAGACCCGAAAATCCTGCTTTCTGGGAAAATAAAGGGAAACGCATCGCGAGAAGAAATTTATGGATTTCAGTAAGTTGTTTGTTGCTGGCATTTTGTGTCTGGATGTTGTTTAGCGCTGTAGCCGTCAACCTCAATAAAATAGGTTTTAATTTCACTACTGATCAACTCTTTTTATTAACCGCATTACCTTCGCTTTCTGGCGCAATATTACGCGTCCCCTACTCCTTTATGGTACCGCTGGTCGGCGGTCGTAAATGGACCGTATTGAGTACGGTAATATTGATTATTCCCTGCGTCTGGTTGGGATTCGCCGTACAACAGCATACCACTCCTTTCGGAGTATTTATGATTATCGCTCTGCTGTGTGGTTTCGCTGGCGCGAACTTCGCGTCCAGTATGGGCAACATCAGTTTTTTCTTTCCCAGGGCCAGACAAGGTAGCGCGCTGGGCATTAACGGCGGGCTGGGAAATCTTGGCGTCAGCGTAATGCAGTTGATTGCGCCACTGGTTATTTTTCTTCCGATATTTACTTTTTTGGGCGTCCGGGGCGTACCGCAACCCGATGGTTCGCTGCTCTCTCTTACCAACGCCGCCTGGATTTGGGCCCCTTTGTTGGCCGTCGCGACGCTGGCGGCCTGGTTTGGGATGAACGATATTGCCAGCGCTAAAGCGTCTATCGTCTCGCAATTGCCAGTACTAAAACGTCTGCACCTGTGGTTGCTTAGCCTGCTGTATCTGGCGACGTTTGGTTCATTCATTGGCTTTTCAGCAGGTTTCGCCATGCTCGCTAAAACGCAATTTCCCGACGTAAACATTCTGCAACTGGCGTTCTTTGGCCCGTTTATCGGCGCGCTGGCGCGTTCCGCTGGTGGGGTAATTTCGGATAAGTTCGGTGGTGTTCGTGTCACGCTGATTAACTTCATCTTTATGGCGTTGTTCACCGCTTTGCTGTTCCTGACGCTGCCGGGCTCCGGTTCGGGAAGTTTTATCGCCTTTTACCTCGTCTTTATGGGGCTGTTTTTGACGGCAGGACTCGGCAGCGGGTCGACGTTTCAGATGATTGCGGTGATCTTCCGCCAGATAACCCTTTACCGGGTGAAATTACGTGGTGGTACGGAAGAACAAGCCCAGCGCGAAGCCGTTACCGATACTGCAGCCGCGCTTGGCTTTATCTCCGCCATCGGCGCTGTCGGCGGCTTCTTCATCCCCAAAGCCTTCGGTTCGTCACTGGCATTGACCGGTTCTCCGGTGGGGGCGATGAAAATCTTCCTGGTGTTCTACATCGTTTGTGTCCTGGTGACCTGGCTGGTCTATGGGCGACGTAAACCTCAACAACCATAACAGCATGATTTTCTGGCGCCGGATATCCGGCCCACGGGTTGAAGTAGACCGGATAAGCGTAGCGCCATCCGGCAATATTATCGGAGCAGGAGAAATGTCATGAGTAAACTGTTGGATCGCTTTCGTTACTTTAAACAAAAAGGCGATACCTTTGCCGAAGGCCACGGTCAGGTGATGCACACCAACCGTGACTGGGAAGACAGTTATCGCCAGCGCTGGCAGTTTGACAAAATTGTGCGCTCCACCCATGGCGTTAACTGTACCGGTTCCTGTAGCTGGAAGATTTACGTAAAAAATGGTCTGGTAACCTGGGAAACGCAACAGACGGATTACCCGCGTACCCGTCCCGATCTGCCTAATCATGAACCTCGCGGCTGCCCGCGTGGCGCGAGCTATTCCTGGTATCTGTACAGCGCCAATCGCCTGAAATACCCATTGGTGCGTAAACGTTTAATCGCGCTGTGGCGCGATGCGTTGACCGAGCACGGCGATCCGGTGTTGGCATGGGAATCGATTATGAACGATCCGCAAAAGTGCCAGAGCTATAAGCAGGTGCGCGGGCGCGGCGGATTTATTCGTTCTACCTGGAAGGAGCTAAACCAGCTGATTGCCGCCGCTAACGTGTGGACCATAAAAACCTACGGCCCGGATCGGGTGGCGGGATTTTCGCCGATCCCGGCGATGTCAATGGTTTCCTACGCCGCGGGCACGCGCTACCTTTCCCTGCTGGGCGGCACCTGCCTGAGCTTTTATGACTGGTACTGCGATTTACCACCGGCATCACCGATGACCTGGGGCGAGCAAACCGACGTGCCGGAATCCGCCGACTGGTATAACTCCAGCTATATCATCGCCTGGGGATCAAACGTACCGCAAACACGAACTCCGGACGCCCATTTCTTCACCGAAGTCCGCTACAAAGGCACCAAAACCATCGCCATCACCCCGGACTATTCGGAAGTCGCCAAGCTGTGTGACCAGTGGCTGGCGCCGAAACAGGGAACCGATAGCGCCCTTGCGATGGCGATGGGACACGTGATTTTAAAAGAGTTCCACCTGGATAATCCCAGCGACTACTTCCTTAATTACTGCCGTCGTTATACCGACATGCCGATGCTGGTTCTGCTCGATTCCCGTGATGACGGCAGCTTTGTCCCCGGACGTATGATGCGCGCCTCGGATCTCATTGATGGGCTTGGGGAAGCGAATAACCCCGAGTGGAAAACTGTCGCCTTCAATAGCGCAGGTGAAATGGTCGTGCCGAACGGCTCAATTGGTTTCCGCTGGGGGGAAACAGGTAAATGGAATCTGGAATCGCTGGCCGCTGGCGTTGAAACAGAACTGTCGCTGTCATTGCTCGGTCTGCACGACGACGTGGCGAGCCTGGCTTTCCCCTACTTCGGCGGCAACGAAAACCCGCATTTTCGCAGCGTTAAACAAGAGCCGGTGTTGATCCGCCAGCTGCCCGTCAAACGCCTGACCCTGGCGGACGGCAGCGAGCGCGCGGTGGTAAGCGTGTACGATCTGGTGCTGGCGAACTACGGTCTGGATCGCGGGCTGGAGGATACCCACAGCGCCAAAGATTACGCAGAGATAAAAGCCTACACCCCGGCCTGGGGCGAACAAATTACCGGCGTACCGCGTCGCCACATCGAGCAGATCGCCCGTGAGTTTGCCGATACCGCGCATAAAACGCATGGCCGGTCGATGATTATTCTGGGTGCCGGGGTCAACCACTGGTATCACATGGACATGAACTACCGGGGAATGATCAATATCCTGGTGTTTTGTGGCTGTGTGGGGCAAACCGGCGGTGGCTGGGCGCACTATGTCGGACAGGAAAAGCTGCGACCGCAAACCGGCTGGCTACCGTTGGCTTTTGCGCTGGACTGGAACCGTCCGCCGCGTCAGATGAACAGTACTTCATTTTTCTATAATCACGCGAGTCAGTGGCGCTATGAAAAGCTCACCGCGCAGGAGCTTCTTTCGCCGTTGGCCGACCCGGATAAGTTCAGCGGTCATCTGATCGATTTTAACGTGCGAGCCGAGCGGATGGGCTGGCTGCCCTCCGCGCCGCAACTTAACCTTAATCCGCTAAGCATAAAGGCCAGAGCGGAACAAGCGGGAGTATCGCCCGCAGAATTTACCGCGCAGGCGTTGAAGTCCGGGGAGATCCGTATGGCCTGTGAACAGCCTGATAGCGGCATTAATCACCCACGTAACCTGTTCGTCTGGCGTTCCAACCTGCTGGGTTCGTCCGGCAAGGGGCATGAGTATATGCTCAAATATCTGCTGGGTACGGAAAGCGGTATTCAGGGGGAAGCGCTGGGGTCAAGTGAAGGTATCAAACCTGAAGAGGTTGAATGGCAGGCCGCCGCGATTGAGGGCAAACTCGATCTGCTGGTCACGCTTGATTTCCGTATGTCCAGCACCTGCCTGTTTTCCGATATCGTTCTGCCAACCGCCACCTGGTATGAAAAAGACGATATGAACACCTCGGATATGCATCCGTTCATCCACCCGCTATCTGCCGCTGTTGATCCGGCGTGGGAATCGAAAAGCGACTGGGAAATCTACAAAGGGCTCGCGAAAGTGTTTTCCGAAGTGTGCGTGGGTCATTTGGGACAGGAAACCGATGTAGTGTTGCAACCTTTGCAACATGACTCTCCGGCAGAGCTGGCGCAGCCGTTTGATATTGCTGACTGGCGCAAAGGCGAATGCGATCTCATCCCCGGAAAAACGGCACCTAATATCGTGGTGGTCGAGCGTGATTACCCCGCTACCTGGGAGCGTTTTACGTCGCTCGGTCCGCTGATGGATAAGCTGGGGAATGGCGGTAAGGGAATTTCGTGGAATACGCAAAACGAAGTCGATTTTCTCGGCAAGCTTAATTACACCAAGCGGGAAGGCCCGGCGAAAGGCAGACCGCTGATTGAAACGGCGCTGGATGCTTCAGAGGTTATTCTTGCGCTGGCACCGGAAACCAACGGTCAGGTAGCGGTTAAAGCCTGGGAAGCGTTGGGCGCAATCACCGGTCGGGAACATACCCATCTGGCTTTAAACAAGGAAGATGAGAAGATCCGCTTCCGGGACATTCAGGCACAGCCGCGAAAAATCATCTCCAGCCCCACCTGGTCCGGGCTGGAAAGTGAACACGTCTCCTATAACGCCGGTTATACCAATGTTCATGAGCTGATCCCCTGGCGTACCCTGTCCGGTCGCCAACAGTTGTATCAGGATCATGCGTGGATGCGCGCCTTTGGCGAGAGTCTGGTGGCTTACCGTCCGCCAATCGATACCCGCAGCGTCAGCGAAATGCGCGAGGTGCCGCCAAATGGTTTCCCGGAAAAAGCACTTAACTTCCTGACGCCGCACCAGAAATGGGGCATTCACTCCACCTATAGCGAAAACCTGCTGATGCTCACACTGTCGCGTGGCGGGCCGATTGTCTGGATCAGCGAAACCGATGCCCGCGAACTGGGTATTGAAGATAACGACTGGATTGAGGCCTTCAATGCCAACGGCGCGCTAACGGCGCGAGCGGTAGTCAGCCAGCGCGTTCCGCCAGGGATGACGATGATGTACCACGCTCAGGAACGCATCATGAATATTCCGGGGTCAGAAATTACCGGTATGCGCGGTGGGATCCACAACTCGGTCACCCGCGTTTGTCCAAAACCAACGCATATGATCGGCGGCTATGCGCAGTTAGCCTACAGCTTTAACTACTACGGGACGGTTGGCTCAAACCGCGATGAATTCATCATGATTAGAAAAATGAAAAATATCGACTGGCTGGACGAAGAAGGCCGGGACCAGGTACAGGAGGCGAAAAAATGAGAATACGCTCGCAGGTTGGCATGGTCCTTAACCTTGATAAATGCATCGGTTGCCACACGTGCTCAGTCACTTGTAAAAACGTCTGGACCGGGCGTGAAGGGATGGAATACGCATGGTTTAACAACGTGGAAACCAAGCCCGGCATCGGCTACCCAAAAAATTGGGAAGATCAGGAGGAGTGGCAAGGCGGCTGGGTTCGGGACATTAACGGTAAAATCAGGCCGCGTCTGGGCGGCAAAATGGGGGTTATCACCAAAATCTTCGCTAACCCGGTGATCCCGCAAATCGACGATTACTATGAGCCGTTTACCTTCGACTATCAGCATTTGCACAGCGCGCCGGAGGGCAAGTACCAGCCCACCGCCCGCCCGCGTTCGCTGATTGACGGAAAACGGATGGATAAAATTATCTGGGGACCCAACTGGGAAGAGTTGCTCGGCGGTGAGTTTGAAAAGCGTGCCCGCGACCGTAACTTCGACAAAATTCAGAAAGAAATGTACGGCCAGTTTGAAAATACTTTCATGATGTATTTGCCGCGCTTATGCGAACACTGTCTGAACCCAAGTTGTGTCGCCACCTGCCCGAGCGGCGCTATTTATAAGCGTGAAGAAGACGGTATTGTGCTGATTGACCAGGATAAATGCCGTGGCTGGCGCCTGTGCATCAGCGGCTGCCCATATAAGAAAATTTACTTTAACTGGAAGAGCGGCAAGTCTGAGAAGTGCATCTTTTGCTATCCACGTATCGAATCCGGTCAGCCCACCGTTTGCTCAGAAACCTGCGTTGGCCGCATCCGTTATCTCGGTGTACTGCTGTACGACGCCGATCGTATCGAAGAGGCCGCCAGCACCGAACATGAAACCGATCTCTATGAACGTCAGTGCGGGGTCTTCCTCAATCCAAACGATCCGGTCGTGATTGAAGAAGCGCTGAAGCAAGGGATTCCGCAAAACGTGATTGACGCTGCTCAAAGGTCGCCGGTTTATAAAATGGCGATGGACTGGAAGCTGGCGCTGCCGCTGCATCCGGAGTATCGCACTCTCCCTATGGTCTGGTATGTGCCACCGTTATCGCCGATTCAATCCTATGCCGATGCAGGCGGTTTGCCTCAGTCAGAGGGGATCCTGCCAGCGATAGAAAGCCTGCGCATTCCGGTGCAGTATCTGGCCAATATGCTCAGCGCAGGTGATACCGGCCCGGTTCTTCGCGCCCTGAAACGGATGATGGCAATGCGCCACTATATGCGTTCGCAAACGGTGGAAGGCGTCACAGATACACGTGCGATTGAGGAAGTCGGCCTGAGCGTCGAGCAGGTTGAAGAAATGTACCGTTATCTGGCGATTGCCAACTATGAAGATCGCTTTGTGATCCCCACCAGCCACCGGGAAATGGCGCGCGACGCCTTCCCTGAGCGCAATGGCTGCGGCTTCACTTTTGGTGATGGTTGCCACGGTTCTGATACCAAATTTAACCTGTTTAACAGTAGCCGTATTGATGCCATCAATATTACTGAAGTGCGTGATAAGGCGGAGGGTGAATAATGCAAATCCTCAAGGTGATTGGCCTGCTGATGGAGTATCCGGATGAACTATTGTGGGAGTGTAAAGATGACGCGCTGGCACTGGTACGCCATGAAGCGCCCATGTTAACCGATTTCACCCGCGAACTGCTTAATGCCCCTTTGCTCGACAAACAGGCCGAGTGGTGCGAGGTGTTCGATCGTGGGCGCGCCACCTCGCTGTTACTGTTTGAACATGTCCATGCAGAATCGCGCGATCGTGGTCAGGCGATGGTCGACTTGCTCAACCAGTATGAGAAGGTGGGGCTGCAACTTGACTGCCGCGAATTGCCGGATCATCTACCACTCTATCTGGAATATCTTAGCGTTCTGCCGGAGGCACAAGCCCGCGAAGGATTGCAAAATGTAGCACCTATTCTGGCGCTGCTCGGCGGTCGTCTTAAACAGCGGCAAACGCCGTGGTACCCGTTGTTTGATGCCCTGCTACAGCTGGCAGGCAGTCCGCTGTCAAGTGACAGTGTCACAAAACAGGTTATCCAGGAAACCCGCGATGACACCCGTCAGGCTCTGGACGCTGTATGGGAGGAGGAACAGGTGAAGTTTATCGACGAGAACGCCACCGCCTGTGACAGTTCCCCATTGCAGAATTATCAACGACGCTTTAGCCAGGACGTTGCGCCACAATACGTTGACGTCAGTGCGGGAGGCCCGAAATGATACATTATCTGAACGTCTTTTTTTACGATATCTATCCGTATATTTGCGCGACGGTTTTCTTCCTGGGAAGCTGGCTGCGCTATGACTATGGGCAATACACCTGGCGCGCCTCCTCCAGTCAGATGCTGGATAAACGGGGGATGGTGGTATGGTCAAATTTGTTCCACATCGGGATTCTGGGGATTTTCTTTGGCCATCTGTTCGGTATGCTAACGCCTCACTGGATGTATGCCTGGTTCCTGCCGATTGCGGCTAAACAGCAGATGGCCATGATTCTGGGTGGTGTCTGTGGGGTATTAACGCTGATCGGCGGTGCGGGTCTGTTGTGGCGTCGCCTGACCAACCAGCGTGTGCGCGCTACCTCGACGATGCCGGATATCATTATCATGAGTATCCTGCTGATCCAGTGCCTGCTGGGTCTGAGTACTATTCCATTCTCGGCACAATATCCCGATGGCAGCGAAATGATGAAGCTGGTTGGCTGGGCACAAAGCATCGTCACCTTCCGGGGAGGCTCGTCGGAAATGCTGACCGGTGTGGCGTTCGTTTTCCGTGTTCACCTGGTGCTCGGGATGACGATTTTCCTGCTCTTCCCCTTCACTCGCCTGGTACATGTCTGGAGTGCGCCATTTGAATATTTCACCCGCCGCTATCAGATAGTCCGTTCCCGACGTTAATTTATTCTTGCCCGGCGGCGCAAGCATACCGGGCAAAGAAAAATGCGTGGGCGTCGTCATTCGGCAGCGTATAAGCTATGATGATTCTCCAGTCAAAGGAGGACATCCATGAAACCGCAGATTTACCATGTTGACGCCTTCACCTGTGCCCCCTTTCGCGGCAACTCTGCTGGCGTTGTTTTATATGCGGATACACTAAGCGACGCTCAAATGCAATTGATTGCCCGTGAACTTCGCCATTCGGAAACCGCCTTTTTGCTAAAAAGCGAAGATAGCGACGTGCGCATACGCTACTTTACACCAACGGCAGAAGTCCCCATTTGCGGCCATGCCACTATAGCCGCGCATTATGTTCGGGCAACCGTACTGGGATTGGGGAACACTACCGTCTGGCAGACATCGTTAGCAGGTCGCCATCGTGTTGAAATTCATGCCGAAAATAACGACTATCGCATCACGCTGGAGCAAGGCCGTCCCTGTTTTGAACCACCGCTTGTCGGCGAAATTAGGGCCGCCATCATTGCTGCGCTGAATCTTACTGAAGATGATCTGGTGCCGGCAGCGCCAATTCAGGTGGTCTCAACCGGACATGGCAAAGTGATGATTCTGCTCAAACCAGACGTCGATATCGATGCCCTTTCCCCGGATCTGGCTGCATTAACGGCCATTGGGCAACAAATTGGCTGCAATGGCTTTTTCCCTTTCCAGGTTCGTCCAGGAAAAAGCGAAACGGATGGAAGGATGTTTTCTCCGGCAATCGGAATTGTAGAAGATCCGGTAACAGGGAATGCAAATGGGCCGATGGGGGCCTGGCTAGTCCACCATAATCTGATGGCGCATGACGGTAAATCACTACAGATTAAAGGCCATCAGGGACGTGCATTGGGAAGAGACGGTGTTGTTGATGTGACTGTCACCATTCACGATAACCAACCAAAAAACGTCACGATATCCGGCAAAGCCGTTATCTTGTTTCATGCCGAATGGGCCATTAGCTTTTAATCTGTACCTGGTTTCATCCCTTTTGTCGGCAAAATATTATTTCCCCGCCTCAGGATGGGTATCGAATGCGGCCATTACCGCAGCCAGTTCCGGCTCGGTAAAGCCGTGCTTTGTATCATCTACCCCTAAATTAAACCGTTGCTGTAGCAGCGAATAAAGCGATGACACATCCGGTAAGTGAAGCTGTTCCACTGCTCGCCCCTGTTGATAATGCGTAAAGTGGAAGTTCGTTAACGTCAGCTTCCCGCCGTCAGGTAAATGGCGGCACATCAATAAATGATGGCGAAAATGTGATTGCGGCCAGTGAGCCGACCAGAAATTCCCCATCACGTGGTCGCTCTGTTGTTGTGTCCCCAGATCAAAACAGTACATTGGTTGCCAGTGTTCATGGTGGCGGAAGTGTAAAATCCATGCTTCTCCCTCCTGCGCCAGGCGGTACTCACCATGTGGTGTCTGCTGTGCAATTTCAGCCTGCAAACGAATCGGTGCGGTTAACGTCTGCCCGCCAAAACCGACGTCTGCTATCCACCGTTCTCCTTCAACATCAACCAGCAATAAACGGTGCGTACGCGGCGGTAAATGGGAGGGATGCGTCAGGATCACACGCCCTAATAAGCTCCGGACGTTAAAACCGATTTCACGCAACGCACGTTCAAACAGGCCATTCTGCTCAAAACAATACCCACCGCGCCGGGCATGCAGCAATTTCTCTTCTAACGCCGACTCATCAAGCTGAATCTCTCGAGGAAGTAGCACATCCAGATTTTCAAAAGGAATTGCGCAGTTATGCGCTAAGTGAAGCGCGCTGAGCGTATCAAGGGTAGGACTCATCAATGCAGGACTATTTAACCGTGTAAAATAAGCATGTAGAAAAGAGGTCATCTGGGGCTTCCATTAACGTTAATGCTTGCATTCAGCACACAGGCTGACGCAGATATCTCTGCGCAACAGGATATCCCATCGGTGGAATATCGTTATGATATTTTTGAAAAAAAATACTACAAACCACCATCTACCCTGCTGTTTTAGCGACGGTTTAGTCACCCGGGAAGCGTGTCTAAATGGTGCTCCTCTTACTTATAACTATTTATGTACGCCGACGCTCATCGCTGGGCGTAATACCGAATACTTTCTTATACAGCGTCGTAAAATGGTTACTGTTGCTGAATCCGCACATATAAGCGATCCCGGTGATTGACATATCTGTCTCGCGTAATTTTACGCGGGCGGAAACCAGACGCAGACGTTTCAGATAACTATCCGGAGTTAAGCCGGTAGCCTCTTTAATATGGCGAAATGTGGTGCGCGGGGTGAGATGAAACCGCGACGCCAACTGATGCCAGTCATGTTCCTGAAAACAGTTTTCTTGCAGATAAGTGAGTAACTTATGTAATTTATAACGGGTATTGTTGTATTCCGTTTCCGTTTGCGCGTGCAGAATAGTCGTGACCAATTGAAAAAAAGACGCTTCCCGTAAGGCGCATTTATCGTCATCAGCAAACGGTAACGAGAAGATTTTTTCAATAAGTGAACGGCATTGCATTCTTGTATCCGGTGATAGCCAGCCGTAACAGGCGGCCTCGCGAGCACAAAATGGTCGTAGTAGCGGTTCGATTTCCTGCAAATAATGAAATGTCTTATGTGGATTAATTAACACATTGATTAATTTCAGCGTCCCTAACTCGTCATAAAAATGGTGATCTTCCGCCTGAACGTAAAAAATATCGCCCTGCTGAATATATAACGGATTATCATTAATCACGTGTAACCCATGTCCTTCTTCAACAATCACTAACTCATCAAACTCATGGCAATGTTCGCTACTATTGTCCTCCGGATCGCTGGAATAAAGCGCCAGCTTATGATTTACAGAAGGAAAGTAATAGTCAACGGTCAACAAGTTCATCTTTTTTATCCGGCCCGTAGTTCAACGTGAAGAAACATAAAACATTCGCTGGCGCATCACGAGTGTTGTTTTTTAATTTGTGATCGTACACAAGTGGACCTCATTATCAGTGCCAGACAGCGCAACAGATTGGCAATCCTGAAGTGGCTGGTTTAGCCGTTTTCTTCGCATACTGCCCTCATCAAACGTAGAGAGGACGCAGTATGTCTCAGGCAATACAGCAGCACCCGGCTATCGCAATGACCCGCCACCCCTTATTCCTGGCGCGAGCCAACACATTAAAACCCCATCTTTATTCACACGTTGTCACACCAACAGGAAAAATTCAGATAACCGGCACACCGCATCACTGGCAGGCAACACCATGCGGTAATCTCGAGGCTGTATATGCACAGGCCCTGGATACGGGCGACTCGCTGATTCTGGATTTTGGCACCCACTGTGTGGGTTATCTCAGTTTTACCTGTCGCGCAGTAGGCAGTCCGCCGGACGCGCCAGCTCACCTTGCACTGACATTTGGCGAAACGTTGGGCGAAGTCGCGGAACCTTTCAGCAATTATCAGGGCTGGCTGTGTAGTAGCTGGCTGCAACAGCAGCACCTCTATCTTGATGTTTTGCCTGCGCACGTTCAATTACCGCGCCGTTATTGCTTCAGATATCTGAAAATTGATGTTAAGGCGGTATCACGCAAGTTTCATTTACAGTTCGACGATATCACACTCATGGCCGTCACCTCTGCCCCGCCGGGATGCCCGCCTTCTGTGACTGACGATCCGTTATTGCGGAAGATTGATGATGTCTCGGTACTGACACTACGCAACTGTATGCAGGATGTTTTTGAAGACGGTCCGAAGCGTGATCGCCGTCTCTGGTTGGGCGATCTTCGTCTTCAGGCGCTGGTGAACGACGTCACCTTTCGCCATCATGCGCTGGTACAACGCTGCCTGTATCTTTTTGCTGGCAACACACGTGAAGACGGAATGGTGTCAGCTAATATCTTTGTCCAACCGGATGTGATTGCGGATGATACCTTTCTTTTTGATTATTCATTATTTTTTGTTGATGTGCTTTATCAATATATACAAAGCACAAACGATGTCGAGACCCTGAACGCACTATGGCCAGTCGCCAAAAGGCAGGTCGACCTGGCGCTTGAACGCTGCGATATGCGCCATATCGTGCGTGATAGCGACGACTGGTGGTCATTTATCGACTGGAACGATGCGTTAAATAAACAGGCCGCGTCGCAAGGCGTTCTGATTTACTGTCTGCAACGCGCTATCTGGCTGGCGCAACGGTGTGAGCCGGATTGCCTTACCTTATTGAAACCGTCGCTGAATGCGCTAAAAAACGCGGCGCTGCATGAATTCTGGAGCAAACAGGACGGCTTTTATACCAGCGGTGCTGGCAGACAAATCTCCTGCGCGTCACAAATCTGGCTCGTCCTGGCTGATGTGGGGACGCCAGAACATCAGGTCGCCGTAATGAAAAAACTGCTCCGCCATCCACCGAAAATCGCAATGAACACCCCCTATATGCGCCACCATTTTATCGCCGCGCTGCTCCATGTGGGATTACGCGAAGAAGCGACGACGGAAATTAAAAATTATTGGGGCGCGATGATCCACCACGGCGCAGACACTTTCTGGGAGATCTTCGACCCGGCACATCCTGATTATTCCCCGTATGGCAGTACGTTAATTAACAGCTATTGCCATGCGTGGAGTTGTACCCCGGCCTGGTTTATTCGCCAGTTCGGACTTTAATCACAATAAAAAGCGAGCGATTTATGGCTGAGATAACTTTTACTGTATGGCGACAGCGACTGGGCTACGGCATCGCCGATCTTTCCTGTAATTTGATCTGGCAATTAATTTCCTTATATTTAATGTTTTTCTATACCGATGTAATGGGACTTCCCGCTTATTATGTCGGTATTATGTTCCTGGTCACTCGCCTGGTTGATGGTGTGGCGGATGTCTTAATGGGGCTGGTGATTGATAATACAGCCACTCGCTGGGGACGTTGTCGGCCCTGGTTGCTGATTGGCGCCGTGCCTTTTGGCGTGCTGTGTATTCTGGCCTTCTATGTCCCGGAATTGGGCATTACCGGGAAATTAATGTATGCGTTTTTAACGTATTTGTGCCTGTCATTTTTATATACCCTCGTGAATATCCCCTTTTGTGCGATGCTCCCCTTTATTACCAGCGACTCCCGAGAACGTACTATGCTCTCCTCGGTGCGCATTTTATTAGGCTCATTGGGGTCAACCATTGTCGCCGTCGCCACGCTACCGCTGGTTGCCGCACTGGGTAAAGGGAATCAGGCGCAGGGATTTTTTTATACCGCAACGATTTTTGGCGTCATCGCGATTTTCTTTTTACTACTAAGTTTTCGCAACGTGGAGGAAAAGATCACGATTACCCAGGAGCGTATGACCTTAAAACGGGCATGGTCAGGATTAAAACAAAACCAGCCGTGGCTCGTTTTTGCGATTAATATCTTTTTAATGTGGGGCGCTTTTTTCTTCCAGACGGGCTCGCTGGTCTATTTTTTCCACTATTATGTCGGCAATGCAGAATTAACGGCTGTCGTCGCCGGCATCTCCACCTTTGTTCCGCTGATGGGTACCCTGACGGTTCCACTGCTGGCTGTCCGAATGAAAAAACGCTATGTCTATCTGGTCGCCAGCGCCATTAACCTTATTGGCATGGGAATGATGATGGTCTCCGACATGCAGACTCTCGGTCTGATTACAGGGGCTATTGTGATGTCGCTGGGCGCCGGTCAGCGAACGGCGATCTATTTCTCAATGCAGGCTGACCCTGTCGATTATGGCGTCTGGAAAACGGGTATTAATACTGCCGGAATTTTAACCTCGATTAACGGTTTTTTGGGAAAGGTAGCCATGGCGGGCGCGGGTGCTATTACCGGTTTGCTGCTTACTACTGGTGGCTATGTTGCAAACCAAACGCAAACAGCAACAGCCTTGTTAGCGATCAAAGCCTGTTATCTTTATATTCCTGTGGTTTTAATTATAGCCTCAATGGTATGGATAGGTCGTTATTATCGTCTCGATGATGACTATGAAAAAATACGCGCCGATCTTGACGCCGGCAAAACAGAAAAAAATAACGGATATCAAATCGTCCGCGTTATAAAAAAATAATAATCTCCGACTCAATATAAGGAAATATTCTATGCGTATCTCTGTGATAAGCGCAGTGGTGTGTTGCGCGCTTTTTAGCGTAAACAGTGTTCAGGGCGCCAGCCTGACGATTGAACAAAGGCTGGCGATTTTAGAAGCGAAAGTGAATAACGCTGAACGCGAGGCGCGAGAAGCCAGGGTACGGGCGTACCAGGCTGAACAGCGAACGCAGCGCGCCGAAACGCGGGCAACCCTTGCGGAACAACAGATGAAGCAACTGACTGCACGAGCCACCGACAGCGAAAGAAAAATGCAGGAAACGGATAAAAAAGTCACCGCTCAACTGGCAAAAACGTCGCCGCTGGAAGGATTTGAATTTAACGCCTACGCCCGTTCCGGTTTGCTGATTAATAATCATGGTAAAGGAGGACGCGGCGGCCCCGGTGTTTCGCCCGCCAGTTCGTTAAACGGCGATGCACATGTTGGCCGCTTAGGCAATGAAAAAGATAATTATCTGGAGTTAAGTCTGGGGAAAAAAATGACTTTCGACGATGGGGCGTGGGCACATTTTAAAACCATGATTGCCGATGGTGCGAATAATCCCGACCCTTGGGTCCAGGATAATGACAGTCATCATATCAATATACGTCAACTCTATGTCGAAATGGGGAATCTTGCTGATTTTACCGGGCCGTTTAAGAACGCCTCACTATGGGCAGGAAAACGATTCGATCGGGATAATTTTGATATACATTTTACCGACAGTGACATTATGTTCCTTGGGGGGACTGGCGGTGGCATTAACGATGTGCAATGGAGTACTACTCTACGTGGAGATTATTCCGTATATGGCCGTAATTTTGGCGATCTGGGCAGCGATCATTATGAAGATAATGATATTCAGAATGTGATGTTTACCGCTAACCATTTTTATCATAACTGGCAATTAATGCTAACCGGGATGACCGCACAGGGTAATGATCGTCTCAAAGACACTACGTCCACTACCGGTAGTTACGCCTTGCGTAGTGACAATACGGCGAAGAATGGTTATTACGCCATGCTGGCGTATCACGATAAAGCGCGCTTCTATGGTATTACCCGGGGCGTGTCGGAAACGGCACTGCAGTTCGGCGGTGGTTTAGGCGCTGAAACCAGACAACCCGGTAGCGATGGCGATCTTACTGAAGATGCCCTGTCTTTACGGTTTGCATCGTATGGTATTGTTCCGATTGCGAAAAACTGGGAATTGGCTCCTTCGGTGATTGCCCAGCACAGTGAGGACCGCTATCGCAATGGCGATCGTTACGACTGGGCCACCTTTAACCTTCGTGCTTCGCAGGCGATTACACAACATTTTGCTCTGCTCTATGAAGCTTCCTGGCAATATATGGATCTGAACGCCAATGGCAGAACTTATCGTGATAACGGTTCGTTGAATACATATCAGAACGTGAAAGGCAGTTTCTATAAATTGACCTTCGCGCCAACGTTTAAGGTCGGTAATGTTTTTGATATCAAAGCGCGACCGGAGATCCGTTTCTTTGCCACCTGGATGAACTGGGATAAAGCGTTGGATCGGTATGCGACAAACGATGATTTCGGCAGCGAGGGATTTAGCGCTGGAGGCACGTGGAATTTTGGCGTACAAACGGAAATCTGGTTCTGATCGTTTTCCCGCGACACGCCGCAAAAATAGCGGCGTGTTAAATATTTTAACGCGTGGCTCAGCGAGATGAGGCTTATACCAGCGGAGTCGTTGATGATACAGAGCGGGTGTCAGCAGCAACACCTGATGCGATAGCGCCTCGGGCAACATCAGCGATTCTCTCATCCAGAGTTTTAACCGCTTTATTGGGGTCAAGAACAGTGAATATTGATTCTAATTCCTCACAAAGCGTGACCAGACGTCCGTCCACGATGATGTCTTCGTGTGTTGCCTCGTTGGTGAGTAACACCATACTTTGCCCGCTCTCCTCATCCGCCTGATATTCTATAAGTTCAAGCGGGAACTCATCGCCTGCTTCTTCGCGTAACGTTATCCTCACGGTGGTTTGACCTTCGGCTGCAGCCTGGCTCAGTAGCGCATGCAAATCATACATACTGCTAACATATAAACTCTCGCCATAGAGTTGCGGGTCCGGCCCATTTATAACCGGAGCCATTTTAATGATGCCCAGTTGTGAAAAATCTGCCAGCGTCTGATATCCATCGCCAAGAGCATATAATGCTGGCGCCGTTTCAAATTCTTGTTCCAGCTTTAGACAAAATTCTCTGAAAGTTCCGGGAACCACTTCTGTGTGATGATTATCGGATATTCTGACTGCTGGCTCACCGTCTGGACCAGCAGCAATTTCTTCCAGTCTCAAGATACCACCACTTTGAAGATGACATTCAACCGATTTTTTATGTAGCGCAGACGCTGCCATAAGGCTGGCATGAATCCCCTCTGCATTAGCACAATACTCAGCCACTTTAGGTCGAACATTACAATAATGCTCAACTAAGCGAATGATGCCATAGCCAATTCCGAGCGTGAATACGCCTACAATACCCTTTGCCAATTTTGTCGCCAGTTTATTTTCATAGTTCCCCGCTGCATGAGATAGGTTCGTTTCTGCTTTAAGTACCCGGGCATAGGTTCCTGCTGATGTCATTGGCATGATGTTACTCCTTTGTTAGTTATTTTTTACTTTATTGTGAGTTCTGTCTGCGGAGTAAACTTTCAAATAATGTCCAGCCATCAGGCAGTATCTTTCGAGGGTAAAGTATCGTGCGATGCCAGTAAGGTTAATCATTAATGACTGAATGGTGACCACACCGCGCCACATCTGACCACACAAATAAACTCGACATTCTTATTTTATCTTTCTCGTATATTTTGCGTCATTTAACAATTGCAGGTAGGATGCTCCGCCGGCGGTTTTACCCTGTCATACAGAATAAGGGAAAAACCGTATTCGCCATTGCAGGCAATCGATTGTTTAGTCGCCTTCGCGGCATAAGGGATTTTTTTGTCAGACAGGCCATAACAGGTAACATAATGAAAACACATACTACGCACGCCGCAGAGCAACATGCGGCGAAACGACGCTGGCTGAACGCCCATGAAGAGGGCTATCACAAAGCGATGGGGAATCGTCAAGTCCAGATGATTGCTATCGGCGGCGCGATTGGTACCGGATTATTTTTAGGCGCAGGCGCCCGATTGCAAATGGCCGGGCCGGCGCTTGCACTGGTCTATCTGGTGTGCGGCCTTTTTTCCTTTTTCATTTTGCGCGCGCTCGGCGAACTGGTATTGCATCGCCCCTCCAGCGGGAGCTTCGTTTCGTATGCCCGTGAATTTTTGGGTGAAAAAGCGGCCTATGTCGCGGGCTGGATGTACTTTATTAACTGGGCGATGACCGGGATCGTCGATATCACCGCCGTGGCGTTATATATGCATTACTGGGGCGCATTTGGCGACGTTCCGCAGTGGGTATTTGCGCTCGGTGCGTTAGCTATTGTGGGTACGATGAATATGATCGGCGTAAAGTGGTTTGCCGAAATGGAGTTCTGGTTCGCGCTGGTGAAAGTGCTGGCGATCGTTATCTTCCTGGTCGTAGGCACAATTTTCCTCGGAACCGGTCAGCCGCTTGATGGCAATACCACCGGATTCCATCTGATTACTGATAATGGTGGATTTTTTCCGCATGGCCTGTTGCCCGCGCTGGTACTGATTCAGGGCGTGGTGTTCGCCTTTGCTTCAATTGAGCTGGTTGGTACTGCCGCCGGCGAGTGCAAAGATCCGCAGACAATGGTGCCAAAAGCCATCAATAGCGTGATTTGGCGTATCGGTCTCTTCTATGTGGGATCGGTTGTATTGCTGGTGCTGCTGCTACCGTGGAATGCCTACCAGGCGGGGCAAAGCCCGTTCGTCACCTTCTTTTCTAAACTTGGCGTGCCTTACATCGGCAGTATCATGAATATCGTGGTATTGACTGCCGCGCTATCCAGTCTGAATTCCGGGCTTTATTGTACGGGCCGAATCTTACGCTCGATGTCGATGGGGGGTTCCGCGCCGAAATTCATGGCGAAAATGAGCCGTCAGCATGTACCTTATGCGGGTATTCTGGCGACGTTGGTCGTTTATGTTGTTGGCGTATTCCTCAATTATCTGGTGCCCTCCCGTGTATTCGAAATCGTCCTGAATTTTGCCTCACTCGGCATTATCGCCTCGTGGGCGTTTATCATGGTATGCCAGATGCGTTTACGCCAGGCAATAAAAGAAGGCAAAGCCGCAGACGTCAGTTTTAAACTGCCCTTTGCGCCCTTTACCTCGTGGTTGACACTGCTGTTCCTGTTAAGCGTGCTGGTTCTCATGGCGTTTGACTATCCGAATGGAACATACACGATCGCCTCGCTGCCGCTAATCGCCATTCTGCTGGTCGCCGGCTGGTTTGGCGTGCGCCGTCGCGTGGAGGAAATCCATCGCACTGCGCCAGCCACTGCGGCTCCGGCGGAGAGTATAGAGCGTGTAGTCTTAAAAGAAGAGGCCGCGACCTGACGTTATTCCTCCCCGGCAGCGCCAGGCTTGCCGGGGTTATTAATGCGCATTGCCCGCGCTCACCGGTTAATCTGCCTCAATCAACTGTGACACATCATTGCTGTTAATTTCTCGCTGATTGCCATCCTGATCGGTATAACTGGTCATGCCCGTCTCTTTATCCAACTGCGGCTTGCCCTGCGTGACAATGGTTTGCCCGCTTTTGGTCGTCATGACATAGTTGGTTGTACACCCCGCAAGCATAAAAAACATTATGCCCAAACCTGAGCATATAAATAACTTCTTCATATTTTCCTCGTGAATATAATGAGTTAACGACAGCAAAAGGCAGTGTAATTGTCACAGAACCATCAGGCTATCGGCGGGGTGTAACGAGGCGTATCGGCGCGTTTAAAGAGATGACTGGAGGGGATGTCCCCTCCATGTTGGTTTACAGAGTAATGCGGATAACATCATCCGGTTGGGTCGCTTCCTGTTCACGCGTCGATTTCTGTTTCACGCTGACATAGAGCGTTTTACCGTCTGCCGACAGGGCCAGGCTGTTCGGGTAAGTCGGCGTGTCGAACGTTTTAACGACTTTATAGGACGTTGCATCAATGACGCTAACCTGCCCTGCCTGACGATGAGTGACGTAGGCCTCGTTACGCGTTGGGTTAAACAGAACGGCCAAAGACTCTGGCGCAGCCACCCTGGCCAGAATATTGCCATTGCGGGTATCGACAACCAGAACTTCTGCTGCTTTCGAGTCGGTAATGAACGCGCGATGGCCTGCGATATCAAGGCTCAGGTTAATAAAGAAATGTTCTTTACCATCATTCAGCAACGTTTTACGGCTGAGAATTTTATTACTGGCAGTATCAATGGTGATAAATTCACCATCCGCATTGGTGGTGTACAGGCGTTGCGCTTTACTGTCGAGCGCCAGACCCGTACTCATTTTGCCGGTATTTTCGATCGTCGTTTTCAGTTTGATGGTTTCGCCATCCACTACCCAAATAGCACTCTCTTTACCAACACCGCTAATGTAGATCGTGTTGGTAGACGCATCGGCAACCAGCTCACGGGGCTGTAACGGGCGAACCTCATCAGTACGTTTGCGCGCATCAAGCACCAGGCGGCCCTTCACATCGCCGGTTTTGGCGTCAATCGCGGTCACGGCGCTGTTGACCGTATTGCCGAACCACAACGTTTGGGTCGCGGTATTGATCGTGGCGCCGAACGGCTTGAGATCGTTATGAATCGCTTGCGTGACGTCCAGCGTTACTGGATCGAGCCGATAAACCACGCCACCTTTATCCAGTTTACGGCTTTGTGACGTCGCTAACCATAGCGCGTTTTCCTGTTGGCTATAAGCCATCTCATAAGCGCCTTTACCCACTGCTTTACGCAGCATTTCTTCTGCCGCCAGCGTGTTAAATGAAGATGCGACGAGGAGTGAACCTAACAGTAGCGAACCACGCAGGCGTGGCGAAAAAAGATGACGTAAATGCATGACGACTCCCTTTGATGAACGTTTATAGCTGCTTCACACGGCTTCATTGGGCGGAATCCTGGTTCCGCCCTTGTTATAAGTTGAGAATAATAATCATTATTTATCGGAAAGTGGAGCTTTTACTTGTTCACGGTGGGAGGTGCCCTTAAATACCGCACATTTTCTTAACTAAATGTGCGATTAAAATTTCAAAACTTTACCTATTGACTACCCTTAATGACACCTTTTCCATTGAGACGCTTACAGTTACCGACATTTTCATGAAAATAACTTCCGTTAGTCAGCGACTTTGTCCCGCCCTCTTGTTTCCCTTGACGTTCTCCCCGTTGCTTCAGGCCGCCAGTACGCCCGATGAACAAACGATGATTGTCAGCGCAACGCCGCAGACCGTATCCGAACTGGATACGCCTGCTGCTGTTAGCGTCATTGAAGGAGACGATATGCGTCTGGCGACGCCGCGCGTCAATTTATCTGAATCTCTGACCAGCGTTCCGGGATTACAGGTGCAAAACCGCCAGAACTACGCGCAGGATCTGCAAATCTCTATACGCGGATTTGGCTCGCGTTCCGCCTTTGGCGTGCGGGGCATCCGTCTGTACGTTGATGGCATCCCCGCCACTATGCCGGATGGACAAGGACAAATTTCGAATATTGATATCAACAGCATACAAAACGTTGAAGTGCTGCGCGGCCCCTTCTCGGCGCTTTATGGCAATGCTTCTGGCGGCGTGATAAATGTCACCACGGAAACCGGACAACAGCCGCCCACCATTGAGGCCAGCAGCTATTACGGCAGTTATGGAAGCTGGCGCTATGGGCTAAAAGCAACGGGCGCTGTAGGTGACGGCACTCAGCCCGGTGACGTGGATTACACGGTATCGACGACCCGTTTCACTACCCATGGCTACCGCGATCACAGCGGCGCGCGAAAAAATCTGGCTAACGCCAAACTCGGTGTGCGCCTGGATGATGCCAGTAAACTCTCCTTGATTTTTAATAGTGTAGATATTAAAGCGGACGATCCTGGCGGTCTTACCGAATCGGAATGGAAAGCCGATCCACAACAGGCGCCGCGTGCTGAACAGTACAATACACGCAAAACGATCAAACAAACCCAGGCAGGGTTGCGTTATGAACGCCAGCTCAGCACGCAGGATGATATCAGCGTGATGGCCTATGCCGGAGAACGGGAGACGACGCAATACCAGTCCATTCCCATGGTGGCGCAGCTAAAACCGGCCCAGGCTGGCGGAGTAATCTCCCTGCAACGCCATTATCAGGGTATCGATTCTCGCTGGACTCACCGTGGAGAATTAGGCGTACCGGTCACTTTCACAACCGGATTAAACTATGAAAATATGAGCGAAAACCGTAAAGGTTACAACAACTTTCGTTTTAATGACGGTGACCCCGAGTTTGGGCATAAAGGCGATTTACGGCGGGATGAACGCAACCTGATGTGGAACGTCGATCCTTATCTGCAAACCCAATGGCAGCTTACGCAAAAACTCTCGCTGGATGCTGGCGTACGCTATAGTTCCGTCTGGTTCGACTCTAACGATCACTACATCATGCCTGGCAACGGCGATGACAGCGGCGACGCCAGTTATCATCAATGGCTGCCGGCCGGATCGCTAAAATATGCATTAACTGACGCCTGGAATCTCTACCTTGCCGCCGGACGTGGGTTTGAGACCCCCACCATCAATGAGCTTTCCTATCGTGCCGATGGTCAAAGTGGGTTCAACTTCGACCTGAAACCCTCTACTAACGATACGGTTGAAGTCGGTAGTAAAACGCGCATGGGTAATGGTTTATTGACTGCTGCGTTATTTCAAACCGATACCGATGATGAAATTGTTGTCGCCAGCAGTATGGGGGGACGCACTACTTACAAAAACGCGGGCAAAACTCGCCGCCAGGGGGCGGAGCTCGCTTTGGACCAGCGCTTTGCTGGCGACTGGCGGATGAAAGCGTCCTGGACCTGGCTGGATGCAACCTATCGCAGCAATGTATGTCAGGGCCAGAATTGCAATGGAAACCGAATGCCCGGCATCGCCCGTAATATGGGGTTTGCCTCATTAGGTTTTGTCCCGGATGAGGGATGGTATGCCGGTGCCGACATTCGGTATATGGGTGATATCATGGCCGATGATGAAAATACGGCGAAAGCTCCTTCTTATACCGTTGTTGGTCTGAATACAGGTTATAAATTTAATTACAGACAGCTTACTGTGGATGTTTTTGGACGGGTCGATAATTTGTTTGATAAAGAATATATCGGTTCGGTTATCGTTAATGAGTCCAATGGACGATATTATGAACCAGCACCAGGTCGTAACTATGGCGTAGGGATTAATCTGGCATGGCGGTTTGAATAAACCGACAGCAATAGCGGGGGAAACCCCCGCTAAATTTACGTTATATCTCTCCTAAGTATTGATGTTTAATTGCTGCGATGTTGTTTTGCAAAACGTCCTGTAAACAGTGACGACTGACTTTTTTATCACCAGTCACTAAAGCACTCAGCAATTTTCTGTACAGTTCAACGCCGTTTTGAAAACCATCCAGCTTAAAGTCTTCATATAAAAAATGTAGACTCGGTCCCAGGCGTACCCATAATTGCTCAATCATGCCACACAGGGTTGGCATATTCGCATATTGATAGATCGTAAACCGAAAGGCACGGTTGGCCAGAAGAATATCCTCCATCGCACCGCTTTCCAGCGCTTGGGCAAATTTATCCAGGAGCATATTCAGGTGCTGTTCGCGTTCAGGTGTGATCGCACCAGCCGCAGCCTCCACGGCCATCTCTTCCAGAGAGGTTCGAATTGTATTGATCTCCACCAGCCTTTCCAGCGAGAGTTCAGGCACCATAAATGCTTGCGCCGGTGCGACGGCAAGCGCGTTGGAAGAGACCAGCCTTAGCAATGCCTCACGAACCGGTGTAATACTTATTCCCAGTTCCTGTGCAATATTTTTAGTGATAAGCCTTGCGCCTGGCTTTAATGCGCCGATTGACAATTGATGCTTTAACCCATTTTCAACCTGTGTGGTCAGGCTTATATGTTGTGTTTTTTCCGTACCCGGCATTTTCCTTCCTTCACCTCTTGACAGAACAACCTCGCAATTGAGTCCCGAAGAAGCTCCGGAACTTAATTGTAAAAAAATAATCCAGACCTGAGCGACCAAATAAATAAAAGTGATAATTTACGTGCGTGATTTTCTCATATTTTACAACACCACAGGTTTCTTTATGGCAAAGGTTAATCCTCATCATTCCTTAACACATCGACGGGTTCAGGCCGAACGCGAAATCAATAGCCAAAACAGATACCCACTCACTCTGATCTGAATGACGAATATAAGTAAAGCCTGAATTTTAAATTTTGCCCATTTTATGGCGACATTATGCCGCCATTTTTTGTTTACGCCTCTTCCGCTAAGCGTATCACGACTTTGCCAAAGTTCTTCCCCTCCAGCAGCCCTATAAATGCGTCAGGCGCATTTTCCAGCCCATCGGTAATCTGTTCACGATAGTGAATTTTCCCTTCTTTGATCCAACGCTCCATGTCTTGCCGAAATTCATGTATCCGGTGGCCATAATCCTGGTCGATAATAAAACCCTGCAAACGGATTCGCTTTTTGAGTAATGTCGCCATCAACAGAGGCAGCCTGTCCGGGCCGTCCGGTAGCGTCGTTGCATTATAGCCGCTGACCAGACCGCAAAGCGGAATTCGCGCCGAGGTGTTGAGTAGCGGCAATACAGCATCAAAGACTTTACCGCCGACATTCTCATAATAGATATCAATTCCCTGTGGGCAGGCCTGAGCAAGCTGTTGCGAAAAATCACCGGCGTGATGATCAAGGCACAGATCAAATCCCAATACTTCCGTTGCGTGACGGCATTTTTCCGCGCCGCCGGCAACGCCAACAACCCGACAGCCCTTCAGCTTGCCAATTTGTCCTACCGTTGCGCCTACGGGGCCGGTAGCCGCAGCGACTACCAGTGTTTCCCCCGCTTTCGGCTGACCGATATCCAGCAGGCCCATATAAGCGGTAAATCCCGGCATCCCTAATATCCCCAGTGACCAGGATGGATGTTCCGGATTATCGCCCAGTTTTACCAATCCCTTGCCATCGGAAATGTCGTAATCCTGCCAGCCATTGTCACTCAGCACCCAATCACCCGGCCGATAATCAGGATGGTTCGATGCGACAACGCGGCTAATCGTGCCACCAACCATGACACAGCCAGGCTCGATGGGCGGCGCATAGGACGGTTCATCGCTCATGCGACCACGCATATAGGGGTCGAGCGATAAAAAAACGGTACGTAATAGCACCTGTCCTTCACCGGGCGTCGCGACCTCATCTTCCTCGAGGCGGAAGTTATCCATCTGGGGCGCGCCGTGGGGACGCGAAGCCAGAACCCAACGACGATTTCGGTGTGCGTGTTGCTCCATTATGTTCTCCTCATGCCTGGAATAATCCATTAATAGTAGTCGAACATTAGCCGCCCGGATGAGGTAAACTTGCTCAGATACAGGGATGGTTTTCCCGCTTCTGTGCATGTCAGGTATTATTCCCGGCGCCTCGTTGGCTGTCTCACACCCAAGACATATCCTTGTGCTAATTCGTTGATTTATGCCGTCTTCAGTAGTATTTCTAACGCTATAGTGACCCTTCTCTGGAGTACCCTTATGACGATTCGCTTTGCTGATAAAACAGACTGCGCTGCGATTACTGAAATCTATAACCATGCTGTATTACATACCGCAGCCATCTGGAATGATCAGACGGTTGATACGGATAACCGCCTTGCCTGGTATGAGGCCCGTCAGTTGCTGGGTTATCCGGTGTTGGTCAGCGAAGAAGATGGTGTTGTGACTGGCTATGCCTCGTTTGGCGACTGGCGCAGTTTCGAGGGTTTTCGCTATACCGTCGAGCATTCAGTCTATGTCCATCCGGCCCACCAGGGAAAAGGGCTGGGGCGAAAACTGCTCAGCCGGCTCATCGACGAAGCCCGGCTCTGCGGCAAACACGTGATGGTGGCAGGTATTGAATCACAAAATAGGGCTTCAATACGCTTGCACCAGTCGCTGGGGTTTACCGCCACAGCGCAAATGCCGCAGGTCGGCGTGAAGTTTGGTCGCTGGCTGGATCTCACCTTCATGCAGCTCCAGCTTGATAAGCGCGCTGCACCGGACGGGGGCTGTTAACCCCGTCCCTGACGCTATATTGCAGCGCCAATGTTGATGATTTACAGGATCGTGCCGCCTTTAGTGAACTGCTCGCGGCGCGCATCCCGGTCTTCTTTATGTTGCCTGCCATGATGTGCAATCGCCGTGCGTAAACGCTGTTGCTGCGCATAACGATCTTCCCGGCTTAATTCAGTATCATCGCTCAGGGCGATCAGTAATTCATTCATATGGGCAATAACGCTCTCTTCAATGGCGGCATCCACGCGAGCGCTCACTTCCTCCAGGTGCGACATAAACTCTCCTTCTCTTTATTCTGTAACAGCATGATTCGCCTATTATACGCGTTATTATCGCCCAATGCGGCAATTCGCCGCCGTTCTGATTTAACTTAAATCGTCAAGCGAAAACACGACGCGTAATAGACCGAGAATTCGCGCCTTTTTAGCTTTCTTCCGCCGTTTGCTTGCGTACAGACGCCGTAAAGTAGATGCGTGAAGAAGTCTAAGGGATAACAACGTGGCAAAAACTCTCTTGCGCAGCGGCAATCTGGATGATTATCAGGCCGTGGGCGGCGGCGGGCAGGCCGTATTTGAATCAGCATTGCAAATTCGCGAAACGCTTCGTCTGCGTAAACAGCAGGCGATGGCCGATTGTCTGGCCATACCGCAGCTTAACGATAATGGCGAGCGGGTCGACTGGTATTCGCCGATTGAAGGCCAGGCGATAGCGTGGAAAGCGGCTGATGAAGAGACGCGTTTTCGGGCATTACGTTACTTAGCCAGTACATTTGAAAACGCGGCCGCACTGAGCCGGAAAAGCCTGCAATCCGGCAAAACACCGTTACAGCTATTTGGTTCGCTGCTTGAAAAAGCAACGCAATTTCCCGGCGAAAATCATGTGTTTCTGGTGAACGGAAAACCGATTATTACCTTCTGGGGATTCGTTAATCTGAACGAAAACACACGCGAGGACGTCCTGGACTGCCTGCGGATAACCGAGGCGATACCCGAAATCTCTCTGGTGGAACCGGAACAGAAGCAGGAACCCGAAGAGGAACCGCTTGTGGAGGCGACATTCAACCAGGCGGATGAGCCCTTGCTGACCGCGGTTATCGAACCGCTAAAAACGCCAGAACCTGCTGCGCCGTCGATGATTGTCAGCGAGCCGGAACCCTCCTCCGCTGCCCTCCCTGTTGACCAGTGGAAACCGGCACGACGTCTGCCGCGGTGGAGCTTACCTGTTGCTGCGGTGGTTATTGCCGTTGCCGTCACGCCTTTTTTCTGGCCTCACTCCTCCGCTGAAGATCCCTCTCCTGTTCGCGCCGCACCTGTCGCTATCGCGAAAACCAGGGTTAACCCGTTGCCGGAGTTGATGGCGCATTTACCATTGCATCGCGCTGATGTGACGCCCGCCGTCAAAGCAGCGCCACAGCCGGAAGCGTCTGTTGTTATTGCCGCGATCCCAAAAGATACGCTGGTAATGGATGGTACGCAGATGAAACTTGGCACTACGCGATTTTTAAATGGTAACTGGCGAGTCAGCCTGGATGTCAAAGATCCGATTACTGGCAAGCCGCCCTCTCTACGCTATCAGATTCAAAATAATAAAGGTACCGCGCGCGTAGTACATGGCGATAACGTGATTTGCCGGGCGGAGATTTTCTCTGGCCTGCATCAAACGGGTGAACTGATGATAAAAAGTCGCGGTAATGCGCGTTGCACCGATGGTTCACGTTATCCGATGCCGGAAATTACCTGTGAAGCGGGCGCAAATGACGTTGCAACCTGTACTGCCCGTTATGACGACCACGCGGAGATTCCGTTGACGTTTAAAAAGATAGGTGCCTGATTTTATGTTGGTCAATCTGTGTGATTACAAACAGAGCGTCACGCTCATTGCGAACAGCGGCGTCCAGTTCCTTGATTTTGGCTTAACACCGCAAGAATCTGCCCACTACGGGCGCTTTGTGCGCAAAACAGCAAATGGTCCGCTACTGCGCCTCAATTTTGATTTGACCAGCGGGCGCTACACGTTGCCCGGACGCGCAGGCGGACAGTCTGAAGTCGTGAAACCGGAAAGTACCCAGGCGCTGCATTATTCGTTAGATGTGCTGGACGGGATCTGGCTTCCCCTGCCGTTCCTGCGCTTTAATCCGCCGCGTACCTTTATCGAAGGGCCTGATAACTGGGCACGCATTCAGGTACGTAAACTCAAAAAAACCGATAGCGCCGGAAACACGCACCGAATCACCCTCGCCTTCGACAGTCAGCTGGCAAAAAACAGGCCACCGGCATTAGCGCCTTGTGAAAACGATTTGCTTAACGGCACACGTTTTGCGCTTGCCTGGCGTGATGATGAAGTTGCCGATTTTCTGGATCAGACATGGATTGACGGCTGGCTGCGCGAGGTGTTTCTTCAGTATGCCACCCAGGTGGAAAACCGCCCGGAGCAGGCCATTCAACAAGCGCTGCGTAGTTTTGAGTATCAGGCGCACTGGCTGAATCTCCTGACACTGCTAGGCGAACAGCTTACGGTGCCGGAAGTGAAGTTTGTGACACATACCTTAAGCACGCCTGCGATCCCGGTCGATTTGATTCTGGATGTCGGCAACACGCATACCTGCGGCGTGCTGATCGAGGATCATGGCAATGCGAATGACGGATTACGCCAGACGGCAGAGCTTCAGGTGCGTTCTTTAAGCAAACCGCAGTATCTGAACGATCCTTTATTTACCAGCCGGGTGGAATTCTCCGAGGCGCGTTTTGGTAAACAACACTTTTCTGTTGAAAGCGGACGGGACGACGCCTTTGTCTGGCCTTCCATTGTACGTGTGGGCGACGAGGCTCGCTTGCTTGCTATGCAGCGTCTGGGAACCGAAGGCAGTAGTGGTATCTCCAGTCCGCGCCGTTACTTATGGGATGAAACGCCCGCCTTGCAGGACTGGCGCTTTAGCCAGATGAACGGTAAAACGCAGCGCGAACCGCTTGCTACCGCGTTTCCGTTGATGAATCTTATGAATGACGACGGGCAGCCGTTATTCAGCCTGCCGCATGAGGAGAGATTGCCGGTTTTTTCACCGCAATACAGCCGCAGCACCGTGATGACGCATATGCTGTGCGAAATTCTGGCCCAGGCGCTGGGGCAAATTAACAGCGTCGCCACCCGGCTGCGACTCGGCTTTCCCGCTTCGCCACGCCAGCTTAGAACGTTGATTTTAACGCTACCTTCCGCCATGCCGAAACAGGAGCGAGAAATTTTCCGCCAGCGAATGTTTGAAGCGTTGGCGCTGGTCTGGAAAGCCATGGGCTGGCACCCGCAGGACGAAGATTTTACCACGCCTAAGCAACGCGAAAAAAGCGTGGTTCCGGTACCGGAAATACAGATGGAGTGGGACGAAGCCAGTTGTGGCCAACTGGTATGGCTTTATAACGAAGCCGTTTCGCATTATGCCGGACGTACCGAAGCCTTTTTCAACGCGCAGGCCAGGCCGGATCGCCAGTCTGAACCCGGCGTTGGCCCCAGACGCGATCTGCGCGTGGCATCGATTGATATTGGCGGCGGCACAACGGATATGGCCATCGTTCACTATCAGTTGGATGATGGTGTGGGAGCTAATGTTAAAATTACGCCTCACCTGCTGTTCCGCGAGGGTTTTAAAGTCGCCGGGGATGATCTGCTATTGGATATCATTCAGCGTTGCGTGCTTACTTCCCTGCAAACGGCGCTGCAACAGGCAGGCGTTACCGATGCCGCCGCCCTGCTGGCCACTTTATTTGGCGATTCAGGACGCATGGATACCCAGGCGATTTTACGCCAGCAAACGGCGCTGCAATTATTTATGCCGCTGGGCCATGCAGTACTTTCCGCCTGGGAACAAAGCGACATTAACGATCCGTTTGCCGGTTTACATGCAACGTTTGGCGACCTGCTGTCCAGTCGTCCAACGTGTAACGTGATGAATTATATTCAGCAGGCGATCGATCATGCCTTACCATCAGGATCGCCCGCCTTTGACGTGCTCAATGTGCCACTGCAAATTCAGTTTAGCCAGCTTCAGGAGGCACTGCTGGCCGGACAGTTTACGTTGACGACGCCGCTCCACGCGGTCTGCGAGGCCATTTCCCATTACCACTGCGATATCTTGCTGGTAACGGGAAGGCCTGCCTGTTTACCCGGCGTGCAGGCGCTGATTCGACACTTACAGCCGGTACCCGTTAGTCGCATTGTCTGGATGGATAAATATCGGGTACATGAGTGGTATCCCTTTAATCAACAAGGGCGTATCGGTAACCCCAAATCCACTGCCGCGGTAGGCGCGATGCTATGCAGCCTGGCGCTGGATTTACGTTTACCACGCTTTAACTTTAAAGCAGCTGATATCGGCGCATACTCGACTGTGCGTTATCTCGGCGTACTGGATAATACTGTCAATACGCTTCGCGATGAAAATATCTGGTATCACGAGATTGATCTGGATAAACCCGGCGCAACTCTGGACGCTCGCCTGCATTTTCCACTGCGGGGCAACGTGACGTTGGGCTTTCGTCAGTTGGCCAACAGCCGCTGGCCAGCCACCCCGCTCTACACCCTGAGCATTAATTCCGCCGAACTGGCAAAAACCATCGCTGGCGACGGCGTACTGAATGTCCGACTGAAATTACGCAGCAGTAGTAAAGATAGCGCTCCGGAATCTTTTATATTACGTGATGCCTGGCTCCAGGACGGGACGCCGATCGCCGCCGATGCGTTGACGTTAAAATTGAATACGCTGGCTGACCGTCGCCATAGCGGTAGCCACTACTGGATAGATAGCGGGAGTGTATATCTGAAATGACAACGCCATTAAACACTACCCAGGCGGTTATCGAGTGGGTTAATCACACGCGTCGTTACGCAACGCGGCTGGATGACGAAGCTGATGCGTTGCTGACACAGCTTACTCTTGCCGCGGCGGATCAGTCGGCGCTCAATGCCGCCTGTACATCGCATGGCTGCGTCGGTCTGTATGGGCATTCCCAATCTGCAAAAGCACATCTGTTAACGACGCTATGCGGTAATGAGCATGGCAAGCTGGAAATTATTACACCAGACCGTCATTATGATTATTTTAACCATCTCAACCCCGGTCATGCACCCGCGAATATGGCCATTCGCTTTACGCGCAACGTCTGTTCAGATGACAGCGACTGGCCGTTACGCCTGCGCTTACTCACTGAAGCAGAACTGGTACAGGTCTTTATCGCCCGAACCTGTTCTTCCCCCGATTATCGCCAGGTTGAAAACTCCATTATTCTGTCGCGCCTGGAAAAATGGCAATCGCTCCGACAACCGCAGCCCGTCCCTGGCGTTACCGCTGAAGAGGTGGCGGTCATAGCTCGTTTCTGGCGTTCCTGTCTCCCTTTCGCCAGACAGCATATTGATGATGCGACATGGCAACGCTTTGCCTCTCTCTTACCTGCGTTGGATCTCACGACACGGGCGCACGCCTGGTCATTACTGTGGGGAGAACAGCCGGAAATTACACAGCAATGGCTGGCGCTGGCGCATACATTGCAACAAACCGGTCATGCACAGGAACTGGCAGCGCCGCTCAGCCTGCTGGTTGATCATTTTGGTTTACCAACGGAAAACTTCCTGGTGCAAACGGCACTGAGCGTCAGCAATACACAAAGCGATGTAGTGGTACATCCTGTTAAGCAGGGGCGCCTGCTCAATGCGGTTAGTCTTTCACTCGATTCGCTGGCGTTACTCACCTGCGAGCTGGTGCTGACGGTGGAAAACAGCGCGCTGGATAACGTTGATCTACTGGATATTCCGGCTGCGCCAGATGATCATCCTCATCCGTTATGGCGGGCGAAATTAGGCTGGATGTTGGCCCATTACCGCCAACAGATGCAGCCGGATGTTCTGGTGATCTGTAATGCTCTGGCGTCACGCTCACAAACATCCACCGCCGCCCGTCACTTGCTGAAGTGGGTTAACGCCACCCAGCCGCAACGTGAATCGGCGCTACCCGGCCTTGTCTGGGCAATTACCCCACAGGATTCCCGTTTTGCCACCCGGCAGAATCTGGACGAAGCCGTTCAGCAGTTGATGGGCAAACCTGGCGTGCATTGGGGAACATTGCAGGCGCTGGATAAACACAGTATGCAGCGTCTGGTGGAGTGGCTATCGCAGGCGACATCGGCGCCACAACGACAGGCGCGTTTACAGGCGTTACGCGAACAACTGCGACGCCATGTGCGCACTCTATTACCTGGGCTTAATGATGAGCCACTACCGGTTGAAACCGTAATCCGTCGTCTTCAGGCCCAGGCTGCCAGACATGGCGACCTGCTGGCCGGACTGCTACCGCCAGCCCAGTGTTTTGAAGCGCTGCTATGCACCCAACAGCCGCGAGAAGAACAGGTCAGTGGTTTATTTAATGACATTATCGATCTCTTTACCGATGAACCGGCGCGCCCCACCGCGTCAGAAGGTCGCAACACGGGTTATCAGGCACACAAAATGTGGATCAATTATCTGCGACAGTGGGCCCGATGCGAGGATAATGCACAGCGCCTGGGGCTGGAATCACCGTTGCTTAACGCCGTGGTGGATATTTTAATTACCGCCAGCTATCGCCTCGGTTTACCCCAACAGCTACAAAAAATTATGCAATGTGAGAACGTGAGCGGCGCGCAACTTCATGCGCTAATCGGTAACTTCATCGCCTGGCTTGGCTACGCCAGTGTCAAAGAAGTACACCGCCCGTCCAGCCGCATTCAGAAAGGCACAGCTATTTTCGCCGCCACGCCACACTCAACGATGCAGCGATTAACAAAGCTGGATGAACAGCCCGTTCACGCCGCCAGCCGTTATGTCTACGACTGGCTGGTTGCGCTATATACCCTGGCAAATGACAACACGGGATACCGCCATCCGCAGGACGTCACAGATGTGGACAGAGAACAGTTGATTGCCCTGATAGACTGATTTGGCACAAAACCCATGCCCGGTAACATTTATCGGGCTGGCTATGTCAGAAAAGCGAAAACAGCAATGCCACAGGGAAGCTCATCGGCCAGGTGGCACCCACCAAAAAAGCGCTCAGAAAGCGAATCCGTTTTTTATCATGAGTCAAAAACCAGGTGATGATAAATGCTATTACTGCCATGACGGCATAAAAAACTAACATCTTTTGATAGAGGGACATTTCAGGCATCCGCGCCAGCCAGAGGAAAAAACGCGCGCAATATGCTCTTTTTTTTGACACACATCAAGGTTTATCCGCATGAACAGCAAAACGTTCTTAATCTACAGCCCCGCTCACAGAATGACGTGTTTAAGTATTATTGCGGATCTTACCAACCCGTACTATACCCATAGGGGTTATGATGAAAGGTGGCAAAAATGAATGTTTCCAGTAAAACCGTAGTGCTGATTAATGTCTTTGCTGCTGCAGGACTTTTGGGGCTGATCTCACTGAGATTCGGCTGGTTTGCTTGATGTATTCAACCTTGAGTACTTGCTGCGCATGTTGACGGAGAGGTATCCCTCTCCGCCGACACCCGCTTATTTTTCCACGATTTTTCTGAACAGTAAATGGTCCTTAATGCTTGACCATGATATGGCGGACAATGGTGTAGTCTTCCAGACCATACAGTGACATATCCTTACCGTATCCTGACTGTTTCTGCCCGCCATGCGGCATCTCGCTAACTAACATAAAATGGGTGTTAATCCAGGTACAGCCATACTGCAATCTGGCGCTAAACCGGTGCGCCCGTCCAACGTTTTGAGTCCAGACGGAAGAAGCCAGACCATAGCGAGAATCGTTGGCCCACGCCAGAACTTGTTCTTCATCATCAAAGACAGTGATACTGACCACCGGGCCAAAGACCTCACGCTGTACGATAGCGTCTTCCTGTTTCGCGCCAGCCAGTAACGTTGGGGCGAAATAGTAACCGTTACCTTCCACTTTATTTCCGCCGGTAATCACGCGTATATGGCTGAGCGCCTTCGCCTCTTCCACTGCCGTTGTGACTCGCGCAAGATGCGCCAGCGAACTTAGCGGCCCCAACTCTGTTGATTCATCCTCCGGCGCGCCCATTTTCAGGCTGCTTACCGCCGCCCCCAGTTTTTCGACTAACGCGTCGTAGATACCGCGTTGCGCATAAATACGGCACGCCGCAGTACAATCCTGCCCGGCATTATAGAAACCGAATGTCCGGACGCCCTGGGCGACGGCATCCAGATCGGCATCCTCAAATACAATAACTGGCGCTTTACCGCCGAGTTCCATATGCGTGCGTTTTATCGCTGGCGCGGTATGACGCAGAATATGCTCTCCGGTAGCGATAGAGCCAGTTAAAGAGACCATGCGTACTTTTTCATGTCCGGTTAATACATCGCCAACAGTTTGCCCCCGTCCGAACAGGACATTGAGTACCCCTGGAGGGAAAATATCCTTCGCCAGCGCGGCGAGTTTAAGCGCCGTTAGCGGCGTAATTTCGGAAGGCTTAATCACTACGCAGTTGCCTGCCGCCAGTGCGGGCGCCAGTTTCCATGCCGCCATCATGAGTGGATAGTTCCACGGCGCGATAGAAGCCACTACACCAACAGGATCCCGGCGGATCATTGATGTATGTCCTTCCAGATATTCGCCTGCCGCCAGTCCATTCAAACAACGTGCGGCACCCGCAAAAAAACGAAAGACATCGACAATTGCAGGAATTTCATCATTGACTACGCAGTGCAAGGGTTTGCCGCAGTTTTGAGACTCCAGTCTGGCGAACGCCTGGGCGTTTTGCTCGATACTTTGCGCCAGTTTTAACAGACATTCCGCGCGTACTTTGGGGGACGTTTGCCCCCATTCGGTAAACGCGTTATTTGCAGCCAGCACAGCGGCATCAACCTGTGCGGGCGACGCCTCCGCAATCTCAAGGATGATTTCGCCGGTTGCCGGGTTATAAACGGACTGCTTTTCTCCCTCGCCGTCCACCAACACGCCATTAATCAGTAATTGATGTTGCATAGCATTTACCCATATCGTCGTTAATCATTTTTCCGGCGAAAAGGCCGCCGCTTTCCTAAAAATAGACGGCACACCAACGGCGCACCCGGTGCGGTGGGGAAATTTAGTCAGGTTGTGAGCTAACCCGCATTACACCTGCTACGGTAAGATTTTTATTGCAACATCTCGCGAATCAGGCGACCAAGCTGTTTTACGGCCTGCTCTTCCCGCTCTCCCCAGTGCCACGCGGTGTTAAAGCGAAAGAAACGCGTCCAGGTGCCAGACGTTGAAAACATTTTCCCCGGCGCGATACTGATATGGTGTTCAAGCGCTTTGGCGCTAAGTTCGCCGGCATCCAGCGGATCAGGTAACTCCAGCCAAAGAAAATAACCGCTATCGTTATGATGAATTTTTACTTCCGCCGGGAGATAGCGCAGAAGGGTTTGCCAGGCCTGCTGTTTGCGCTCAGCAAGCTGTCTTCTCAACCGACGCAGATGCGCGTCATAGCGGCGCGTCGAGAGATAATCTACTAACGCCAGTTGCATAGGGGAACTGGTGGATAATGTGCTCATCAGTTGTAAACGCTGAATTTGTCTGGCATGTTTGCCTGCCGCAACCCAGCCAATTCGAAAACCAGGCACCAGACATTTTGAAAAAGATGAACAGTGCAGCACCCTGTCGTCACGATCCCATGCTTTGGCGGGGAGTGGTTTTTCACGGCCAAAGTAAAGTTCGCTATAGACATCATCTTCAATTAGCGTCACGTTATAATGCGTAAGTAACGCAACCAGCCGCGCTTTTTTCTCCGGACTCAGCGTAAAGCCTAACGGGTTCTGGCTGTTGGTCATTACCCAACATGCCTTCACCGGATATTCTTGTAATGCCTGTTCCAGCGCGATGAGATCGATGCCCTCTTTGACATCTGTAGGTATCGACAGCGCTTTCAGGCGTAGCCGCTCCAGGGCCTGTAGCGCACCATAAAAACAGGGATTCTCCACCACGACCCAGTCTCCTGGCTCCGTCACCGCCTGTAGGCTGAGATTCAATGCCTCCAGCGCGCCAGCGGTAATTACGATCTCATCAGGAGAAACTGTAATTCCCTGCTGTGCATAACGGCGCGCTATCGCGTAGCGCAACTCTGCATTACCCGGCGGTAAATTTTCAATCACGCTCATTGCCGTAGCGGTTTTACTGACCTGCGCCAGAGAACGGTTCAATTGCGGCAAGGGAAACAGACGCGGATCGGGAAAAGCGGAAGCAAAGGGGACGACTGACGGGTCGCGGCTGGCCTGGAGCATCTCAAAAATATAGGTATTGATGTCGACGGCTTCATCCCGGACTACTTGTGCTGTGGTTGCTGTTGACCGACGAACAGGATGCGGCGCAACGTAATAGCCAGATTGTGGACGGGCAATGATCCGCCCCTGACTTTCCAGCAACTGATACGCATGGCCAACAGTCATAAAACTCATACCGCTACTGGCAACTTGTTCTCTCAGGGAGGGTAACCGATCGCCGGGTTGCCAAACGCCAGAGGCGATTTGTTCACGTATTTGCTCCGCCAGACGTTGATATTTTTTCATTACGCATTCTCATCGATCGCTGCTTGCAGGTGGCAACCGCAGTGTATATCAGTTAACAAAATTAACAACATTTTGCTAACTGTTATAGTATTTTTTAATCGACATCATGAGCCGATATCACAACATGACGTCGTTTCAGAGACGTTATTCCACGGGAAAGTCAAACCAGGTCTCCGGGTATGGTTCATTAGCAAGGGTGAAATGCCACCATTCGGTGTCCAGTGGCATAAAGCCTGCCTCACGCATCAAAGTTTGTAATAACAACCGATTCGCGCGTTGCTGAGGGGTGATCATAGTATTATCGGGATGGGATAATGGGCTAAAACAGTCAAAACCGGTACCAAAATCCAGGCTATTATCTGGTGAACGTTGTTCCGCTGGCGCAGCACAATCCATCAGTGGTTGCCCTGGTTCGTAAGTTGGTATCTCACTGCCGAGCGGAACGATGGTAAGGTCAAGCGTACTTCCCCGGCTGTGGCTGGAGTGGGCGGCAAGATAGCCCTCTTCAAACAGGCGGCTTTTCTCTACCTGCGGGTAAAATTCGTTTTTCATTTGCTCTTGAGAGGGATCTTTGGCCCAGGCGAGAAAATCGTTCACTGCCGTTTGCGGACGGTAACAGTCATATATTTTTAAGGTAAGGCCGAAGGGATGCAAACGATCGGCGACCTGTTTCACCGCGTTTGCGGCTGAGCGTGTTAACAGGCAAACAGGGGCGTTATAACCTTTAATCGGGCGACCAATAAAATTATGGGAAGTAAAGTATCGAATATCTACCTGTACATCGGGAGCAACGGTGGTTATATCAACAAAATCTTTTGGCCGACGGGAATCAATATGAACTTCAGTTGCCATCGTCTGACGTGACAACAGACTGAACAGGAAAAAGGGAAGTACGCGTTTTACCATATATTCACCTCGTAGTTATCATAGCGGTGGCTATGTATTGCTTTATAGCATTTTGATGAGAGTAATGGATTGTGTTTAAACAGATGGTTAAAATAACTATTTTTCTATTATGCAATAACGAAAAATCGTGTCAGCGTTCATGGGATGAAACATCGATGCTTTTCTTGCATAATATTAACAGACCAGTGAAAACGTCACTACTCCCCACTTACCCTATGGACAATGTACCTGTATGTCGATACGTCAGACCATTATGACCCATATCTTCTGGTCAACTGGTAGGCCTGTTTTAAGCCTTTATTTAGCGTACATCCCAGCATAAAAACAAAACCAGCGATGACACCATAATGCCATGTACATAATTTAAGCGTATGCCATAACTCAATCGAGACATGGTTTAACTTCTCGGTAGTTGCAATAGCTTGTACGACAGCAGCAGGATAGAAGAGCAAAATACCTAATAATAATGTTCCTAATACGATAATTGAAACCAGCTGGAATAACAACCATCCGATCACAAAGCGCCATACTAACAACAATAAAAATCGCAACGGGTTGTTTAGCAAATCCGATTCCAGCACATACCAAAGTGGCCTTTTCCCATGCGTATAGCGATCTGATTTCCTCATAATTAGATACCTCACAGGTTTTAATATTATTATCAACTAACTGATTAATGCAGTCAGCAATAATTACCATCAGAAGCATTGTAGTTTTTTATAGCGAAAAAATATTTTTCATACCCCTGCCGGAGTTGGTACCATGCCTGCACAGCTTAAGACATCACATCCTTGTTAATCTAATAATACATTCAGCATGATTTTTTGTAGCACAATATTTATATTGGTTGAGTAAAAGTTTACTTTTTTAAAAAATAATGCTGACGAGAATTAATGCATATAGTAATTATAAGAAAAGGTTCGAATGTGAGCGTACTAAGCAGTGAGTTGTTACTTATAATCAGGAAATATAATATAAACCAAAGTGTTAAATGAGATTTAACTAATAGCGAAACGTTTCGCCACGTCTGAGAATTTTACTATTAATCCCTTAATTTTGCTAAAATAAGCATTCTGCTGTGAGTTAGATTCCTGATCAATACCAGATATGTTCTTAAGTGGTATCATGACACTATTCATAATAGACTCAGCCACTCTATCGCTTTACTCATCTGTATATACTGATGGTGATTTCTCAACATGAGATTCCGCAACTGTTATTATCTCTAAACCACACTGAAACCACCAGGTCAGTTTTTAGGGACAAAATCAACTTTGACAAGTATACTTGTTTACGTTTCATGGCGCACTGTGAGTTACTTTCAGACCATAATCCTTCTCTACCACGATCAGCGTTCGGAATCACGAGTACGCAGTAGAGGAGACTCTTCAATTTTAAAATGGTCCTCTACTATTTCATCCGGAGCGATAGCGCCGGCTAAAAATATCTCATCGGCTATTTCGCTGGGGTCAGTTAACTGCATAATCCACTCATCAAGGGATTTAAAACGATCGTTTGGATCAAGTGCGTAAAATATCGTTTCAAACTCCTCACAAAGATTGCGCAATCCTCCTTCAACAATGAGGGTAGTTTCGCTTTTTTTAATCAGTACATTATTCTGTCTTAGTCCCTCTATAAACTCGACCTCCCCCACTTTGTCCAGCCCGTCATGTAACGGAACACTTACACTTGTATTCCCTTCGGCAACGGTCTGGCAAAGAAATTGATGAATAGTTCTCATATTACTGACATAAATACTTCTCGGCCGAACGTGAGATTCTGAATGGTTAATAACAGGCGCCATTTTGCAAATACTCATCTCGGAAAATGAGTCCAGCGTTCTATAACGTCCGCTAAGGTCGTAAAGCGCTGGCACCATGTCAAACTCTTTTTCCAGTTTTGCACAGATATCCTGAAAGGTACCGACAATTTCTTCAGTGTATGTGCCGTCAGATATTTGTACATATTTCTCCCCACTCGGCCAGGAGGTAAGCTCCTGTAACGTCAGAAGCCGGCCATCGCTAAGATAGACCCCTACCGCATCATCTAAACTTTGTAAGGCGACATGTACGGCAAGCGCAGCATGAATTTTTTCTGCATTAGCGCAAAATTCAGCCACTTTAGGCCGCACATTACGACATTCCTCAATTAACCGAAAAATACCGTAACCTATTCCCAGGGTCAGTACGCCCACAATACCTTTCGCAAACTTTGTTGCTAATGTATTCTTATAATTTCCTGCAGCGTAATGAAGTTTGTCCTCTGCTTTAAATGCTCTGGCATACGTTCCGGCTGATGTGACTGGCATACCCATTCCCCCCTTATTGATGAAATTGATTTTTACATCAAAAATATCCATGCATTAGCAAATCACTCCTTAAAAATAAGCGGCGTTTTTCCAGGAGGATTATTTACCCCATAGGTTGCGTTGAACCGCTGAGTGGCATCTGCGAGGCGTTTTGCGACCGCATCAGCCATACAATCTGCATCACGATCATAGACACTTTGTGGTGGAATCGCTCCTGCCGAGTTTTTATTTTTATTTACCCAAGCTTCAAATGTTTCAGCTTCTTTATCAGCATCTCTTAGATAAATTAAGAAATCCATGTCCTGACAGAGAGAGACAAAAGTGCTTTCCAGTTCAATTACCTGCTCTCCATTAATAACCCTTACCATACTCTGCCCGGAGTCAGGATTTAAAAAAGTTAAAAACTCAACCTCCTCTCCTCCGCATAATGCTACTTTCGCGCTGGATTCCCCACTATTGGAAGCCTGTAACAGGGCTGTATATATATTGTCAAGATTATATCCATATAAGTTCTTATATTGCTGCTTTGAAGGTATATAGTTGATAACTTCAGCTATTTTACAGGCGCACATCTCCATGAAAAATTCTGGAGGCTTATAATTATTACTGACATCATATATCCCGGGTGCGCTCTCAAATTCCCTGCTTAACCTTATCAGAATATCTTTAAAATTCCCTTTAATCACCTCTACATGCTTACCCTCTGATATCCGGACGTATGACTCGTTGTCATCTTTATTGACAACCTGTTCTAATTTTAAAACTCGTTTATCCGCAAGCGTCACCCTGACAACCTGCTCTTCTGTCACAAGCGTTCTTGCGAGACTATGATAGATATTCTCTGCATTAGCACGATATTCTTCCATTTTAGGAAGGACGTTGTGATAATGTTCAATTAATCGAATAATCCCGTATCCAATTCCTAGCGTCAGCGCCCCCACAATACCTTTCGCAAGTTTAGTTCCCAGCTTGTTTTCATAATTACCTGCTGCATGGTAAAGCTTTGACTCGGCGGCAAAAACTCTGGCGTAGGTGCTTGCTGACGTAATTGGCATCGCTTTTCTCCAGTTCTAATTATCTCCCGGTATTACAAGTTATGGCTGATGATCAAGATAAACATTCAAATAATGTCCACATCCTGAACGCTGTATGTTGACAGGGTATCCGCAAGGAAGAGACAGAGATGAACTCACCCATTAACAGGTGACTACCACCGCCTGCTATTATGCCAGTCAGGCTGAAAGGTTATGCTTACCCTTCACTGACATCATCTTATCGTTACCCGGTTCAGTATTACCTGTCACCATGGCTGAAGCATTGTGATTAGGGAGAAGACCATAACAGTAGAAAAACTGTTATGGGAAAATAGAACGGTTCTGTTTCTGCAACCCGGTCGTGCCGCGGCCTAGAATGCGCTGGATCAATTTTTTATGCGGAGTCAGACATGTTTGGTCTTGATGCATTTCATCTGGCGAGGATCCAGTTTGCGTTTACGGTTTCCTTCCACATTATTTTTCCTGCCATTACCATCGGCCTCGCCAGCTATCTGGCGGTCCTTGAGGGGCTTTGGTTAAAAACAAAGAATCCGGTCTGGCGCTCGTTGTACCATTTCTGGTCAAAAATTTTCGCCGTTAACTTTGGCATGGGTGTTGTTTCCGGACTGGTCATGGCCTATCAGTTCGGTACTAACTGGAGCGGTTTCTCTGAATTTGCCGGCAGTATCACGGGTCCCCTGCTTACCTATGAAGTGTTGACCGCCTTTTTCCTTGAAGCAGGCTTCCTCGGCGTGATGTTATTTGGCTGGAACCGCGTCGGTCCCGGACTGCACTTTTTCTCTACCTGTATGGTTGCGCTCGGCACGCTCATGTCTACCTTCTGGATACTGGCGTCAAATAGCTGGATGCAGACACCACAAGGCTATGAAATCGTCAACGGCCAGGTCGTACCGGTAGATTGGTTTGCCGTTATTTTCAACCCATCATTCCCTTATCGCCTGCTACATATGACGGTGGCAGCCTTTCTCAGTAGCGCCCTGTTTGTCGGCGCTTCCGCGGCCTGGCACCTTTTACGCGGCGCTCATACTCCCGCCATCCGCGCGATGTTTTCAATGGCGCTGTGGATGACATTGCTGGTCGCCCCCCTGCAGGCTGTGATCGGCGATATGCATGGTTTAAATACACTCAAGCATCAACCGGCAAAAATCGCCGCCATTGAAGGTCATTGGGAAAATTTCCCCGGTGAGCCAACGCCACTTTTTCTTTTTGGCTGGCCAGATATGGAACAGGAACGAACCCGGTATGGGCTGGCGATCCCCGCGCTGGGTAGCCTTATTCTGACGCATAGTCTGGATAAACAGGTGCCTGCGCTAAAAGAATTCCCGAAAGAAGATCGCCCTAATTCCGCAATGGTGTTCTGGTCGTTTCGCATTATGGCGGGGCTGGGAATGTTAATGATACTTCTTGGCGTTTGTGCCCTGTGGCTGCGTCACAAACAGCGACTTTATACTTCACGTCCGTTTCTGCGCTTTGCGTTATGGATGGGGCCCTCCGGATTAATCGCTATTCTCGCGGGCTGGGTCACGACTGAGGTGGGACGTCAACCGTGGGTGGTTTATGGCCTGCAGCGCACGCAGGATGCCGTATCCGCACATGGCGATCTGCATATGAGCATCAGCTTATTGACCTTTTTTGTGGTTTACAGCGCCGTCTTTGGCGTCGGATACAGTTACATGATCCGTCTGATCCGAAAAGGCCCGCAAGAAAATGACGATGCTATTCCGGCGACGGGTACACCAGCACGACCACTTTCGGCTGCGGTTCTTGATGCGCCACATGAGGGAGAACGCTAATGGGTATGGATTTATCAGTTATCTGGTTTGTTATCATTGTTTTCGCAACGCTTATGTACATCGTGATGGATGGTTTTGACCTGGGAATCGGTATTTTGTTTCCAGCCGTTCAAAACGCTGACGATCGCGATGTGATGGTGAATAGCGTAGCGCCAGTCTGGGACGGGAATGAAACCTGGCTGGTGTTAGGCGGCGCAGGATTGTTTGGCGCTTTTCCGCTGGCTTACGCGGTGATTATCGATGCGCTGACAATTCCGCTAACACTGATGCTTATCGGACTTATTTTCCGCGGCGTGGCGTTTGAATTCCGTTTTAAGGCCACGCCAGCACACCGCCCATTCTGGGACAAAGCCTTTTCAGGTGGTTCATTTCTCGCGACGTTTACTCAGGGAATCGTCGTGGGTGCGGTGATTAATGGTTTTACCGTGACCGGGCGAGCCTATAGCGGCGGACCGTTCGACTGGCTCACGCCTTTCACCCTGTTTTGCGGCCTGGGTTTGGTCGTGGCTTATGCGTTGCTGGGCGCGACATGGCTGGTGATGAAAAGTGAAAATCCGTTACAGGACGAAATGCGCAGTATTGCGAAAAAGTTACTGATCGCTCTGCTGTTGACTATCGTAATCATCAGCCTGTGGACGCCGATTGCACACCACGCCATCGCTGAGCGTTGGTTTACCCTGCCGAATCTGTGGTTTTTGATGCCGGTTCCACTGTTCGTCGCTCTGTTCAGTTCAGGGTTGTGGCGTTCCCTTAACCAACAGCACCACCATGCGCTGCCATTTATATTGACCTTAGGCCTGACTTTTTTAGGCTTTAGTGGATTGGGTATCAGTATCTGGCCGCATATTATTCCGCCGTCTATTACCCTGTGGCAGGCCGCAGCACCTGCGCAAAGCCAGGGATTCATGCTGGTGGGCGCCTTGCTGATAATCCCCATCATTTTGGTTTACACCTTCTGGAGCTATTACGTTTTCCGTGGAAAAGTGCAACACGGCGAGGGCTATCACTGATGCGCCACGAAATCTGGAAACGTTTACTGTGGATGGTTATCCTGTGGGGAGGCAGCGTTCTGGCGCTAACGGTGGTAGGAATGTTTTTCCGCCTGCTAATGACGGCCGCCGGTTTTAAATCTTGATCTTATCGCCGGGTAGCATAATCGTTTACCCGGCTACGCTTTCCCACACAACTCACCGCACTTATTGACAATCTATTTTCGCTAATTTGAAGTGTTAAATAATAACTCAAAAAAATGATTGGCATCATAACCTTACTACGTAACTGGAAGGTGGCATGATGTTTACAAAAGCGTTATCAGTAGTCTTACTTACCTGCGCGTTGTTCTCAGGTCAGTTACTGGCGAAACAGCAAGGCCATGAGTGTGTATGGTTTGCAACGGGAGGGCATCAGCTCAGACATGAAGCCGACAGCGACGAGCTACGGGCGGCGGCGGAAGAATCAGCGGAAGGCTTGCGCGAGCACCATAACTGGCAGAAATCGCGCAAACCAGATAGCCATTTCCGTTAACTAAACCTCTCTGCGCTTCGGCAGCGTTTTCATCAGCGCTTCAGGGCTGACTGAAGCGACAATGCTGCCGGGCTGCGGCATTTTCAAGATATGGTTTTTAATTTTGCCAATCACATGCATTTCACAAGGCCGGCAGTCAAATTTTAGCGTCAGCACCTCATCACCATGCACCAACTGCATCGGCGTTGCTTTCCAGCTCTTAATATTTCCTTTCGCCTGTTTTGGACAGAGATTGAACGCAAAACGCAGACAATGTTTGGTGATCATAACCGGGACATCGCCCTTTTCCTGATGAGCCTCATAAGCCGCATCAATAAGTTGTACACCATAACGGTGATAAAATTCCCGCGCTTTGTGGTTGTACACATTAGCAAGAAAGCTGAGATGCGTTTGTGGATAGACGGGCGCAGGCTGCGCTACGGGTTTCCGGCGGCCTCGTTGATAATGGGCCAGACGCGCTGTATCCAGCATGTCTGTCGCCTCCCGGCGAAACTGATTGAGCAGGCTGTTCGGCACGAATAATGCCATTGGCAATGCCACCTGTACATCGCGAGCGTAGTAGAGCGTTTGCCCCAGCTTCGCCAGACTATCTTTGAGGTTATCTGACGCTTTTTCAGGGTTATTGGCCTTTGCAAACGGCCCATCAAGCGTGTGCGTGACGGACACGCCGTCTTCACTGGTTAACGTCAGAATAAGCTGTTCCTGCCAGCCGCCCAACGTGATATCTACCGCCACACGACGCTCACTGGAGGGTTTTGTCAGCGCTTGCTGCCAGTGATGGTCCAGGTTGCGATTCAGCGGATGATGCGGCCGGACTTTATGCAGGTCGGCGGGCATTTCATTTGGCCAAACGCGGTAACGGTGATGGCCCATTTTTTCGACCGTATTGGCGCGGAACCCTACCACTTCACGCTTAATCAACACATTCAGGCCATCGCCATTGGCTAACGGCTCCGTGGCTGCCACATCAAGATAGTCCTTCGCGACATTAAGGACCTCGCCTACCGGCAACCCGATAAATTTCGGCGAGTCGAATGCGCCAATATCGCCTTTACGCGCGTTAACAAAATAGTCAGTGCTGCCGCGATGGAAGGTTTTCTCCGTGGAGGGGATAAAAAAGTGTTCGGTCCGGCCAGCCGACGCACGCGCCAGATCGTCGCGCTGCTCAATAATCGCGTCCAGCATCTGGCGATAATGCGCGGTGATATTTTTGACATAGCTCATGTCTTTATAACGACCTTCAATCTTGAAGGAACGTACACCAGCGTCGATCAGCGCGCTGAGGTTTGCGGTCTGATCATTATCTTTCATCGACAGCAGATGTTTTTCGTAAGACACCACCCGCCCCTGATCGTCTTTCAACGTATACGGTAAGCGGCAGGCTTGTGAACAGTCGCCCCGATTAGCACTGCGCCCGGTTTGTGCATGAGAAATATAACACTGTCCGGAATAAGCGACACACAGAGCGCCATGAATAAAGAACTCAATCGTGGCGTCGGTAGCCTGATGAATAGCCGCTATCTGGCTTAAGTTAAGTTCGCGCGCCAGTACGATCTGTGAAAAGCCGACATCAGCAAGGAACTTCGCTTTTTCCACGCTGCGAATATCGCACTGGGTGCTGGCGTGCAGCTCAATCGGTGGGATATCCAGTTCCAGAATCCCCATATCCTGTACAATCAGCGCATCCACGCCAGTTTCGTATAAATCCGTAATTAACCGTTGCGCGGGCTCCAGTTCATCATCATGCAAAATCGTATTGAGCGTGACAAAAATCTTAGCGCCGTAACGATGGGCAAACGGCACCAGGTCGGCGATATCGCGCAGACTGTTACTGGCATTATGACGTGCGCCAAAACCCGGCCCGCCAATGTAGACGGCATCCGCGCCATGCAAAATCGCTTCGCGGGCGATCGCCGCGTCACGGGCCGGACTTAATAGTTCGAGATGATGAGGTTGCTGGCGCATACAGTCTTTCTTATCCAATAGCAGCAAAATAGCGGCTATTGTAGTCAGAAGCGCAAACTAACGAAATAGTTTTCCCGCCTAATCGCGTGGGTAATGGATTAGCGAGTGAAAATGAACCGTCTGATCACTGCTGTTACGGTAAGTATGCGCCTCATCGCCGGCAAAACGCAGACCTTTACCTGTGTCTATTGTTTGCCATGCCCCCCCAGTACACATGTCCAGCCGCCCCTGAATCACGACCACATGTTCGATAACGCCGGATTTATGTGGCGTCGATTCGCTGACTGCGCCTGGCGCCAGCAATATAGAAAAATGGTCGAAACAGAGTTCAGGGTCCCAGGGAAATAGCGGCGTTATCACCATCGCTTGTTGTTGAGGATCGAATGCCGGTGGAAACTCAGCCTGCGGAGGCGAGATAAATATTGAAAATGGAACATTCATGCCAGTCGCGATTTTCCACAGCGTAGCGACCGTCGGGCTGGATTCATTACGTTCGATCTGGCCCAACATGGCTTTTGATACGCCGCAGACATCTGCCAGACGCGATAAACTCCAGCCTCGCTGTTGGCGTAACGCTCTTAACGTGGTTGCCAGATAGTGTGTCAGGTTATCCATTTTTCTCCTCCTGTAAAACACGAGCGTATCACTTGTGCGCTATAACGCACAATGCTACATTGATTGACCGTTATAACGCACAAGAGGCAATTATGCGTCTGGTCTCACTGCCATTACCTACTTTACTATCGGGTCTGGTCGCCGTTCTGGTCGGCTATGCAAGCTCTGCTGCCCTTATCTGGCAGGCGGCGCTTGCCACTGGCGCAACTGCCGAAGAGATCGCAGGCTGGATGACTGCCCTTGGTATAGCGATGGGAATAAGCACACTGGTATTAACTTTATGGTATCGTGCACCGGTTTTAACCGCCTGGTCGACACCTGGCGCCGCTTTGTTGGTGACCGGACTTCAGGGAGTATCGTTGCCAGACGCCGTGGGTATATTCATTGTCGCTAATGCGCTTATTGTACTGTGCGGCGTCACCGGCCTGTTTGCGCGTCTGATGCGCATAATCCCCCACTCTCTCGCCGCCGCGATGCTGGCTGGCATACTGCTACGTTTCGGGCTGCAGGCCTTCGGGACACTTAACGAAGAGTTTTTGATAAGCGGCAGTATGTTATTGGCATGGCTACTCTTTAAAGTATCTGCTCCCCGATATGCCGTGATTGCCGCCATGCTGGCAGGAATACTGACGGCGTTTATTCAGGGAAAATTAACTGTGAGCGGCGTTCATTTCGCCCCTGCGCTGCCTGTCTTTGTGGCTCCCCATTTTTCACTTGCTCACAGTCTGAGTGTCGCAGTACCGCTCTTCCTGGTCACGATGGCGTCACAAAATGCCCCTGGCGTCGCTACCATGAAAGCGTCAGGCTATCAGCTTCCTGTTTCCCCGTTAATCGTTTTTACCGGCGTGATGGCGTTGCTGCTTTCACCATTTGGTGTCTATTCCATCTGCATTGCCGCCATTACCGCTGCCATTTGCCAGAGTCCGGACGCGCATCCTGATCCAAAGTGTCGCTGGTTAGCCGCTGCCGCAGCAGGTGTATTTTATTTACTCGCCGGATGGCTTGGCGGTTCGATAACCAGTCTGATGGCTGCCCTGCCGGTTAGCTGGGTACAAATGCTTGCGGGCCTGGCTTTATTAAATACCATTAGCGGTAGTTTGTATCAGGCGCTGACCAACGAAAAAGAGCGCGACGCGGCAATTATCGCGTTTCTCGTCACCGCAAGCGGGCTAACGTTGACAGGTATCGGATCGGCATTCTGGGGGGTGATCGCCGGTGGGATCGGCTACGTAATATTAACGAGATGTCGTCGCCTGTTATTGCCTGGTTAAAAGGAGTGTGCGCCATCTTTTGATGGCGCAACAATATTATTTTTTGTTAACGTCAAACATTGAAGTATCTGTTGCCATGTCATCCACAACCTGTTTCAACGTGTCAAATGCCATCGGCGTGTTCGCGTTGCTCAGGTCCTGTCCTTCGCCCTGGCGCACCACTTTGACGACCGGCTTGTTGGTAGCGGCATCAATCAACTCACCCTCAAAATAGAGGTGGGTATCCATTGTCCGGTGACCCGTCGCCATTTGCGTGCCCGCCACAATCAGCGCCACAGGAATCACTTCATAGAACTGCAATCCCTCTTTGCTGGTATCAACGCCTGTAATTGCGCCACGGAAAATTAAACTGCGCGGCCCAGGTTTCGTCACCAATGGTTTGCGCTGTTCAATCGCCGATTTCACTTTGGTATTAGTATAAGCCAGCAGTTTATCAAGCACCTGCTGCCCTACCTGGGTCGTTGGTTTAGGCACCGGATAATACGTTATCGGATTATAAACAATGCTGTCATAGTGAGAATCATTGAAATTTGGATCAACCCAACGCAATACAGGTTTCCCCGTGGCGGAGGTGGTTTCCTTCAGATCCGAGTAGTTTTTTAAAAATCCAGAATATTTATCCGGCTGTGTGATTTTGGATGCACACCCGGATAACGCCAGCAAGCCAGTAAGCACTGCAACTTTAAATAAAGTATGAGTACGCATGAAACGATCCCTTTAGTCTTCGCAATGATGCAAAAAAAAATCATAGCAAAACGAAATCATTTTGGATGCACTAAAAATGGTAGCGACAGCACAATTTGCGTGCGGCGTTCGCCAGAAAAAATGCCGAACGCCGAAAGACTTACCTCGATTATCCTGGTCAGACAGGTTTCCGCGCCAGCATGGTGGCAAAACGCAGTTTGATACGGTTGCCGTTTTCATCTGTGCGGTGAAGTTCGCCGACATCTTCGTTATATTTCAGCATGTCCCACCCCTCGTAATAGCGGCGTAATTCGCCTTCTTTAAAGGCAAACGGGAATCCCACTGTACAGGGAAAATCTTCGGTATCCATAGCCGCGACGATTAAATTGTAACCGCCGGGTTTTGTACAGCGTTGCATATTGGCGAGTAAACCGGGGATGGTCTGCGCCTCAAGAAACATCATGACCACTGTCGAGAGAATAAAATCGTATTCGCCATCAAACGACAGAGTATTCAGATCGACGATGCTGGTTTGCAGATTATCCAGCCCCTCTGTCGCTTTAATACGCTCAAGATTAGCCATACTGACAGGATTTTTATCCCACGCGGTAACGTCATAACCGTTCGCGGCCAGATACAGACTATTGCGACCATTGCCACACCCTAAATCCAGCGTCCGGCCCGGCGCGACGACCTTCGCTGCAGCCAGTACCTCGGAATGCGTGCGGGTTAAACCGTATTTTTCAGTAAAATAATTTTCGTCACGAACGGTCATTTTTTTCCTCCGTTTTCAAGAGTGCAGCGCGCTCAGAGCGAATGAGCAGCTTCCCCTGCACCAGCAATAGAAATGTACGCACCAGTAGTAAGGCGATAATGGCGTTAGTGAAAATAAACAGGGGAAGCGCCAGCACATGGAAAAGCCCCGATTCACTGCTGTGACCAAGGTGTAATCCCGTGGTCGCCAGCGCAGAAACGCCGAAAGAAAAGCTCCAGAAGGAGGCATTAAACGGTTGTGATAAATACCAGGGCATTAATCGCAGCATAAATAAAAGCTGCAGCAGACCATAGCCGAATAACATTTTCGCTACTGTGTCGCCCTCCCCGCCATTCACACTTAGCCAGGCGCTACAGGCAACCAGCGCAGGCGCCAGTTGGATCCCCAGTGAAGTACGTAATACCGCCGGCAATTCGCCGCAGCTACGTAATCGCTGTAAAATAACCGGCTCCAGACTTAACCACGAAAAGACGCCCGCACCTAAAAATACCAGCCCGGCATCATTGTAGCCGAGCGCCCCACAGGCCATAGCGCTGATAAAATTGTTCGCCACCGTCGGCAGATAAAGCCCTGGCGTCGTCGCCTCTTCCGGATGCGCGCCGCGCCAAAGCCCGGCTGTCTGCCAGGCTGCGTATGCCAGTTGTATCACGACGCCAATGCTGAACAATGCCACCGCCAGCGGTCGAGACCAGGGAATAAACCCCATCGCGACCAACATCGTGGTGGCGGGAAACAGGCTGACAAAACTGCTCATTACCGGATGTCGTACTTCAGCCAGCACACTATGAGGAAAGCGCACCAGCCGACTCAGAAACGCCAGGGTCAACAGTCCCCAGACAATCATTGCCAGGATCACCATAATGTCGCCGGGCCAGTGGCTTACTGGCCATATCTGGCTGGCGTAACGCCAGGCGAATCCCATTCCGATAGTGCCAAGAACGATGCCAAAATAGCCGGCAGGCAGATTGAGAACACGATTGCTCTGCTTGTGATTACGCATTTTGTTTAATTTATAAAGTATATTTGAAATGCATTTTATGGAATTTCTGGTGGTTTCGCCAGTATCTTTGCTACGGTTATCTTAATCGTTGACACGGAAATTCCCTATGACCAAATATCGATTGAGTGAAAAATCCCAGGCGTTTACTTATCAGGTAGATGGTGAGAAAAAAAGCGTCCTACTGCGACAACTTATTGCTGAAACGGATTTTAACGATGTTAAAGCCGGTACACCCGGCGGCTGGGTTGATGCGGAGAGCGTACTGTCGCAGCAGGGGAACTGTTGGATTTATGATGAAAATACAATGGCTTTCGCTGGAACGCAAATTTCGGGCAATGCGCGTATCACACAGCCATGTATACTTTATAACCATGTGCGGATAGGCGATAGCGTCTGGATTGATCGCGCTAATATCAGCGATGGCGCCTGTATCAGTGACAACGTCACTATTAAGTCATCTACCGTACGCGGTGAATGTGCGATTTATGGCGATGCCCGTGTGTTAAACCAGTCAGACGTGTTCGCCGTGCAGGGGTTAACGCGTGAACATGCGCAGATTCTGCGAATTTACGATCGCGTTACCCTACGGTATTCACGGGTTGTGCATCAAGTCCAGCTTTATGGCGACGCCATCATCACGCACGCTTTTATTGAACACAGGGCGGAAGTTTTTGACTTCGCGCTGATAGAAGGCAATCAAAAAAATAACGTTTGGATTTGTGACTGCGCCAGGGTCTATGGTCATGCGCGAGTTATCGCCGGTACAGAGGAAGATGCGATTCCTACTCTGCGTTATAGCTCGCAGGTCGCAGAGCATGCATTCATTGAAGGCAACTGTGTGTTAAAGCATCATGTCCTGGTAGGCGGACATGCTGAGGTACGCGGCGGCCCGATTCTACTGGACGACCGCGTGTTAATTGAAGGTCATGCCTGTCTTCAGGGCGAAATGGTGATTGAGCACCATGTTGAAATTACCGGACGGGCAGCGGTGATGGCCTTTGACGGCAATACCATTCACCTTCGCGGTCCAAAAGTGATTAATGGCGAGGAGCATATTACTCGCACGCCCTTAATTGGTTCACTTTAAACCGCATTCAATAATGCGGGCATAGATATTAACGTCATGATAATCGCCGTTAAGATACTCTGCCTGCCTCATACAACCTTCCAGAATAAAATGGTTGCGTCGGGCGACCGCATTACTGGCCAGATTATCGACCCGGCATTTAATGACGAAGCGCCGGAGCTCTCCACGCCGGGCATAATGTGTTACCAGCGCCTGTAATGATTGCGACATTATCCCTTGTCCCTGGAGGGACTCATCCAGCCAGTAACCGATATACGCGGTTTTGTTTAACGGTTCGATGACATTAAATGAGAGAACGCCCGCCACGACATCATGGTAAAAAATCAGATACATTTTGGCGTAACCACGCTGGTGCAACAGCATATTGCCCTGGACATGCTTACGCGTTTCTTCCTGAGAAGTGACATATTGTGGCCAGTCCAGCGACTGCTGTAACCACGCTTTATTCTTAAGCACCAACTGGTGCAGTGCCGGAACATGGCTTTCCTCTACCGCTCGCAGTTCCAGCGTCGTGTTCACAGGAATAATTTCCGTCATCGCATTGCCCTTTCTCGTTGTTAGCCGTGATCACATAAATAGCCTGGTTTACCGATAACTCGCAGGCGACATGAGCGTTTTTATTGTATCGCCATCACATTATTTTTTACTGGTTATATTTAGCGCATTTTCGCGTGACATATTTCACACTTATCCAACCATTCTCCGCCTATAAAACGCTCAGTGACTGATTGTTTTATCATCGACGGAGACGCCAATGTCTTTTTCTGTGCAGGAAACACTTTTTTCATTATTACGGCTAAATGGGATTTCGGGTCATGAAAGCAGCATTGCAAACGTAATACAGCACGCATTTGAACAGCAGGCCAAAGAAGTCTGGCGGGATCGCTTAGGTAACGTTGTCGCCCGCTATGGCAGCGATAAACCTGACGCCCTGCGCCTGATGATTTTCGCGCATATGGATGAAGTCGGTTTTATGGTGCGAAAAATTGAACCCTCCGGTTTTTTACGGTTTGAACGCGTGGGCGGCCCGGCGCAAATTACCATGCCCGGATCGATTGTGACGCTTGCCGGACGCACCGGCAATGTCATGGGCTGCATCGGCATTAAAGCTTATCACTTCGCGAAAGGTGACGAGCGTACCCTGCCTCCCGCGCTCGATAAACTCTGGATTGATATCGGCGCGAAAGATAAAGCGGATGCTGAAAAAATGGGTATTCAGGTGGGGACACCGGTAACGCTTTATAACCCTCCGCAATGCCTGGGCAATGATCTGGTATGCAGTAAGGCGCTAGACGACAGATTGGGGTGTACGGCGCTACTGGGCGTCGCAGAAGCCCTCGCTTCCACGCCGCTTGATATCGCCGTGTTCCTGGTCGCCTCGGTGCAGGAAGAGTTCAATATCCGTGGTATTGTTCCCGTTTTACGCCGGGTACGGCCCGATCTGGCGATAGGTATTGATATTACCCCCTCCTGCGACACGCCAGATCTGCAGGATTATTCGGACATACGGGTCAACCACGGTGTCGGTCTCACCTGCCTGAACTATCACGGACGCGGCACGCTGGCGGGGCTTATTACGCCGCCGCGTTTGCTACGGATGCTGGAGACGACCGCGCACGAAAATCATATTCCCGTTCAGCGAGAAGTCGCGCCAGGCGTCATCACCGAGACAGGCTACATTCAGGTTGAACTGGACGGCATTCCCTGCGCCAGTCTTTCTATTCCCTGCCGTTATACCCATTCGCCCGCCGAAGTCGCCAGTCTGCGCGACCTGGCCGATTGTATTCGTTTACTGACTGCTCTGGCCAAAATGTCGCCAGAACAGTTTCCTATTGAGCCTGAAACAGGCACTACACAAGAGGCACGACAATGATGAAAAAGATCCTTGTGGCATGTGGTACCGGCATGTCGACATCCACCATGATTGCGCAAAAATTGCAGGACTTTCTCTCAGAGCAAGGTATTGCGGCAACCACGGCGCAATGCTGTCTGAATGAGATCCCGCTTAACTGTAACGGAATGGATCTCATCGTAACGTCTATGCGTACACAAAATGACTACGGCATCCCGACGCTCAACGGCGCCGCCCTGCTGACAGGCATCAATGACGACGCATTGAAACAAGAAATCAAGGCACTGTTAACGCAATAAAGGGGGCATCATGTTTGATTACATCCTGTCTCTCGGCGGTACCGTATTTGTGCCCATCATTATGATTATCATTGGCTTAATCTTTCGTATCCCATGGCTTCAGGCGGTGAAAGCTGGGGTAACGGTTGGCATCGGCTTTATCGGTATGGGGCTGGTGATCGTTATGGCGATCGACAGTCTCAGTCCGCCGATTAAAGTGATGATTGAGCGTTTTGGCCTGACGTTACATGTCTTTGATGTCGGCGCCGGTCCGGCGTCCGGCGTCGGCTATGCGACGGCCATCGGCGCAATGATCATCCCTATTATCTTTCTGCTCAACGTCGGTATGCTGGTGACTCGCCTGACGAAAACCATGAACGTTGATATTTATAACTACTGGCACTACGCCATTACCGGAACGGTTGCTCAAATGATGACTGGCAGCCTGATCTATGGCGTGCTGGGTGCCATTTGCCATGCCGCGTTGTCATTAAAAATGGCCGACTGGACGGCGAAGCGGGTGCAAAATATCGTCGGGCTGGAAGGGATTTCTATCCCGCAAGGATATGGCTCCAGTTCCGTGCCGTTGTTCGTATTGCTGGATGCGATATACGAAAAAATCCCGTTTATGAAAGGACGTAATATTGACGCTCAGGAGATCCAAAAACGTTATGGGATGATCGGCGACCCGGTGATTATTGGTGTTGTTCTTGGGCTGATCTTCGGTCTCGCCGCCGGCGAAGGTTTTAAAGGGTGCGCAACCTTAATGATTACCGTGGCGGCAATTATGGTGCTGTTCCCGCGAATGATCCGCCTCATCGTGGAAGGGTTAATGCCCATCTCCGACGGCGCGCGTAAGTTCTTTCAGAAGCACTTTAAAGGACGCGAAGTCTTTATCGGTCTGGATACCGCAGTAACGTTAGGTCACCCGACGACCATCGCCGTCGGATTACTGTTAATTCCCATTATGTTAATTCTGGCGAGCATCCTGCCGGGAAACAAAGTTCTGCCGCTGGCGGATTTACCGGTCGCGCCATTTTTTATCTGCATGGCCACGGTTATCCATCGCGGTGACCTGATCCGTACCCTGATAAGCGGCATCATTGTCATGATCACTGTTCTGCTGATAGCCACCCAGTTCGCGCCCTACTTTACCGATATGGCGCTCAAAGGCGGCTTCAGTTTTGCCGCTGAAAATACGCAAATTACCGCGCTGTCGGTGGGTAATATGTTTGGCTGGTCAATATCTGAACTGATGTCGCTTGGCATTATTGGCGTCGTGATTGTCGTCGGTATCGTCGCCAGCATTGTACTTGTCTTACGTAAACGTGAACTACCGGAATAAGGAGCAACCCAGAATGAGTTGGCTTAAAGACGTAATAGGAACAGAGAAAGTGGTTATCGCCATGTGCCATTTACGGGCGCTGCCGGGCGATCCGGGATTCGATGCAGATAAAGGCATGAACTGGGTAATTGACCGCGCCCATGACGATTTAATGGCGCTACAAAACGGCGGCGTGGATGCGGTGATGTTTTCCAACGAGTTCAGTCTGCCTTATTTAACACATGTCAGACCGGAAACCACTGCCGCAATGGCAAGAATTATCGGGCAATTAATGAGTGAAATTCGCGTCCCGTTTGGTGTAAATGTGCTATGGGATCCCGTCGCCTCTTTTGATTTGGCGATGGCTACAGGCGCAAAATTTATTCGCGAAATTTTTACCGGCGCCTATGCCAGCGATTTTGGCGTCTGGGATACCAATGTCGGCGAAACCATTCGTCATCAGCATCGCATCGGCGCAGGTCAGGTAAAGACGCTATTTAACATCGTTCCGGAAGCCGCTGTGTATCTGGGAAACCGGGATGTCTGTTCAATTGCAAAATCGACAGTATTTAATAATAACCCTGATGCTTTGTGCGTTTCTGGCCTGACGGCGGGCGCCCGTACAGATAGCGCCATCCTAAAGCGGGTAAAAGAGACCGTACCCAATACGGTAGTACTGGCGAATACCGGGGTTTGCCTGGAAAATGTCGAGGAGCAGCTCAGCATTGCCGACGGGTGTGTAACGGCAACCACGTTTAAAAAAGACGGCGTCTTCGCCAACTTTGTCGACCAGGCGCGCGTAACGCAGTTCATGGAGAAAGTTCGCCATATCCGCCAATAAAATGGGGATAAGCCAAACGCTTATCCCCTGCAGAGAGCGATAACCCTTCTGCCGATCTCCGCCGCCTTCGCCAAAAGACACGACGGGGATCGGTTTTAGAGTAACCCGAACCGGCAAGGAGTCAACGATCAATGATTAATGATGTTAAGTGGGTTCAGGCGCAACGCCATGCTGACAACTGGCAACACGCGCTGGCTATCGCCGTTCGTCCGCTGATTACCTTCGGCGCTGCGGCCCCCTGCTACCTGGACGGTATCATTGAGAACACGCTTAAATGGGGGCCGTATTATCTTATCGCGCCAGGAATCGCGCTGCCACATGCCAGACCGGAGCAAGGCGCCAACCACAACCAGATTAGCGTCACCACGCTGTCTACACCCGTCGCCTTCGGTAATACGGATTGTGATCCCATCTGGTTGCTGCTTTGCGCCAGCGCCACAGACGCCGATACACATATTCGCACCATTCAACGCATCAGCCAGTGGCTCGATACGCCGGAAAACGTCGTGCCGTTGCAAGATGCGCCAAATGATGCTGCACTCTTTGCTCAATTAACGGCATTTCGCTGAGGGAGGTTCCGATGATTCTGCATCCCTCGCTGGCCTCAGCCGATCCGCTACGCTATGCCGAGGTACTGACCGCGTTGCACAACGCGCCTCTCGGCTCGCTGCATATGGATATCGAAGATACCAGTTTCATTAATAATATTACCTTTGGCATGAAAACCATCCAGGCAGTTGCGCAATATACTCGCCATCCACTCTCATTTCATCTGATGGTCTCCTCTCCACAGCGCTGGTTGCCCTGGCTTGTAACCACCCGCCCCGGCTGGATTTTCATTCATGCTGAGAGTGTGCAGTATCCCGCAGAAATTCTGGCGGAAATACGCGCTATGGGGGCGAAAGCAGGGCTGGCGTTTAACCCAGGCACACCGCTGTTGCCCTATCGCTATCTGGCGCCGCAGATGGATGCGCTGATGATTATGACCAGCGAACCCGACGGATGCGGGCAGCAATTTATCGCCGCGATGTGTGAAAAAGTCAGCCAGAGCAGAGAATATTTCCCTGCTGCGGCGTGCTGGGCGGATGGCGGTATTACGCTTCGCGCCGCGCGGCTGCTCGCGGCGGCAGGCGCACAACATCTGGTCGTTGGCCGTGCGTTATTTACCACGTCAGATTACAACGTGACGTTGTCACAATTCAGTGCGGTATAAAGGAGTCATATGCTGATGAGCCAACAGCGCCCCGACCGTATCAAACAGATGTTGCATTATCTTTGGCAGCATCGGCACCTCTCCACACAGCAGGCTATGGAGCTTTTTGGTTACGCTGAGGCAACCGTACGCCGGGATTTCCACTATATTGCCAGTCGTTATCCCGGTATGGTCCGCGGACATGGTTGCATTGACTTTGATAACAGCACGGAAGATAAGGAATACGTCTTTGACGTTAAGCGGACGTTGCAAAGTGAGGCAAAACGTGAAATCGCCGCCCTCGCCCGCACGCTCATAAAGGATGGCGACTGCTTTTTCCTTGATTCCGGCTCCACGTGTCTGGAACTGGCAAAATGTCTGGTCGACGCCAAAGTAAAAGTGATTTGCAATGACATTAAAATCGCCAATGAGCTGGGCAGTTTTCCACATGTAGAGAGCTATATTATCGGCGGACTTATTCGCCCCGGTTACTTTTCGGTTGGCGAGAGTCTGGCGCTGGAGATGATTAATGCGTTTGCCGTTGAACGCGCCTTTATTTCCTGCGATGCACTATCGATAGAAACGGGCATTACTAATGCCACGATGTTTGAAGTCGGCGTTAAAACACGTATTATCCAGCGCTCACGCGAGGTTATATTGATGGCCGATCACTCAAAATTTGATACTGTAGAACCTCATGCGGTTGCGACGCTGTCGTGCATTACCACCATTCTTAGCGACAGCGCTCTGCCGTCTGCCATCGCCCGGCGTTATCAACAAGCGGGGTGCCGCCTCATCATGCCAGAACCGCCAGCAGGAGCGCGTTAATGGAAATCAGAAAAATGAATAAAACCGATCTGGAGCACTGGCGCGAATTGCGAAAACAGCTTTGGCCTGGTCACCCGGATGACGCTCATCTGGCAGACGGTGAAGAAATCCTGCAAGCCGATCATCTGACATCCTTTATTGCGCTGGATGGCGGTGTGGTAATTGGTTTTGCAGATGCGTCAATTCGTCATGATTATGTCAACGGTTGTGACAGTTCGCCCGTGGCTTTTCTTGAAGGCATTTTTGTTCTTCCCTCGTGCCGCCAACGTGGCGTAGCGAAACAATTGATTGCAGCAGTGGAACAATGGGGAGCCGCTAACGGTTGTCTGGAAATGGCTTCCGATACCTCGCCGGAGAATACGGTTTCACAGAGCGTTCATCAGGCATTAGGATTTGAAGAAACGGAGCGCGTAATTTTCTACCGGAGGCGTTGTTGAGCACAGGGACAGGAACGTTGAGCAGTAAAAAAGGTCGGGTATGATACCCAACCTTTTTATTATTGCTACAGATCTTTTTCAGATAATAAACGTGTATTTTTCACTTGCTCAATATTTCTGGCGCCACCCAGCATCATATTGATCGTCAGTTCTTTATTTAACTGTTCAATCACCGATGCCACACCCTGTGCGCCTCCCAGATTGAGTCCGTATAATACAGGGCGTCCAATGGCCACAATATCCGCCCCGCTGGCTAATGCTTTAAATACGTGCGAACCACGGCGTACTCCACTATCAAAAATAACAGGCACCCGTTTGTTGACGACTTTCGCAATCGCAGGAAGCATATCGAATGAGGATGGCCCGCTATCTAATTGCCGACCGCCATGATTAGAAACCCATATTCCTGCTGCTCCAGCCTGGATAGCAATTTCGGCATCTTCCGGCGATTGAATGCCTTTTATAATAACCGGCAGTCCGGAAATTCGGTGTACATAGGCGATATCCTCGGGCGTAAAGGCTTGTTTAGCCTGTGCGTAAATTTCGCTTATGCCCGCCCCTTTGCCGGTTTTTGAACCATCGTCATTTTTTCTGGCGAACATTTCCAGGTTTGCAAAACCCAACGGGAACTGGAAATCATTTTTAATATCCTCTTCCCGATAACCACCAACAGGTGAGTCTACGGTTAAGATAATCGCTTTAGCGCCATGCTTTACCGCTTGAGAAAGAATAAATTCATTAAACTTATTATTCTTACTCATATAAAGCTGGAAGAAGAACGGACTTTTCCCCGAAACCTTCGCCACGTCTGCAATGGTCTTGTTGCCATAGGTGCTCAACGAGAAAATCGAACCGACCTGCGCCATGCCTTTCGCCGTCGCCAACTCCCCAGAGGCGTGGGCCAGGCCCTGCGCCGCCATCGGCGCCTGGATTATTGGCGTTTTAAGCGGAATACCCAGTAGCTGCGTTGATAAATCGATCTCTTTTAACTCAATGCCCTGTAATACGCGCGGCATAATATATTTTTTGTCAAAGCTTTCAGTGTTGCTGCGAAGGTTATTCTCATCTTCGGCTCCACCGCGAATATAACCAAATGCCCCTTTATCCATTCTGGCCTGAACGCGCGCTTCCAGAGAGGCTACGTTCGTCATTTTTATTGTTTTTTCGTCCGTGCTGGCTTTGTACTCTTCAGCATAAGCCAGGCCTGACGTTGCCAGCATCGCCAGCGAGGCCACTACCCGAATGAGGTGACTACTTTTCATTATAATTCCTTTTATTGCTTAACCGCTTCTGCCTGGATTTTTATATCGACAACTTTCGTCATCCCCATATCGACCAGATAATCTACACCCCACTGGGTGCGATCTATTTGCGTGACAAAATCACCGCCGCAAACCTGCTTCTTGAATATCGGGCTCATATAACAACCAAACTTCGTGGTCGTTAATGTGACGGGCTTAGTTACCCCCTTCATTGTTAGCAAACCATCAATAGAAACCGGTTCACTATCTGCAAAATGCCATTTTGTCGATTCAAATACTATTTCTGGGTATTTTTCCGCATCCAGAATATCGCTGCTGCGGATATGTTTATCAAACGCATCCACCCCAGTATTTAAGGCGCTCACGGGAATCGTCACGCGCATCTCTGCGACTTGCTTTTCCGGTTGATATTTTAGTTCACCGCTAATAGCATAAAAACCGCCGTGATTGGTTGAGGTCTGGAAATGATCAATATTAAATACCGCATTGGTATGCGTATTATCAAATTTATATACATCTGCATGAGCAGCACTCAACAAACCCAGAGACAGAACAGCACCAAGAAGACTCTTTTTCATTATATTCACTTTATATCTTAAATAAGGTGAAGCTATCTTAATGTTCCCTGTTCGCGGGATCGAGAGGGATAAACAGGAAGGACTGTTGCAAAAATGGAACGATGGAAAGGCCGTGTCACAAAAACAGACAGCTTACGAGTGAGTTTATGTCAGGGCTATTTCCGGGACCTGTACCGCCTTTGTGGCGGTACAGAAGATAAACTGACTAACGCATGATACGATCGTCGACATAACGACGCTTATCCGGCGCGGGTGGGAAATACTGATACAGCCAGGTTTCGCTAATAGCCTCGCCCTGGCAACGCAGGAACATACGCATATCCACCGGTGCCGTAGAATCTGAGGTCGGATACCAGTCAAACTGGATACGATAACCGTCGAACGGCTCAACGTAGAGGATCTCAATCTGCTTTGCCTCGCCGCTGGAAAGTGTAATCACCGGCTCAATGCCTTTTGGCGCGGCCGCTTTCAGATCGCCGCCGACAAAATCAATAGCAAAACGGCGCGCCCACTTATCCGGGTAATGTTCACCCGGCGCCCAGCCTTCCGGGAAACCGCCCATCCCTGTGCGGGTCGCCATGACCCGTGCAAGCGGCGATTGCACGGGCGGCTGCGCGCTCCAGTACAAACGGTAGGTGAACGCCAGCGTATCCCCGGCTTTAATCGCTTTTTCCGGTTGCCAGAAGCACACCACATTATCCAGAGTTTCGCCAGTGGTTGGGATCTCCATCAGGCTAACCGCTCCTTTCCCCCACTTACTGCGCGGCTCCACCCACAGGCTCGGACGTTTGTTGTACCAGCCCATGACATCCTGATAATGCGAGAAATCGCGATCGAGTTGCAGCAGGCCGAACCCTTTCGGGTTGTCGTCCATATATGCATTGAACTGCAATTTCTGCGGATTATTCAGCGGGCGGCAAATCCACTCGCCGTTACCCCGCCACATCGCCAGCCGATCGGAATCGTGAATTTGCGGATGAATGGTGTCGCATACCCGGCGTTCATTATTTCCACAGCTAAACATACTGGTCATCGGCGCAATGCCAAGTTGCTTAATGTCTTTACGGGCGTAGAGATGGTTTTCTACATCCATGATCACCTGTGATTTTTCGCAATGGATCACGAACTTATACGCGCCTGTCACGCTGGCGCTATCCAACAGAGCATAAACGGTAAATGTGGTGTCGCCCGGCTTTGCGGCGTCAAACCAGAATGCGGTGAAGTCGGGAAACTCTTCCTGGCCGTCAGTATAAGTATCTACCGCCAGTCCACGAGCCGACAGGCCATACTGATAAGTATCATCTACCGCCCGGAAATAACTGGCGCCAAGGAAGGAAACGATATCGCGCCGCGCCAGTTCCGGCGCTTTAAAAACACGGAAACCGGCGAAACCGAGATCGGTCTGCCCCTCCAGCTGCGCCGTGTCAACGCCTGCATCGTTGTATTTGAACAACGCCGGACGAAAATGGATCTCGCGAGCAAGATGGGTCTTCGGATCAACGGAAAACATGCGTACACGACGGCGAAATCCCATCCCCACATGGAAAAACTGGATATCGAGCTGCCGATTAGCAACGTTGTTCCACAGTGAATGCGCCGCGTCATACTGGATACTGTTATAAGCCTGAGGCGTCAGATTGGCGAGCGTATCCGGCAGAGGTTTCGGCGCGCCGCCCCAGGGGGTTTTCGCTAAATCCTGGGCCATTGATTGCAGAATAGAAAAATCAAAGCGTACAGTCTTACCATCCGCAATGTCGGAGTCCGCGGCAAACGCCGCCTGGGAAAAGAGTGACGCAATACCGCTGGAACCGCACACGGCGGCCATTGCCATTGAACCTTTAATAAATCGTCTACGATTCATACCTGAAAATGAGTCCTTCTGGTCTGGTGAATGGTCCCGCGCTGGTTTTTTCAGCAGCAAGAGTGTGCCCGTTTCTGACCGCCCACTCTAGACAAAATTCATTAATAATCCAATTGTGGGTGGCCTGGAATCTGTTCAAAAGCGTAAATTTTTTATGTCGATAAGAACCGACTGAATCGGATGTAAACCAGGTAATGGCATTCTTCAGTTTATGAAAAGCTTAATCAAGGCTAACGTGATGTTTCATGACACGTTTAAACAGCGCCAGGCGCGCGCGCATAAAGCGATTTTCCACTTTAAAACCGGCAAACTTATTCAACCCAATTCGTAACAGGCGATCCCGCCCACGAACGCAAGCAGGCCAGCGAACCGGACCGTGCAGCATGTCACACTTCCGGCTGGCGTGGCGAGCAAAACTCACCCAGTAATCGGCAACCTGAGAGGCAAAGGCAAGGTCATTATCATTCACATAATGACACGCAGGTTCAGCCAGCGTTAACGTATCAAAAACATACGGAACTTCATTGCCATGCCAGGCGCCGTTAGCATAGGTGTCATGCGCCGCTTCGGCGACATAATCAAACCAGTAACGCCAGCACGGTTCGCCGATCCGCTGCTGCGCCTGCATGACGACGTAGCCCAACGTGGTAAACGCCATATCCCGACACACCTGCCGCCCTAATGCTTCGTCCCCCTTTACGCCAGGATAAAGCAGCCGGATTAACCCCAGCCCCAAACGCCGCTCGCGGCGCAGTTTTTGAATTTTTCCGGCAATATCGACGCCAAAAACCGCCATCACGCTGGCTTCATCGCTATTCGAGCCAATCATTACCGGCATCGGATGCTGTTTAGCGGCAAAGAAAGTCTCCAGCATCGGTTGCGGCAGCACTGCGTCGCCGGAAATCGGTGTTGGCGCAATGCTAAAAGGCGCGCCCAACGGCCAAAACGACTCCGCCGGTAAAGCGCGTAACTGCGCGGCAGTGGCATTGGCCAGGCCAACATGTTCCGCTAACGCCACGCCGTTTTTGAGCGCCACGTCGCGGGGTGTATCCGGCAGCGTATAACCGCTCTGAATAATTGCTTTATGGAAGAGTCCTTTCGCCAGGGGGGAGGTCATTAACGACAGCACGCTACGGGCGCCGGCGGATTCGCCAAAAAGAGTCACATTTTGCGTATCGCCGCCAAACGCGGCAATATTATCCTGTACCCAGCGCAGCGCAGCGATTTGATCGAGTAAAGCGAAATTATAGAGACGTTCCGCCTCTTCGCCTTCCAGCGCCGGGTGGGCGAAAAAGCCCAGATGCCCAAGCCGATAATTCACCGTCACCACGATCGCGCCACGCTTCGCTAGTGCATAGCCGTCATAAGGTGGCAGACTGCCCGCCCCAATGGTATAACCGCCGCCGTGTAGCCAGACCATTACCGGCAAGGGTTCATGGCGCACAGCAGGAGCCCAGACGTTCAGGTAGAGACAATCTTCTGAAAAATTTCCCGGATCGCCGCCGCCCAGTTCGCGACACCAGGTAATGTCCTGCCAACTGGCGCAGGAGAAACAATCTGCCGGGCGCACATCCTGCCAGGGCGTAACGGGCTGTGGCGCACGCCAGCGTAGTTCCCCTGTTGGCGGCGCGGCATAAGGTATACCACGCCAGATATGGATGTCATCCTTTGCGAGACCCACGACTTTACCGTGGCGCGTTTCCACTAATGGGATGGAGGGATTCAACATAACGCCTTCCTTATTACAGCATCCTCACAACCCGTGAAGCTTACCGTTTTTAAAGCAGACCGCAACGGCGTTTACTACGTTCCTCCGCCTCCTGATAGAGTGAAAACTCATCCAGTACCGGACACCCCAGCGCCTGTTCAAACGCATCGCGGCTGGCATTGCCATGGCCTCTGGCCTGCGTTTCATTTCCCAGATTTGACTGGAAAATGCCGGCAGCGCTAACCGGTAGAAAATCTTCATATGTAATAGGTTGCGCAATGAGCCAACCGCGTTCGATCAATGGTTGCGGATCGTCGCCAGGGTGAATCGCCTGGCGATGAGCCTCACCGGACGGTGTCAGGCGATAGCGAAACCAGGCAAGCCCCTGCTGACGGAGCAAAAATTCACTATCCGGAAAGGCATTAAAGACCTCCTGTAAATGGAGTTGATGTGTGAAGTTGTCTTTACCCGTTCCCGCCTTTTGTAACAGTTCATCATAGAGCTGACGACCTTTTGGCGTCAGTGCGACGCCACGTTGCTCAATTTCGCCGAAGCGTGCCGTGTGTGTACCCTGCTTTTCACCGACGAAAAGCACCTGTTCTTCCAGAGCTTTAAAACTGGTTTGACGCAGCAAAATGGGGACTTCACGGCGTGGCGGACCTTCGATAAGGGTTTTCGGCGTAATGCCGCACTCCGGCATCATCGCCTGTACCCGGTCAATATCCAGAGTACGTGGCGTCAAATGGTTTATATGACAGCCAGAAAAACAGACTACGTCCGCAATTAAGCGGTGTTCACGATGCAAGGCGCGGTACGTATCCTCATCAACGGTAGCCTGACGATGCCAGCGAAAGGTCTCCAGCGTTTCACGGACAAACACTTCCGCCTGCGCAGGATTGAAAGCGCCCTGTAGATCGTACTCATCCAATAATTGCCGGCAACGTGGCGTAAAAATATCCCGCTGCGCTAAAATATCCGCCGCCCGCTGGCGCAATGCAGTGTCTTCAATTAACTCCAGGCGTAATAACGAAGTGAATACGCGGAAGGGATTGCGAGAAAGCGAAGCGTCATCAACAGGACGAAACGCCGTAGAATGCACCGGTACGCCAGCCTGTGAGAGGTCATAATAGCTCACAGGATACATCCCCATGATAGCGAATATCCGACGTAATGTAGACAGTTCGTCTGCGTTGCCAACGCGAATAGCGCCATGTCGTTCCACGTTCAGCCGCGCCAGTTCATCGGCATTTGCCAGTTGTTCATGCAGTTTTGGATTATTTTCCAGCACCGCCAGATTCACGTCAGCCACAAGTTCCAGTAACGTACCGTACTGCGGAACTTCCTGCTGGTACATTGCCGACATTGCCTGCGAAAAACGTTCCCGAATCTCATCTGCCGTGATGGTGTTCGCCATAATGTCATGTCTCCAGTGAATGTTACCTGGAGTGTAGAAAACCTCGACCATTCCGGGGAGAAGAATTTACAAAGTGTGATCGCGCCTGAAGTGATCATTGCCGAACAGATTAGCGTGATTTGTCATATTCCCGGTGTTCAACGCTCGACCTCCAGGATTATCACGCGTCACGGCGGTTGAATCACCAACAAAATAAAATAGTTGTAACTTGAAATGGTAAAATGTTAATAATATTTTGCTATCAAGTTATCAAAAATAAACAACTTCACTTGTCACTCGCACGGCTCTGTTTTTAACATCGCTTATGGAAAAAAATGGTCTGTTTAGTCAGCGCATTCGGTTGCGCCACCTTCATACATTTGTCGCCGTTGCACAACAGGGAACTCTGGGGCGCGCGGCTGAAACCCTTAACCTGAGCCAGCCAGCACTCTCTAAGACGCTGAACGAACTGGAACAACTCACCGGAACCCGCCTCTTTGAACGCGGACGCCTTGGCGCGCAATTAACGGTTCCCGGCGAACAATTTTTGACCCATGCGGTAAAGGTATTAGATGCATTAAATACTGCCGGACAAGCGCTGAATCGCAAAGAAGACGCCAGTACCGATGTGGTACGTATTGGCGCGCTCCCTACCGCGGCGCTAGGTATCCTCCCGGCAGTCATTGGCCGGTTCCATCAACAACAAAAATCGACCTCTTTGCAGGTTGCCACCATGAACAATACGATGCTGCTTGCAGGTCTGAAATCAGGTGACATCGATCTGGGTATTGGTCGCATGTCAGATCCAGAACTAATGAGCGGTTTAAATTATGAACTGCTATTTTTAGAATCGCTGAAACTGGTCGTACGCCCAGGCCATCCACTGTTACAGGAGACGATTACCCTCAGCCGAATCATGGAATGGCCGGTTGTCGTCTCGCCAAAAGGCACCGTGCCGCGCCAGAATGCAGAAGCGCTATTACAGAGCCAGGGATGCAAGTTGCCTGCCGGATGCATCGAAACACTATCTGCATCGTTATCACGTCAACTGACTGTGGATTACGATTACGTCTGGTTCGTCCCTTCTGGCGCGGTTAAGGAGGATCTTCGCCAGGCAACGCTGGTCTCATTGCCCGTGCCGACCCAGAGCGCAGGCGAACCGATAGGTATTCTTACGCGGGTGGATACCCTGCTCTCAACCGGAGCGCAAACGTTAATTGCGGCCATTCGTAAATCTATGCCGTTGTGACAAAATCAATAAATATAAAAGCGCCTGCGGCTAGAAGTAGCCCGTAGGCGCTTGTTAATGATTAAAGGAAAGAGGGATCTGTCCCCTGTAAACGAAATGCGCCGACGGCTTGCGTCAGGCGGGCGGCTTGTTCTTCAAGTGAGGCCGCCGCTGCTGAAGCCTCTTCTACCAGCGACGCATTTTGCTGCGTAACTTTGTCCATTTCGGAAATCGCCTGACTTACCTGAACAATGCCACGGCTTTGTTCATCGGAAGCCGCCGCGATCTCAAGCATGATATCGTTGACGCGCTTTACGGCTTCCACAATCTCATTCATGGTGCTCCCCGCGGCGACAACCTCGTCAGCGCCCTGTTCTATCAGGTTGACCGATTCGCCGATCAACCCCTCAATTTCTTTTGCTGCCTGCGCGCTGCGGCTGGCAAGGGTTCGAACCTCACTGGCGACCACCGCAAATCCCCGTCCTTGCTCCCCGGCGCGCGCAGCTTCAACCGCCGCATTCAGCGCCAGGATATTGGTCTGGAAAGCAATACTATTAATGACAGCGGTAATTTCTGAGATTTTTTTCGAGCTGATGGAAATATTTCCCATTGTTTGAACCACCCCGGAAACGATCTGGCCTCCACGACTGGCTTTACCGGAGGCATCTTCCGCCAGTTTACTGGCGTGATGCGCATTATCCGCATTCTGTTTAACGGTTGCCGTTAACTGCTCCATACTGGCGGCGGTCTGTTCAATGGCAGCGGCCTGCTCTTCCGTTCGAGAAGACAAATCCGTGTTACCGGCAGTAATTTCGCTGGTGCCGCGATAAATTTCCTCCGCGCTCTGACGCACTGCCCCTACCGTTTGCTGCAACGAATGCTGCATCTGCTGTAGATGACGGCTCAGGCGGCCGATTTCGCTGCGTCCTGCGGGCTCGTCATCCATGGTGAGATCGCCCGCTGCAATACGTTCGATACGTAATGCAGCCTGTTGTAGCGGTCTGATCACCGTACGGCGCAGCACCATAAAGGTCATTAATGTCAGCACCAGCGCTAACGTAAATGCGCCAATCATAAACATCATACCAAGCCGGGTACGTTGGTACGCCTGCTCGCCCAAAAGCTTCGCCCGCCCGGTGCGCAGTTCAATGGCTTTCAGCAGGACATGATTATATGCCGTATCCAGTTGTTTTGCGTGCTCGTTTTCATGGTTAATAATCGCTTCGAACATGCCATTTTTGGCAAATTTCAGCATCGGTTGTAACCCATTGATATAGGCGGTGTAGCGGGCGTTAAGTTCGTTATCCAGCGCCTCATCTTCAGGTGTTTTAACTGCTCTGGACATATAAGCGTTAAAGCCATCCTGAGATTGCTTGATCTGCATTTCTGCGGCGGCAATATTGGCCTTCATTTCATCCATTTCGGCAATACGGCTCGCCGCGCCGGCGTGGATCATATTGATACGTGCGGTGCGCAAGTGGTTAGCGCTGTTGGATAATCCCATCCGGACCTGGATTTCGTCCGTTACATCACGCTGATCACGATCGGCTTGTAGCAGAAAATAGCCTGCCAGCCCGGCGCTTAATGCGAAAAGAAGAAGGATGCCACCGAGAATGGAGGAAAACAGCGGAACCAGCCGAATGTGATGCAGGAAGCCCCGCTTATGCGAGGCTTGTATCGATAATGTGTTGCCCATGACCTTCTACTCTCTTGTAGGTTTAATGCGTGTAAACACGCCCGTTAGAGAGTCATCGGCACGTCATGACGTTTGCTTACCACGAAAAGCGCAGCCTTCATCACATTTTCACAACATTCATTCCAGAAAATTCAGCAAAGCGCCAGCAGAAAATCCGCTGGCGGATGAATCAGTTATCACCAAAATGGATAACGGTACGGATGGATTTGCCCTGATGCATGAGTTCAAAGGCATCGTTAATCTGCTCCAGCGGCAGGCGGTGAGTAATAAAAGGATCTAAGCGAATTTTGCCGTTCATCGCATCTTCTACCATGCCTGGCAACTGCGTGCGCCCTTTCACACCGCCAAATGCGGAACCGCGCCAGACGCGGCCTGTCACTAACTGGAAGGGGCGGGTTTTAATTTCTTGCCCTGCGCCCGCGACGCCAATAATAATGCTTTCTCCCCAGCCTTTATGGCAGCACTCCAGCGCCGCACGCATCACATTAACGTTACCGATACATTCAAAGCTGAAATCCACGCCGCCATCTGTCAGCTCAATAATGACGTCCTGAATCGGTTTGTCATAATCATTCGGATTAATAAAGTCTGTAGCTCCCATTTCACCCGCCAGCGTAAATTTTTCCGGATTGGTATCAATAGCTAAAATACGCCCTGCTTTAGCCTGAACCGCCCCCTGAATGACTGCCAACCCGATACCGCCTAAACCAAAGACGGCAACGGTATCACCCGCTTTCACTTTGGCGGTGTTATGGACAGCGCCAATACCGGTCGTTACGCCACACCCCAGCAAACACACTTTATCCAGCGGTGCCTGCGGATTAACTTTCGCCAGAGAAATTTCCGCACAAACAGTATATTCACTAAAAGTACTGGTTCCCATGTAGTGATAAACAGGCTCACCATGATAGGAAAAACGGGTGGTGCCATCTGGCATAAGCCCTTTTCCCTGCGTTGCGCGTACGGCCTGGCAAAGGTTAGTTTTACCGGATTTACAGAACTTACACTCGCCGCATTCCGCCGTATACAGTGGAATAACATGGTCGCCAGGTTTCAGGCTGGTCACCCCCTCGCCGACCTCAACCACCACACCGCCACCTTCGTGTCCCAGTACTGCCGGGAATACGCCTTCCGGGTCGTCGCCGGAAAGCGTAAAGGCATCGGTATGGCAAACGCCCGTATGGGTGATTTTGACCAGGACTTCACCTTTTTTCGGCGGCGCAACGTCAATCTCGACAATTTTTAATGGCTGACCGGGACCAAAAGCAACTGCTGCACGTGATTTCATATGTCTCTTCCTGTTACGGTGAGGGGAATTGTTATTTTAGATAAGCACGAAGGAGATGACCGATTTCCGCCATCCGGAGCGCGCGCTGATCTGGCGTGGTATCCCCGCTGACCAGCTCATCTTTCAGGTGGATTTCAACCATTTCACCCATTAAACCATTGGATGCACCGCGTACGGCGGCTATCTGTTGCAAAATTGCCAGACAAGGTTCGCCGGACTCAAGCGCTCGCTCCAGCGCCTCGACCTGCCCGCGTATACGACGAACACGAGTAAGAATACGTTTTTTATCTTCAGGTGAATGCGGCATACCACTCTCCATATACTATAGAGGGGTATACTATCAGAATTTTTATTTAATTGTAAAACATAAGATTTTTTAATATCAGGGAGTTAGCAAATACGGGTGATGGACATATTGGGAGGCGCGCTTAAACGCCTGTACTATTTATTCGTAGTATTTCCAGTCCCGTGAGCCGCCGGGGCAACCCGGGCGGATACGCATAAACGTCAATAGCGTGTCCTGTCAGGTGGCGGCTCTTCATTGTCTGGCTCTTGCCTGCCGCCACCAGTTCTATTTGGCGCTCTTTCGTGCGCAAACTCTCAGTTACGCAAAAATCTACTGGCGAGAGCGAAAGCGTCACGCCTGCCAGACTCTTCTCACTGCATTTATTGAATTGAAAGGTCATATTTATCTCGCATATCGCAAAACGCAGTGGGTTATTTCATGAATTTATTTTTTAAACACATAAACGATCCCGATATTGGTTAATATCGACACAAAATTAATTACAAAAACTATTAAATTTTTGGCATAACGTTTCTGGGTTGTGTTTTTTATTATAAAGGGAAGTTTTATGGACTGGGATAAACACAGAGTTGTTGAATATGCACGAATGCACGCAGGCAGTTCAAGCCAACGCAAATGCGCTCATTTTGTTTCAAATGCGATCCGCGCTGGTGGGGCACGGCTAATCAACACTCATTTCGCAAAAGACATACGGGCAAATTTATACGCCGCAGGTTTCCGGCCAGTATCGGGCTCACCACAGGAGGGGGATGTCGCAGTTATCCAACCCACCCACGGACGCACGGAGGGTCATGCCTGTATATATGACGGTCACGGCACCTGGTATTCAGATTTCAAACAACGAACTATGTACCCAGGTGACACCTATCGTGCTCAACAACCACCCTATCAACTCTACAGGCATAACTGACATGAAACCCCTGATTATTTTCGGCGTGTTAATCTGCCCCACCGCTTTTGCAGGCGTGCCCTCTGACGGGCCTGAGGTGGCCGCCCTCAAATTCAATCACTGGTATATGTCCCAGCTCGCACAGGACAAAAACCCCCTGGCAGACTATGAGGGGCTCCGTCCCTACGTCACATCAAACACAATCACCGCCCTAAAAAAATCAAACTCAGCAGACCCTAACATCGGGGACGCTCCTGACGCCGATATGTTTATAAAGGCGCAGGAGTGGGATGATGACTGGCAGCAGATTGAGATCGTGTCATCAGACTATGATCCAGTCTGTATGCAAATCTACGTTTCGTTCGGTGTAAAGCAGAAGCACACCGTTATTGACTGCATGGTGCAAGAGGACGGGGTCTGGAAGGTCCAGTCTGTTGCTGGTCAGGCGATTCTACGAAACGTGAGCCTGAAATAACCCACCTGAAAACCCGCGAAATGAACTGCCCCCAGAAGTTGGACACTAAACCAACCGATGGGTGTGTAGTTCATGGTTTACCGGGTGTACTCATCGTGGATTAAAGAATTTAACGGTGGCCAGGTGAGTATGCTCAATGATAAATATAGCATTGTCCCCATTGCGCCCCTGAAGGCGGTAAATAACTAAAAAATATTAAAATTCAAATTGTTATGTAAACCACTCTATACAATAGAGGGGTTTACTATCATGTTTTTTAATTAATAGTAAAAAATCCAGACTCGGTCTTAACCTATACTTTTAGTCTAATGACTGGAGGTTTCTATGTGTGGACGCTTTGCACAAACTCAGGCACGTGAAGAATATCTGGCTTACCTGGCCCATGAGCCTGGGCGTAAGATCGCGTATGACCCCGAACCGATCGGACGATACAACGTTGCCCCGGGCACCAAAGTCCTGCTGCTGAGCGAACGTGACGGGCAACTGCATCTCGATCCGGTCTTCTGGGGATACGCCCCCGGATGGTGGAATAAGCCACCGCTTATCAATGCGCGCGTCGAAACTGCGGCCACCAGCAGAATGTTTAAACCTTTATGGCAGCATGGGAGGGCAATCTGTTTTGCTGATGGTTGGTTCGAATGGAAAAAGGACGGCGGCAAAAAGCAGCCTTACTTCATCCATCGCGAGGATGGTCAACCCATCTTTATGGCGGCAATCGGCAGTACACCGTTCGAACGCGGGGATGAAGAGGAAGGTTTTTTGATTGTGACGGCAGCAGCAGACCACGGTCTGGTCGATATTCACGACCGCCGCCCGCTGGTTCTGTCACCAGAGGCCGCACGGGAATGGGTGTGCCAGGATATTAGCGGAAAAGAGGCAGAGGTGATAGCAGCAGAGGGGGCCGTGTCCGCCGACAAGTTTATCTGGCATGCCGTAACGCGCGCTGTAGGAAATGTGAAAAATCAGGACCCGGAGCTGATCGAGCCAGTTACTTAACATGTAGCAGATCGGAAAACCTTGTCGTGTACCGCGGTGACAGCATTTCACGTTTCATTTGCCACTGCTGCTGTATCCCTTGCCCGGCGAAATACAGAGTGCCTTTTCCTTCCTTTGCATTAAGCGCATCGAGCGCTTGCATCAACTTCTCGCTGCCGGGACGAGGCGCATTGTCATCAAATAAATTAAGCTGGGCTAATCCCTGGCTGAAAAAGTCACCCAACAGTACCCCCGCTTTCTGATACCAGTGCCCATCCTGCCAGATTGCATCCAGACAGTGTGTCGCAGCGCTAATAATATCTCTGCTATCCTGGGTTGGCGTAAGCAGCTTTACCGATGCATGGTTACTGTAATACGGTTCGTTAAGCGCAAACGGAGACGTTTTGACAAAGGTCGATATAAAGCGGCAATATTGGTGTTCGCTGCGTAGTTTTTCCGCCGCTCGCGAAGCATAACAGCAGATAGCCTGGCGCAGAGAATTATAATCAGTAATACGTTCGCCAAATGATCGAGAGCAGATGATTTCCTGCCTTACGGGAACAAATTCCTTCAGATCCAGACAAGGTTCGCCACGTAACTCCCGCACTGTTCTTTCGAGTACGACATTGAAGTGTTTCCGGATAAAGTGAATATCGCTGTCAGCCAGATCCAGCACCGTTCTGATCCCCATGGCTTCAAGCTTCTTGCAGATACGGTGCCCCACTCCCCACACCTCCCCCACCGACAGTACCGCCATCAGTTTACGCTGACGCTCAACATTCGATAAGTCAACTACGCCACCCGTCGATTGATGCCACCGTTTTGCTGCATAATTAGCCAGCTTTGCCAGGGTTTTGGTCTGCGCAATACCTACCCCCACCGTCAGGCGGGTACGTTGTTGTATCGTGGCGCGAATTTCCCTGCCAAAATCGGTCAGATCACGGCAGTTTCTTACCCCTGTCAGATCGCAGAATGCCTCATCAATACTGTAATGCTCCACCTGGGGTGAGAGGGCTTCCAGAATGGACATCACCCGGTGGCTCATATCGGCATAAAGCTCATAGTTACTACTGAAACAAACCACGCCATGTCGGCTGAATATCGCTTTCTGTTTAAAATAGGGAGCGCCCATTGCTGCCCACGGCTTTGCTTCTGCCGATCGTGAAATGACGCAGCCATCATTATTTGACAAAACGACAACCGGTCTCCCTTTCAGGTCAGGCCGAAAGGCCTGTTCACAACTGGCATAAAACGCGTTCACATCAACCAGTGCAAACATGGTTACCCTGCCGTTTTCACGATAAAAGTCACGACGCCGAATATATCCAGTATATCCTCGCTGCCGATAATAATAGGCGTGTAGGCGCTATTCTCCGGTTTGAGCATGACAACCGGGTGGAGTTGTAGCCGTTTCACCGTGAATTCCCCCCCGACGGCAGCGATAACAATGTCGCCATGCGCAGGATTGCGGGCACTATCAACAATCAGTAAATCACCATCACCGATGCCCGCCCCAAGCATTGAATCGCCTGCGGATTTTACAAAATACGTGGCACTGGGATGCTGCACCAGTAGCTCGTTGAGGTCGATACGTGTTTCAACGTAATCCTGAGCTGGCGAGGGAAAACCGCAGGGAACAAGGTCGCTGAATAACGGAAAGGTTCTGAGTGTGCGACATTCCGCAGACTGAAAAAACATCATGGCAATCACCCTTTTAATTTACTGTTTTTATATACAGTAGTTTTTCATAAAGGATAGATCAAGACAGCCAAAGCTATCAATCTTTATGTCTGTATAACGCCATGATTTTTTACTCAGAAGACGGTGTCTGTTCAATGTACAGGCCCCTTAAACCTTGTTGAAGGTTTCCTGAGTGTGCATTGTACGCCAGCAAAGATCCTGACGAAGTTCAGGCAGGTGAAAATGGATAGAACTGATAAGCCACCACCATCATTGAAATACTGATTATCACACTGAAGATGAAGTATGTTTTAAAAGGTTGCTTCTGCGTTTTATGGCGGAAGAGCCGTTGACCAACGATCGCGCCAGGCCACCCTCCTACCACCCCAAAGACCAACAACGTGGATTCCGGTACTCTACGCCAGGCTTTACGTGCCGCCAGTTTGTCTACTCCATAAATCACCAGCGTTAACACATTGGCGAGCAGAAACCACATCACGAAGGGATGCAACGTAAAAAAACTTCCTGCCGCCGCGCAGGCCAGTAGCAAATAGCAAAAATGGTTAAGATTCATATCATTAGTCACAACAATGCTGAGAGGATATCAAAGCCGCATTATACGCAATATACAGAAATGCGTCATATAACTGTCACATGAATAACTTATACAATGAGAAAGGAAGGGATATTTATCGCCTAAATATCCCTGTTAATTTACTAAAGTCTGACCTTAACGAGGGCGATTTCATAAGAGTGACCATCATCTGGTCTAAAGATAATAAACCTATTATTATTACTGGTAAAGGATTTTGATAAAACAAAACTATCATGATACCTGGCCAATACATAGTACCAGCCACCGTCATATAATATCATCTCATACTCTTTTTTTAATTGCGGCTTATAAGCCCCAACAAAAAAAGAAAAGAGCCAAAAATATATAATAAAACCAACCATAATTATGGCCAAACAATTCTTTCGCACCCAGGTTAACTGAGTAAGGCAAATTACTGGCATCAATTTACTATAAAACCGCATTCCCACAGACAAGCATAAAGCCACCAGGAAAACGATAAGCAAAAACTCCCATAGAAATGTCTTCGTTAATATAGAAAATTCAACAACCAGAGGAATAAAAAACAAAACCGCGGCTAAAAAAAGACGTACAAAACTAAGATCTTTAATACGCGCTTTCTGCTTTACTATAAAAAATAATAAAATACCAACCCCCCATGCCATTATAAAAATAGCCATCAGGCTAATAGCATGAAATAGACTTCTGGCAATATTATCTGGTCCAACCCCCACATACCACCAGGGAAAACCATAATAAGCAGACACACCCCAACCATAAAAATAAGCGCTCCCCCAACCCAGACCACCTAAATAAGCTAAAAGTATCGAAGAATTTTTAATAATCGAATCATCATTCATTCTATATTAACCTGTATAAAATTATTTCAATAACTGACACAAAATCAAGAATACATCTTCAGGTTACATCAAGGTGATTAATAGATAGTATATGATAAGCACTCAAATTATTCAGTTTACACCCTCTCTATGAATCCATGAGGATATACTGTTAATTAAGATGACAGTCAATAACGAATAATAGCAGCCAGCCATTACATTTCTAAGATTAATTCCCGTTCGTTGACAATATATTTACTTTCATTATTAATAATAAAGAGTAAATGCATTTCATCTCTATTAATCTTCAATCACATTAGCCATATTAACTCCATAACGGTTCATAAACGGTGCGCCCCTTCTCACTCACTCAATCGGTGCAATCTCCATAACGAATCATAGCCTGCGAAGAAAACATTCTCGTACAGTAATGACATTCTGTCATTCCGTAAACGTTCCATTGCCAGCCGCTTTTCGTTAGCATGATAACAATATGGTGGTAATGTATTTTTGGGAGGGGAATGCGCAAAACCGACAAAAATATCACCGATTTTACCATTGGCAAGATAACTTAATGGAGAAACCACGTTACGCCTGTTTGTTATCCGGATAGAAATATTAATCCTGGATTTATTAGTTGTATTTATGTTTATCTCACAAGGTATATGATACTAATTTAAGAGTTTTGCATCTGTATCAATACATATTAAGAAATTTCTTAATTAAGGATTTTATCTATTAAAACAAGTTAACATTTTGATAACTATACTAACGTTGAAGGGGATACTGCCTGACTTTGACTGTCTGAACAGCCAAATAATCTATATGCTTACAAATATAGATAACGAGAAAACCAATAGCGCTCAAAAAATGTATTTGACAAGAAAAGATAAGCCGTTATATTGGCCCTGAATAGGTTGGTAAGATGATAATTAGAGACATTAAAACCCCGGTCACTGAAGTATTTATCTGCTTATCATAGATAACATGTAAACGTAAATGGAGCATAAACAATATCATATTGTTTATGTCTGCATATGTCAGGCGCAATCCTGATTGTTAATTTATAACACGTATGACCTTTCTACAGGAGCATAAATAACATGTTGTTCAAAAAAATCGTCTTACCGGTAGTATTAGGAATAATGTCATCATCAGCTTTTGCGGGCAGTATCGTTGAAGGAAAAACGCTTAATGTTGCAGTATCACCGGCCTCGCCTCCCATGTTATTTAAAAACGCTGATGGAAAATTACAGGGAATGGATCTGGAACTTCTCTCATCTTACTGTCAGTCACGGCATTGTAAACTAAATATCACCGAATATGCCTGGGACGGGATGCTTGGCGCGGTGGCCAGTGGTCAGGCAGATATCGCGTTCTCGGGCATTTCAATCACAGACAAACGTAAGAAGGTTATTGATTTCTCAGATCCTTATTACCTTAACTCTTTTTATTTAGTCAGTATGGCCAATAATAAAATAACCATAAAAAATTTAAGTGAATTAAATCAGTATTCTATTGGGTATCCCCGGGGGATGGCTTACTCTGACCTTATCAAAAACGATCTGGAGCCCAAGGGTTACTACTCGTTAAACAAAGTAAAACTGTATCCAACGTACAATGAAACCATAACCGATCTAAAAAACGGCAATCTTGATTTGGCATTCATAGAGGAACCTGTTTACTTTAGTTTCAAAAACAAACAAAACATGCCGATAGAAAGCCGTTATGTTTTCAAAGGAGTTGATCAACTTGGCGTCGCCTTTAAGAAAGGTTCTCCAGTGCGTGACGATTTTAATTTATGGCTTAAAGAACAGGGACCACAGAAAATATCCAGCATCGTTGATAAATGGATGAAATAGTAATTTATGTCATCACATAATATGCTGACAATATTTTATTTCTTACTGGAAGGAGTGAGTAACACTCTGCTTGTAACATTTACCTGTTTTCTCTCAGCTTTTTTTGTCGGGCTTGCAGTCGCCGTATTACGGCGGCTATGCCCTCGCCCACTGCAGCGAATGCTCGATATCCTGGTTTTTACACTTCGTGGAATTCCGGTATTAATTGCTGTTTTTCTTGTTTATTTTGGATTGCCATCGATTAGTATAAATGTTTCCCCGCTGATGGCCATGAATATCAGTATTGGCTTAATCAGCGGAAGCTATCTTGCAGAAGTGTTCAGGGGAGCACTGACCCTGGTTGAACCCGTTGAAATAACGGCAGCGAAAATTGCTGGCATGAGTCGATTACAAATTATCCTAAACATTGAACTACCACAGATGTTGCGTTTTTCTGTACCTGCCATTATCAATGAATTTTCTTCTGTATTAAAAGCAACGCCCTTTGCTTATACAGTTGGTATCGCCGAGATAACGAAGCAGGCCATGTCTCTGACCGCCTTCACAATGAACGGGTTGCAGATCTACGCCCTTTCCGGAGTCTTATATTTTACTATTTATAAAATATTTATTCTTCTGGCTGGATTCTTTGAAAAAAAGTATCGCATTGATTGAAGTATAAAATAAAAGGTAACTCATATGTTTTTAATCGAGTTAAAAGAAATAAGCAAAGAATATTCAAGCAAACGAATCCTTGATGCAGTCAACCTGAAGATTCAACGCGGGGAAATAAAAGTTGTCATGGGGCCATCTGGATGCGGAAAAACCACGCTTTTACGTTGTCTGGTCCGACTGGAACAACCTGATGATGGGACTATTTATTTTCATGGCAGGAATATTTATGATAAAGGATTTAATATTCTCGAGTTCAGGAAAAAGGTCGGTTGCGTATTTCAGAATTACGCTTTGTATCGTCATCTTACTGTCATGGATAATATTACTCTTGCGCTGTGTAAAGTGTTTAAGATGCCCCGAGAGGAGGCCCGGGATAAGGCCTTACATGAACTACAAAAACTTGACATGGTGTCACATAGCGAGAAATATCCTTCCCAACTTTCAGGTGGACAGCAACAGCGCGTTGCCCTGGTCCGTACAATGGTTACCGATCCCGAACTCATTATTTTTGATGAACCAACGTCTGCGCTTGACCCACTCATGACCCGCGAAGTCGGGATGTTGATCAAACAGCTTCACAGCAATGGCGTAACCATATTATGTGTTACTCATGACGTTCGTCTCGCCAGACAGCTAAGCAATGACGTAACATTTCTTAACCGTGGCAGGATTCAGGCAGAAGGTGCTTTTACAGATATTACTTCACAGGAAGCAGATCCGGAAATTCACTTTTTTTTTAGTGAGGCAAAACAATGATCGCTGGCTGGCTCCTTTTCTTTAATGACCTGGCTGAACAGCTTCCACTGGTCCTGGATGGCATAAAGGAAACCTGTAAGCTTGCGCTTATCGTTTCTGTTACCGGTTTTTTATGGGGAATTGTCATTTTTTTCCTGAGACTTAGTCATCGGGCAGTAGTAAAAACGATAGCCAAAATGTACATGGATTTCTTTATCGGCACACCACTTATTCTCATTTTATTTGTTATTTATTATGGCCTACCACCAATCGGTATTAATCTATCCCCTTTTACTGTTGCGGTGACAGGATTTACATTAAACGTGGGGGCTTATAATGCCGCATACATGACCACCGCCTATAATGCATTGAGTAAATATGAAACTGAAGCGGCAATCGTTCAGGGATTTAACAAACAGCAGGTGTTTTTTTTGATAATACTACCTCAGGTATTCCTGTCCTCTATTCCAGCCTTAACCAATCAGGTAATTAATAACCTTAAAGACAGCTCCATCGTTTTCCTAATCCAATACACGGAATTTTTTGCACGTATTCAGGAAGTTGCAGCAACAAACTTTAAATTTTTTCATGCCTATTTTTTTGCCGCCATTGTGTATCTTACGGGCGTTACGTTTATTGTCATTTTGAGCAGACTTCTGGAGCGTAAGTTGCTACGCCTCTACGATAAGGATTATTGAATTGAGCTTAATTCATTACTGAGTGCGATCAATATCACACCTATTGTTGATTGGTGTTTTAAGTTATATTATTGCGTTATATATATTCACTATCATGAGCTTCGCTATTATATGTATGTTTATTAACTGTCATAATATAATGGCCGCTTAATATATGCGATGAATTTCAACTACCGAATCATATTACTCACCCCCCTGATTAATGCTTGCCTAACGATTATTTCATTGTTTTAATCCCACCGCGAAACTATTTAGTGAGAGAACAATGAAGCATACACAACAATCAGGCGCAAAAGTCTATAACCCATTTACGCTTAGCTTATATGACTGGTGGGTACTCAATATTTCCAACAAATATGCCTGGAAGTGCCCTACTGATACGCGGCTCCTTCCTTTTTTCCTGCATCATATGGGCGAGACTCATCTGGATATTGGTGTAGGCACAGGATATTACCTGAAACATGCACCTGAGAACCATGCCATTTCACTGATGGATTTGAATCCGGATAGCCTGAAAATAGCCGCCGGCCGTGTGGGTGATGAAAAAATCCGCGACACACTACAACATGATGTTTTCGAAACGTTTCCCGCGGACTGGCAGGGACGGTTCGATTCCGTCTCAATGTACTATCTCCTGCATTGCTTACCTGGTGATATGGCAACGAAAGCGAAAGCAATTAAAAATGCCGGTATGGCGCTTAAACCTGGCGGCACGCTTTTTGGCGCCACTATTCTGGGCAAAGCGGTTTCTCATAACGCCTTTGGCAAGAAATTGATGGCGGTATACAACAAGAAAGGGATATTCAGCAATACCGATGATTCAGCTGATACGTTACACAGCGTATTAGATGAGCACTTCGCTAAAGTGACTCTGGAGCAACACGGAACCGTTGCGCTATTTTCCGCAACCGCACCTCGCCTGGCGTAGGTTTTGTTCGCTTCCACATCATCGGTGCAACACAGTTTTTATATTTAACGCATTGATTAAAATAAAATAGCAAGATATAAATTGCTTGTTTTATTTGTCATACAAATAAGTATAATACTTGCTTCCGATGTAGACCCGCTCTTCTTCGCCTGCGTCACGGGTCTCAATTAGACGCAGGCGTTTTCTGAACAGCACACGTTGTAAGCTATGATATCTGCTTTGGATTTCTGACGATAACAGGGAAACGTATCGCCCCGCCTGACGCGGGGCTGAGGGAAATGTCAGGAACGCTTACGCGGCATCATGCGTAACAGCGTATTGTCTTTCCAGAAATAATGATGCATCAGCGCAGCGAGGGCATGAAGTCCAATCACAAAATAGCCCAGATTCGCCAAAGTAACGTGCCAGGACTTTAGCATATCCACACGTTCAAAGTTAGCTTCAACGGCATACGGCATTACGATACCAAATGCGACCCAGGGATTGCCTCGGTTATACATCATGATCAGGCCAATAACAGGCAGCGCTATAAACAACAGGTAAATAACCAGGTGTCCCAAATGCGCCATTCCTGTCATCATGGGTTTTGGGCGGGGAGCAATCGGCGGCGTTGGATATTTCAGCCGGAGACACAAACGCGCCACCATTAAAATCAAAATCGTAATACCACATGAAACGTGCGTGATATTAAACCAGGGTCGATAACTGCGCGGCACGAACCCACGTAATTCCATCGCAGCGTAAGCCACAATAACCAGAAAAAAGACTAACCAGTGAATACCAATTTGCAGGCTGGAATACTTATTGCCCATAATACGTCCTGAATAGAAAGTATAAAGCGACAACATAACCAGCTTTTATAAATAATTCATCAATTTTGTGAGATGTTTTCGCCCTTGTCCGTGTGCATACGCTAACGGACGATCTTTAGCGCAACACTCGCTGACCAGCTATACCGCACAACGTCGTATCCGATTGCAATATATGCCATGCTGTTTCGACATCTTGTGGAATATCGACGTGAATAATAAAATTTTTACCGCGCGGCCCGTATCCTGTTTCATCGTCACGCAAACGTGGCAGCTCACCGGCAATCAGGGAAAGGTAACGCTCTACCGTCCAGACCCCCTCTTCAGCATTAACAAAATCTGTACCGTCGTTAAGATGACAGAGTTCCGGAATAAACCCGGGAAAACTCAGCCAGCGCGGCGCATCAATATCGTCGCCCGTCACGCGACGAAACGTCGCCATCGTGCGCCGCTGCATAGTGGGATCTTGCACAACGATAGCGGTGTTAATACTTTCTTTTGCCTGACGGAGTAATGCACAAGAAAAACGGGCATTTTCACCACAATTGGTAGACTGATCTTCCACCCAAATTTTCTCTGCCGGAATATGCCAGAACTGATTCGCAATATCAGCGAGGATTGCAGCTTCGGTACGTCCGGTGGTACGAATAATATTGTAGCGGGGATGCCGGGCGATCGCGGCGTACAAAAATGGCGTTGAATGGCCAATGCCGCCGCTAATCAGTAAAGGAACGCCCTGCGCTTTGGCGATACGACAGGCTGCATCGATAGTGGGGATCACTGCGTTGCCCGCCAGGATGACACAATCCGACGAATAAGGTTGTTCGCCGGAAAAATCATTTTGCGCCAACCACTGCCCAACGGTATTCACCGCAAATAATGTTCTTCCGGAGAGTACTGGAAATTGCCTCATTTGCATTGTTCCTCCTTTTTGCTCTCAATAGGCTACCGGACGCATACAGAATGAGTACCGGATCTCTCCGAAAGACGGCGTTATGCCGTAATCTGATCCATCGCCTGTAAAATACGCTTATCAGAAACAGGATACGGTGTACCAAGCTGTTGGGCAAAATAACTGACGCGAAGCTCTTCGATCATCCAGCGAATTGCTTTCACATCATCATCTTCTCGACGTGCCGGGGGCAGTTTGTTTATCCACTGCTGCCACGCTTGCTGAACGCTTTCAACTTTCAGCATCTGCGCCCGGTCACGGTGCGGATCGATCGCCATTTTTTCCAGCCGCTTTTCAATTGCCTGCAGATAACGCAGCGTATCGCCGAGGCGTTTAAAGCCATTGCCCGTCACAAAACCACGATACACCAGCCCGCTCATCTGCGCCTTGATATCGGACAGCCCCAACGCCATGCTCATATCCACTCGCCCTTTCAGACGTTTGTTGATATTGAATACGGTTGTCAGGATCTGTTCAACCTGCTTCGCGATATCCACTACAGTATCGTTCAGCCCGGCGCGCACCTTTTCGTGCAACGTGGCAAATCCCGCTTCTGTCCACACCGGTCCGCCATTGGCGTCGATCAGTTTGTCTACGCCGCAGGAAATACAGTCGTCGATCAGTTCCAGCACCTTGCCGTATGGGTTAAAGTACAGCCCCAGCTTGGCTTTGTTCGGCAACTTCTCATGCAGGTACTTAATCGGTGAGGGAATATTCAGTAATAGCAGACGGCGTAAACCGCACCACATCGCCTGCTGTTGTTCCAGCGGGTTATCAAACAGTTTAATCGCGACGCTGTCACGCTCATCTACTAACGCTGGCCACGCTTTCACTTTGTAATTACCGCGTTTCTGTTCGTAGCTTTCCGGCAACACACCGAAGCTCCAGATATGCAGCCCACTCTGCTCAATACCGTCATCCGCCACCGCAGAGAGCGTCTCCTGCACTTTACCTTTCAGCGCATTTTTAAGTTCAGCGAGCGAACGCCCCTCCTGCAGTTTCTTGTTTTTATCATTTACGACACGAAAGGTGATTTTCAGGTGATCGGGCACCTGATCCCACTGCCAGTCTTCCCGGTCAACCGTGACGCCAGTCATACGGCGTAACTCACGCTCCAGCGCGTCCAGTAATGGCAACTCCAGCGGCGTTACGCGACCTAAAAATGCTTCAGCATAGTTTGGCGCAGGCACGAAATTGCGGCGTACCGGTTTTGGCAGCGATTTAATCAACGCGATAATTAATTCGCGACGCAGTCCCGGGATCTGCCATTCAAAACCGCTCTCGTCTACCTGGTTAAGGAGCGGCAACGGAATATGGACGGTGACGCCGTCAGCATCCGCGCCCGGTTCAAACTGATAGCTCAAACGCAGTTTAAGATTGCCCTGATGCCAGAAGTTCGGGTAATCCAGTTTGCTGATTTTTTCCGCACCTTCTTTAATCAACATACTTTTTTCAAAGTTGAGTAAATCCGGCGTCTCGCGGCTAACTTTTTTCCACCAATTGTCAAAATGACGGGCAGAAATCACATCATGACTAATACGCTGGTCATAAAACTCAAACAGAGTATCGTCATCCACCAGAATATCGCGGCGACGTGATTTATGCTCAAGCTCTTCAACTTCCGCTCGCAATTTCAGATTCTCACGAAAGAAAGCGTGGCGGGTTTGCCAGTCCCCCTCCACCAGCGCATGGCGGATAAACAGCTCGCGACACAACGCAGGATCAATCTGGCTGTAATTTACCTTACGCGCAGCGACAATCGGCAGGCCGTAAACAGTCACTTTTTCCGTCGCCATCACTGCGCCTTGCGCCCGTTCCCAGTGCGGTTCGCTATATGACCGCTTAATCAGGTGCTGGGCTACTGGCTCTACCCATTCTGGCTCAATGCGGGCAGCGGTGCGTCCCCACAGACGGCTGGTCTCCACCAGTTCTGCGACCATCGTCCATTTCGGCGGTTTTTTAAATAAGCCGGACCCGGGAAAGATGGAGAACCGGGCATTACGCGCGCCGGTATACTCCTGCTTATCGGCATCTTTCATTCCGATATGCGACAACAGTCCCGTTAATAACGCAACATGAATTTCCCGGTACTCTGCCGGTTCGCTGTTTACCGGAATACCCAGTTCTTTTACCACCTGACGCAATTGAGTATAGATATCTTGCCACTCACGCACACGCAGATAGTTCAGGTAATCGGTGCGACACAAGCGACGGAATTGATTTGACGACAGGGCCTTTTGTTGCTCACCGAGGTAATTCCACAGGTTCACAAACGCCAGGAAATCAGATTCTTTATCGTGGAAACGTCGGTGCTTTTCGTCCGAAGCCTGCTGTTTATCCATCGGCCGCTCGCGCGGGTCCTGAATAGAGAGCGCGGAAGTAATGATCATCGCTTCACGCACACAACCGTGTTTTTGCGCTTCCAGCACCATGCGCGCCAGTCGTGGATCGACCGGCAACTGGGATAATTGTCGGCCCAGCGGCGTTAGTTTATACGTCGTCTGCTGCTCGCTGGTGGTAATTGCCCCCAGCTCCTCTAACAGACGTACACCATCCTGGATATTTCGCTTATCCGGTGCTTCGACAAACGGGAACGCAGCAATATCGCCCAGTCCCAGCGCGGTCATTTGCAAAATGACCGACGCCAGGTTAGTACGCAGAATTTCCGGATCGGTAAACGCCGGACGCGACAGGAAGTCGTTCTCCGAATACAGCCGAATACAGATCCCTTCCGACACGCGTCCACAACGCCCTTTACGTTGATTAGCGGAAGCCTGCGAGATCGGTTCAATCGGCAGGCGCTGGACTTTAGTACGGTAACTGTAACGGCTAATACGCGCCGTGCCTGGATCGATAACATACTTGATGCCCGGCACTGTCAGCGAGGTTTCCGCCACGTTAGTCGCCAGCACAATACGGCGTCCGCTATGCGACTGGAAAACGCGGTTCTGCTCGCTGTTTGACAAACGTGCATAGAGCGGTAACACCTCGGTATGCCGCAAATTCAGCTTACTCAATGCGTCGGCGGTATCACGGATTTCCCGTTCCCCGCTCATAAAAATCAGGATGTCTCCGGCGCTTTCATGCCCTAGCTCCTCAACGGCGTCAAAAATCGCCTGCAGCTGATCGCGTTCGGTGTCGTCGGCTTCTTCAACAATAGGTCGATAACGGACTTCAACAGGATACGTGCGGCCAGAGACTTCGATAATCGGCGCGTTATTAAAGTGGCGCGAGAAACGTTCCGGGTCAATGGTCGCAGAGGTAATAATCACTTTCAGATCAGGGCGACGCGGCAGGAGCTCTTTCAGGTAGCCGAGCAAAAAGTCAATATTCAGACTGCGTTCGTGCGCTTCATCAATGATAATGGTGTCATACTGCATCAGCAGCCTGTCCTGCTGGATTTCCGCCAGCAGGATACCGTCCGTCATCAGTTTGACCATAGTGTTACTACTCACATGATCGCTGAAACGAACTTTATAGCCGATGCAGCCGCCCGGCTCTGTTTGTAGCTCTTCGGCAATACGGTTAGCGACGGTGCGCGCCGCCAGGCGACGCGGCTGAGTATGGCCAATAAGTCCTTTAATTCCGCGCCCCAGTTCCATGCAAATCTTAGGTAACTGAGTCGTTTTACCGGAGCCGGTTTCCCCTGCCACAATCACCACCTGGTGATCGCGAATCGCTTCCAGAATGTCCTGCTTTTTCTGGCTAACAGGCAGGTTTTGCGGATAAGCGATCGAGGGGCGAGCGGCTTCTCGTAGCATGACCAGCCCCACGGCCTGTTCAATTTCTTTCGCCATTGCCTGGTAAATGGCCTGTTGTGCATCAGCATTTTTCACTTTCTTCACGCCATGCAAGCGACGCGCAAAGCGCTGCCGGTCACGCAGCATCAGAGAATCCAGCCGCTGCTGTAACGCCTGAAGTGTCAACGTAGATTGTTCTGTCATAAAGTCTTGGGCAGCGTTCTGCCTGTTCAAAATCATTTTAAATAATAGGTATAGAGTACCACATGGAGGCTTTTTTTACGTTGTTCAATAATTTCGAACAAAGAGTTCGATATATTGCACTATCCCTGCGGTGCAATTGTGAATAAAGTGTCAACAAGCAACGGGGCGCGCCCCTTCAAATCCATATAAAGGAAACACCCATGAGCAAGGTATTAGTTCTTAAATCCAGTATTCTGGCAGGGTACTCTCAGTCTGGTCAGTTAACTGACTATTTTATTGAACAATGGCGTGAAAAACACGTCGCAGATGAAATTACCGTCCGTGATCTGGCGGCCAACCCTGTTCCGGTCCTGGATGGCGAACTGGTGGGCGCGATGCGTCCAGGGGATGCGCCTTTAACGCCACGCCAACAAGACGCTCTGGCACTCTCTGACGAACTGATTGCTGAACTGAAAGCCCACGACGTCATCGTTATTGCGGCGCCGATGTACAATTTCAACATCCCAACACAGTTAAAAAATTACTTCGATCTGATTGCCCGCGCCGGTATCACCTTCCGCTATACCGAAAAAGGTCCGGAAGGTCTGGTAACAGGCAAACGCGCGGTGGTTCTGTCCAGCCGTGGCGGTATCCATAAAGATACGCCAACGGATTTGATTGCCCCTTACCTGAAAGTGTTCCTCGGCTTTATCGGTATCACCGACGTGAATTTTGTCTTTGCCGAAGGCATTGCCTACGGGCCGGAAGTAGCAGCTAAAGCCCAGTCTGATGCAAAAGCTGCGATTGACAGCGTAGTGGTTGCCTGATAGCGCAAACTGCCCCGAAAGTTGACGCTCAACGAGTAGGGGTTTAATCAAACAGCAAGCGCGAATAGCCATATCCCCCACAGCGCGGCTATCGTGACCAGAGTGCGGCGGAATTGTTTGAGCGCCCCCTGCTGACGCTCGCTTAGGGTTATCGCTCGTACTCTTTCGCGCCGCCAGATAATAAAAAGCCCTTCGCCAGCCTGGAAGTTATTCTCCAGCGTAATCAGCGCGAAATAACGCCTATCCAACCAAATCCGCCAACTACCCAAACAGGCCATACCGCTCAGCAATGCGATAACGACGCGCAGCGAGCCCGGCGGAGAGATAAATATCACCCATACCCCAGGAGGGAGGGTAAAAAGCAGGAAAAATCGCCAACTTGCTAATGTATGCGACAATAAATCACGCTGAAGTACATTCTCACTTATTACCTTGTCACTTTTTGTTGCCATTGCCGCAGTCCTTCCAGGTGTTCATCCATCAAAACAATTTGTGGCCGACACGCACGAATATGCGCTACCGCCTGTTCTACCGTTGTCGCATGGCCGTAGCTCAATAGCCATGCCGCAACCACCATCGCACTACGAGATAGCCCCAGCGAACAATGTACCAGCACCGTTCCGTACTCCACACGCAACGCCTCCAGCATGGCCACCGCCAGCCGGAGCTGCGCATCGTCCGGCGGGACCAGATCCAACATGGGTACGCAATAATAGGTCTTCGAGCTTGTTACCGGGGGGCGAGGAAACTCGCAGGTCACATCCAGCACCGCGTTTTGTACAGGAGTGCGGCGTGGATAACTGCCAAAATAAACGTCTGCGGCGATGTGATTGGCCAGCGGCTGGCGATGCGTAAACCAACGCATCGCCAGCCACATCCCCCAGCGCCACGGAAACGTTAACCAATAGACGGCAGGCGACAGTCGCCCCTCTTCATCTTTACATAGCGCTGCAACACCGACGCCCCCATAACCGCAGCCCACAATCAATAAGGACAACGCCAGCCAGCACAAACACACCGACGGCCAGAATGACCATGGCGCCAGCAGCACTCCCACGATAATGCATAGGGACATCCCGAATAAGTAACGACGCATTAACCGGAACCGAACCGTATTCGGCACCTGCCAATGCCAGCGACACTGTGCCGGTACCATCCAGTCGATCAGCATCCCCGCCATCAGACCGGTAATAATATCAATAAAATGGTGTTGCCAGGTTGTCAGTACCGAAATGGCAATCAACAGAAACCAGACATCGCACAGCCTGCGCCAGATGCCGGAAAGATGGTGGCTAAAATGTCGCCACAGCAGCCAACAAAGGATAATATGCAGCGATGGCGACTGGTTATATGGCAAGTCGAACTGTTCGAGTTGCGTGAACAGCCACCCCGCTGCGCCGGTAACAGTCGGACGCGTGAAACTAAACTGTAAAGGGAAAAACAGAAAGCCGACGCAGGCAATAACCGACGCCAGTACCAGACGGCGCACCAGCCGACATTGCTCAAAAGTTGTAGCGCAGATAAATAACGACAGTCCGTAGAACAAATCCAGACTCCAGTAGGGAACAATGCTCCACGGAATAAAGGGGATGGCAGATTCCCAGCCAAGCACCATGCTCCCGATATCATGAAATTGGGCATCCCGCCAGGCGGTAAATTGATTTACTTTTCCGTAGGTAAGAAAGAAAAACGGCGCCAGTAGCAGCAACCACGCAGTACCCTGCATAAGTACTTTGCGACGTTCAGACTCCACGGCGCACCGCCATCGAAACGGTAAAAATCCCGGACTCATCAATAAGCTGCGCGCATTTATCAAATCCCGCCTCATGTACTAAAGCATCCATTTCCCCCTGCGTGCGTATACGCATGACCCATGCTTTACCATCTTTGTGGCTGGTGAGTGACCATGCGATGGTTTTCAACTGAGGATGCCAGGGTTGTCCGGTATATAACAATACGCCTCCAGGTTCGATAGCAGCAGCCAGCCCGGCAAGCGAGCGGCGAACCACTGCGTTATCAGGAAAAAGTTCATAAAGCCCAGAGACAATACCTAATGTTGGACTCGGTTCTAGCGCCGCCAGTTCGTCGTAATTGAAGGCATCACCACGTTCAAAACGCACTCTGCCGGACATTCCCCGGCTCGCAATCATTTCTTTCCCACGCGCGACATTAAGTTCGCTGAAATCACGCAGTAATATATCGCTAACCGCCTCCTCATCTTCTAGCGCATCCATGACATAACGTCCGTGCCCAGCAGCGATATCCACTACCCGGATCGGCATTCCCTGCTCTATCAACTTTTCAACCGCCTGACGGATAAGAATTTGCAAATGGATCTTACGCTGGCGAATACCTTTCCAGCCGATACTATTAAGGTAATTTTTATCAATCAAACGTCCGACTATATTGTTGCCCTGCGGTAGATTACGGTAGACATAATCCAGCGTACTGCCGGAATCAAACCCCGTCTCAATCCCCAGACGTATGCCAGCCGACTGCGTACCTAACCTCTTCATACCATAACGCAGACCGCGATAAGCAATATCTTCTAACGTACAGGGCGCAGGCCCACCGCTTAGCACACGCCAGGTATCCGCTCCCGGGCTCCAGCGGTCTTCATGTTGATAATCAAAACGCTGTGGCGGCAAGTCATATAGCGTCTCAATAAAACAACGTATTTTCTCAAATGCCAGATGCCTGTTTTTTTCGCCAAGCGTATCGTGAAAAAAGCCAGATAAAATATGAAGCTCTTTCAGAGGACTACGTAACCCCTGATAAAAATCTATCTGCGGCTGGCGATGAACAACATAATCCTTGCCAGATACCAGAAGCAGCGTAGGTAAGGTAATCGCACTGGCATCAGCGACCACTCGCGCCGATGTTTTGTACAAATCGAGGAGGATATTCACTGCGATGGAGCGGGTAATCAGCGGATCATGATTAAAACTCGTCACGCGTTCAAGGTCATGCGTCAGATATTTACCTTTGACATAGGAATTGACGTAGAACAGACCACGCAAACGATACCACACAGCGAGTCCCGTCCGTGCAAACGGTACATAAAGTTTCACTTTAAACGCTGGCGAAGCCAGTATCAGGCCACGAATGTTTGGCGCATAATCGTGCGCCCAGGTTGCGGCTAATACCGCACCGACGCTCTGCGCCACTACAACGATATTTTCCAGCGCGGTTTGACTATCCGCGGCGACAAAACGAATAAATTCTTCTACATCCTGTACCGAACGGGCAAGAGACGGACTATAGCCGCGTTGGCCTGGAGAATTTCCATGTCCTCTGGCATCCCATGCGTAAAATATCGCCTCTGGCATCGCCAGTTCATCGACTATATGCTGTAGGCGACCTGAGTGCTCATGCCCGCGATGAAATAAAACAATGACTTTTGGCGTCGCGCTTACCGACAGTGCTGGCCAGTAGCGATAAAAGAGTTCGGAGTTGTCGCCCGTTAAAAAATACCGCTCATCCGGTGTGCGGGTATGGTGCATAAGTACGATTTCCCTGTGTCTGTTGTTGAAGCTCCAGCAAGCGATGCCTGAGATCATCCATAAATGGCTTTTTTTCAGGGTGAGAATGCAGCGCATCGCCAATGGTGACATCAATAAATAGTGGAAGTGGAATACGATTGCCTTTCGCCATTATCCGTTCCGTGCCGCAAAGCCAGACGGGAACAATGCTCGCCTCCGGTACTCGCTGGCTTAAATGCCAGATTCCTGACTTCAGCGGTGATAATATTCCCGGTTCGCCGCGCGTGCCTTCAGGAAACAAGATCAGGATCTTATTCATACGCAACGCTTGCTCGCACAATGCCAACGGATTTGTCTCCCCGCCTTTCCGGGTCACAGGAATAATATTGAGAATATTGATAGCAAACCAGCGCATCCATTTATTCCGCAAAAAATAGTCGGCGGCAGCGACCGGATGAACATAAGCTTGTTGACGTAGCGGGAACAGCGACAGCAGCGCAAACACATCCATATGGCTATTATGGTTAGCGACAATGATCAGTGGGCCGCGATGAGGAAGCCGCTCCCGGTATTTAACTCTCAACCCAAGCCATAAGCGGATTACGGGCCAGACAAGACATAACGTAAATAAGATGCGAAGAAATCGGTTCATAACGACTTAGTAGCAAAAATAACGAATAAAATGGAAAAATACCGGTGCAGTAAAAATCAGCGAGTCGAGCCGATCAAGAAGGCCACCATGACCGGGTAACAATGTACCGCTATCTTTGACGCCGATATCACGTTTGACAGCAGACATCACCACATCGCCGCAAAAACCGGTGATGCCAATAATCACCCCGGCCAGCAATGACATTGACGTATTCAATGGCGTGAGTAACGGCCCCAGCACCAGACCAGCCAACGCAGTTGTCATCACGCCGCCCACAAGCCCTGCCACCGTTTTATTCGGACTTACCCTCGGCGTTACTTTGATGCGTCCGAATGATTTACCCCACAAATATTGCGCGATGTCGTTAAACTCCGTCAGCCCGACCAGAAACAGGACCAGCAGCGCGCCAGTTTGTTTGTCGTCCGCAGGCAGTACCAACAGAAAGGCGACATGGCTGAAAGCAAAAACCGTTGTCATCAGGCTCCAGTGAAGCTGCGACGCGGTACGTAAAAAACCCTGCGTATCGCCCGCAATTACCATGCGTGCCGGTAAAAATAAGAAAACATAAACCGGAATAAACACCACGAACATCCCATACCAGCCAATGCCAATCAGCCAGTAATTGGCAGGTATCGCAATAAACATCCACAATAGCGGCATTCGGTCAGAATGACGGGAGGGAACCAGCGTCAGAAATTCTTTTAACGCCATAAAGCTGACCAACGCGAAAAAGGTCAACGCCAGCCAGACCGGACTTAATAGCGCCAGCGAAAACAAAATAATAATCAGCCACCAGGTACGAATACGTAGCGTTAATTCGTGCCAGTCTCTCTCAGGACGGCGCCATAACAGTATACGATTCACCAGAGTGGCAACCAGCAAAAGCATAAAAATGACGATAAGCGATTTTTCGAGCAGCATCATTTTGTGACCGTCACAAGTAATGCGCTTTGGCAACGGTTCACTATCGTCCAAAGGAGCAGTACGACAGCAATACCCCATACTATATTGCTCCAGTGCGCCGCCTGAGGCCAAAGGGCCAGCACCAGCCCCCATGTGCCAAACACCAGCGCCCTGTCACTTTTGCCAAACGGCCCGGCATAACTGCGTACACCGTTGATTGTTTGCGCCAGTATCCCGCAAAACTCAGTCATCATCATGGCCAAAAGCATGGTGAGCACCAACAGAAAACTACTGTCAGCCAGAAAAAGAAATGGCAGATAAAGCGCAATGTCTGAAATCACATCGCCTGTCTCATTCAGAATAGCGCCTAAGCGGGATTGCTGGTGGCATTCGCGCGCTAACATACCATCCAGCGCGTTAAGCGCCATACGCACAAACAATACAACGGGTAACAGAAAGTACAGGGGAAACACGGTTAATATCAGGCCGGTCACCATAGAGAGGACTATAGCGGAAAGGGTGATCTGATTAGCTGTAATATGATGCCGATATAGCCAGGCCATTAAGGGACGTAATAATGCCTGAAAAGCGGGTTTAATTTGATAAAGTGTCATCGATATTCTCTGAAACATGACTAAACGCGAGATAGTCCGTCAGAGATAATACCGCGCTGTTATCCTAATTACAGCGTAAACGGCTAAATTCAGAAATTTTCAAAATAAAAATGCATGGTCTGGAGAAAAAGCGGTCGAGCCTCGACTATTTACGCAGCCATTTACCATTAATTCCCTGCACATATTCACCCGGCCTGGCACGCTCAACCAGTTTTTGCCCGGCCATCTTCGCCACTTCATCCACGGGAAGACGGTTGCTATCCGCTAACTGTTGATAACTGGCACGCCGCGCTTGATTAATATCAAGCACCAGTTTTTGCGTTTCGGCATCAGGCGTTAAGGCAGCCAGATAACCATTTAGCGTTTCTCCTACCCGTCCCTGTGTACGCGCCTCCTCAAGGGTCAGGGCCCATACCGAAGGCGTTAGTAAACTCAGCATCAGCGCCCATAGTATTACGTACTTTTTCATTATGGCCTCAGAATAGATCGCTACGTGATTTCAGAAGTTCTTCTACATCTTTATCAACTTTAATGTGTATTTCATGCTCGATCTTTACGTTCATATTGATGGTAATCGGCTGCTCAGGCGCGGCGACTTCAATGCGCGGTGTACAGCCCGCCGCCATCACCGCTGCAAGCGCTAACAGCATAGCAAACATCATTTTCATTATTTATCCTCACAGTCCTTATCTCTCAGACAAGGCAGTTGCGGCAATGCTGCGTTTTGTTCAAGCCATGCCTGTAAATTGTCGCCAAAACGCAAACTGCGCCACAGCGTAAATATATTTTCTTCATGGGTATAGTTCAAATTAACGATCGCTGTTTTACCCTCCACGCGGCTTTTACCGGTAATGGCCGCCTGCATCGTTAATACGCCCAGGTTATCGACATTGATTTTCGTCCATGAATGCATAATCTCCATATAGCGCAGCCAGTTAATGGCCGAGCCTGCCGTGACATTATCTTCCACCACCGCGTCTGCGGTGTCTTTATCGATACGCAGCGTCATTGGCCCTGGATTCGTCAGCCAGCCATCTTTAATTATCCATTTTTCATTGTTCAACCACAGCGGCAGCGCGCCGCTGACCGGACCAGACATAACGAATTGTTTGGGATTTATAGCACTAATCAATTCGCTGGAAGAAATATTCTGCACCCGTAAAAGCGCCGGATCGTGCTGCGGCATCCGCAGCTGTTTCATGATGATTTTACCGCCCAGTACGTCTACGCTGACATCGCTTAGCAACAATGGATTCGACTCACTCCAGGGATAACTGCCCTGTAAATCGGCGGTGATATGTCTCGCCGTCACCTGGTTTACTATCTCAGCAATACGCAGTGAGACCGGCCCACGCGTCCCCAGTTGCCACGTTCCGTTGTGTAAGCGAAATGGCAGAATGAAATCGACGCCATTGATTTTGTTATCCGGCATCCAGGCGCTGCCGCCTTTTAGCACACCGTGTCCGCCCGCTTCAAACCCCTGATCCTGCGCGGCGGAGAAAGCAACCTGTGCATACAGTGCGCCTTCACGTAGCGTCATTTTCCACGCCGGCGGGAGTAGCGGCTGAAAAACGACGAGCGACTGCTTCGGCCACCAGGCCTGCCCGCGAAGGCGTTCGCCGTCCCAGCGCCCATTCAACCGTACCGGACCTATCGCGCCGGCATGAAGATCGCCTTTAAACTGGAACAGGGTCGGGTCGCGACCGTCAATATTAAAATGAAGGATAGAAGGTGGCAGCAAACTTCCGCTGGTGAATATGGTTTTCCCCGCCTCTAAAGATAGCGCGCCCTGTAGCGACGGCGTTGTCGCGTCGCGAACCCAGACAATCGGTTTATCCAGTACCAGTCTTGGCGATGTAACTGTCATCGCGCCATATTGCAACCGATCAAAACCGGTAGACAGACGGGTCAGTCTGATGGTGTCATCGCGCCATTCACCTTGCCCGGTGATGTCCCAACGGGCGTGCATCGGCGTAAAACTCCCTTGTCCCCAATAGCGCCAGCGCCAGCGTCCGGCATCAGGAAGAAAGTCATTCGCCAGGCCGTCAAGATGGAGAACAAAATCGCCCATTTCATTTTCGTGCGCCCGTAAAATAGCCTGTAACCGACCATCAACGCCGCGCTGCGTCACCTTGACACCCGCCAGCGGCCAACGAATTTCATCAATATCAAGCGCATTAATCAATCGCCCACGAGAGCGCAGCAAGGCACCTGGCTCAAAGATGAGCTGCGGATCTGCCAGACTACCGCGGAGCATAGCCGGCAACACCGCATAAAAGATTAAATCCTTCTGTTTAGCCTCACCGGTAAGCTGTAGCGGCATCGCACTGCTATCCATGCTGAGTTTTCCCGGCCCGATAGTCAGTACGGCGTTCGCTTTACCTGCATCGCCCTGAGTCAGAATATTCAGGCGGCCACTGACCCGCGCATTGTCCAGCCCTGCCGGCCAGTTATCAATGTTAAAAGCCAGACGTCCGCTCAGAGGGAATCCCTGATATGGCCAGTTCCAGCGACCATCGCTGATGACCAGCCGTTGACGCGTCACCACCCAGGGCAGATCGAGAATCGGATCAGGATTGCCCCGCGCCATCACAACCAGTTGCCCGGCGTTATCGCGCCATTCCAGTTCCGCATCCAGCAAGGAGGGTTCCTGCGGCAAACGCAGCGTCGCCGCCGTATGGCCGCTCACTGGCAGGCCATCCGGTACCAACGGTAAAGTAAATTCCCCCGCCAGAGTCACTGGTGGTTGATTCGCTACCGCGGCAATCTCCAGTTGGCTTACCGTCAATGCCTGACCGCGTACCTGCCCTTGAAATTTTACTTTTTCGCCCTGATAACGTATCTGTTGAACGATCGGCGTCACGGCGATCGTCAGCTTGCCCTGCCATTCTTGCCAGGGCGCAAGAATGACATTATCGATGTTAATCCAGGTATTGGGCAACATGGACTGCCACTGCGCCAGCGTACGTGGCGCGGCGGGAGATGCTTCCGAGGCCGGCAGTTTCGCCAGACATGCAGCGTCCAGCTCAAGACTTTTGATATTAAGTAACCATCGGCTGGGACGTGACAATTCCGCCCCGGTCACGTGGGCTAACGAACAATCATTCACCAGATAACGGAGATCGGGGATCACTAATCCATGACGTGTCAGGCGAGGACTTTCTTCCATTGCGATACGGGTGCCGACGGGTAGCCAGATCCCTGCCAAAGTGGGAACCCATAACCCCAGGGTCATTAGCAGAGTCAGCGGCACAAGAATCAGCAGTAACAGTAGCGCGAGGGCGGCTTTATATTTACCCTTCATGGGCCCATAATTTCCTGATTTAACGAAAAATTAAGTCGGCTATCATCTTATTTTGGCATGATTACCCGTCGATAGCCTAATAGTTCATGCGGCAAACGGACATGACGGAGCCGCAGATCGTCCCTTCATCTGCCATTTGCGGTATCCTGGGGAATGTTAGCCTAAAATTATTCATTATATGTATGGCTATCAATTATTTTTGATTTTTTGTAAGATAATTTTAATCGTATTTGTGTGATTCTGACATCACTGGAGAAGGTCATATGAAACTTGCCGTCTATAGTACCAAACAGTATGACAAGAAATATCTACAGCAGGTTAACGAAGCATTCGGTTTTGAACTGGAGTTTTTTGATTTTCTGCTAACGGAGAAAACGGCGAAAACCGCCAATGGATGCGAAGCGGTTTGTATCTTCGTGAATGATGACGGGAGCCGCCCGGTATTGGAAGAGCTCAAAAAACACGGGGTGAAATTTATCGCGCTGCGCTGCGCCGGATTCAATAATGTCGACCTGGATGCAGCTAAAGATCTGGGTCTGCAGGTGGTGCGCGTTCCGGCTTATTCACCGGAAGCCGTGGCTGAACATGCGGTTGGCATGATGATGACGTTGAACCGACGCATTCACCGTGCTTATCAACGCACGCGCGACGCTAACTTTTCCCTGGAGGGCCTCACCGGTTTTACGATGCATGGAAAAACGGCTGGCGTCATTGGCACCGGTAAAATCGGCGTCGCCACGCTGCGTATCCTGAAAGGCTTTGGCATGCGCCTACTGGCGTTCGATCCCTATCCCAGCGCTGCAGCGCTCGACCTTGGCGTAGAGTATGTGGATCTGCAAACGTTGTTTGCCGAATCGGACGTTATTTCGCTGCACTGCCCGCTCACGCCGGAAAATTACCATTTGCTGAACCATGCGGCATTCGATCAAATGAAAGATGGCGTTATGGTCATTAATACCAGCCGCGGCGCATTAATTGATTCTCAGGCGGCTATTGAAGCCCTGAAAAATCAGAAAATCGGTTCCCTGGGGATGGATGTCTATGAAAATGAACGCGACCTGTTCTTTGAAGACAAGTCAAACGATGTTATCCAGGATGATGTATTCCGCCGCCTGTCGGCCTGCCATAACGTGCTGTTTACCGGCCACCAGGCCTTTCTGACAGCGGAAGCGTTGACCAGTATCTCCGAAACCACATTACAAAATTTAAGTCAGCTTGAGAAGGGTGAGCCCTGCCCCAACGCGCTGTTTTAATCCTGTCGCTCCCCTGCGCTCAGGGGAGCATTTTCGGATAACCCCTGAAGATCTATCCGGCCATATCATTACCATAGTCAGTGTTAACTATCAGATTACAGAGAGTATCAATGAAGAAAATCGTCACGCTGGTCGCCCTGAGCATCATGATGACGGGCTGTGTGAGCAGCGGAAAAGTGTCCGTCAAACGCGAACAACTGGAACACCACCGCTTTGTTCTGGAAAGCGTAAACGGTACATCCGTCACTGGCCCGGAGCTTAGCTTTGGCGAGGACATGACGGTATCCGGGAAAATGTGCAATCAATTCACTGGCGAGGGTAAGCTGTCTGACGGCGAATTAATAGTGAAAAATGTCGCGATGACCCGCATGATGTGCGCCGATCCGCAATTAAATGCGCTGGATAACACCATTAGCGACGTATTCCGCAAAGGCGCGCAAGTCGACCTGACTGCCAACCAATTAACGCTGGCGACGGCAGAAACAACACTGATGTATAAGCTGGCGGATTTAGCGCACTAAGCCTGGAGCGAAGGCGCATACCGCCTTTAATAGCTACCGCAACTTCCGGCGGCAAGCGATTGTTCACTACAACGTTTGCCGTTGGGAAGCGCGCACATCCCAATCACTGAACCATCAAGCTGCCGCGCTGCCGAAAGTGAGCCGCCAATCATGGCGCAATTGGCTTCTCCGGCACTGGACATCGCCGCTTTCATCCCTGGCGAAACATGCGCCGCAGTAGCCTGCTGAACTGGTTCGCTACTGCAAGCCGACAATAATAACGCGGCACATCCCACCCAAAACGCTGCGCGCATTTCTCTCCCCTCTGTTTATTCATCCAAACGACACCGCCCTAAATAATAGGCAGCAGAGGCTGACGCGTCGAGAGGCAAATTGCGCATTTATGCGGTTCATTAACATTTATTGGCAATTTTTTTGCGCCTTTTCGGCGAAAAACCACCATTCTCCTCGCGCCAGGGACACAAAAGCGAAAATGGCGCTTGAAGGGCTTTGCTAAAATAAAGGGATAACTACAGGATGCGCTCACGGTTAGGCGTATCCCTCTTTTTTGCGCAATGTAAGGTGTCATATGCAAACAATCGACGGTAATGGCGCAGTGGCGTCAGTGGCGTTCCGTACCAGTGAGGTTATCGCCATTTACCCGATTACGCCCAGTTCGACAATGGCTGAACAAGCGGATACCTGGGCGGGTAACGGGCTTAAAAATGTTTGGGGCGATACGCCGCGTGTCGTAGAGATGCAGTCGGAAGGCGGCGCGATCGCCGCCGTTCACGGCGCGTTACAAACCGGCTCGCTTTCTACATCATTTACATCATCACAGGGGCTGCTGCTGATGATCCCAACACTGTATAAACTGGCGGGTCAGCTTACGCCGTTTGTACTGCACGTTGCCGCACGTACCGTCGCCACCCATGCACTCTCTATTTTTGGCGACCATTCCGATGTGATGGCAGTCCGTCAGACAGGTTGCGCGATGTTATGCGCCGCCAGTGTTCAAGAAGCGCAGGATTTTGCGCTGATCGCGCATATAGCTACGTTGAAAAGCCGCATCCCGTTTATTCATTTCTTTGACGGTTTCCGGACATCCCATGAAATAAACAAAATTATACCGCTGACGGATGAAACTATTCTGAATCTGATGCCACAGGCGGAGATCGACGCCCACCGTGCCCGCGCGCTGAACCCGGAACATCCGGTGATTCGGGGAACATCAGCGAATCCAGACACTTACTTCCAGTCTCGCGAGGCGACTAATCCGTGGTACAACGCTGTTTATGACCATGTAGACCAGGCGATGAAGGCGTTTGGCGCTGCGACAGGCCGCCAGTACCAGCCGTTTGAGTATTATGGGCATCCTCAGGCTGAACGCGTCATTATTATGATGGGCTCCGCCCTCGGCACTTGCGAAGAGGTTGTGGATGAACTGCTTGTACGCGGAGAAAAGGTCGGCGTCCTTAAAGTCCGGCTGTTCCGCCCCTTTTCCGCCAAACATTTGCTACAGGTATTGCCAGAAACTGTACGTGCGATTGCCGTCCTGGATCGTACCAAAGAGCCTGGCGCGCAGGCCGAACCGCTTTATCTGGATGTGATGACCGCGTTAGCAGAGGCATTCAGCAATGGCGAGCGCGAAACGTTGCCACGCACCATTGGCGGTCGTTATGGGCTATCGTCAAAAGAATTCGGTCCGGCGTGTGTATTGGCCGTCTTCAATGAGCTCAACAGCGCCAAACCTAAACCACGGTTTACGGTGGGTATTTATGACGACGTCACCCATCTCTCACTGCCCTTACCGGAAAATACCCTACCCGGCAGCGCGAAACTCGAAGCGCTGTTTTACGGTCTGGGTAGCGATGGAAGCGTATCCGCCACGAAAAACAATATTAAAATTATCGGCAACTCCACATCGTGGTATGCGCAAGGCTATTTCGTTTATGACTCGAAAAAAGCGGGTGGACTTACGGTATCGCACCTGCGCGTCAGCGAAAGCCCTATTCGCTCCGCCTACTTAATTTCTCAGGCGGATTTCGTCGGTTGCCATCAATTACAGTTTATCGATAAATATCAAATGGCAGAGCGCCTGAAGCCAGGCGGTATTTTCTTGCTCAACACGCCTTATAGCGCAGACGACGTCTGGTCGCGTTTGCCACAAGAGGTTCAGGCGGTACTGAATCAGAAAAAAGCCCGCTTTTATGTGATAAACGCGGCGAAAATCGCCCGCGAGTGCGGGCTTGGCGCACGTATAAATACCGTTATGCAAATGGCATTTTTCCATTTGACGCACATTCTTCCTGGCGATAGCGCGCTGGTTGAGTTACAGGGCGCAATTGCCAAAAGTTACAGCAGCAAAGGCCAGGATTTGGTTGAGCGAAACTGGCAGGCGCTGGCCCTGGCGCAGGCGTCGCTGGCGGAAGTGCCATTGCAGGCAGTCAATCCGCACAGCGCACATCGCCCGCCAGTGGTCTCCGACGCGGCGCCGGATTTCGTTAAAACCGTGACCGCCGCCATGCTGGCGGGGCTTGGCGACGCACTGCCGGTTTCAGCCCTGCCGCCGGACGGAACATGGCCGATGGGAACAACCCGCTGGGAAAAACGCAATATCGCCGAAGAGATCCCCATCTGGAAAGAGGAGTTGTGTACGCAATGTAATCATTGCGTCGCCGCCTGCCCTCACTCGGCGATTCGGGCGAAAGTCGTGCCCCCACAAGCGATGGAAAATGCGCCAGCCAGTCTGCATTCGTTGGATGTGAAGTCCCGTGACATGCGCGGACAGAAATATGTGCTGCAAGTTGCACCGGAAGACTGCACTGGCTGTAATTTATGTGTTGAAGTCTGCCCGGCTAAAGATCGGCAACAGCCAGAGATCAAGGCGATTAATATGATGTCGCGCCTTGAGCATGTGGAAGAGGAGAAAGTGAATTACGACTTCTTCCTCAACTTACCGGAAATGGATCGCAGCAAACTGGAGCGTATTGATATCCGCACGTCGCAACTGGTTTCGCCACTGTTTGAATATTCCGGCGCCTGTTCCGGCTGCGGCGAAACACCGTATATAAAACTGCTGACGCAGTTATATGGTGACAGAATGCTGATCGCTAACGCCACAGGATGTTCTTCTATTTACGGCGGTAACTTGCCGTCTACGCCTTACACCACCGATGTCAATGGACGCGGTCCGGCGTGGGCGAACTCGTTATTTGAAGATAACGCGGAATTTGGCCTCGGCTTCCGTCTGAGTGTGGATCAACACCGGGCGCGCGTCATGCGTTTACTGGCACAATTTGCCGATCGCATTCCGGCGGAATTAAACGAGGCCTTGCATACAGAAGCAACGCCTGACGTTCGGCGTGAACAAGTCGCCGCTTTGCGTCAACATTTGAAGACAGTCGCGGGCGCTGATGAACTGTTAAAGGATGCTGATGCGCTGGTGGATAAATCCATCTGGCTAATTGGCGGCGACGGTTGGGCTTATGACATCGGCTTTGGCGGCCTGGATCATGTGTTAAGCCTGACGGAAAACGTCAATATTCTGGTGCTGGATACGCAGTGTTATTCCAATACTGGCGGTCAGGCGTCGAAGGCGACGCCGCTTGGCGCCGTCACGAAGTTTGGCGAGCATGGCAAGCGTAAAGCCCGTAAAGATCTCGGCGTTAGCATGATGATGTATGGCCATGTTTATGTCGCGCAAATTTCCCTGGGCGCGCAGTTAAACCAAACGGTGAAAGCGATTCAGGAGGCTGAGGCCTGGCCGGGCCCGTCGCTGATCATTGCCTATAGCCCCTGTGAAGAGCATGGCTACGACCTGGCGCTGAGTCACGACCAGATGCGTCAGTTAACCGCCACTGGATTCTGGCCGCTATACCGCTTTGACCCCCGTCGTGCCGATGAAGGCAAGCCACCGTTGGCACTGGATTCTCGACCACCGTCAGATGCTCTGGCAGAAACGTTACTCAATGAACAACGTTTCCGCCGTCTGAACGCGCAACAGCCTGAAGTGGCGGAGCAATTATGGAAAGATGCCGCGATGGATCTGCAGAAACGCTATGACTTTCTTGCACTACTGGCGGGAAAAGCGGAAAAAACCAGCACAGAATAAAAATAGTGATAAGGCTTAGCCTGGAAACAAAAAAAGCCCGAACATTTGTTCGGGCTTGTCAATTTATACGCTGGAAAGCAAAGGTTAACGCAATGGCCCAACGACAAAATGAATATGTGACAATAAAGGCATATAACAGATATAGAGTAACGTAACCGAATGATATTGTATAATTTTTATTTTATATAAAACACCCAAAAGCATTCGTATGAATTATATTTATTTCACTGCGAATTATTTCATTAATTATTGAATTAAATAGCAACATCTTTTTTTACTGGCTCTTCATCAGGGCAAGAATATAGCTTATCGACAACCCAATGATTATTTTCAGAGAATCTCCTGGATATTATGCCGTCATCCCTTGTTGCTGACATGCTCATACCTGGGGATACCCGCGCTTGAAATGTGACCTGTGTCATTGTACATAAAGTGCCATTAGGGAGTAGAATTTCAGTGGATACTTAAACAGGAGGTTTTATGAACAGAACGATTCTTGTACCCATTGATATTTCCGATTCAGAATTAACTCAACGTGTGATTTCGCATGTCGAAGCAGAAGCAAAGATTGACGACGCTGTGGTGCATTTTCTGACTGTAATACCATCGTTACCCTATTACGCTTCACTGGGGCTGGCTTACTCAGCGGAGCTCCCCGCCATGGACGATCTGAAAGCCGAAGCCAAATCTCAACTGGAAGCGATTATCAAGAAATTCAATCTTCCCGCCGATCGTGTGCAGGCTCATGTTGCCGAGGGTTCTCCTAAAGATAAAATTCTGGAAATGGCGAAAAAATTACCCGCCGATATGGTGATTATTGCCTCGCATCGCCCGGATATTACGACTTACCTGCTGGGCTCCAATGCCGCAGCTGTTGTGCGTCATGCGGAGTGTTCCGTCCTGGTTGTACGCTAAATGCCCGAGCCCGCACTAATGATGCGGGCTCAAAACAACAGTGATTATCGCCTAGTGGCTCACGCTTTTTGAAAACAGATTAATCACAATTACGCCGCAAATGATAAGCAACATACCAATGATTGCCGGTATATCCAGTTTTTGGCCCAGAAACAACCAGCCAATCACTCCAATAAGAACAATCCCTACTCCGGACCAGATAGCATAAATGATGCCAGCAGGAATCGTTCGCATTGGGATGGTGAGACACCAGAAAGCAATGCAATATCCGACAATGGTAACGATGCTCGGTACCAGACGCGTAAAACTATCCGACAGTTTTAATGAAATCGTGGCGATCACTTCTACCACAATGGCAATAAATAGAAAAATTACAGCTTCTTTAGTCATACATTTCTTCGTTCCGGTATTTTTCAGGCCTGGATGCTATCTTAAGTAATCCGGGTGACGGAACAAATACGTTTTGACCGGTTGCGTATCTCGCCGTAAAACGTGCTAGCATTCGTCGCCGTAATCCGTACCATAGCAAATACTTTTCCTGGGCCCCCCTTTTATCATGCCCCCTTTTACTCTACAGATTTTACACCCAGCACGCTTCAAACAGGATTCCCCTTGGCGGCGCGGCGCCAGACAGACGCAGCGCTTTCTTACATACAACACAGGCTTAAAAGTAACCTTTCATACACGAGAGATGACTACAATACCTGTTCAGGATTTATGATTACTTAGAAGCGTTTGCCTGCCCAATATTTTCTGCATTACCATATGTCCTATCAATTATACCAACAGGCTCCACTGGTGTGTTTTGTGGCATAACCCAGCCGCTTTCACTTACACTACCTCGTGTAAGATATTTGGCTTTTACCTTAACGATAACAAGATAATGCTCCCTGCTGAACCTGTCTGCAACACTAAGGTCCGTGGTATATTCAGGTACGATTCTTCCACTTCTAACCTGCTCTCTGGCTATTTCAACAGAGACAGGCAATACCTCGACATCGGCCCCCTCCATACCTCCTGCTGTTTTAAAACTCACAATCTTTTCAGCCTGCGGACCTATTGTACCTCGGCATAATACAACTTCGGTCTCCCCTGCTGCAGCATCACCACTCTGGTATTTCTTATAAATACTTTGCACATTTTCTTCTGATGTAGGGTATAAATCTTCTGACAGGGAGGGCAGTATGTCTTCCAGTAAGGGTGAATCATCAGAAATCTCCAGAAGATCTTCATCATAACCCACGTCTCCTTCTCTTAACTCTGAATAAGGTTTATCAATATGGCGAATAAGCCCCCCTCCTTTCAGCCCTGACGCCTGATAAAATTCTCCATCAGAAGTTCTGTAAAATGTCATACCTGAATTTTTTCCGCTATCCGAAAAGGTTGCCTGATAGGTTTCTGAACCGGGTTCTTTAGTTAAAACGAGCTCTCTGTCGCCATATTTTATCGTATTAGGCGCTTCCGCTGACAGCGGTGGATATGAGGCTTGTTTTCTGTAAAAGCCTTCTCCTGACTGTTTGTAGTAACCATACGTTTCTTTATCAAAATCTGTAGCTCGATAGAGCCCATCGTTTCCCACTGGACCTAACTCAAGAACTTTCTGATTACTTTTTTGATAAATAAAATCTGTATTTTCTATTGACTCTATAACTTTATAATTACTCCCTTTTTGAATCGGTTCTCGTATTACACCTCTTTGTATTTTATTTTCAACAAATCGGAGGCCTATATACTTTGCATTTGACGCTCTTTCTGTGAACTTCGCTTCAGCAACAGGAACAGCCTCCATACCGATACGTATAATATCTTGCACGTAACCGCATACATCCGCAGAGTTTTCCACAACAGCCCGGTTAAGAATACTGCTGGTACCAGCCAGAGCGTTAAAACCAGGGACAATACTCATTACAATATTCCAGACCGTTCCTAAGAGATGAAGTCCTGCTCTTGCAGCTGGATTTAATGAGGATGTTGTACGATGATGCATAGTATCATCAAGATCAAAACTCAGCTCAATTAATCCTCCCAGCCCCTCCTGAATAACCTTATTAAATCCATAAACAAATTGTTGACCGCCATTCATGGAGAAAACTTTCTTCTTGAACGATTCGAGAGCCTGAACCTGTCTCTCATGTTGTTCTTCTACCGTCAGCCAACTGTCTTGCGCAATATCATTGATCTCGTGAATAAGCCCAACAACGGCCTCTCGCACCATTTTGTTGGTGTCCATTAGTCCTAAGATATCACACTCCTGCATATGTTCCTTCATATGAGTCTCTGCTCGATAATATTTCTCCGCCCAGTCTAGCTGTTTATTGATAGCGGCCTTCATTAACAAACTTAAAGGCTCGTAAGTTTTGGGAAGTGTTGATTTAACACTGTTGGAAAAATTATTATTAACCACAATCTTTCTTGCTATTGTGTTTATTTTTTTATCATTAACTGGCCCTGTTATCTTTGCACACCAAAAAATAATATTACGCATAATAATAAAATTATTTTTTATGCCTTCAGGACTAAGCAATACTCTATCACCACCATTCCTGGATAAATGGTGTATCACTAATTGAACCAGCTTAAAAAGATTCTTCATTGTTTTATTATTAAAAGCGCTCTTTCCTCTTTCTTTTCTACCGAAAGAGACTATTTCTAACGCTGTAATAATAGCCTTCTTACCATAGAATGCCTCAAAGCTTGAACCAGAAATAGCAGGAAAATTTTCATACAGGACTTTCGTATAATGGCTTTCCCTTGCCCATAAAGGCCTCCCTGGCATAGGTGGTTCATGTTCAGTGCTGAAATGCAAAGGATGAACCAGCATATCACGCGCAATTATTTCATATATTTTATATTGATGTTGAATGTTTTCTTTTACAAAAGATAGAAAAGAAACGTGACTTCCATCATCGAGGATAATGAGTTTATCTCTTAAATGAACTAAAAGACCTTTGAACATATATTCAGCAGCAATAGTCCTTCCATTATGGGTCCACTGCCCAATTTGAGAAAATGCGAGTAATTCATGATAGCCTCTTTTATAACTATTTGCCTCTTGTTCTTCTCCAAGCTGTTTGAGTATTGCGACAAACGGTCCTCCTGCAACAGATGTAAAATGATCAAATACGTTATCTAACGCCTTACCTAGCGGATGAGGCTCCATATTCGGGGCAGGATGATCCTCCGGGAGAGCCCTTTCATATCTGTGTAATTCTTTAACTGGTAAAAAATCATTCTCACCTTCTGAATTACCATTTTCTATCCTGGAATTACCAGATGTTACTGCTAACCTTGATGATAATAACAAACCAGTTACTGCAATGTTTTTAATACTCCTATCCATTTTATGAATGGTTGCTGACTGAAAATCATTGTTGCTATGAGAGGATAAGAAAATTTTCCTTTGAATTTCCTTTCCCTCAAATATAATTTGCTCAGTACTTTTAGGTGGAATAGTTACGCTATCCACATTAAATAACTCATGTTCACCACTCATCGTTGCCTGAGAAAAACACGATGGTGTATGTGCAATTGCAGCGGGATCAATCTCTTTATGAATAACATTAGAGTAAATGTTTGTAACTTCATCGTTTGCATTTAAATGATCGTGCAAAATATGTTTTAGAAATAGATCTAGCAACAATTTTTCTGATGTAATACTATTTACACAGTTGTGAACGTCAGGGGGAATTGGATAGCCATTTTTATCAAATGGAAGAGATAAATATCCTCGCTCCCCATCAATATTTTCGTAACTATAGTTTGGAGATATTTTTACCTCGCATTTATTGGTGTCTACATTGTCATTTATATTGTTCTCTACTTTATAATTAACCAGCCTACGGAAGGTTGCACTATTCAAATAATAAAAATCCAATGTTGATTTAATATCTTCACATATAATCTCAGGTGTTGGCTCAAAGAAGAAGTCATAAATATTTAAGCTGTACTTTTTTTCATCGTTGGCTATCTTATCCAGCTTAATATAAGCTTCTGGTAAATTAGACACTTGCTCATGAAAGATAGCATCATGATAAAGTCCATCTAGCATTGAAAGGTACTGTAAGGTATCACAGCTTCTGATAGCTTGCATCTTTACCGTCTGCTGTGATTCTCTGATTGATATATTACTTAATGTTATACGCATCACGTTCTCCTGCCAGAATTATGGCATACATAATAAGGTGTAGATATCAGGTAGCAATTCTAATCGAAATAATTTGTCTGAAATGTATATATGAAACATGCTATTTTTAATTCAACAAGACCATCAGAATAGGCAAGAAAATTTTAAATAGTATACAGTAAGCTGATCTTAACCAGCAATAGGGACACGCGACTAAGTGAGTAAACTCGCAACCAGAGGTCGCTCACATGACAAAACCAGCATCAACCATTAAAAAGATCCGCAGGCATTACACGCCTGAATTTCAGTTGAGCTCGTTACTTCTTAACGGACCTGGCTGCGTGATGTATATAGTCGACAATATCCGAAGGTAATATCCCTATTAAGTTGAAACAACGCTGTAAAACGTGCTGGCATTCGTCGCCGTAATCCGTACCATACGCGACATGCTTTTGCCTGCTGGCTGTTGACAGCAGGAGCGAACCCGATACTTATAGTCGGTCAGATGGGGCATGAAACTGCGCAGATGGTGTATGAAATTTACGGTATGTGGATTGATGACATGAACGACGAACAGGTAGCGATGTTGAATGCGCGGTTGTCGTAGTAACAAAGCTTGCCCCCAATTTGCCCCATTTAGTACCAGAGAACTGAAATAATGCAAGAAATTCAAAATCATACAAAGAAAGAACAATACAACCTGAACAAGTTGCAAAAGCGCCTGCGCCGTAACGTTGGTGAAGCGATTGCCGATTTTAATATGATTGAAGAAGGCGATCGCATTATGGTTTGCCTTTCTGGCGGTAAAGATAGCTATACGATGCTGGAAATTTTACGCAATTTACAGCAAAGCGCCCCGATCAATTTTTCTCTGGTCGCCGTTAACCTTGATCAAAAGCAGCCGGGCTTCCCGGAGCATATTCTGCCAGCTTACCTGGAACAGTTGGGCGTAGAATATAAAATCGTTGAAGAAAACACCTACGGCATTGTTAAAGAGAAGATCCCGGAAGGAAAAACCACCTGCTCGCTGTGCTCTCGTCTGCGTCGCGGTATTCTGTATCGTACAGCGACAGAACTGGGCGCCACTAAAATCGCCCTGGGCCATCATCGCGACGATATTCTACAAACACTATTTCTGAATATGTTCTATGGCGGAAAAATGAAAGGGATGCCGCCGAAGCTGATGAGCGACGACGGCAAGCATATCGTGATCCGCCCGCTGGCTTACTGCCGCGAAAAAGATATTGTCCGTTTTGCAGAGGCGAAAGCCTTCCCTATCATTCCTTGTAATCTGTGCGGTTCACAACCTAACCTGCAACGTCAGGTGATTGCCGACATGCTGCGTGACTGGGATAAACGCTATCCAGGACGTATCGAGACAATGTTCAGCGCCATGCAAAATGTGGTGCCTTCTCATTTGTGTGATACCAGCCTGTTTGATTTCAAGGGGATCGCTCACGGCTCCGAGGTCATTGATGGCGGTGATCTGGCATTCGATCGCGAAGAGATCCCTTTACAACCCGCAGGCTGGCAGCCGGAGGAAGATGACATGCCTTTAGAGGCGTTGCGACTTGATGTTATCGAAGTGAAATAGACTGCAGGCGTCTCAGCGTTCTGCTGAGACGCAACTTTATCTGTTACGTTAACAGTCGAACCCGGCAAGATTTTCCTTTAATCTTCCCGTTCTGCAACTGTTTGCACGCTTTTTGCGCCACCGACTGACGTATGGCGACGTAAACGTGCATCGGGTGCACGTTAATTTTGCCGATATCTGCCCCATCCAGTCCTATGTCGCCGGTCAACGCCCCCAGGATATCGCCCGGACGCATTTTCGCTTTTTTACCGCCATCAATGCATAAGGTTGCCATTTCTGCGGCCAGCGGGAGCAGCGGTTGCTGAGCGGGCGCATTCAGCCAGTTCAGCTTAAGTTGCAGCATGTCTGAAAGTATATTCGCCCTCTGCGCCTCTTCCGGAGCGCAGAGGCTGATCGCCAGCCCGTGGCTTCCGGCGCGCGCTGTACGGCCAATACGGTGGACGTGAACCTCCGGGTCCCAGGCCAGCTCATAGTTAACGACCAGCTCAAGCGATTTTATATCCAGGCCTCGCGCGGCGACATCGGTGGCAACCAGAATGCGCGCACTACCATTTGCAAAACGTACCAACGTCTGGTCACGGTCGCGTTGTTCGAGATCGCCATGAAGCGATAACGCGCTCTGCCCTACTGCATTAAGCGCTTCACAGACAGCCTGGCAATCTTTTTTAGTATTGCAAAACACCACGCACGAGGCTGGCTGATGTTGGCTAAGCAACCTTTGCAGCAGCGAAATTTTTTCATTCGTGGATATGTCAAAGAAGTGTTGTTCGATAGCCGGTAGCGCATCTACCGTATCGATTTCAATATGCACTGGCTGTTGCTGTACACGACCACTAATCGCCGCGATAGTGTCCGGCCAGGTGGCTGAAAACAATAACGTCTGGCGTGCCGCGGGCGCATAGCGGATCACCTCATCAATGGCATCACTGAACCCCATATCCAGCATTCTGTCTGCTTCATCCATCACCAGAATTTGCAGAGCATCCAGCGAAACGGTTCCTTTTTGTAAATGATCGAGCAGGCGCCCCGGCGTTGCGACAATAATATGAGGCGCGTGCTGTAGAGAGTCGCGTTGCACGCCAAAAGGTTGCCCGCCGCATAGGGTCAGAATTTTGGTATTCGGCAGAAAACGGGCCAGCCGACGTAGTTCCCCGGCGACCTGATCTGCAAGCTCCCGCGTCGGGCAAAGCACCAACGCCTGCGTCTGAAACACGCTGGCGTCAATTCGATGCAAGAGTCCAAGACCAAACGTTGCCGTTTTGCCGCTGCCGGTCTTTGCCTGCACTCGCACGTCACGTCCCGCCAGTATAGTCGGTAATGCAGCGGCCTGAACAGGCGTCATCTCAAGATAGCCCAGCTCAGTAAGGTTACTGAGTTGGGCGGCGGGCAAAATATTCAGGGTTGAAAAAGCGGTCACAATTTAGTCTCGCGGTAACGACTCATAGTCAGCAGGCGCGTATCCTCGCAGATCCGGGCGCTTGATGCGACATTTTAATCGGTTCTTCGTCCGGCGGGGGGTCAGGCATTGGCTGAGGACGAGGAAGCGGCTCGGGAATGGGGACGGGATCCGTTGGAATTGGGTCCGACAAGGTTGTGCGCAGATACAATAAGGTCAAAAGACAGCTCATATTACCCTCCGGAATGGCAATCAGACTCTTAAAGGGTAGACGCGGATACTCTACAGGCAAAAAAAAAGCCGACTAATCTAAGCCGGCGTTGTACGAATCAATTGTGCTATGCAGTAATTCAAAAAAGGAAGTAAGACAATATGGAGCGCAACGCCCATCGCTTGACGTTGCATTCACCTGCGGATGAGATATTGCCCCGAATAGGGAGATGGTTTATTGACTTCGCTCAAATTTCTCGGCGTTTTTTCATCCCAACAGGCTTAAAAAGCGTTGTTGTTACAACCATTTACTGCGATGCAACCATAAAGTAACACCACCGATCAGGACAACTAACAGAATGCAAAACAGCGAAAAACCAAACCGCCATCCGCCGCCGGGAATCCCTCCCAGATTGACGCCAAATAATCCGGTTAAAAAGGTGCTGGGAAGAAAAACCATTGCCATAAGCGACATTGTATAGGTTCTGCGCGCCAGCGACTCCTGCATCACCTGGGCAATTTCATCCGCCATGATGCCCGTACGTGCTATGCAAGCGTCGATTTCATCCAACCCTCTTCCCAGTCTGTCGGCGATATCCTGCATTCTGCGACGGTGATCGTCGGTCATCCATGGGAGACGTTCGCTCGCCAGCCTTGCGTACACATCACGCTGCGGCGCCATATAGCGGCGCATGACAATAAGTTGCTTACGGAGCAACGCCAGGAAACCGCGCGGCGGAATTTGCTGGTCAAGAAGGTTATCTTCCAGATCAATAATTTTATCGTGGAGTTGTTCAATAAATTCACTGGCATGATCAGTTAATGCATCGCACACATCAACTAACCAGCTGCCACAATCTGCAGGCCCCGTCCCTTCTTGCAGATCGCTCACGACATCGTCCAGCGCCAGCACCTTTCGCTGACGGGTGGACACAATAAGACGCTCGTCCATATATAGACGCATGGCGACTAATTGGTCCGGTCGCTCGTCTGTGCTGCCATTAATACAGCGCAATGTAATTAGCGTCCCCTCTCCCATACGGCTTACCCGCGGGCGCGAACTTTCACCCGCCAATGCATCGCGCACATTATTGGGGAGTAATGGCGTTGAAGCCAGCCAGCGGGCGCTGTCCGGATGGGTATAATTGAGATGTAGCCAACAAGGATGCTGGCTATCGATCACATCATTATCTTCGAGCGGTTTTACTCCACCACGGCCATCCAGTAGCCATGCGAAAACGGCATCCGGCACGTTCACATCTGATCCCTTAATGGCTTTCACAGCGCCTCCACATTACGACTCTCATGCCGTTAGTCTAGCTTTCAGCGAAGGTTAAGCAATCTCTCATTTTCGCAATGTCTGAAAAGATGACTCAAGCAAAATGATGGGAACCTCAGTAAAAAGCGTCTTAACAACAAGTAGTTACCCAAAACGTATTAATCGGCCTTTCCGCGTTTGCTGGCTACAGCGAGAGACGACACATGAGGAGGAGACAGAAGAAGCACGCTATCATCTGCCTGGCCTAAGTGAAATTTGTCCGTTTTAGTCTGTAATTCGATCACTTGCGCTTTTAGCACATCAGAAGAAGCCGATAACGCTTCAACCATTAAAAGATGGCTATGGGTTGTACTTTCCAGATGGCTTAACGCCAGAGTTATCTGACTGATACCTTTCTCTTGCTCCCGGGTGGTAGTCGATATGTCATTCACCAGCAAATTTAATTGTCCGGCGCCACTGACAATCTCCTGCATATTTTTTTCCGCCTCCTGTACAATAGCAGCCCCCTGTCGCACATTGTCATGCGTAACGTCAATCAGCGCTTTGATGCTTTTTGCCGCTTCCGCGCTGCGATGTGCCAGATTACGCACTTCCCCAGCCACGACGGAAAAACCTTTTCCATGATCGCCCGCACGCGCTGCCTCTACCGCCGCGTTGAGCGCCAGAATATTAGTCTGAAATGCAATACCGTCAATTAACGAAATAATCTCCGTCATCTGCGACGCGCAGTGAGTAATAGAACGCATATTTTCTGCAACACGCACCATTAGTTCTCCCCCCTGACGGGCGTATTGGGTTGCAGAATCCGCCTGAATACTCACCATTCGGGTATTGTCCGCATTGTTTTTAGTACTTGCCACCATTTCGTCTATACTGGCGGCGGTTTGACTTAACGAGGCCGACTGTTGTTCCGTCTTTATCGATAACGCCATACTGCGCGCCGCCAGCTCTTCAGAAAGCGTCATTGCCGTATGTGAAGAGGAACGGATTTCGCTCACCAATGCGGAAATATTTTCCGACAGACTATTAATACCAGGAATCAGCCGTCCTGCACAATTATTGCCAAATTCGGATATATGAATAGACAGGTTCCCCGCCGTGACTTGTTCAATACTTTTTTTAACGGTGTTAATAGGCACAACCAGATAGTGAGTTATATACCACCAAAGTAGTAATATTGAGATCAGATAAATGACATTGCACGGAATTAATACACGATAATCGCGAAGAAATATTATTTGTAAAATATCCAGCAGCAAAAACGTACACAGTATGAACAGAGTAATACAGGTCCTGATACTAATATTTCTTAACATTTTTGGTAGCCTACGACCAGAGCAGGAGACAGATTTTATTTTTATAGCATTTCAGAAATCTATTACCATTTATTTTTTTACATTCTTTATATTCAATAGCAGGCAATCACAATTTCACTTAGTGCAACAGATAAATCCACCACGTTTATCATAATAGTATATTTCTCTATAAGCGTTGACAATTGACGCCTTTATCACCATTTTCTACTTAAAAATTAAGTTGGATGCCCCTACCTCTTAATAGATGCTTAAACCGGTAAAGGAATTAATGGCCAGGAGTGATAGAAATTGATGGCAGAGCCAACGCGTTGAGAAGCGGAGCACGCTGTTACGACTATGTCCGCTTAATGTTGTGGCGAAAATTACGGTATCATGTTCCTGCGCCGGCAGTCCGCCCCACCAGGATCAGGGACTTAGCGGCTACGCTTCGCATGACGTTCCCAGTTATCCTGTTTCGCCTGAGCAGTTTTACGTAGCGCAACATAACAGGCTCCCCCACCGCCGTGGTGTGGTAACGCCGAACAATAAGCCTGTACGCCCTCAAACTCTGTCAGCCAGCGAGCCACATAGCTACGGATGATATTGGCATGCGATTTCTCCTCTCGTCCTTTGCCATGAACAATCAGGACATTACGCAAGCCTTCTTTCTGCGCTTCAACAATAAATCTGAACAGCATTTTCCGGCACGTCTCAACCGGCTGGCGTAACAAATTGAGGCTGGCCTGCTGCGGGTATTTGCCACTACGCAATTTGTCGATAACCCCCTGCTGCAATCCTTCCCGGCGAAATTCAAGCGGTTCATTCAGCGGCAAAATATCCAGAAACCCCGTTGTCAGAAAGTTATCAAGCTGAAGCGTGTCGATACGCTGGGGCGCTTTAAGGTTACGCGTTGGCTGCCAGTGTACATCAGTACGGCGTTTAAGTGGCTGGACATCCTCCATGGCGTCAAGAAACAGCGCTTTGTCGTCAAGGTTCATGATTCATCCTCCAGCGTGTTGCGACTGTCGCTATCATAACCGCGCCCTGTTATACCGACAACGGTTTACAGTTATTTCCAATAACAGTGTCATCCGGTGAAATAAAACGCTTCGCCTTAATGGGGTTCGATACGGGTAAGGAGGTCGTTTATTTTTTCTCCGCCAGCGCTATTACTGTCGCTAAATGTGTTATCCCTGACTCGCTTTTAAGGAGTATGGTTGCGGATATTCCTGGCATGCTATCTTATCTCTTATGTAAGGCTAAAATAATGTGAGAGAACGGATGCTAAGATTACTTGAAGAAAAGATAGCCACGCCATTGGGCCCCTTATGGGTGATATGCGACGAACAGTTCCGACTCCGGGCCGTAGAGTGGGAACAGTATCGCGATCGTATGGAGCAACTGCTGGACATACATTATCGCTACGAAGGCTATGAACGCATCACTGCGACGAACCCCGGTGGACTCAGCGATAAGCTTGCAGATTATTTTGCAGGTAACCTCGCCGTAATTGATACTTTGGAAACCGCCACAGGGGGAACACCGTTTCAACGGGAAGTATGGCAGACCTTACGTACGATCCCCTGCGGTCAGGTAATGCACTATGGCCAGCTGGCAGAGCGACTGGGCCGACCGGGAGCGGCGCGCGCAGTGGGCGCAGCGAACGGCGCGAATCCAATCAGTATCGTTGTACCGTGCCATCGCGTCATCGGTCGCAACGGCACCATGACCGGATACGCTGGTGGCGTTCAGCGAAAAGAATGGCTATTACGCCATGAAGGCTATCTTTTATTATGAACATACAGGCAAAAAGTGCCTTATTGATCACACTTTTATGTAAAGCAAATACAAATAAATCCAGTATTTTCAAATAGATAAAAACATTCATTAAACTTATACTTGAATTATTCCTTCTCCGGGATAGCTCAGACTTACGCGCTCACCAAAAAGATGTTAAAATTGACAAATATCAATTACGGCTTGAGCAGACCTATGATCCCGGAAAAGCGAATTATACGGCGCATTCAGTCTGGCGGTTGTGCTATCCATTGCCAGGATTGCAGTATCAGCCAGCTTTGCATCCCGTTCACACTTAACGAGCATGAGCTTGATCAGCTTGATAATATCATCGAGCGTAAAAAGCCCATTCAGAAAGGGCAAACTCTGTTTAAAGCAGGTGATGAACTGAAATCGCTCTATGCTATCCGCTCCGGAACGATTAAAAGCTACACCATTACCGAGCAAGGCGACGAGCAGATTACTGGATTCCATTTAGCAGGCGACCTGGTGGGTTTTGACGCCATTGGCAGCGGCCATCATCCGAGCTTTGCGCAAGCGCTCGAAACCTCAATGGTATGTGAAATACCGTTTGAGACGCTGGACGATCTGTCCGGCAAAATGCCTAACCTGCGTCAGCAAATGATGCGTTTGATGAGCGGTGAAATCAAAGGCGATCAGGATATGATCCTGTTATTGTCAAAGAAAAACGCCGAAGAACGTCTGGCTGCGTTTATTTATAATTTGTCCCGCCGTTTCGCGCAGCGTGGTTTTTCACCGCGTGAATTCCGCCTGACGATGACCCGCGGCGATATCGGCAACTATCTTGGCTTAACAGTCGAAACGATTAGCCGGTTATTAGGGCGTTTTCAGAAAAGCGGTATGCTGGCGGTGAAAGGTAAATATATCACTATTGAAAACAATGACGCACTGGCGGCCCTGGCTGGCCATACGCGCAATGTTGCTTAAACATCGATTAAACCATTGATGTCATCTTCTGCCATATCGCTAAATTTTTCTGATTTATTGATCTGGCAGAAGCTCTTCCTGCTGTTTCATTTACCATATTTGAGTTACTCTTTAGTTACAAACTGCGATGACAGTTGTAAGGAGACCCTGTATGGCTATGTATCAAAATATGCTGGTGGTCATCGATCCCAACCAGGATGATCAACCCGCATTACGGCGAGCAGTTTATTTGCATCAACGGATTGGCGGCAAAATTAAAGCTTTCCTGCCTATTTACGATTTTTCGTATGAGATGACCACCCTACTTTCTCCTGATGAGCGCACTGCTATGCGCCAGGGTGTAATAAGTCAACGCACGGCCTGGATACGTGAGCAAGCGAAATATTATCTTGAGGCTGGCGCCCCTATTGAAATAAAAGTGGTCTGGCACAATCGTCCCTTTGAGGCCATTATCCAGGAAGTAATCGCCAGCGGTCACGATCTGGTCCTGAAGATGGCGCATCAACACGATCGACTGGAAGCGGTCATTTTTACCCCCACCGACTGGCATCTGCTGCGTAAATGTCCAAGCCCGGTATGGATGGTCAAAGATCAGCCGTGGCCTGAAGGTGGTAAAGCACTGGTTGCTGTGAATCTGGCCAGTGAAGAGCCTTATCACAATGCCCTCAACGAAAAACTGGTAAAAGAAACGTTGCAATTGGCGGAACAGGTTAACCATACAGAAGTTCACCTGGTCGGCGCCTATCCCGTTACACCAATCAATATTGCCATTGAGCTGCCGGAATTTGATCCCAGCGTTTATAACGACGCCATTCGCGGTCAGCATTTACTGGCAATGAAAGCGCTGCGGCAAAAATTCAGCATTGATGAAAAAGTGACGCATGTAGAAAAAGGATTGCCTGAAGAGGTTATCCCGGATCTTGCCGAACATCTCCAGGCGGGGATCGTTGTGCTTGGCACCGTTGGCCGTACCGGTCTCTCCGCCGCATTTCTGGGCAATACAGCAGAACAGGTTATCGACCACCTACGCTGCGACCTGCTGGTCATTAAGCCTGATGAGTATCAAACGCCGGTTGAGTTGGACGACGAGGACGACTAACCACACCTGTTATGCCGGATGGCACGCCGCTATCCGGCATAACGGCGCAATTAATGGCTCTCATCCCCGCCGAGGAAATAAATTCCCAGGGGAATAGCCAGCAGAACAGTAAATACCAGACTATAAACGCAAATCATTGCTGACTGAATGGCATACATGGAGCTTGTCCACTCAGACAGGGGAATATGATATTGTTCAATCACGCCGCCAATAGTCGCACGCGTCACCACCGATGCGGCAACGATAAACACCGCCAGCAGGCATAACAGAAATTTTTTCCCCTTTGCCGATTTCAGCTTCATCATGATCATAATATCGTCCTTTACAGATGGCCTTTGTTACCTGAAAGTAACAATACCATGACAATCGCACAATGTCTGCCCTGTAAAGGGTGACATTATATTTACATGAAAAGCAACCTGCTGAAATTAAAGCCAATAATGCTATTTCTCCTTTTGACTTATCGATGCACTGAACGATTATCCTGGGTAAAATACCTGTTAATAAGGTCATTCTGAGCTGTTATCGCAGGAAGGAGCAGAAACACTCATGTTCACTGAATTTTTTCTCAAAAACGCGTTTAATCTGACGATACTTTTCAGTTGCGGCATGGCGTTACTGGTCGTGAGATTCTGGCTAAGCCGTAATGTACAGTGGAAAAAAGGATTCACATTCCATGCGGCGCAGTTTTTTATTTATGCGATCATTATAGGAACCGTTGGGAGCATCCTGAATAATGCTATTGAAGATTATAATTTACGGTTTATCTCTTCCGGGGTTATTGATTTTATCTGTACTTCACTCATTGCGCTTATCCTGACGATAAAATTGTTCCTGATTATTAACCAGTTTGAAAAAGCGCAGGTCAATAAAGGCCGGGACGTCACCAGCACCCGTATTCTCGCGCGTGTCATAAAAATTACTATTATTGTTGTGATTGTCTTACTGTATGGCGAACACTTTGGTATGAGTCTGTCGGGCCTGCTTACCTTTGGCGGGATCGGCGGTATCGCCGTCGGTATGGCGGGCAAAGATGTCCTCAGCAATTTTTTCTCCGGTATTATGCTCTATTTTGATCGCCCTTTTAGCATTGGAGACTGGATTCGCTCACCTGACAGAAATATCGAAGGTACGGTCGCTGAAATCGGCTGGCGTATCACGCGGATTAACACTTTTGATCATCGTCCGCTGTACGTGCCTAACTCCGTCTTTTCATCGATTAGTGTGGAGAACCCAGGTCGGATGACAAACCGTCGTATTAAAACGGTGATCGGTTTGCGTTACGAAGATGCGGATAAAATTGGCGTCGTCGTTGATGCCATCAGAAATATGCTACAGGCGCATAACGATATCGATCAAAAACAGACGTTGCTGGTCTATTTTAATGAATTCGCCGATTCTTCATTGAATATTATGGTGTATTGCTTTACCAAAACGACAGTATGGCAGGAATGGCTTGCCGTACAGCAGGATGTGTACCTGAAAATTATTGCGATTGTCCAGGAAAATGGCGCAGACTTCGCATTCCCAAGCCAGACGCTCTATATTGATGACCCTGAAGCCGTACCAGCGATAAAATAAAAATAACCTGTGCCCGGGAGTGCTTATTGGGCACAGGCGCTCATTATAGTGAGATACTGCGCCATTCAGCCACTTATGCGCGCCACGCCGTCTTTCAGGGAAGTAGGTTGTACTCTTCATCCGCAACAGGTTCCAGCCACTCATTAGAGGCGCCTTCTGCCGGAATTTCTACCGCAATATGAGCAAACCAACGGTCGTGAGCCGCGCCATGCCAGTGTTTTACGCCTGGTGAGATATGCACAATATCGCCCGTTCTCAGCTCCCGCGCGGGTTGATTCCACTCCTGATACCACCCTCGTCCTCCTGTCACCAGGAGAATTTGTCCACCGTGATGATGAATATGCCAGAAGTTACGACAGCCAGGCTCAAAAGCGACATTACCGATCACAACGCCCTGGGTTGACAACATCGTCAGATAGCTGTTGCCGGTAAAATATTTCGCATAGGTTACATTTTTCTCTCCGCGCGGAAAAATCGTATTGCCGTCAAATCCCGCATCTCTTTTCTCCTGCGGAGAAATAGCGGATGCGGAACCCTCATCGTTATCCGCCAAAAACTGTGCGAGCGTCATACCAGCGTTGGCTGCGATGGTTGAATCACATCTCATAGCCAGAACACGGATAAAATCCCCCAATTGCGCAGCGGTTAATCCATTATGCATACTAATCGCGAAATGGCTCATTAACTGGCTATTAACGCCTTCCATCGCCGATAATGCTGCAATTGTCACCAGTTCACGGGTTTGCCAGTCCAGCACATCACGCTGAAAAATATCGCCAAAAAGATGTGCCTTTAAATAAACATCAATGGCGGGCGAAAAAGTAAACAAGGCACCACTCACCGGTTGACCAACCAGTCTGGTCTGGTTCTCTGTGCCGAACTGCAAGCTATTCCAGTCTGCAGGCATCGGTGTCGCGGTAGCCCCCTCTTCGTCCTGGATGCCCTCTTTTTTACGCGCCTCTACAACGTTCATCAAACATGAGAGCGCGTTCAGGCTACGGGGAAAGCCACAATAGGCATACAGTTGAACAAGAATTTCTTTCAGCTCATTAATTGTCAGGCCCATAGTTAGCCCATCGTTGAGCGCATTTTCTAGTTTTTCAATATCCCCTCGGGCAGTAAAAGCCGCCACGGGAATGGCGGCCTGTTGCCTGACGCTTAACGACATTGACATAGTGGGTTCTCCGGTAGACAGACTGAATCACTTAATGGACGAAAAGTATAGGTCCCTGACATACCGATGATTAGATGGGAAAAGAAAAACAAACTTATGATTACCACTCATAAATGACGACGGAACGTATCAACGCCCCGCCTTTCTGTTAATGATCAGCGATGCTTTTCACTCACCGTCATGGTAAATTCAACCACCTCATAAGTGTCATTAAGGTAGGCATGAGGCATATCGGTTCTGGCTACAGCGGAGCACCCCTCTCCAATAATAAAGCGGCTATCGTCCACCGTTAACGTTAGCGTTCCCCGATTAACAAACAGTAGCTCGCAAGTGCCAACCGGATGCCCTTCCGATGCATATTTTTCACCAGGATGCATTACCCATTGCCACAGCTCTACCATATCTGGCCCGCTGGTCCCCGCCATCAATTTCGCGCTTCCGCCTTTTTCACCGCGCCACAGTACCGCAATGTCATTCCGGTCAATAAGATGAACTCGCGGTTCGCTGGCAACATTGACAATATCCGCCACGGCTACGCCCATCGCTGCGGCTATCTTACATAACAGCGCGATGCTGGGATTGGCTTTACAACCTTCAATTTCCACTAACATGCCTTTACTCACACCGGAACACCGAGCAAGCTCATCCAGCGACATCTTTTTCTGGCGACGAAATTGTTTAATACGTTGGGAAACGGCTTCATTTATCGTACTGACATCCGCACTACTGACGGTCGATAAGTTGACTTTTTTGGTCATCGGTCGTTATCATAGCTTAAAATAGTCATTACAGGATTATGCGATGTCTTTTACGTTACCGTCAATCAGCCCGGACCTGGCCCGTATCGCTCCTGGTTTCCGTGCATTAAGTATTAATGTGATTGCCGCGCCGGTTCGTGATGTGCAGGTCGGAGAAACCGCGCTAAAAGAAGCCTGTCAGGCTGTACTTAACGGTCAACCGGCATGGGGTCAGGCGCATATAGACGCATGGAATGCAGTATTTAAAGCCTTTGGCGCAAAACCCAGGCGTACGCCATGCTCCGCAGAAGCATTACGAAAGCGTGTCCTACGGGATGGAACAATGGCGGCGCTGGATCCGGTGGTTGATCTCTATAACGCCGTGAGCCTGCGCTATGCCATACCGGTTGGGGGCGAAAATAGCGCGGCTTATTGCGGTTCGCCGCGACTGGTCTTCGCAGACGGTAGCGAAACATTTGATATTTTAAAAGAGGGACAGCCCGCTACCGAATCGCCGGAGCCTGGCGAAGTTATCTGGCGAGATGATATGGGCGCAACCTGTCGTCGCTGGAACTGGCGTCAGTGTGTACGCACCCGACTAAGCGCCTCGGATAAGACAATGTGGTTTATCCTTGAAAGCTTGCCGGAAATGCCGCTTGATGAAGTGTACGCGGCCGGAAACATGTTGACTGATGGCCTTGAAAAGATGATGCCAGGTGTACGTTTTGAATCCACATTGATCGGTGTTTGACCGGGCAGGAGAAATTTCATGTCGCTGTTTCTGACAAGCTTTATTTTCGAAAAAAAAGAGTACGACGCCACGTTTTATCAACTGGATAGCTGTATTGAACGCTATGTACAGGCCATTGAGGGATACATTGGAATGGAAAGCTACACAGATGCGGCAAGTGGAAGAATAATCAATAATTATTACTGGCAGACTCGCGAAGCGATGGAGTTATTAATCAATAACTTACAACACCAACAGGCTAAATCACAAAGCCACAAATGGCTTTCTGGCTACCAGACGATTATTGCAGAAATTCAGGAAAGCCATAACAGTAATCTGCCCCACCCGCTGGCCCCCTTTTCAGTTCCTTATGCGTGATGCAATAGTATTTGTGTGAAGTGTGGGGGCGCTACAGGAAAACGCCTGTAAAAATATGCGCCCCTGCATTGCCGGTAATTCGGTATTCTGTGCAGGAGCGGAGCTGATATAAGTGATTAGTAAACAGGAATATGAGTGATATCTCGTGGTACAATAACACGCGTAACCACATTGTTTTCATCACACTCTATCAACGCTCTGGCAAAAATACTGAGCTCATTGATTTTTAGTCCGGAATTATGCAAAAACTGGCGACAAGCGTAATCAGAGATAAAGATTATTCCGGGATGAATATCATGTTCGCGAATAAAACGGGCCTGAGCAAATGGCGTATCCATACTCAACACATATACTGCCCGGTTTGAGTGGCTACCCGCAGATTTTAATCTGTCACTGTACTCTTTAACCTGCCATTCACAAACCGGCGTATCCAGGGACGGGACGACAATAATCCGCTTTTTTATACCCGGGATACAGTAACCCGGCAATAAATCATGGTTCACCAGCCCCTTTGTGCAGGGTAACGTTTTACCTTCAGCCAGTATGCCAGGGTGAAGTGTCAGTTGCGTTTTTCCAAAGGCCACTGAGTACTCCTGCCCCAATGAAATATAATCTTGTGCTATTACGGGTGTCATAAAAGTCCTTTCTTTTAACATTTATATTATTTCAACCATAATAATTATTTAGCACCCCGCTAAAAAACCACATGAATATCCATAATAATAAGATGATGATAGCAAAATTATTAATCATTCCTGTTTTTTTATTCTACTTTTCCCTACCCCGGATATACTCAAGCCACTTTTAACCTCCATTCCAAAATATTTATATCCTAATCTTATACTTCCACGTGAAGAACCTCCTTTGTAAGTTATCGTATCAATATACTCTCCAGGATTACTCCCTGCTTTCATACCACCAGTAGTAGCCCAATTCCCTACTAAACCATGGGCCGGCTTGAGTTCATATGGTTTAATATTAATGGGGCTATTATTTATATCTTTAATAATAATCGTTACAACAGCACTTTCTCCGGGCATCAAGGAGGTTTTATCTGTACTAATGGCAGATAGATCAGGGCTCAATTTAACTATACGTTTTGTTTCCAAAGTATGACGCTCAGAAACCGATGGTACAGGACTATATCCTGATGCTGAGGCCGTATCCGTTTCGTTATAATGATCAATTCTTATCTTTGAGCCCACATCATCTTCACCAATACTCATTTTATATTTACACGGTTTTTCGCGTAGAAGCTCATGCAATGAGTTGTCTTTCGTTACACGGTAATAGGTACATACTGTGGTAGCCGTTTCATTAGCTTGATATTTTTCGGTATCAGGATCGCGGACGTGCGCCACCCACCCTGATTTTAAAAGCATACCAGGTATAGGTATAGTTGTTTCAGCATACCCACTATCCCCATTCAGATTTAAGCTATAATCACTAAGCGGCGAGCTTGGCCTATGTCCAACACTCGGCGCTGTGGGAGATGAAAGTATCCCGACCGTCGCCGAATCTGCGGAGACGCTTATCGGTACGGCCGCTGAAAGCAGGCTGCAGATGATAAGGTAAGTTTTTGATATGCGCACTATTACTCCTTTTTAATACCTTAATTCGCATAGGATGCTGCGGTAGAACTTTTGGCATTTTCTTTATCAGAAATAACTCTGACGCGGATATACTTATTCTGAAGCGATTCTCCATTAAGACTATAAGGGATAAGCCAGGTGGCTTTTGTCGCCCCCGGTACGGATTTCCAGGATTTCATTTCATCCGAGATTTCCCACTGATAATTAAACGCATCAGTACAGTCCGTGTTATTTACACAAAGCGTTCTGGCTCGCATTTCCGTTCCGATGACTGGCGCGGTAACGCTTCCGTTGGCTTCTTCTGTACCCGGTGTAAAAAGCACCTCCACAGAAGAGATCTTTTGCGCAATAGCGCCTGACGGTGTCTGTAGTAAAATGGCGCCCTTCACCGGATGTTTGTCATCCGGGCCGCTTGCTTCAATGTATAATTTAAGTGAGCGGGCCTCATCGCCAGTATGTTTCACTAAAACCCGTTCGACCCAATGACCGTCACGTTCTGAACCACCCAGTGCTTTAAGTGACAGTCCCGGCGTATCTGAATGATACTTAATATTACGCGGCTTAAGCGATGCCCACTCCTCTTTTGAACGTTCGCGCACATAGTGCCACTCGATAATTTTCCCTTCATCTCCGGCGGGAAGTGGTGTACTGATAACGAAGTTGCCGTCTTCAACCTGAACATCGTCATTGATAACATTTATCCAGGAACGAAAACTGGCCCCATCCTGCAGCACCATTACCGGGATACGTTCGGAGGTCACACGTGTGCCCCGACTGTCGGTTACCGTTAAATACAGACTGAACTCCTGACCGTCGGTCGCCGTCAGCGGAAGCTGTGGCAGAACAAGACCGCTGCCCGAATACCCCTGTTGCTGTAGGCCTGCGATCAACGCCGCATCACCCGACCACTCCATCTTCTCGATCGGATACCGGCTATCGACTGTCGCCATCAGCGTGACCAGCTCCCCGGACAAACCAGACACTGGCATAGCCGTGATCCGGATTTTACTGGCCTGCTCCCGATACGCCATGACGATATCGTAATTACGATCGACAAAGGTATGCCGATTTGTCATATTTGACGGCGCTTTAACGTTGCGATAATCAAGCTGTTCATGCAATGGCGTACCGAACGAATAATTCACTCTTAAACCGCCTTCTGCCTGCGCTCCACCATTACCGGCATCCCGATACCCCGCCCTGACTTCAAGCAAGGGGACAGGATTCCAGACCAGAACCGCGCCTGCAGCGCGGGGATTACGGCTTAACGTACCGTTGCCCAGCAGATCAACTTTATCCCCGTAATACTGCTCATAGGTCAATTCGCCACTAAACCAGGGAAAATCAGGATGTGTGCCTTTTGTTCGCAGATCAAAGCCATACGCCGGACGTTCATCATGCAATTCATGCGCTTCCGATGTTTTCCAGTCAGTGAGAGGGAAATAATAGTTACCAGAAAAGGCCAGACTATCCTTATAGACCTCTCCACCAATGCCGCCACGTAAATGAGAATAGCGAATGTCGGCATCCAGAAAGGTATTGACGCCGAGCAACCAGCCATTGACCTCCTGACGGTAACCCATGCCAACGTTAACAAAGGTGCGCCCATCGAAACTGCTACTGTCGTGATCGCGAAAGCCAAGCTGACCAAAAAGTAAAGAAGACGTTGTTTCATGGGCAGGAATAAATACATCAAACTCTGACGAGCGATACTTCGTCCCGTCTTCAAGGTTGACGCCACCACGAAAAACCATCTCCGGGAAAGCACTCTTCATTCCTTCATTCACCAGTTGGTTCGCCGCCTGTCCAGGTAAGGCCTTTATTTTCCCTTTGGTATAATCCTCCAGCGTTCCCTCTTGCAGATGCGGAGAAATAGACGATGCCGTGCCCGCAATCCACGCCTGAATTTCATTATTGCTATCAGCAATGACGGTTTTCCGATTATCGGCAATGACCGGCAGTGAAATCTGACTGGTAACAATGGCCCATGTTATATATTTAGCGATGGGTTTTTTAGAAAAAACCACTTTATTATCTCCTGCTTAATCCCCCTGCCAGACAGGCAGGGGAAATACTTAAATAAAGTTTTTATTTAGCGATAACCATCAACGACGAGTGGCACGTTTATTTTCCGGCGTTACTTTCGTCGTTTTAGGCGTGACGTGAACACGGAACAATTTATTTTGCTCAGTCCCCTTAATAATATATTTATGTTTTTCAGCGTTAGTATTATTCAGATCGGTGAACGCAGTTGGTGTCCCGGCGTCCGCCATCTGCCAGGTAAAGTTATAGTTACTAACCTCACATTCAGCCGCTGCTGTGGTGGCGCATTCCAGTACCGCTTCAAGGGTGCCGCCCACCACAGGGGTGTTGGCGTCATTGGTACCGTTGAGTTTATCAGTTGGTTTACCACTTTCATTCACCACATTGATAGTGACAGAACGTAGCTTATTAGCGATTGTACCGTCTGCGGCTAAATCACCGCTTACCCCAGAAGTTGTGGAAGTCAATAACACAGTCTCAGGCAAGAATGCACTATCCGGCGTTCCTGTCGCTGTCTTAATTCGATAGACCAATTTAATTTTTTTACCGCCAGCATCAGCAGGGATAATAAAAGACGTACCGGTGGCGGCTGGCGTGCCGGAAGGAACTTCCGCATCATTATCCACCAGATACCATTTAATATCGTCAGCGTTATTCATTTTATCCAGCGATAAAACATCCTTGTCATCATCTACAATAAAAATATTATTGATCTGAAGAGCCGAACCGGTCGTTAGTTCGCCGGATACTTCTACCTTTTTTGCCTCTTTGGTTGCCACAGGGCGGTGACCAACAGAAGCTGGTGTTGCAGAAGATGCCATATCATTGGCTCTGGGGTTTGCCGCCACGTCTACAGAAATCACCGATGCACAAATGGCTAATGCTAATAGAGATCTTTTAAAATACAAAATAATTTCCTTTTATCACAACATGTATAATGTCAAAGACCATGTGAAATAGACTCACTGTCCCTCTTTAACTGCCTGTTAAATTATGCAGTTCGCTAAACCAATTACTTAGCTTTACTGGCAAAAAGAGACTTTTGACTGTAAAGTTTATTTAGAAGTGTCAATCAACTTAAATTTTTCTTGTTTTGCCAGGAAAGCTAAAAACTCCCTTCCATTTAATCACACAGTATAACGCACATATTAGCGTTTAATTTAAATGTGTTATTCAATGCCTATAAAGGGGAATAGTGATGAAAAAAGCCATAATAATCTCGGTATTAGAACAAATAGAAAAAAACCTTGAAGAAAAAATAGATATTGAAAACCTGGTTATCAAAACTGGCTATTCACGAAGAAGTTTACAAGATTTTTTTAAAGATAAGTGCGGCGTGTCTATGGGCAAATATATCAGGCAACGCAGATTGAGCAGAAGCGCCACATTACTGAAGCTGACCTCTCAGTCGGTCACAGACATTGCTTTCAGAATGGGATTTGATTCAGTGCAATCATATAGTCGTGAATTCAAAAAAATGTTTGGCGTCAATCCTAACCATTACCGCAAGGAAGATTTCTGGGATCTTAGAAATCTACGACCGCCTTACTGGTTTGACACCCATGAGCATTATCACTTCGAGATCTGCCAACTTAAAACAAAAGAAATTTTTGGATTTCAAACATATCATCAGATTTCAACAAACGACCTTCCTAAAAAGGCGTCTCCTATCAAATGGAAAATCATCCATGAGACGCTCAGAACATGGGGAGAAAATGTGTACTGTCTCTCCTCTTTCAGACCAGATAACGTGAAAGAACAGGTCATTTCCGTAAGCAGTTTTTTTGGTATGGAACATAATACCTTTGATGGTAATAAAATACCGATGTCCAGAGAAATAAAGGGGGGCAAGTATGTAAAATTCCACTTCATAGGCCATAAAGAACAATACCAACACTTTTCCAATACAATATATCTTTGTGTATTACCAAGACTAAATTTAGTCAGGAGGCCAGGGGAAGATATTGAACATTTCTACTGGCCATTACCGCAAGAGCAGAAAAATAACGATAACATTGTAGAGTTTAACTATTACATTCCCGTCTTATAATGTTTTTAATTTATTTTCGCGCTGGTCAAGATTATACCTTAAAGTTATTTATGTTTTATGGCGAAAAATAATAGCAGATAAGGGATTGACTAAAAACACACCATGTCTAAATAAAGTAAAATGTTAAAATAATCGATAAAATAACAGGTTGCGGTCAGCTATTACCGGAAACAAGTTTAATACCTGTTTCCGGTTTTTGATATTTGCGTCTCCTTGTCATTATTCGTTCTGTCTCCTCCCGACCAGAACCTTTTCCGTACAGTAAAACCCGCACCTGCAGAACAGGTGAGTGAGAGGAGCACCATGTCAGTATGGATTTATTCAGCCACTTTGATGACTATCTTACCGAAGGCGCCACGTGAGAGATGATGAAACGCCTGAACGGCCTCTTCAAACGGATAGACGCGCTCAATTTCTGGATTAATATGGTGCCAGGCGAGGAACGGATTCATGCGGTCAAAAGATGTGCGTGGCGCAACCGCAATGCCCCGAATAGTCATTTGGCGGAAAATAACTGGCATTAGCTCCAACTGAGCTGTCTGCCCGGTCAGAAAACCGACCTGCGCAATGGTCCCCGCTACCTTTGTGGCTGCTACAGACTTATTAATCCCGTTACCGCCAGCCACTTCTATGGTGATGTCCACCCCTTTTCCATCGGTGAGTTCAAGCACTTTCTGCTCCCAGTTCGGATGCGTTTTATAATTAATGCCTTCATCAGCGCCGAGAATTTTAATTCGCTCAAGATTCTCATCTTTGCTGGAGGTGGCGATCACGCGCGCACCGTGCGCATGGGCAATCTGCGCAGCAAATACGGCAACCCCACCAGTGCCTTGTACCAGTACGGTCTGACCTGGTTGCAGATTACCTACGTCCATGAGAGAGTACCATGCCGTCAGCGCGGCGATAGGCAAGGTAGACGCCTGTTCATCAGACATATGCGCTGGCGCTTTCACGGCAGTATTTTCATGAATAATCATGTACTCCGCCAAACCGCCCGGTAGTGGCATTCCCAGACACCATGCAGGTTCATCAGATGCCGGCTCGCCGTCGATCCAGCGAGAATAGAGGTGAGAGTTGACGCGATCGCCTACAGCAAAACGCGTGACGCCCTTGCCCACCGCCACAACCGTACCGGCTGCATCTGAGACCGGTATCAGGGGGTTCGGTACCAGATGAGGCTCGTAGAAGCCCTCAACGATAGCCTTATCCCGAAAGTTAAGGGAGACGGCTCCCACTTTCACCAGCAGTTCGCCCGGACCCGGCGTTGGCGTCGGGACATCTTCAAGCTTAAGGTTTTCCAGACCGAACCCTTTCAATAGCCATGCTTTCATCGTGATATTTCCTCATAATCGCGCATTTAAAAACCAGCGACAGTTTCCCCGTAACAAGTCAGGCGAGTGGTTTCGCCATACTGTTAGTGTCTGGAGGCCCTTTTATATGGGCGAGCGTCGTAATCACTGTAAAAGGAATTGAACTGCCGCTATGAATGAGCGACGATCATAAAAAGCGCCTTACGAACGAAAAAGAGGCCGAGGAATACTTCAGTGGTATGGGGCAGGAAACAATCTGCATAAAAATCAGAATGAGATCGTTATAAGATCAGGTATTCCCTACAAGAAATGGGTAAACGATCTGGACATCGCAGGCAGAAAATGCGTACAAATATGCTGGAATATATGGGGATTTTCGTACAGGTCGTTGAGCAAGGCAGTTTTACGCGAGCGGCCGACACATTGCAGCTACACCGTCCCGCAGTCAGCAAAGCCATCCAGCAGCTTGAAGATGAGTTGGGTGTAAAACTTCTTCATCGCACCACACGAAAACTGAACATGACGGCGGAAGGTGACGAATTTTATCAGCGAGCCCGCCAGGTGCTGGCTGATGTAAATGATATGATGGCCTCGTTTTCCCCTACACAACCGCCACGCGGCCGTCTGCGGCTTGACGCACCGCTAGCGCTGGCACATACCATAATTATCCCTGCGATCGCAGAATTCCAGGCACAATATCCCGATATTGACATTGTCCTGTCCGCATCAGACAAAATAACCGATCTGATTACCGAGGGAGTTGACTGTGTTATCCGGCTGGGCGAGCTGGAAGATTCCAGCTTTGTGTCGCGTCGTCTGGGGCAGGTCAGAATGGCGACCTGCGCTTCACCGGATTATATCCGTCAATATGGGCAGCCGAATACTCCTGATGATCTCGCGCACCACAAAGCCGTTAATTTCTTCAGAGAGCACAGCCGCGAAGTGATGAACTGGAAGTTTGTTGAGAATGGTGAGGTCGTATCCCGGCGCCCGGTGAGTAACGTCCTGGTCAATAATTCAGATGTACTGTTGAGTAGCGGACTGGCAGGGCTCGGTATCTTACATGCCCTGCGTGCGGCTTTGGAGCCCTATATCCGTTCAGGAGATCTGGTCGAACTACTGCCTGGCTTTCCAACTGTGCCCAAACCCGTTTCTGTGCTGTGGCCCAATAAACGTTATCTTTCCCCTAACGTCAGAGTGTTTATTGACTGGATAAGTGAGCTTTTTCGCCGCCGGCAGGATGAGTATTAAGTAAACGGAATCAGCGGGTACACGATCGTCACTTTGTTTCTTAACGTTACCACGCTGATTTTTGAGCAGATATCACCAGTTCAGCTTAGATGCCCCTTCTGTCGTCTGCACTATTTCACTGGTTTTTATGACGCGATGGTAACCATAAGCATCGGCGTATTTTGTCATTCCGGTTGCAGTGTCAACCTCCGGTTTCCCCTGCGTTTCAATAACTTCTCCCGACCGGGTCGTCAGCGTATAGGTTGTTGTACATCCGGCCAACATCAATGCTGACAGACTAAATACGGCAATAAGAATATATTTTTGCACTCAGGTTTCCTTAGGGTATTTTTTTTCATGCACTTTACCGGATACCTTAAAAGCGGGATGGATGATTAGGGCTATTCCTTTCTGTTTTACCCGAATCCCCCTTACGCACCTGCTGTACGGAGCAAAAATACGAGGTTGTGAACAGAGAGACCCCATGATGAAAAGTGCCAGGCCTCATTACAACATGCAGAAAACCAATCAAGCGCGGGATACTATCGTGGCAGGTGATTGCGACCCTGCGCCGTTCAGGCACGTGTCGGACGCTAATTTCAGGAAAGGGTCTGCGACATAGCACAGACCTTTTCACTGTGAAGCTAGCCCGCCAGGTGCTTCTGCAGCACTTCCCCGGCAAGGCGCACGGTCTCCTGCAGGCGATCCAGACTATATCCTGCCCGTGCTTTGGCGGAAAGACCCGCCATCAATGTTCCCATAAAGTCCGTAATCCGCTCAGCTTGTTGTGGGTACTGTCTCGCGACACAGGCGCGGATCCGGTTTTCAGCAGCAGTATAAAACTCACAAGCGGCATCTCGCGCTTGCCGATCATTACAATGAACACCTTCCAGAACCAGACATCCGGTGGCGTCAGGATCGGCAACGTAACGTCTCGCCGCTTCCGTCAGCACCTCAATAAGGCATTCAGCCGCTGGACGATCGTGACGTAAAAGCGCCTCGAACGGAATCGCGTCGGTTGTTCTGTAACGATTCAAAACGCGGGTATAAAGCCCCAGCTTGCTACCAAACGCAGCATAAAAACTGGGAGGATTGATCCCAAACGCCTTTGTCAGATCCGCCACGCTCACTGCATCGTAGCCGCGTGAATGGAATAAGTGTTGAGCAGTTTCAACGGCTTGCACCGGATCGAATCGACGGGGACGACCCGGCGTTCGGCCATGTTTTGTAGTCATTACTACATAACTCCTTGACGGGGGGAATTTCATTACGCATATTGTAGTGACTACTACAATATCATAAAGGACGATCTGATGACTGTATTTCGCAATAAATCCGTACTGGTTTTAGGTGGGAGTCGCGGTATCGGCGCGGCTATTGTACGTCGCTTTCGCGCCGACGGCGCATCGGTTGTTTTTAGCTACGCCGGCTCGCGTGAAGCCGCAGAAAAACTGGCAGCGGAAACTGGAAGCACCGCCATTCGGACAGATAGCGCCGATCGTGACGCCGTCATCAGTCTCGTGCGTGAATACGGGCCGCTGGATATTCTGGTGGTCAATGCAGGCGTCGCGATTTTCGGTGATGCGCTGGAGCAGGATAGCGATGCGATAGACCGTTTATTCCACATTAATATCCATGCGCCTTACCATGCGTCGGTTGAAGCGGCGCGTAACATGCCAGAAGGCGGACGTATTATTATTATCGGCTCCGTGAATGGCGATCGAATGCCCGTACCGGGAATGGCCGCCTACGCCGCCAGTAAGTCGGCTTTGCAGGGAATAGCGCGTGGACTGGCCCGCGATTTTGGCCCGCGTGGAATTACGATAAACGTCGTGCAGCCTGGTCCCATTGACACCGACATAAACCCTGAAGATGGCCCTATGAAAGAACTGATGCACAGTTTTATGGCGATCAAACGCCACGGGAGGCCTGAAGAAGTGGCAGGAATGGTGGCCTGGCTTGCCGGCCCGGAAGCCGCTTTCGTCACCGGCGCGATGCACACCATTGATGGTGCCTTCGGTGCCTGACGGCGCGACAGCGCTTCCGATTAGGGACCCGGTTGCCCCTTTCCCCGGCAACCGGCATTTAACGCTCACTCTCCTTCCCACGTGGTGTCACCACAACGTCCACGCCTGTTTTGCCCGCTTATCCATCACTTCACTAACAAAGTAACCTATTGATATTAATCATAAATATTACGTTATATTTCCGATTCTTTTTGTTTTAGTGAACGATATGTGAACAACCTCAACGCATTAACACAAATAAAACAATAATATAACCTTCAGAGGTGACATTATGCTTAATAAAGAACGGCATTATGCAATACTGACCTGGCTTAACCGGTATGAACGCGCAACAGTGAATCACCTCGCCAGGCTCTTTGGCGTAACAAAAGAAACGATCCGCAGCGACCTTAACACCTTGTCGCGCGAAGGGTGCATTGAGCGTTGCCACGGCGGCGCCATTATTAAACGTCGTATTTTTCATACTCAATCAGTCAATAACTTAGATAGCAATATCATGCATTTTTTTGACAGTCCTCCGTCAAAAAAAATAGTCAAATCTCGTCATAAAGGACGGAAGATGAAAGGTAAAGTCTGTATTCTGGGTTCATTTAATGTTGATATTATTGCGAATGTGGATCGTTTCCCGCAAAGCGGCGAATCTATTTTTTCAGAAAACACGGTTATTGGCCCGGGTGGAAAAGGCGCAAATCAGGCGCTGGCAGTCAGTAAATGCCATGTTAAAACACACTTTGTCGGAAAAGTCGGCAACGATCAATTTAGCCAGTTGGCTTACGAACACCTTTCATCCTCTGACATTGACAGCTTTATGTTATATCAGGATAAAAAGGCAAAAACCGGTACAGCGTTAATTTATGTTTGCCAAAGCGATGGTGAAAATATGATAGCCATCAGCCCCGGCGCGAATCAGTCTATTACTGCCGATGAAGTAGAAGCTATTACCGCTGAAGTCAAAAACTCGGATGTCTTTTTAACGCAACTGGAAAATAATCTTCCGGCCACCTTCAGAGCGATCGAAATTGCCCGACGCTGCGGCACTAAAGTCGTCTTAGACCCGGCGCCTTACTCGCCAGAAGTCGTTAATTGCCTACAAAATGTCGATTTTCTGACTCCCAATGAGACTGAAGCGTCGTTACTTTCCGGGATTCATGTCACGGACCTTGCCAGCGCAAAAACGGCGGCCAAAGCCATCAAAGCCAAAGGCGTAGGCCAGGTTATCATCACAATGGGCGCCAAGGGAGCGCTAATCTACGATGGCCTTGAGTTTATTCATGTTCCGGCGCTAAAAGCGTTGTGTGTTGATACGACTGGCGCGGGCGATGCGTTCAACGGCGCCTATACCGCCGCGATGGCCAAGGGCCAGTCAATCTTGCAGGCAGTAAAATTCGCCTGCGCATTTGCCTCGCTGGCCGTCGAAAAAGAAGGCGCATCAAATATGCCGGAATACAAAGATGTACTGACCCGCCTGGCGCAATATGAAAATATCACCATTATGGCTGAAAAAAATTAGCATTGATATTTTTCCCTTTTTTAACGGAAATTTTATTTCGTATGCAGATTTTATATTGCACCTGCGACAACCATTAATGTAATGGGAGTATGTTCAATGAAGGTCCTGGCAGAAACAAAATCAACCGAGCGGATACCGGAGAGTGGTAATATGCCGCGACCGTACACAATATCTCGTTCTACGGCATTTTGGCAAAAGCTGCGGAGATGGTGGCCGTTTTATCTGATGGCCTTTCCCGGAGTGGTCTATTTTTTTATCTGGCACTACTTACCTGTATGGGAAGCGAAAATTGCCTTTGAGCAATACAGGATTATTCCCCCCAATATTTGGGTCGGAATGCAATATTTTGCCACGCTGATGTCATCGCCGGTTTTCTGGCAGGTGATACAGAACACGATCATTATTGGCGTAATGAAGTTAGTTTTTATTTTCCCGGTGCCTATTTTGGTCGCATTACTGCTCAATGAAGTTCGCTCATCAGGTTATCGTAAATTTGTTCAGTCGGTTATTTATTTACCGCACTATCTGTCCTGGGTAGTCATCGCCAGTATTGCTATTGCCACTTTGTCGCCTGTCGATGGCGCCGTAAACGACATTATAAAGGCAATGGGTTATGACCCTATTCCGTTTATGACTGATAGCGGTTCCATTCGCTGGGTACTGGTATTCACCGAAATGTGGCGTAGCGCAGGTTGGGACTCATTGCTTTATATGGCGGCGATATTTGCCATCGATCCGCAGCTTTATGAAGCGGCGGAAATGGATGGCGCCGGACGCTGGCGTAAAATCTGGCACGTTACCCTACCGGGCATTGCGCCAACCATCGCCACGCTCTTCATTCTCAACGTCGGGCTATTCCTGAGCCAGGGATTTGATCAGGTCTTTAATATGACCAATGACGTAGTAAACAGCCAGATAGACATCATTGATACCTACGTTTACCGCATGGGCCTGCGTACAGGCGAATTCTCGCTGGCAACCGCCGCTGGATTATTTAAAGGCGTGATAGGCATGATGCTCATTGTGCTTGCTCACACTGTCTCTAAACGTCTGACGGGCAAAGGAGTCTGGTAATGCGTAAATCTTCACGAAGCACGCCCTTTGAACGCGTTGAGTATGTCCTCATTCTCTCCGTGCTGTTACTGCTGGTCGTCGTGACGTTACAGCCTATCCTGAACCTGGTGGCGATATCCTTTTCCAGCCCAGAGAAAGTACCGGGTATGAGCGGTCTGGAGATCATTCCCCAGGGTTTCTCGCTGGATGTCTGGAGATTATTACTGAACAACGACGCTGTTCTGCGTGGCTTCGGCAACGCCATGCTGATTACCGTAGTCGGCACTGTGATTAATGTGGTGCTCACCACCCTACTGGCCTGGGCGCTGGCGCAGAAACGTCTCCCGGGACGGCGCTGGCTGTTTATGTTCGTGCTTTTCACTATCGTTTTTGATCCCGGCATCATTCCGGATTTTCTGGTCATGAAAAAGCTGGGGCTGCTGAACAGCTACTGGTCTGTCATTCTTTACCGCGCCATATTTGCCTGGTATCTGATTATCCTTGTACGTCTGTTCGAGGAAATTCCGGAAGAGCTGCTGGAGGCGGCTGAGCTTGACGGCGCGAATCCGTTCCAGACGTTGTGGTACGTCATTCTGCCTGTTGCTAAATCCTCTATCGCCATGATTACGCTGTTTTATCTGGTACTTCACTGGAATGAATTCTTCCGGGCGATGATCTACCTCAACGATCCTGATAAATGGCCATTACAGGTCGTACTGCGTCAGTTTGTGGTAGAAGGCGATAAGTTGTCTATGGTCGGCGTAGAGAGCATGTCTAACTATACCGATGCCAGCCAAATCAGTATTAAGGCGCTCAAAGCTGGCATGATCACCCTGACCATCGCCCCACTCATCGCCATCTACCCGATTATTTTGCGTTTCTTTACCAAAGGCACCATGTCCGGCGCAGTGAAAGGTTAACAGGAGCGATGACAATGAAAATAGTAAAGACCCTCGCCAGCGCGCTGACCGGCGGCCTGTTATTGTGCCAGACCGCCCTGGCGGAGCCGGTCACGATCCGGGTGGTACAAAAAGATTTACTGACCACTAACCGCGAAGATGTCGCGCATATCCAGCGTATAGAACAGGCGCTGGCGCGCCAGGGGCATGACATTAAGATTGAAATTGTTAATCTGTCATCTTCTGGTTATTCCGACGTATTGAACGTGATGCTGCTGTCCGGCACCATTCCCGACCTTATCTATTTCCACGGTAGCGATCAGAAAATGGTCGAACAGGATATTCTGGAAGACTGGCGTCCCTGGATTGCGCAAACCCGTTACCTGAAAGAGGCGCTATGGCCGCATAACACCCTGCGTCTGCAAAACCACCCGACTCTCCTGTATGTCTTTCCGCTGCGCGCACGACAGCCAGTTATTCGTGAGGACTGGCTGGAAAAGAGCGGTTTTACGGCATCGCCAAAAACCGTCAATGACTATGTAAAGCTGTTTAACGCCATTCGCGGCGGCGACTATAACGGCAATGGAAAAACAGACACATGGGGGATCACCTCCGAAAAAGACTTACGGGATCTCGACGGCGTTTTCAACCGCGCGTTCGGCATTCACGCCACCTGGCTGAAGGATGACCAGGGGCGCTGGATCAACGCGCAGATAAGCCCGCAAGAGCGAGAAAAACTCCTCTTTTATCGTTCGTTATATCAGCAGGGACTGCTGTCCTCCCAGTACATCACCACCAACTGGGAACTAAAAGAAGATGAGTTTTATACCGGCAAAGTCGGCGTGGTTTCCGTGACGTCATCAGGCAACGTCGGCGTTTATCAGGAAAAAATGCGTCAGCTTCATCCTGACGCCGCACTCACGTTGCTCGACCCACCTGAAGGGTCTGCGGGACAAGGATTAGCTGCGGTCGATGTTTCAATGGAAACGCGTGGTTTTGCGATGTCTTCTCTCTCAAAACATAAAAAAGAAGTCATGATTCTGCTCGACTTCCTGGCCAGCCCCGAAGGACAAATGATGGATCGTATGGGATTTGAAGGCACCCATTACCTTCGTGAAGGCCAGTCGCTAAAAGTGATGCCAAAGATTAACGCCTGGTATCCACGGTTTATGGAGGCGGCAAACTGGACGCCACCAGTGGAATGGCGTACGCCTGCAATGCTGCGCTATATCGCTAATTCACAACGTTATTTTATCGCGGACAACGCCTTTATCTATCCGTCGAGGTTTGCCGCTGCGATGGATTCAACCAGCAATATTTATAACGAATGGACGTACAGATTTGTCTCAGGAAAATCCTCATTTGACATGTGGGAACAGTATGTCAGTGCCTGGAAGGCCGCTGGCGGTAATGCCATGACTGAATATGCACAGGAAAAACTGAAATGACTTTAACAACATCCCCTGATTTATCTTTCGCTTCCCGGGTTCTGGGTATGCTGTACGGCGTTGCGTTCGGCGATGCGCTGGGCGGACCGGTAGAAAAGCTTTCTGCCCGGCAAATCGCGGAAAAATATGGCCGGGTAGCGTCCCTCAATCAGCGCTGGCACCGGATGGATGAGCCATCCGCGCGACGCAATAATCGCATTCGCGGCAACGGTATTGTTACCGACGATACGCTGATGACGTTGTGTCTGATGGAAGTTTACGATGAACTAGGCCGCCATATCGACGCGTGGGATATGGCACAGACGTTTGTCCGTAAGATTGCCTGGGAACCCCGCTGGGTACCGGAGCTGGATCGGGAAGCGTTGGTCATTGAGCGTCTGTTTTATCCGGAGAAATGGATCTTCCATCGCCTGCAACTGGCGGCCTGTGATCCCCGCCAGGGCGGCATTGGCAATATGGTGAACTGTGGCGCCGCCATGTATGCCGCGCCCATTGGTCTGATTAATGCCTGCCATCCTGAAGCCGCCTATCAGGAGGCTATCAACTTCACCCAGGGGCATCAGCAAAGCTATGGACTTGAGGCCGCGGGGGTCTTTGCCGCTTGTGTTTCCGCCGCCTGTATTCCCGGAATCGGTATGGACGGTATCATTGAGGTCGCCCTCAGACAGGCAAAAGATGGCACTCGCCAGGCTATTGTTGCCACCCTTGATGTTGCTCGTCGCTATTGTGGGCACGCGTGGGACTATCAGCAGGTCGTCGACGCCCTGCATGAGGCGTTGCTGCCGTTCTCGCCAATGGGCGATGATCTGATGCATGGTCCGGAAAAAGCAGGTGTTCCGACAATGGCCTATCAGCCTTCGCGACTGATGTCGATTGAAGAACTGCCGATGGCGCTGGCTTTCTGTCTGCTGCGTGAAGGCAAATTTCGCGACGCAGTAGAAGACTCGGTTAACTCAGGTCGCGATACCGACTCTATCGGTGTGATGAGCGGCGCCATTCTGGGCGCGCTGCACGGCGAGACAATTATTGAACCTGACGTGCTTGCCGGTATCAATCGCGTTAACCGTCTCGACCTGCGGAACGCCGCCCAACGCTTCACCAGGACGGCGCAAAAAATTATTCAGCAGGATCTTTACGCGGCGGAAAAATACCGTCAGAACGTGATGCCATTATTGTCGTCTGACCAGACCGTCGGACAAGGGAGTTAACATGAGCCAAATCGTCCTGAACAATCTGGGAAAATCTTACGGTAATGTTAATATTATCAAGGGTATATCGCTGGATATTCACGAAGGGGAGTTTATTGTGCTGGTCGGCCCTTCCGGATGCGGTAAGTCAACATTGCTGCGCATGATTGCAGGGCTGGAAGATATCACCTCCGGCGAGTTACTGATGCATGGCAAAATCGTCAATACACTTCCGGCTAAAAAGCGCGATATTGCAATGGTATTTCAGAGCTACGCCCTCTATCCGCATATGAAGGTACGGGACAATATGAGCTTTGCACTTAGGCTTGCTAATGTCTCTAAGTCCGAACGTATGGCCAAAGTTGAACAGGCAGCGGAAATTCTGGGATTAACCCATTTACTGGACCGTCTGCCGCGCGAACTTTCCGGCGGTCAGCGTCAGCGAGTGGCGATGGGACGCGCACTGGTGCGTGATCCAAAAGCATTTTTATTTGATGAGCCACTATCCAACCTGGATGCAAAATTACGCCATAAAATGCGCGGGGAGATTCGCAAGATCCACCAGCGAATGGGGCGCACCACAATCTACGTCACTCACGATCAGACAGAAGCCATGACGATGGCAGACAGGATTGTCGTACTGAACGCCGGCCATATCGAGCAGGTCGGCACGCCGGAAGCGCTCTACCGTAACCCGGATAATCTTTTTGTCGCAGGATTTATCGGCACGCCGGAAATTAATACGATTAAAGGCGTCATACAGAATGGTGATATTGTGCTGCATAACGGCTACCGTTTCCCCTGCCCTTTATCCTTACCTACCGAAGGGCGGGAGATTATCTGCGCTGTACGACCGCACCATATCCGGTTAAGTGATTCCGGAATGCCAGCAGAAATCGTGTTGATAGAGATGACCGGCGAGGGTCAGGAGATTCAGGCGCGTAGCGAAAATCAGGAATTGATTATGGTATCGCATGAAAAGCAGGGAATGAGTATCGGCGAAAAAGTATGGCTGGATTTTGACGCCACAAACGTTTTTTTATTTGATGCACAAAGCGGTGAACGTCTGAGACCATAACCACCGCATTGCCCTTACAGGAATATTCTCGCCCTTTCTCATCATGTAAAAGGGCGAGAAAACATCAGCAAGCACCGCGATCAATCGTGGATTCTAACGCCAGGACAACCGCGAACAAATTCAGGATTAAAATGCTTCACCGCTTCGCCAGTATAACCTAAATCAAGTGTGTTGATTTGAGCTATTTCGTTATCCGTTAGTGAAAAATCCCAGATGGCAACGTTCTCTTCAATACGTTCCTGTCGAGTGGATTTAGGGATAACCGTGACGCCACGCTGCACGTTCCAACGCAGGACAACCTGAGCGATGGTTTTTTGATGGGCATCGGCAATCCTTTGAAGCATTTCATTTTCATACGGTTTATGTCTCCCGCCGCCTAACGGTGCCACGCTTCAGGCTGAACGTTATAATGCTTCATGGTTTCCAGCGTGGCAGGTTGTGCAAAGTATGGATGCAATTCGACCTGGTTTACCATCGGCGTAATTCTGACGGTTTCACAGAAGTTGGCTAACACATGAGCATAGAAGTTGGACACACCAATGGCTTTTAATTTACTGGCTTCATAAGCGTCTTCCAGCGCGCACATATTTATACAAAAAGTTCATTAACAACAGTTGTACAAATTTTTTATTGCATCCAAACGTTCAGTGCTTGCTATATACTCGCCGTGTCGCATCCTGTTTGATAATGACTTTTTCTTATGCGTCAAAACCAGTACCGTTATTTTGTACCATCTGTGAAAAAGTTTTCTGAACAGGCGATGCTACATCAGGAATGATATTTTTTAGCGAAGAGGCTCCGGCTGGCTCAGCGCCGTTTTGCACCAGTTATAAAAAGCGCGTACCGCAGGCGGCAGAAACCTGTTTTGCGGATAGACCAGCGCAAGCGGCAAATCATAAGAATGGTTGTCCATGCAGGTCACCAGCGCCCCGCTGTGCAGATACGGCGCAACCAGATAGCTGGCGACGCGAATTAACCCCAGTCCCTGTATTCCGGCCTGAATATAAGCGTCCGTATCATCGACAACCAGCGTCTCCTGCACCCGCATCGCGTAATCCTCCCCCTCACGCGTAAAAAACCAGTCGGTAGTACGTCCGGTGCGGTGGTTCAGGTAGCCGACCGCATGGTGTTTTTGCAGATCATCTAAATTTTCAGGGCTACCGTAACGCTCAATGTAAGTGGGCGATGCGGCTATCACCCAGTTAAAGCTGGCGAGCGGACGGGCAACCAGAGTGGTGGAATCATCGATCCTGCCAGCCCGAATCACGCAGTCATACCCTTGAAGGATAATATCCTCCACGCTATCGCTGGAACAAAGTATCAGCTCCAGCTCCGGATACTGGCGCAAAAAGGCCGGGAGCGTGGGAATAATGCAATGCCGGGCGAGAGATTGCGGCATCCCCACTTTAAAACGCCCTTTGGGTTGTGCCGCCCGTCCGGGAAATGACGACTCCATGGCCGCGATATCTGCCAGCACTCTTTTGCACTCTTCGTAGTAATGCCGCCCCTCTGCGGTCACGCTAAGTTTGCGGGTTGTACGTTGCAAAAGCTGAATCCTAAGCCAGGATTCCAGTTCTTTAACCACCCGCGATACCGTTGAGCGCGGCACGCCCAGTACTTCGGCGGCTCTGATAAAACTATGGGTATCCACCACGCAAACATAGACCTGCATCGCTTCCAGCTTGTCCATTTTCCCCTCGCCAATTATCCCATTTATCAGAACAGTCTAACCCGTCTTCGGCGTCTTATCGAACGCAGATCCCTGACGTAATCTCTATCTACAGGTGAATCAACACAGAGAGGTGCAAATGAAACAACCCAATAATCAGGCAGGTGAAAAAGTATTGGTGCTGGGCGCGGGAGAACTGGGGGCGTCAGTGCTGGCGTCGTTGGTTCCGGCGGTCACACAGCGTAATGGCTCCGTTTGCGTTATTGTGTCAGCGCGATCCAGGGATAAACAGAGCAAAATTCATCAACAACTGGCGGATGCTGGTGCGCGGTTTATCCCGGTCGACATCGCAGACAGTTCGGTTGAAACGTTAAAAGATCAATTCCACGGTTTTGATACCATCATCAATTGTATGGGGTTTGTCGCCGGTGCAGGAACCCAGATAAAAATCACCCGCGCGGTACTGGAGGCGGGCGTTAAGCGCTATTTCCCCTGGCAGTTTGGCGTGAATTACGATGTGGTCGGCAAAGGCAGTGGCCAGCCGGTGTGGGACGAACAGTATGACGTCAGGACGCTTTTGCGCGAGCAAAACGTCACAGAGTGGGTGATTGTTTCAACCGGTATATTTACCTCTTTTCTCTTCGAACCGGCCTTTGATGTGGTCAACTTAGCCCAAAAAACCATCAATGCCCTCGGCGGATGGGAAATGCAGGTCACTGTCACGTCGCCTGCGGATATTGGTCGCCTGACCACTGAAATTTATCTGCATCAGCCGCGTATCACTAACGAAGTCGTCTTTGTCGCGGGGGAAACGACCTCTTATGCAAAACTGGCGGAAACGGTCGAACGCGTGACGCAGCAAACTTTTACCCGAGGCGTATTGACGCTACCAGACTTACAGGAGCAGCTCCGTTTACATCCGCATGACCCAATGCTGCGCTATCGCGTCGCCTTCGCGCGTGGTGACGGTATGTGGTGGCCGATGAGTGACACCTGGAATGCACAACATCATCTGCCGACGCAGGATATTGCCGCCTGGCTGAAAACACACCGATGAGAACGGCGGCATCAGGCGCTCGCTTAATCCCCATGCCTTCTGCCAGCATCATGCGGCGGACGAGTATCAGCCGCAACTGCTTTTGAAACTGACCGTTAAGAAAGAGAAACTGGCGCTGCAAGCAGCGCCAGTTCTGAGTTTGGCAGTGGTTACCTTGCGTTAACAAAAAATCAGTACGCATCAGTGCTTCAGAATATACATCGTCCGGCTATAGGCTACATCTTCCGGGTTAGTAATGGGGTATCCTTTCACCCAGGGTTTAATTAACCGTCCATTGGTATACTGATAAATAGGAGCAACAGGCGCCTGTTCCGTCAGGATCTTTTCCGCGGTATTATAATCTGCATTACGTGCTTCAACGGTATTCTCCATTGTCGCCTGCATCAGGATTTTGTCATAAGCAGGATTAGTAAAACGTGAAATATTGCCCGTATGTGTGGATGTTAATAAAGACAGGAACGTCGACGGTTCGTTGTAGTCGCCAACCCATGAGGCGCGAATCACGTCAAAATTACCAGTATTGCGGCTGTCGATATACGTTTTCCATTCCTGGTTTTGCAATTTAACATCCACCCCCAGATTTTTCTTCCACATTGACGCCACCGCAATAGCAATCTTCTGATGGTTTTCTGACGTATTATAAAGCAGTGTTAATTTAAGCGGCTTTTGCGGCCCGTAGCCCGCAGCACGAAGTAAGGTTTTGGCCTGGGCATTAAGTTCTTCCTGACTCATTTGTTCAAACGGCGATGGATCGGGCGTAAATCCAGCCGTCACATCCGGCGTAAAATGCCAGGCCGGTTTTTCGCCAGTGCCTAAGACTTTTTCCGCCATGATACGCCGATCAATCGTCATGCTTAGCGCCAGGCGAACGCGAGAATCCGCCGTCGGCCCTTTTTGCGTATTAAAGGCATAATAGTAAGTTCCTAATTGCGGCGGCGTATAAACTTGTCCAGGAATATCTTTTAGCAACTTCTGGTACATATTTTTGGGGAAAGACTCAGTGATATCAATATCACCGGCAAGATAGCGTTTGGTCGCGGCAGATTCTTGGTTGATCGGTAAAAAAGTCACTTTTTGCAGCACCGTCTTCGCATTATCCCAATAATGCGTATTGGGCACGACCACCAGTTTTTCATTTACTATGCGCTCTTTAAGCACATAGGCGCCATTGCCGATCAGTTTCCCCGGCATCGTCCAGTTTTTACCGCTTTCGACATTCGCCTTCTGGACCGGGTAAAAAGCAAAATTGGCGGTCAAACTGGCAAACCAGGGCAATGGTTTATCAAGCTGAACACGCAGAGTGTGCGCATCCACGGCGCTAACGCCAAGTTGATCCGGCGTGGTTTTACCGTCGATAATGGCCTGCGCATTGGTAATGCCAGCCAGTGCAGCAAACCAGGCAAAGGGTGACAGCGTTTTAGGATCGACCAGACGTTGCCAGCTGTAGACAAAATCCTCAGCGGTCACGGGTGTTCCATCAGCCCATTGCGCATTATCCCGCAACGTAAACGTCCAGATACGATTATCGTTGCTCTTCCATTGGGTGGCGACGCCAGGGATGATCTCCCCCTTTTCATTCTGGTTAACCAACCCTTCAAACAGATCGCGTATCACCTGAATTTCAGGCAGCCCAACGGCTTTCGCTGGATCTAACGAGGCTGGCTCATCTTTGATATGACGCACCAGTTCTTGTTTATCTGCCAGTACCGTCCCGCCGGGAACATCCGCAGCATATGCCAGGGAAAAACTGCTAACCAACAGCGCACAACAGGTAACTGAAACAGAATGCCTCATAGAATTTCCTCAAAGATGAGTGTAGTAACAGCGTAATTATTTGTTTCAGCTACAAGAAATGCAATTATCTTCCGGCAGAAAATTGATATAGCGCCATAAGAATTTGTTGAGGGAAACCATTTGATCATCGTCGGCTTTTACACAACACTACGATAATTAGCCTCTCTGGTCTCAGCTTCGGGAAACGCGTATGACTGTCACTCGCCCCCGTGCCGAACGCGGCGCATTTCCGCCTGGCACTGAACATTACGGACGTTCGCTACTTGGCGCGCCGCTTCTCTGGTTTCCGGCGCCTGCCGCCAGCCGCGAAAGTGGCCTGATACTGGCGGGTACTCACGGTGATGAGACATCATCTGTAGTCACGCTTTCCTGTGCGTTACGGACGTTAAATCCGTCTCTTCGCCGCCATCATGTCGTCCTTGCTGTTAACCCCGACGGCTGCCAGCTTGGGTTAAGGGCCAATGCGAATGGCATTGATTTAAACCGTAACTTCCCTGCAGCAAACTGGCAAGCCGGTGAGACAGTTTACCGCTGGAATAGCAGCGCGGAAGAACGCGATGTCGTGCTGTTAACCGGCGAACGCCCTGGCTCAGAACCCGAAACCCAGGCCCTTTGCCAGTTAATACATCAACTTCATCCCGCCTGGGTCGTCTCTTTTCACGACCCCCTGGCCTGTATTGAAGATCCTCGTCGTAGTGAACTCGGCGAATGGCTGGCCCATGCGTTTAATCTGCCGCTGGTGACCAGCGTAGGTTATGAAACGCCAGGTTCATTTGGCAGTTGGTGCGCCGATCTCAACCTGCACTGTATTACCGCCGAGTTCCCCCCTGTTTCCGCCGATGAAGCCAGCGAGAAATACCTGCCGGCCATGTCAGATCTCCTGCGCTGGCATCCTAAAGATGGAGTTGACCAGCTGTAAAACGTAGCACGGGCTCAACATCAACCGCCAGCCATGTGGGGCCATCAAGATCGGCGAACCTAACCTGCGGCATAAGCGGCAGCGCGGCGTTAATCGCCCTTGAGGTGCAGAGCATACAGCCCAGCATCAGGCCGAAGCCTTGTTCTCGCGCTTCCGTTGCCAGCGCCAGCGCCTCAGTCAGGCCACCAGTTTTATCCAGTTTGATATTGATCATATCATAGCGCCCCGCCAGGGCTTTCAGACTACTACGGGTATGGCAGCTTTCATCCGCGCAAATAGGAAGTGGATGAATAAAATTCTCCAGGGCGGCATCGTCCTGAGCGGGTAGCGGTTGTTCCAGCATCGCCACGTTCAGATCCGCCAGTAACTGACAACGCGCCGCCAGTCCCTCCAAACGCCATGACTCATTGGCGTCCACAATAAGCGTCGCCTCTGGTACCGCAGAACGGATCGCCACCATACGCTCGCTAATCAGACGAGCGTCCAGTTTGATTTTTAGCAGCGTCGCCCCTTTTTCCCATAAGGCCGCGGCGCTGGCCGCCATCTGTTCCGGCGTGCCAATCACTACCGTTTGCGCGGTAGTGAAAACAGACTCCAGCGTCACGCCGAGTAAATCGGCAAGACTTTGCTGTTGCTGGCGGGCCTGTAAATCCCATAATGCGCTATCTACCGCGTTGCGCGCCGCGCCTGCCGGCAATAATTTCTGCAAAGCTTCACGGGTGAGCCCATTTTCCAGTTGCGGCACAATACTCATGATTTGCGCCATGACCGAGGCATCACTTTCGCCATAGCGTGGATACGGGGTACATTCTCCTACGCCTTTTACGCCCTTGTCTTCCAGTTCGACAACAACAACGTGCGCTTCGCTTCGGCTGCCACGCGCAATAACAAAAGGCGTATGTAACGGCCAGGTTTCCTCGTATACCTTCACAGATCTCATCTCTTCCCCTCAGATAGCACCAGATGTGGCTCACTGCAAATAGTATTTGCCGTGTTAATGAATAATGTTTTAAACTAGTTTCCGGCGTTAACTATAAGTAAATAGGAACATAATTATGTCACAAATTGTCTATTTCCAGGGTAATCCAGTAACAGTTGCCAACGTTATTCCTCAGACTGGTAACAAAGCCCAGGCTTTTACTCTTGTTGCAAAAGATCTTTCTGACGTTGCACTCAGCCAGTATGCAGGCAAACGCAAAGTGCTGAATATTTTCCCAAGCATTGATACTGGCGTATGCGCAGCATCAGTTCGTAAGTTTAACCAACTGGCCACAGAAGTGGAGAACACGGTTGTGTTGTGCGTTTCTGCTGACCTGCCCTTTGCGCAGTCGCGTTTTTGCGGCGCGGAAGGCCTGAGCAACGTTGTTACGCTTTCCACTCTGCGTAATGCCGATTTTCTGAAAAACTACGGCGTCGAAATTACTGATGGCCCGCTGAAAGGCCTGGCGGCGCGCGCAGTCATCGTGCTTGACGAAAACGACAACGTTATTTTTAGCCAACTGGTAGATGAAATTACTCATGAGCCAGACTACGACGCCGCGCTTAATGTCCTGAAGGCCTAAGCCATAGCCTGGTGGCGCTACGTTTGTCAGCGCTACAGGCGGTGCTCTTTTGTCACAAGAAGGCCTCTATCCGGAGGCCTTCCTTTTCCTACTCTTCGCCTTTCTTCTGGCTCAGGCCATATTCACGCAGTTTATTGGCAATTGCTGTGTGTGATACTCCCAACCGCTTCGCCAGCTTACGCGTACTCGGATAGCTACGATAAAGCTGGGTCAGAACAGAACGTTCAAAACGGCTGGTAATGTCATCCAGCGAACCCTCCATCGCCTCCTCGCCGACGGCCACCGTCGCAGCGTCGTAATCAGGCAGCAAAATATCCTGCGGACGCAGCTCATAACCTTCCAGTTGCGTCAGCGCCCGGTAGATCGCGTTTTTAAGCTGACGTACGTTGCCTGGCCAGCCGTAACGGGTGAGTACAGTACTCAGGTCAGCGGACAGTTTCGGGCGCGGAACGCCCTGTTCATCGGCAAAACGCGCCACGAACAGCTCGGTCAACGGCATAATATCCTGCGGACAATCGCGCAGCGGCGGTAGATTAAGCGTCAATACGTTAAGCCGGTAATAGAGATCTTCGCGGAATAGTCCTTTTTGCACCAGCTCCACCAGATTCTTCTGTGTGGCGCAGATAACGCGCACATCAACATGAATTTCGTGATCTTCACCGACACGACGGAACGTACCGTCGTTAAGAAAACGCAACAGCTTCGCCTGCATCCGCGGCGACATTTCGCCAATTTCGTCCAACAAGACTGAACCGCCATTCGCCTGTTCAAAAAAGCCTTTTTTGCCTTCCGGCGCATGGCCGAACAGCTCACTTTCTACCGCGTCTTCCGGGATAGAGGCGCAGTTCAGCGCCAGGTACGGTTTCGCTGAACGTGGACTTGCCTGATGACACGCATGGGCGAAAAGATCTTTTCCCGTTCCCGTATCGCCGGTAATGAGCAGCGGCGCGCTGAGCATCGCCAGTTTGTGCGCCTGTTCAACAACGTGTTTCATCCTGGGGCTCACGGCAATAATCTGGTTAAATGCGCTCAGATCCTGCGCGGATAAATTCTGCAACTGCCGCCCCATACGAATCGTGGAGCGCAGCATGACTACCGCGCCAGTCAGCACGTATTCGTCATTTTCGTTTTGCAAATGTACCGGCGTAATCTCCATCAGGAAATTTTGTCCGTTGATGACTACATGCTCGTTATGGGAGTTTTGCGGGTTGCCTTCCAGCCAGCGCTGAAAATTAAAGCCATTAATTAATTGCGCAGCGGTATGGTGGCGCATCCGCTCCTGGCTCTGGGCAAAGAGTTGACAACTCGCCGGGTTCGCCATCTCCACTTTGCTTTTCATATCCAGGGAGAGAACCGGTTCTGGCAGCGCCTCGAGCAGTGCACTCAGAGCCAGATGCTCACGTTCGGACGGCATCCAGGGAACAGTACGGACATCCGTTACGCCAGAAATGCGGCGAATCTCGGCCATCAGGCTGCTAAAGTTGGTAAATTCCAGCTCAGCAAAATTAAGGTAAATTCGCCCGATGGGATCAATCTCGATACCGCGTAAATCAATGCTGCGCAACACCAGTAAATCGAGTAATTCGCGGGTAAGACCAAGTCGGTCTTCACAAAAGACTTCCAGACGCATGGGAACCTTCACCTGATTAATGGACCATTAACTAGATGATAAGACACTATTCGGCTGGCAGGAAGGATTCTGTCAAGAAATATTGACAGTATGACGGAAAAATGGGCGCTGCGGTGTAAAGTCAGGCAATCAGCGCCCTTTGAACGGTTATTTCTCAGGCGACGTCTTATTTCTCTGCAACGTCTCTTTAAGCTGACCGATAAGCTGACGCCGGAAATCGCCGAGGCGGGGTTTATCATCGTCAACCCACGGCAATGGGCGGCATAATTCCATCGCTTTTATCCCTAACCGCGCCGTAAGTAGCCCTGCGCCAATCCCCTGCGCCGCGCGCGTAGACAGACGTGCTGCCAGATCCTGCGACATCCAGTCCATACCAACTTCGCGTACCAGCTCACTGGCACCTGCAAATGCAATATTCAGTAATACCAGACGAAACAAACGGAGACGGCTGTAATACCCAAGCTCAATACCATACAACATGGCAATACGGTTAATCAGACGCAAATTACGCCAGGCGATAAACGCCATATCCACTAATGCCAGCGGACTTACGGCAATCATCAGAGTAGATTCCGCCGCAAAACGGCTAATTTCACGCCGCGCCTGGGTATCGAGCACAGGCTGTACCAGATGCGCATACAAACTGACAATTTCCCTGTCGTTTTGCGTTTCGTGAATAGCAGCATACCAGCGTTGTAATGCCGGATGAGATTGATCAATACCCGCCTGCTGCGCCAGTTTTTCGCAAAATGCGCGACCTTTCCCAACGCTATGGCTATGTAACAGTTCACGTGCCTCATCCCGCTCATGCGCCCGCTGGCGCAACCGCCATAATCGTCGCCACTCCGTGACCACCGATCCGACGCCAGCGCCAATGATCAGCGCGCCTGCGGCACAGCCGCCTAAGGCGACCCAGTCCTGGGTTTGCCAGGCATTCATTGTCCACTGTACACCCTGCCCTACCACGCTCGCACCAAACAGCGCCAGCCCTCCCATCACCATTTTACGCCACAGGCTGCGTTTGGGGCGCAGCGCGGCATTGACCGCCGCTTCTGCCACGCCTTCATCTTCCGGGCGCTCATCAATAGCCGCAGGCGCAAATGTGCGCGACTCCGCTTCGCTGAAAGTTTGCTGCGCTTTGAAGGCCGACGTAGGTTCCTCCTTCAGCGGTTCGGCAAAATCAATACGCGGTTTTAACGGTTCGCTCATCGCAGCTTATCTCCTATTAAAAACTCCAGCGCCGCGTCCAGACGAATGTGCGGTAGCGGTTTATCAACATCCATCACCTGCGGACGAAAGGCTTCGAACTGAAAACCCTGGCTATCCCAGAACGCTTGTCCCGGCAAGCGAGAAGGCACCTCACCGGGGTAAACCGTTAGCGGCGCGCCGTCGCTCAAACGATTTCCGCGCAAGGCTGGAATTTTTTCACCATTGACCTCAATTACGCCGCTGGTAGTTGCCTGTACCGAAGCCAGTCCCAGGCAATCCATACTAATGCCTTCAAACGCGGCATTTTGCCAGGCGTCCTGAATGAGCTGCTGGAGCAAGGCCACCATATTGGCATGTTGGTCGAGGGTGACATGGTCGGCTTTCGTCGCGGCGAACAGCAATTTATCAATCACCGGTGAGAATAATCGGCGAAACAGCGTCCGCTGGCCATAGTGAAAACTTTGCATCAACTGCGTCAAGGCGAGACGCATATCATTAAACGCCTGCGGCCCGCTATTGAGCGGTTGCAGACAATCCACCAGCACAATCTGGCGATCAAAGCGTAGAAAATGATTTTTGTAGAACCCTTTAACCACTTTTTCGCAATAGTAGTTAAATCGTTCACGCAGCATTCCGGCATTCGTTTGTTTATCCGCCTGCGCCAGTTTTGACTCGCCGAAGGCGTCCACATCCGGCCACGGGAAAAACTGCAATGCCGGCGCGCCCGCCATATCGCCCGGCAAAACAAATCGACCAGGTTGAATAAAATGTAATCCCTGCGCTTTACACTGATGCAAATATTCCGTCCAGGCGGCAGCTATTTCCGCCAGCCGGTTTTCATCGGCGGGCGCCAGCGGATCGAGCCCCTCGCAAAGCTGTCGCCATTTCGCCGACCACTCCGCCCTTTGCCCTTGCAGTAGGCCATTCATCTGGCGGGACCAGCTTAAATAATCCTGCGCCAGCATGGGCAGATCAAGTAGCCATTCCCCGGGATAATCAACGATCTCCAGATACAATGTCGACGTATCTTTAAAATGACGCAGTAAAGCGTCGTTTGAACGATAGCGCAATGCCAGCCGAATCTCACTGACGCCGCGTGTCGGGGTGGGCCAGGCAGGAGGATTGCCGTAGAGCTGGAGTACCCCTTCATCGTAGGTGAAACGGGGAGTCCCAAAATCACGTTGCGGTACACGCTTTACGCCAAGCAGACGTTCTTCGCGTACTGCGCTGAGCAATGGCAAACGCGCACCCGCGTGAACATTAAGCAACTGGTTAACCATCGCGGTGATAAACGCCGTTTTACCGCTACGGCTCAACCCGGTTACAGCAAGGCGCAAGTGCCTGTCTACCCCACGATTGACCAGGGCGTTGAGTTCAGTTTTAAGTCGCTTCATTGCCATCCTGTTGAGCCTGAAGAGAAGAAAATTATAATGTACGCTTATGGAAATGGGGACAGGTTGTTGATTATCAACCGCCTGTGTTGTCATCCGTGAGTGAACTCCATAAGATGTTCATCATTCGCTCTTCGATGGAGTTTCAGAAATATGTCCCCCACTATTTATGATATCGCGCGTGTTGCGGGTGTTTCAAAATCGACGGTGTCACGCGTGCTCAATAAACAGACGAATATCTCGCCGGAAGCACGCGAAAAAGTTTTGCACGCCATTGATGAATTACAGTATCAGCCAAATAAGCTCGCCCGGGCGCTGACAACTTCCGGTTTTGACGCCATCATGGTTATTTCTACTCGATCTGCTAAAACCACTACGGGCAATCCATTTTTCTCAGAAGTATTACATGCGATTACCGCCAAAGCCGAAGAAGAAGGCTTTGACGTGATTTTACAAACTTCTCGGAGTACTGAGAACGATCTGCAAAAGTGTGAAAGTAAAATAAAACAAAAATTGATTAAAGGCATCATCATGCTTAGCTCACCTGCCGATGAAACTTTTTTCGCGCGGCTGGATAAATATGATGTTCCGGTGGTTGTAATTGGTAAGGTTGAAGGTCAATATAACCATGTTCATTCGGTTGATACCGATAATTTTCGTGACAGCATAGCGTTAACAAACGCCTTAATTAATCATGGTCATCACCGTATTGCCTGCCTACATGCGCCGCTTGATTTCCATGTTTCTATTGATCGCGTCAATGGCTATAAAACCAGTATCAAGACACATAATCTTTCCCTGCATGAAGAATGGATAATTGATGGGGGTTATACACATGAGAGCGCGCTGTTAGCCGCCAGAAAATTATTAAGTCAACAACCGTTACCAGACGCAGTATTTGCTACTGATAGTCTGAAGCTGATGAGCTTATATCGTGTCGCTGCCGAAAAAAATATTGCTATTCCTCAGCAGCTGGCCGTTGTGGGTTACAGTAATGAAATGCTTTCCTTCATGTTGACGCCACCGCCTGGCGGGATTGATGTCCCTACGCAGGCTTTAGGCGAACAAAGCTGTCATTTACTGTTTGACTTGATCGCCGGAAAAAAAGCAGTAAAAAATATCACCGTCAACACACGTATTTCGTTAACAACCTCTCTGGCTTAAAGGCTGGGGCATCAATCTGCCCCAGTTCGATTAAAAAGCGTAATTAATACCTATCCCGGCATAATGGAATTTATCGCTCTCGCCTTCGTCATGATCCTCCCATTCAAAGGCATACTCCAGCGTCATTGATAAGCCGTTCTGAAAGTCATATGCATATAAAAGCCCCAGGCGGTTGAAGTCATGGCCTTCGCGCTCGGGATCATCCTGCCAGTCCCAGTTAGACCAGCGATCTAACCCCAAACGCGTATAGGGCGTCAGTGTGGTATTACCCAGTGAAATGGGCAGATAGGCACGAATCTCCTGTGTTGAAAACTCACCATTATTACGGTTGTCTGCAAGATTAAAGCCCCGCTCCAGGTAATAGTTCACCGTCAAACCAACCGTTTCATTGAAGGTATAGTTCAGGCCAGTTTCGCTTTCTACGCGGCTGTCGGAATAACCCGTAATATTCAAATCATTGACAAACTGATACATTGCCAGCCAGCCGCTGAAGCGTAAATCATCCGTAAGTTTAATATCCCAGTCCGGCTGTACTTTCCAGCGTTGCATATTCGCGGTATCTTTACCGGGTTCATTTACATAATGGTAGCCATAATTACGGAAACCGCCGGTCAGCCCGACGTTGACATCATCGCTTTCCAGAAATTGATAACGAATTTCCAGCTCCGGACGATCAAACCAGGTACCCCGTTTACCTGCGCTATAATCGACAGGGCCTTCCTGGTAATACGCCAGCGAAATTTTCCATGGACCATTTGCTGCATTAAAATAGATGGAGGGTTCGCCAAGTCCATCCATATCTTCTGCCTGGCCTTCGATGTTTTCTATTTCATACATGGCACCGATATTAAAATGCCAGTTATTATTTTCAGCGGCTTGTGCGCAAGCCATTCCTGCGCACATAATCAATGCAGTAGAGGACAGTAAGGTTTTCATTTTTATTCCTTGTTAAAACACTGACAAAAAATGCACCTCATGCAGGGGGAATTCACTCCCCCAGGCTGGAGTTTATTAAATAGCGATTTCAGTTTCAGCATCAAAGAAATGACATTTCGCCATATCAAAATGTATAGTGATATTTTCTCCCGCTGTATAATCATTAATTGCCCCGGCACGAACAACCAGTTCATGCCCCCCAACGGTGGTGTAAAGCATAAACTCCGCCCCCGTTAATTCCGCCACGCTAATTCGTGCTGACACGCTATTATCATTATGATTTTCAGGATAGATATCTTCCGGACGTATACCCATAATCACTGCTTTTCGCTCATACCCCTGAGCAACCAGGGCATCTAACTTATTTTGCGGGATAGTTAACTTTAGCGTTTCAGTGACAAATTTATTGCTATCAATAGAACCGCGAATAAAATTCATTGCCGGAGAGCCAATAAATCCAGCCACAAACATATTTGCCGGATGGTTATAAACGACTTTCGGCGCGCCGACTTGCTGAATAATACCGTCTTTCATAATGACTATACGCGTCGCCATCGTCATGGCTTCGGTTTGGTCATGTGTGACATATATCATGGTGGTATTCAGTTTTTGGTGCAATTTACTGATTTCCGCCCGCATTTGAACGCGTAATTTAGCGTCCAGGTTAGAGAGGGGTTCGTCCATGAGGAACACGCCCGCTTCACGCACTATCGCCCGACCAAGCGCTACGCGCTGACGTTGTCCGCCAGACAGCGCGCCGGGCTTACGTTTCAGATAATCCCGCAGTCCGAGAATCTGCGCCGCCCAGTTAACGCGCTCCTCAATGATCGAGGGCGCGATCTTTTGCATTTTCAGCCCAAAAGCCATGTTGTCGTAAACGCTCATATGCGGATACAGCGCATAATTCTGAAAAACCATCGCAATATTTCGCGCCTTTGCCGGAACATCATTCATCCGCTTCCCGTCAATCAGTAAATCACCTGCGCTAATTTCTTCCAGACCGGCAATCATTCGCAGCGTGGTGGATTTTCCGCAGCCCGATGGACCAACAAATACAATGAACTCTTTATCGGCAATTTCCAGGTTAAAATCCTTAACCACATGAACCTGGTTATCATATATTTTCTGAATACATTGCAGTGAAAGCTGTGCCATATTGATTCCTTTATGCATTTAGCCAGAAAGCCGATAAACACGGCCACGTCAGGTATTCTGTCGAAGGGAGAAGCAGTCCTGCTCCTGTAAGCGACTCACCAATCCCTACGGATCGCATTCCACATGCGTTAATCGCCGTTATCCCCGCCTGCGCGTCTTCAATACCGATACATTTTTCCGGTTCGACGCCCAGCCCTTTACACGCCGCGATAAAAATTTCCGGGTCTGGCTTGGAACGCGTGATTTTCGACGCATCGGCACAAAAATCAAAAAGGTCGGCAATACCAAGCGCCTGTAAAATAGCAGGCGCGTTAAGCGATACAGAGGCGATCGCCGTCGGGATCTGCAACCCGGTCAGCGTATTTAATAATTCCCGGATACCCGGTAAAACGGCACGGGGTGATAACTGGCGCAAGGAGTTGACATAAATTGCATTTTTACGTGCTGCCCAGCGCAGGCATTCACTTTCACTTAAGGTCCCCTCTTTTCCGCCATGCCGTAAAATACGCCGCAGTGACTCAATCCGGCTAATGCCTTTTAAACTGTCATTGAAGGCTTCGTCGATAACAATATCCATCTCATCTGCGATTTGTTTCCACGCTATAAAATGAAGACGCGCGGTATCGGTAATCACACCGTCTAAATCAAAAATGATGGCCTGAGGTTTCATTTACCCTCCCTGGTAGCGGTCCCATTTATGGATGAAAAAAAGGGGCGCCGGGCGAAGAGTTGCTCGCCGTCAATCGCCACCGATTGGCCACAGATCCACATATCGACAGGATGCGTACTGATAACCTTAATGTTTTCCACGCTTATCGTGATAAAGATGTCAACGCCTTTCCACTGTATCGGAAATGACAATTCAGACCACGCTTCAGGCAACGCGGGCTCCAGATGGAGTTCACCACGACAAATACGCAAGCCAGCAAACCCCTGGATTGCCCCCAGCCAAATAGCCCCCGTTGCAGCGGCATGAATTCCCTCATCACAGCTGTGCGGATCGTCACCAAGATCGATTCGCGCACCATCACGCCAGAATTGATATCCCATGAAGGGATCGCCACAGCGGGTTGCCACGATACCGTGGATCGCTTTACTTAAAGAAGAATCATGGATGGTACGCGGCTCATAAAAACGAAGATTCGCCAGCCATGTATGCGGGGTAAATAACGTCGGCTGCATATAAGCCAGCATCACCACATCTGCCTGTTTGAGAATTTGCATCTCGTTGACTTCAGCCCGGGAGTAATCCAGCAAGATAGTTTGCTTACCCGCCTTCGCTTTATATTTTGCTAAATCAATAACCGGCTTACTGAGAAATGTATCATCCTGTGGCAATACGCCATTCGGTTGGATATCCGGTAACCAGAGGTGGCGTAAAAAATGTTCCGCACGATGAATAAATGCTTCATCCGTACATCCCTGTGAACGGGAAAACTCAAGCGCCTGTTCCACATTGTAGTGCGCCATATAATTGGTAAAGGCGTTATTATTGACATGTTCGGTATATTCATCCGGCCCAATAACATCATGAATTTCCAGGCGACCATTTACTTCTGTCGCCCGGCTCATCCAGAATTTAGCCGTTTCCATTAACAGCGCCATGCCCTCGCGGGACATAAAATTGATATCGTGGGTAGCGTGCCAGTAGTGGATAACCGCCCAGGCGATATCGGCAACCAGATGGTGTTCCGCCAGAGCAGAAGCCACTTTTTGCCGTAATCCGGTACGGATATTGATTGCGGCAAATTCTGGCGTTTCTTCCTCGCCGCTACGTGCGCTTTCCCACGGGAACAATGCGCCCTGCCAGCCATTGCGTCTCGCCTTCTCACGCGCGCCAGGCAAATTATGCCAGCGGTAGCGTAACAGCCGCCTGGCAATTTCTGGCGAGGTAAACAGATGGAATGGCAACAAGAACACCTCGGTATCCCAGAAAATGTGGCCTTTATACCCCTCTCCCGTGAGCCCCTTTGCGGCAATACTGCTCCGCTCATCGTGTTCCGGCGTCATGATACGTAAATGATAAAGCGCGAAGTCAAGCATCTGTTGATCATCACTGGCCGTACTGACAACCTGCACACGGTGACGTTTCCACCACGAAGACCAGTTCGCCGTCGTCACTGCCAACAACGCGTCATAGCCCTGCCCGACGCAGTTTTCCAGCAGCCGTAGCGACTGACGCCCCCAGCTTTCGAGCGAATTCCGCCGTTCGGAGGTCCACTCAATCCACGTCAGTTTTTCCAGCACAAGCCGTTCCCCGACGTTTACCTGCGCGCCGTTATGCTGCAGCAAACGGCGATCTTTTGCCGTGAAACAACGTTGCACCTCGCCTTTTACACAGCAATATGAGGTGATGGCAATATCGTTGCGTCCATCCTGCGTTGTATAAATACCCTGCAAGTAATGCTGGCCAAAAACCCTGACCTGCGCTTCGTCCAGATGTTGGCGCCCATGGTTAGTCATCGTGGCGTCGATACCCGTCGACATGGCGATACTGGCATCGGCGTCCAGCGGCGCAATGGTTATCTCCATCGCCAGTAACGGTAACGTCTCCGCGGAAACAAAACGTCGGCTATCAATCGCGAAGCGCATCCCATTCGGTGCCCGCCAAATTAAGGAACGACGCAACTCGCCGCTGGCAAAGTCGATTTCCCGGTGCCAGGATTCAATTGTTCCGCTCAAAAGCGAAAAGATTTCGCCATTCAGGGTGATTTCTGTGCCAATCACATCGGGGAGATTAACCAGCTCATTTATCTCGCCGCGGCCTGCCCGATGATAGAGCCCCGCCAGAAACATGCCGCGAGTTTGCACCGTGTATGCTTCTTCATGACAGGCGCGAACGCCCAGATAACCATTGCCTGACGCCATGAGCGTAGCGTGTTTATTCAGAGTATGCGGGCAAAACCCCGGGTCGGTTAATATTGCAGGCTTCATCATAATTCCACGCACGTTCCTGTTTCAGCGGCGTGATATAACGCGGCCACCAGTTGTTGAATGACGAGCCCCTGCTCAGCGTCTGCTATCATGACGGGTTCCCCCTGTACATGATTAACGAAGGCTTCCATGCTGCGACAGTGGCGATTGTCATCGGCAACATCTCGTCTGAACAGCACATTTAATTCGCCATTCATATCGTTATAGATCTGTGCCGGAAAGAGCGTCGCCCCGGCCATATCACCGCAAAAGTTCACATTCATTACTGATTGTTCCGGAATATTCAAAGCAAAGGCGGTTTCGAGACGTAAGATCCCTCCGTTGTGGAACTCAATCGTGCCAAACAGGGAATCCTCAACGCTATAAGTCAACGGGTCCCACTGACCAAATTGGCCGCAGTTTTTGCGCGTACCAATTTTTTGATAGCTGTGCGCACAGACGCGTTTTACAGCCGGGAATCCCAGGACATACATCGCCGCATCCAGCATATGAATACCGATGTCGATCAATGGTCCGCCGCCCTGCAAGGTTTTGTTGGTAAATACCCCCCATCCCGGAACGCCGCAGCGACGCAACGCCCGGGCATTAGTGACATAAATCTCGCCAAGCGTGCCGGACATCACCTGCTCACGCAGCAGTTGCGTATCTAACGCAAAGCGATGGTGAAAATCATAAGCCAAAACTTTCTGCATTCGCCGCGCCGTAATGCACATCTCCATCGCTTCCTCAGGCGTCATCGCTGGCGGCTTTTCACACATCACATGACAACCCGCTTTTAACGCCATCATGGCGTGTTCATAATGAAAACGATTTGGCGAACAAATGCTGACGATGTCCGGTTGTACATCGCTTAGCATTTTTTCCGGATCATCCCAGACTGAGGCGCTACCGTATTTTTCTGCCAGCGCTTGCGCCTGAGACAGGCGGCTGTCACAGACAGCCACCAGTTCCAGATCGTCGCGGGTGCAGTAGTACGAAGCATGAACCTTATCCGCTACCTGGCCCGCACCAATAATGGCGACCCGCAGCGGAGAGCTTGTGATTGCACTTTTCACGGAGATCCTCTTAGCACGTGCGCAGCCAGGCCAATGATTCACGGTACGCTTCTGACAAATTTTCTGCCCTGACGCGCCCTTCATACACCACATAGCCTTGATAATTGTCCTGACGCAGTTGCTCAAATAGCGCACTAAAATTTAACGTGCCCGTACCCGGTTGATAACGATGGTTATCCGCAATGTGCACGTGACCTAATAGATCGCGGTTATCATGCAGCGCTTTCACCATGTCATCTTCTTCAATATTCATATGGTAAAAATCGCCGATTATCCGCACATGTTTGAGATTGTTTTCGACGATATACCGGCGCGCGTCGGCCAGAGTGTTAATCATGTGATCCTGATAGCGGTTTAGCGGCTCCAGGTATACGGTTGTCCCCGTGCGCTCAGCGACGTTGTCGAGGTAACGTAGCGAATCACTGACCGCTTTACGGTCGCCTTCCAGACTGCGCGGTGACGTCATTGGGGGCAGGCGGAAAGTAAACATTCCCCATGCGGCTGGAACGATAATGCCCTGACCGCCCACTTCGGCTAAGGCTTCAAGAATGCGTTCGATTTGTTTAAGTCCTTTCAGACGGCGTTCTTCAATAAAATCACCGATCCAGCCGTCATAGCCGCCGCAGGCTGTAGTCACCGGTAAGCCCGTTTCCTGAATAGCGGCTTTTACCTCCTCCAGATTGTTAACAAGCAATTTGCCGTCAATTTCAAAACCATCAAATCCCATCGCTTTGATATAACGAAATTTCTCCAGGATATTTTCCGGAAAGAAGGCTTGATTCTGTGTCCCAATTTTCATCTTCTGCATTCCCTTGAATTAAAATGTCACGCCCATTTTGATGCTCTTTTCCGGATGCCTGTCGACATACTCCATATAGCTTTCCGGACTGGAGGCAAACGTTACGACCGGATCAATAATCTCTTCGCAGTCGAGATAACCGTTCATCAGTAGTTCCCAGCAGGTCTCTTCAATACGTTTACGACTCCAGCGCGGGTAGTCCGGATTCGGTTCGCTACAGGCGCGAGCGAAAACAATTTTAGCGTTGTTAAAATGCGCTTCGCGTCCCAGGTTGAAGCCCGCCGCAAACGGTTTAGCGAAGGCGACGTAAGAAATAGTCCCGCCATACGCCAGACCGCGCAGCGCTGACTGCAATGCATCGGCATAACCACTGGTTTCAATGATCACATCCGCGCCCTGCTTACCCGTCAGTTTTTTAATCTCCATGCCAACATCCGTCCCGCCAGGACTGAGGCAAAAGTCGGCGCCATGACGACGGGCGATATCACAACGGTGAGCGATTGGATCGACGCCGATGACCACGGATGCACCGGCTTTTTTCGCCAGCTGAACTGCGATTTGCCCAATCGCGCCCAATCCAACAATGACCACAAAATCTCCCACGCGCACGTTGGCATCCCGTACGCCGCTCATCGCAAACTGAGCCGGGTCATAACAGACCGCATTTTTCCACGAGCCACCTTCCGGCATCTTGCGCAATTTATAATTATTCACAGCATTGATGATTACCGTCTCAGAAAGCGGGCCATAACCACATACCCGGTCGCCCACCGTATAATCGGTGACTTCACTTCCACATTCGGTAATATCCCCGACAACCATATTACCGAGTTGGAATTTACCGAATTCAATACCGCGCGGCGCGCCTTCCGGCCTTGGCATAAACATTTGCCACTCAGGATTAAAGTCCTCATCAATAAACGGGCTGGCGGCGCGGAAATCGACCACCTCAGTTCCATGTTTCGGCGCCCCATATAACACGCGAATTTTTACTTCATTCGCCAGAATCGCACGATCTTCATATTCCACCAGCGCCGCAACACGCGGTTCAGTGGCAATTAACTTTTTCATTTACAACTCCTTAATAAAATGGCCGCTTCAGCCCTTCACGCCGCCAGCGGTCAAACCACTTTTAATAAAACGTTCCGAAAGTGCGTACATCACAACAACAGGCAATGCAGTGACTAACGATGCCGCCATCATGCGGCCCCAGATATAATCAGGCGTACTGAACAGCGTGTTCAGTCCTACAGGGAGAGTGAAATTACTGGCGCTGGAGAGGAAAATCGATGCAAAAAGATAGTCATTCCAGGCTACCATAAAGCAGTAGACAAATACCGAAACCAGGCCAGACATCGCCAGAGGAACGGTGATGCGAAAGATAATTTGCAGACGATTCAAACCATCCATCATCGCCGCCTCTTCAATCTCATCCGGGATGGTGTCAAAGTAGCTTTTCAGCATGAACACCGCGGTGGGTAAGGTCTGGGTGACCATGGTAATAATGAGTGCCATGTCGGTATCGTAGATGCCGAGTGCGGTGATAATTTTGAACAACGGAACTACCAGCAAAATGCCGGAAAACATGTACACGGTATAAAAGCTGGCATTGATGGTCATCTGCCCTTTAAAACGTAAGCGGGATAGCGCATATGCCCCGAGCGTACCTAAAAACACCGCCACAACCGATGACACGACCGAAACCACCATACTGTTGCGGAAGTAGTCGACAAACGGAAAAATTAACGGGTTAAAAATGTCGATATAGTGTTCCAACGTCCAGTGCTGCGGAAAAAGCGTCGGATGTAATGAAATCGCCTCTTTCGCGCTCTTGAATGATGTCATCAGCATCACAAAAAAAGGAAAAAGCGTGATGACAAGGAAAACGACTAATCCGCAATAAAAACCGATCCGCCCAACTTTATATTTATTTGTTGCCATTGAGATTTACCCGTTTTCTGGTCAGCAAGATGACGGCAAAAATGATGATGAAGAGCACGACGGAAATCGCAGCTGCTTTACCTAAGTCATTAAATGCAAATGCTGTTTTATAGAGATATACACCCAGAATATCGACTTTTGTGGTTAGCAGATAAACATCGGCAAACATATAGAACATCCAGATGGTGCGCAGAGTTACGACCGTGGCCAGTACCGGCATAATGGCGGGCAGCGTAACGATGTGGAATCGTTGCCAGGCATTCGCGCCGTCCATTTCTGCAGCTTCGTACAACGACTTATCAATCGTCTGCAAAATTGCCAGGAAGGAAATAAAGGCATACGGGAAGTAACGCCAGATCGCGAATAACACCACTAATACGAAGCTGCTGCCTGGATTATCAAACCACAGCGGCGCGCGGTCATAGAGATGCAGCACATCCAGGCCAAGATAGTTGACGATGCCATAACCGTTGTTGAACATGTATTTCCAGGCAAAAATCAACGAAATAGACGGCGTGACATAGGAGAGGATCACCAGTGAACGCGCCGTTTTACGCAAACGAAACTCGCGGTTGAAGAACATCGCGACGCCCAGTCCCAGCGCTGTACTGCCTACCACCACCAACCCGGTATACCAGACGGTCATCCATAACGAATGCCAGAAGCCAGGATCGGTAAGAATACTGATATAGTTGCTCAACCCGACAAAAGTAGACGCAATCAGCGGGTTCAGCGGCAAACGCAAGAAACTGATTTCAATATTCGATAGCATCGGCCATGCCACTAATCCACCGAGCAACAATAAACTCGGCGCCAGTAGCAACATTGCAAATGGCATATCGGAACGACCGGAAAAAAACCTATTCATAACAACTTTCCACGTCCGTGTTAGCGTTGTTCAACAAGGGCATCCAGTTTTTTCTGGCTTTCCTTGACCGTCGAAGACAAACTGGCCTTACCTACCGTAACGTTATGCACCATTGAGCTCACCACGCCCGATCCGGTGACATCCCCCATACGAGTAAAGTTCTTATTTCCTACTGCACCAAATACCTGGATATTGGGCAGCTCAGCAATCAACTGGTAAGGCAAGTCTCCCAGCGCCTTAATTACCGCGTTTTCCTTCCAGATTGCCGTATTCACCACGGCTTTATTCACAGGCAGCGCTGCACCCGGCGACATCATCACCCAGTCTGCAATGTTGTCCGCCTGCTCCATAAAAGCGATGAACTTTTCGGCAGCCTCCGTCTCTTCATGTTTCTGTCCCGTGGTGATTGTCAGCGACGTCAACATGCCGTAAACGGCGGACGTTTTTTCGGTAGGGACAACGAAGCCTATATTCTGCGGATCGCCCTCTTTAATGACCGCCGGAAGGATATAAGTAGAGTAAACCGCCATCGGTGCGGTACCGTTCATAAAGGCATCTTTGACTTCCATAATGTCGTTCGAGCCGGGCATAGTGTTTTCCGCCAACGAACGGTAATATTCCAGCGCCTGGGACATTTCTGGCGTATCAAGCGTAATTTTTCCTTCTGCGTTAAAAACATTGGCCTGGTTGGATAAAGCAAACTGTGAGAAGGCCTGTTCTGTCAGCACACTTTCTGCTGTGGGTAACGCAATACCGTATTTCTTATTGGCGGGATCATTGAGTTTTTGCGCCACAGTCAATAATTGCTGCCAGTTTTTTGGTTCTTCCAGCCCGGCTTTCGCCAGAATATCTTTGCGATACCAAATGCCGCCAATCCAGGCACTGACCGGGACGCCTGTCCACGCAGCGCCATCTTCAGTACGTACAATACGCAGTACGCCGTCATAAAAGGTATTTTCCCCCAGATGCTGAATAACATTTGCAACGGCGTTACGATCAATCAGTTGTTCTTTATCCATCACTTTGGCGTAATCATGGCTGGTCTCAATCACCTCCGGTAGCGAGCCGCTTCGCGCCAGCGTGATGACTTTTGTGTTATAGGCGTCTTCTTCAACCGGAACTTGTTTGACGGTAATACCAGGGTTTGCTTTTTCAAAGCGGGTAATAAGCTGGCTAATAACAGCCTGACGCTCTTGTTCTACCGAAGAGTGCATAAACTCAATGGAGACATTTGTTTTTTTCTCATCATTACACCCTGAAATCAGGGTGCAGGAAACCAGTGCTGATAACAGCACAATTTTAGTTTTGAGCATAAAATGTTCCTTGTTATTTTTTAATCCACAAAACCTGCCAGGGACGTAGCATTAATATCTCGCCAGAGAGATTCGCCTCACTAATTAAATCAGTACCGTGAAATGGTTCACCATTAACACTATTTATATTATCGCTTACGTTAAATAAAGCGACCACGCATTCCCCTGTCTTTGCTATTCTCTCGATTTGCATAATGCATGGTGATATTTTTTTAATAGAAAACGTGCTTTCCGGATGAAATGCTTTACTGTTTCGACGAATCGTGATAAGTCTGGATAAGGCATAATAGACACGATATCTTAATGTACTGTCATCCATTAATTCGGCTTCAATTTTTTCTCGAAGATATTTTTTTCTGTTAATCGCCCGGTTATATCCTGACTTTTCCACACCATCATAATCATTACGGGAGCCCAGAATACTTTGTATATATATCGCTGGCACGCCTGGAAAAGAGAGTAAAATGGCATGAGCCAGAATAAACCTGGAAAGACGCTGGTCATCAGTACTTTCACGATGACTAAGCGCATCCAGATATGTCACGTTTATTTCATAAGGACTTCGACTACCGTCCGGGTTATTTTTCCAGTTAACTAATGCGCCTTCTTGCTGTAAATGCTCTACCAGGTCCAGTATCTCTTCTTCCGGTAGAAGACCGCGTAATGGATTAAGCCCAATGCCGTCATGAGATGCCAGAAAATTGAACCAGGTCGTATTTTCTGAAGGAAGCTGCAGGGATTGTGCCCAGGAGCACAACGCAGACACATCCTGGCCGTGAACAGCATGTAATACCAGTGGCGGTAGCGAAAATTGATAGACCATATGCGCCTCATCCTCACCATTACCCAGGTACGCAATATTATCTTTATGCGGAACATTGGTCTCAGTGATAATAACCACCCCTGGCGCGACCTCATCAGTAATAGCGCGAAAGAGCTTAACCAGCAGATGCGTTTGGGGAAGATGGATACATGAAGTTCCTGGTGCTTTCCACATAAATCCCACCGCGTCCAGACGAATATAATCAGCTCCCTTCTCTATATAAGTCAGTAGTACATCGACCATCGCCAGTAAAACTTCCGGGCACCGATAATTGAGATCAATCTGGTCCTCACTGAAGGTCGTCCATAGATGACGAACAGAATTATCCTTCAGGGTAAATGGCGTGAGCAATGGCAAGGCACGTGGCCGGGTTACTGCGCTAAGGTCGGTTAATGGGTCTATAGCAATAAAAAAATTTTCAAAGCCCGGCGTCTGTTGTAAATAATTGTCGAACCATTCACTTCTGGCCGACATATGATTACAAACAAAGTCAAACATCAGTTGGTTAGTCTGGCTAAGCGCGTTGAGATCACCCCACTCGCCCGTCTCAGGCGCAACCTGATGATAATCAATAACTGAAAAACCATCATCCGAAGACCACGGATAAAAAGGTAAAAGATGAAGGTGAGAAAAAATAGTCGCCAGCCATCGCCGATGAAATTGATTAAATGTCGGCAATGGTTTTGATGTGTCGCTGTGAAATTGATCGGCGTAAGTAATAAGCACAACATCCCTTTCATCCCAGTGTGCTTTACGTTTTTTTGAAATTAATAAACGCGATTTTTCGATGCGTGAGTTAAGCGCCTTACAATGTTGTGGCGTAAATGTGTTTCCATAGATTTTTGACAGGTATTTCTCGATTTTCTGATTCACTTTCGTTTCTCATGGTAGCGGTCCCACGAAACAAAAGACTACTCCGCGAAAAATAAGCTGTCAATCTGGATAATGCGGCGAAAAGCCGCTATAAAAGAATTTTGGCAGCCCAAAAATCATATTTGTGAGCTGCCGCAAATTAAAAATGGATTTGTGATCTAACTGTTACGTTTAATACCATTTCTGGTAATCAGGTACGATTTCCCTTGTAACGTTTTGCTATTTTAGCGGCGGCCCGATTCAATAACGGCTCCAGTGCCAACGCCAGCAACATTTTTAGCGGACGACGGGCGACGGATTTTACTGCCCATCCTGCCACACCGGCAGGCCCGTAGCGTAGCGCGGTCAACAGAACCAGCTTACCTGCTATTTTGATACCGGGCTTCACCTTCTGCCCGGCGCGTTGCCAGCGAGTATTCATCTTTACCTTCCCGATATGACTTACAGTTGACGGAAACGGCTACGCAATGTGAACGTATCTGACGTAACGTACCGTTCCATTTCTCGCAGACGCTTTTCACCTGCGGCAAGCTCTCTGTCTACGACATCCAGCAATTCGCCGCTTGTCGGCTGCGATTCACCCGTCGCCAGATTATCCGGCATGGGGTCCAGTACAAAAGAAAGAATGATATAGACCACCAGGGTAAAAAATGCCAGGCCAAAGAAAATCGACAACACAACCAGAATGCGAACCAGTTTCACCGGTACATCAAGATAGTCAGCGATCCCGGCGCAAACGCCCCGCACCATACCCTTCTGCGGAATACGCCATAGTTTTTTATTCAGATTGATTCCACCCATTAGCGCTCTCTCCAGTTCGGATGCTCTGCATCAAGAATGTCTTCCAGCGCCTGAATGCGCTCACGCATACGTTGCGCGTCGTCTGTGAGCTGCAGTAAGCGTTGCTGCTCGCTTTGCGACAGTTCTCCCCGACCGCCGCGGTTGCTGTAATGCAGCCACAGCCAAATCGGTAAGACAAACAACACAAAAATAGTTAACGGGATGGCCAGAAATAGCGCGCTCATGCGTTCTCCTTACACCTAAAGCTGATGAGCGGCGGCGCGTACCAGCGCCGCCATTGTCGTTATTGATTATCCTGCTTCATTTTGGCTTTCAACTGGGCCAGTTGCTCACTGATTTCATCATCGGCTTTCAGGTCGGTAAATTGTTGATCCAGCGATTTTTGCTTGCCAAAATGATGGCTTTCCGCTTCCGCTTCCATTTGATCGATACGACGTTCAAAAGATTCAAATCGCGCCATCGCTTCGTCCAGTTTACCGCTGTCAAGCTGACGACGAACATCGCGAGAAGAACTTGCCGCCTGATGACGCAACATCAGCGCCTGCTGGCGGGCACGCGTTTCGCTGAGTTTATTTTCCAGCTCGCCAATCTCCTTCTTCATGCGCACCAGCGTGTCATCCACCAGCGTAACTTCCTGTTCAAGCGTAGCAATTAAATCGGTCAGCTTTTGTTTTTCAATCAATGCGGCGCGCGCCAAATCATCTTTATCTTTGCGCAGAGCCAGCTCTGCTTTTTCCTGCCACTCGGTCTGCTGAGCCGTAGCCTGTTCAATACGACGGGACAACTGTTTCTTTTCTGCCAGCGCACGCGCGGAATTCGAGCGAACCTCAACCAGCGTATCTTCCATCTCCTGAATCATCAGGCGCACCAGCTTCTGCGGATCTTCTGCCTTTTCCAGCAACGCATTGATGTTGGCGTTCACGATGTCGGCAAAACGAGAAAAAATACCCATAATTCATTCCTCACATAATGTTCTGGTATCGGGCGATGCCCTGCCACATGATTAATACAATTTACGTGCCAACTTTTTATATTATTGATAATTAATGAATTGTATCGTTTTACCTTGTGAGTAAAAAAGGATAAAGTGGTGAGAAACACTAACAAGTGGCGTTTTTCATCATGGCTGAATTTAAAGATAACCTGCTCGGCGAGGCAAACCGTTTTCTTGAGGTACTGGAACAAGTCTCCCGGCTTGCGCCGCTGGATAAACCTGTTCTGATTATTGGTGAACGCGGGACGGGGAAAGAGCTTATCGCTAACCGCCTGCACTATCTCTCATCACGCTGGCAGGGGCCACTTATTTCGCTTAACTGCGCGGCGCTAAATGAAAACCTGCTTGACTCCGAGCTGTTTGGACATGAGGCCGGCGCCTTTACCGGGGCGCAAAAACGCCATCCCGGGCGTTTTGAACGCGCTGATGGCGGTACGCTGTTTCTGGACGAACTGGCGACTGCGCCGATGCTGGTACAGGAAAAGCTATTGCGGGTGATTGAATACGGCGAACTGGAGCGTGTCGGCGGCAGCCAGCCGTTACAGGTTAATGTGCGATTGGTATGCGCCACCAATGCCGATCTGCCCGCCATGGTCAAGGCAGGAACATTTCGCGCCGATCTGCTTGACAGACTGGCATTTGATGTCGTGCAGCTGCCGCCGCTACGCGAACGCCAAAGCGATATTATGTTAATGGCCGGGCATTTTGCGATTCAGATGTGCCGTGAGCTGCATCTGCCTTTATTTCCCGGCTTTACCGATCGGGCAAAAGAAACACTGTTGCATTATGCCTGGCCGGGTAATATCCGCGAGCTGAAAAACGTGGTTGAGCGTTCAGTGTATCGCCACAGCAGCAGCGAACATCCTTTGGATGAAATTATTATCGATCCTTTTCAACGCCATCCCGCTGAACCGCCAGTCCCCGTCCCCTCCACGCCAGCCACAACACCTGCTCTACCGCTCAGGCTACGTGAGTTTCAACGGCAACAGGAAAAAGCGCTGCTACAACATAGCTTACAGCAGGCAAAATTTAACCAAAAAAGAGCCGCCGACTTACTGGGATTAACCTACCATCAGTTACGCGCATTGCTTAAAAAACATCAGATCCCGTGATTTCTCCTGCTAATTGACGACATTTACGCCAGTTATCTACCGACATTTTTACGTGGCGGGCCGAAGTGCGATACACTTTACAAATTGAACTTAAAAAACTTAACTATTATGCGCCTGGTTTTATCGTCTCTGATTGTGATGGCTGGTCTACTGAGTCAAGCTACGGCTGCGACTGCGCCTGAACAAACTGCGCGTGCAGATATTCGCGATAGCGGCTTTGTGTATTGTGTTAGCGGGCAGGTCAACACTTTTAATCCGCAAAAAGCGAGCAGCGGCCTGATCGTCGACACCCTTGCCGCCCAGCTCTATGACCGCCTGCTGGATGTTGATCCTTATACTTATCGTTTAGTACCCGAGCTGGCAGAAAGCTGGGAAGTACTGGATAACGGGGCAACGTACCGTTTTCATCTGCGCCACAACGTCGCTTTTCAAAAAACCGCCTGGTTTACGCCGACCCGAAAACTCAATGCAGATGATGTGGTATTTACCTTTCAGCGAATTTTCGATCGTCAGCATCCGTGGCATAACATCAACGGCAGCAGCTTCCCCTACTTTGACAGCCTCCAGTTCGCCGATAATGTAAAAAGCGTGCGCAAGCTGGACGATAACACTGTTGAGTTTCGCCTGACCCAGCCCGACGCCTCCTTTTTATGGCATCTGGCGACGCACTACGCCTCTGTAATGTCTGCCGAGTACGCCGCACAGCTTACCAAAAAAGATCGCCAGGAACTGCTTGATCGCCAACCGGTCGGCACCGGGCCTTTCCAGCTTTCAGAGTACCGCGCCGGGCAGTTTATTCGTCTGCAGCGTCACGATGATTTCTGGCGCGGCAAGCCGCTGATGCCGCAAGTGGTCGTGGATTTGGGCTCCGGCGGTACGGGACGATTATCGAAATTACTGACCGGCGAATGTGACGTCCTGGCCTGGCCCGCCGCCAGCCAACTGACCATTTTACGCGACGATCCGCGTTTGCGTCTAACGCTACGTCCAGGGATGAATATCGCCTATCTGGCCTTTAACACCGATAAACCACCATTAAACAATCCTGCGGTGCGCCATGCGCTGGCATTGTCGATTAATAACCAGCGTCTGATGCAGTCAATTTATTACGGTACGGCAGAAACCGCAGCCTCCATTCTACCGCGCGCGTCCTGGGCGTATGACAACGATGCCAAAATTACGGAGTACAATCCGGCAAAAGCGCGCGAACAGCTAAAAGCGCTGGGCATTGAAGATCTCACACTGCATCTGTGGGTGCCGACCAGTTCTCAGGCCTGGAACCCAAGTCCGCTGAAAACAGCGGAGCTTATTCAGGCGGACATGGCGCAGATAGGCGTAAAAGTGGTCATAGTACCCGTTGAAGGGCGCTTTCAGGAAGCGCGCCTGATGGATATGAATCACGATCTGACCTTATCCGGCTGGGCGACGGACAGTAACGATCCGGATAGTTTTTTCCGGCCGTTGTTAAGTTGTGCGGCCATCAATTCGCAAACCAATTTTGCCCACTGGTGTAACCCTGAATTTGACAGCGTTTTGCGTAAGGCGCTTTCGTCGCAGCAGTTGGCTTCGCGCATTGAAGCCTATGACGAAGCACAGCATATTCTGGCAAAAGAACTGCCGATATTACCGCTGGCGTCATCATTACGCTTACAGGCTTACCGCTACGATATTAAAGGGCTGGTGTTGAGTCCGTTCGGCAATGCATCTTTTGCCGGCGTCTCCCGCGAAAACCACGAAGAGGTGAAAAAACCATGATTATCTTCACCCTGCGCCGATTATTGCTCTTGCTGGTGACGCTATTCTTTCTGACTTTTATTGGCTTTAGCCTGAGTTATTTTACGCCGCACGCACCGCTACAGGGCGCATCACTGTGGAATGCATGGGTTTTCTGGTTTAACGGTCTGTTGCACTGGGACTTTGGCGTGTCCAGCATTAATGGCCAGCTGATTTCCGAACAGCTCAAAGAGGTGTTTCCCGCCACCATGGAGCTGTGCATTCTTGCCTTTGGCTTTGCGTTAATGGTGGGCATTCCTGTCGGAATGCTGGCTGGCGTAACGCGGAGCAAATGGCCGGATCGCTTTATCAGCGCACTGGCGCTATTAGGGTTCTCAATTCCCGTTTTCTGGCTGGCGCTTCTGCTTACCCTGTTCTTTTCACTCACTCTGGGATGGCTGCCAGTATCCGGGCGATTTGACCTGCTTTATGAAGTGAAGCCGATTACCGGTTTCGCCATTATTGATGCCTGGATTTCAGATTCGCCGTGGCGCGATGAAATGGTGATAAGCGCTTTACGACACATGGTATTACCGGTATTGACGCTTTCCGTCGCCCCGACGACGGAAGTGATTCGTCTGATGCGGATCAGCACTATTGAGGTCTACGATCAGAACTATGTTAAAGCGGCAGCCACACGTGGCTTATCGCGTTTTACGATTTTACGCCGTCACGTATTACATAATGCGTTGCCGCCGGTCATTCCCCGTCTTGGTCTGCAATTTTCAACCATGCTGACGCTGGCGATGATCACCGAAATGGTCTTCAGCTGGCCTGGGCTGGGGCGATGGTTAATTAACGCCATTCGTCAGCAGGACTATGCCGCTATTTCCGCCGGCGTGATGGTCATTGGATCGCTGGTTATTGTGATCAACGTGATTTCCGATATTTTGGGTGCTATGGCTAACCCTCTGAAGCATAAGGAATGGTATGCCTTACGATAGCGTATACAGCGAAAAGCGCCCGCCTGGCGCTCTGCGTACCGTCTGGCGCAAATTTTATAGCGATGCGCCTGCGATGGTGGGCCTGTATGGGTGCGCCGGTCTGGCGTTGCTGTGCATTTTTGGCGGCTGGATCGCACCTTATGGTATCGATCAGCAATTTCTCGGCTATCAACTGCTGCCGCCCTCCTGGTCACGCTATGGCGAAGTTTCCTTTTTTCTGGGTACTGACGATCTGGGACGCGATGTGCTGAGCCGCCTGTTAAGCGGCGCAGCGCCCACGGTTGGCGGCGCGTTCATCGTGACGCTGGCGGCGACAGTATGTGGATTAGCCCTCGGTGTAGTGGCAGGCGCAACGCACGGTTTGCGCTCTGCCGTACTCAACCACATTCTGGACACGCTGCTCTCTATCCCCTCGTTATTGCTGGCGATTATCGTCGTGGCATTTGCCGGGCCGCATCTGTCACATGCCATGTTTGCCGTCTGGCTGGCGCTACTGCCGCGGATGGTGCGTTCAGTGTATAGCATGGTGCACGACGAGCTGGAAAAAGAGTATGTCATCGCCGCGCGTCTGGATGGCGCGACAACTTTGAATATTCTGTGGTTCGCCATTTTACCGAATATTACTGCCGGCCTGGTCACCGAAATTACCCGCGCGCTGTCGATGGCGATTCTGGATATTGCCGCGCTGGGATTTTTAGATCTCGGTGCGCAGCTTCCCTCTCCTGAATGGGGTGCCATGCTGGGTGATGCGCTGGAGCTCATCTATGTCGCACCGTGGACCGTTATGCTGCCGGGCGCTGCGATAACGCTGAGTGTCTTGCTGGTGAACCTGCTTGGTGACGGAATTCGTCGCGCGATTATTGCGGGAGTGGAATAATGCCGTTACTTGATATCCGCAATCTCACTATTGAATTTAAAACCAGCGAAGGCTGGGTAAAAGCGGTCGATCGTGTCAGCATGACGTTAAGCGAAGGCGAAATCCGCGGCCTGGTGGGAGAATCGGGTTCCGGGAAGAGCCTGATAGCGAAAGCTATTTGCGGCGTTGCGAAAGACAACTGGCGCGTTACCGCTGACCGCATGCGTTTTGATGATATTGATCTACTACGCCTCTCCTCTCGCGAACGACGTAAGCTGGTCGGACATAACGTGTCGATGATTTTCCAGGAGCCGCAGTCTTGTCTTGATCCTTCCGAACGTGTGGGCCGCCAGTTAATGCAGAATATCCCGGCCTGGACTTATAAAGGTCGCTGGTGGCAACGTTTAGGCTGGCGTAAACGGCGCGCGATTGAGTTATTGCACCGAGTGGGGATTAAAGATCATAAAGATGCGATGCGCAGTTTTCCCTATGAATTGACTGATGGCGAATGTCAGAAAGTCATGATTGCTATCGCGCTGGCGAATCAGCCACGGCTGTTGATTGCTGATGAGCCCACCAACTCAATGGAACCTACGACACAGGCGCAAATTTTTCGCCTGCTGACCCGGCTGAATCAAAACAGCAACACTACCATTCTGTTGATTAGCCACGATCTGCAAATGCTGAGTCAATGGGCTGACAGAATCAACGTATTATACTGCGGCCAGACGGTAGAAACGGCGCCAAGTAAAGATTTGGTGACAACGCCACATCACCCCTATACACAGGCACTTATTCGCGCGATTCCGGATTTTGGCAGCGCGATGCCACATAAAAGTCGTCTGAATACGCTGCCGGGCGCGATCCCACTCCTGGAGCAGTTACCGATAGGGTGTCGTCTGGGGCCCCGCTGCCCTTACGCACAACGAGAATGTATCATCACGCCACGCTTAACCGGCGCGAAAAATCATCTCTATGCCTGTCATTTTCCGTTAAACATGGAGAGAGAGTGACGTGGTAGAAACTCTGCTTGAAGTCCGCAACCTGAGTAAAACCTTTCGCTACCGGACAGGATGGTTTCGTCGCCAGACTGTGGACGCGGTAAAACCCCTGAGCTTTACGCTCCGTGAGCGTCAGACCCTCGCCATTATCGGCGAAAACGGTTCTGGCAAATCCACGCTGGCCAAAATGCTGGCTGGCATGATTGAACCCAGTAGCGGCGAACTTCTTATTGACGATCATCCTCTACATTACGGTGACTATTCGTTTCGAAGCCAGCGTATCCGTATGATTTTTCAGGATCCGTCGACCTCGCTGAACCCACGTCAGCGCATCTCGCAAATCCTTGACTTCCCGCTTCGTCTTAATACCGTTCTGGAACCAGAGCAACGGCGTAAACAGATTATCGAGACGATGCGTATGGTTGGGCTGTTACCTGATCACGTTAGCTATTACCCCCATATGCTGGCCCCAGGACAAAAACAGCGTCTGGGGCTGGCCCGTGCGCTGATTCTGCGTCCTAAGGTTATTATCGCGGATGAAGCGTTAGCGTCGCTTGATATGTCCATGCGTTCGCAACTCATTAACCTGATGCTTGAATTGCAGGAAAAACAAGGCATCTCCTATATCTACGTTACACAGCATATCGGCATGATGAAACATATTAGCGATCAGGTATTAGTGATGCATCAAGGGGAAGTGGTTGAGCGCGGCAGCACCGCAGACGTGCTTGCTTCTCCGCTTCATGAACTAACCCGTCGTTTAATCGCGGGCCATTTTGGCGAGGCGCTTACCGCTGACGCATGGCGAAAAGATCGTTAACCCAGCAAATAGCCCTCAGATCGTCTCTCTGAGAGGATTCACGCGCCTGGCTGTAAACAGCAACGAATCAATCTCTTCTAACACCACTCCAGGAAACAACGTTCCCTGGAGTGCCTGAACTCCTGCCGCTTTTAATTCCGATAAATAACGTGCGTTTTCCACACCGTCCACGACGAGCGTGTCGCAATAATGCCGGATATGTTTGACAAGCAACGGAAACGTCGATTTTTCACTTTGCGAGACGAAAAAGCCGCGATCCAGTTTTACGCCACTAAACCCCCCCCAGACCAGGGAGGCGACGCTTGCTTCCCCCGCACCAAGATTACCCAACCATAACGGGTTAGGTTGTTCATGAAGCGCATATATCAAGGGCTCGATCGAGGCAGTATCATGACATGAAAAGCGTTCAGCGACCTGTAGTCCCACAAACAGCAAGTTATGCAGTAAAGTGCGAATTTCCTTGTCCTGAAGGGCGAATTGCGCCATGTCCCGATCGATATTAATGGTACAAAACAGACCATGGCGTATAAACCAACAACGTTTGCTGGCGATAGCCTGCAGTTGGTCAAGCAGAAAATGGCGTTTCTGTACACTGTCCCAGGACGAGATCACAAAGTCCGGGTGTAGCGGGCGAACAACCGACGATGCAAAACGGGCAATGATTTCGACGCCCAGTAACTCCCCTGCCATTCCCCTTATCGGTTCTGCAATGAAAAAATAGCGCATGTGACCACTCCATTTGATCTTAACTCATTGATAATCCGCTTTTAACGCAAATTAATCAATAAAAACGATCAATATATAAAAAATGATCGATAAAAACAATATACATTAACTAACTGATAACTTGTGCACTTTTTGTTTTAAGAATGTTCTCCTCTTGATACAAACAGAAAAGCAAACTAAAGCATCTTTCCGGAAAAGAAATGCTATGTTTGTGCCGACAATTAATACGGTTTGAGATTGTATGGACAGGAGCGTAAAGCAAGGTGGATTTTACATTTACGCGTACACATTTGCAGCAGGATGGTTCAGGCTCGCTGAGCGAAATGCAGAAAGTCGCTCGGATGACAGATAGCGTGTCGCTTACAGGCTTACAAATTACTTATAATCTATTGAATCCATTATATTTTTTCACAATATCATCTTTATAGTACTCTTCAGGAAAATAAGCACACGCTTTCAGCGATCTCAATAGAGGATAATACAATTTCGGTTAAGCGCTTCGTTTATTGTCCGGGCATATTCTTGCATTTTAACCAGCGGATAAGGACTTTCCTGGAGGGAAATATAAACATGTTTTATATCTCTAAATATACACACTTCGCCATGAATATGTGCTTCGATGTAATTTCCTTCATAGCCTTTCCCATAATTAGGATGCGGAATAACGCTTTCACCGTTGGCCATTTTAACTAAGCTTTTAAAACAATTATAACCAAAAAAATCGCTTTGGCATACGGAGATAAGATTCTCCATATGCCAGTAAGTGGAAAGTTTACGGGAATCCAGACCAAACCTGTGGCCATATATATCAAAGGGAGAAAAGGTGCAGTTTATTTTTACGTTGTCATTTAGCTCAAAAAATGACATACCATAACTACTGGCGCCGCCATTCGGTCCTTTCAGAAAATCAAGTGCAGCATAAACAGGCCGACTTTCCGGGCTGAAATCCCGGTTCGCTGGTTTAAACGAGGGAGTAAAACCGCCTGTATTGCCATACGTCGCATAAGGTGTATCAGTAAGCTTCTCTAATTCAAATGCTTTCGTCTCGATGGCGTCACGCCCAACATTATAAGCAGGTAAATCTCCCGGGCGACTTCCTATTGCATACGTGTTCAAATAGTGTTGGTGTTTTAAAAGAGAGATAAAGTCGACCTTTGAAGCATTAAAATTAATCGTCAGTCGGGCATTTTGCAAAATAGCGACCATATTTTTAAGCAAGGCTACATTATCGCTTCTCACGTCACACTCCCGGGTGACTCGCTGTAGCGCTTTTTCATGAATAGCGGCGGCATTACGCTGACAATTCTCATGAATATGCGCAAGGATTTGTTTGCCAAAAAGCCGGCCGCAGACCTGCTTGCGCTCTTCGTTACTGATCCCACAAAATATAGTGTCGAAAGGACGTTTCGACATCGCGCCGCCAGAAATGCCAGTCGCTGTGCTCTCTTCCGTTACAGTAAGAAGCTCCCTACTGTCATTCCTGGCACGCTGAATATCCGATGATAATGAAGTCTGCGCATGACGAATGTCTTTAGACGAACTGGCGATGTCAGATGGTCTGGTATTATCACTGGTGCTAATGGGTTTGAGCATATCTTTATCTGAAAGCCGGTAAACTAAACGTTAATATAAAATTCCACCAGGCTGAACTGTGCCCCGGAACCGTCATCACACCACGACACCAACAATATTTACTGTATTAATTATCACATTCTCTCCATAGAGATAATTGTCTGGTATTAAAACATGACGCATACATTATCAATAAAAATAATAACTGTTCTCCGTAAAAAAACCTTCAAAAAAAGTCCATATATTGCTTGCTATAAGCAAAAAACTTTACAGCATGTAAATTTAATTTTCTATCTATCGCGAATATTGGCAAAAAGCAACATAACATAACCAGCAGAAATTATGAATCAACAACCACAATAATTCATCCCTTCGTCATGTGTGGGTAAAAATATTTAACTATAACTATGCCGGTGTTCTCCGGATTGTTTTATCGAGGTTATTATGAAAATCAAAGCGCTTATATTAATTGGATTCGTGCTCTCTGCTTCCCCAGCCTCAGCTTGTTTTCATCAAGGATATACATGTTTCGAGCGTTGCAGTTATTTCCCGTGGTGGGAAGCACTTTTGTGTGAAATGGGGTCTGTACCGGCCTTACCGCACATCATGGCGCCTCAGATTGTATAAGGCGAACCTTACACCAGTTGGTATACTGTAACGTTACATACCTCCTGTTTTGGGTGACGTCATGCTCTGGTTTAGAGTGCGCTTTACAGGAAACAGTGGAAAAATAGCGTGACACAAAGGGCCGGGAGTGGGATATAATTTCACGCTAATTGCGAATAATATTGAAGCGTTGCTTTTAATCGTTGATTTTAAAAGCAAAAAATAAGTAATGACTATAAGGATTAAAGCTATGGGTTTTCTTTCCGGTAAGCGCATTCTGGTCACTGGCGTGGCCAGCAAACTGTCCATCGCCTACGGTATCGCACAGGCGATGCACCGCGAAGGAGCTGAGCTGGCATTTACCTACCAGAACGACAAACTGAAAGGCCGCGTGGAAGAATTTGCTGCCCAACTGGGCTCCAGCATCGTTTTACAGTGTGACGTCGCTGAAGATTCCAGCATTGACGCCATGTTTGCTGAACTGGGTAACGTCTGGCCGAAATTCGACGGTTTTGTACACTCGATTGGTTTCGCGCCTGGCGACCAGTTGGACGGCGATTATGTTAATGCGGTGACCCGTGAAGGCTTTAAAATCGCTCATGATATTAGTTCTTACAGCTTTGTTGCTATGGCAAAAGCCTGCCGCACCATGCTGAATCCGGGCTCTGCGTTGTTGACATTGTCTTACCTGGGGGCGGAACGCGCCATCCCGAACTACAACGTTATGGGCCTGGCAAAAGCCTCTCTGGAAGCTAACGTGCGTTATATGGCGAATGCAATGGGACCGGAAGGCGTTCGCGTCAATGCCATTTCTGCGGGCCCCATCCGTACGCTGGCAGCATCCGGTATTAAAGATTTCCGTAAGATGCTGGCGCATTGTGAAGCGGTTACGCCAATTCGCCGTACCGTTACCATTGAAGATGTGGGTAATTCAGCAGCATTCCTTTGTTCCGATCTTTCTGCGGGGATTTCTGGCGAAGTCGTTCACGTTGACGGCGGGTTCAGCATTGCCGCAATGAATGAACTGGAACTGAAATAAGCATATAAACTTTCCTGGCGGGCGGCACGACTACTGTGCCGCCCCCTTTCTCTGCCTCATCTTCTCCTCGCCCCGCTTATATAGCGTTATGCTATTTGTTATCACGTAACAATCTTTCATCACTTTCCCGCATACGCCAGGATAATGCAGCATAAACGATACACGCCTGACGATTATCGATTGACATCTCACCTTCGGGAAAGCCTATGGAACAACGCCAACAAGCGGGAAAGAGCCACTGGTATCATGAAACACAATCCAGTCTGTCGTCACAAACCGTTTCTCCACTGATACCGGAAGCCGCGTCTGTTAACGACCGTTTTTTACTGGATTTAGCCGTATCTGAAATCGCATTGTCCCCTTTCCAGTCATGGTTACTTCCGGCACGCCAGCTGGCGGATATTTTATTTCCTCACGCGGTTATCAACGATCGGCTTCATACGTTTAGTGTCTATGAACGTATGAGTACAGCGCTGACCGCCGCGCAGGTTTTTGGGGTGCAGCGTCTATGCCGATACTATGCCGCCCGCCTGGCACCACTGCCTGGCCCTGATGCCTCAAGAGAGAGTAATCAACGACTGGCGCAAATTACGCAATATGCCCGTCAACTTGCCGGCTCCCCATTCGTTATTACTACGCAAGCCCGTGAACAACTTGAAGAGGTAGGATTAACTGCCAGGGATATCATTCTCATCAATCAGATTATTGGTTTTATCGGTTTTCAGGCGCGGATAGCGGCGATTTTCCAGGCTTTTTGCCGTCAGCCCGTGCGGCGGATGCCCGGTCAGGAGGCGCAGCCCCTTGCCGGAGCGGCGCTATTTCAAAATCCGCAGGCGGCGTGGCGGCCCGCCGCCAGCCTGTTTACGCCCCCTTCCCCGGATGCCGAAAACAGGCAACACTATTCACATCCGCAAATTCAAATGCTGGCGCCGGTACTCATACACGATCCCTCCTCGCTGGCGTTGCTCGAACGCATACTCACAGGCATATTACGCACGCTTTCTTCCCCCTCCCGGCTGTTGCTTATCACGCTGCTCACATCACGTATTAACGGTAGCGTCGCCTGTTTTAATGAACAGGCTCACCAGTCTGCAACATGGAGTGCCGCCTTACGCCAGGAAGCGAGTGAAGCGCAGCAACATTCAGTTGAGCCCGTGTTGACGCAGGCGATACAATGGCTCACCAGGGCGCCCGACCGTTTTAGCGCCGCACACGTTTCCCCGCTACTCGATATGGGAACCTCATCGGAGCAGGCTATTACGATGTTAGGCTGGTGCGGTATGTGCGGATGGTTAAATCGTTTAAAAATCGCGTTGGGCGAAACACATTAACCGCGTCATGACTGAAAGAGCGCTTGCCGCGCCAGGCAGAATCGCGTAAAACTGTCAGCCGCTCTTTTGGCTACGAAAATAGACGAATATGTTTCAGGACAACCCGCTGCTAGCGCAGCTTAAACAGCAACTGCATTCCCAGACGCCGCGCGCGGAAGGGGTCGTAAAAGCCACAGAAAAAGGCTTTGGCTTCCTGGAGGTTGATGCGCAAAAAAGCTATTTCATTCCTCCGCCGCAGATGAAAAAAGTGATGCATGGCGATCGTATCGTCGCGGTGATCCACACGGAAAAAGAACGTGAGTCAGCCGAACCGGAAGCACTGATCGAACCGTTTCTGACCCGTTTTGTGGGAAAAGTTCAGGGTAAAAATGATCGTCTGTCCATTGTGCCGGATCATCCGTTGCTGAAAGACGCGATTCCCTGCCGCGCCGCGCGCGGCGTTCAGCATGAATTCAAAGAAGGTGACTGGGCAGTTGCCGAAATGCGTCGTCATCCGCTTAAAGGCGACCGCTCATTCTACGCCGATTTAACGCAGTTCATCACCTTTGCCGACGATCATTTTGTGCCCTGGTGGGTTACGCTTGCACGGCATAATCTGGAAAAAGAAGCGCCAAACGGCGTAGCGACTGAGATACTTGACGAAGGGCTGGAGCGTCAGGATTTAACTGCGCTAAATTTCGTGACTATCGATAGCGCCAGCACCGAAGATATGGATGATGCGCTTTATGCCGAGGAGTTAGCGGATGGCAGGCTCCAGCTTACGGTAGCTATCGCCGATCCTACCGCATGGATTGCCGAGGGCAGTAAACTGGATAATGCTGCGAAAATTCGCGCTTTCACCAACTACTTGCCGGGCTTTAACATTCCTATGCTGCCGCGCGAGTTATCTGACGATTTGTGCTCACTGCGCGCCAATGAATCGCGTCCGGCGCTCGCCTGCCGCATGATCATCGCCGCGGACGGCTCCATCGACGATGACATCACCTTTTTTGCAGCGACGATCGAATCGAAAGCCAAACTGGCATATGACAATGTCTCTGACTGGCTGGAAAATAGTGGAACCTGGCAGCCGGATAATGAAGGCATTGCCCAGCAAATCCGTCTGTTGTACCGGATTTGCCTGAGCCGCGGTGAGTGGCGCCATCATCATGCGCTGGTATTCAAAGACCGTCCGGATTACCGCTTTGTGTTGGGTGAAAAAGGCGAAGTCCTGGATATTGTGGCGGAACCGCGACGTATCGCCAACCGTATCGTAGAAGAGTCAATGATCGCGGCCAACCTTTGTGCTGCGCGCGTGCTGCGCGATAAGCTCGGTTTCGGTATTTATAACGTGCATACTGGCTTTGATCCTGCCAATGCCGACGCTCTGGCAGCACTGTTGAAGACCCACGGTTTGCATGTCGATGCCGAAGAAGTACTGACGCTGGAAGGTTTCTGTAAGCTGCGTCGCGAACTGGATGCACAACCTTCCGGTTTCCTGGATAGCCGTATTCGCCGCTTCCAGTCTTTTGCGGAAATCAGTACCGAGCCAGGGCCGCATTTCGGCCTCGGCCTCGAAGCTTACGCTACCTGGACCTCTCCTATCCGTAAGTATGGCGATATGATTAACCATCGTCTGCTGAAAGCAGTCATCAAGGGTGAGACTATTGCTCGTCCACAGGAAGACATTACCGTACAGATGACGGAACGCCGCCGCCTGAACCGTATGGCGGAGCGTGATGTCGGCGACTGGTTATATGCGCGTTTCCTTAACGATAAAGCAGGTACGGACACGCGTTTTGCAGCAGAAATTATTGATGTCAGCCGTGGCGGTATGCGCGTGCGACTGGTCGATAATGGTGCTATCGCTTTTATCCCTGCCCCATTCTTACATGCCGTTCGCGATGAGCTGGTATGTAGCCAGGAAAACGGTACGGTACAGATTAAAGGCGAAACGGTTTATAAAGTGACAGATGTTATTGATGTCACCATTGCGGAAGTCCGCATGGAAACACGCAGTATTATTGCCCGACCAGTAGCGTAACAACACCTGACGACCCCAATGGCCTTTGCCTTTTCAGCGAAGGCCTTTTTTCCTCTCCCTTCCATTACGATCTGCGTTTAATCTTATACAGACGCTCCATGTGTTGTTATTTTTCGCTGGCGACTATGCTTTTTCCAGAATCTGGATTACATATGAATATGTAAATAAAACAATACGTTCAGCCATCATTAACCTTGTAAATAACGTGGCTAACCTTTCTTAGCAGGCAACAGGCGCTTCAATGGGATGGTATTCATGATGAAAGATGTTCAGGAACAAACGGCGCTAAATCCCCTTCATACCTACTGGCGTCTGTCAGCTGAATGCAATGTATTGCATCTGTCCCTGACTGGAGAAAAGAACGCAGAACAAACCATTCATTTATCCCCGGAACAAGCCGAACGCATCCGGGAAATGACGGCGATGACCTCCAGCCTGCTGCTGACCTTGCCGCCAGAAAAACAGGCTATCTCACTGCATCTGGTAGGCCGCAGAATTAACAAACGAGAATGGGCCGGCAGCCTCTCAGCCTGGGCTGATACGCCCGCAGTCCCACTAACGCAGGTACAAGAACTCTCTTTTGCCGAACAAATTGTTTCAGAGGCCAGTTCGCTCATTGTGATACTGAATAACCGGGGAAAAATTTGCCGGTTTAATCGGTTATGTGAGGAGTATACCGGCTTAAAAGAGCAGGATGTGATCGGCCAAAGTGTCTTTACATTATTTATGAGTCGACGAGAAGCTGCCGCCTCACGGCGTTACCACAATGATTTTTTTCACAATGGCAACGCCTATGAAATCGAGCGCTGGATTAAAACCCGCAAAGGCCAACGCTTGTTTTTATTTCGCAATAAATTCGTTCATAGCGGTAGTGGGAAAAATGAAATTTTCTTGATCTGTGCAGGTACGGATATCACCGAAGAGAGACGAACTCAGGAACGGTTACGTATATTGGCCAATACGGATACCGTCACCGGCCTTCCCAATCGCAATGCCATCCATGAATTTATTAATAATGCTATTGCCTCGGCGGGTGAATCACAAGTCGGTATCGTTTATCTTGACCTGGATAACTTCAAAAAAATCAATGATGCGTATGGCCATATGTTTGGCGATCAGCTCTTACAAGCCGTTTCGCTGGCGCTTCTAAGCTGTCTGGAAGAGGATCAACTGCTGGCCAGACTGGGCGGCGATGAATTTATTGTACTCGCCACGCAAACGTCTCAGGGTTCGCTGGAAGCAGTTGCTTCACGAATTCTTACCCGCCTGCGGCAACCATTTCGTATAGGGCTTATTGAAGTTTATACGGGGTGCACCATTGGCATCTCGCTGGCCCCCCAGCATGGACAGGATAGCGATAGCATTATTCGTAATGCCGATACCGCGATGTACAACGCGAAAGAAGGCGGTCGCGGCCAATTCTGCGTTTTTTCACCAGAAATGAATCAGCGTGTATTTGACTACCACTGGCTGGACACGCACCTGCGCGAAGCGCTGGAAAATGACCATTTACTGATCCATTACCAGCCGAAAATTACCTGGCGTGGTGAAGTGCGAAGTCTGGAGGCGCTGGTACGCTGGCAATCGCCGGAGCGCGGACTCATCCCGCCTCGGGAGTTTATCTCATACGCCGAAGAGTCAGGATTAATCGTTCCACTGGGCCGTTGGGTAATACTGGATGTTGTCCGCCAGATCGCGAAATGGCGCAATAAAGGAATTAATCTACGGGTAGCCGTTAACTTTTCGGCAAGACAACTTGCTGACCAGACGCTTTTTACCGACCTCAAACAGGTTTTGCACGATCTGAATTTTGAGTATTGCCCGATCGATGTCGAGTTAACGGAAAGCTGCCTGATTGAAAACGACGCGCTGGCGCTGACGGTTATACAGCAATTCAGCCAGCTCGGCGCCCAGATTCATTTGGATGATTTCGGCACCGGCTATTCTTCGCTTTCCCAACTTGCCCGCTTCCCTATTGATGCCGTTAAACTTGATCAAGCCTTCGTCAGAGATATTCATAAACAGTCGCTATCGCAATCGCTGGTTCGTGCGATTGTCGCGGTAGCACAGGCGCTAAATTTACAAGTGATCGCTGAAGGGGTAGAGAATGCTAAAGAAGATGCTTTCCTGACGAAAAATGGCATCAATGAACGACAGGGTTTTTTGTTTGCTAAACCCATGCCTGCCGCTTCTTTCGAACGCTGGTACAAACGTTATCAGACAAAAAAAATGCGTCAATGAAGACGCTGACACAGAGAGTAGCCCATGCGGACCAGCGGCGAGCAGAGCGATGCTCTTATTTGCGTCCGAACTGACATAACCTTATTTTTCCCCTTCTCTTTTCAGAGTAATTTCTGCATCATGAATTTAAACCTTTTCTGACATAAGGATGACAAACATGTCTGATATCGAGGCACAACGTATTGCCGAACGCATTGATACCGTGCTGGATATCCTTGTTGCTGGCGATTACCACTCCGCCATCGCTAACCTTGAAATATTGAAATCCGAGCTGCTAGATCAGGTTAAAGACGCTGTCCAGCCGTCACCCAAAAAACCTGGAACACTCTGGGAAATCTAAGCGCGAGTATTTGCTCCGGGATAGACGTTAGCCTTTTCCGGTTCGCTGAATGTCTGTTTACTTCTTTTAACGTATAAAATTAATACTATGAACTCCCGACAACAATCAATTTTGCAAATGGTGGTTGATAAAGGCCAGATGAGCGTCGTTGAACTGGCGAAAATTACTGGCGTATCTGAAGTGACAATCCGCCAGGATTTGAATACCCTGGAAAAGCAGAGCTATTTACGCCGTGCCCACGGTTTCGCCGTTTCGCTTGAGAGCGATGACGTAGAGACCCGTATGATGACCAACTACACGTTAAAACGTCAACTGGCGGAATTCGCCGCCTCGCTGGTCAGCCCCGGAGAATCCGTTTTTATTGAAAATGGCAGCAGTAATGCGCTACTGGCCCGCACGCTGGCAGAACAAAAAAATGTCACGATCATCACTGTGAGCAGCTATATTGCGCATCTACTGAAAGAAACCCCATGTGAAGTGATTCTTCTCGGTGGGATATACCAGAAAAAAAGTGAAAGCATGGTGGGACCGCTGACGCGTCAGTTTATTCAGCAGGTACATTTCAGCAAAGCATTTATCGGTATTGATGGCTGGCAGGCCGATACCGGCTTTACCGGACGCGATATGATGCGTTCCGATGTGGTAAACGCGGTACTGGAAAAAGGTTCAGAAGCCATTGTCCTTACCGACAGCTCTAAATTTGGTTGTGTTCATCCCTACCCGCTGGGTCCACTTTCTCGTTTCCACCGCGTCATTACGGACTCCAGAATCTCCGCCAGCGACCAAATGCAGCTGGAACATGCCGGACTGGTCGTCAATATCATTAACTCACCAGGCTAACTATTTCTGATGATTTGCCTTATGGCAAATCATCTTCTCTCTGAGAGTTTTCCGAAGTCTTAATTAAGACTATTTACCTGTTTTAACTAGCGTAACGACGTAAAATTATTATTAGCGAAATAACAGGAAGTGACTATCACCTGCGTGATATACCCCTGCGCAATCAGGTTTTACGGAAAGCACCTTAACAGGTTTATTTTTAACTATAGTTAAAGGGAGCTTAATTCCGTGAATCGTTAATTCAGGAGAAAGTATTATGTTTATGACGAGCAAAAAAATGGCCGCTGCTGTGCTGGCAATCACCGTAGCAATGTCACTGAGCGCCTGCTCTAACTGGTCTAAGCGCGATCGCAACACGGCTATTGGCGCTGGTGCAGGGGCATTAGGCGGCGCAGTGTTAACTGACGGTAGCGCGTTGGGTACTCTGGGCGGTGCAGCGGTCGGCGGCGTTATCGGTCACCAGGTCGGGAAATAATCCAGACGCTTACAGATCGAACAGCTCAAATAATACGATTATTCATTTCAGGTCTGCATTACAAAAATAGACAAAATTGACTTTCACGCCACGGTAATTTACAACCGTGGCGTTTTCATTAGCCGCCAGCTAATTTTACTTTCATTCCTTTAGCCTCCAGCAGCGATTTTATCAAGTCACGTTTATCGCCCTGAATTTCAATAATGCCTTCTTTTACTGATCCACCGCAACCGCACTTTTTTTTCAGCTCAGCCGCCAGTGTAGTTAATTCCGCATCATTCATATCAAGCCCGGTAATCAAACAAACGCCTTTGCCTTTACGGCCACTGGTTTGACGTTGAATACGAACAATGCCGTCCCCTTTTGGACGAACCGGCGCCGTTTTAGGTTCTTCAATACGCCCGGTCTCGGTTGAATAAACCAGACGGCTATTCGAATCGCTCATTCTGCCTCCCGTTGCAGCGACGCGTTGATATTCTTCAGCGTTTGCGCCGGATTCTGCGATTGCGTAACCGGACGACCAATTACCATATAATCAACGCCCGCGGATAATGCCTGCTCAGGCGTCATGATGCGTCGCTGGTCGCCTGCCTCGCTACCTGCAGGCCGGATCCCGGGCGTTACCAGCTTAAATGCCGTGCCAAAAACCTGTTTAAATCTCACTGCCTCCCGGGCAGAACAGACCACGCCATCCAGCCCGCATTGCTGCGTCAAACGCGCCAGCCGCTCCGCATGCTCTGCCGGTGACAACGTCACGCCCAGATCGCGCAGATCGCTGGTTTCCATACTGGTCAACACGGTCACTGCAATGAGCAGTGGCGCCTCTTTACCAAATGGTGCCAGTGCTTCGCGTGCGGCGGTCATCATTCTTGCCCCGCCAGACGCATGAACATTTACCATCCAGACCCCCAGGTCTGCCGCTGCAGCGACCGCTCTGGCTGTTGTGTTGGGAATATCATGGAATTTTAGATCAAGAAAGACATCAAACCCACGTTGCTGAAGATCCAGGACAAACTGCGGACCAAACAACGTGAACATCTCTTTGCCCACCTTTAAGCGACAATCGCAAGGATCGATTTTGTCGATAAACGCCAGGGCTTTATCGCGTTCATGATAATCCAACGCCACAACGACAGGCGAATCAGTAATAGCGTGGGAAGAAGATGAAGCAGTAAACGTCATGACCAGACCTTCTTGATGATGGGCACCGGAAGTGGCGCAGATTGGGTAAACGGCGTGCATTCTACCTGCGAGGCAGGAAAATTAACAGTTTCGATTAGCACCTGCTAAGCCCAGGTCGCTGGCGCTCACGTTGTTTCGGCTATTTCTTCACTAAGTATGTTGTAACTAAATACAGTCTTTTTTTCAATATTATTGCCCGTCCAGTCCGCGAATAGGTTTAATCGTCGACCATGCCCGGCAGGAAGGACAGTGCCAGTACAGCGTGTAGGCGGTAAAACCGCATTTCTGACAACGATACCGCGGCTTACTGCGCACCTGCTCGCCAACCATGTCGCGCAGGACCATCAGACTCTCTTTCGCTCGCCCTTCTTCCGCTTCATTGAGATGGTAATCCATTAACTTATGGAAGACCCGCATGGTGGGATGCCGCTGTAACTGACGAGTAATATAGATTTGGGCGGCGTCACTACCTTCGCGCGCTTCCAGAATATCGGCCAACATTAACTCAGCGCCGGCACCAGTATTCTCCTCAACGGCGCGGCGTAAAAATTCCGCCCACTCGGCATTTTTACCGAGCTGTTGATAGCAGGTTTGCAACATCTCCAGCGTTTCGCTGACCAACTCTTTATCCTGGACGATAACACGCTGCAGGCTTTCGACCGCTTTGGCGTAATCCCCTTTTGCCATATAGACGCGTCCCATCATGATCGATACCCGGGCGCTATTTTTATCTGCAGCGGCGCCTTTTTTCAGTAACGTCATCGCGCGATCCATATCGTCGTTTCCCATCTGCTGTAAAGCGAGTTCACAGTAGAAATGGGCGATTTCGATACGTTGCTTATCTTTTCCCAACTTCACCAATCGTTCTGCCACTTCAATCGCTTTTTGCCAGTCGCTGGTAAGCTGATAGATTTGCAAAAGTTGTTGCAATGCACCTACGCGAAACTCCGTTTCGTCGGTAAGCTGGTTAAACATATCTTCTGCGCGATCATATAAACCGGCGGCCATATAGTCGCGTCCCAGTTGCTGAACGGCCAGCAACCGCTGTTCGTAGGTCAACGAGGCGCTTTCCATCAACGTTTGATGAATACGAATGGCGCGATCGACTTCTCCGCGAGAGCGGAACAAATTGCCGAGGGTAAGATGAGCCTCAACGGTGCCAGTATCCTCTTTGAGCATATCAAGGAACAGATCCACCGCTTTATCTTGTTGGTTACTCAGCAGGAAATTAACCCCTGCGACATAATCGCGCGACAGGCGGTTAGCTTCATCCTGTTTTGTTTGTTGCGCACTTCTGCGACCCATATACCACCCATAGGCAGCGGCTACAGGCAACAGCAGAAATAACAACTCCAACATATATAATTATTCCTTTACAACCGACGAATCGGTAGTGACCGCAACGTCGGTTACTGGCGAGAGCTTGTTTTCCAGTCGTTTAATTTTACGTTCGGCGCGGGCAAGGGAAACGCGGACCCGAAGCCAGAACAGCCCGCAAATCAGCCAGCCAATCGCAAAACCGGCGGCGAACAGCACAGCAAGTAACGTGGAGATACGATACTCCCCTTGCGCCAGCAGGTAGTTAAACGTCACCTGTTGATCATTTTGCGCGCCCAGTGTCACTGAAATAACAAAAATCGCCAATACCAGTAAGAAAATGAGTAGATATTTCACATTACTTCCCGTTATGTGGTTTGCGCGAATAAATCGTGTCCAACTTACCGCATCCAGCCTTCTAAATTACCATTTTCACGCCTCGCGCGAAATGAAAAAGCGCCCGCCATCAGATGATTTAAGGGCAACTGGCAGAAAATCAACCATTGTCAGCCTTCCTGCTCCCGCTCAGCAATTTCTTGCGTTTCCTCACGAGGCGGCGTAAGCGGACCGCAAATTCGCTGCGCCAGCCAGGTCGCCAGGGTGACTAATAGCCAGGAGATAAGCGTCGCGACAACTAAATCTCGCGGCCAGTGCATTCCCAGAAGCAAGCGGCTCCCCATTACGCCAGTCGCCCAGACTAACAAAAACGCGATAGTGAAAGTACGTCTGCGCGGCCATAACAGCCCCACGGCCAAAAGCGCCCAGCTTGCTGCAAACATGGTGTGTCCGGAGGGAAATGCAAAGCCCGTCTCTTTTTGCCAGTGCTGGCGCAGAAAAACGGGAATATCCTGTTGCCCGGACAGTTGCTCTTTCACTAAATGCCCGCGTTCTGTACGCTTTAAAGTGTAGAACTCATCGACGGGAATATGGTGCGTTTTTTCAAGCCAGACGACAAATGGCCGCGGCTCCTGTACCCGTTCTTTTACCCATGACTTCACGCCTTGCCCAACGATAATTGCCCCGCCGAGAATCGCAAAAAGCATCATGGCGGCGCGCAAACGAAATCGCAGACACCATAAGAACCATCCACAAAGGATCACATGCGTGATAACGCCCCAGGGTCGGGTTACGGTTTCTGTTATCCAGAATAACGTTTTCAGCCACCAGACCTGATATCCGGGTTGCCACTGCCAGCCTGATATCCATACGGCGAGTGGCATGATTAGCAACAGAGCGGCGCCTGCCGCGGTGCGCCTGGCAATTGAAAGCATGGATTCTCCTTTTATGAGTAAGTACCACAATCATAACTGAAAATTCTCGCCGGGCTGGAAAATTGACAAATTTGTGCCATTCCTGAGCAATTACGTAGTAGTGATTAGGTGATGTCCGCCGCCTTATGGCAAAATAGCGTGATACAGGCCAACAGGCGATGACACCGCAGGCGTCAGCATAATCTGGAGAAATACATGCAGCTTAAACGTGTGGCAGAAGCCAAACTGCCAACCCCATTGGGTGACTTTCTGATGGTGGGATTTGAAGAATTGGCAACCGGACACGACCATGCCGCGCTGGTTTTTGGCGACATTTCAGGTAAAACGCCGGTACTGGCTCGCGTTCATTCCGAATGTCTTACCGGAGACGCGCTTTTTAGTCTGCGCTGTGATTGCGGTTTTCAACTGGAAGCCGCGCTGACGCATATTGCGGAGGAAGGACGCGGTATCCTGATTTATCACCGCCAGGAAGGCCGCAATATCGGTCTGCTTAATAAAATTCGCGCCTATGCATTACAGGATCAAGGCTATGACACTGTGGAAGCCAATCATCAGCTCGGTTTTGCCGCGGATGAACGTGATTTCACCTTGTGCGCGGATATGTTCAAGTTACTTGGCGTAGATGAAGTCCGCCTGCTGACCAATAACCCGAAAAAAGTCGAAATTCTGACCGAAGCGGGAATTAATATTGTCGAACGCGTTCCACTTATTGTTGGCCGTAATCCTAATAATGAGCATTATCTGGATACTAAAGCCGCCAAAATGGGCCACTTACTCAGCAAGTAAACGTCCGTTCATTAGCGCGGGCCTGCCGATAACCAGCTGGCCCGCTAACCAATACGCCATCGATTCTTAGTTCAGCATATTTCTTATGACATAGTGCAATATGCCGTCATTTCGGTAATAAGTCAGCTCGGTTGCGGTATCAATACGGCAGTGGCACACCACTGTTTCTTTACTGCCGTCCGGTCTCGTCAACGTCACCGGGATAGTCGCGCCAGGGCTCAGATTTTGCAAATCTGCAATATCAATGACCTCTTCTCCAGTCAGTCCCAACGTTTTACGCGTTACGCCCTGAGGGAATTCCAGCGGCAGAATCCCCATTCCGATCAGGTTTGAGCGATGGATACGTTCGAACGACTCGGCGATCACGACGCGGATACCTAACAGCCTCGGCCCTTTTGCCGCCCAGTCACGGCTCGATCCCGACCCATACTCTTTCCCTGCAATCACTGCCAGCGGCGTTTTTTCTTGCTGGTAAAGCATTGCGGCATCATAAATCGACATCGCTTCCGTGCCCGGCAAATGTCGCGTCATTCCACCTTCGACGCCAGGCAGCATTTCGTTGCGGATACGGATATTGGCAAACGTACCGCGCATCATCACTTCATGGTTGCCGCGCCGTGAACCATAGGAGTTAAAATCCTTCCGCTCAACGCCATGGTTTTGCAGATAACGCCCGGCGGGACTGTCCGGCTTAATACTACCAGCCGGAGAAATATGGTCGGTCGTCACCGAATCCCCCAGCATCGCCAGGATACGCGCACCATGGATATCTTTAACGGGCGCAGGCTGGGCCTGCATCTCATCAAAGAAAGGCGACAGGCGAATATAGGTTGAATCCGACTGCCAGCCGTAGGTATCGGACGACTCAACCTGAATGGATTTCCACTCCTCCGTGCCCTCAAACACTTCCGCATACTCTTTGCGGAACATATCCGAAGATACCAGTTCAACGGCGCGGGCAATTTCCTGCGCTGAAGGCCAGATATCCTTCAGGTATACCGGTTCGCCTTTACGATCGTACCCCAACGGGTCTGTCGCGAGGTTAATATTCATGTTTCCGGCCAGCGCATACGCGACAACCAGCGGCGGCGACGCCAGCCAGTTCGTTTTCACCAGCGGATGGATACGGCCTTCAAAATTCCGGTTGCCGGAAAGCACGGCCCCGACTGTCAGATCGCCTTTTTTAATCGCGGTCTCAATAGGCTCGGGCAGCGGACCGGAGTTACCGATACAGGTTGTACAGCCATAGCCGACAAGATTAAAACCAAGTTCGTCCAGATAAGGCGTAAGTTTGGCCTGCGCCAGGTAGTCAGAAACCACTTTTGAACCCGGCGCCAGGGAAGCCTTAACCCATGGCTGACGCTTCAACCCCAGCGTTACCGCCTTTTTAGCCAGCAAGCCCGCCGCCATCAGCACGCTGGGATTCGAGGTATTGGTACAGGAGGTGATCGCGGCAATCACCACGGCGCCATCGGGGAGCTGATAGGGCTGCCCGTTCATCGTATAGTCCACTGGCTGGCGATCTTTCTGCGCAATATTCAACTCCAGCTCAGCGCTGGCGGCAAAAGCTTTTGGTACATCGCCCAACGCCACGCGGTCCTGTGGGCGTTTCGGACCGGCCAGACTGGCTTCAACGTCGCCCATATCCAGTTCCAGCGTACTGGTAAACACCGGTTCGTCACCGGGATTGCGCCACATCCCCTGGGCTTTTGCATAAGTTTCGACCAGCTCGACCAAATCGTCACTGCGTCCGCTTAAACGCATATATTCCAGAGTAATGGCGTCGATGGGGAAGAATCCACAGGTTGCGCCATATTCCGGCGACATATTGGCAATAGTCGCGCGGTCCGCCAGCGGCAGAGAATCCAGACCATCGCCATAAAATTCAACAAATTTACCCACGACGCCATGCTTACGCAGCATTTGCGTGACGGTCAGCACCAGGTCAGTGGCGGTGATCCCCTCCCGGAGTTTACCGGTTAATTTAAAGCCAACGACATCCGGAATAAGCATCGATACGGGCTGACCGAGCATCGCCGCCTCCGCCTCGATACCGCCCACGCCCCATCCCAATACGCCAAGGCCATTAATCATGGTCGTATGCGAATCAGTACCTACCAAAGAGTCCGGGTAGGCAACCCATTCTCCATCCTGCAATTCACTCCAGACAGCTTTGCCCAGGTATTCCAGGTTAACCTGATGGCAAATACCGGTTCCGGGCGGCACAACGCTAAAACGACTGAAGGCTTGCTGCCCCCATTTCAGGAACATGTAACGCTCATGGTTACGCTCCATTTCCAGCCGCACGTTTTCTTCAAACGCATCGTCATCGCCAAAGTGATCGACTGTGACGGAATGGTCAATAACCAAATCGACCGGCGACAAGGGGTTCACTTTCGCCGTATCGCCGCCGAGACGTTTAACGGCTTCACGCATCGCCGCCAAATCGACAACGGCAGGCACGCCGGTAAAGTCCTGCATCAGAACACGGGCGGGCCGCCAGGCGATTTCCCGATCAGCATGGGCATTTTCAAGCCAGCCGGCCAGCGCCTGAATATCTTCATGCGTCACGGACTCGCCATCCTGCCAGCGCAACAGGTTTTCCAGTAACACTTTAAGTGATTTGGGCAAACGGGTGATATCGCCCAGGGATTTGGCAGCCAGTGGCAGACTGTAGTAATGATACGTTTTATCTTTGGCCTGCAATGTATCCTTACTGGCTTCTCGTAGGGTTGACGACATAGCTCCTCCTTAAATGACAGGGTTGCGTTACCCTGATTCTCCACAGGGTTGTATTAAAGATAACACAAACAAAATGTAACGTTTTGATAACAACCCAAATTGCTAAAAGAGGAGAAACCTGACAAACGAGGACATGGTTCGAAAAAGCCCGATAAATGACGCTTTATCGGGCCAGGATAAGGTTAGACAGTAATCCAGATAACTTCGGCCCAAAACAGCAGCGACAATACAAACGCTCCGGTCCATGACCAATATTTTATATTTGACGTTAACATAGGCGACACCAACTGTGTTTAATCCATACTGAGGGGCGCTCAGTACACGGTTGCTGCGGTGTAATAAGAACGCGTTAATAAGAAAAATGTAACGCGAATAAAAAGACGAATATTATTTTTGTGATTCGTCGTCAGCGAGGGCATCAATAAACGCCCGTTGCGACGGCGTAAGCTTCCAGTTTTGCGGAACGGTCCGGAATACCTTCGTATCAGAGTCTTTCTCAACATCGCGAGGTTGAGTCCGGGCCGTCACGACGTGTTCTTGCTCTGACATAATAATCACTAACGCCACCAGTGCCAGATAACAAGCGCAACCATTACCCAGAACAGCGCAGAACCCACAAAAACCGCCAGCCAGGCTTTACGTTTAAGTTCAGGGTCGCGGCGCGGTTCCTGGTTTTCAGAAGGCATTACTAACCTCATGCTATCGGTATCACTTATCATTTCAGCACCAAACAATCGGTACAATTAATCATCAGATGAGACAAATCCTAAATAAACTTTAGTCAAAAATCCAGTCAATTTACGAATCGTTTCCAGTGAATAAATCAATCTTTTGACTCAATATCACTATTTGGAAAAAGAAATTTGCGGGACGGGTAATTCAACACTATTTTGCTGATAGTTACCCGCACTCATTTGGAGGGCATTGAAGACAGCGTCTTTTCATCTGACGTACAAATACAACACAAACCCGTCATATTACTTTTCAGGAAGCTTTATATCCTGAAACATCGCCTCAATCTCTTCATTAGAACGTAACGCCACTGCCGTATCCACCACATCACGTGTCAAATGTGGCGCAAAACGCTGTATAAAGTCATACATATAGCTGCGTAAAAAGGTGCTACGGCGAAAACCAATTTTCGTGGTGCTGTGGCTAAAAATATCGTGCGCGTCAACCCGCACCAGATCGGGATCGGACACCGGATCGACCGCCATGCTGGCAATAACCCCAACGCCCAGCCCCAACCTGACATACGTTTTAATCACGTCAGCATCGGTCGCGGTAAAAACAATCTTTGGCGTTAATCCTGCGCGGTTAAAAGCGGTATCCAGTTCAGAACGGCCGGTAAAGCCGAAGGTATAGGTTACCAGCGGATACTGCGCCAACTCTTCAATGGTGACGGAAGGTTTTGCCGCCAACGGATGCTCAGGCGTTACCACTATCGAACGGTTCCAGTGATAGCATGGCAACATCACCAGATCGTCATACAAATGCAACGCTTCCGTGGCTATCGCAAAATCGGCATTCCCTTTCGAGACCGCTTCCGCGATCTGGGTTGGCGACCCCTGGTGCATATGCAGCGAAACGCGCGGATAACGCTCAATAAAGCCTTTGATCACACCCGGCAAGGCGTAGCGCGCCTGAGTATGGGTAGTCGCAATATAGAGCGACCCTTTGTCCGGCCAGGTATGTTCACCCGCCACCGACTTAATGGCGTCTACTTTGGAAAGGACTTCACGCGCAATGCGGATAATCTCCTGGCCTGCGGGCGTCACCTGGGTCAGATGTTTACCGCTACGAGCGAAAATCTGGATGCCTAGCTCATCTTCCAGCATCCGAACCTGCTTACTAATCCCTGGTTGGGAAGTATACAGCCCCTCAGCGGTAGAGGAGACGTTAAGGTTATGATTAACCACTTCAACAATGTAGCGAAGCTGCTGCAATTTCATAAATACATCACCCAGATTAGCGCCAGTAGGTCATCGTTTATTGGCATACTCCGCAGAGCGGCTAATACGATTTAATAATAAAAAAGATGTTAACTATAACCACTATATCATTTATATCTGAACTGTATAGCAGGCGCGATAAAATAATAAGGCTGCTATAAAAAAGGCCGCTTACGCGGCCTTTTTTACGAATGTAGCGACAGATAGTGGTTATTTTTTGCCTTCAACCCACTTACCGTCAACGAAGAACGCTGACCATCCCGTCGCTTTCCCCTCTTTTTCCGCCGCGACATACTGTTGCTTAGTTTTACGGCTGAAGCGAATAACCGTTTTATTCCCTTCCGGATCCTGTTGCGGTGCATCCGCCAGGTAACGTAATTTCTCCGGCAGGCGATCGCGGAACCGGTAGAGCTCCTCAACTAACGGCGCACGCGTTTCGCGAGATTTCGGAAAGGTGTTGGCTGCCAGGAATATTCCGGCGGCGCCGTCGCGCAACACAAAGTATGCGTCCGATTTTTCACACGGCAGTTCCGGCAGTGGAACGGGATCTTCTTTCGGCGGCGCAACTTCGCCGTTACGCAGGATCTTACGGGTATTCTTACACTCGTCGTTAGTACAGGCCATGTACTTACCAAAACGCCCCATTTTCAGATGCATTTCGGAACCACATTTCTCACACTCAACGATCGGGCCATCATACCCTTTGATGCGGAACTCGCCTTCTTCAATCTCGTAGCCGTCACAGGTTGGGTTATTACCGCAGACATGCAACTTACGCTTTGGATCAATCAGATAGCTATCCATCGCCGTACCACACTTCTGACAACGACGCTTCGCACGTAGCGCGTTGGTTTCAGCGTCGTCGCCCTCCAGTACGTTCAGGACTTCATTTTCCGGCACCAGGTTAATCGTGGTTTTACAACGCTCTTTTGGCGAAAGCGCATAACCTGAACAACCGAGAAAAACCCCCGTACTGGCGGTACGAATCCCCATTTTACGGCCACAGGTAGGGCAGTCGATACTGGTCAACACCATCTGGTTAGGGCGCATCCCTCCTTCTTCCGGATCTTTCTCGGCTTTATCAAGCTGCTGAGTAAAATCGCTGAAGAAGTTATCCAGTACCGCTTTCCACTCGGCCTGATGATTCGCAACCTGATCCAGGCTATCTTCCATCTGCGCGGTAAAATCGTAGTTCATCAATTCGCGGAAATTTTCTTCCAGCCGATCGGTAACGATTTCACCCATTTTTTCCGCATAGAAGCGACGATTCTCAACGCGAACATAGCCGCGATCCTGAATGGTAGAAATGATCGACGCATAGGTAGACGGACGGCCAATACCACGCTTTTCAAGTTCTTTAACCAACGACGCTTCGCTAAAACGGGCTGGCGGTTTGGTAAAGTGCTGCGCGGGCGTCAGTTCAAGTAGCGTCAGCGCATCGCCTTTATTCACAGCCGGCAAGGTGCGATCTTCATCGCTCTTACGCAGCGCTGGCATCACTTTTGTCCAGCCGTCAAAACGCAGAATACGGCCACGCGCTTTCAGGCGGAACTCGCCCGCCCCAACGGTAAGCGTCGTGGAGTCGTATTGGGCAGATGTCATCTGGCAGGCAACAAACTGCCGCCAAATCAGCTGATACAGCTTCTGCGCATCAGCCTCCATGTCTTTCAGCGATTCCGCCATAACAGACACATCAGAAGGACGGATCGCTTCGTGCGCCTCCTGTGAATTCTCTTTACTGGCGTACTGATTCGGATTATCAGGCAGGTATTTCTTGCCGAAATTATCGCTGATGTAGCCACGCACCATGTTAACCGCATCCTGACTCAGATTTGTGGAGTCAGTACGCATGTAGGTGATGTAACCCGCTTCATACAAGCGCTGCGCCATCATCATGGTTTTCTTCACGCCAAAACCCAACCGGGTGCTGGCCGCCTGTTGTAGCGTGGAGGTGATAAACGGTGCCCCCGGTTTGCTGCTGGTCGGTTTATCTTCACGCTCCAGTACGCTATAGCGCGCTTTTTCCAGCAGACTAATGGCGGCAAGCGTCTGCTCGCGGCTCACTGGTCGGAACGGCTTGTCGTTCTGATGTGTCACTTGCAGAGGTAACGCATCGCCAGAAGGCGTAGTCGTATTGGCGTCGATTTCCCAGAACTCTTCCGGAACAAACGCTTTAATTTCACGTTCGCGCTCGACGACCAGACGGACCGCGACAGACTGTACGCGACCTGCCGACAGGCCACGGGCGATCTTTTTCCACAGCAACGGCGAGACCATATAGCCCACCACGCGATCCATAAACCGACGAGCCTGCTGCGCATTGACGCGATCAATATTTAACTCGCCGGGCTTGTCAAACGCCTGGCGAATCGCATTTTTAGTAATTTCATTAAAGACTACGCGGCTGTAGCGCGCGTCATCGCCGCCAATCACTTCCCGCAGATGCCATGCAATGGCTTCCCCTTCGCGGTCAAGGTCGGTTGCGAGATAGATATGGTCGGCTTTTTCCGCCAACTGTTTCAGTTCAGAGACGACCTTCTCTTTACCGGGGAGCACTTCATAGTGCGCATCCCAGTTGTGCCACGGGTCAACCCCCATACGGTTGACGAGAGCGCCACGTTCATCCTTTTTGGGCTTTTTAGCCGTTTTGGTGGAGGTAGAGTCGGCGCTCTTTTTAGCTGCTGAGCCACTGGTCGGCAAATCACGGATATGACCGACGCTGGATTTCACCACGTAGTCATTACCCAGATACTTGTTGATCGTTTTGGCTTTTGCCGGGGACTCAACGATGACAAGAGCTTTACCCATATTCACCTTTACCTAAGTTGATTCTTCCAGGAATGCGTCGCACGTTGATTCACCTTCCACTGGCGACGAGACATCGATATATGGTCTCTGCGTCTGCGGATATCAACCCCTTATACTGGCTTTGTGTACGAAATGTAATACTCAGGTGACTGAGTTAACAGGAATTTTTGCACACAAGCGCTATAGCACGACGGAATTTTGGTCGAATGTCAAGCAATTCTGTTGCCAGATTGACGAAAGCGTCACACTGTACCTGATAAAATTCGATACGCAACTTTATTAGCATGCAAAAACAAATCTTGCCAGTGAATGCAACATGACAAATCCACCAATTTTCTGCGAGAATATTTGCCCATCAGAAGTGCTCAGCGTAGACTAATCTCCTTGTTTAAGGAGTAAAAAATGCATAAAGAGACGCAACCTATCGATCGCGAAACCCTGTTGCTTGAAGCCAACAAAATTATTCGGGAACACGAAGACACGATGGCAGGTATTGTCGCCACCGGCGTGACGCAGCGAAATGGCGTGCTGGTTTTCAGTGGCGATTACTTTTTAGACGAACAAGGGTTGCCGACACCGAAAAGTACCGCAGTGTTTAATATGTTTAAGCACCTGGCGCATGTACTCTCTGAGAAGTATCACCTGATTGATTAACTCGTACCAGATGGCGTGGCTTTATCCGGCGCAGAATGTCTGATGGCGCTACGCTTATCAGGTCTGCGAACCAGGTATTTTCCTGGCGGGATAGGCTTTCCAGGCCGGATAAGATACTTCAGTATCGCCATCCGGCAATGGCAGTTTACATTAACGGCTTTTGTCCTCGCTGCCACCAGCGTAGCAACAGACGATCCGCGCTTTCCGCCGCACTGCCGGTAACACGATCGATCAGTTTCTTGCGCTGCATGTAGCGCACATTCAGCACTTCTCGCCCTTCCATCAGACCGAGAATCACGTCATCACTGGTATTGATCTCATCGACAAGTCCTTTTTCCAGCGCCTGCTGACCGTACCAGTGTTCACCCGTGGCCACCTGTTCAATATCCAGAGTCGGACGCATCCGCTGAACAAAATCTTTGAACAGATGGTGCGTTTCGTTAAGATCTTCACGGAATTTCTGCCGTCCCTCTTCTGTATTCTCGCCTAACAACGTCAGAGTACGTTTATACTGTCCTGCGGTATGCAGCTCAATATCAATGTCTTTGCTTTTGAGAAAACGGTTAAAGTTCGGAATTTGCGCGACAACACCGATCGACCCCACGATAGCGAACGGCGCCGCAATAATTTTCTCCGCCACGCAGGCCATCATGTAACCTCCGCTTGCCGCGACTTTATCCACCGTTACGGTCAGAGGAATATTTTTATCGCGCAGACGTTGCAGTTGCGATGCCGCCAGGCCATAGCCGTGAACCACACCACCAGGGCTTTCCAGACGTACCACAGCCCGATCGCCCGGTTTCGCCACCGCCAGTACCGCGGTGACTTCTTCGCGCAGAGCATTGACTTCGTGAGCGTCCATACTGCCTTTAAAGTCTATCACCCAGACGCGCGGTTTATCCGGTGTCGCGATGTCCCCCTGCTTTGCTTTTGCTTTAGCGGCTTTCGCCTCCTGCTTATGCTTTTTTTTCTGCGCCTTATGCCACATTTTTTGCTGATGACTCTCCAGCAGCGCCGCAGCAAGATCATCTTTCATCTCCTGATACTGCTCGCTCAAATTGATCACACGCAACTCACCGCGCTGACGTTTGCGTTGCGCCGCATTCACCATCAGCAGCACAATGACCGCAATTGCCACCACAACGGTGACGATTTTTGCCAAAAATAACCCATATTCAGACAACAATTCCACGAGTCCCACCTTGATTAAATAACGCGACTTGCGCTCAGTGTACAACAGGCATCGAACTCCGTCTCTCTTCATCCATATGCCTGTTAAAGAAGAAAAGTATGACAAGGCGTTCATTTTACGGCCTTATCGACCCTGGCTGATTGAAATAAGAGACACTTTCAGGCATAAACCCAAAAAGTTAACGCGAAGATAAAATAAACTGGCAGGACGGTTCACCACACCGTTGAGGAGTAGCCATGCATTACCAACCGAAACAAGATTTACTGCAAAACCGCATTATCTTAGTCACTGGTGCCAGCGACGGTATCGGGCGGGAAGCCGCGCTCACCTATGCTCGTTATGGCGCAACGGTGATTCTCCTGGGACGCAACGAAGAGAAATTACGCCGCGTAGCGCAACACATTGCTGATGAGCAACATGTTTTACCACAATGGTTTACGCTCGATCTGCTGACCTGCACCGCCGAGGAGTGCCGGCAACTGGCTGACCACATCGCCGTACATACCCCACGTCTGGATGGCGTCCTGCACAATGCCGGGTTACTGGGTGAAATCTGCCCTATGAGCGAACAAGATCCGCAGATATGGCAGGATGTCATGCAGGTCAATGTTAACGCCACCTTTATGCTCACTCAGGCGCTATTGCCGCTACTACTGAAATCCGATGCTGGCTCACTGGTCTTTACATCGTCAAGCGTTGGCCGTCAGGGGCGCGCTAACTGGGGCGCCTATGCCACCTCGAAATTTGCCACAGAAGGCATGATGCAGGTACTGGCGGACGAATATCAGAACCGTTCTCTGCGCGTTAACTGCATTAACCCAGGCGGCACGCGCACCAGTATGCGTGCCAGCGCTTTCCCCACGGAAGATCCGCAAAAATTAAAAACCCCTGCCGATATTATGCCGCTCTACCTGTGGCTCATGGGTGACGACAGTCGCCGTAAGACCGGTATGACGTTTGACGCCCAACCGGGCCGTAAACCAGGAATCGCCCAATGAGTGATGAACGTTATCAGCAACGCCAGCAGAAGGTAAAAGAGCGGGTTGACGCCCGTGTGGCCCAGGCACAGGACGAGCGCGGTATTATTATTGTGTTTACCGGGAATGGTAAGGGCAAAACCACGGCGGCATTCGGTACCGCGGCCCGCGCTGTAGGACACGGTAAAAACGTGGGCGTGGTGCAATTTATTAAGGGTACCTGGCCCAACGGCGAGCGTAATCTGCTGGAACCGCACGGCGTCGAATTTCAGGTAATGGCAACAGGCTTTACCTGGGAGACGCAAAATCGCGAGGCAGACACCGCAGCATGTATGGCCGTTTGGCAGCATGGGAAACGGATGCTGGCCGATCCGCAACGTGATATGGTCATTCTGGATGAACTAACCTATATGGTGGCGTATGACTATTTGCCACTGGCAGAGGTCATGAACGCACTAAACGCGCGCCCTTCTCACCAGACAGTCATTATTACGGGTCGCGGCTGTCACCGGGATATTCTTGAACTCGCGGATACCGTCAGCGAACTGCGTCCGGTTAAACACGCTTTCGACGCTGGCGTGAAGGCCCAGATAGGGATTGATTATTAACTGTAGGCCTGATAAGGCGTTTGTGCTGAATAGCGACACAAACGCCAATGCCTGATGGCGTGCCTGAAAAGAATTAACCGTTGTTATTACGCCCACTGGCGCGGCGTCCGCCAGCCATCTGGCTGTGACGTTTTACCGCCCGACGAATCTGGTTCGCTTTCATGCGACGCCGGTCTTTTTCGACGGCAACCTTTGACGACGTTTCCGGTGGCAACGCCACCAGATCACGCAGATAATTGGTCTGTGCGAGATCGAGTTCTGTCCAGCCGCCGCGCGGTAGCCCTTTAGGCAACGGGATATCGCCGTAGCGCACGCGGATCAGGCGGCTGACCTGAACGCCTACCGCTTCCCACAGTCGACGAACTTCGCGATTGCGCCCTTCCGTCAGCGTAACGTTATACCACTGGTTAATGCCTTCGCCGCCGCTGAATTTGATGGTCTTAAATGCCGCCGGACCATCTTCCAGTTGTACGCCACGGCTTAAATCACGCAGTTTCGCGTCATCCACCTGACCGAACACTCGGACAGCATATTCACGCTCAACTTCACTGCCAGGATGCATCAGGCGATTCGCCAGTTCACCGTCGGTGGTAAACAGTAATAGCCCGCAGGTGTTAACATCCAGACGACCTACCGCAATCCACCGCGCGCCACGCAGTTTCGGTAAGCGGTCAAACACGGTTGGGCGTCCTTCCGGATCATTACGGGTACACAGTTCACCTTCCGGTTTGTAATAGGCCAGAACGCGGCAAATTTGTTCCGCCGACTCTTTCACCGAGATCAGATGACCATCAATACGGATTTTCAAGCCGGGAGTGACTTCAACGCGATCGCCCAACGTGGCGATTTTACCGTCAACGCTGACACGTCCCGCCTCGATAATAGATTCGATTTCACGGCGAGAGCCGTGGCCGGCGCGCGCCAGCACTTTTTGTAACTTTTCGCTCATAGAGCTTCCTTCAGGTGTCGCCTTCACAGGCGTCGAACAGGAGAATGAACGGCGCGTTGCCGCGCCATTTTAAGGCCGCGTAGTATACCGACTTACGCTCTTACAGGAAAGGTGTAACATCGCCGACGCCTTCACGCAACACGACCGGAGCATCATCGGTTAAATCAATCACCGTTGTAGGCTGCTGGCCAAGGTATCCGCCATGGATAATCAGATCTACCTGTTTCTCCAGCCGATCTTTAATCTCCTCCGGATCCGACTCGGTAAAATCGCTGCCGGGCAACATCAATGACGTAGAGAGCATCGGTTCGCCCAGCGTATCCAGCAGCGCCAATGCAATGGCGTTTGACGGCACACGCAGACCGATGGTTTTACGTTTTTCCTGCAACAGACGGCGCGGCACTTCTTTCGTTCCCTTCAGAATAAAAGTGTAGTTACCCGGCGTATTGTTCTTAATCAGGCGAAACGCCACATTATCCACGAATGAATAGGTCGACAGTTCAGACAGATCGCGACACATCAACGTAAAATTGTGTCCGTCAGGCAACTGGCGAATACGGCAAATGCGCTCCATTGCGCCTTTATCTTCAATTTTACACCCAAGGGCATAGCCGGAATCGGTTGGATAGACAATAACCCCGCCTTTACGCACAATTTCGACGGCCTGATTAATCAGCCGTTGCTGTGGGTTGTCAGGATGGATATAAAAAAACTGGCTCATACTTCCCTCACTGTGATATTTGCGGCTGTTCCCATGTCTGCCATACGCCCTCAACACCTGCGGGCAGCCAGAGCTTACGTCCCAGTTCAATCCACGGACAGGGCTGATGAAAATCAGATCCAAGCGATGCCCATAAATGATGCTGGCGCGCAAGTGTCGCCAGTTGGGTACGTTCATTGGGCGATTGCTGGCACTGCGCCACTTCCATCGCGTCGCCGTGATGGTTGGCAAAATGCGCAACTAATCTTTTCAGCCACTTAGCGCTAAGATCGTAACGCCCCGGATGGGCTAATACGGCCTTACCGCCAGAATGATGAATGACATCAATAGCTTGTTCTATTGTACACCACTGCGGCGGAACGTAACCGGTTTTCCCACGTGCGAGATACTTTTTAAATACCTCCGCCATCGTCGCCGCTTTGCCACACTCCACCAGAAAACGGGCAAAATGACCGCGCGTCACCGCGCCGCCATTCGCCATCTTCAATGCCCCTTCCCAGGCGCCAGGAATATGGGCTTTTTCCAGACGTTCGGCAATGAGCCGCCCGCGTGTCTGACGCCGTTGTGTCTGCTGCGCCAGAAAATCGCACATCGCCGGATGCGCAGTATCAATATTCAGACCCACAATGTGGATCTCATGATTTTCCCAGACCGTTGAAATCTCCACACCGGGAACAAGATTCAGAGCCAGTCCGGCGCGTGAAATTTCTTCTCTTGCCGCAGGAATCGCGGCAGTGGTGTCATGATCGGTAATCGCCAGCGTGCCGACTCGCATCTCTACCGCACGGTGTACTAATGTTTCTGGCGTCAACAGTCCATCGGACGCCGTGGTATGACTGTGCAGATCGTAAATCACTGCGTAATTCGTGTCGCTCAAGGCGGCTCCCATAGAGATAAAGGTATGTCGTATACATCATAACGGTTCCGGCAAATATACTGAAATAGGTATTGACATTACCCCACCGAACCAGTTAACTAGTACGAAAGTTCACTTGCAAAGGGTATCTAAAATGACAACAACATTTGTACTGCACGGCTGGTGGCGCACTTCCTGATGTCGGGCGGTGTATAACAGCTGTAATAAGCCAAAAAGATACCCGGCCCGCCTGTCAAGCGGGCTTTTTTTTGAACAAAATTAATGAGAACAACAATGCAAACATCAAAACCAACGCTTGAACTATTAACCTGCGACGCCGTTTACCGGGAAAATCCGACGGCGCTTTTTCACCAGGTTTGCGGCGATCGCCCGGCCACGCTGCTGCTGGAATCCGCGGATATCGATAGTAAAGACGATTTGAAAAGCCTGTTGCTGGTAGATAGCGCGCTGCGCATCACCGCCTTAGGCGACACGGTCACTATTCAGGCCTTGTCTGATAATGGCGCTGCTTTATTGCCATTACTGGATGCCGTCCTGCCGGCTGGGGTAGAAAATGAATCGCTGCCTGCCGGACGTCTCCTGCGCTTTCCGCCCGTCAGCCCTTTATTAGATGAAGATGCCCGCTTATGTTCCCTGTCGGTATTTGATGCATTCCGTCTGTTGCAGAGCCTGGTAAACGTACCGGCACAAGAGCGGGAAGCCATGTTCTTTGGGGGGCTGTTTGCCTATGACCTGGTAGCCGGCTTTGAAGCCCTTCCCCTACTTGAGGCGGGCAATAACTGCCCGGACTACTGCTTCTATCTGGCAGAAACGTTAATGGTGATAGATCACCAGAAAAAAAGTACCCGTATTCAGGCCAGTTTGTTTACCGCGAATGACGGAGAAAAACAACGCCTGAACGCCCGTCTGACGCATCTTAGTCAACAATTAACGCAGCCCGCGCCGCCGTTGCCGGTAACGCCAGTGCCGGACATGCGCTGCGAATGCAATCAGAGCGATGACGCGTTCGGTGTGGTGGTACGCCAGTTGCAAAAAGCGATTCGCGCAGGCGAAATCTTTCAGGTAGTACCGTCGCGCCGCTTTTCAATGCCCTGCCCGTCACCGCTGGCCGCTTATTATGTGCTGAAAAAGAGCAATCCAAGCCCGTATATGTTCTTTATGCAGGATGAGAGTTTCACCCTCTTCGGCGCATCGCCGGAAAGCTCGCTGAAATATGACGCCACCAGCCGCCAGATTGAGATTTACCCCATTGCGGGTACCCGACCACGTGGTCGCCGCGCTGATGGTTCGCTGGACAAAGACCTTGATAGCCGCATAGAACTCGATATGCGGACCGACCATAAAGAGCTTTCCGAGCATCTGATGCTGGTTGATCTGGCGCGCAACGATCTGGCGCGCATCTGTACGCCGGGCAGTCGCTACGTTGCCGATCTGACAAAAGTTGACCGCTATTCGTACGTGATGCATCTGGTTTCTCGGGTCGTGGGCGAACTGCGTCACGATCTTGATGCGCTGCACGCGTACCGCGCCTGCATGAACATGGGGACCCTGAGCGGTGCACCGAAAGTACGCGCCATGCAGCTGATTGCCGAGGCGGAAGGACAGCGGCGCGGCAGTTATGGTGGCGCGGTGGGTTATTTTACTGCCCACGGCGATCTGGATACCTGCATTGTTATCCGTTCCGCGCTGGTGGAAAACGGAATTGCTACTGTACAGGCTGGCGCCGGAATTGTGCTGGATTCCGTTGCGCAATCTGAAGCCGATGAGACCCGCAATAAAGCACGCGCTGTACTGCGTGCTATCGCCACCGCGCATCATGCACAGGAGACCTTCTGATGGCTGATATTCTGCTGCTCGATAACATCGACTCGTTTACCTGGAACCTGGCAGATCAGCTACGGGCCAACGGCCACAACGTGGTGATTTATCGTAATCATATCCCGGCGCAAACGCTTATCGATCGCCTGACGACGATGAAAAACCCGGTGCTAATGCTTTCTCCCGGCCCAGGCGCTCCCAGCGAGGCGGGCTGTATGCCGGAGTTGCTTACCCGACTGCGCGGCAAGTTACCGATCATTGGCATTTGTCTGGGGCATCAGGCCATTGTCGAAGCTTATGGCGGTTATGTCGGCCAGGCGGGAGAAATCCTCCATGGCAAAGCATCCAGTATTGAACATGACGGTCAGGCGATGTTCGCCGGGCTGGCGAATCCATTGCCAGTCGCACGTTATCATTCACTGGTCGGCAGTAATATTCCCGCCGGGCTGACCATTAACGCCCATTTCAACGGCATGGTGATGGCGGTACGTCACGATGTGGATCGCGTCTGCGGGTTTCAGTTCCATCCGGAATCTATCCTGACAACACAGGGCGCGCGTCTACTGGAGCAAACATTAGCCTGGGCGCAGCAAAAGCTGGAACCGACAAATACTCTACAACCGGTCCTGGAAAAACTCTATCAGGCGCAAACCCTGACCCAGCAGGAGAGCCATCAACTGTTTTCAGCGGTCGTCCGCGGCGAACTTAAACCAGAACAATTGGCCGCCGCGCTGGTGAGTATGAAGATTCGCGGCGAACACCCTCATGAAATTGCCGGCGCCGCTACCGCGCTGCTGGAAAATGCCGCCCCATTCCCACGCCCGGACTATCTGTTTGCGGATATCGTCGGTACCGGGGGCGACGGCAGCAACAGTATCAATATTTCCACCGCCAGCGCCTTTGTTGCGGCGGCCTGCGGACTAAAAGTGGCGAAACACGGTAACCGCAGCGTGTCCAGCAAATCGGGATCATCCGACCTGTTGGCAGCATTCGGCATTAATCTGGATATGAATGCCGATAAATCTCGCCAGGCCTTAGATGAGCTGGGCGTATGTTTTCTGTTCGCACCGAAATACCACACTGGATTCCGTCACGCGATGCCGGTTCGCCAGCAGTTAAAAACCCGGACGTTGTTCAACGTACTCGGCCCTCTGATCAACCCGGCGCATCCGCCGCTGGCGTTAATTGGCGTTTACAGCCCTGAGCTGGTGCTGCCCATTGCGGAAACCTTACGAGTGTTGGGCTATCAGCGTGCGGCGGTGGTACATAGCGGCGGCATGGATGAAGTATCGCTCCATGCGCCGACAATTGTCGCAGAACTGCATAACAACGAAATTAAAAGCTATCAACTTACCGCGGAGGATTTTGGCCTGACGCCTTACCATCAGGAACAATTGGCCGGCGGTACGCCGGAAGAAAACCGTGACATTCTGACGCGGTTATTACAAGGTAAAGGCGATGCCGCGCATGAGGCCGCTGTTGCCGCTAACGTGGCGATGTTAATGCGGTTGCATGGTCAGGAAGATCTCAAAAACAACGCGCAAACCGTACTCGATGTTCTGCGCAATGGCATCGCTTATGACAAAGTCACCGCACTGGCGGCAAGAGGGTAAATAATGCAAACCGTTTTAGCGAAAATCGTCGCTGATAAGGCGATTTGGGTAGAAGCCCGTAAGCAGCAACAGCCGCTGGCCAGTTTTCAAAATGAGATCCAGCCAAGTACGCGCCATTTTTATGCTGCATTACAGGGCGCGCGTACCGCCTTCATCCTGGAATGTAAGAAAGCCTCGCCATCAAAAGGCGTGATACGCGATGATTTCGATCCCGCGCGTATTGCAGGTATTTATAAACATTACGCCTCGGCGATTTCCGTTCTCACCGACGAAAAATATTTCCAGGGAAGTTTTGATTTTCTGTCGATCGTCAGCCAAAACGCGCCACAGCCGATTCTGTGTAAAGATTTTATTATCGACCCTTACCAGATTTACCTTGCTCGTTACTATCAGGCTGATGCGTGCTTACTGATGCTGTCAGTATTGGATGATGAGCAATACCGTCAACTCGCCGCTGTCGCACACAGCCTGAAAATGGGCGTGCTCACAGAGGTCAGTAATGACGAAGAACGCGAGCGTGCGATGGCGTTAGGCGCGAAAGTAGTAGGCATCAACAATCGCGATCTGCGTGATTTGTCGATTGATTTGAATCGCACTCGCCAGTTGGCGCCAGGACTTGGCCACGGCGTGACTGTTATCAGCGAGTCCGGAATTAACACTTACAGGCAGGTGCGCGAATTGAGCCACTTCGCCAATGGTTTTTTAATTGGCTCGGCATTAATGGCGCATAACGATCTTAACGCCGCCGTTCGACGTGTGCTGCTTGGTGAGAATAAAGTCTGTGGCTTGACCCGCGCCCAGGACGCCAAGGCCGCCTACGCATCGGGGGCCGTTTATGGTGGACTGATTTTCGCTCCCGCCTCGCCTCGCGTAGTGAATATCGACCAGGCGCGGGAGGTGATTGCCGCTGCGCCGCTGCAGTACGTCGGCGTTTTTCAGAACGCGGATATCGCCGACGTTTGCCATAAAGCCTCGACCCTGTCGCTTTCTGCTGTACAACTACACGGTAGCGAAGACCAGGCGTATATCACCGCGCTGCGCGCTGCATTGCCGCAAAATGTGCAAATCTGGAAAGCACTGAGCGTTAGCGACACGCTTCCCGCACGCGATTATCACCATGTCGATAAATACATTTTCGACAATGGCCAGGGCGGCAGCGGGCAACGGTTCGACTGGTCGCTGCTACAGGGACAATCGCTGGATAATGTGCTGCTGGCTGGCGGGCTGGCAGCAGATAACTGTGTACAGGCGGCGCAAGCCGGTTGTACTGGTCTCGATTTTAATTCTGGCGTCGAGTCACAGCCGGGCATCAAAGATGCTCGTCTTCTGGCCTCGGTTTTCCAGACACTGCGCGCATACTAAGGAAAAAACATGACAACACTTCTCAATCCCTATTTTGGTGAATTCGGCGGCATGTACGTGCCGCAGATCCTGATGCCCGCGCTACGCCAGCTTGAAGAGGCCTTCGTCAGCGCGCAAAAAGATCCTGAGTTTCAGGCGCAATTCGCCGATCTACTGAAAAACTATGCGGGACGCCCTACCGCTCTGACCAAATGCCAGAACATCACCGCCGGTACGCGTACCACGTTATATCTGAAACGCGAAGATTTACTGCACGGCGGCGCGCATAAAACTAACCAGGTTCTGGGTCAGGCACTGTTGGCTAAGCGAATGGGTAAAACCGAAATTATTGCGGAAACTGGCGCTGGCCAGCACGGCGTAGCCTCCGCGCTCGCCAGCGCGCTGCTGGGGCTGAAATGCCGTATCTATATGGGCGCCAAAGACGTTGAGCGCCAGTCGCCAAACGTCTTCCGTATGCGTCTGATGGGTGCAGATGTGATCCCCGTTCATAGCGGTTCATCCACACTCAAAGACGCCTGTAACGAGGCGCTACGCGACTGGTCCGGCAGCTATGAAACCGCGCACTATATGCTCGGTACGGCAGCAGGCCCGCATCCCTATCCGACTATTGTTCGCGAGTTTCAGCGCATGATCGGCGAAGAGACGAAAGCGCAAATTCTCGACAAAGAGGGGCGTCTGCCTGATGCCGTTATCGCCTGCGTCGGCGGTGGGTCAAACGCTATCGGGATGTTTGCCGATTTTATTAATGACGCCAGCGTCGGGCTTATTGGTGTTGAACCTGGCGGTCACGGTATTGAAACAGGAGAGCATGGCGCCCCGCTTAAACATGGTCGTACCGGGATCTATTTCGGCATGAAAGCGCCAATGATGCAAACGGCTGACGGACAAATTGAAGAATCTTATTCTATTTCCGCCGGGCTGGATTTTCCGTCCGTTGGGCCGCAACATGCGCACCTGAACAGCATTGGACGCGCGGATTACGTCTCCATTACTGATGACGAAGCGCTGGAAGCCTTCAAGACACTGTGCCGCAAGGAAGGGATTATCCCGGCGCTGGAATCCTCCCACGCTCTGGCGCACGCGTTGAAAATGATGCGCGAACACCCGGAAAAAGAGCAACTGCTGGTGGTCAATCTCTCTGGCCGCGGCGATAAAGACATCTTTACCGTACATGATATTTTGAAAGCGCGAGGGGAAATCTGATGGGACGTTATGAAAATTTATTTGCGCAGCTCAACGAACGCCGGGAAGGCGCCTTTGTCCCCTTCGTCACCCTGGGCGACCCGGGCATAGAACAATCGCTGCACATTATTGATACGTTGATTGAAGCCGGCGCCGATGCTCTGGAGTTAGGCGTTCCCTTCTCCGATCCGCTTGCTGACGGCCCTACCATCCAGAATGCGAACTTACGCGCCTTCGCCGCTGGGATCACGCCTGCCCAGTGTTTCGAAATGCTGGCGCTGATCCGTGAAAAATACCCGTCTATTCCGATTGGCCTGCTGATGTATGCCAACCTGGTATTTAATGACGGCATTGATGAATTCTATGCCCGTTGTAAAAAAGTCGGCGTGGATTCCGTGCTGGTCGCGGATGTCCCGGTTGAAGAGTCTGCCCCCTTCCGTCAGGCGGCGCTACGACATAATATCGCGCCGATTTTCATCTGCCCGCCAAATGCGGATGACGATCTTCTGCGCCAGGTCGCTTCTTATGGCCGTGGCTATACTTACCTGCTTTCCCGGGCGGGCGTTACCGGTGCGGAAAATCGTGGCGGATTGCCACTACACCATCTGGTCAGGAAACTTAAAGAATATAATGCCGCGCCTGCTTTGCAGGGGTTTGGTATCTCCTCGCCGGAACAAGTGACCGCTGCCGTTCATGCTGGTGCGGCTGGCGCGATCTCCGGTTCGGCGATTGTCAACATTATTGAGAAAAACCACTGTCATCCAGACCAGATGCTGGCGGAACTCAGGGCTTTTGTCTGTGCGATGAAAGCCGCCAGCCGCGCATAATTTGATAAAGCCGTCGGCATGATGCTGACGGCCCCTCTCATTCCTGTAACGCTTTGAACATAAACCATCAATGTTTCTGATGATATCCCCACCCTGTTTTCAGGAATACTGAAAGACAACACTTGCTAAGAAAACTCCTAATCACGCGGGTGAAATTATCGTTTTCACGTCAATTTTTCCTTTATTTATGTAAAGAAACGTCAATAAACGATACGTTAATGTTTTTGCAACCTTACATTGTTACTTAGGTTATTAATAGCAATGTTTGGTATTTTTATTTAAGTCTCTTATTCTGAAAGGAAATATAGAATATATTATCCCAAACCGATTTTTCTGGCGTTATTTGCTCTGTCAGCGACAATTAATTCCTTCGATTTGACTAATCGGCTTAACCAACTAATTTTAATAGGGTGTCGACACGGTTAAAAACCGAATTTTTCAGTAATCAACGAGACAGGAGAAATAATATGGCCGAACATCGTGGTGGTTCAGGAAATTTCGCCGAGAATCGTGAAAAAGCATCTGAAGCAGGCCGCAAAGGTGGTCAACATAGCGGTGGGAATTTCAAAAACGATCCGCAACGAGCTTCTGAAGCCGGTAAGAAAGGTGGCCAGAATAGTCACGGCGGACGTAAATCCGATAATTCCTGATTTACTGTAACATAAATATATCACGTGATTTTATGAAGCAATCTGCGAGTCTAGCGGCTCGCAGTATTTTGCCCAGGAGAAAAATATTTATGAATATTAAAACCGTTGAAGACCTTTTTATCCATCTACTTTCAGATACCTATAGTGCAGAAAAACAATTAACTAAGGCGCTCTCTAAACTTGCCAGATCTGCCTCCAATGAAAAATTAAGCCAGGCCTTTCAATCTCACCTTGAAGAAACTCAGGGTCAGATTGAACGTATTGATCAGATCGTGGAATCTGATGCTGGCATAAAACTGAAAAGAATGAAATGTGTTGCGATGGAAGGGCTGATTGAAGAGGCCAATGAAGTTATCGAAAGTACTGAGAAAAACGAAGTACGCGATGCAGCACTTATCGCCGCGGCGCAAAAAGTCGAGCACTATGAAATCGCCAGTTACGGCACGCTAGCTACGCTGGCCGAGCAACTTGGCTATACTAAGGCATTAAAATTGCTCAAAGAAACCCTCGACGAGGAAAAACAAACCGATTTAAAACTTACCGATTTAGCGGTCAGCAATGTTAATAAAGGTGCTGAGCGTAAATCTAAATAACATTATTGATTATCAGCTTGCATGATCCCGATTAAATTATCGGACCGGATTATCTCGCATTGAGGAATTTAAAATGAATTATACCGAACATTATCATGACTGGCTTCGCGATGCTCACGCCATGGAAAAACAGGCAGAATCGATGCTTGAATCTATGGCCAGCCGTATCGAAAACTATCCTGACGTTAAAGCCAGAATTGAACAGCATATTAGCGAAACCAAGCACCAAATTACAATGCTGGAAGAAGTGCTTGACCGTAATGGCATTTCCCGCTCCGTTCTGAAAGACTCTATGAGTAAAATGGCGGCCATGGGACAATCTATCGGTGGAATGTTCCCTTCAGATGAAATTGTCAAAGGCTCAATTAGTGGCTACGTTTTCGAACAATTCGAAATTGCGTGTTATACCTCCCTGCTGGCAGCGGCAAAAAAAGCTGGCGATACGGCCTCAATCCCAACGATTGAAGCCATTCTGAAAGAAGAAATGCAAATGGCTGACTGGCTTATTAAACATATTCCGCAAACTACGGAACAGTTTTTACTGCGATCTGAAGCAGATGGCGTTGAAGCCAAAAAATAAATAATAAGCGGGAGGCAATATGTTTAGACACGTAAAACAACTTCAATATACAGTGCGGGTGAGCGAGCCTAACCCTGGATTAGCGAACCTGTTGCTGGAACAGTTTGGCGGACCACAGGGCGAACTGGCGGCGGCATGTCGCTACTTTACCCAAGGTTTAGGCGATGATGACGCGGGCCGCAGAGAGATGTTAATGGACATCGCGACCGAAGAACTAAGCCATCTGGAAATTATCGGTTCGCTGGTAGGGATGCTTAATAAAGGCGCTAAGGGAGCGTTGGCGGAAGGAACCGAAAGTGAAGCGGAATTATATCGTTCGCTGACGCAGAATGGTAACGATAGTCATGTCACCTCGCTGCTGTACGGTGGTGGTCCTGCTCTCACAAACTCCGGCGGCGTGCCATGGACCGCTGCTTATATAGACACTATCGGTGAAGTAACAGCCGATCTACGCTCAAACATCGCCGCTGAAGCGCGAGCGAAGATTATTTACGAACGCCTGATTAACCTGACAGACGATCCTGGCGTAAAAGATACGCTGAGTTTCCTGATGACTCGTGAAGTCGCGCACCAACTTTCATTTGAAAAGGCGCTGTACTCAATTCGTAACAATTTCCCGCCGGGTAAATTGCCACCGGTAGAACAGTATACCGACGTGTACTACAACATGTCGCAGGGCGACGATCCGCGAGGCAGCTGGAATAGCGATGAGAATTTCAATTACGTGGCCGAGCCAATGCCCGCCGTTGATGGTGGCGATGGTCTGGCGACCGTGAAGCTACCGCGTGAACAACTCGCGTTACTCAAGGCAATGGCTGAAAGAACAAAATCCGACCCCACAGTGGATCCTCTCACTGGCGCAGAACTGGGTTGTGGCGAGCCTAAAGAAGATAAGTGAGTACCGACAAGTAAAATCCGTGTGTCATGTCCTTTTTGACCCCGCCTGGCGGGGTCTTTTTTCGTCACCGTGACATGATTATCAAAAACGGTAACCTGCCGAGAACATAAAGACCCATGGGTCAAGACGCACGCTGTCGTGCTGCTGAACGCCACCCATTTTATAGTTCGCGGTAGTATCAATATCCATATACCAGACAGAGGCACCAATTAACCAGTCGCGATTAATCAGGTAATCCACCCCAACTTGTCCTGCTGCGCCCCATGAGTCTTTAAAGCTCAGATCCGACAGTCCGGTCTTCTTACCATTATCGTTAAAATCGTTGTCGAAGAAGGTCGTATAGTTAACCCCTACACCAACATAAGGTCGCACTTTGCTGCTGGCATCGCCGAAATACCACTGCGCCATTAAGGTTGGCGGTAGCAAATGAACCGTGGCGATATCGCCCGTCGCGCCCGTACCCACCTTATGACGGAACGGCGTCGCCGCCAGCAATTCAACCCCGATATTGTCCGTCGCCATGTAAGTGAATGTCAGGCCAAGTTGCGTATTATTACTGACATCAAAGCCGTTTAAATGGCCCAGCGTTCCCCCAGCCCCTTCTGTAGGCCTGACGGTTGCCGGACCTGCACGCATAAAGAATTCTCCGGCTTCATGCGCATATGCGCCGCCTGAGAGAAGAGTTGTTAATGCCAGCGCCGCCACTGTGAATTTTTTCATACTCGCTCCATCGTTATGGTTATAAAAGCGTGATGAATATACCCACAATGAAGTAATAAGTGATCTAACACAGATCACATTTGTTCTTATAATTTAACATTTATTGATCCAGATTAATTTAGAACTTGCATTGAAAATCCTGGTTATAGTAATTCAGATCAATTTTGACATATTCACACTACGCAAATATTTGCCTGCTCCTCTTGCCCAGGCGAAAAAGGCTAGCTAAGGTAGAGAATGTCCCGCAATGCCGCGTGGCGTTGAGATTCACAAGCACTGCGGAACACGTTAATTTTTGTAGTTTGTATTGATACGTTAGTCTGTTGCAGGTGAATCATGAGCGCTCCTAACCCATGCATGACATGCGGTGCCTGTTGTGCCTATTTTCGTGTCTCTTTTTATTGGGCTGAAGGCGATGACGCCGATGGTCGTGTCCCGGCGTCATTAACCGAACCCGTTACCCCCTTCCTGCGTTGTATGGCCGGCACCAATCAGAAGCAGCCGCACTGTAAAGCACTTCTTGGCACGCCGGGCGAAAGCGTCAGTTGCGCCATTTATGAAAATCGCCCTTCTACCTGCCGCGAATTTTCAATGTCAGGCGAAGGTGGCGAAGTGAATGAGGCCTGTAATCGCGCGCGCGCGATACGGATTACCACCGCTTTACAAAGATATGCTTTTCCATACATCCGCTGATGCTGCCACTGCCGAGTTATCCAGGGTACAATTGCCCGCAAATTAACACCTGCAAAACTCAAGGAGAGTGCATGTCTATCACGGCGAAGTCCGTTTACCGTGACGCCGGAAATTTTTTCCGAAATCAATTTATTACTATCTTGCTGGTTTCGTTGTTATGTGCATTCATCACGGTGATCCTGGGTCATGCCTTTTCGCCCAGCGATGCACAAATCGCACAACTCAGTGAAGGAGAGCATTTGGCAGGTAGCGCGGGTCTGTTTGAGCTGGTGCAAAACATGACGCCGGAGCAGCAGCAGATTCTGTTGCGGGCATCCGCCGCCTCAACGTTTTCCGGGCTTATCGGTAACGCTATCCTGGCTGGCGGCATTATCCTGATGATTCAGTTGGTTTCTGCGGGGCATCGGGTGAGCGCACTACGCGCTATTGGTGCCAGCGCGCCTGTCTTGCCTAAACTGTTTATTCTCATTTTTCTGACAACTCTGTTAGTGCAAATCGGTATAATGCTCATTGTCGTACCGGGGATTATCATGGCCATTGTGCTGGCGCTTGCACCAGTGATGTTGGTTGAAGAGAAAATGGGCGTATTTACCGCCATGCGCAACAGTATGCGTCTGGCCTGGGCTAACATGAGACTGGTAGCGCCTGCGGTGATAGGCTGGTTACTGGCAAAGACATTGTTGTTGCTGTTCGCGCCCAGCTTTGCTGTACTGACCCCAAATGTAGGCGCTGTACTGGCGAATACGTTAAGCAATCTGATTTCCGCAGTATTGCTTATCTATTTATTCCGCCTGTATATGTTGATTCGCCAATAATCCGCAATGCGCCGTTTAACGGCGCATTCGACGCTCGTTGATGATGGAATCGAAGAATGAAGCAGTTTCTGGATTTTTTACCGCTGGTTGTCTTTTTTGCGTTTTATAAACTCTATGATATCTATGCGGCGACCTCCGCGCTGATTGTCGCGACGGCAATCGTGCTCATTTATAGCTGGGTGCGCTATCGAAAAATAGAGAAGATGGCGCTGATTACGTTTGTTCTGGTTGCCGTCTTTGGCGGGTTGACTCTCTTCTTCCATAACGATGAGTTTATTAAATGGAAGGTGACGGTTATTTATGCGCTCTTTGCCGGCGCGTTGCTCATCAGCCAGTGGGTGATGAAAAAGCCGTTAATCCAGCGTATGTTGGGTAAAGAGCTGGCGTTGCCGCAGCCAGTCTGGTCAAAGCTCAACCTGGCATGGGCGCTGTTTTTTATCGTATGCGGCCTGGCCAACATTTATATCGCCTTCTGGTTGCCGCAAAATATCTGGGTTAACTTTAAGGTCTTCGGCCTCACGGCGTTGACACTTATTTTTACCCTGCTGAGCGGCGTCTATATCTACCGACATCTGCCACAGGAAGATAAATCGTAATCCTCCCGCGACCTATCGCCAGATCGCGAACGTCTGGCGATATTTTCTTTGCCTTTATACCCTGCGCTCCCCCTTCTCTACGTTTATTGCCACTATTCTCCACACAAAATTCATAGTAGCATCGCGGCTGTAATTTTTTTGATAGTCGGTTTTACAATGACAATTATGGATAGTACCCCTCAGGGTGAGCTGGTTTTACGTACACTGGCCATGCCAGCCGATACTAATGCTAACGGTGATATTTTTGGCGGCTGGTTGATGTCGCAAATGGATATTGGCGGCGCAATACTGGCTAAAGAGATCGCGCACGGTCGCGTTGTAACCGTACGCGTGGAAGGAATGACGTTTCTGCGTCCCGTTGCAGTCGGCGATGTCGTATGCTGCTATGCGCGCTGCGTTAAACGCGGCACGACGTCTATTAGCATCAATATTGAAGTCTGGGTGAAAAAGGTCGCATCTGAACCCATTGGACAGCGCTATAAAGCCACCGAGGCGCTGTTTATTTATGTGGCTGTTGATCCGGCTGGCAAACCTCGTCCGCTCCCGGTTCAGGAATAAGCGCGCGGCTCCCAAAGCGCTTGTGCCGCCAGCAGGTGATGACTACCCCCGCTGGCGGTGCCAGAATTACTCAATCTGCGCTGTACCGTTCAGGCGGAAAATAATATTTACCACCAGCCCGGAGCCCGGTTTACCTGCCTCGTAGCGCCATCTGCGCATCGCGTTTTTAACTTCACGTTCAAACATATTGGCGGGCTGCGCAGACAGGATCTGTACATTATCCACTCGCCCCTCAGGCGTCACATCAAACTTCACCTTTACGCGGCCTTCAATACGTAACGCCTGTGCTCGCGCCGGATACTGAGGCTGGTTACGGCTCAGAGCGCGAGGTCCAGTGGGCACGCTCACTGCAGGCTTGCTGGTCGCCGACGCTGTGTTGCTTGTTGGCCGCGCCGGGGCGCTATTTTCAAACGGTGAGGCAGGACGCGGCGGCGTCGGTTTAATTTCACGTTTCGGCTGCTCTTCAACCTTTTTTACCGGTTCTGGCTTCGGTTTCGGTCTGGGTTTTGGCTTAGGTTTGGGTTTCTCAATCACCACGGGCGCTTCTTTAGGTGGTTCCGGAACAGGCTCTGGCTCAGGAACCGGTTCTACCACTGGCACCGGTGGTGGCTGAACCGCCTGAGGCGGCTCCAGATCGGCGGGCGAAACCATTGTTACCGTGATCGGCTGCGCTGGCGCAGGCAATTCAATAACCTGATGTACCGAGGTATAAAGCAATCCTGCCACTATAGCACCGTGAATGCCTACAGAAAGTAACGTCGGCCAGGGAAAGCGACGAGGTAAATCAAGGGTCATTGAAGTCATAATCGTTTCAGTTGAAAAACCAGAACTGAATTTTAAATGCAAATAGCAATCATATTCAATAAGGCATTGCCGATTGCGGTATCTAAAAGATGATATAGCACAACAACACCATACAAAATGTGCCTGTTTAACAAAGTCGCTATCTTTACATTGCAGTCAAATGTCCTTTCCAATAACGTAATCAGCGACTTTTACCGATTAAGGAGCTCCACCCGTGCTGTATGTCATTTACGCTCAGGATAATGCCAACTCGCTTGAAAAACGTCTTTCGGTACGGCCTGCACATTTGGCGCGCCTGCAACTTCTCCATGATGAAGGACGATTATTAACTGCCGGGCCGATGCCCGCGGTGGATAGCAACGATCCCGGAGTAGCAGGATTTACCGGGTCAACGGTCATCGCTGAGTTTGAATCTTTAGAAGCGGCGCAATCCTGGGCTGACGCGGATCCGTACGTTGCTGCGGGCGTCTATGCGCAGGTATCGGTTAAACCGTATAAGAAGATCTTTTAAAAAGGATAGGCTGTTGGGCACCGCATACGGTGCCCTTACAGGCTTACACACCGTGAATCGCAAAGAGTAATGAATTACGCTGACGATTAAAAATGCACTTCCTGATGGTATGGATACGCATATTACGGCGTGATTGCCCTTCAAGCCAACGCGCTTTACGGCGGCCAGCCTGACGTAGCATCCGCCAACGCCCCACTTCCGTTCTACTACGCTTCATGTTTACGACTCTTACAGTAACAGAAGCGCCATTATACCCCCCTGGAGGATGCAGACCAGCGCTTTTCCCGTGTTTTTATTTGCCATGTGAATCCTGACGCGTAAACTCTTAACAACACGCTTTCTAAAGGATTTTTAAAGTTATGACAACCTTCTACACTGTGGTGAGTTGGCTGGTCATTTTGGGATACTGGGTTCTCATTGCCGGCGTCACATTACGTATTCTAATGAAACGGCGCGCAGTTCCCTCCGCAATGGCCTGGTTGTTAATCATCTATATACTTCCGCTGGTCGGGATCATCGCCTATTTATCCGTCGGCGAATTGCATTTAGGCAAACGCCGCGCCGAGCGTGCCCGCGCCATGTGGCCATCGACCGCCAAATGGTTGAACGATCTCAAGGCCTGCAAGCATATTTTTGCGGAAGAAAACAGTAGCGTCGCATCGTCATTATTTAAGCTATGCGAACGACGTCAGGGCATTGCAGGTGTAAAAGGCAACCAGCTGCAATTGCTGACCGACTCTGATGATGTCATGCAGGCGCTTATCCGTGATATTCAACTGGCGCGGCATAATATTGAGATGGTGTTTTACATCTGGCAGCCTGGCGGCATGGCGGATCAGGTCGCAGAATCGTTAATGGCCGCCGCCCGCCGCGGCATTCACTGCCGGCTCATGCTGGACTCTGCAGGTAGCGTCGCCTTTTTCCGTAGCCCCTGGGCAGCCATGATGCGTAACGCGGGAATTGAAGTCGTAGAAGCGCTGAAGGTGAATCTGATGCGTGTCTTTTTACGCCGTATGGACCTTCGCCAGCACCGTAAAATGGTGATGATTGACAATTACATCGCTTATACCGGCAGTATGAATATGGTAGACCCACGTTTTTTCAAACAAGATGCTGGCGTCGGGCAATGGGTCGATTTAATGGCGCGTATGGAGGGGCCGGTGGCGACCGCTATGGGCATTGTCTACTCCTGTGACTGGGAGATCGAGACGGGTAAACGTATTTTGCCTCCGCCGCCGGACGTGAATATTATGCCGTTTGAGCAGGCCAGCGGCCATACCATTCATACGATTGCTTCCGGCCCTGGCTTTCCGGAAGACCTTATTCACCAGGCGTTACTCACCGCCACTTATGCTGCGCGTGAATATTTAATTATGACCACGCCCTACTTCGTGCCCAGCGACGATCTCCTGCATGCTATTTGTACCGCCGCACAACGTGGCGTGGACGTGAGCATTATTCTGCCCCGTAAAAATGACTCACTGCTCGTCGGCTGGGCCAGCCGGGCCTTTTTCAGCGAGTTACTGGCGGCGGGCGTGAAAATTTACCAGTTCGAAGGCGGACTATTGCATACCAAAAGCGTTCTGGTCGATGGCGAACTAAGTCTGGTGGGTACTGTTAATCTCGACATGCGAAGTCTGTGGCTTAATTTTGAGATTACGTTGGTTATTGATGATTCGGGTTTCGGCGCCGATCTGGCTGCGGTACAGGACGATTATATTTCGCGCTCCCGTCTTTTAGATGCGCGTTTATGGGTAAAACGTCCGTTATGGCAGCGAATCACCGAGCGATTGTTTTACTTCTTTAGTCCATTGCTGTAAAACGTGGCCAACATACGTAAACAGGTAGTCACTATGGAAATGGATCTGAACAATCGCCTGACTGAAGACGAAACGCTTGAGCAGGCTTACGATATTTTTCTTGAGCTGGCGGCGGACAATCTCGATCCGGCCGATATTATTCTGTTCAATTTGCAGTTCGAAGAGCGCGGCGGCGCAGAGTTATTTGATCCTTCAGAAGACTGGCAAGAGCACGTTGATTTTGACCTCAATCCAGACTTTTTTGCCGAGGTCGTCATTGGTCTGGCGGATAGCGAAGATGGCGAAATTAACGATATTTTCGCCCGCGTTCTGCTATGCCGGGAAAAAAGTCACAAGCTATGCCATATTCTCTGGCGCGAATAAGCGCTTGCAGGCCGGATGGCGTTGGACAATGCCCTCCGGCAAATGTGATTAATCCGGTAACTTACTACCGCATCGATTGCAATATTGCGCGCTGTGTTCATGTTGACTTTGCTGGCACTGCGGACATTTTCGCTGCCAGTGGCGTTTCTGAAACGCGCTGCTCATGTGGGTGGTAATGAGCCCAGTTGGAATCGCAATGACCGAATAGCCAATCAAAATCAGCACCGATGCGACAATACGTCCCAACGGCGTATGCGGCGTAATATCGCCATACCCCACAGTCGTAACCGTGACTATTGCCCAGTATACCGAGGCATTAAGCGTCGTGAAGCCATACTTAGGTCCTTCAATAAGATACATCAGAGCACCAAAAATAATCATGACGATCGCGATAAAGGAATAGAACAAAATAAGCTGATGACGCGCGCTAATAATAGCGCTCCAGAATATCCGCAGGGATGGCATAAAGCGTAGTAGTTTAAGAATGCGCATTACGCGAACCGCCCGCATAGCACGCCAGGCAAACATATAGTTCAGGCTGATTTCCGGCCACAACCACATGACGTACAGCGGCAGAATCGTCACCAAATCAATAAAACCCCAGAAACTAAAAACGTATTTTGCCGGCTCAGGCCAGCTAAACAGCCTTAGCAAGTATTCACCGGTAAATATTAACGTGATAGCCAGCTCCAGCCAGACAAAAATATGCCATTCATCAAAGGTCAGGTGATATTCTGTTCCTACGCCTGATTCAACAAAGATAACCAGCACACTAAGCAGCGCAAACAGCGCGCATAGTCCTTCAAAGCGGCGACCTGAGCGCGTTGTCAGATCAAACAGATTATGATAAAGACGGCGGCGAACCGACGACAAAGAAAGTGACACGGTAACCTCACCTAAAAGAAGGGCTGACGAATTGTCAGCCCTTGCGATTATAACGGGTCTACTTTAAGGCAGGAAACGGCATGGCGAAAACTCCCTTCCAGGACCGGTCTCGTTTGCGCGCATTCCGGCCCGGCAATAGGACAGCGCGTACGGAACACGCAGCCAGAAGGAGGATTAATAGGCGAAGGCAGCTCGCCTTCCAGTAACTGGATGGTTTTATTCCGCTCCAGATCGGGATCGGGAATGGGTACCGCCGACATCAACGCTTTGGTATAAGGATGCAGCGGATTGTGATACACCTCATCATAAGTGCCCAACTCTACCGCGTGGCCGAGATACATCACCAGGACACGATCGGATATATGCTTTACAACCGCCAGATCATGCGCAATAAAAATCAACGACAGCCCCATCTCGCGCTGTAATTGCTGGAGCAAATTCACCACTTGCGCCTGGATAGAAACGTCCAGCGCCGACACCGGCTCATCGCAAATAATGAGTTTCGGCTCAAGGATCAAGGCCCGGGCGATACCGATGCGCTGGCACTGCCCGCCGGAAAATTCATGCGGATAACGGTTGATCAAATTCGGCAGCAGCCCTACTTTTAACATCATTGTTTTTACGCGGTCGCGCACTTCCTGTCGCGGCAGCTCAGGATGGTAAGTACGCAAAGGTTCGGCAATGATATCGCCAATTGTCATGCGCGGGTTGAGTGACGCCAACGGGTCCTGGAAAATCATCTGGATATCACTGCGTACCTCGCGCCACTCATCCGGTTTCATGCCCAGCAGATCTTTTCCTAACCAGGCAACCTTACCGTCTGTCGCTTTTACCAGACCAATAATCGCACGTGCAAACGTCGACTTACCACAGCCGGATTCGCCAACGACACCCAGAGTTTCGCCTTCGTACAGGCGCAACGTAACGCCATCTACTGCTTTCAGGGTTTTCGCCGGCTGCCAGAACCACTGCTTCCCTTCTTTGATATCGAAATGAACTTTAAGATCGGCAATTTCAAGGAGGACTTTACGTTGTTCCATCATGGCATTCATAACAGTTCCTCTACCGGTTTAAAACAGGCGCGCAGGCGGCCAGGACTAAACGCGTCAAGTGGCGGCGCATTATTGCAAATTTCCATCGCATAAGGACAACGCGGCTGGAAAGGACAGCCTTTAGGCAAACGCAATAAGTTGGGAGGATTACCCGGAATCGTCAACATTTCCTCCCCCTCGCTATCCAGACGCGGCACCGCATTAAGCAGGCCTATCGAATACGGATGAACGGGCTGATAAAAGACATCGCGCGCCCTCCCGTATTCCATCGTTCGCCCCGCATACATCACCAGGACTTTATCGCAAATACCCGCTACCACACCCAGATCATGAGTGATCATAATGATGGCGGTATTAAATTCGCGCTTCAGTTCATTAAGCAACGTCATGATCTGCGCTTGCACAGTAACATCAAGCGCGGTGGTAGGCTCATCGGCAATAAGCAATTTCGGTCTGCACAACAACGCCATCGCAATCATCACACGTTGGCGCATTCCGCCGGAAAATTCATGCGGGTACATTTTCATACGTTTGCGCGCTTCCGGCATTTTTACTGCATCCAGCATTCTGACAGACTCTTCAAAGGCTTCCGCTTTACTCATACCTTTATGCAGCATCAGGACTTCCATTAGCTGCTCCCCAACGCGCATATAGGGATTTAGCGAAGTCATCGGGTCCTGGAAAATCATTGAAATCTGCTCCGCGCGCAGCGTATTTAGTTCGCGCTCCGGCAGATTAAGAATTTCGCGTCCGTTGAAGGTCGCAGAACCGTCGATTCGGCCATTCGTCGCCAACAATCCCATTAATGCGAACGCGGTTTGCGACTTTCCCGATCCAGACTCGCCAACAATACCTAACGTTTCTCCAGCGTGAAGCGTAAAGTTCAGATCATTGACTGCCGTTACATCGCCATCAGGCGTGGTGAACGTAACGCGAAGATCGTTTACCTCCAACAGGACTTTCGCCTGTTGCGTCACTTGGGTGACATTTGCGATTTCTGATAAGCTCATGGCCGTACTCCTTAACGATCTTTCGGGTCGAGGGCATCACGCAGGCCATCGCCAATAAAGTTAAAACAGAATAACGTCACCACAAGAAAGCCAGCCGGAAACAGCAGCAGCCACGGTGAGACTTCCATTGAGTTTGCGCCATCACTTAACAACGCTCCCCAACTGCTTAACGGTTCTTGTGTCCCTAGTCCCAGGAAACTGAGGAAAGACTCAAACAGAATCATGCTGGGCACCAGTAACGAGGCATACACCACCACCACACCCAGGACATTAGGCACTATATGGCGAATCACGATGCTGGCGGTCGATACTCCGCCAACCTGCGCGGCTTCAATGAACTCTTTACGCTTGAGACTTAAGGTTTGCCCACGCACGATACGTGCCATATCAAGCCAGGAGACCATGCCGATGGCAACGAAAATCAACAGAATGTTCTGTCCAAAGAACGTCACCAGCAAAATCACAAAGAACATAAATGGGAAAGAGTTGAGGATCTCCAGCAGACGCATCATCACGGAATCAATTTTGCCGCCCAGATACCCGGATAACGAGCCATACAGCGTTCCGACAATGACCGCCACCAGCGCGGCGGCGATACCAACCATTAGCGAGATACGCCCACCGATAGCGACACGCACCAACAGATCGCGCCCGGAAGAGTCTGTGCCGAAATAGTGACCGGAAGCCATATCCGGCGCGCTGGACATCATGCCCCAGTCCGTATCGAAATAGGTGAATTGCGACAGCATAGGTGCCACCGTCACGAATAAGGCAATCAGGATCAGGACAATGAGACTGGTTACCGCCGCACCGTTATGCATAAAGCGTCGACGGGCATCCTGCCAAAGGCTACGGCCCTCAACTTCCAGCTTTTCACTGAAATTTTCCAGCGTCTCGCTGTTTTTCTTACTTAACATCATCGCGAGCTCCAGTATCAGTAACGAATTTTCGGATCGATAACGGCATAAAGCACATCGACAATGGCGTTAAACAAAATGGTCAGCGCCCCCACTAAAATGGTCAGACTTAACACCAGCGAATAATCGCGGTTTAGCGCGCCGTTGACGAAAAGTTGCCCAATACCCGGCAAACCATAAATAGTTTCAATCACCATTGAGCCAGTAATGATGCCGACAAACGCGGGTCCCATATACGATAAAACCGGCAGCAACGCAGGTTTTAACGCATGGCGGAAGATGATTCTACGCATCGGCAATCCTTTCGCCCGTGCGGTACGAATAAAATTCGAATGCAGAACTTCAATCATTGAGCCGCGCGTAATACGAGCGATGCTGGCGATATAAGCCAGCGAAAGCGCGACCATCGGTAGGATCATAAATTTCAGCGCTCCGCCATTCCAGCCACCACCGGGCAACCAGTGCAGCGTTATCGCAAATATCATTACCAGTAATGGTGCCACCACAAAGCTGGGGATAACGACGCCTGTCATGGCAAACCCCATGACCGTGTAATCCCAGCGGGTATTTTGTTTCAACGCGGCAATCACTCCAGCGCTTACGCCAAGAATGACCGCCAGTAAAAAGGCGGCCGCGCCAAGTTTCGCCGAAACCGGGAAGCTGGCAGCAACCAGATCGTTAACCGTGTAATCTTTGTATTTAAACGATGGCCCAAAATCACCATGTGCCAGCTGCTTCAGATAGCTGAAGTACTGTGTCATGATGGGATCATTCAGATGATATTTTGCTTCAATATTGGCCAGCACTTCCGGCGGCAAAGCGCGTTCACCGGTAAAAGGGCTGCCCGGCGCAAGGCGCATCATAAAAAAGGAAATAGTAATAAGAATAAATAACGTCGGAATCGCTTCCAGACAGCGGCGTAAAATAAATTTCAACATTGCCCGTACCTTCTGGCGTGTGCCTTTACTTTTCTGCGTGACAAACTTAGCCCGGCAGGAAAAGTTATAGTGCGATGAGAAAAGACACGATGGGGCAACCACCGTTGCCCCATGCCCTGCCATTAATGTTTGATAATATACAAGTTTTTCACATAGATATTATCCAGAGGGTCTTTACCGGTATAACCACCTACCCAGGGTTTTACCAGGCGCGCGTTAACGTAGTAATACACCGGCACAATGGCAGAATCTTTATCTAACTGCTGCTCCGCTTTAGCATACAGTTCGCTGCGCTGTGCGTCGTCTGTCACCTTCAGCGTGTCGGCAATCAGCTTATCAAAAGCCGGACTCTTATAATGCGCGGTATTGTTTGAACTGTCGGACAACATGGTATTGAGGAACGAAGTGGGTTCGTTATAGTCTGCGCACCACCCAGCTCTCGCGACATCGAAGGTACCCTGATGACGAGTATCCAGGAAGGTTTTCCACTCCTGATTTTCCAGCTTCACATTGGCGCCCAAATTTTTCTTCCAGATAGACGCCACGGCAATTGCCAGTTTTTTGTGCAAATCGGAGGTATTATACAAGAGGTCAAATGTTAAGGGCTTGTCCGCCGTAAAACCAGCTTCAGCCAATAATTTCTTCGCTTCTTCATTACGTTTCTCCTGTGACCACTTGAACCACTCTGGCTCTACCAGTTTTGCACCATCAGTATACGGCGGCGTGTAGCTGTAAGCGGGCAAATCGCCCTGATTCTTAACTTTATTAACAATAATGTCGCGGTCTAACGCCAGTTTCAGCGCCGTACGTACGCGAACATCATTAAACGGCGCTTTTTGATTGTTAATTTCGTAATAATAGGTACACAAATAGGGGTCCACGCGTACTTCATTCGGGATCTCTTTTTTCAGTTTCTGGAATAATTCGATCGGCATGTTGTTGTAAGTCATATCGATCTCGCCGCTACGGTAGCGGTTCACATCCGTCACTTCTGAAGAGATAGGCAGGTAAGTCACCTGATTGATAACGGTTTTGTCGTTATCCCAGTATTGCGGGTTGCGCTCCAGCACAATACGCTCGTTCACTACCCAGCTTTTTAATTTATAGGCGCCATTAGTAATAATATTGGCCGGTTGGGTCCATTTATCGCCAAATTTTTCGACTGCTGATTTCGGCACGGGAGAAACGGAAGGGTGAACCAACAATTTGTAAAAATAAGGGACTGGCTCACTCAACGTCACCTGGAAAGTGTGATCGTCAAGGGCTTTTACCCCCAGATCGGTTGCTGGTTTTTTACCAGCGATAATGTCATCGATATTAGCGATATGTCCGTATTGCAGATAGCTGGCGTATGGCGATGCCGTATTAGGATCAGCCAACCGCTGCCAGCTGTAAACGAAATCATTGGCGGTGACGGGCGTACCATCCGACCATTTCGCGTTTTTGCGCAGGTGGAACGTCCAGACTTTAAAGTCTTTATTTTCCCATTTTTCCGCGACGCCCGGCGAAGGATGCCCTTCCACATCGCTAATTAATAAGCCTTCGAAGAGGTCGCGGTTAACGTTCGATTCAGGCACACCTTCAATTTTATGCGGATCGAGAGATTGTACTTCTGAACCATTATTACGTACCAGCGTTTGCTTGTCGGCTAACTGTACCCCTGCCGGCACGTCTGCCGCATTCGCGGCGCTGGAGGCTACGAGGGCAGTGAGTATTCCCGCTGCAATCAACTTTTTTTTCGTGATGTTGGACATTGTGTTTGTACTCCATTCATTATAATTACTGGTTTTTACCAGCCTGTTTAATCCCGTCAGGGTTCCTGTACGGCACCGGAGGCTGTGCTGCCAGGTCTGTCACTGCTTTTGCTATCACCGACTTTATTTATTTTGACGATTCATTCGATCGCCTTTCGTCGATTCGGTATGCAACGTACCTGTCCACGTCGCACGCTATCTCTGTCAAACTGCCAGATGAAAATAGTTCTCAATCATGCACAATCTTCTGCAAAAAGGTTTGGCTGGAAAGTATCAAATGCGTTTCTGAACCGCCAATTGATTTTACAAATTTGTTAAGCAATTCTCTTTTAATAAAAATTCCGCCCCCTAAAAAAGGGCATCACCATGCTAATTTTTTTATTATTTTTGTTATAAATCAATCGGATATTCAAAAACCCTGGTTTTAGTATGCCAGAGTCCCGGCTTACACCTACAAACACACACAAATTTAACAATTGAACATTATTTAGCACATTCATCTAAGAGCATGCTGAAATAACTAATAACATTTCAATAATCCTTCATCAAGCCCCAGAGAATGATGTGACAAAAATAACAGATACACCGTTTTTTACTGACGGCGCATTAATGCTAACGCGTTGATAAAGAAAAGATAAATAAAGAAATGTTATAGTAGCATTCTTTGTTATTTAGACACTGAATACTTATCAACGTAAGAAAGGTGACGTAAGATGACACAAGGCGGCCCCTTACGGGGCCGCCTGTAAAACAATGAACATAAGATTAGCTAAGCAAGCCGGGGAAAATACCTTTTATTCCTGTCACAATAAATTCAATGCCAAGCGCCATTAACAATAGCCCCATGATTCGGGTAATCACGTTAATACCGGTTTGCCCTAATACGCGCACCAACCACGGAGCCATACGGAACAATCCCCAGCAGCTTAACGCGAACAACGCAATGGCGATAAAGAAACCTAAAAGGTACATCACGCTGTGGTAGCGCGTCCCCCAAACGATCGTCGAACTAATTGCTCCAGGCCCAGCCATCAACGGTAATGCCAACGGCACCACACCAACGTTTTCACGAATCGCCGTCTCTGATTTTTCTTGCTTGTTTTGTTTATCTTCACCCAGTTTCCCGCTAATCATCGACATTGCGATAGTTACCACCAGGATCCCGCCGGCGATTCTGAACGAATCAATGGAAATGCCGAAAAGTTGCAAAATGCCATCACCGAGAAACAAAGAGATCCACAATATGATGGCAACCGACAGATTGGCGGTTAAGTTGGTTTTGTTTCGCGCCACTGCCGTCTGGTAACTGGTCATACTAATGAAAACAGGAAGAATTCCCACCGGGTTGACCAATGCAAAGAGTCCGATAAAAAACTTAAAGTAAACAGGGAAATCAAAAAACGTTTGAATCACGATTAGCTCCGAAACGTTAGCCGGATGAAGTCAATATTCATTAATGATAAAAACGCGCTGAAGATACGCCTTTTAGCCGCATAGTTCACCTCTTATCTGCGCCTAATTTCATCCATTCAGCGATGTTATTAATATGTACTAATTATGCTAATGCGCTCATTATTCATGACAAAGATTTTTTAACACTCCCCCTTAAACGTTCGAATGGCCTGCTGAAAGGTGTCAGCTTTGCGTAAACTTGATTTAGATCACACAATCGCTACTCAGAAGTGAGTAATCTTGCTTACGCCACCTGGACGTAACGCGTTAGAGTTAAATGAAGCTGACGCAGAAGCTCTTTTAGTAAATCAGAGCGAAACGGACGTTAAGTAACCACCTGAAATTCAGGCATTTATACAAAGTATCGTCGATCTGTCTATACTCACGTATCGCGCAGATGATTTACTAAAAAAGTTTAACATTATCAGGAGAGCATTATGGCTGTTACTAATGTCGCTGAACTTAACGCACTCGTAGAGCGTGTAAAAAAAGCCCAGCGTGAATATGCCAGTTTCACTCAAGAACAAGTCGACAAAATCTTCCGCGCTGCCGCTCTGGCCGCTGCTGATGCCCGAATTCCGCTGGCTAAAATGGCCGTTGCTGAATCCGGTATGGGTATCGTTGAAGATAAAGTGATTAAAAACCACTTCGCTTCCGAATATATCTACAACGCCTATAAAGATGAAAAAACCTGCGGCGTGCTGTCTGAAGATGACACCTTCGGGACTATCACTATTGCAGAACCTATCGGCATTATTTGCGGTATCGTGCCAACTACTAACCCGACGTCTACTGCTATCTTCAAATCTCTGATTAGCCTGAAGACCCGTAACGCCATCATCTTCTCCCCACATCCGCGCGCTAAAGAAGCAACCAACAAAGCCGCAGATATCGTTCTGCAGGCGGCTATCGCCGCAGGCGCGCCGAAAGATCTCATCGGCTGGATCGATCAACCTTCCGTCGAGCTGTCTAACGCTCTGATGCACCACCCGGATATCAACCTGATTCTGGCAACAGGTGGCCCTGGCATGGTTAAAGCAGCGTACAGTTCCGGTAAACCAGCTATCGGCGTGGGCGCGGGCAACACCCCCGTTGTCATTGATGAAACCGCTGATATCAAACGTGCTGTCGCGTCTGTTTTGATGTCCAAAACCTTCGATAACGGCGTTATCTGTGCTTCTGAACAGTCTGTTGTTGTTGTTGATTCCGTTTATGATGCCGTTCGCGAACGTTTCGCCAGCCACGGCGGCTACATGCTGCAAGGGCAGGAGCTGAAAGCGGTTCAGGACGTCATTCTGAAAAATGGCGCGCTGAACGCCGCTATTGTTGGTCAGCCAGCATACAAAATCGCTGAACTGGCAGGTTTCTCCGTACCAGAGACCACCAAGATCCTGATTGGTGAAGTCACGATTGTTGATGAAAGCGAGCCGTTTGCCCACGAAAAACTGTCTCCGACACTGGCGATGTATCGCGCGAAAGATTTCGAAGAAGCGGTTGAGAAAGCAGAAAAACTGGTGGCGATGGGCGGTATTGGGCACACCTCTTGCCTGTACACTGACCAGGACAACCAGCAGGATCGCGTGAACTACTTCGGCCAGAAGATGAAAACCGCGCGTATCCTGATTAACACCCCGGCGTCTCAGGGTGGTATCGGTGACCTGTACAACTTCAAACTCGCACCTTCCCTGACTCTGGGTTGTGGTTCCTGGGGTGGTAACTCCATCTCCGAAAACGTTGGTCCGAAACATCTGATCAACAAGAAAACCGTTGCTAAGCGAGCTGAAAACATGTTGTGGCATAAACTTCCGAAATCTATCTACTTCCGCCGTGGATCTCTGCCTATCGCGCTGGATGAAGTGATTACCGATGGACACAAACGTGCGCTCATCGTCACTGACCGTTTCCTGTTTAACAATGGTTATGCCGATCAGATCACCTCTGTACTGAAAGCGGCTGGCGTTGAAACTGAAGTCTTCTTTGAAGTTGAAGCTGACCCAACCCTGTCTGTTGTTCGCAAAGGCGCTGAACTGGCGAATTCCTTTAAACCAGACGTGATTATTGCGCTGGGCGGCGGTTCCCCGATGGATGCTGCAAAAATCATGTGGGTAATGTACGAACATCCGGAAACCCACTTCGAAGAACTGGCGCTGCGCTTTATGGATATCCGTAAACGTATCTACAAGTTCCCGAAAATGGGCGTGAAAGCGAAAATGATCGCCGTCACCACCACTTCCGGTACTGGTTCTGAAGTAACGCCATTCGCGGTTGTGACGGATGATGCTACTGGCCAGAAATATCCGCTGGCAGACTATGCGCTGACCCCAGATATGGCGATTGTCGACGCCAACCTGGTAATGGATATGCCGAAGTCTCTGTGCGCATTCGGTGGTCTTGATGCGGTCACTCACGCGCTGGAAGCTTATGTTTCTGTACTGGCTTCAGAATTCTCTGACGGTCAGGCGCTGCAGGCACTGAAACTGCTGAAAGAAAATCTGCCGGCATCTTATCACGAAGGGTCTAAAAACCCGGTAGCCCGTGAGCGTGTTCACAGTGCAGCGACTATCGCCGGTATCGCGTTTGCTAACGCCTTCCTCGGCGTATGTCACTCTATGGCGCACAAACTGGGTTCTCAGTTCCATATTCCGCATGGCCTGGCGAATGCCCTGCTGATTTGCAACGTTATCCGCTATAACGCGAATGACAACCCAACCAAGCAAACCGCCTTCAGCCAGTACGACCGTCCGCAGGCACGCCGTCGTTATGCGGAAGTTGCTGACCATCTGGGTCTGAGCCAACCGGGCGACCGCACCGCGGCGAAAATCGAAAGGCTGCTGGGCTGGCTGGAAAGCCTGAAAGCGGAACTGGGTATTCCGAAATCTATCCGCGAAGCCGGCGTTCAGGAAGCTGACTTCCTGGCGAATGTCGACAAACTGTCTGAAGATGCTTTCGATGACCAGTGTACCGGCGCGAACCCGCGTTACCCGCTGATCTCCGAACTGAAACAGATTCTACTGGATACTTACTACGGTCGTGATTTCACCGAAGGTGAAACTGCAGCGAAGAAAGTTATCGTTGCCGCCCCGAAAGCAGAGAAAAAAGCGAAAAAATCCGCTTAATTCGTTATCCGCTTTACCCTAATAATAACGGCCTCCATGGAGGCCGTTTTTTTTGTTTACCTGTTGTCAGACGTTTGAGACGTTGTGCTTATCCAATCTACAATGCCCACGCCGCTACCCAGCAATCACCATCTGAAGAGTGAATATAAAGCGCTACAGAACGTTTTATTAGCCGATGGCTATCCTCATATCAAATATGACGGTGACGCTCCTGAATCGCCGTCAGCGAGCCCTCTTCCAGAGCTTCCTTATAATGCTTACGGCAAACCGAAACGTAACGCTCATTCCCGCCAATAACCACCTGCTCGCCTTCATTATATGGCCTTCCATCCTGGTCAAGGCGCAGAACCATACTGGCTTTACGACCGCAAAAGCAGATGGTTTTTAATTCCACCAGCTTATCTGACCACGACAGTAAGTATTGACTACCGACAAACAGCTCACCACGAAAGTCTGTTCGTAGCCCGTAGCAAAGCACCGGAATATCTAACCTGTCAACAACCTCGGATAATTGATAAACCTGTTGGCGCGTCAAAAACTGGCTTTCATCGACTAACACGCAATGTATTGCCTGCTGTGCGTTCTCGGCACAAATCTCTTCAAACAGGGATGTATTTTGGTTAAACAATTTTGCCGGCGACGACAAACCAATACGAGAGCTTACTTTACCGGCACCGAAACGATCGTCGATTTCCGCCGTATATACGACAGTACGCATCCCGCGCTCCTGATAATTGTATGAAGATTGCAGCAATGCAGTCGACTTACCCGCATTCATTGCCGAATAGTAGAAATATAGCTGTGCCATTGGCCGCAGGACCTCACCTGAGTGAAATAAAGATTGGCGGGATTGTACCATAATTTACTGGCGCGACGGCGCGACTCGCGCGCCGTCGCGTATTAAGAATTGCGCAAACATCGCTCACTATACACATTCCTACACAAATTATGCCGTTAAAATTCATCAACAATGCTTATCATCACCCACCAATATGAAAACCTTGTACTTATTGTTGCCGTTACTCATATCTGGCGCAAAGTAATAGGTGTTTCGTGTAAGGCACGCTAATACAAGAGATTGATATCCCTACAATGAGATCGTATTTCATCATGATAAAATGTGACCTGAATCCTAAATTTTTAGCGTTGAGCGATGAGTATCCCCCCTGCCAATAAGCTCTTTTTTGTGCGTCGTCTCAAGGAAAATTTAAGTTGAGATAATTAAGACGTGTACTTAATAAAGCGTAATTTTGAATTCCTTACATTCCTGGCTATTGCACAACTGAATTTATCGCTCTATTATTAGCTCAACAAACCACCCCAATATAAGTTTGAGATTACTACAATGAGCGAAGCACTTAAAATTCTGAACAACATCCGTACTCTTCGTGCGCAGGCAAGAGAATGCACTCTGGAAACGCTTGAAGAAATGCTGGAAAAATTAGAAGTTGTCGTTAACGAGCGTCGTGAAGAAGAAAGCGCTGCTGCTGCTGAAGTGGAAGAGCGTACTCGTAAACTGCAACAGTACCGTGAAATGTTAATTGCCGATGGCATTGACCCGAATGAACTGCTGAATAGCATGGCTGCCGCTAAATCCGGTACTAAAGCTAAACGCGCAGCCCGTCCAGCTAAATATAGCTATGTTGACGAAAACGGTGAAACTAAAACCTGGACTGGCCAGGGTCGTACACCGGCTGTAATCAAAAAAGCAATGGAAGAACAAGGCAAGCAGCTGGAAGACTTCCTGATCAAGGAATAATGTTTTTCCCGGTTGCTTAAAATCCCGCCGCTGGCGGGATTTTTTTTGCCAATGTTCTCCCCTGATGCGAACACGCATAAAAAAAGCGCTGGCTTACCAACGCTTCTGTTAAAAAATTATAACGTCTCGTTACTTCTTAATACCCATCTCTTCTTCAAGCCAGGCTTTAAATTCAGCCCCCAGCGAATTATGGCGGATGCCATATTCAACAAATGCCTGCATATATCCCAGCTTATTACCACAGTCATGGCTTTTGCCCTTCATATGGTAGGCTTCAACCGTTTCTTTTTCGATCAGCATATCGATAGCGTCGGTCAACTGAATTTCATCTCCGGCCCCTGGAGGTGTTTTCGCTAATAATGCCCAGATATCCGCGCTCAGCACATAACGCCCAACAATCGCAAGGTTAGACGGCGCCACATCCGCTTTTGGTTTTTCAACCACACCAACCATGGGCACGCTCTCACCTGGCGCCAGATCAACGCCTTTACAATCTACCACGCCGTATGCAGTAACATCTGCTACCGGTTCAACCATAATTTGGCTGTTTCCGGTTTCGTCGAAGCGGCGAATCATTTCAGCCAGATTGTCCTGCGACAGATCGGACTCATATTCGTCAAGAATAACGTCTGGCAGAATAACGGCGACAGGCTCGTTCCCAACAACCGGATGCGCGCACAATACGGCATGACCCAGACCTTTTGCCAGCCCCTGGCGCACCTGCATTATCGTGACATGCGGTGGGCAAATAGACTGAACTTCTTCCAGAAGCTGACGCTTAACACGTTTTTCCAGCATCGCTTCCAGTTCAAAACTGGTATCAAAGTGGTTTTCAATGGAATTTTTAGATGAGTGCGTAACAAGCACAATTTCAGTAATGCCTGCAGCGATACATTCGTTCACGACGTACTGAATTAATGGCTTATCGACCAGCGGCAGCATCTCTTTCGGGATTGCTTTAGTTGCTGGCAGCATCCTGGTTCCCAATCCCGCGACCGGGATAACGGCTTTTTTGACTTTCGAATTAAGGGCAGCCATTTAAAATTCTCCTGGACTGTTCATGTATTGAACGTGTTCATTAATCTGTATCGTGTTCCAGTATATCAGTACCGGAACAAGCCTCAGGTCCAAAAAGGACTTATATTGGTATAATTAAGACAAATACTTATAAATCTGCCACTGATAGTAACATTCGTCGGGAAAGGCCGGTAAAGCAATTTTCTTCCATTCTTTCGTTTGGTCATTCCGCAGCCAACATCAACCGCAGACGCCCTCCTGCTCCCCATATTTGACATTGCCATGAGTCGCAACGCTGACTTAATTGGTTAAGATATGCGTTACCCAACGTTCCTAAAGGTACGCCGTTGCTGATTTGAACCTGGTGAGCGCCAGTATTTAAGGTTGCGTTCAATCCGGCGGAAACGAGTATCAAATTTTTGAGGCCACTGTGATAGTAACCAACAAATAGCGGGAATTGACCGGGTAAATTCGCTTGCCTGAGCAGGTGATTGACCTGTTTTAATAGAGTACCCAATTCCGGTAAACGGTGTTTTTGTTGACCAAGCTGCTCCTGCAGCAAGCCATTAAATAGCGCCCGCAGCAACAACGCGGCTAAAACGCCATTATCACCTGCCCGGGTTACATCCAGACAATAAAATGCCAGTTCGTTATCGGAGAGCGGCGCAATATCCAGCACCAGCCCTGGCTGATCGGCAGAAACAAGCTGCCGGTAATTAATGCGGCAATGGGAAATTACCTGCTGTACCGGGGGCTGTAACTCCTGCAACAGTTGTGCGGCGGCGACCGGATTACTCACCATCGCATCCCAGTCCCGAAACAGACGCTCTTCCTCTTCAACCCGTGAGTTAAACATATTGGGGTATAAGCAGGCGAACACCGTTTCCCGTAATCGGTTGAGGTCTTTTACCGGCTTCAGTAACACATCCTCAACCCCAAGGCGTAGCGCTTTAGCGATATCCGCCATATTTTCGGTTGCGGAAATAACCAAAACAGGTGTCTGGTTTCCGCGATTGCGTAAGTTTTCTACCAGTTTGAGACCGTTCATTCTCGGCATGGCGATATCACAGATCATAAGATCGGGCGTAAAATGCCCTATCAACTCCAGGGCATCTACCCCGTCGCCTGCCAATGCCGTTGTCGCTCCCAAAGAGGAAAACCACGAATCCAGAAGCGAGCGAAATACAGGCTCGTCTTCAACAATAAGAATCTGTTTTCCGACCAATGGCTGCGTCATGTTCTCTCCCCTGACTGGCTTTGATCAATAGTGGCATGGTATTGCCGCTTGCGCCTGTCAGAATTTGCTTAAGTGATCGTAAAAGGTACATTAAACGTCGGTACGCACCAAGGGTATAAGTTCGTCCATTTTTTTCTCTACGGCTAACTGACCTGCCGCAATAGCAGCATGGGCGCGGTGAAAATCCAGCGTAGAGATTTGCGGACAGAATGGTTGAATGAGAATATCAGGCGGATCGCCAGCCATACGGTTACGTTTAAGGCGATTCTCTAAAACCTGAATGGACGTTGTCATGATTTCCATTGCGCCTGGCGTACTCACGCCACGGCGTGAAGTCAGACTACTGAAGCGTTCTCTTAAACGTTTATGCCAGGGCAATGCATCATCGCCCTCTTCATTTATATTCGCCACATTTACAGAGAGCAAATCTTGCTGCATGAGGTGAGCATCATGTTGCAGGTCTACTGCAATGACAATATCCGCGCCCATCGCCCGGGTTAACGAGACAGGAACAGGATTAACCACTGCGCCATCTACCAGCCAGTAACCGTTATGTGCAACCGGGGCCATCAGTCCTGGCATACTGCACGATGCGCGCACAGCAAGATGTAAATCGCCCTCAGTAAACCATAGCTCCCGCCCGGTGCTAAGATTCGTCGCAACTGCGCCAAAGCGGCGTGTGCAGTGGTCAATATCCGTGACGGGCATAATGTCCCGATAGTGATTAAATACGCGTTCGCCGCGAAGCAACCCTCCTCTGCGCCATGATACATCCATGAGGCGTAAAACATCCCAATAGCGGAATGAACATACCCATTGTTCAAGCGCCGACAATTTATTACAGGCATACGCGGCGCCGACCAGTGAACCTATTGAGCATCCTGCAACAATATCAATATCAATGCCTGTTTGCTTGAGGGCTTTGATGACCCCAATGTGGGACCATCCTCTCGCCGCGCCAGATCCCAGCGCCAGCCCTATTTTCATTTTTCTCATCGTACTTAACGACTTCCCCTGGCTTCAAGACGTAGCAACATCGCCACTGCTCAGTTAACATAACGCCACCCTGGCGTTCAACGCCTTTTTATATTCAGGGAGATTATTGTGTCTCAGCTTTGTCCCTGTGGTAGCGCTGACGAGTATAGCCTATGTTGTGGTCGTATTGTGTCCGGAGAACGAGTAGCACCCGATCCGTCACATCTCATGCGCTCTCGTTACTGCGCTTTTGTGATGAAAGACGCAGATTACCTAATTAAGACCTGGCATCCAACCTGCAATTCGGCCGCCTTTCGCGATGATATCATCGCCGGATTTGCCCATACCCGGTGGCTCGGACTGACTATTTTTGAACATACCTGGTCAGAAGCAGAAAATACAGGTTATGTTAGTTTTATCGCGCGTTTTTCCGAACAAGGGAGAACAGGAGCGATTATCGAGCGTTCCCGTTTTATCAAAGAAAACGGTCAGTGGTACTATATTGATGGCACCCGCCCGCAGTTTGGTCGAAACGATCCCTGCCCGTGCGGTTCAGGCAAAAAATTTAAAAAGTGCTGCGGCCAGTGACGCCTGCCAGTATCGATACAACAAACATTCTCAACAGGATTTTTCCGGCAATGCAATCACTACAACGTAAAGTTCTGCGTACTATTTGTCCCGATCAAAAAGGCCTTATCGCGCGGATTACCAATATTTGTTATAAGCATGAACTTAATATTGTGCAAAACAATGAATTTGTTGACCACCGTACTGGACGCTTTTTTATGCGTACTGAGTTGGAAGGCATCTTCAATGACGCTACTCTACTGGCCGATCTGGATAGCGCTTTACCGGAAGGCTCTGTTCGCGAGTTAAACCCCGCCGGACGCCGTCGCGTGGTGATTCTGGTCACCAAAGAAGCGCATTGTCTGGGTGACCTGCTAATGAAAGCCAATTATGGTGGACTGGATGTTGAAATTGCCGCGGTAATTGGCAACCATGAAACGCTGCGTTCCCTGGTTGAACGTTTTGAGATCCCTTTCGAGCTGGTTAGCCACGAGGGATTAACGCGTGAAGAGCATGACAGCAAGATGGCGGATGCTATTGATGCTCATCAACCAGACTATGTGGTGCTGGCCAAATACATGCGCGTTTTAACCCCGGAGTTTGTGGCGCGTTTCCCAAACAAAATTATTAATATCCACCACTCCTTCCTGCCAGCCTTTATCGGCGCACGTCCATATCATCAGGCCTATGAGCGCGGCGTGAAAATCATCGGCGCTACGGCGCACTATGTAAATGATAATCTGGATGAAGGCCCGATCATTATGCAAGACGTCATTCATGTGGATCACACCTATACCGCAGAAGACATGATGCGTGCCGGGCGTGACGTTGAGAAAAATGTGTTAAGCCGTGCGTTGTACCAGGTTCTGGCACAGCGCGTGTTTGTTTATGGCAACCGGACGATTATTCTTTAATCGTCAGGAAAATGAATTGATTAGCTTTAATCCGTTACGGATGAAAAGTACGCAAACAGTTCATTTCAGGCAAAGGAATGCTTTACAGCGGCGCGTCATTTGATATGATGCGCCCCGCTTCCCAAAAGGAAGCAGGCCAGTATTAGCATTACCCCGTGGTGGGGTTCCCGAGCGGCCAAAGGGAGCAGACTGTAAATCTGCCGTCATCGACTTCGAAGGTTCGAATCCTTCCCCCACCACCATTATTCACTACAGCGATGTAGTTAACTCGATGAGCAATGCAGAAGTTTGCACTTGTCGGGGAAGGGTGAGAACCTTCGATTAAGGTTCGACTCGAGCGAAAGCGAGAGAACGTTGCCAACGGCAACGGCCCGTAGGGTGAGGAGCGAAGCGACGAATAATCCTTCCCCCACCACCATCTTTATGCCAGACCTCAAAAGTTGAATTACCCCTGGTGGGGTTCCCGAGCGGCCAAAGGGAGCAGACTGTAAATCTGCCGTCACAGACTTCGAAGGTTCGAATCCTTCCCCCACCACCATCAATTTCGTTGCGTATATTTCCCTTTTTAAGCACATTGTCTTATATTTCTCCGGACGGGGAAAGGTGAGAAGCTTCGCCTCAGGTTCAATTCAGGCGTAGCGAGAAAGCGTTGCCGCAAGCAACGACCCAAAGGGCGAGTCGCCGCGCGACGCGTCATCCTTCCCCCACACGCTCTTGCATACTTCACTGCACCTATCCTGCTTCGAATTATATTGCCTGTACCCATTGCCCGGCGGCGCTCACGCTTACCAGGCCTCCCCCCCGCTCTCACGTAGGCTGGATAAGGCGCAGTTCACAACCGCATCCGGTAAACACCACAGGAATGCCAGATGACCATGAAAACGAATCCGCGAATCATTCTCACCGGTGGTCCTTGCGCCGGAAAAAGCACTTTATTGCACGCCCTTAAAAAACAAGGATTTTGCTGTCAGGAAGAGTCCGGACGCGCGATCATTCAGGATCAAAAACGCATTGGCGGTCCAGGCTTACCCTCGGTATCACCATTATTGTTTGCCGAACTGATGCTGACGCTGGATATACGTGGCTGGCATCAGGCACAGAACAGCCCGACAATGGTGTTCTATGATCGTGGAATACCGGATATTGCAGGCTATCTGACGCTTGTGGGCGAAACCGTCCCGGACCATCTCATCAATGCGATTCACCATTTCCGTTACGCCTCAACGGTCATTTTACTTCCTCCCTGGAGAGCTATTTACCACCAGGATAACGAGCGTAAACAGTCATGGGATGAGGCGGTCAGAACCTACGAGGCGATGGTTAGGACATATCAGCACTACGGTTACCAACTGTATACACTCCCTTTCGCTTCGGTGAACGCACGAATGGAGCAACTCATCGATAAGATCAGGTCGATTAAGACGACGGAGGGATAATGCCATCTGGCAAGCAGTCGTAAAAAACCCTGCCGAAGCAGGGTTAAAACGTTTTAATAATGACTATCAGTGACGCGCGCGGACAATCTGATATTTACGAGTCAGATATTCAACCGGCACGCTCCAGATATGCACCAGACGCGAGAACGGGAACAGCAGGAATAGCGTCATCCCCAGTACCAGATGCAGACGGTAAATAAACGCCACGCCGTCCAGATGAGCAGAGGCACCACCGTGGAACGTCACGATAGACTGCGCCCAGCCGACCAGCTTCATCATTTCGCTCCCGTCCATATGCTGGGCAGAGAACGGAATAGTCAGCAGCCCCAGCGCACACTGGATCACCAGCAGCGTCAGAATCAGAATATCCGCACCGGTCGTCGTCGCCCGCACGCGCGGACTGAACAGACGACGCTTGAGCAGCAGCACGCCGCCAATAAGGCACATAACGCCAGCCGCCCCGCCGCCGATCATTGCCATCTTCTGTTTCACCGCAATCGGCAACCATGCTTCGTACATCCAGTGCGGCGTCAGCATTCCCAGGAAATGACCGGCAAAAATGCCCAGAATGCCAATGTGGAACAGGTTTGACGCCAGGTTCATACCTTTACGATCCAGCATCTGGCTTGACGCGGCACGCCAGCTATATTGCCCGTAATCATAACGTAACCAGCTACCAACGAGGAAAACGGCGCCCGCAATGTACGGATAGATGTCAAAGAAGAACATATTCAGGAAGTGCATTAGTGCTGTCCTCCGGTGGTGATATTCAAATATTGCGGTGCCACTGCTCCGGCAAAACGACGCTGGTGAGCAGCGATTTCAGATTCGCCACAGCCCTGATCGGCAAAGAATTTCACCTGCTCTTCTTCCCAGACAGCATCCAGCGCCTGCGGGGTATCATCGCGAACTTCATCAGCGATTTTCTCAGCCACTTTTTCACTGTCGATCGTTGTATTTGCCAGTTTCAGCAGCAGATCAAACAGCACGGCATAGCGGCTTTCACGCTGGTGCAGACGCGCGCTCAGCAACGCCAGGATCGGCGCGATGTCTTGTAATCCTCCCAGCGCTTCGCTTTTTGGCAGATGCGCCAGATATTCCAGATACAGCGGCAGATGATCCGGCAGCTCACGGCTATCAAGTTGTAAACCGTGCTGTTCATACTGCGCCATCAGGTCAACCATTGCCTGGCCCCGGTCGCGGGACTCTCCATGAACGTGTTCAAATAGCAGCAGCGATGTGGCGCGCCCACGATCGAACAGTTCGCTGTAGCCTGACTGGGCATCCAGCATATCCTGCGCCGTCAAATCACGCAGGAAGAGGCTAAGCGTGTGGGCATCTTCCTGGCCCAAATTTTCAGATGACGCGAGTGCATCAAAGAGTTCCTGCTGATGCTGCCATAAGGCAGCATCCGGGTACTCGAGCAGACGCGAAACAATGACGAGTTCAATCATTGGTGCGACTCCGTTTTGCTGGTCACATCAACCGCATCAATTCGACGGCTGTTGAACAGGTTAAATTTGGTATCCGAGCCGTGGCAACCGTCACCGAAGGTAAAGCCGCAACCGCTTTTCTCCGGGAACGCATCACGCGCCAGCTCACGATGGCTACTCGGTACCACAAAGCGATCTTCGTAGTTGGCAATCGCCAGATAGCGATACATTTCCTGCGCCTGCGCTTCAGTTAACCCCACCTCTTCCAGCGCACGAGTATCCACTTTGCCATCGACGGTTTCAGCACGTTTGTAGTGACGCATCGCCAGCATGCGTTTCAGCGCCAGCAGTACCGGCTGGGTATCACCCGCAGTGAGCAGGTTAGCCAGGTACTGAACCGGGATACGCAGGCTGTCCACATCCGGCAGAATACCGTTACTGCCCAGTTCGCCCGCGTCGGCCGCAGACTGGATTGGGGACAGCGGCGGCACGTACCATACCATTGGTAGCGTGCGGTATTCCGGATGCAGCGGTAGCGCCAGCTTCCAGTCCATCGCCATTTTATAAACCGGCGACTGTTGCGCGGCATCGATCACGCTCAGCGGAATACCGTCCTTCAGCGCTTGTTCAATCACCGCCGGATCGTTCGGATCGAGGAATACATCGAGCTGGCGTTGATACAGATCTTTTTCATTCTCGGTGCTGGCTGCGCTTTCAATTGCATCGGCATCGTACAGCAACACGCCAAGATAACGGATACGCCCTACGCAGGTTTCAGAACAGACGGTCGGCTGACCCGCTTCAATGCGCGGATAACAGAAGATGCACTTCTCAGATTTACCGCTCTTCCAGTTGAAGTAGATCTTTTTGTATGGGCAGCCGGTGATGCACATCCGCCAGCCGCGGCACTTGTCCTGGTCGATCAGGACAATACCGTCTTCTTCACGCTTGTAGATGGCGCCGCTCGGGCAGGTCGCCACACATGCCGGGTTCAGGCAATGCTCACACAGACGCGGTAGATACATCATGAAGGTGTTTTCGAACTGGCCGTACATTGCCTTCTGCATGTTCTCGAAGTTCTGGTCTTTCGACAGCTTTTCGAACTCACCGCCCAGGTCGTCTTCCCAGTTCGGACCTTTGGTGATTTTGTCCATCCGCTGGCCGGTAATCAGCGAGCGCGGACGGGCAATCGGCTGCGCTTTGCTACCTTCCGGCGCGGTGTGCAGATTCTGATAGTCGAAATCAAACGGTTCATAGTAATCATCCATGCCCGGCAGATGCGGGTTAGCGAAGATTTTGCCCAGCAACATCGCGCGGTTACCCATGCGCGGCTGTAGTTTACCGTTAATTTTACGGATCCAGCCGCCCTTCCACTTCTCCTGGTTTTCCCAGTCGTTCGGGAAACCCACGCCCGGTTTACTTTCGACGTTGTTGAACCAGGCGTATTCCATGCCTTCCCGGCTGGTCCAGACGTTTTTACAGGTGACCGAGCAGGTGTGGCAACCGATGCACTTATCGAGATTCAGCACCATGCCGACTTGTGAACGAATTTTCATTTTACGCTCTCCTGTACCTGGTCATTGCCTTCGCCATCCAACCAGTTAATGTTCTTCATCTTACGTACCACTACAAATTCATCACGGTTAGAGCCGACGGTACCGTAGTAGTTAAAGCCATAGGCCAGCTGAGCATAGCCGCCGATCATATGGGTCGGTTTTGGCGTGATACGGGTCACCGAGTTGTGGATACCGCCGCGCTGCTGGGTGATTTCTGAACCCGGCAGATTAACGATACGTTCCTGCGCGTGGTACATCATGGTCATCCCGGCGGGGACACGCTGGCTGACCACTGCACGGGCAGTTAATGCGCCGTTACTGTTAAAGACTTCAATCCAGTCGTTATCTTCGATGCCCAGATCTTTCGCATCGGCTTCACTCATCCACACAATCGGGCCGCCACGGGATAACGTCAGCATCAGCAGGTTGTCGCTATAGGTAGAGTGGATACCCCACTTCTGGTGCGGTGTCAGGAAGTTAAGCGCTTTTTCCGGATTACCGTTCGATTTCTCGCCCATCACCTCTTTCACTGAGCGGGTATCGATAGGCGGACGGTAAACCAACAGGCTTTCACCAAAATCACGCATCCACTGGTGGTCCTGATACAGCTGCTGGCGACCAGACAACGTACGCCATGGAATTAGCTCATGGACGTTGGTGTAACCGGCATTGTAAGAAACATGTTCATCTTCCAGACCAGACCAGGTCGGGCTGGAGATAATCTTACGCGGCTGCGCCTGAATATCGCGGAAGCGGATTTTCTCGTCTTCTTTATTCAGTGCCAGATGCGTGTGGTCTCGACCGGTAAATTCACTGAGTGCCGCCCAGGCTTTTACCGCCACCTGACCATTAGTTTCCGGTGCCAGCGTCAGGATCATTTCTGCCGCATCAATCGCCGTGTTGAGCATTGGCTGGCCTTTCGCCGGGCCTTCCGCCTTGGTGTAGTTAAGCTTACGCAGCAGATCCATTTCGCTCTGGGTATTCCACGCAATACCTTTCCCACCGTTGCCGATTTTCTCCATCAGCGGGCCGATAGAGGTGAAACGCTCGTATGTCGCCGGATAATCGCGCTCAACGGTCAGAATGTGCGGAGCGGTGACACCCGGAATCAGGTCGCATTCACCTTTCTTCCAGTCTTTGACATCCAGCGGCTGCGCCAGCTCGGCGGCAGAGTCATGCTGGATAGGTAGCGTCACTACATCCGTTTCTTTACCAAGATGCCCTACGCAAACTTCGGAGAATTTCTTCGCAATCGCTTTGTAGATTTCCCAGTCGCTCCTCGATTCCCAGGCAGGGTCAACGGCTGCCGACAAAGGATGAATAAACGGATGCATATCCGAAGTATTCATATCGTCTTTTTCATACCATGTAGCGGTTGGCAGTACGATGTCGGAATACAGACAGGTGCTCGACAGACGGAAGTCCAGCGTCACCACCAGATCCAGCTTGCCGTCGAGGCCATTGTCCTGCCATTCCACTTCTTCTGGTTTAACGCCGCCTTGTTGACCCAGGTCTTTACCCTGAATACCGTGCTCGGTACCCAGCAGGTATTTCAGCATGTATTCATGGCCTTTCCCGGAGGAACCGAGCAGGTTAGAACGCCAGATAAACAAGTTACGCGGATGGTTTTTACCGTTTTCCGGTTGTTCCGCTGCAAAGCGAATCGAGCCTTCCTTCAACGATTTGACCGTGTAATCTACCGGCGTCATACCGGCTTTTTCCGCTTCACGCGCGATATACAGTGGGTTGGTGCCTAACTGCGGCGCAGACGGCAACCAGCCCATCCTTTCCGCACGGACGTTAAAGTCGATCAGATGGCCGCTGTAACGTGATTTATCCGCCATCGGCGACAGCAGTTCCTGCGCGGTAACCGTCTCGTAGCGCCACTGACTGGAGTGGTTATAAAAGTAAGAGGTACTGTTCATGTGACGTGCCGGACGCTGCCAGTCAAGCGCGAACGCCAGTGGCTGCCAGCCGGTCTGCGGACGCAGTTTTTCCTGGCCGACATAGTGCGCCCAGCCGCCGCCGCTCTGGCCGATACAGCCACAAAACACCAGCATATTGATCAAACCACGGTAGTTCATATCGAGATGGTACCAGTGGTTCAGACCCGCCCCCACAATGATCATTGAACGACCGTGTGTTTTATCGGCGTTATCGGCAAATTCACGGGCAATACGCACGATCTGCGCGGCCGGAACACCGGTAATTTTCTCAGCCCACGCTGGGGTATATGCTTTGATTTCGTCGTAGCTGGTCGCACAGTTTTCGTCGTTCAGACCACGTTCCAGACCGTAGTTCGCCATGGTCAGATCGTAAACGGTGGTAACCAGCGCGGTAGAACCATCAGCCAGTTGCAGACGTTTAACTGGTAGCTTGTGCAGCAGCACGTTTTCCAGTTCAACGTTATTGAAATGCTCACTACCTTCGCCGCCAAAATAGGGGAAGCCGACCTCAGCAATGTCGTCCTGGCTACCCAGAATACTGAGCTGAAGTTCAGTTTTTTCACCGGTGGCGCCGTCACGCTGCTCAAGGTTCCATTTGCCTTTTTCCCCCCAGCGGAAGCCGATGGAGCCGTTCGGTGCCACCATTTCGCCATTACTGTTAATGGCAACGGTTTTCCATTCCGGATTATTTTCCTGACCCAGCGCATCGACCAGGTCTGCGGCGCGTAACATACGGCCTGCAGCATAGTAGCCATCACGCGCTTCCAGCATCACCAGCATCGGCATGTCGGTATAGCGACGGACGTAATCGGTAAAATACTGACTCGGGTTATCGAGGTGGAACTCGCGTAGCATGACGTGTCCCATCGCCATCGCCATCGCCGCATCGGTCCCCTGCTTCGGCGCCAGCCACAAATCGCACAGCTTGGCGATTTCAGCATAGTCTGGCGTCACTGCAACAGTTTTTGTCCCTTTGTAACGGACTTCGGTGAAGAAGTGTGCGTCCGGGGTACGGGTCTGCGGCACGTTAGAACCCCAGGCAATGATATAGCTGGAGTTGTACCAGTCGGCAGATTCCGGTACGTCGGTTTGTTCGCCCCAGGTCTGCGGAGAGGCTGGTGGTAAATCACAGTACCAGTCATAGAAACTCAGGCAGGTACCGCCAATTAGCGACAAATAACGCGCGCCGGAAGCATAAGAAACCATCGACATTGCCGGGATCGGTGAGAATCCCGCAACGCGGTCAGGACCATAGGTTTTCACGGTGTAAACGTTTGAGGCGGCAATCAGCTCGTTAACTTCCTGCCAGGAGGAACGTACAAAACCACCGCGTCCACGCGCTTGTTTGAAGCTTTTCGCTTTATCAGTGTCTTCAATAATAGATGCCCACGCCTCTACCGGATCGCGGTGCAATTTTTTCGCTTCACGCCACATCTTCATCAGACGTTTGCGCATTAACGGATATTTCAGACGGTTAGCACTGTAGAGATACCAGGAGTAACTGGCGCCGCGTGGGCAGCCGCGAGGTTCATGGTTTGGCATATCAGGACGGGTGCGCGGATAGTCGGTCTGCTGGGTCTCCCAGGTGACCAGACCGTTTTTCACATAAATTTTCCAGCTACACGAACCGGTGCAGTTCACCCCATGGGTTGAGCGCACAATTTTGTCATGCTGCCAACGTTGGCGGTATCCGTCCTCCCAGTCCCGGTTTGTTTCGAGAAGCTGGCCGTGCCCATCGGCAAAGGTTTCGCCCTTCTGCTTGAAGTAGCGAAACCGGTCCAGGAATTTACTCATCGGGTTTCTCCTGTGTGGAGCCTCACGGCTCTCTGATAAATCGACATTGCTTAACTAACGGCGAAGGTAACGCGCTGAATGGACGTGGGAATTGACAACGATCAAGGCGAACAGGGATGTAAACGCCAGCGCCTTCGTCTGTATACCCCTTTTGGAGGAGGCTTTTATTTTAATTATTTGTTTGATTTAACTAGAAAAAAATAAATGCAGGCCTTTCCTGAATGTTAAATTTTCAACAAGTGGGTATTAAGGGGTATCTTCCTGAATGACAGGTGCAGTTCCCCGCAGCCAGACAGATGATGAATTCCTGTTGTCATTAAGTATGTTGTAACTAAATAGAAATAAAAAAAAGCGCGGTCTAACGCCGCGCAAAGGATAATCAAATATTACTTGTTATTTTTAGAATGACGGCCATATACCGCCCAGGTAATCACGACGCAGGCGATATAAAAAACAAGAAAGATCTTCATCGCACCGACCGGCGAGCCAGTTAATGCCAAAGACGAACCAAACGCTTTCGGAATAAAAAAGCCGCCAATCGCGCCAATCGCGGAAATAAAGCCCAGCGCTGCCGCCGTATCAGTCGCGGCTTCACGCATGGCTCTTTCTTCCGTTCCACCTTCCGCTTTTACCCTGTCCATCGTCAGCTTACGAAAGATAACGGAGATCATCTGGAAGGTAGAACCACTCCCCAGCCCTGCCGTCAGGAACAGCGCCAGGAAAACCACGTAGAATGCAATAAAGCTACCGCCAATACCGCCGGTAGGTAATGTTAAGAACAGCAGTCCGCTGAAGATCGCCATCAAAACAAAGTTGATAAGCGTGACGCGAGTTCCGCCCAGACGGTCAGAAATTGCGCCGCCTGCCGAACGTGCCAGCGCGCCGATAAACGGACCGAAGAATGCGTAATGCAGGATCTGTACATCCGGGAATTGGGTTTTAGAAAGCATAGCGAAACCCGCGGAAAAACCGATAAATGATCCGAAAGTCGCCAGATACAGCAGGCTCATGATCCACAGATGACCACGCTTAAGCACGGGCAATTGCTCTCTTAACGAAGCCTTAGACGTTGCCAGTTCGTTCATACCGAACCAGGCCGCAAGCGTAAAAATGGCCAGGAAAGGAACCCAAATCCAGGCAGCATTGGCCAGATAAAGCTGCGAACCGTCCGGCTGTTCTACACCGTGACTACCGAAAGCGGCAAAAATAGAGAGCGAAACCACCAGCGGCGCAACCAACTGCATCACGCTCACGCCCATATTCCCCAAACCACCATTCAGTCCCAGCGCACCACCCTGCTTTTGCTTAGGAAAGAAAAAGCTGATATTTGCCATACTGGAGGCAAAATTTGCCCCCGCAAAACCGCATAGCAGGGAAATAATAATAAAAGTACTAAATGGCGTACTGGTATCCTGAACAGCAAAGCCTAACCATACGCAAGGCACAATGAGGATGCCGGTACTGAACGCTGTCCAGCGACGTCCGCCGAACAGCGGAACCATAAAAGAATAAGGCACACGCAGCAACGCACCGGAAACGGATGGTAACGCAGTAAGCATAAAGAGCTGATCGGTCGTAAAATTAAATCCCACTTTTGGCAAATTCACCGCTACTGCACTAAATAGCATCCAGACACAAAATGCCAGCAGTAAACAGGGAACGGAAATCCATAAATTGCGGCTGGCAACACGATGGCCGCGCTGTTGCCAGAATGCCGGATCTTCCGGACGCCATTCTGTAATAACAGCGCCAGTTGCCCTTTCCGGGACGGATGAGTGACTCATAGACACCTCTGATTCTTGATTCGATGTCTGCCACATTAGGGTTTACAGCCGAAGGTAAGTTGATATAAATCAAAGGAAAAGTCGTCATCACGGACGGCTAAAAAACGTTATCACCCTTTATGAGTAGGTTTTTACGCGAAAAAAGATGTGGTTTTTCACCAGGCTGGGGCGTTCTACTCCTTCCCGTTGCAAAAGCCTCTCCGCTACGACAATTAAGGAGTAACTCGTTATAGGTATGGGTATACTCCGGTGTATCGTTGAGAATAACGTCACCGCCGACTAACATCCCCCTTGTTTGCTACGGTTTCTCGGCGCCAATACCCCGAAGAAAGAAGGTAACATGTTTAAACGTTGTTTCTCTCCTCTTACGCTGGTTAACCAACTGGCGCTTATTGTTATGCTTTCTACCGCTATCGGCGTGGCAGGTATGGCCATTTCCGGCTGGCTGGTTCAGGGCGTGCAGGGTAGCGCTCATGCCATTAACAAAGCAGGCTCCTTACGCATGCAAAGTTATCGGCTGCTGGCCGCTGTCCCACTGGATGCCAGCGATCAAAAACTGTTGGATGAAATGGAACAGACGGCATTTAGCCCGGAGCTGGCCCGTGCCGCCGAGCGGGATGGACAGCAAAAGCAGTTAAAAGCCTTGCAGGATTACTGGCATAACGAACTCTCACCAGGACTGCAGCACGCGCAAAACGCACATGCCGTCGCGGAAGATGTCACTCGCTTTGTGGCAGGTCTGGATCGGCTGGTTACCTCCTTTGATCATACCACTGAATTACGCATCGAACGCGTGGTATTAGTTCACCGGGTTATGGCGATTTTTATGGCGCTATTGCTCATCTTTACCATTATCTGGCTACGCGTTCGCCTTTTGCAGCCATGGAAACAACTGTTATTGATGGCGCGCGCCGTCAGCCAGCGCGATTTTACCCAACGGGCCAGTATCAGTGGACGTAATGAAATGGCCGCGTTGGGGTCGGCGCTTAATAATATGTCTGAAGAATTGGCCGAAAGTTATGCGGTGCTGGAACAGCGGGTGCAGGAAAAAACGGCCGGGCTGGAGCATAAAAACCAGATCCTCTCATTTTTGTGGCAAGCCAACCGCCGTCTGCATTCGCAGGCTCCGCTCTGTGAGCGTCTCTCTCCGGTACTGAACGGCCTGCAAAATTTAACGCAATTACATGATATTGAACTGCGGGTCTATGACCTGGAAGATGAAGATAATCATCAGGAATTTACCTGCCAGTCAGACATCAGTTGCGATGATAAAGGCTGCCATCTTTGCCCGCGTAATGCCCTGCCGATGATTAATGGCGGTACAACCCTAAAATGGCGGCTCACCGATGCTCACACACAATACGGTATTTTGCTGGCGACACTGCCCTATGGCCGCCATCTTAGCCACGATCAGCAACAACTGGTGGACACTCTGGTGGAACAACTTACCGCCACTCTGGCGCTCGACAGGCACCAGGAACGCCAGCAACAGTTGATTGTCATGGAAGAGCGTGCCACCATTGCCCGCGAATTGCATGATTCTATTGCTCAGTCGCTCTCTTGTATGAAAATGCAGGTGAGCTGCCTGCAAATGCAGGGCGACGCGTTACCGCAAAATAGCCGTGAGTTACTCAGCCAAATTCGCCATGAGCTCAACAGCTCCTGGGCGCAACTGCGCGAACTGTTAACCACTTTCCGGTTACAACTGACGGAACCCGGCCTGCGTCCGGCGCTGGAAGCAAGCTGCCAGGAGTTCAGCGCCCGGTTCGGTTTTACGGTAAAACTGGATTATCAGCTTCCCCCCCGTCTGGTGCCTTCACACCAGGCGATACATCTGCTGCAAATTGCCAGGGAAGCGCTTAGTAACGCCCTTAAACACTCCCGCGCCGACGACGTGGTGGTGTCAGTAACGCAGAATGGCAAACAGGTCAAACTGAAAGTACAGGATAACGGCTGCGGTGTTCCGGAAAACGCCGAACGCAATAATCATTACGGCATGATCATCATGCGTGATCGGGCGCAAAGTTTGCGCGGCGATTGCCAGGTACGCCGACGTGAGACTGGCGGAACAGAGGTCACTGTTACTTTTATTCCAGAAACAAACTTCACAGAAACCCAGGGAGATCCCCATGAATAATCAGGAACCGGCAACTATCCTGTTAATCGACGACCATCCGATGCTACGGACCGGTGTAAAGCAGCTTGTGAGTATGGCCCCCGATATCAGCGTAATCGGAGAAGCCAGCAACGGTGAACAGGGTATTGAACTGGCAGAGTCGCTCGATCCCGATCTCATCCTGCTTGATCTGAATATGCCTGGAATGAACGGCCTCGAAACGTTGGATAAATTACGCGAAAAAGCACTATCAGGGCGTATTGTAGTGTTCAGCGTGTCCAATCATGAAGAAGATGTCGTTACGGCGCTAAAACGCGGCGCAGATGGCTATCTGTTGAAAGACATGGAACCGGAAGACTTACTCAAAGCATTACAACAGGCCGCCGCCGGGGAAATGGTATTAAGCGAAGCGTTAACCCCAGTACTGGCGGCAAGTCTGCGGGCGAACCGTGCTACCTCCGATCGCGATGTGACCCAACTAACCCCGCGCGAACGCGATATTCTGAAGCTTATCGCGCAGGGCTTGCCAAACAAGATGATTGCCCGCCGTCTGGACATTACCGAAAGTACAGTCAAAGTGCATGTGAAACATATGCTCAAGAAAATGAAGCTGAAGTCGCGCGTGGAAGCCGCTGTCTGGGTTCATCAGGAACGTATCTTTTAATTATTGTTCCTGAAACTGTTGCCACTGTGGATTATCGTCCGGTATCGTGACAAATGGTTCAGTCAGCGCGAGCGTGATCTCATTGGAAGAGACACGCTGACCTTTTTCGTCTTCGACAACCACCGATAAACGCCAGCGATTTGTCGCGCCTTCGCGGTTATCCCAGGCCGGCATAATGATTGTCCAACCCTCGGTACTGCTGGTATTCGTTCCTGCCGTCAGGCTTAATGCCTGCGTATCGCCCTGCCAGCTCAGATGACGAATACTGTGTACGCTGCGCACCTGCAGTTTTAATGCCACCGTCTCGCCAGGCGTAAGATCCCATGGCGGCGTCGCCAGAAAAACCGTTAATGTTTTACGCTGCCGGTACTCCATTGTTGGCAGAGCGTTACGCTGTGGCATATCATAGCGACTACCGCGTAATGACTGGCTTTGCGCTACTTCGCTGGCGGCAAGCTGTTTTTTTAGCGGCACGCCGAAACGGTAGTTAAGTTTAAGGCCAAGGTTATTCTGACTGACGCCACTCTCCCCCTGTTTGTGTTGGGCGGTCACAGTCAGCAGCGGCACAGGCGTATAGTTGAGACCCAGTTTTAGCGCAACGGGATTATGATATCCTGTCCCGGAGTCAAACAGATCCACGCTGTCGCCAAAATACTGCTCCAGGCTAACGCTGGTATTGATATACTGGTAAAACGGCAACCGCATTTGTGCATTGATATCATACCCGCGTGCCATTCGCTGTTCCAGGGTCGCCGTATGCGTCTGCCAGTCTGCAAGAGGCTGATAATAGTTGGCAGATAAACGCAAATATTCTCCCCATGCCTCTGCGCCAACCCCGGCGCGCTGCACGTTTTCGTCCAACAGATTATCATAAAAAGTGTTATAACCCAGAAGCCAGCCATCTTGCGCCCAACGCTGGCCCACACCAATGTTACTTACCAGGCCTTCTGCCTGTTGCGTCAGTCCCAGCTGACTCCAGGTCAGATAGCGTTGTTTATCCTGTAAAGGAATAAACCAACTTCCGCGGCTACCGTTAAAATGACCTTCGTTATCGATTTTCACATCAACGCTGGCGCTCCCCCAGGCCGACAACCAGCTTTCAAGTTGCTGATTCACCTGCCCGCTAACCACATCGCGCATTTGTCCGAAAGCAAATTGCCGGGCCTGTTCACCTGTATCCAGGGCGTTATTCTTCATGCTGGCTTCGCCAAATGCTTTGACCATCTCGGCAAACTGTTTCTCCTCTTCGTGGGATTCCGGCGTCACCCCTAAATCCGGCAGACGGTTTTGATCGAAGGGGTCTTTTGCCTGTGGTGCGGGCACGGTCTGGGCGCGGGTCGCACCACTGGCAATCAGCAGAAGAAGAGAGAGTGAAAATAAACGAAAAACAGTACGGCTCAACGTGTCGGCAACTTCTTACAGCAAAAGATTAAAAGAATGGCATGAAGGTAAACCATAACGTGTCCAGACAAGTTTTGCAGCATTTTCTCTCGCTTCCAGGAATATCCTTATTTTTCCCCGGGAATATAACGCGCCGTCCCGCCATTTCCCCCGCTTATTTGGCGGCATTCGGTTCCCGAGGTAACATAGTCTTATTGTCGACAACATATCTCCAGGAGGAGTGTGACCTATGCAAAATATCGTGATTATCGCTAACGGTGCCGCCTACGGCAGCGAATCGTTATTTAATAGTCTGCGTCTGGCCATTGCGCTGCGTGAACAGGAAAGCTCTCTCGATTTGCGCCTGTTTTTGATGTCAGATGCCGTAACGGCGGGATTACGCGGCCAAAAACCAGCTGAGGGCTACAATATTCAGCAAATGCTGGAGATTCTGACCGCGCAAAACGTGCCAGTAAAATTATGCAAAACCTGTACGGACGGACGTGGTATTACCACTCTGCCGCTCATTGACGGCGTGGAAGTCGGAACGCTGGTCGAGCTGGCGCAATGGACACTGTCAGCAGACAAAGTGCTGACGTTTTGAATCTGCGCGCGGGAAACCTCCCGCGTCAGAACACATTCACTATCCCCTGCTCTTCCTGCGCACCAAGCAACGCTTTCACCTTCGCGACCAATTCATCCAGGCAGGCGTCGCGCATTCCCAGCTTACGTAGTTCCTGATCCAGTGAAAAAAGATACTGTGCATTGGTACCAAGAGGCCCGCTGGCGGCAGCAATGAGCGGAGCGATAGTCCGGGTGCGCGTATCCGACTCATACAGCGGATGTCGCGGGTCCATAATAAACACCAGAGCATTCACCGTACGTCCGTCATCAAGGGTTAACGAACACCATGTGGGTAAATAACAGCCGGTGATCATCTCCCGTTTCCATAACAGCGTTAATTCTTCTTCAAGCGTACTGTCTGGCAAACGGTACGCCACGCCCGTAGTGCGACCGCCCTCTTTGAGCGCCAGCATTCGTCCCGGCTGACATGCTGTACCACGTCCGGCCGTAAGCCGCAAACAAAAGGCCCTATGCCAGCCCTCTAACGTGCCGGTACAGGACTCTTCAAACGTTAAGGCTGGATTCCACATCAGAGAACCGTAACCGAAAATCCAGACGGCGCTGTCGTTTGGCCGACATGCCAGCGTTGCCGCCAGTGAAACCGCTCGTTGCTCCACCGACCAGAACAACGATTCTTCAATCGCGCCGAATGCCGTTTTACAATCGGCATTCAATAAAAAATCACGCGTTAACACCCTATACCTCCACCACTGCCCGTTTTCTTGCGCGGCTTTTTCTGACGCTTTCCGGGTCATTTTTGCTGCTTATTTGGAAACCACCTGCTGGACAATAGGCAATTCATCGTCAGGTTGCAAGCCATTGGGTGTTAAACGGCGTACCGCTGGCGATATTCCGGCATAAAAATCAGACTAACGCGTTATCAATACAGCAGTTATTTTTTCTTATGCCATTTATCATCCTCGCCTTTTTCATAATCGTTTTTGACCGCCGCCCAGGCGACTTTATGTGCCGTTTCTTCGCGGCTGGCCTCATCGCGGCGATCGGCTTTATCTTTATACTGCTCCCAGGCGCTATTAAACGCCTCTTTATAAATTTCCTGGGCATGGGCGGGCAATACGTTTTGCACATTATCAGGTAAATCACTTTTGGCTTTATACGGCATCGCAGCCTCCTTTTTCATGGAAAACATTAAGTGTGGTAAACAATGCGTTATCACGCCAGTCGAGGAGGATTTTTGCTTTTTATGGAAATTAACTTTTTGTTATTTAAATACTGTTAAAACAAGATGCTTGTTTTACTGACCTTGAAAGAAAAAAATCGACTACGCCGTAAAACTACGTAAAAAACCACTAAAAAAATACAAATTTCTGCTATTTTTACCTTCTTTACTCTTTCCAAAATATTATCACCTGTACAAGGGAGACCTTAATGACACATGCCTGTGAGGCGGTGAAAACCCGCCATAAGGAGACCACGCTTATTTTCCCGGTTCTGGCGCTGGTGGTGCTGTTCCTTTGGGGAAGCAGCCAGTCACTACCAGTGGTTATTGGCACCAATATCCTTGCACTTATTGGTATTTTAAGCAGCGCATTTAGCGTTGTCCGCCATGCGGATGTATTAGCTCACCGACTCGGCGAACCCTACGGCTCGCTCATTTTAAGCTTATCCGTCGTTATTCTTGAGGTAAGTTTAATTTCCGCGCTGATGGCGACCGGTGATGCCGCTCCGACACTTATGCGTGATACGCTCTATTCCATCATTATGATTGTTACCGGGGGACTGGTCGGTTTCTCGTTGTTGTTGGGCGGACGTAAATTCGCGACCCAATATATGAATTTATTTGGGATTAAGCAGTACCTTATTGCGCTGTTTCCGCTGGCGATTATTGTACTGGTTTTTCCTGTCGCATTACCGCAGGCAAATTTCTCTACCGGACAGGCGTTATTGGTGGCGTTAATATCCGCCGCGATGTACGGCGTTTTTTTGTTGATTCAAACTAAAACCCACCAGAGCTTATTTATTTATGAGCATGAAGATGAAGGCGATGATGGCAATCCGCACCACGGAAAACCCTCAGCGCACAGCAGCATCTGGCATGCTGTCTGGCTGCTCATTCATTTAGTTGCTGTCATCGCCGTGACAAAAATGAACGCCAGCCCGCTGGAAGCGCTGCTGACCAGCATGAACGCCCCGGTCGCTTTTACCGGTTTCCTGGTGGCGCTGTTAATCCTCTCGCCGGAAGGGCTGGGGGCGCTGAAGGCTGTGTTAAATAATCAGGTCCAACGGGCAATGAATCTCTTCTTCGGCTCGGTGCTGGCGACGATTTCATTAACCGTGCCGGTAGTCACGCTTATTGCATGGGCGACCGGCAATGATCTGATATTTGCCTTAGGCGCGCCGGAAATGGTGGTGATGGTGGCCTCATTAGTACTGTGCCATATTTCGTTCTCTACCGGACGCACGAATGTGCTGAACGGCGCGGCGCATCTGGCGCTGTTTGCCGCCTATCTGATGACCATATTTGCCTGAAAAAAAGCCGGATAGCGCTTATCCGGCCTATACCAGCAAAAAACAGCAATTAGTTCTCGGTATCCAGCTCGTCGAAGCTTTTCACCAAATCATCAATCGCTTTCATCTGCGTCAGGAACTGTTCCAGCTTAGCCAGCGGCAGCGCAGAGGGACCGTCACACTTCGCATTAGCCGGATCCGGATGTGATTCCAGGAATAGTCCCGCCAGACCGACGGCCATACCAGCACGCGCCAGCTCGGTCACCTGACCGCGGCGTCCGCCAGAGGCGGCGCCAAACGGGTCGCGACATTGCAGCGCGTGAGTAACGTCGAAAATTACCGGACAGTTACCGGACACTTTCTTCATCACGCCAAAGCCCAGCATATCCACAACCAGATTGTCATAGCCAAAGTTCGCGCCGCGATCGCACAGAATTACCTTATCGTTGCCGCCTTCATGGAATTTATCCACGATATTACCCATCTGACCCGGGCTAACGAATTGCGGTTTTTTCACGTTAATCACCGCGCCAGTTTTCGCCATCGCTTCTACCAGATCGGTCTGGCGCGCCAGAAATGCCGGGAGCTGAATCACGTCTACCACATCAGCAACAGGCTGCGCCTGGCTGGCTTCGTGAACGTCGGTGATCACTTTTACGCCAAATGTCTGTTTAAGCTCCTGGAAAATCTTCATCCCCTCTTCCAGGCCCGGTCCACGGTAAGAGTGAATAGAGGAACGGTTAGCTTTATCAAAAGAGGCTTTGAACACGTAGGGAATACCCAGCTTCTGGGTAACGGTCACATAGTGCTCACAAATGCGCATTGCCAGATCGCGTGACTCCAGTACGTTCATACCGCCAAACAGCACAAACGGCAGGTCATTTGCCACCTTAATGTCGCCAATGTTAACCACTTTTTGTTTCATAGGATCGCCTTACACTTATAGGTAAAATGTCGGTTAATTAATGCAGAACAATTTGCTTGTGCGCAATGGTATTGATCTGCGCACGAATCATTTCGCTGATCGGATCTTCCGGGCATTGCTCAACGAAATAGCTTAAATCGGTCAGCGCAACGTGCTCACACTCAAGTTGCGCGTAGATCAATCCGCGGTCACGGATCTCGTAAGGATCTTCTGGATTAAATTGCAACAATGCTTCGCTAACGCGTAGCGCCAGCTCCATTTGCCTCTCCTCCATCAAGGAAGATTTCAGCGTGTCCAGTAGCTTACGGATCACTTCAGCATTATCGGCCTCGTCCAAATCTTCGTTAAACAGTTCGGCGACCGGACTAATATTGCCTTTTAACCAGACTTCCAGCGTATGTTCATCCAGTGTCTCACCGTTAAACGGGTTAATCAGCCACATTTCTCCTTCCAGCGATTCAATGCGCAAAATCAGCTGTGTCGGGAAGATAACAGGCACCAGCGGCAGATCGAGACGGTTTGCTATCCATAATAAGATAGCGCCCAGCGATACCGCACTCCCCTGGCGGTTCTGCAGAACTTTATCGAGCCATAAGGCATCAGAAAGACGGTAGACGCCGCGGGAGTCCGTAAACCCCCACTCGCCGTAAAAAAGCGCCAGCAATTTTTCCAGTTGCTCATCCTGAGACAGGAGCTGGCTAATTTCTTCGTGCGCCAGACTGACCAGACGTTCCAGTTCGTCGTAGACAAACTGCGTGGGAAAATCCGGGCGAATCATCTCAGATGCCAGGATCATACCTTCACACAGCGGCGCATTATTAAATTCGAAATCAGCTAACGACCTCATGACTTACCCCAGTAACGGTATTTTTGTGGTGGCGAGTTTAATGATGATGTACAGCACCACCAACGCCAGCGGGAAAGCGATGAAACGCGCCTGCTGACTACGCGCCTGACGGTAATCAAGCGCAATAAAACCCAAAACGATGTAGATGATAACGCCAAACAGTTTTTCAGTCAGCCACGACCCCGACTCTGTGAATGGCAGGATGTGCGTTTTAACGATTAACCCTATGCCACTAAGCAGTAACAGGGTATCGATAACAGGAGGCGCGATTCGCGTCCAGCGCGCAGCGGCCAACGCATGGCCGCAATAGCGCCACCAGTAACGGGCAACAAACAAGCCGACGGAAAGGACAATGCAAACAAGGTGTAACGTGAGCAGCATCGCAGTCGTCATGGCGTAGAACGTCCGCAGGTGACGCGTTCATTACCACCATAATCACGACACGTTTCTACGTCTGAGTATCCGGCCTGTTGGAACGCCGCTCTTACCGCGTCGCCCTGTTGCCAACCATGCTCTAACAGCAGGTAGCCACCCGGTGTTAATACCTGACGGGCATGGTCAATAATATGGATAATATCCGCCATGCCGTTTGCGTCCGCCACCAGTGCAGAGAGTGGTTCAAAGCGTACGTCGCCCTCGGCAAGATGCGGGTCCTGCGCGTCAATATAGGGCGGATTACTGACAATCATGTCAAATCGCTGTCCCGGTAACGCGCTAAACCAATAACTTTGCAGTATACGCACATTCCGGATAGCCAGATGTTCAGCATTGCGTCTCGCCAGCGCGACCGCATCAGGCATACGATCGACCGCAGTCACATCGCAATCCGGTCGCTCGCTGGCCAGCGCCAGCGCAATCGCGCCAGTTCCGGTGCCTAAATCCAGAATATGGCATTTTTTCGCAGGCAACCGCGCCAGCGCCTGTTCAACCAGACATTCGGTATCCGGGCGAGGGATAAGCGTAGCGGGAGAAACAAACAGCGGCAACGACCAGAATTCACGAACCCCCGTCAGATGCGCAACCGGCTCTCCCTGTTTACGCCGCTGTAACAGCGCCTCCAGCTGTTGTTGCTGGGCGTCGGTAAGCGGCGTTTCACCAAAGGCCATAATATACGTCCGTCCCTTGCCCGTAACGTACTCAAGCAGGATCTCCGCGTCGCGCCGGGGACTGTCGCTATCTCTGAGTTGGTTTACCGCCTCACGCAGCCAGTGCTGAAAATCCATCATTCCTGCTCAGACAACGCGGCTAACAGGTCTGCCTGGTGTTCCTGCACAATCGGTTCGATGAGCATATCCAGCTTACCTTCCATCGTTTCATCAAGGCGATATAACGTCAGGTTAATGCGATGATCGGTCACGCGTCCCTGCGGGAAGTTGTAGGTGCGGTTACGATCGCTGCGATCGCCGCTACCCAGCAGATTGCGGCGCGTTGACGCTTCGGCCTGCTGGCGTTTTGCCGTTTCAGCGGCGTGAATGCGCGCCCCAAGCACCGAGAGCGCTTTCGCTTTGTTTTTATGCTGCGAACGCTCATCCTGGCATTCCACGACAATCCCGGTCGGCAAGTGGGTAATACGGATAGCGGAGTCGGTGGTGTTAACGTGCTGACCGCCCGCGCCGGAAGAACGAAACGTATCAATGCGCAGATCCGCCGGGTTAATATCCGGCAGCTCGGCTTCCGGTAGCTCCGGCATCACAGCGACGGTACAGGCGGAGGTATGGATACGCCCCTGCGACTCGGTCGCCGGTACACGCTGTACGCGGTGTCCGCCGGACTCGAATTTCAGTCGGCCATACACGCCGTCGCCACTGATTTTGGCGATAATTTCTTTATAACCGCCATGCTCGCCTTCGCTCATGCTCATGATCTCCACCCGCCAGCGACGCGCTTCGGCATAGCGGCTGTACATGCGGAACAGATCGCCGGCAAACAGTGCGGCTTCGTCGCCGCCGGTACCGGCGCGAACTTCAAGGAACGCGTTTCGCTCATCGTCCGGATCTTTCGGCAGTAACAGTACCTGCAACTGTTGCTCCAGTTGTTCGCTTTTCTCTTTCGCTTCGCGCAGTTCTTCCTGCGCCATTTCTCGCATTTCAGGATCGTCGAGCATTTGCTGTGCCGTCTCGATATCATCCTGAACCTGTTGCCAGTCCGTAAAACAGCGAGAAACATCGCTTAATTGTGCATATTCGCGCGACAATGCACGAAAGCGGTCCTGATCGGCGATAATTCCCGCATCGCCCAGCAATGCCTGTACTTCCTCATGGCGTTCGTGCAGGGCTTCCAGTTTGGCAACGATAGAAGGCTTCATAGGCGTAAATTCACCCTGTAAAAAAGTGGTAGTGTGTGCTGCTACTCCAGCCCGAGGCTGTCGCGCAGAATATTCAGGCGTTCGTCATCCCCGTCACGGGCAGCCTGTTGAAGTGATTTCGTTGGCGCATGAATCAGGCGATTGGTCAGTTTCCATGCCAGATCCTGCAAGATGGCTTGCGCATCGCCGCCCTGTTGAAGGGCCGACAGCGCTTTGGCAGTCAGTTCGTCGCGAATCTGCTCCGAATGACTACGGTATTCCCGAATGGTTTCGCTGGCCCCCTGGGCACGCAGCCAGGCCATAAATTCGCTGGCTTCCTGCTCAACAATGGTTTCCGCTTCTACCGCCGCAGCCTGGCGCTGCGCCAGGTTATGCGAAATGATGCTCTGTAAATCGTCGACACTATAAAGATAAGCGTTCGCCAGTTTGCCGACTTCCGGCTCAACATCGCGCGGTACGGCGATATCCACCAGCAACATGGGCTGGTTACGACGGCTTTTTAATGCGCGCTCTACCATGCCTTTACCGATAATCGGCAGCGGGCTGGCGGTCGAACTGATAATAATATCCGCATCCTGCAAACGTGCGTCGATATCGCTTAACGAGATAACCTCAGCGCCCACTTCATCTGCCAGTACCTGCGCGCGCTCGCGGGTTCGGTTGGCGATAATCATCTTTTGTACTTTATGCTCGCGCAGGTGACGCGCCACCAGTTCAATCGTTTCGCCCGCGCCAACTAACAGTACAGTGACCGTCGAGAGCGATTCAAAGATCTGGCGGGCGAGCGTACAGGCGGCAAATGCGACAGAAACGGCGCTGGCGCCGATATCGGTTTCAGTTCGTACGCGTTTGGCGACGGAAAAAGACTTCTGAAACATGCGTTCCAGCGCGCTGGCATTAAGGTGGCCCTTTTGCGAATCCGCAAACGCTTTTTTCACTTGCCCGAGGATTTGCGGTTCGCCCAGCACCAGCGAATCCAGACCGCTGGCGACGCGCATCAGGTGGCTGACGGCGTCGTTATCCTGATGCCAGTACAGGCTGTTACGCAGATCGTCTTCGTTCAGATTATGGTAATCGCACAACCAGCGGATCAGAGCTTCTTGCAGATTATCCTGCTCTTCCACGCTGAGATACAGCTCTGTACGATTACAGGTTGACAGCACTACCCCACCCTGCACCATTGGCTGCGCGAGCAGGCTGTCCAGCGCCTGATCGAGGGTATCCGGCGAAAACGTTACGCGTTCTCGCAGCGATACAGGTGCCGTTTTATGGTTAATACCGAGCGCTAAAAGGGTCATGTCTGCGGGAGTAGTACCAGCGTTGATATGGTTAGTCTGCTTGCATCATACAGGATGCGCGTGGTCAATAAAAGAGAGGGCCCCCTTTTGGAGTAATTGGCGGCGCTCGCTAATTTGATGATTTAAGACAACTTGAAAGTAGACGATGTTACCAGGCGGCGCTAGCATTAAGGGTTATAACTGCAACCGATAGCAAAATTTTGCCGCATTGCGGCGCAAGCGTTTTTGCGGACTGGAGGTTCAGTTTTCAGGTCTGATAAGCGTAACGCCATCAGGCAATTATTGCACCGTATCACAAGGATTCGTCATTATTATGACCCTGCCCGATTTTCGCCTGATTCGCCTGCTGCCGCTGGCAAGCCTGGTTCTCACTGCCTGTACGCTCCCTGTGCATAAAGGCCCAGGTAAAAGCCCGGATTCGCCTCAGTGGCGTCAGCATCAGCAAGAGGTGCGTCATCTGAATCAATACCAGACGCGCGGCGCCTTTGCTTACCTCTCTGATGATCAGAAAGTCTATGCGCGCTTCTTCTGGCAACAGACCGGACAGGATCGCTATCGTCTGCTGCTCACCAACCCACTGGGCAGCACCGAACTGGAGCTTAACGCCCAGCCGGGTAACGTCCAGTTGGTGGATAACAAGGGTCAGCGTTATACCGCCGATGACGCCGAAGAGATGATCGGCAAGCTCACCGGGATGCCGATTCCGTTAAACAGCCTGCGCCAGTGGATCCTCGGCCTGCCAGGCGATGCCACTGACTACAAACTGGACGACCAGTACCGCCTGAGCGAAGTGAACTACCGCCAGGATGGTAAAAACTGGAAAGTGGTTTACGGTGGCTATGACAGCAAAACGCAGCCTGCCATGCCAGCCAATATGGAGCTTTCAGACGGCAGTCAGCGCATTAAGCTGAAAATGGATAACTGGATTGTGAAATGAAGACCCACTGGCCCTCCCCGGCAAAACTCAATCTGTTTTTATATATCACCGGGCAGCGTGCGGACGGCTACCACACGCTGCAAACGTTGTTTCAGTTCCTTGATTACGGCGACACTCTCCATATCGAACCGCGTCGCGACGGGGAAATCCATTTATTAACCCCGGTAAATGGTGTTGAAAATGAAGACAACCTGATCATCCGCGCCGCGCGGCTATTGGTGAAAACCGCCTCGGAAAGTGGACGTCTTTCCGCCGGAAGCGGCGCGGATATCAGCATTGAGAAGCGTTTGCCGATGGGCGGCGGTCTGGGCGGCGGTTCGTCTAACGCCGCGACCGTTCTGGTGGCGCTCAATCACCTTTGGCAATGCGGGCTTTCCATTGATGAACTGGCAACACTTGGTCTGACGCTCGGCGCAGATGTCCCGGTCTTTATTCGTGGTCACGCCGCTTTTGCTGAAGGCGTGGGCGAAATATTAACGCCCGTGAGCCCGCCGGAAAAATGGTATCTGGTGGCACATCCAGGCGTCAGTATTCCGACGCCGGTTATCTTTAAAGATCCTCAATTGCCGCGCAATACGCCAAAAAGGTCAATAGACACGTTACTAAAATGTGAATTCAGCAATGATTGCGAGGTTATCGCAAGAAAACGTTTTCGCGAGGTTGATGCGGCGCTTTCCTGGCTGTTAGAATACGCGCCGTCGCGCCTGACTGGGACAGGGGCCTGTGTCTTTGCTGAATTTGATACAGAGTCTCATGCTCGCCAGGTGCTTGAGCAAGCCCCGGAATGGCTCAATGGCTTTGTGGCGAAAGGCGTCAACCTTTCCCCCTTGTACAAAGAGTTACTCTAACTCATTCGGGTTTCAGAGAGATGGCGAAATGACGAATCGCCAGGAGCATACCAACGTATGTTACTGGGTGAACGTAATCGAGGCCAGCGCACATGAAACGTGAATGAGGACGAGTAAGCCGGGCAAGCTGAGCTTCGGTGACAACGTCACCTTGTTCCAGACGTTGCATCGCGCTCTTTAATACACCGCCTGGAGAGGATTTTGCCTGGCCCGCACAGTTTTCGGCAGATCTTCTCCACCAATGGACGCATGCCTGAGGTTCTTCTCGTGCCTGATATGAAGCTTTTTGCTGGTAACGCCACCCCGGAACTAGCACAACGTATTGCCAACCGCCTGTACACTTCTCTCGGCGACGCCGCCGTAGGTCGCTTTAGCGACGGCGAAGTCAGCGTACAAATCAACGAAAATGTACGCGGTGGTGATATTTTCATCATCCAGTCCACTTGTGCCCCAACCAACGACAACCTGATGGAATTGGTCGTTATGGTTGATGCCCTGCGTCGTGCTTCCGCAGGTCGTATCACCGCCGTTATCCCCTACTTTGGCTATGCACGCCAGGATCGTCGCGTACGTTCCGCCCGTGTGCCGATTACCGCAAAAGTTGTCGCTGACTTTCTGTCCAGCGTCGGCGTTGACCGCGTTCTGACCGTAGACCTGCATGCTGAACAGATCCAGGGCTTCTTTGACGTTCCGGTTGACAATGTGTTCGGTAGCCCAATCCTGCTCGAAGATATGCTGCAACTGAATCTGGACAACCCGATCGTGGTTTCCCCGGATATCGGCGGCGTGGTTCGCGCACGCGCTATCGCGAAACTGCTCAACGATACCGATATGGCTATTATCGATAAACGTCGCCCGCGTGCGAATGTTTCTCAGGTGATGCACATCATCGGCGACGTCGCAGGCCGTGACTGCGTCCTGGTTGACGATATGATCGATACCGGCGGTACGCTGTGCAAAGCAGCCGAAGCATTGAAAGAACGTGGCGCTAAACGCGTGTTTGCTTACGCGACACACCCGATTTTCTCAGGCAATGCGGCAAACAACCTGCGCAACTCCGTTATTGATGAAGTCGTTGTCTGCGACACCATTCCGCTGACCGACGAAATCAAAGCGCTGCCGAACGTGCGCACTCTGACTCTGTCAGGGATGCTGGCCGAGGCGATTCGTCGTATCAGCAACGAAGAATCCATCTCTGCCATGTTCGAGCATTGATCGAACCCGGATCTGAAACCCGCTGCGGCGGGTTTTTTTGTCTGTAATTCTCATTTGTATTATTAATGCCTCCTTCACCTGCCATTTAGTTGACAGATGATGCGCTCACGGATGAAACATTGTTGTGAACAAATTATTTTCCTCACATGTGATGCCTTTCCGCGCCCTCATCGACGCTTGCTGGAAAGAAAAATATACCGCCTCTCGCTTCACCCGCGATGTGATAGCCGGGATCACCGTCGGGATTATTGCTATTCCGCTGGCAATGGCGCTGGCAATTGGCAGTGGCGTTGCGCCGCAGTATGGCCTCTACACCTCGGCGGTCGCGGGAATTGTTATCGCTTTAACCGGCGGTTCGCGCTTTAGCGTCTCCGGCCCGACTGCCGCGTTTGTCGTCATTCTCTATCCGGTATCGCAACAATTTGGTCTGGCGGGTCTACTGGTCGCTACGTTGATGTCGGGATTCTTCCTGATTCTTTTCGGCATGGCACGCTTAGGCCGGTTGATTGAATATATCCCGGTATCGGTCACGTTGGGGTTTACCTCAGGGATTGGTATCACCATCGGCACCATGCAGATTAAAGATTTTCTGGGGTTGCAGATGGCTCATGTACCGGAGCACTATTTGCAGAAAGTCGGCGCGCTGTTTATGGCGCTGCCTACCATCAATATTGGCGATGCCGCCATTGGCGTGGTGACACTGGGAACATTGATTTTCTGGCCGCGCCTCGGGATTCGTCTGCCGGGACACCTTCCTGCACTGCTGGCGGGTTGCGCCGTGATGGGAATCGTTAATCTGCTGGGCGGCAACGTCGCAACTATCGGCTCACAGTTCCACTACATTCTGGCGGACGGTACTCAGGGCAACGGCATCCCGCAACTCTTGCCACAACTGATGTTGCCGTGGAATCTTCCGGGATCTGATTTTACACTAAGCTGGGATTCGCTACGCGCGCTCCTGCCAGCGGCGTTTTCAATGGCGATGCTCGGCGCAATTGAATCATTGCTCTGCGCCGTCGTGCTGGACGGCATGACCGGCACCAAACATAAAGCCAATAGCGAACTTATCGGCCAGGGGCTGGGGAATATGGTCGCACCGTTCTTTGGCGGCATCACCGCCACCGCCGCGATTGCCCGCTCTGCCGCCAACGTCCGCGCAGGCGCGACCTCTCCTGTCTCGGCGGTCATTCACGCTATTCTGGTTATTCTGGCGCTGCTGGTATTAGCGCCACTGCTCTCCTGGCTGCCGCTTTCGGCGATGGCGGCATTGCTGCTGATGGTGGCCTGGAATATGAGCGAAGCCCACAAAGTTGTGGATCTACTACGTCATGCACCGAAAGACGACATTATTGTAATGCTGCTGTGCATGTCATTAACAGTACTGTTTGATATGGTCATCGCCATCAGCGTGGGGATTGTCCTTGCTTCCCTGCTGTTTATGCGCCGTATTGCGCGTATGACTCGCCTTGCACCGGTCAATGTCGACGTTCCGGATGATGTGCTGGTACTGCGCGTTATTGGCCCGCTCTTTTTCGCGGCGGCAGAAGGACTGTTTACTGAACTGGAGTCACGACTCAATGGCAAACGTATCGTGGTTCTGAAATGGGATGCGGTGCCAGTACTGGATGCCGGTGGACTGGATGCCTTCCAACGTTTTGTGAAGCGTCTGCCGGAGGGTTGCGAGCTGCGCGTCAGTAATGTGGAGTTTCAACCGTTGCGCACAATGGCGCGCGCAGGTATTAAGCCTATTCCGGGCCGTCTGACTTTCTTCCCGAACAGGGCGGCGGCACTGGCAGATTTAAAGTAAATGAGCGAGCAATGCCCGGTAACGATAGCGCTTACCGGGCCTGAATCTGTTAGCTGTGGCGACGATTGTCGCTACGGCGACAACGCTTATCATAGTGGCGTACCCACCAGTATCTGTCACTCACCTGCTCATGCCCTCCGACGCGAGCGCCTGCCAGCCAGAGAATAGCGCCTACAAAGATGCTGAGTACCGCGCCATGTGCAAAAAATTGCGGTAAATTAAATTGCGGTAACTGGTTTAAAATAGAGTAGCCAACACCGACGACCATCACGACCAGCCCCAACCCCATCAATACGTTACCGAATAACGAAGCGTTTTTGCGTTTCATATGTCACCTCCGGAACTTTTGGGTTGCTCTAAGGAAATCCCCCTAAACTTTATGTGTAAAGTATAGACAACACTTTCGTTTGTAAGTGCGGGTGCGATCACAAATGTAAAGTTTCATTTAACAAAACTTTACAAATAACGCCCTGAACAATTTGCTTTTTTAATAATCCATGCTGGAAATTATTTTCTTTACTGCAGAATGTCGCTGCATTTTGTCAAGCACGCTGACAGACAGTAAACTACGCCCCAGATATGGATCTACTCAGGATAAAAAACGTGGCGATTAAATTGATTGTTGGTCTGGCAAACCCCGGCGCGGAATACGCTGCTACGCGGCACAATGCAGGCGCATGGTTCGTCGATTTACTGGCACAGCGGCTACGTGCGCCACTGCGTGAAGACCCCAAATTCTTCGGCTATACCTCGCGGATTACGCTGGAAGGTGAAGATGTTCGCTTGCTGGTCCCCACTACGTTCATGAACCTCAGCGGTAAAGCCGTGGGCGCAATGGCGAGTTTTTACCGTTTTAGTCCGGATGAAATTCTGGTCGCTCACGATGAGCTGGATCTTCCGCCGGGCGTCGCGAAATTTAAGCTCGGTGGCGGTCACGGCGGTCATAATGGCCTTAAAGATATCATCAGTAAGTTGGGTAATAATCCCAACTTTTATCGGTTACGTATCGGAATTGGTCATCCCGGGGATAAAAATAAAGTTGTAGGTTTTGTGCTGGGTAAACCGCCTGTTGCTGAACAGAAATTAATTGACGATGCTGTTGACGAAGCGGCCCGTTGTACAGAAATGTGGTTTAAAGACGGTCTGGCCAAGGCAACCAGCCGACTCCACGCCTTTAAAGCACAATAGGTGGTGATATGCGGCATTTTTGCCGCGTGCCGTGTATAATAGGCGAAGTTGTTTACTTTTCTACAATCTGTTTTCTATAACAGGTTGATTATCAAGACATTAAGGTGAGTTACATCATGGGATTCAAATGCGGTATCGTTGGTTTGCCCAACGTCGGGAAATCCACCCTGTTCAACGCGCTGACAAAAGCCGGTATTGAAGCGGCAAACTTTCCGTTCTGCACCATTGAACCGAATACCGGTGTCGTACCGATGCCCGATCCGCGTCTGGAACAGTTGGCTGAGATTGTAAAACCGCAGCGCATCCTGCCAACCACGATGGAGTTCGTGGATATCGCCGGGCTGGTAAAAGGCGCATCCAAAGGCGAAGGTCTGGGTAACCAGTTTCTGACCAACATCCGTGAAACCGAAGCTATTGGGCACGTTGTCCGCTGCTTTGAGAATGACAATATTATTCACGTTGCGGGTAAAGTAAACCCGGCAGAAGATATTGATGTTATCAATACCGAACTGGCACTGGCCGACCTTGATACCTGCGAACGTGCTATCCATCGCGTGCAGAAGAAGGCAAAAGGCGGCGATAAAGACGCAAAAGCGGAACTGGCGGCGCTGGAAAAATGTCTGCCGCACCTGGCCGAAGCGGGAATGCTGCGCTCACTGGATCTGACAGATGAAGATAAAGCGGCTATCCGCTATTTGAGCTTCCTGACCCTGAAACCAACCATGTATATCGCCAACGTCAATGAAGACGGTTTCGAAAACAACCCGTACCTGGACCAGGTTCGCGAAATCGCTGCGAAAGAGGGATCGGTCGTCGTTCCGGTTTGTGCCGCCGTCGAAGCTGATATCGCTGAACTGGATGATGACGAGCGTGACGAGTTTATGGCTGAACTGGGCCTGGAAGAACCGGGGCTAAACCGTGTTATTCGTGCAGGTTACCGTCTGCTGAACCTCCAGACCTATTTTACTGCCGGCGTGAAAGAAGTCCGCGCATGGACTATTCCGGTTGGCGCAACTGCGCCTCAGGCGGCCGGTAAAATTCATACCGACTTCGAAAAAGGCTTTATCCGTGCTCAAACTATCGCCTTTGAAGACTTCATCACTTACAAAGGTGAACAAGGCGCGAAAGAAGCCGGTAAGATGCGCGCAGAAGGTAAAGATTACATCGTTAAAGATGGCGATGTGATGAACTTCCTGTTCAACGTCTAAATATCCATAGCCTCATACCTGGCAAGAGTGGCAAATGCTAAAAATCCACGCGATTGCGTGGATTTTTTATTTTATCGGTTCTCAGAGGATGTGGTAATCGCACAGCCTGAATTGAGCATATCTGTGGATACAACAAAGTCCCATCTTCGCGCATGGTGAGTCCAGTTTACTCAAATTAGACATTGCTCCATAATCTTACGAGCAGTTAATCGTCTGATGTCAGCATGATATTAACAAGACAGCGCATTTTCTTAGTTACCAGTCGACATTAATGGTACGATTATAAAAAGGATGCGTTTTTTCTATAGGCGTTTCATAACTTGGGATAGCATCATAATCATTTTTTCCCAAAACTGAATATCTTCCTGCTTCGATACCAAAACGATGCCTGAGCCATCCAGCCACATGACTCGCGAAAGCTTCTTTCTTTCTTAATGGCCAATCAACAGAAGCTAAATTAAGATCTAGTAAGTACCTTCCTTCTTTATTAACCTTGACCATTCCAGCCTGCAGCAACGCCCGTACTACCTGACATTGGTTATCATGAATCCAAACCCAGGCATTGCCGAATTCCCTCGAATAACAATCATTTAAAAAGTCATCTTTAGAATATAACTCCTTGACATAACTCACAATAGAATCAGCATAGGATGCTACACAGCATCGAGATAAATTAAAAAACGCATCAAACTCGAAGGTGTTATCATTAATACAAGAAAGCAGTGCCTGCGGTTCTGAGATCTGAGTCCATGATTGTAACTTCTCAATCGCTATAATAAATTTAAAAGTGTTTCTCCCAATCACACCACGATCAATTAAAGTTAAAACATCATGAGCGATGGTAACAATATCCTTTGCAAAGGGGACTATGATTCCAGCACCCTTTATTTCATTAGATTTAAAATCAAATCCTGGTGTACTTTCAATATCTTCCGGGAGACCATATTCTTTGACATGCTCAAGGAAACTTTTAATATCTCCACGATACGGCCATCGCCATTCGCGTTCATGTGTCCAGTCAATTTTACCTGGAACATAGGTAACATATCTATATTGCTCGACGAAAGGAAGAACCGTTTCATCAAGGAGACGTTCTCCATGACAGCCCGATGCGTATCGCACATCATTATCCTGATCCAATCCATATATTGCTGGTCTTGCGCCATAATTAAACATCTGTTCTTTAGGCAAAACGATTGCATATAAACCGATTTTTTCATGTCTTTCCAGGCGACTCAATCCCGTTTCTAAATAGGCTGCAATCGGCATATCTGTAAAACATACTGCCGGGGAATTACCATATATTGTTCGGTGACCATTTCGGTATGACCAGGATGAGAAGATTTTATGACTACGTAAAGATAATCTAAGTAAATATTTAGCATCGATGAGATGTGAATGGTGCTGATTATTAAAACCACAGTGTTCAGGCAGATGAATATGGCTCCCCGTTTCTAAATCAACGTCACGAAAAAAATGAATCAAATAATCGGATAAATCAAATCTGATGTTGTTTTTCATACCATTCCCTTTTTCAACTGCTACAGCCTGTTATAGTACTTAAAAATCTTATTTTATATAAAAACCGTTACGCAGTGTGCATCTTTTAACTATTTATTTTAATGATGTCACATACTATCTTATTACACCAGTTTCTTCCCTCAGAAAAGAGTGGACGATTATCGTGCGGAATATCATGCAGAACACCTTAATTTTTATCTGTTCAGCATCCTGAATGAAGTACGGCAAACCTTACAGGTGGAGGCCCCGACTTATAACGATTAGCGGCCACCGGATCGCTGAACAGAAAACATTCTGCCCCCTCTTCTCTCCCGCTTTCAAAAAGTGGATGGAACGAAAAAGGCGCTTTTTATACCTCATCCCTGTGCTCGCCGAAAAACCGATAATGGGCATAAATATGCCGCAATAAGCTATACCCACACAGTTCACATTGTTTCTTATCGCCAATCAGATACGCTTTTTTCACATTATTTCTGGCGACGTGCGCCAGTGCAGAGTGAATAGGGATCGTTTTCGCGCTCACGCGTAATGCGATGACTTACCTTGCCGGGAGAACGTCGCCATTCCCGCAAAAGCGCCTTATGCCCCTGGCGGAGCGTGGTGCAAAAAGGAGAAAAAAGACGCGTTATGAATAACGAGGAGACCTTTTATCAAGCCATGCGCCGTAAAGGAGTGACCCGGCGCAGCTTTCTCAAATTCTGTAGCCTTGCCGCGACGTCGCTGGGACTGGGTGCCGGCATGACGCCCAAAATTGCCTGGGCGTTGGAGAATAAGCCCCGAATTCCGGTTGTCTGGATCCATGGGCTGGAATGTACCTGCTGTACCGAATCCTTTATCCGCTCTTCGCACCCGCTAGCCAAAGATGTGATCCTCTCGCTTATCTCCCTCGACTATGACGACACCCTGATGGCGGCCGCCGGAACACAGGCTGAAGAAGTCTTCGACGATATCACTACTCGCTACGCCGGGAAGTACATTCTGGCGGTGGAAGGCAATCCGCCGCTGGGAGAGCAAGGGATGTTCTGTATTAGCGGTGGTCGCCCGTTTATTGAAAAACTGAAAAAAGCCGCCGCGGGGGCCAGCGCTATTATTGCCTGGGGAAACTGTGCCTCCTGGGGTTGCGTCCAGGCCGCCCGCCCCAATCCAACCCGGGCAACGCCTATCGACAAAGTGATCACCGACAAGCCAATCGTAAAAGTTCCCGGCTGCCCGCCGATCCCGGACGTCATGAGCGCCATTATTACCTATATGGTGACGTTTGACCGTCTACCAGAACTCGATCGCATGGGCCGTCCACTGATGTTTTACGGCCAGCGTATCCACGATAAATGCTACCGCCGCGCCCATTTTGACGCCGGTGAGTTTGTCGAGAGCTGGGATGATGACGCCGCCCGCAAGGGATACTGTTTGTACAAGATGGGCTGTAAAGGCCCAACCACTTATAACGCCTGTTCCTCTACCCGCTGGAATGACGGCGTCTCTTTCCCTATCCAGTCCGGCCACGGCTGTCTGGGATGCTCAGAAAATGGTTTCTGGGATCGCGGCTCGTTTTATAGCCGCGTGGTGGACATCCCGCAGATGGGTACGCACTCAACCGCCGATACGGTGGGTCTGACCGCGCTTGGCGTGGTCGCTGCGGGCGTTGGCGGACATGCTGTCGCCAGCGCTATCAACCAACGCAAACGCCATCAACAGCAATTAACGCAAGCAGAACAACAGTCGGACAACGAGGATAAGCAGGCATGAGTAACCAGTATCAAACCCAGGGCTACACCATCAACAATGCCGGTCGCCGTCTGGTCGTGGACCCTATTACCCGCATCGAAGGGCATATGCGCTGCGAAGTCAATATCGACGAGCAGAACATGATTACCAATGCGGTTTCCTGCGGCACGATGTTTCGCGGGCTGGAGATCATTCTGCAAGGCCGTGATCCGCGTGATGCCTGGGCGTTTGTTGAACGTATTTGTGGTGTCTGTACCGGCGTACATGCTCTGGCGTCGGTGTACGCTATCGAAGATGCAATTGGTATCCAGGTGCCGGACAACGCCAATATTATACGTAACATCATGCTGGCTACATTGTGGTGCCATGATCATCTGGTCCATTTTTATCAGTTGGCCGGGATGGACTGGATTGATGTCCTGAATGCGTTGAAAGCCGATCCACGCGCCACTTCACAGTTGGCGCAAAGCCTTTCCGCCTGGCCGATGTCATCGCCGGGCTACTTCTTTGACGTACAAAATCGTTTAAAGAAATTTGTCGACGGCGGCCAGCTTGGGATCTTCCGCAACGGTTACTGGGGACACCCACAGTATAAGTTGTCGCCAGAAGCCAACCTGATGGGCTTTGCCCACTATCTGGAAGCCCTCGACTTCCAGCGCGAAATAATCAAAATCCATACGGTGTTCGGCGGTAAAAACCCCCATCCTAACTGGATCGTCGGCGGTATGCCGTGTGCTATCAATCTTGATCAACGCGGCGCGGTCGGTGCTATCAATATGGAGCGCCTCAACCTGGTACAGTCGATCATTACCCGCACCGCCGACTTCATTAACAACGTGATGGTTCCGGACGCTCTGGCCATCGGTCAGTTCAATAAAGCATGGAGTCAAATTGGTACCGGTCTTTCGGATAAATGTGTTCTGAGCTATGGCGCATTTCCGGACATCGCCAATGATTTCAGCCAGCAAAGTCTGCTCATGCCGGGCGGCGCGGTGATCAATGGTGATTTTAAAAATGTCATGCCAGTCGATTTGGCCGATCCTCAGCAGATACAGGAGTTCGTGGATCATGCCTGGTACCGCTATCCTGACGATCAACTGGGTCGCCATCCTTTTGATGGGATTACCGAGCCCTGGTATAACCCAGGCGATGTCAAAGGCAGCGATACGCATATCCAGCAACTCAACGAGCAGGAACGCTACTCCTGGATCAAAGCGCCGCGCTGGCGCGGTCATGCCATGGAAGTCGGCCCGCTCGCCCGGACGCTTATTGCCTACCACAAAGGCGATGCCGCCACCATAGAGTCGGTAGATAGCATGATGTCCGCCCTTAAACTGCCGCTCTCCGGTATCCAGTCGACGCTTGGCCGTATTTTATGCCGCGCGCACGAAGCGCAATGGGCCGTCAATAAGCTACAGTATTTTTTCGACAGGCTTATGACCAACCTGAAAAACGGCGACCTGGCCACCGCCAATACCGAGAAATGGGAACCGGCCAGTTGGCCGCAGCACTGCCGCGGTATCGGTTTTACCGAAGCGCCTCGCGGAGCGTTGGGACACTGGGCGTCAATACGCGATCAAAAAATCGATCTCTATCAGTGTGTAGTACCCACCACCTGGAACGCCAGCCCGCGCGATCCTAAAAAACAGATCGGCGCTTATGAAGCGGCATTGATGGGAACGCAAATGGCGATTCCCGACCAACCGTTAGAAATCCTGAGAACGCTGCACAGCTTCGACCCCTGCCTGGCCTGTTCAACTCATGTCCTCGGAGACGACGGCAGCGAACTCATTTCCGTTCAGGTACGTTAAGCGTTAAGGAAAAGAACGATGACTGGAAAGCTATCTGCACGCGTCGGGGAGGCGCGTGATACTGCCGTCAGCCACTATGTGTTTGAGGCGCCGGTGCGCCTGTGGCACTGGCTAACGGTGGCCTGCATGTTGGTACTAATGGTGACAGGCTACTTCATTGGCCGACCGCTACCGTCGGTGAGTGGCGAGGCAACCTACCTGTTTTACATGGGCTATATCCGTCTACTCCATTTTACCGCCGCGATGATTTTCACCGTGCTGCTGCTGGGGCGAATTTACTGGGCCTGTGTCGGCAACCGTTACTCGCGAGAGCTGTTTATCGTCCCGGTCTGGCGCCGCAGTTGGTGGCAGGGCGCTTTCTCTGTGGTTCGCTGGTACCTGTTTCTGGAAAAAAAACCGCGGAGCGACATCGGACATAATCCTGTCGCGCAGGCTGCAATGTTCGGCTATTTCCTGCTGTCAGTATTTATGATCCTGACCGGTTTCGCTCTGTTTGCCGAACATAGCCAGTACGCCATTTTTGCGCCGTTCCGTTACGTAGTTGAATTTTTCTACTGGACGGGGGGGAACTCCATTGATATTCACAGTTGGCACCGGCTGGGCATGTGGCTGATTGCTGCCTTCATCGTTGGACACGTTTACCTCGCTATCCGGGAAGACATTATGTCCGACGATACGGTGATCTCCACCATGATCAATGGCTATCGCAGCCATAAATTCCCCAAACCGCACGACAAGGAGGTTTCATGAATGCGCAACGCGTAGTGGTGATGGGATTAGGGAACCTGTTATGGGCCGATGAAGGGTTCGGTATTCGGGTCGCAGAACGGCTGTATGCCCATTATTACTGGCCTGAAGAGGTAGAAATTGTTGACGGCGGTACGCAAGGACTCAACCTGTTGGGTTACGTTGAGCAAGCCAGCCATCTCCTGCTTCTTGACGCGATCGACTACGGTCTTGCGCCAGGCAGCCTGCGAACCTATGCCGGTGAGAAAGTCCCGGCATATCTCAGCGCCAAAAAAATGAGCCTGCATCAAAACAGTTTTTCTGAAGTCCTGGCGCTGGCAGACATCCGCGGCCATCTACCCTCTCACATTGCGCTTGTCGGCCTGCAACCGGCGCTACTGGACGAATACGGCGGTAGTCTGACCGGGATAGCTCGCGCCCAACTTCCGGCGGCGGAACAAGCCGCTCTGACGCAACTGGCCGCCTGGGGGATCGTCCCGCAGGTCAACGAGGCCGCCCGCTGCCTGAACTATGAGTGCCTGTCGATGGAAAACTATGAAGGGGTACGTATACGTCAGTACCAGACACGTCTGGAGGGTAAAAGAAGTGGCGAATGACACCCCATTTTCTGCGCTATGGCAACGCTTGTTAACCCGGGGATGGCAACCGGTAGAGGTTTCCACGGTTGATGACTGGATAAGCCAGGTCCGGGATGGCGTTATCCTGCTGAGTAGCGATCCACGACGTACGCCGGAAGTCAGCGATAATCCTGTAATGATCGCCGAGGTGCTGCGCGAGTTTCCACAGTTTGACTGGCAGGTAGCCGTAGCCGATCTCGAACAAAGTGAGGCTATTGGCGATCGCTTTAATATACGCCGGTTTCCGGCGACGCTGGTCTTTACCAACGGTGAACTACGCGGCACGCTTATCGGCATTCACCCCTGGGCCGAGCTGTTCGCGATGATGCGTTCAATCGTTGACACTCCCGCGCCGCAGGAGGCGGAACAATGAGTAACACCTTTTTCCATCTGCTCGGGCCGGGTACACAGCCAGACGACGCCGATTTTTCAATGAATCCCTTGCCGCTCACCTGTCAGGTCAATGGCGACCCAAGTATGGCGGCGCTGGAGCGATGCCCCCACAGCGCGACGGTGATGACGCTGTTAGCCGATCTGCGGCACCAGCTTGCCCGGCGCATCCCGGAAGTCGGCGACGTGCTGGGATGGGAGTTATCTTCCCTGAATGCCGATGATCTCTCATTCCTTAATACGTTATTGGGCGAAGGCGAAGTCTCGGTACGTATTCAACATCCGGACGGAAGTGAAAGCGAGATTCAGGAGACCATCTTCTGCGGCCTGTGGCGGGTACGCCATCTGCATAACCGACGCCTGCTGACGGATCGTCTGGAAGCGGGTAGCGCGCCTCTGATTTTGTGGCAAGTGGCTACTGCCGATACGCTGCCTGACGACTCCCTGCTGCCTCCGCCTGTCGCTGGTCTGATGAATGGACTGCCGTTGGCTTATGAATTATTGGCGCACGTGCGCGATCCGGCGATGCAACCTCACAGCATTAATTTGACCCAACTCCCGCTCAGCGAGGCCGATCGTCTTTTTCTGGCGCGCTTATGCGGCCACGGGAATATCCAGATCCGCATCTCGGGCTATGGCGAAAGTCAAATCAACGCCACGGCATTACGCCATCTTTGGCATGTACGTTGCCTGGACGCGCTGAAAGGACCGTTGTTCGACAGCTATGAGATTTGTCCTCTGCCTGAACTGGTGCTGGCGGCGCCGGAAGATCTGGCCGACTCGCGCCAGCGCCTGGATGAAGTCTGCCGATGGCTGGAGGCACGCTAATCCTTTCCAACAGGAATGTCACCTGTACCCGGTAGTGATTAGACCCGCTATTCATCGGCTTTTTTACCCTCTTTCCGCCTACAGGAGTTAGCATGTGGGATGTCATTGACTTATCGCGCTGGCAGTTTGCGCTGACCGCGTTGTATCATTTTTTATTCGTTCCTCTTACGCTTGGACTGATTTTTTTGCTGGCCGTCATGGAGACTATCTATGTGGTGACGGGGAAGACCGTCTACCGCGATATGACGCGTTTCTGGGGCAAGCTCTTCGGGATCAATTTTGCTCTCGGTGTGGCTACCGGCCTGACCATGGAGTTTCAATTCGGGACTAACTGGTCGCTCTATTCCAACTATGTAGGGGATATTTTCGGTGCGCCGCTGGCGATGGAAGCACTACTGGCCTTCTTTCTCGAATCCACTTTCGTCGGCCTGTTCTTTTTCGGCTGGCAGCGGCTGAATAAATACCAGCATTTGCTGGTCACCTGGCTGGTGGCCTTTGGTTCTAATATTTCAGCGCTCTGGATCCTGAACGCCAATGGCTGGATGCAATATCCTACCGGCGCCCATTTCAATATTGATACCCTGCGTATGGAAATGAGCAGCTTTAGTGATCTGGTTTTTAACCCTGTCAGTCAGGTGAAATTTGTCCATACCGTCATGTCCGGTTATGTCACTGGCGCCATGTTTATTATGTCCATCAGCGCCTGGTATCTGTTGCGTGGCCGCGAGCGCGAAGTCGCGTTGCGCTCGTTTGCTATTGGATCAGTATTCGGTACTCTCGCCATTCTGGGTACCCTGCAACTGGGGGACAGTTCGGCCTATGAAGTCGCCCGGATTCAGCCGGTGAAACTGGCGGCGATGGAGGGAGAATGGCAAACCGAACCCGCACCCGCGCCGTTTCATTTGGTCGCCTGGCCGCAACAGGAACAAGAACGTAATGCCTTTGCCGTGAAGATCCCCGCTCTGCTGGGTATTTTGGCCACCCACTCTTTAGATACGCCGGTTCCGGGGTTAAAAAACCTGATGGATGACGCTCTGCCGCGTCTGAAGCGTGGCCGCGAGGCCTGGCTACTGATGCAGGAGATTGCGCAGGGCAATCGCTCACCGCAGGTATTGAATGCGTTTCACGCTGTTGAAGGTGATCTGGGTTACGGCATCCTGCTGGCGAAATATGCCCCGGATATGAACCATGTGACGCCGGAGCAGTATCGTGCGGCCCAGCGTGGCGCAATTCCCCAGGTGGCGCCGGTGTTCTGGAGTTTTCGCGTTATGGTTGGCTGCGGCTCGCTGCTGTTAGTGGTGATGTTGATTGCGTTGATACAGACGCTGCGAATGCGTATCGACCAGCATCGCTGGGTCTTGCGTATGGCGCTCTGGAGCCTGCCGTTACCGTGGATTGCCATTGAAGCCGGTTGGTTTATGACGGAGTTTGGCCGTCAACCCTGGGCGATTCAGGACATTCTGCCGACCTGGTACGCTCACTCCGCGCTGACGCCTGGCCAGTTGGCCTTCTCAATGGGGCTTATCCTCGGACTTTACACCCTGTTTTTAATCGCGGAAGTCTATCTGATGCAGAAGTACGCGCGTCTTGGGCCGAGCGCCATGCAACATCAACAACAAGCGCAACAACAGGGATAAAGGAGACAATCATGTTGGATTATGAAACGTTGCGGTTCATTTGGTGGCTGCTGATCGGCGTCATCCTGGTGGCATTTATGGTAACTGACGGGTTTGATATGGGTGTCGGTTGTCTGCTGCCGCTGATAGCGCGCAACGATGACGAACGCCGGGTGCTGATCAATAGCGTCGGTGCCCACTGGGAAGGAAATCAGGTATGGCTGATCCTCGCGGGCGGTGCGTTATTCGCTGCCTGGCCACGGGTCTATGCCGCCGCGTTTTCCGGTTTTTATGTGGCAATGATTCTGGTGTTATGCGCGCTCTTCTTTCGTCCGCTGGCCTTTGATTATCGCGGTAAGATTGCCAGTCCCCGTTGGCGAGCGCTATGGGATACGGGTCTGGTTATCGGGAGTCTGGTTCCTCCGGTGGTATTCGGCATCGCGTTCGGCAATCTGTTTTTAGGGGTCCCCTTTGCCTTCACACCGCAGCTTCATGTTGCGTATTTTGGCACCTTCTGGCAATTACTCTCGCCGTTTGCCTTACTGTGTGGGTTATTGAGCCTGTCGTTGGTGATTATGCAAGGAGGCGTCTGGTTGCAGTTGAAAACCGATGGCGTTATTCGCCAACGCGCGCTGTCAGCCACTCGTAACAGCGCGCTACTGGTGGTGCTCTGTTTCCTGCTGACCGGATACTGGCTGTGGGCTGGCATTGATGGTTTTGTCTTACTCGCACAGGATGCCAATGGTCCTTCAAACCCGCTATTAAAAGGCGTGGCAATACTGCCGGGTGCCTGGATGAATCACTTTATACGCACGCCTCTACTGCTCATCATCCCATTGCTCGGTATGGTATTGCCGATCCTGACACTCTATGTCTGCCTCCGCGGTCGGGCTATTTGCGGATTCCTGTTCGCGTCATTGACCCAGGCCTGCATCATCTTTACTGGTGGGATAACGCTGTTTCCTTTTGTGATGCCGTCGAGCGTGAGCCCGCTTTCCAGCCTGACGGTATGGGACAGCACCTCCAGCCAGATGACGCTCGGGATCATGCTGGTGATTGTGCTGATTTTTCTGCCGATTGTTCTGCTCTACACGCTGTGGAGCTATTACAAAATGTTGGGGCGCATCAACCTGGAAACCCTCCGCCGCAACGATCATGAACTTTATTAGGGAGCTGGAGCGATGTGGTATTTACTGTGGTTTGTCGGCATTCTGCTGATGTGCTCACTGTCGACGCTGACTCTGGTATGGCTTGAATCGCGTCAAAAATAACGTTGTAAACCGGAGCCAGCCCTGACTGGCTCCGGGGATGTTTATCTTTTTACACACTTTGCGAAGACGTAGCCCTTCCTGCAACGCAACATAAATTTATGTACATGTTGTTATCATTTCATTTACTTTTAGAGGTGCGTCATAATTATGACAAATAACCGTTTTACCCATCTCATGCATATTTAGGCTATTAATCGCATAAATAGCAACATACCAGCGATTTTCACGGATAATTAACCATCTTCTGGCAAAAGTTGCCGCTAAAAACCCGCCGCCTCTCAGTTTTGATCTGAGTCAATTATTTAAAAAAGTGTTAAATTATCCACTGCATGGTGTGATCTACTATGTACCACGGTCAATTAAAGAACATATTACTTTTATCACTAAGGTTTATCATGGATAAGTTATCTTACGCTTCAGATAGCAGCACATCTGCCTGGAATACCTACCTACAACAAATCGAGCGTGTAGCCCCTTACCTGGGCGAACTGACCCCCTGGGTGGATACTCTGCGTCACCCGAAGCGCGCTCTGATCGTCGATATTCCGGTGCAAATGGATGACGGTACAATCCGCCATTTCGAAGGATATCGTGTTCAACACAACCTCTCCCGGGGGCCGGGTAAAGGTGGTGTTCGCTACCATCCGGACGTTGATCTTAATGAAGTGATGGCCCTGTCAGCCTGGATGACCATCAAATGTGCGGCGCTGAACCTGCCGTATGGCGGCGCCAAAGGCGGCATCCGCGTCGATCCGTTCTCGCTGTCAGAAGGTGAACTGGAGCGTTTAACCCGCCGCTATACCAGCGAAATCGGCATTATCATCGGCCCGCAAAAAGATATTCCTGCACCGGATGTCGGCACCAACGGTAAAGTGATGGCCTGGATGATGGATACGTATTCCATGAATCACGGCACCACGGTCACAGGCGTCGTGACCGGAAAACCTATTCATCTCGGCGGTTCTCTGGGCCGTGAAAAAGCGACAGGGCGTGGCGTTTTCGTGAGTGGCCTGGAAGTTGCGCGCCGGGCGAATATCGCCGTTGAAGGTGCCCGCGTTGCGGTTCAGGGTTTTGGTAACGTCGGCAGCGAAGCCGCGCGTCTGTTTGCCAGCGCTGGCGCCCGTGTCGTGGCGATACAGGATCATACCGCAACCCTGTTTAACGCCACCGGTATTGATATGAAGGCGCTCACGGCATGGCAGGCAGAGCACAAACAGATTGCCGGTTTCCCGGGCGCGGACACTATCGCCAGTGATGCGTTCTGGAGCCTGGAGATGGACATTCTGATCCCGGCGGCGCTTGAAGGCCAGATTACCCGTCAACGCGCGGAAGTCCTGACTTGTAAGCTGGTGCTGGAAGGGGCGAACGGCCCGACCTATCCCGATGCCGATGATGTTCTGGCCAGCCGGGGCATCATCGTGGTGCCTGACGTGGTTTGTAACGCTGGCGGCGTGACCGTCAGTTATTTCGAATGGGTACAGGATATGGCCAGCTTCTTCTGGAGCGAAGAAGAGATCAATGCCCGTATGGACAAAATCATGACTGATGCGATCGTACATGTCTGGCAAAAAGCAGCTGAGAAATCCTGCTCTCTGCGAACCGCGGCTTATATTGTCGCCTGTGAACGCATTCTGTTGGCCCGTAAAGATCGCGGTATCTATCCGGGTTAAGGTTAAGTCTCGTTGTACAAAAATCCACGCCACGGCGTGGATTTTTGTTTGTCTATGCTGAATTTTCCACGCATATACCGACAGATTCTATCTGACGAAAATGTCTGTTCGTTCGCAAAATAACGGTTCAATCACGCGTATCTGGTCATCGTAGGCTAAGGTTTTGTCATAAGTAAATGCCGTTGACTTTGGCTCACCGCTAAGGAGATAACTTGATTATACCCGCCGAGATTCGCCGTTCTGTTCTGCTGGCAAAAGCAATAAAACTGGCACTGGCTGGAGCGCTACTGACCTTTGCGTCACTTCCGGCGAACGCCACAGAAGTCTCAGCTGATACCCCGCCGCCGCCGGATATTCTGCTGGGTCCGCTCTTTAATGATGTTCAGAATGCAAAACTCTTCCCCGATCAAAAAACGTTTGCTGACGCGATACCCAATAGCGATCCGCTAATGATTCTTGCGGATTACCGTATGCAGCGAAATCAGTCCGGCTTCGATTTACGCCATTTTGTGGAGGTTAACTTCACTCTGCCGAAAGCAGGAGAAAAATATGTTCCGCCTGCAGGGCAGTCATTACGTGAACATATTGATGGCCTGTGGCCGGTACTAACCCGTTCAACTAAAAACGTCGAAAAATGGGACTCGCTCTTGCCGTTGCCTGAATCCTATGTCGTACCGGGTGGGCGATTCCGGGAAATTTACTACTGGGACAGTTACTTTACGATGCTGGGGCTGGCGGAAAGCGGGCACTGGGATAAGGTTGCGGATATGGTGGCAAACTTTGGTTACGAAATTGACGCCTGGGGGCATATTCCTAACGGCAACCGTACCTACTACCTGAGTCGTTCGCAGCCGCCTTTCTTTGCGTTTATGGTTGAGTTACTGGCGCAACATGAAGGTGACAATGCGCTGAAAGAATACCTGCCGCAGTTGCAAAAAGAGTACGCCTACTGGATGGAAGGCGTTGACACGTTACAACCTGGCCAACAAAACCAGCGCGTCGTCAAACTGGAAGACGGCAGTGTTCTCAACCGCTACTGGGACGATCGGGATACGCCCCGCCCTGAATCCTGGGTTGAAGATATCGCCACCGCGAAAAGCAACCCGAACCGCCCGGCAACGGAAATCTATCGGGACCTCCGCTCTGCCGCGGCCTCTGGATGGGATTTCAGTTCCCGCTGGATGGATAATCCGAAGCAACTCAGCACCATCCGTACCACCACGATTGTCCCTGTCGATCTTAACGCTCTGTTGTATAAACTGGAGAAAACCCTCGCCCGCGCCAGTGCTGCGGCAGGCGATCAGGCCAAAGCCTCGCACTATGACGCGCTGGCCAATACGCGCCAGAAAGCCATTGAAAGGCATCTGTGGAATAACAAAGAAGGCTGGTATGCCGACTATGACCTGAAGAGCAATAGAATCCGTACCCAACTCACCGCTGCCGCGCTGTTCCCACTCTATGTGAACGCCGCGGCGCAAGATCGCGCCGCAAAAGTTGCGGCGGCAGCCCAGACACATCTGTTACAGCCTGGCGGGCTGGCTACCACCTCGGTTAAAAGCGGACAGCAGTGGGATGCGCCAAACGGCTGGGCGCCGTTACAATGGGTCGCCACCGAGGGGTTGCAAAATTATGGGCAGGATAAGGTGGCAATGGAAGTGACCTGGCGCTTTTTAACTAACGTGCAGCACACCTACGATCGCGAGAAAAAACTGGTCGAAAAATATGATGTCAGCAGTACCGGAACCGGCGGAGGCGGCGGCGAATATCCTCTTCAGGACGGCTTTGGCTGGACCAACGGCGTGACGTTGAAAATGCTCGACCTGATTTGCCCTCAGGAAAAACCGTGTGATAGCGTACCGTCTACCCGTCCGACATCGTTAAGCGCAGCGCCGATCAAAATGCCGTCAGCAGCAACCCCCTGATCGGTGTTTATAGTATGCAGACCCGGTGTATTACCGGGTCTGCACATACTCCCTCCTGAAGCGGTTAGCCACGCCGCAGAAGGCGGAAAATCACCAGCACCACAATCGCGCCTACCACGGCCACCAGGAAACTGTGCAAATTAAATCCGCTGATACTGCCGCCAATACCGAACATGGTCGCCAGCCATCCGCCAACAACCGCCCCCACGATCCCGAGAATACAGGTCAGGATAAATCCCCCGCCATCGCGTCCCGGCATAAGTAATTTGGCGATAACGCCGGCGATCAAACCAAAAACAATCCAGGCGATAATTCCCATTTGCAGACCCTCTTTCCAGTAAATACGTTTTAAGTATAGGCAAGGTCGGACACCATATTTCTGATCCAATCATTTATCTGCCTGGCGAAAAATGTATTTATCGCTATTAAGTTTTTTCTATCGATGCCGATAATCCAACGATAGTCTGTCAGGCATCAGGGGTTATTTCGTGTGAGTCACTACAATGAGCAGTTCCTGAAAAAAACTCCATTAGCGGTATTAGGCGTGCTACGGGATTTAAATAAAAACCAGGTTCCACTGCGTATTTCCTGGGTGAATGGTCAATTCATCAGTAAAATTTTGGCGGTAGACCCAGAAAAACTCATCGTGGATTACGGCAGCCAGGAATATGAAAATATCGCTGTATTACGCGCCGGGCAGGTCACGATTACCGCAGAAACACAAGGGGCAAAAGTTGAGTTCATATTGCCGCAGCTCGCCACGGGTCACTATCAGCAGTTGCCAGCCTTTATCACCCCCCTGCCATCCTCACTGTGGTTTGTTCAGCGCCGGGAATATTTTCGCATTGGCGCACCGCTATATCCGCCTTACTATGGCCATGCCACACTACCAGATAACAGTACGTTACGTTTTCGTCTGTTTGATCTCTCTCTTGGCGGAATGGGCGCGTTACTGGAATCAGCCATACCTGAAGGTGTAACGGAAGGCGTGCGCTTTTCACAGGTTGAACTTAATATGGGACAATGGGGTATTTTCCACGTTGACGTCCAGCTTATCGCCATTAGCGAACGTACGATCATTGATGGAAAAAATGAAACAATCACCACTCCCCGCCTGAGCTTTCGTTTTCTTAACGTCAGCCCGGCGGTGGAACGGGAATTACAACGGATTATTTTCTCTCTTGAGCGCGATGCCAGAGAAAGGGCGAATAAAGTGCGAGAGTCATCTTCACGATAAACTACATAGCATCCAGCGCCTGCTGAAGCTTCCAGATATAGCGCGGAGCCTGCGGCGCAGGATGGTTATCAACGACATGCTCAAAAAATTCGTCCGCATCCAAATCGTTAATTTTTTCTATCGCCTTCTTCCTGTCGGATGAAAAGGTTCGCAATAGCGCGCCGGCACCGTTAGCGTAAGAGACGACCAGCGCATATTGCATCACCTGCGGATCTTTGATGCCAGCCAGCGGCCCATTTTCCAGGATACTCAGATACGCCGCACCCATAGAGATGTTACGCTCAGGGTTTTTCAGCTCGCTGGTGGTCGGCTCGCCGCGCCACCCCATACGACGATAGACGTCGCGCCCGGAGGTCGAGGCCTTGAGCTGCATCAGACCAATCGCATTGGATTTACTGACCGCGTTAGGATTGCCGCCTGATTCAATGGCGATAATCGCGGTGATTAAATGCGGATCGACACCCCATGCCGCCCCGGCTTTTTCACTGATAGGCATCCACTGCATTGCACGCTTTACAGGCACTTCAGCATTCCATGGCGGATTCCTGTAATCCTGTTTGGCGCTACAACCAGCGAGTATTATCACCAAAAAAACAAACCATCTTAATTTCACGTCATCTATCCTTATAACCGGAACTTGTCGCTGAGGTGCAATCCCCGCTGACCGCCACCCCGAAACGCAGGTCTGGCGCGCCGATGAACCTCCTGTCGGCCGGAAGCGTAATGCCACCCCGACCAGGCACTCAGGCTGCCCCCGTCATTGTGTCATTCGAAAACACGGCGCAATGGGGGACACCGCCTGATATATGCGGCATGATATACATTTGCATTCTATTGTCAGCAAGGAATTGCCATGTCCCTGTTTCATTTAATCGCCCCCTCGGGCTACTGTATTAACCAACAGGCCGCGTTACGCGGCGTTCAGCGCCTGCTCAACGCGGGCCATCGGGTAGAGAATGACGAAGTGATCCGTCGCCGTCATCAGCGTTTTGCCGGTACGGACGCGGAACGCCTGGCCGATGTTAATTCGCTGGCCTCGCTGACCACGCCGGATACGATTGTCATGCCGGTTCGTGGCGGCTATGGCGCCAGTCGCTTGTTGAATCACATTGACTGGCAGGCGATCGCCTCCCGGCAACAGAGCTCCCCCTTACTCATTTGCGGTCACAGTGATTTTACAGCAATTCAGGCCGGATTATTGGCACAGGCCAATATCATCACTTTCAGCGGCCCTATGCTGGCGGCAAACTTCGGCGCCGAAACTCTGAATACGTTTACCGAGCAGCACTTCTGGCTGGCGTTGCGCAATGCGCGGTACACCGTGAAATGGCAAGGGGACGGCCCGCAGTGCGAAGCGAAAGGTACCTTATGGGGGGGGAATCTGGCGATGTTGATCTCACTTATCGGTACGCCCTGGATGCCGGATATCGACAAGGGTATTTTGGTACTGGAAGATATTAATGAACATCCTTTTCGGGTTGAGCGAATGCTTCTACAACTGGCGTATGCCGGGATTTTAGACCGCCAGAGCGCCATTATTCTCGGCAGCTTCAGCGGCGCAACGCCCAATGAGTATGATGCTGACTATGCTTTGGAAGCCGTCTACGCGCTTTTACGTTCCCGTCTGTCCGTCCCGCTTATTACCGGCCTCGACTTCGGGCATGAAGCGCGCACGGTGACGCTCCCCATTGGCGCAAACGCCACGCTAAAACATACAGCTCAGGGTAGCGAACTCACCTTATCAGGTCATCCTACGCTTTTATGATAAAAAAAACCGACGACAGGCTAAGTAAAACGCTGTCCGGGTCGTTATTATGTTAATGTTAAATAATACGAAGTCACGTAAATCAGGAGATAAAAAACGTTGGATGCTGCAACAATTATTAGTCTATTTATTTTGGGTTCCATCCTTGTAACCAGCAGTATCCTGTTAAGTTCATTCTCATCGCGGCTTGGTATCCCGATTCTGGTTATCTTCCTCGCCATTGGGATGTTAGCGGGTGTGGATGGCATCGGCGGCATTCCTTTCGACAATTATCCTTTCGCCTATATGGTCAGTAACCTGGCTCTGGCAATTATCTTACTGGATGGCGGCATGCGCACCCAGGCCAGCTCTTTTCGGGTAGCACTGGGGCCTGCGCTGTCGCTGGCAACGCTCGGCGTGCTGATTACCTCAGGGTTGACTGGCATGATGGCGGCCTGGCTGTTTCATCTGGATCTTATTGAAGGTTTGCTCATCGGCGCAATTGTTGGTTCGACTGACGCAGCAGCGGTCTTTTCGCTTCTGGGCGGCAAAGGGTTAAACGAACGTGTCGGCTCCACGCTGGAGATCGAATCGGGAAGTAACGATCCAATGGCCGTTTTTCTGACTATCACGTTAATTGAGATGATTCAGAAACATGAGACTGGTCTGGACTGGATGTTTGCCGTTCATATTGTTCAGCAGTTCGGTCTTGGCATTGTCTTTGGCCTGGGCGGAGGCTATCTGCTACAGCAGATGATTAATCGCATTTCCCTGCCCAGTGGTCTGTATCCGATGCTGGCGCTCAGCGGCGGTATTCTGATTTTTGCCCTGACAACCGCGCTGGGAGGTAGTGGTATTCTCGCGGTCTACCTGTGTGGATTCCTGTTAGGAAATCGCCCTATTCGTAACCGTTACGGTATCCTGCAAAACTTTGACGGGCTGGCCTGGCTGGCGCAGATTGCGATGTTCCTGGTATTGGGATTACTGGTAACACCTTCCGATCTGTGGCCGATTGCCGTCCCTGCGCTCATTCTTTCTATCTGGATGATTTTTTTCGCCCGCCCACTGTCGGTTTTCACCGGTCTGCTACCCTTTCGCGGTTTCAATCTCCGGGAACGCATTTTCATCAGTTGGGTCGGCTTGCGCGGCGCGGTGCCAATTATTCTCGCCGTATTCCCTATGATGGCCGGGCTTGAAAACGCGCGTCTGTTCTTTAATGTCGCATTCTTTGTGGTATTGGTGTCACTGCTTTTACAAGGGACATCGCTGTCATGGGCTGCGAAAAAAGCCAAAGTGGTGGTGCCTCCAGTCGGCTGGCCAGTCTCACGCGTGGGGCTTGACATCCATCCTGACAATCCGTGGGAACAATTCATTTATCAATTGAGCGCGGATAAATGGTGCGTCGGCGCGGCATTGCGCGATCTGCACATGCCAAACGAAACCCGTATTGCTGCGCTGTTTCGCGATAATGAACTTTTTCATCCCACAGGAAGCACTCGCCTGCGTGAAGGCGACGTACTGTGCGTGATTGGCCGGGAGCGCGATCTGCCAGCGCTGGGCAAACTGTTTAGCCAGTCACCGCCAGTTTCGTTAGATCAGCGTTTCTTTGGCGATTTTATCCTTGAAGCGAATGCAAAATTTGCTGATGTAGCGCTTATCTACGGACTGGAAGAAGGAATGGAGTACCGGGATAAACAGCAAACTCTGGGCGAAATTATACAGCAACTGCTGGGTGCCGCGCCGGTTGTTGGCGATCAGGTTGAATTTGCCGGAATGATTTGGACCGTGGCGGAAAAAGAAGATAACGTGGTACGCAAGATAGGGGTACGCGTCGCTGAAGACGAAACGGAATAAACTCGCTTTCCTGAAAGCGTGTCGACCGGCCATCTGATGCGCCGGTCGACACGCCATGACTACGCCAGTGTTACGTTGTCACAAATGGCACGCGCGGTGCGACGGCGCACAGTAATTCATAGCCTAACGTGCCTGCCGCGGAAGCGACGTCATCCACCTTAATGTCTTTGCCCCATAATTCGACCGGCGTGCCGATTCCCGCCTGCGGACACGGCGTCAAATCCACCGCCAACATATCCATTGAAACGGTGCCTATTGTTCCCGTACGGATACCGTCCACCAGGACCGGCGTTCCTGTCGGCGCATGGCGCGGATAGCCATCAGCATAACCGGCCGCTACGATACCAATGCGCTGCTCCTGACCCGCAGTATAACACCCGCCATAACCGACCTTTTCACCCGCTTTCAGTGTCTGCACGCCAATAATTTCGCTACTCAGCGTCATAACGGGTTTTAGTCCGGTATTGGCAATATCCCGCCACAGTCCTGACGGCGACGCACCGTACAGAATAATGCCAGGCCTGACCCAATCGTAATGCGCCTCGGGATGCCACAGTGTCGCCGCCGAGTTTGATAACGAATACGGGCACTCAAGCCCCTCCGTTGCCAGCGCAATACGGGCCATCGCTTCTCCGATGCCTTCCGGATGATCTGCCTGGGCAAAATGTGACATCAGTGTCATTGTGCCGACATTGCGTATCGCCCGTAACTGCTGCCACACAGTCTGGGCCCGTTCTGGCTGAAAGCCCAGTCGATTCATGCCACTGTTGACTTTGACATAGATATCCAGCGGCGCGTTAAGCCGCGCGTTTTGCAGCGCTTTTAACTGCCAGTTACTGTGGATGCAGGTAGTTAGCCGATAGGTGTCGTATTGCTCCAGCTCCTGGGCATGAAAAAAACCTTCCAGCATTAATATCGGGCCTTTCCACCCTCGCTCACGCAGCGTAATCGCCTCTTCAAGGTTGAGCATGGCGAAGCCGTCAGTAGCCCCCAGCGCACCCCAGACGCGCTCAATACCGTGGCCGTAAGCATTGGCTTTCACTACCGACCAGACGCGCGCCTCAGGGGCCGCCCGGCGCACAATAGCCAAATTTTGTTTCATTGCCTGTAAATCAAGACTGGCTTGTATAGGGCGGGTCATTTCACTTCCTTATTCAGTTATGTGCGCTATGCAAACGCTGCGGACGGGAAGGCATAAAATCAGCGCCGTACCGCGCCACGCTCAGATCATCGTAAGGTATCGCAGGTGTACGGTCTGATAAGATATCGCTTAATAATTGACCTGAACCGCAGGCCATGGTCCAGCCTAATGTGCCATGCCCGGTATTGAGCCACAGATTTTTAAAACGGGTGCGTCCAACGACTGGCGTGCCGTCTGGCGTCATGGGCCGCAAACCGGTCCAGAAAGTAGCCTGCTCGATATGACCGCCACGCGGAAAAAGATCCCGCACGACCATCTCCAGCGTCTCGCGACGCGGTTGTAACAATTCGGTATTAAAGCCCACGATTTCCGCCATCCCCCCCACGCGAATACGCTTATCGAAACGTGTAATGGCGATTTTGTAGGTTTCATCCAGAATAGTCGACACGGGCGCGCCATCTGACTGGGCTATGGGAATAGTTAATGAATAACCTTTCAGCGGATAAACCGGAATATCGACAATGCCTTTAAGCATCGCCGTCGAATACGATCCGAACGCCATGACATACGCATCCGCTTTAATGATTTCACCGCCGCATTTCACGCCGTAAATCTGTTCATTTTCATACAGCAGTTTTTCTACAGGGGTATTAAAGCGAAAGGTTACCCCCGCCTGCTCCGCCATGTGCGCCAGACGCTGAGTAAAGAGTTGGCAATCTCCGGTTTCATCATTTGGTAAACGCAGTCCGCCGGTCAATTTATGTGCGACCTCCGCCAGAGCGGGCTCGACTTCCGCCAGTCGGCTGGACTCCAGCAACTGATATGGCACACCAGCGTCCTCGAGCACTGCGATATCGCGGGTGGCATTCTCATACTGTTGCGCGGTACGAAAAAGCTGTAGCGTTCCCCCCTGGCGGCCTTCATATTCAATACCGGTTGAAGCGCGTAACGTTTTCAGACAGTCACGGCTATATTCCGCCAGACGCACCATACGGCCTTTGTTTTCCATGTAATGCCGGGTATCGCAGTTACGCAGCATTTGCCACATCCACTTCAATTGAAACGGGGTACCGTCCAGACGCACCGCCAACGGTGCGTGGCGCTGAAACATCCATTTTATCGCTTTCAGCGGCACGCCTGGGGCTGCCCACGGCGCTGCGTATCCCGGTGAAATTTGCCCGGCATTCGCCGCACTGGTCTCTTGCGCCGGGCCGGATTCGCGATCAATGACGGTGACCTCATGTCCCGCCTGACTCAGATACCAGGCGCTGGTCACACCGACCACGCCACTCCCCAGGATGACAACTCGCATAACCGCTCCGTTATTAGTAATAAGAATAATCTTCTGATTACATCTTGATAACTCAGATGAAAATATTATTCAACATACGACTTTTTTATGGTGACATGCTTCACATATACCCTAATGGTAAGCCATCTCACTGGTGTGAGATCTCCTGCTGCGCACCATTTTTACGCAGCATAAAATCGTGCGTCGACCCGGTTTTTCACCGTACAGATCGGAGAAAATCGCAAAGAAAAATTTTCACTCTCAATTCGTTTTTTAACAGGCTGTTCTATGCTTTAAATGAGGCACTCCACACAGAGAGCGCCGCCAACAATGAGGGTGCGCGAATGGCTACGATTGACTCCATGAATAAGGACACCACACGCTTGAGCGATGGGCCCGACTGGACCTTTGATCTGCTGGATACTTATCTGGCAGAGATAGACCGGGTGGCGAAACGCTATAAGCTGGATACTTACCCTCACCAAATTGAGGTCATCACCTCCGAACAGATGATGGACGCCTACTCCAGCGTTGGGATGCCCATCAACTATCCACACTGGTCATTTGGCAAAAAGTTCATTGAAACTGAACGTCTGTATAAGCATGGCCAGCAGGGACTGGCTTATGAAATTGTGATCAACTCCAATCCCTGTATCGCCTATTTGATGGAGGAAAATACCATCACCATGCAGGCGCTGGTGATGGCGCACGCCTGTTACGGACATAACTCGTTTTTTAAGAATAATTATCTGTTTCGAAGCTGGACGGATGCCAGTTCTATCGTTGATTACCTAATTTTCGCCCGTAATTACATTACCCGTTGTGAAGAACGCTACGGGGTAGACGAGGTAGAAAAGCTGCTCGATTCCTGTCACGCGCTGATGAATTACGGCGTTGATCGCTATAAGCGCCCGCAAAAAATCTCATTGCAGGAGGAAAAAGCGCGACAAAAAAGCCGGGAAGAGTATCTGCAAAGCCAGGTCAATATGCTGTGGCGCACGTTGCCGAAACGCGAAGAAGAGAAAACCGTTGCCGAAGCGCGACGTTTTCCTTCCGAACCGCAGGAAAATCTGCTCTATTTTATGGAAAAAAATGCCCCACTGCTGGAGCCGTGGCAACGTGAAATTCTGCGCATCGTGCGTAAAGTTAGCCAGTATTTTTATCCGCAGAAACAGACGCAGGTCATGAACGAAGGCTGGGCGACCTTCTGGCATTACACCATCCTTAATCATCTCTATGACGAAGGCAAAGTCACAGAGCGCTTTATGCTGGAGTTTTTACACAGCCACACCAATGTGGTGTTCCAGCCGCCCTATAACAGCCCCTGGTATAGCGGAATAAATCCTTATGCGCTTGGCTTTGCCATGTTCCAGGATATTAAACGTATTTGCCAGTCGCCGACTGATGAAGATAAATACTGGTTCCCGGATATTGCTGGTTCCGACTGGCTGGAAACGCTGCACTTCGCTATGCGTGACTTTAAAGATGAGAGTTTTATCAGCCAGTTCCTGTCGCCTAAAGTGATGCGCGATTTTCGTTTCTTCACGGTACTTGATGATGACAGACATAATTATCTGGAAATCTCCGCTATTCATAATGAGGACGGGTATCGGGAGATTCGTGCAAAACTGTCGTCACAGTATAATCTGAGTAATCTGGAACCGAATATTCAGGTCTGGAATGTGGATTTACGCGGTGACAGGTCACTGACGTTGCGTTATATCCCCCATAACCGCGCGCCGCTGGATAAGGGGCGCAAAGAGGTGCTGAAACATGTACACCGCTTATGGGGATTTGATGTCATGCTGGAACAGCAGAATGAAGACGGCAGCGTAGAATTGCTGGAACGTTGCCCGCCGCGCATGAACAATCTGTAATGGTAGTACTGCCCGGTAGCCGTGGCGCTTACCGGGCCCTCCTGGGTTATCGCCCCTGAATGGCTAAATCACCGGGCAGATTTTTTTGCATACGGTGCCAAATTTCGCCGCTGTCATGCCCGTAACGACGCACCGTTTCATACACCTGATCGTGCGCACCCTGCTCACATAACGACGATAATTTATGATAGAAGCCCAACGCCAGGCTGCGCGCTTCCGGATTGGCGAAATAGTGGCGGCCAATGCGGGTATATAATCCTTTCATGCCGTTCAGGATCAAGCCATATATAGGGTTGCCGGAGGCGAATGCCAGGCCGCGAAAGATGTTATAATCCAGCTCGGCGAAGGCATCGGCATGATCGGCCACTTCGTGAGCGGTAGCCAGCACTTCCTGCGCTTTATCAGGATGTTGACGCAACGCCGTACGAATAAAAATAGTAGAAATATTGGTACGCACCGACAGCAGATTATCGATAAGCTGCGGAACGCTTTCATGGTCAAGGCGAGCCAGCGTTTCCAGAATATTCAACCCTGACGTTTCCCAAAAGTTATTGACCTTTGTCGGTTTACCATGCTGAATGGTCAGCCAGCCGTCTCGCGCCAGCCGTTGTAGTACTTCGCGTAATGTAGTGCGCGTCACACCGATCAGCTCGGAGAGTTCTCGTTCTGCCGGTAATATCGTTCCCGGAGGGAAGCGGTTATTCCAGATACTTTCAATAATATACTCTTCCGCGAAACCCGCCGGGCTCTGCGCCTTAATGACCATAGTGAGATTTCCATTACACAGCAAAACATAGTTACACTCATCATACCAGACGGGCGTAACGCCTGATAGCGGACACGATGAAGAAAAAGGGGATCAATACACCATTTCTGATATCGTCTGCGAATATCGTTAAGCACTTGCTTGCATTCGCCGCGCTCGCTACTCTCTGCGTTTAAACATAAAAACGCTATTTCATTTTCACAGGTAAGGGAAAATTTCATGGAGATCTCCTGGGGTCGCGCCATGTGGCGCAACTTTTTAGGCCAGTCGCCTGACTGGTATAAACTGGCACTACTTATCTTTTTGATCATTAACCCATTAATCTTTTTCGCTAATTCTTTTGTTGCCGGCTGGCTATTGGTGGCGGAGTTTATCTTCACTCTGGCGATGGCGTTGAAGTGTTATCCACTTCTGCCCGGCGGGTTGCTGGCCATTGAAGCGGTTGTCATTGGTATGACCAGCGCTACCCATGTACGTGAAGAGGTTGCCGCCAACCTGGAAGTATTGCTGCTGCTGATGTTTATGGTGGCGGGCATCTACTTTATGAAACAGTTGCTACTGTTTATTTTTACCCGTCTGTTACTCAGTATTCGCTCGAAGATGGTTCTGTCGCTGGCCTTTTGCGTCGCCGCTGCCTTCCTGTCGGCTTTCCTTGATGCCCTCACCGTGGTAGCTGTAGTGATCAGCGTCGCGGTCGGTTTTTACGGAATTTACCATCGCGTTGCCTCATCACGCGGTGAAGAAAACGATATACTGGATGACAGCCATATCGACCAGCATTACAAAACGGTGCTGGAGCAATTTCGCGGATTCTTGCGCAGCCTGATGATGCATGCAGGCGTGGGTACGGCGCTGGGCGGGGTAATGACGATGGTCGGGGAGCCGCAAAACCTGATCATTGCTAAAGCGGCTGGCTGGCATTTCGGCGACTTCTTTTTGCGTATGTCGCCGGTCACCATCCCGGTACTGGTATGTGGGCTGTTAACCTGTATATTGCTCGAGAAGATGCGCTGGTTTGGCTATGGCGAAACACTGCCGGAAAAAGTCCGCGACGTCTTACAGCAGTTCGATGACCAAAGCCGTAAGCAGCGCACCCGCCAGGATAAAATTAAGCTGATAGTTCAGGCGATTATCGGCATCTGGCTGGTTACCGCCCTCGCCCTTCATCTTGCAGAGGTGGGGCTGATTGGCCTGTCGGTGATTATTCTGGCCACCGCGTTAACGGGCGTTACCGATGAGCACGCCATCGGCAAAGCCTTTACCGAATCGCTGCCATTCACTGCACTTTTGACCGTTTTCTTCTCTATTGTGGCAGTGATTATCGATCAACATCTTTTCGCGCCAATTATTCAGTTCGTTTTACAAGCCTCCGAACATGCGCAGCTAACGTTGTTCTATCTCTTTAACGGCCTGTTATCTTCTATTTCAGATAACGTCTTTGTTGGCACTATTTATATCAACGAAGCGAAAGCGGCAATGGAAAGCGGCGCGATTAGCTTAAAGCAATTTGAGCTGTTAGCCGTGGCAATCAATACCGGTACGAACCTGCCATCGGTAGCGACGCCAAACGGTCAGGCGGCATTTTTGTTCCTGCTAACCTCCGCACTGGCACCATTAATCCGTCTCTCCTATGGTCGCATGGTCTGGATGGCGTTGCCGTACACGATTGTTCTGACGTTGGTAGGGTTACTGTGCGTCGAATTCACTCTTGCACCAGTCACCGAATGGATGACCCAGATGGGCTGGTTAGCAACACTTTTATAACGTTTAGCCGGGCGATTTATTGCCCGGCTTCGCTTTTTGTCTGATAATTATCCAATTACACATTATTTCATTTCCCGCTAGTGGCGCACGAATTGAATTGGTTTACACTGCGGTCTCTACGCATGTTGCAGGGAAATGATTATGTTGCGATTTTTAAACCAGTGCTCACGGGGTCGGGGCGCATGGTTACTGATGGCGTTAACCGCCTTTGCGTTGGAAATGGTAGCACTGTGGTTCCAGCATGTAATGTTGCTTAAGCCTTGCGTGCTGTGTATTTACGAGCGCTGCGCCCTGTTTGGCGTAATGGGCGCGGGTCTGGTTGGTGCCATAGCGCCGAAAACGCCGCTGCGGTACGTGGCGATGGTTATCTGGATTTATAGCGCCTGGCGGGGCCTGCAGCTGGCTTATGAACATACGATGATTCAGTTGCACCCTTCGCCGTTCATGACCTGTGACTTTATAGCTCGCTTTCCAGACTGGTTACCGCTGGGTAAATGGCTGCCGCAAGTATTTGTAGCATCCGGCGATTGCGCAGATCGTCAGTGGTCGTTTTTAACGCTGGAAATGCCGCAATGGCTGCTGGGGATCTTTACCGCCTATCTTGTGGTTGCGATAGCCGTCGTCATAGCCCAGGCGTATAGACCCAGAAAACGCGACTTATTTAGCCGCTAATACATACGCTCCTTCGGGAGCGTTTTTTATTGCAAATGTTTGGCTGTCAGCCTTTAAAGGTGTATATTAAATACATCTTTAAAGGCTGTACAAAGGAGATGTTCTATGTCCCATTTACGCATCCCGGCAAACTGGAAAGTTAAACGCTCCACGCCCTTTTTCACTAAAGATAACGTTCCGGCAGCGTTACTTTCCCACCACAACACGGCAGCAGGCGTTTTCGGTCAACTTTGCGTGATGGAAGGCACTGTGACGTATTACGGCTTTGCAAATGAAGCTGCGACAGAGCCCGAAGTGACAGTAGTGATTAATGCCGGACAATTCGCCACCAGCCCGCCACAATACTGGCATCGGGTGGAACTTAGCGATGATGCGCGCTTCAATATCCATTTCTGGGTGGAGGAAGACCATCAGGGCGACCAGATGTATCAGCAGAAAAAAGCCTGACGTTCTTTATCGCTCGCCTCTGGGCGGGGCCCCGCCCAGTAGTCTCATTACCATGGCGTGCGGTTTACACGTTAGAGTAGTTTAATGGTAACGTCGTATCCCTCAAGCCCTTTCATGGTTTCACGCGGCGCAAACTCTATTTCAGAAACTTCCTGGCCAGTTTTTTTCCGCAGTTCGGCCACCTTTTTGGTAATTAGCGCCGTAATTTCCTCTTCTGCTTTACGTGTCAACTCTTCGCTGTTCATTGATTTCCTCCTTTGAACCCGTAAACGGCTAAGCGCAAATAAGATCGTGTCGTCATGGACGCGCTACTATTTTAACGTACAAAAAATTATAGGCTATCTTTCCGGGAGTTACGGGATGATTCACGTCGCGCGGGCGCAAAAAAACCGCCTGGCATAGTCTGCCAACAAAAATCGGGCAGCTGCATCAGGCGGTTGGTTAATAGCACAGGACGCTATCTACGAGGATCTTCAACTTCATTCTGGGTATCCGGGTCGAGAGGATCGTCTCCCTCGGGCGTCTCCGGAATGTTCTCGCCAGGAAGCGGTTCATCCTCTGGTAATGGATCGACTAAATCAGGACGTTCAGACATAAAGCCTCCAACGAACCATAGTTATTAAAGATACCCTACATTACTACTTTTGGTTTTTCTTTGGATTTTTTCCTTCGTCTTCGGGTGTCTTATCAGGCTTCCTGGGCTGATCCTTTGAAACGCGCAACGGTTGGTTATTCATGGGTAACTCCTCAGGATAGGCAGCGATATACTGCTTTGAAAGTATAGAGTCGCCGCCATACACACGCGAGCGTAACGGCAAGGAGCATCAGAGACGATGAGGCGGTAGTCATAACGCCAGGTCACGGAATTTGCACAAAATTACTGGTTTCAGCAGGTTCCGGACATAGATTAAAGAACTGTAAATAGAGCTGATGATATCGTGTAGCGTCTGATAGCGCTGCGTTTATCAGCCCTACACCACTCATATCACCCGTTGAAAAAGCACAAAGTATTCAGGGCGAACACTCGCTTATTCCGCCCACGACGGTTTGTTTAAAATATGCTCCTGCCAGTCCCGCACCTCAGATTCTTTTACCGCGATATGACGGACAGAAATTCGTTCGCCATGCATAGCGGCTTTTGATCCAGTGAGCAGCGGATGCCATGCCGGCAGGGTTTGGCCTTCCGCTAACAATCGGTAGGCGCAGGTCATCGGCAGCCATTCAAAGTCAGGCAGGTTGTCGCGAGTGAGCTTGATACAATCAGGCTCAAATTCAAAACGGCGTTCATAATGACGGCACTGGCACGTTTTGATATTTAATTGTCTGCACGCCACGTTGGTAAAGTAGATTTCATCCGTATCTTCATCCATCAGCTTGTGCAGGCAGCACTGACCGCAACCATCGCACAGCGACTCCCACTCGGCATCAGTCATTTCATCCAGGGTTTTACGTTGCCAGAAAGGTATATCGCTCATTAATGTATCCGCCATTGCTTTAAAGCTGCACCTTATAACCAGTCTGACCTGCAGATGCAAGTTTTACTGTCCCTGAAGGCGGCAAGCAGATTTTACAAAACGCGGGTAGACAACGATTCGCCATTAAAACGAATCTCCAGTTCATCACCGCTCTGCAGCGGCCCCACGCCTTCCGGCGTACCGGTTAGCACCACATCTCCCGCTTTCAGCGTAAAATAGCGGCTCATATAGGCGATAAGGGGTACAATGGGATGAATCATATCAGCGGTCGACCCTTGCTGGCGAACCTCGCCATTAACGTTAAGCCCCAGAACCGTATTTTGCGGATCGCCGCTAAAGGCCGATACAGGAATAAAGCCTGAAATGGGACACGCATTATCAAAGCCCTTGGCTTTTTCCCAGGGTTGCCCGGCCTTTTTCATATTTCGTTGAATATCACGCAGGGTTAAGTCAAGCGCAACCCCATAACCTGCTATCGCTTTACGTACATGATCTTCGGTCGCCTGACGAAGTGTTGCGCCAATCAGCACAGCCAGTTCAACTTCATGATGAACGGCGCCCATGTCTGCCGGAATCGCCAGCGGCTGGCGGATATCACACAATGCAGTCTCTGGTTTGATAAAAAGAACGGGCTCCTCCGGCGTCGCGCTCCCCATCTCTTTGATGTGTTTTGCGTAATTACTGCCCACACAAACCACTTTACTTACCGGGTAATCAAGCAGGGCACCTTGCCAGTTGCGATGTTGATACATTATGTTCCCCTAAGATCATTATGGAATTCAGGCGAGGCGTCGCGTCAACGCGACGCCGAATACCCTTTAACGGTCAGCGCGCGGCGTATTTATCCCCACCGTAGAAAGGTGCTGTTTTAGCAAATCTTCCGGCGGCGGCGGCAATTGTAAATAATAGCCCTGCTCGCTTAACGCCTGTTTTACTTTTTCGAGCTCGGCATTGACTAATTTTTTACGCCCATCAAGCGGCAAAATCATTGCTAACTGCGGCTGACCAAATCCCTTCATCAACGCGTCGGGCACCCGCGAGAAATCGTCTTTTTTTTCGACATACAAATAAGTTTGATCGCGCTTGCTACTTCGATAGATCACACAAAACATACTTTTACTCTGAATTAACGGGATGGTGACTTGCCTCAATATAATACTGACTATAACATGCCTTCTGGACTTCGGAATATCACTCCGTCCCGGAGATGATAAACAGCAAATTGAGTAAGGCCAGGATGTCAAACACGCCAATCGAGCTTAAAGGCAGTAGTTTCACCTTATCAGTGGTTCATTTGCATGAAGCGGAACCAGAGGTTATTCGTCAGGCGTTAGAAGACAAAATTGCGCAGGCTCCTGCATTTTTAAAACACGCCCCTGTCGTCATTAACGTTAGCGGTCTTGAAAGCCCGGTAAGCTGGCCGGAATTGCACAAGATTGTTACCTCAACCGGCTTACGCATTATCGGCGTTAGCGGCTGTAAAGACGCCAGCCTGAAAGCAGAAATCGATCGGATGGGCCTTCCTTTACTGACTGAAGGTAAAGAAAAAGTGGTACGACCTGCGCCCGTTGAGCCTGCAACGCCCAGCGAGCCGCCACAAAACGCTAATCCCATCACAAAAACGCGATTAATTGATGTTCCGGTTCGTTCCGGTCAGCGTATTTATGCTCCACAATGTGATCTGATTGTTACAAGCCACGTCAGCGCTGGCGCAGAGCTTATCGCTGATGGCAATATCCATGTCTATGGCATGATGAGAGGTCGCGCGCTGGCAGGGGCGAGCGGCGATCGGGAAGCGCAAATTTTTTGTACCCATCTGGCGGCAGAACTGGTGTCTATCGCAGGGGTGTACTGGCTGAGTGATAATATCCCGGCAGAATTTTATGACAAAGCGGCTCGCCTGCGTTTAGCAGACAACGCTTTGACAGTTCAACCGTTGAATTGATCCCTTTTTAACAAGGAATTTTTATGGCACGCATTATTGTTGTTACTTCGGGTAAAGGGGGCGTTGGCAAGACCACCTCCAGCGCGGCCATCGCTACAGGTTTGGCCCAGAAGGGAAAGAAAACTGTCGTTATTGATTTTGACATCGGACTGCGTAACCTCGATTTGATTATGGGGTGCGAACGTCGTGTCGTTTACGATTTTGTAAACGTCATTCAGGGCGATGCGACACTGAATCAGGCGCTGATCAAAGATAAGCGTACTGAAAATCTCTTCATTCTTCCGGCGTCTCAGACCCGGGATAAAGATGCCCTGACGCGCGAAGGCGTCGCAAAGGTGCTTGACGATCTCAAAGCCATGGATTTTGATTTCATCGTTTGCGATTCGCCGGCGGGTATCGAAACCGGGGCGCTGATGGCGCTCTATTTTGCCGATGAGGCGATCATTACGACTAACCCGGAAGTCTCTTCTGTCCGCGACTCGGACCGTATTCTGGGCATTCTGGCGTCGAAATCCCGCCGCGCGGAAAATGGTGAAGAACCCATTAAAGAACATCTCCTGTTGACACGCTACAATCCTGGTCGCGTAAATAAAGGCGACATGCTCAGCATGGAGGATGTACTGGAAATTCTGCGTATTAAACTCGTTGGGGTGATTCCGGAAGATCAATCCGTACTGCGGGCATCCAACCAGGGCGAGCCGGTAATTCTTGACGCCACGGCTGATGCGGGTAAAGCCTATGCAGATACCGTAGATCGTCTGTTGGGAGAAGAACGTCCTTTCCGCTTCATTGAAGAAGAGAAGAAAGGTTTCCTCAAACGCCTGTTCGGAGGATAAATTATGGCATTACTGGATTTTTTTCTCTCGCGGAAAAAGAGTACCGCTAATATTGCAAAAGAGCGGTTGCAAATCATTGTCGCGGAACGTCGCCGTAGCGATGCCGAACCACATTATTTACCACAGTTACGCAAAGATATTCTTGAGGTCATTTGTAAATACGTACAAATTGATCCGGAAATGGTCACCGTTCAGCTTGAGCAAAAAGACGGCGACATTTCGATCCTTGAACTTAACGTAACGCTGCCGGAAGCCGAAGAGTCAAAATAAGCTCTTTTATGGGAAAATTCCTGGATTAAAAAAGGCAGAAAATCTGCCTTTTTATTTTCCTGCGTCTGCTCCGCGGGTAAGACTATTTATTTACCCCGCTATTTTCCCGCTACTGGCCCGCGTTAACGCGGATACTCCAGTAACAGACTCGTTAGCTTTTCCACCATCAGGTTGGCCCGCCAGCCGGAGACCAATTCCGGCAGTCCGTTTTGCGGCTTTAATTTCCAGTGCCAGTTAAGTAACTGGTTAATCTGCCGACGTGATGCCAGTAGCTCGCCACTCACATGATGCGCCGCACTGACGTCGGCCACCAGCGCTTTGATGGCCTTAAACGCTTTGCGATAGCCCGGCATGTCCATCAGATTCAACAGTGGTTCCGGCAACGCCTCTTCCGGCAGCGCCTGCGCTTTCGCCACCAGCGATATTAGCGTCTTACCATGAAAACGAATTTCGCTGCCGGAAAGCCCCAGGCTATCCAGTTCGCCGAGACTCCCTGGCATATAACGCGCGACCGCCCACAGATTTTCTTCACGCACAACAAAGTTTACCGCCATATCGCGTTCGCGCGCCTTACGCAGCCGCCAGTCAGTTAAAAGTTGCAGGCAGGCCAACTGGCGAGTACGCAGTTGCCAGGCATTGGTGATATCCCGCCATGCCTCCTCCGGCGCCTGGATCTCCTGACGGCGCTGCTGCATCAACCGACATTCATCAAGCGCAGCAGGCAGCCATCCTGCAGCTTCAGTTTCAATCATCAATTTTTTGGCAATCGGTAACAGATACCAGACATCCGCCGCCGCATATTCGCACTGGCGTTCGCTTAAAGGCCGGGCCAGCCAGTCGGTACGGGACTCGCTTTTATCCAACGCCACGCCCGTGTACTCTTCCACCATTGATGCAAAGCCCCACGATAATGGACGGCCGCAAAATGCCGCCAGAATTTGCGTATCAATCAATGGTTCCGGCAGTTCGCCAAACGCCTTCAGAAACACTTCCAGATCTTCGCTGCCCGCATGAAGAAATTTGGTGATTCCAGCATCTCGTAGCACCGCTTTTAACGGCGACCAGTCGGTGATGCCGATCGGATCGATCAGAGCGACATGCGCGCCATCAAATAACTGGATCAATCCTAACTGCGGATAATAGGTACGGGTACGGACAAATTCAGTATCTAAAGCAATAGCCGGACATGCGCGGACAGCTGCACACAGGCTCGCCAGCGCGTCGTCCGTTTCAATCATTTGGTAATTCAAATCGTGTTCTCTATGGTTCGCGCCAAAAAAAACGCCGGTTAAACCGGCGTCTTCCGTTAGCTGACTTAACGCTCAGGCGTTATTGTCTACTTTGCTGCGGGCTTCGTCACGTAGTTCTCGTCGTAAAATTTTCCCAACGTTGGATTTTGGTAATTCCTCACGAAACTCCACCAGCTTAGGGACCTTATATCCGGTCAGATGACGGCGACAGAAAGTGATTAGTGCCTCGTCAGTCAACGCGGAGTCTTTCTTTACCACGAAAATCTTCACCGCTTCGCCACTGCTACCGGAAGGCACTCCCACCGCCGCCACCTCCTGCACACCTGAATGCTGCATCACCACATCTTCAATTTCATTTGGATAAACGTTGAAGCCAGAAACCAGAATCATATCTTTCTTACGATCGACAATCCGCAGAAAGCCTTCTTCATCCATCACGGCAATATCGCCCGTATGCAGCCAGCCATCTTTAATGATTTCATCCGTCGCGTCAGGCCGCTGCCAGTAACCCAGCATCACCTGTGGGCCTTTCACGCAGAGTTCACCTGCCTCGCCAGGCGCGACCTCGTTATCCTCGTCATCCACCAGCCTGGCTTCTGTTGACGGTACCGGCAGGCCGATACTGCCGCTGTGATAGTCGATGTCATGAGGGTTTACGCTTACCAACGGGGCGCACTCAGTCAACCCGTAGCCTTCCAGCAAGTACTGCCCGGTCAGCTTAACCCAGCGCTCCGCAACGGCATTTTGCACTGGCATCCCTCCACCGGCAGACAAATGAAGCGAGGAAAAATCCAGTTGCTGAAACTCTTTATTATTGAGTAAGGCGTTGAACAGCGTGTTAACGCCGGTCATCGCCGTAAACGGATATTTTGCCAGCTCCTTGACCAGACCGGGGATATCGCGCGGATTGGTGATAAGCAGGTTCTGCCCGCCCAGCTCAATAAAAAGCAGGCAGTTCATGGTTAAGGCAAAAATGTGATACAGCGGCAGTGCGGTCACCACCAGCTCTTTCCCCGGGTGAAGCAACGGCCCGTAAGTCGCCTTCACCTGTTCCAGATTCGCCAGCATATTGCGGTGAGTCAGCATTGCCCCTTTCGCCACGCCCGTCGTACCGCCGGTGTACTGGAGAAAAGCCAGATCTTCGGCGATGACCTCCGGTTTTACGTACTGCATACGGTAGCCATGCTGTAGCGCGCTACGAAATGAGATCGCGTCTGGCAAATGGTACTTCGGCACCAGCCGCTTGATGTATTTCACGACAAAGTTAACAACCGTCCCTTTGGCGGTCGAAAGCTGATCGCCCATACGCGTCAGAATCACGTGCTGTACCGACGTTTTCTCAACCACTTTTTCCAGCGTATGGGCAAAGTTCGACACAATGACGATTGCCGCCGCGCCGCTATCGTTAAGCTGATGCTCAAGTTCGCGCGGCGTGTAAAGCGGATTAACGTTCACTACAATCATTCCGGCGCGTAAAATACCAAATAGCGCGACGGGATACTGCAACAGGTTTGGCATCATCAGCGCGACACGATCGCCTTTTTTTAGCCCCAGCCCTTGTTGTAAATAAGCTGCAAATGCCCGACTCCGTTCTTCTAATTTACGGAAGGTCATCACCTCCCCCATATTGATGAACGCAGGCTGATCGGCATAGCGCGCTACCGCATGTTCAAACAGTTCAACCAGGGATTGATAACGGTCAGGGTTGATCTCCGCCGGAACATCAGCGGGATAACGGTTAAGCCAAACCTTTTTCAATGCATCACCTCTAAAATGAGTGTTCGTCGTCATCACAACCCCAGTTAATAAACAAGTCATTAACATTATATTAACTCAGCGTACCAGTTTATTAATTACACAGCTACAAGGTTGCGAAGCGCGTCACTATTTATTTTTATTATATTTCTATGAATGCAGAAACAGCGGACCAGCCGCTGTTTCTTTTATTGATAAAACAAAGAATTACTCTGTTACTATCGTCTGAACCTCTGCGGGTCCAGGGTTATACCATCCCCAGCCGCCATAGCCATAAGGCCAGACACGCCCGCCATAAAACCATGGATCAATCGGCTGTGGAGGCATGACAACCTGCTGAACAAGATGCCACCGCTTGTAACCAGTCGCCTGCATCAGCATAAATTTATACGGCGTATTGCCGATTTTACCGTCAACCGTTCCGGTTATCGGGCCGACTACGGTCACTAACTGACCACGGAAATCCACCGGGTCCAGAAAACCGTTCACATCCGCAAAAATTCTGCCGCGTGAGGCCTCGCCCAGAACCGGGCGCGCGCCGCTGTCGAGCGGGACAGTAGCAATTTCAAGCCGGGTTTTTCCCTGCTGATTTTGCACCGCGACAACTTTACCGCCGAAACGCGCCTCTTGCCCGATATAGAGCTGCGGCGCATTCATGACCCGTACCAAATCCTGCTGCGGTGTCGGACTCGACCCTTTAATGGCATCCGGGATAGTCCCGCAACCGCTCAGCATAAGCGCAAAAGCGCACGCCAGCGCCCCTTTTATTAACCGCTTTTGAACCGCCATGATGCGACTCCTTTTTTCTACACCTATTCCACCCTACTCCATAAAACCGAGGGTAATAGTAGTGAGAGTCATTCTTTGCCGGGAAGTTTCTTCCACGCCACCTCGTTACGTAAATAAACCGGCTCAGCATGTTCTACAGCAACCGTCTCTCCTGCCGCCAGCTTTTGACTGGCGATGGACAGCATATCTTCAGCGACCGGGAGCAATATCTCCCCATCATAAAGCGACAATCCGCAGCCCTGTGCCAGATCGGGCCAGGCAGACCAGCCCGTGCCCACCGTCGCCCACCTGCCAGAGAGCTGTTGCAGCCGCTCGCCGACCTGCGCCGGCTTCAGCACCGCTTCTGTCGTCTCCCCCTGCCAGATACCCTGCTCATCGCGCTGGTATTCCGCCCAGTACACTTCGCCCATTCTTGCATCAATGGCGGCAAGCACGCGTGTTGCACCGGTTTTACGCCACGCCCCCTGGGCCATTGTGGCAAGCGTCGAAATACCAATCATCGGCAGATTTGCCCCCAACGCCAGCCCTTGCGCAATACCGATGCCAATACGCACGCCGGTAAAGCTGCCCGGGCCGCGTCCAAAGGCTAGCGCATCTATCTCATTGAGCGAGGCACCGCTGGCGGCCAGAATCTCCTGCACCATTGGCAGGATACGTTGAGTGTGTTCTCGTGGACAAAGCTCAAAATGAGCATTGATAGTACCGTTATTCCACAGGGCGACAGAACAAGCCTCTGTAGCGGTATCGATAGCCAGAATTCGCATGGGGTTTCGTGCTTAGATCAATAAAATAGCGCGTATCTTACCATACTTAGTAACAAATTACTCGGCAGATGGCATCGCAAGAAAGCGAACGACACGGGCGATATCACGCGTGCGCGGCGCAGGTGGCAAGCTGGCGAGAAATGTGGCGCCATAGGGCCGCATCACCAACCGGTTATCACAAATTACTAACACCCCGCGATCGTCCGCATCGCGAATCAGCCGCCCCACGCCCTGCTTCAACGTAATCACCGCATCGGGCAACTGAACATCGTCAAACGGATCGCCGCCGCGTAGACGACAGTCTTCCATTCGCGCTTTTAACAGCGGGTCGTCCGGGGAGGTAAACGGCAATTTGTCGATAATCACCAAAGATAACGTATCGCCGCGCACGTCCACCCCTTCCCAGAAGCTGCTGGTGGCGACAAGTAGCGCGTTGCCCGCGCTCACAAATTGCTGTAACAGCTGCCCTTTGCTGGTTTCCCCCTGTAACAACACCGGGAGCGCCATGGTAGCGCGAAACTGCTCCGCCAGCTCACGCATCATCGCGTGCGACGTGCACAGCATAAAACAACGTCCGTTATTGGCTTCGATAATCGGTCTTAACATTGCCGCCAACTGCCGCGCCGCGCCGGGCTGATTGGTTTGCGGCAAATTACGCGGCACGCAGAGTAACGCCTGACGCGTATAGTCAAAGGGGCTGGGCAACAGCATGGATTCCGCCTGCTCAATCCCCAGACGGGCAGTAAAGTGGTGGAGATCATCATTTACCGACAGCGTGGCTGAGGTAAAAATCCAGCTGCCCGGCTTTTGTTCCATCACCTCTTTAAATTTGTCCGCCACGGTGAGGGGCGTCAATGCCAGAGTGAAATGGCGCGAGGTACATTCATACCAGTAGCTGTATCCCGGCTGATTGATCTCTTTTAAGCGTTTAAGCCGCGCACGATATAGCGTGGCGCGCTCAAAGGCCGCATCCAGCAGCGCCGACCGACCCAGCGACAACTTCGCCACGTCGTAACAAAGCTCCAGCGTATCATCCAGCAGTAAAAATGCCCGCTGGATACGTGGGTCGGCCAGCAGTTCACGCAAATTGCCCCGATAGCCAGGCTCCCCCAGTTGCAGACGAAAATCCTGCGCACTTTGGGCGAGACGGTCGGCGCATTTCTGCAACTGTTGAGTGTCTTTCAGTTCCGTCCGGTAGGCAATGGTGATGTCTTTTGCTAAATCCAGCAACTGACGGCTGGAGAGCGATTGTCCGAAATACTGGCTGGCGATGTCAGGCAGTTGGTGGGCTTCATCGAAGATCATTACTTCAGCCTGAGGGATAAGTTCGCCAAACCCGCTCTCTTTTACCACCATATCCGCAAGAAAAAGATGATGGTTCACCACCACCACATCTGCGTCCATCGCTTTTTTACGCGCTTTCACCACAAAGCACTCTTTGTAAAGCGGACAATCGCTACCAAGACAGTTATCGTTGGTGCTGGTGACCAGCGGCCAGGCCTGGGAATCCTCCGCCACGCTAACACAGGTACTGATATCACCATCCAGCGTCTGGTTAGACCAGGAGCGAAGCAATATCACGTCGCTTAATGTTTGTACTGGCAAATCACCGCCGGCCAGCGCCTGTTGTTCCAGCCGCTCCAGACAAAGGTAATTTGACCGTCCTTTCAACAGTGCCGTTTTACCGGTAAACGCCAGCGCTTTTGCTACCGTGGGCAGATCGCGACTGTAGAGTTGATCCTGTAGCGCTTTTGATCCGGTCGAAATAATGACTTTTTTCCCGGCGCGCAATGCCGGAGCAAGATAAGCGTAGGTTTTCCCGGTCCCGGTACCGGCTTCAACGACCAGAGGCTGCGCCTTTTCAATCGCCTCTGTTACCGCAACCGCCATTTGTCGCTGTGGTTCGCGCGGTTTAAAACCAGTTATCGCTTTAGCCAGTTGGCCATCTGCTGCAAAATCGTCCGTCACACTGCCCCCTGTTAATTTGCACAGGGATTATGTCAGGGTGAAGAGGCTTACGCCAGTTGCAGAGGTGACGGCGACGCGACATTATGGCAGTCTTGCGCCATCCAAATGAAAAGTAAATGAGGAATAAATAATGACTATCGTGCGTATTGATGCCGAAGATCGTTGGTCAGACGTGGTGATCCACAATAATACGTTGTGGTACACCGGCGTACCGGAAAACCTGGACGCCGATGCTTTTGAACAAACGGTGAATACGCTGGCACAAATTGATGCAGTACTGGAAAAACAGGGCTCCAGTAAATCCCGTATTCTGGACGCCACGATTTTCCTGAGTGATAAAGCGGATTTTGCCGCCATGAATAAAGCATGGGATGCATGGGTTGTCGCAGGTCATGCGCCGGTACGCTGTACTGTCCAGGCCGGTCTGATGAACCCGAAATATAAAGTTGAGATTAAGATTGTCGCAGCGGTATAAATCCGTTATTCATCTTCATCCTCAAACCGCGCCACTATCCGTTCGCCGGTATGGCTGGCGCGAAGTTCATCCGCCACTTGCGCGATAGCCTGCCCGCTACTCATGCCTTGCGACATCAATTCCTGGATACGTTCTACCGCTTTTTGCTGTTGTTCATGGCTGAGTGAAGGTAAACCTGCAAACATGATTAACTCCTGTTAAATTGTCAGTGCTAATTATTTCACGCTACCCGGCGGTAAGCCAGTAGTGTCGTAACGAGTCAGGAATGATGAAGACGTTATCTCCCACTGTTATCACCTTACCCTGGCGTCAGGACGCCGCTGAACACTATTTTGCGCCCATAAGCCAGTTGCCCTGGGCGATGTTGCTGCATTCCGGTAATGCCCTTCATCCGTATAATCGCTTTGATATTCTGGTTGCCGATCCCATCACCACCCTGATCACGCGGGCAAAAGACACCACGGTACGCACAGCTCACAGCACCACCGTCAGCCTCAACGATCCGTTACAGATTTTACAGTCACAGCTGGAGGCGCTGTCTTTTCATCCTCTGCCTGATCCTGACCTACCGTTCCAGGGCGGCGCGCTGGGTCTGTTTGGTTACGATCTGGGCCGACATTTCGAAGATCTGCCCGCTCTCGCCGCGCAGGACATCGCTTTACCCGATATGGCGATCGGCATTTACGACTGGGCGCTCATTGTCGATCACCAAAAACAGGCCGTGTCACTGATAAGCTATCACGATGCAGACGCCCGTTATCGCTGGCTCATTAGCCAGCGTGCGCCGACCCGGGCGCCCTTTACGCTGACCTCGGCCTGGCAATCCAATATGACGCGCCGCGAGTATGGTGAAAAGTTTCGCCAGGTGCAGGCCTGGCTGCACAGCGGCGACTGTTACCAGGTCAATCTTGCCCAGCGTTTTCAGGCAAGTTATGAGGGTGATGAGTGGCAAGCTTTCGAACGCCTTAACCGCGCAAATCGCGCGCCGTTTAGCGCCTTTCTTCGTCTCCGTGACGGCGCCATATTAAGCCTTTCTCCTGAGCGTTTTATCCAGTTGGAGAACGGTCACATCCAGACACGTCCAATTAAAGGTACGCTTCCACGGCGCCATGAGCTGCAGGCGGATCGCCTGCAAGCACAAAAATTGGCAAACTCGCCGAAAGATCGCGCCGAAAATCTGATGATCGTCGATCTGATGCGTAACGACATTGGTCGGGTCGCCGTTCCGGGGTCGGTGAGAGTCCCGGAGCTGTTTGTCGTCGAACCGTTTCCCGCCGTTCACCATCTGGTCAGCACCATTACCGCTCGCTTACCGGACTCGCTTCATGCTACAGACCTGCTGCGTGCCGCCTTTCCCGGCGGTTCCATCACTGGCGCGCCTAAAGTGCGAGCGATGGAAATTATCGATGAACTGGAGCCGCAGCGACGCAACGCCTGGTGCGGCAGCATTGGCTATCTGAGTTTCTGCGGCAACATGGATACCAGTATTACCATTCGAACACTCACCGCGACACAGGGCCAACTCTATTGCTCTGCCGGCGGCGGTATCGTGGCGGATAGCACGGAAGAAGCGGAATATCAGGAAACCTTTGATAAAGTTAATCGTATCCTGCATCAACTGGAGAATTAATACGTGGATACCAGCCGTCTGACGCTCGATCATTTCTTATCACGTTTTCAGCTTCTGCGTCCGCAGATGCCCCATGAAACGTTAAATCAACGCCAGGCCGCCGTACTGATCCCCGTGGTACGCCGTCCCCAACCAGGCCTCCTGTTGACCCAGCGAGCGATTCATCTGCGCAAACACGCCGGGCAGGTCGCTTTTCCCGGCGGTGCCGTAGACAGTACCGACGCTTCACTTATCGCCGCGGCGCTTCGTGAAGCACAGGAGGAGGTCGCTATCCCGCCGCAAGCCGTAGAGGTGATTGGCGTCTTACCACCGGTAGACAGCGTGACGGGTTTTCAGGTCACGCCAGTGGTCGGGATTATTCCGCCAAACTTGCCCTGGCGCGCCAGCGAAGACGAAGTATCTGCGGTTTTTGAAATGCCGCTGGCGCAAGCGTTGCAACTGGGGCGATATCACCCGCTTGATGTCTACCGCCGCGGCAATTCGCACCGCGTATGGCTCTCCTGGTATGAGCATTATTTCGTCTGGGGCATGACTGCGAGTATTATTCGTGAACTGGCGCTGCAAATTGGCATGAAGCCCTGACTGTACACAACGACATTCACATTGATTGCCTCAAGGCGGTAACAATCGCATCCCCCAGAGAGGCAGCCTGAAGGATAACGTGTATATACTTAACTTTACGCGCGCAAGACACGACTTGAGATTACTGTCGCAATATTAGTAAAAACGCGGTTACCCATTAGTTTAATTCATGTGAATAGTTAAGCCGATGGCGGCGTTCCCTCTTACACTATGCGCAGTTATAACATCGTAACCGGAAGCTCCGGTTGCCCTGTCAGGAGTATTATCGTGATTAGTCTATTCGACATGTTTAAGGTAGGGATTGGTCCCTCCTCTTCCCATACTGTTGGCCCGATGAAGGCCGGTAAACAATTCGTCGATGACCTGGTCGAAAAAGGATTACTGGATAACGTTACCCGCGTCGCTGTCGATGTCTACGGCTCGCTGTCGCTGACGGGGAAAGGTCACCATACCGATATCGCCATTATTATGGGACTGGCGGGAAATGAACCCGCTACCGTGGATATTGATAGCATCCCCGGTTTTATTCGCGACGTTGAAACGCGCGAGCGTCTGCTACTGGCTCAGGGCCGTCAGGAAGTCGATTTTCCAAAAGATGACGGAATGCGTTTTCATAATGGCAATTTGCCGCTTCATGAAAATGGAATGCAAATCCATGCCTGGCAGGGTGACACGGTCATTTATAGCAAAACATACTACTCCATCGGCGGGGGCTTTATCGTTGATGAAGCGCATTTCGGTCAGGAAGCGACGAATGAGGTGACGGTCCCTTATCCGTTTAAGTCGGCGAAAGAAATGCTGGAATATTGCAGCAGTACAGGCCTTTCGCTCTCCGGCATGGTGATGCAAAACGAACTGGCGCTGCACAGCAAAAAAGAGATTGAAGACTACTTCGGTCATGTCTGGCAAACCATGCAAGCCTGTATCGATCGCGGTATGAATACCGAAGGCGTACTGCCAGGACCGCTGCGTGTACCGCGCCGCGCTTCTGCACTGCGTCGTATGCTGGTTGCCAGCGATAAGCTTTCCAGCGATCCAATGAATGTCATTGACTGGGTGAACATGTTTGCCCTGGCGGTGAACGAAGAAAACGCGGCGGGTGGGCGTGTTGTAACGGCGCCAACCAATGGCGCGTGCGGCATCGTTCCTGCGGTACTGGCTTATTACGACCATTTTATTGAGTCTGTCAGCCCGGATATTTACACCCGCTACTTCCTGGCGGCTGGCGCTATTGGCGCGCTATATAAGATGAATGCGTCCATTTCCGGCGCGGAAGTCGGCTGTCAGGGCGAGGTAGGCGTCGCCTGTTCGATGGCGGCGGCAGGCCTTGCTGAACTGCTGGGCGCCAGCCCGGAACAAGTTTGCGTCGCGGCTGAAATCGGCATGGAGCATAACCTGGGACTGACCTGCGACCCGGTCGCCGGCCAGGTGCAGGTACCGTGTATTGAGCGTAACGCCATCGCCTCGGTTAAAGCGATCAACGCCGCGCGTATGGCGATGCGTCGAACCAGCGCGCCGCGCGTCTCGCTGGATAAAGTCATCGAAACGATGTACGAAACCGGAAAAGATATGAACGCGAAATACCGCGAGACCTCGCGCGGCGGGCTGGCCATTAAGGTCCAGTGTGATTAAACGCCGCATCGGCTGTTAACGCTCTCCTTTCGCCCATCTGCTACAGATGGGCAAAATTTTTGTCTCTTGCTCGTCGACTCCCTGTTTCCCCACTACACTTGCTGTGTCGCGGTTGGCTTTTGTTGCCAACGGCTTATTGGGCGGCCCGCATGCAAACAGCACAACGGATCATCAATAACTATCGCCGTAATCGTTTCATTGTTTGCACGATTTGTGCAGTGGTCACGCTCATTTTTACGCTGAGCATCCGATTTATTTCGGAGCGGAACTTAAATCACCATCGTACAGTCGCGTTTGCAAATCATGCCGTTGACGCGCTGGATAATGTGCTACATCCTCTACAGGCTGGCCGCAACGTGCTGCTTCCCTTGCTTGAATTGCCATGCGCCAGCGCGCATCTGCCGCTGCGTAAGCAAGCTGCCCGCCTCCAGACCATTCGTTCTATCGGACTGGTGAAAAACGGAATTCTCTACTGCTCAAGTATTTTTGGCGCCCGCCATGTTCCTGTGCGCCAGCTCCAGCCCGATCTTCCCGCCGCCGCCGATCTGCTGCTGCTTTCGACGGATCAATCCTTACTCAAGGGAAGCCCTATTCTCATCCAGTGGTATCCTGCTTCCCCGGATGGCCTGAATGGCGTGATGGAAATCGTCAATATTGACTTGCTGACGACCATGCTACTTGAGCCACAGCAACCGCAGATTACCAACGCCAGTCTGACGGTCGGCAAACGGCACCTGTTATATGGCCTGGGTGTGGTCGAGGAGCTTCCGCCATTAAAAGATGAAGAGCGCTACTCGCTCTCATCGCAGCACTTCCCTTTTACTATCAGCGTCACCGGACCATCGGCGGGCGAACTGGCGTTCAAACATCTGCCGACGCAGCTCCCCCTGGCCGTCTTGCTTAGTCTGTTGATCGGGTATATCGCATGGCTGGCGACAGCCAGCAGAATGAGCTTTTCCTGGGAGATTAATCTGGCCCTGGCCGAACGGGAGTTTGAGCTATTTTGCCAACCGCTGCTTAATGCGCGGACACAGCACTGTACCGGCGTTGAGATCCTGTTACGCTGGAACAATCCGCGCCAGGGCTGGATCTCGCCGGATGTTTTTATCCCCATTGCTGAAGAGCATAACCTGATAGCGCCGCTCACCCGCTATGTTATTGCGGAAACCATTCGGCAGCGGCACTACTTCCCTGTGAGTCACCAGTTTCATATCGGCATTAACGTTGCGGCGAGCCATTTTCGACACGGTGTGCTTCTCCGGGATCTTAATCAGTACTGGTTTAGTGCGGAACCTGTTCAGCAACTGGTGCTGGAGCTCACAGAGCGCGACGCGCTGCTTGACGTTGATTATCGACTGAGGCGCGAACTACATTGCAAGGGTGTGAAGTTAGCGATCGATGATTTTGGCACAGGAAACAGCTCACTCTCCTGGCTGGAGAAGCTACGTCCGGATATTTTGAAAATTGATAAATCCTTTACCGCCGCCATCGGCACCGATGCGGTAAATTCAACCGTGACCGATATTATTATCGCACTGGGGCAAAAACTGAATATTGAACTGGTTGCGGAAGGCGTCGAAAGCCAGGAACAGGCACAACATCTGCGCCAGCATGGCGTTCAGACGTTGCAGGGTTATCTCTATGCGAAACCGATGCCCATTAGCGAATTTCCGCAATGGCTGGCGGGCAGAACGCCGCCGCCCGCCCGGCATAACGGACATATTATGTCCGCTATGCCGCACTTATAGCCTGGCGACGTTATTCCTCTTCGTCGTGAGCAGGCTGTTCTTTAACAATACGAACCAGATCCACGCGATAATCGTTGGCCTCGACAATCGTTATCCGCAGCGGCGGAACGTCAATGACATCCCCTATGCGAGGAATATGTCCATTCGCGGCAATCACTAATCCCGCGACTGTCGCAATATCGCCCTCTTCATTTACCAGATTATCCATCTCCAGCGCCTGCTGTAACGCATGGAGATCGGTGCCGCCCTTCACTATCCAGCCATCGGCATCGGCCACAATTTCCGGCGTTTCATCGGCATCCGGAAACTCGCCGGCAATCGCTTCCAGCACATCCAGCGGCGTAACCAGTCCCTGCACCACGCCAAACTCGTTAGTGACGATAACGAAACTGCCGCGTGCCCGGCGCAGAACACCTAACAAATTGATAGGGTCAAGTGTTTCCGGCACCACGATCGCCGGGGAAGATGCGGCAACAGCAGCAACATCCGCGCCCTCTTCCAGCGCCACCAACAACTCTTTCGCCCGCACGATACCGATAATTTCATCCAGCTCGCCCCGGCATACCGGGAACAAACTATGCGGAGAGGAGAGCAATTGCTGACGAATTTCAGCTACGCTAAGATTCGCATCCACCCAGCTGATTTCGCCTCGCGGCGTCATAATGCCGCGCAGGGAGCGCGATGCCAGAGTCAGGACGCCGTTAATCATGTAGCGTTCTTCTTCGGCGAAGGCACCTTCCGGTGTCGATATCGCAGCCGGGCTATCCGTCTCATGCTGCGTATTCGCCTGGCGTTTTCCCCCCATCAGTCGCAGGATAGCGTCCGCAGTACGCGCGCGCAGTGGCAACGTGGACTGGTGGCGAATAAAGTTGCGGCGCGCAATCTGGTTAAATACCTCAATAATGATTGAGAAACCAATTGCCGCGTACAGGTAGCCTTTCGGAATATGAAAGCCAAACCCTTCCGCCACCAGACTCAAGCCAATCATCAGCAGGAAGCTCAAGCAAAGCACCACAACCGTCGGATGTTGGTTGACAAAACGGGTCAGCGGTTTTGACGCCAGTAGCATCACCGCCATCGCAATCACCACCGCCGCCATCATGACCGGCAGATGGTTCACCATACCTACCGCCGTAATAACAGCGTCGAGCGAGAAAACCGCATCCAGGATGACAATCTGCGTCACCACGACCCAGAAACTCGCATAACCTTTACCGTGGCCGGTGTCATGTTCACGGTTTTCCAGGCGTTCATGCAGCTCAGTGGTCGCTTTAAACAGCAGGAATATCCCGCCCAATAACATAATTAAATCACGGCCGGAGAAGGTAAAATCCCAGACGGTAAAAATCGGCTTTGTTAAGGTCACCATCCACGAGATCACGGACAGTAGCGCCAGACGCATAATCAGCGCCAGCGACAGACCAATCAGGCGCGCTTTGTCACGCTGCTTCGGCGGCAGTTTATCAGCCAGGATAGCGATAAAGACCAGGTTATCAATACCCAGTACGATTTCAAGAACGACAAGCGTGAGTAATCCCGCCCAAATTGAGGGATCCATTAATAATTCCATGACAAGCTCCTGCTTAAGGAATGACTAAACGGCGCCCACAACATCTCAAAGGATGCAGGCGGTAACGCGATAAACAAAGTAAGGTTATGGCAAGACATGCCAGATTGACAGGCGCAAAACGGCCAAAAAGTGAAATGACGTCGGTGACGATCCATACAACGGGCTGCTGCCCTATACTCCATTCTAATTAAACGGAAGCTAAACATAACAGAGACAACTGGTTTTTGGCAAAGATTTACCTTCCTTTGCAAAGAGATGTAACCGGGATATTTTACACTTCGAAATTTCTCATTATCGAAAACAAAATTACGGATCTCCATCACACAAAATATTTTTTTCGATATCTAAAATAATTCACGAAAATCATGCGTTTTTCGTTGTAACCCTTATCTGAATCGATTCGATTGCGGACGGCGATTCAAAAATACATCTGTCACGTTGATGTGTTGACAATAATAAAGGAGGTAGCAAGTGACCATTGCTATTGTTATAGGCACACATGGTTGGGCTGCAGAGCAGTTACTTAAAACAGCCGAAATGCTGTTAGGCGAGCAGGAAAACGTCGGCTGGATCGATTTCGTTCCAGGCGAAAACGCTGAAACGCTGATCGAAAAGTACAACGCTCAGTTGGCAAAACTCGATACCAGTAAAGGCGTGCTATTTCTCGTTGATACATGGGGAGGTAGTCCGTTTAACGCTGCCAGCCGCATTGTCGTCGATAAAGAGCATTATGAGGTAGTTGCCGGCGTCAATATCCCGATGCTGGTCGAAACGTTTATGGCCCGCGATGACGATCCGAGTTTTGACGAACTGGTGGCGCTGGCGGTGGAAACCGGTAGCGAAGGCGTAAAAGCGCTGAAAGCGAAACCGGTAGAGAAAGCTGCGCCGGCCCCCGTCGCTGCGGCTACGCCAAAAGCTGCCACCCCGGCAAAACCCATGGGGCCGAATGATTATATGGTCATCGGACTTGCCCGTATTGATGACCGACTCATTCATGGCCAGGTCGCCACCCGCTGGACCAAAGAAACCAATGTCAGCCGTATTATTGTCGTGAGTGATGAGGTTGCGGCGGATACCGTACGTAAAACGCTGCTGACGCAGGTTGCGCCTCCGGGCGTCACCGCGCACGTGGTTGACGTTGCGAAGATGATTCGCGTTTACAACAATCCGAAATACGCCGGCGAACGCGTGATGCTTCTGTTTACCAATCCTACCGACGTCGAGCGCATCGTTGAAGGCGGGGTCAAAGTTACCTCTGTGAACATTGGCGGTATGGCTTATCGCCAGGGCAAAACCCAGGTGAACAACGCTGTTTCCGTCGACGAAAAGGATATCGAAGCCTTTAAAAAGCTCAACGAGCGCGGCATCGAGCTTGAGGTGCGTAAAGTTTCCACCGATCCAAAACTGAAAATGATGGATTTAATTGCCAAAGTGGCGAAATAACCGCCGGCATTTAATTAGCTTTCACACTTAAGATAGCAATAGGAGAAGTACAATGGAGATTACCACTCTTCAGATTGTGCTGGTGTTCATCGTCGCATGTATCGCAGGTATGGAGTCGGTACTTGATGAATTTCAGTTCCATCGCCCGCTGATCGCCTGTACCTTAATCGGCGCCGTTCTGGGGGACATGAAAACCGGTATTATCATCGGCGGTACTCTGGAAATGATCGCGTTGGGCTGGATGAACATCGGTGCTGCCGTTGCGCCTGATGCCGCACTGGCGTCCATCATCTCTACCGTTCTGGTCATCGCCGGGCATCAAAGCATTGGCGCCGGTATCGCGCTGGCGATTCCGCTGGCGGCGGCAGGCCAGGTACTGACCATTATCGTACGTACCATTACCGTGGCATTCCAGCACGCGGCGGACAAGGCGGCTGAAAATGGCAACCTGACGGCGCTCTCCTGGCTGCACGTCTCTTCCCTGTTCCTGCAAGCAATGCGTATCGCTATCCCGGCGGTTATCGTTGCCATCTCCGTAGGCACCAGCGAAGTACAGGGGATGCTGAATGCAATTCCTGAAGTCGTCACAGGCGGCCTGAACATCGCCGGCGGCATGATCGTCGTGGTTGGTTATGCGATGGTCATTAATATGATGCGCGCAGGTTACCTGATGCCGTTCTTCTATCTCGGTTTCGTCACCGCGGCATTCACAAACTTCAACCTGGTCGCACTGGGTGTTATCGGCGCAGTGATGGCTATTCTTTACATCCAGCTGAGCCCGAAATACAACCGTGTCGCGGGCGCGCCTGCGCAGGCTGCTGGCAATAACGATCTCGATAATGAACTGGACTAACAGGTGAGCGAAATGGTTGATATGACTAAAACTACCACCGAGAAAAAACTCACTCCGAGCGACATTCGCGGCGTATTCCTTCGTTCTAACCTGTTCCAGGGATCATGGAACTTCGAACGTATGCAGGCGCTCGGCTTCTGCTTCTCTATGGTGCCGGCGATTCGTCGCCTGTATCCGGAGAATAATGACGCGCGTAAACAGGCCATTAAACGTCATCTGGAGTTCTTTAACACCCATCCTTACGTTGCGGCGCCAGTACTGGGCGTAACGCTGGCAATGGAAGAAAAGCGTGCGAACGGCGCGGAGATTGATGATGGTGCCATCAACGGTATCAAAGTCGGTCTGATGGGGCCTCTGGCAGGCGTCGGCGACCCTATCTTCTGGGGTACCGTTCGTCCGGTATTCGCCGCGCTGGGTGCTGGTATTGCAATGAGCGGCAGCCTGCTCGGTCCGCTGCTGTTCTTCATTCTGTTTAACCTGGTGCGCCTGGCGACCCGTTATTACGGCGTGGCTTATGGCTATCGCAAAGGCGTCGATATCGTTAAAGATATGGGCGGCGGCTTCCTGCAAAAACTGACTGAGGGGGCGTCAATCCTCGGCCTCTTTGTTATGGGGGCACTGGTTAACAAGTGGACGCATGTGAATATCCCGCTGGTGGTCTCCACCATTACGGGTCAGGATGGTCAGACCCGCGTTACCACCGTGCAAACCATTCTCGACCAGTTGATGCCGGGTCTGGTTCCGCTCCTGTTGACCTTTGCCTGTATGTGGCTGCTGCGTAAGAAAGTTAACCCGCTGTGGATTATTGTGGGCTTCTTTGTCATCGGCATCGCCGGTTACGCTGTCGGTCTGCTGGGCCAGTAAGACTGCTGTATACTACCGGGGCCAAACGGCCCCGTTTTTATTTCTCTGGAGGATAAAGGATAGATGTCGATCACGGACCTGGTGTTGGTTTTCTTTATTGTCGCATTACTGGTATATGCCATTTACGATCAGTTCATCATGCCCCACCGCAAAAGCCCGACTCAGTTGGCTATCCCGTTGCTACGCCGTGGACGCGTCGATAGTGTTATATTCGTCGGTCTGATGGTAATTCTTATCTATAACAATATTACCAGCCACGGCGCGCCAGTCACGACATGGCTATTATGCGTTACAGCGTTGATGGGCTTTTACCTGTTCTGGATCCGCACCCCAAAAATCATCTTTAAACAAGGCGGCTTTTTCTTCGCCAATGTCTGGATAGAATATGAGCGCATTAAAGAGATGAATTTATCGGAGGATGGCGTACTAGTAATGCAATTAGAACACCGACGCCTGCTTATCCGTGTACGAAATATCGACGATCTGGAGAAAATATATAAACTTCTTATTTCATCTCAATAAGTTAAGTTATAGCCTCAACTATGTTTTTCGAATTTTATGACAAAACATAATATAGCCATGGCTATATTTCTCATTGATTAATTGTTATTAAATTTAACGTTTTATTGATAAGCAGCTATGAATGAAAATCGTTTTCAATTGCAAAACAAATAATATTTTATCGCTGTTGTTTTATATTCTAAAAATATGTTAATGTTGCGCCGTCAATTGGGGAGTAGCCGATTTCCAGACTCCGGAAATGTACGTGTCAACATACTCGTTGTAAAACGTGGCGCGTACGGACCAGCAACCGTTGGTCAGGCGAGACCATAGGCGCATCAACTGCTATGTATCTTGTCACAGAATGGCGACATACATGTTTGCTGGGGGCAGTGGTGTGTTTAATGGATACCCCGGTCAGGACGCTGTCATGCACTTTACTGCTACTATTCTTCTCGCTTTCGGCATGTCGATGGACGCTTTTGCGGCGTCAATTGGCAAAGGTGCCACCCTCCATAAACCCAAGTTTTCAGAAGCGCTACGTACTGGCCTTATTTTTGGCGCGGTTGAAACACTGACCCCGCTGATCGGCTGGGGTCTGGGAATGCTGGCGAGTAAATTCGTTCTGGAATGGAACCACTGGATCGCCTTTATTCTGCTGATCTTTTTAGGCGGGCGCATGATCATCGAAGGTATTCGTGGCGGTGATGATGAAGACGAAACACCGTTACGCCGCCACAGTTTTTGGCTCTTAGTCACAACGGCGATCGCGACCAGCCTTGATGCGATGGCCGTTGGTGTCGGCCTGGCGTTTTTACACGTTAATATCATCGCTACCGCACTGGCTATTGGTTGCGCCACGCTTATCATGTCCACGCTGGGAATGATGATCGGTCGCTTTATTGGCCCAATGTTGGGCAAGCGCGCTGAAATTCTCGGCGGGATCGTACTGATAGGGATTGGCGCCCAAATCCTGTGGGCGCATTCTCACGGTTAACCCTCACGCTGCCAGATATGCAGATTAAAATCCGTCTGGCAGCTAAACCCGGCGCTTTCAGCCAGTTGCTCCCACACTTCCGGCCTGGCGCGCCAGGCGAATGGCGTCATTTGCAACAACGCCACGGCCTCCCCAGCGTTAAGCTGCATGGGATATGCAAGGCTGGTGCTCTGCTGCAACGTAAATCCATCGAGCTGCCCGGCATGTGACGCATGCAGACGCACCTCATCGTAAATGAGCCCTTTTAGCTCCATCAAATGACGCGGTCCCGGCGTGACGGTAACGACCCAGCCGCCAGGATTCACCACGCGAGCCAGTTCCTGTGCCTTACACGGGGCATAGATCCTGATCACCGCGTCCATTGACTTATCAGCAAATGGCAGCCGATGACTTGACGCCACGCAAAACCTGACCTGCGGGTAACGCTTCGCCGCTGCTTTGATCGCCACTTTCGCAACGTCCAGTCCAAATGTGGTTATCTCCGGCAATGCATTGGCAAAAGCATGGGTGTAATAACCCTCACCGCAGCCGATATCCAGAATCGCCGTGGCCGATTTGTCCAGCCGTTCACGCAACACGTTTATTACCATCTCACGCAGCGGCTGGTAATGGCCTGCATCAAGAAATGCTCTCCTTGCCTGCATCATTTCTATGTTGTCCCCCGGATCGCGCGAACGTTTATGCTGAACGGGCAACAAATTGATATATCCCTCTTTAGCCATATCAAACTGATGCCGCTGCGGACACATAAAACTATTCTTAATTTGCGTAAGCGGCTGGTGGCAAAGCGGACAGGTAAACGACATGACTACTCCGGACTGAGGGCGCTAAAGGGCGCAAGTGTAACGCGAATTGCGCCCCGGGAAAATCTTTTACCGGCCCGGAACCGAGACGTGACTATCGTGCATTACCAGAAGATGATCCGAATCGGCTGGCATACCATCTGGCTCAATATTTTCCAGACGCAACACATCGCCCATGATCTGGCTGAACACGGGCGCCGATACCGCGCCGCCATAGTACGCTCCATTCTGTGGATTGTTAATCACCACCACCAGCGCAAACCGGGGATTGCTTGCCGGCGCCACACCTGCGGTATATGCCACATACTTGTCAACATATTTACCGTCATCGCCAATTTTTTTCGCCGTCCCGGTTTTGACCGCAATCCGATAATCCCGTACAGCGGCTTTTGTTCCGCCACCGCCCGGCAGCGCCACACTTTCCATCATATGTTCCACCTCGTGTACCAGTTCTTCTGACATGACTCGCGTACCGATCACGGGCGGATCAACTTTGGTGATCGATAATGGACGATAAATGCCAAAGCTGCCAATCGTGGCATAAACATGCGCCAGTTGAAGCGGCGTCACCATCAGGCCGTACCCAAAAGCAAAGGTGGCGCGGTCCAAATCACTCCAGTAGCGGCGTTTCGGCAACAGGCCACTGCTTTCGCCAGTCAGGCCAAGCCCGGTAGGCACGCCGAAGCCAAAGCTCTTGTAAGTATCCATCAATTTCTGAACCGGCATCGCCAGAGAAAGATGGGATACGCCGGTATCGCTGGATTTTTGCAAAATACCGGTTAATGTCAGTTCCGGATAGTAACCGACATCGCGAATACGGTGTCCATCGAGAATAAAGGGATGGGTATCAATCACGCTATCCGGTTGTACGATGCCTTGCTGTAAGGCGGTCATAATAACCAACGGCTTAACGGTAGAACCGGGTTCGAAGGTGTCGCTGATGGCGCGGTTACGAAAATCGTCCAACTGCGCGCCTTCACGATTATTCGGGTTAAAATCCGGGTAACTCGCCATAGAGAGAATTTCACCCGTTGGGATGTTAATCAATACGGCGGCGCCGGAGTCCGCTTTATTCCAGGTGACGGCGTTATCCAGCGCATCTTCCGTCACCGTTTGCAGACGTTCATCAATACTCAGCTGCAACTCATGAGCAGGAACCGGATTAACCTCCGTAATGTTCTCAATAACATGGCCAAATTTGTCTTTACGTACCAGCCGGGAACCCGGTTTTCCCGTCAGTTGCGCATTGAAGCTTTTTTCAATACCTTCTATCCCCTGCCCGTCGATATTGGTGAAGCCGATCAAATTGGCCGCTACATGTCCGGCTGGATAAAAACGGCGTGATTCTTCCCGCAGATTAATGCCCGGCAGATTCAGCTTATCAATCCATTCGGCTTGCTGAGGTGAAACCTGGCGCGCCAGGTAGATAAAGCGGCCTGCCGGGTTGCTGTTTACCCGTTCAGCAAGCGTACTGAGCGACAGATGTAGCGCGCTGGCCAGGGCTTGCCAGCGCTGATTGTAGCCAACGCCGCCCTTGCTGATGATGGTCCTGGGATCGGCCCAGACCGCATTAACCGGAACGCTCACCGCCAAGGGGCGTCCTTCTCTGTCCGTAATCATGCCGCGGGGAGAGGCCGTTGTCACTTCACGAAGCGAGCGCATATCTTCTTGTTTCACCAGTTTCGACGGCGTAACAATTTGCAGCCATGCCACCCGCCCCAGCAGTAATGCCATACTAAGCAAAATGGCAATACAAAGTAGCGCAAAACGTATGGGCGTAAAATTACGGGTATCGCCGTCGCTTTTCTTTTTCACCTGGTCTCCAGCGGAATCATTTTTCAGGTGATTGATTTAACGGGAAACGGCAGAAAAAACCAGAAAAAACAATGCTAATAATATCGCGCCTTTGCAACAAATCGCTAACGAGAGCGTGTTCAGACACATTTTGAAGGATATTGAATTAAAAAGCCCCGCTATTAGCGAGGCTTTATATCTGAGGCTGACGCGACGAAACGCATCAAATCAGTGGTGTCGATCAGATAGCTGTTACGTTAACAGCGGCCGGACCTTTCTGGCCGTCCTGAATTTCGAACTCAACGTTCTGGCCTTCAGCCAGAGTTTTGAAGCCATTGCCCTGGATAGCGGAGAAGTGTACGAACACATCTTTGCTGCCATCAGCCGGAGTAATGAAGCCAAAACCTTTGGACTCGTTGAACCACTTAACTTGACCTTTAATCTTTGCCATTTGCAAAATTCCTTAGAGTGTTTTCTTTGCCCGCAGGCATAACATAGATAAAACTGAGACATTACTGCTTGAGGCACTAATATAAGGTTCGGCAGAGAAGCGGTATTCAACGTCAACGTGTTTACTCAGGACTTCTTTACTGAAAATGCCACACATAAACAGAACTGTACCTCGTTTAACCCAAAGCCTGTTATCACATACAACGTTAATTATGGCAAGCCATTTTTAAACGTGTCTCGATCCGTCGCACAAATTACGAGAACCTTCACATAGAAGCAGCACGTTTATGCAACAAAACTGCTGAAGATATATCTTCATGTGCTGGCAGACACGCTGATAACGCTACTGCTGAACAGCCACTTTTTTACCATAGCTCAATAACTTCGCATCTTCCAGTACATCAAATCACATTTAAAAGCTGCATTTTTCATATCACTTTTTATGCTGAGTAATGCATAAATTATCATCATGCTAAAAAACACCTTTTAATCAAAAGAATAGAAAAGAAAAGAGGTTTACGGTATCGCTATCCGTAACCTGTCTGACCTTTACAGGGTGCCTTAAAATAATGAACAAACAATGACAATTCATAAAACGGGAGAGAAACGTTTCGCTTTTAATAAAAACGATCGTTATCACATAATTGACATAGACGCATTTGTTATAAATATAAAACTGTGTTTCATATCAACTCTTATTAGACAGGATGTTGATACCGCCTTATCGATGGTAAACAGCCATACCGACAAAAACAGAAAGGCAGGACGGGGACGTACGGCATCTGACGCCGCCTGCGTCCCCCGGCAAAGGACTTATCGTTCAGCAACCAGGCGAATGATATCCTCCTCCTCTTTCGGTTCGCTTACCGCAGTTGCGGAGTCAGTGTCTTTTTCAGGTTCATTGGCTGCACAAAGTCGGCGCAACAAGGCGTTTTGCCGCTTTTGCTGATCCAATAACGCTTCGAGCAGTTCTACCTGTTCGTTAACCCGGGAACTTGCCCGGTTAACGAAAAACCAGAGCACCAGACCAACCACCAGAACCATCACTGATACAACTAAAGATGCAAGGGAAAACGCACCAGAGTTTAAAACATCGTTCATTTCACCACCTCAATGTAGAGACGTCATTCTACCACTGCTACACGGGAAGGAAATCTCTGGTACAAAACGTTTACCAGGGAATAAATTTATTGATGGCGCAAATACCGCTGAAAAATTGTACATCCTGATCGCACATGATATTAAACACCTGCGCCCACAGCAGCAGACATACCACCACTACGATGCCGAGGACGACCCATCGAAATTTTTTCACTCCACTCTCCGATCTTACATCTTATACCGCTAAATTATCATGCGTTACTTAAACCAGGAGTAACTGTAGCGGCATTATATGTTTTTAGGAATGATTCACTTGTTTCAATCAATGTACACGCTACTCTTATTCTAACGAAAAAACAAAAGAGGTTGTAATGCGTTTGATCATTCGCGCAATAATATTGTTTTCCCTGGTATGGATAGGCTTACTGCTGAGCGGCTATGGCGTACTGGTAGGAAGTAACGTGAACGCGGCGGGACTAGGCCTGCAGTGCCATTACCTGACCGCACGCGGCACCAGCACAGCGCAATATGTCCATACGAATAGCGGTATCATCGGCTTTTCTGACTGCCCTATTTTCAGAAAAAGCGCCACTGTCGTGGATAATGGCTAAGCGCTAATAAATAATTTCATGCTGAAACTATCCTGGAAATTTTTCCTATATTGACTATTGGTTATAAGCGCCGTTAAATATTATTTTAATAACCGTTAAATAAGCAGATTACCATTATCATTTTTATCATTCCCACTCATTAAATGTTATAAAAAAAACAGCCACATTTTTCGTGGCTGTTTTTTAGCGTCATAGCAATAATATTGCTCAGAAGGGATAATTGTTGTAACCCATTTGCTCAGAAATTTTACGTGCAGCGGTGTGCAACATAGCAACATATTCCTGTAAACGCTCTTCGGAAAAGCGTAGCGTTGGGAAAGAAATGCTTAACCCTGCAATCACTACGCCAAAACGATCGAATACCGGTACGCCGATGCAACGTAAACCTTCTTCCTGCTCTTCGTTATCTTCACCATAACCTTGCTCGCGCACTTTATCCAACAGAGGCAATAAGGCTTCTGTGCTGGTAATGGTTCGCCCGGTGCTTTGTTTATACTCTACGCCATCCAGAATCTGCTTAACCTCATCGCGATCGCGCCAGGCCAGAAGCACTTTGCCAATAGCGGTACTGTACAGGGGATTACGGCGGCCAATGCGTGAGTACATCCGAAGATTGTACATAGAGTCTATTTTGTGGATATAGACAATGCTGTCTTCATCCAGAGCACCAAGATGGATAGTTTCTTTCGTCAGACGAGAAAGCTCGCGCATCTGGATGTCCGCGCTGCGGATCAAATCAACATTTTGCAAAGCTCGCGCGCCCAGTTCAAACAGCTTTAGCGTCAGCGAGTATTTTTCCGACTCCCCTTCCTGCGCCACGTAGCCCAGCGTTTTCATGGTCTGTAAAAAGCGATAAACGGTGCTTTTCGACATCATGACGCGCTGCGACAGTTCGGTAATCCCTATTTCACGCTCTTCACCCAGCGCCTGCAGAATGCCGAAAACCTTCAGCACAGAAGATACAGAATCAGGCTGTTTATCCAGATCTGCGTTTGCCATTTATCACCTCATTACGAGCGTTTTATAAAATTCAGAACAAGTTTTTATTATAATTTCACGCCAGGTCGCCCGCAATCCATCTTTGCTTACTTCGTTACAAATCTGCGACATAACGCCGCGATAGTAATGCTAAAATTATTATTCAGATCATAATTGCTCTTATTACAAAATACTTATGGAAAAAAAACGGGCTGACGGCCTACCCCTCCCGCAGCGATATGGCGCAATCCTGACAATTGTCATCGGTATTTCGATGGCGGTTCTGGATGGTGCCATCGCTAATGTCGCGCTGCCAACCATCGCCGCAGATTTACACGCCTCCCCTGCCAGTTCCATCTGGATTGTCAATGCGTACCAAATCGCGATTGTTGTCTCACTGCTTTCCCTCTCTTTTTTGGGCGACATGTTTGGTTATCGCCGGATCTATAAATGTGGACTGGTTATATTTTTGCTTTCATCATTATTTTGCGCGCTTTCAGACTCGCTGCAAATGCTCACGCTGGCGCGTATCGCTCAGGGGTTTGGCGGCGCAGCGCTCATGAGTGTCAATACGGCACTCATTCGTCTTATCTACCCCCAACGCCATCTGGGACGCGGGATGGGGATTAACTCTTTTATCGTTGCCGTCTCTTCGGCTGCAGGCCCAACTATCGCCGCGGCAATCCTGTCCATCTCATCATGGAAATGGCTGTTCCTGATTAATGTTCCGTTAGGCGTCATCGCCTTAATACTGGCCATCCGCTTTTTACCGGCAAATAGCTCTCATGGTACTAAACCTCGTTTTGACTTACCCAGCGCGGTAATGAATGCGCTCACATTCGGCCTGCTGATTACCGCACTGGGCGGTTTTGCCCAGGGGCAATCGCTCACGCTGATTGGCGCCGAGTTGCTTATCCTGGTCGTGGTCGGTTTTTTCTTCGTCCGCCGCCAGCTGGCTTTACCTGTTCCCTTGCTTCCCATTGACCTGCTGCGCATCCCGCTCTTTTCGCTCTCCATCGGCACTTCGATTTGCTCGTTCTGCGCACAAATGTTAGCTATGGTCTCACTGCCTTTTTACCTGCAAACCGTACTGGGCCGTAGCGAAGTAGAAACCGGCCTGTTGTTGACTCCCTGGCCGCTGGCAACCATGGTAATGGCGCCGCTGGCCGGTTATCTGATTGAACGTCTTCATGCCGGTTTGTTGGGCGCGCTGGGAATGGTGGTAATGGCTACCGGGCTGTTTGCGCTGGTGATACTGCCCGTCTCCCCCTCTGATCTGAATATTATCTGGCCGATGATGCTTTGCGGCGCGGGCTTTGGTCTGTTCCAGTCACCAAATAATCACACCATTATTACTTCCGCGCCACGTGAACGTAGCGGTGGTGCCAGTGGGATGCTGGGCACAGCACGGCTGCTAGGTCAAAGTATCGGCGCCGCGCTGGTGGCGCTCATGTTGAACCAGTTTGGCGATAGCGGTACGCACTTGTCCCTGCTCGTAGCAGGCATTCTGGCCATCCTCGCGGCGGTGGTGAGCGGTTTACGTATTACGCAGCCGCGCGTTCAGGCGTAAAAAAAGCGCGTCGGAAGACGCGCTTTTTCCTGTTACCACGAGCGTATTATTTAAGGTATTCACCACTACGCAGCGCTTCAATACGTTTATCCAGCGGTGGATGCGTCATAAACAACTCACTCAGCGATTTAGACTTACCGTTGATGCAAAACGCCATCATGCTGGTCGCTTCTTGCGGCTCATAGCTGGTTTTCAGGCGCTGCAATGCGGCAATCATTTTTTCACGGCCAACCAGCTTCGCCGAGCCCGCATCGGCATGGAACTCACGGTAACGAGAGAACCACATCGTGATAATGCTCGCCAGAATACCGAAGACCAGTTCCAGCACCGTGGCGACGGCAAAATAGATGAGCGGATTGCCATTACTCCCTTCCCCCTCATCACGGTTGCCGCCCAAAAATCCGGCAGCAATCTGGGCGATGATGCGCGAAATAAAGATAACGAAGGTGTTTACCACCCCCTGGATCAACGTCATTGTCACCATATCACCGTTGGCAATGTGGCTGATTTCATGCGCGATGACGGCTTCTGCTTCATCAGGACTCATGTTTTGCAACAGCCCGGTGCTCACGGCGACCAGCGAGGCGTCACGGCGTGCGCCCGTCGCAAACGCGTTAATATCCGGCGCATGGTAGATAGCCACCTGTGGCATGGCGATACCGGCCTGTCGCGCTTGCGTTGCTACCGTATTCATTAGCCAGCGTTCTCTTTCATTGCGAGGTTGCTCAATAACTTCCCCTCCCACGGATTTTAACGCCATCCATTTGGACATCAGCAATGAAATAAAAGAACCGCCAAAACCAAACAGCAACGCCATAATCAGCAAGCCTTGTACGCTGCTTGACTGTATCCCTGTCAGGCTCAGAACCAGACCGAAAACTACCATCACGGCCAGGTTCGTCAGCAGGAAGAGCGCGATTCGCATCATAATTTTCTTTTAACCTCAATTTAACAAAACGCACTATGCGATTACCCACATCGTATGGGTCTTATGGCTATTTTCAAGCATCACCAGGCGGTAAGTCACGAGAAAAACACAACTTTACATTTTGTAGTATTATACTGACGACTTGCTGAGCTTGTTAAAAATAAATATCCTCCGGCATAGCCGGAGGTTTTTCTGATGCGCCTGTAAGGCTCTCTTACCAGCCGCGCCCTAACAGGCGCATACGATCTGACATTTGCATCAAACTTCGTTACTTACGGCCCGTAAACGGGCTACCCGGATAAGGGATCGATAACTGCTCTCCCATTTTATCCTCTTCAAGCTGGTGCTTTATGTATTCCTGTATCTTCGCTGTGTTCTTACCCACCGTATCAACGTAGTATCCGCGGCACCAGAACTCCCTGTTCCTGTATTTGAATTTCAAATCCCCAAACTGCTCATACAGCATCAGGCTGCTTTTACCCTTCAGATAGCCCATGAAGCCCGACACACTCATCTTCGGCGGGATCTCCAGAAGCATGTGGATATGATCTGCGCAACATTCTGCTTCCAGAATTCGTACGTTTTTCCATTCACACAATTTTCTTAATATGCTGCCTACTGCCCTACGCTTCTCTCCATAGAACGCTTGTCTTCGGTATTTGGGCGCGAAAACTATGTGATATTTACAGTTCCATCGGGTGTGCGCTAAGCTCTTTTCGTCCCCCATTGGGACCCCCTTTTGATTTCTTGTTGAACTTTTGCAGTTGCCAGGCCGCAAGATGTTTTAACAAATCAAAAGGGGTTTTAATAACTGGCTTAAAGCTGAAAGCTTTCCGGAACCCCCAGCCTAGCTGGGGGTTTTCCATAGACAAAAAACAGGCACAATTTCTTGTGCCTGTGAGTGTTACTTAGCGGCGACTGCCTGCTCCGTTGGCTTTTCTTTTTCAAGATGCGCCAGATCAAGAGCAATCTTCACCGTTTCATCAAGGTACGGGTCCGGCTCCTGGTAATCTTTTGGCAGATCGTCCAGTTTTTTCAGCAGCGGTTTACCCTCGCGTTTAAACCGGTCGTTAATACGCGCCAGACGCATGGCATCCTCTTCATTGTTCTCTTTCTCACGTTGCGCATAGTTAAGAGAGACAATGTTTCGCTTATCCTTCTGGGCATTGAAACGAGCAATATCCTTCATGATGTACTGGAACTCAGGATCTTTGGCGATACGCGCGTTATGTTCTTTCAATAACTCCGGACCAAACTGACTTAAATCATCCGATTTCACGTACTTAGCCGCATCGATGCTATCCCACGGCAAGGCGTTATCTTCAAATTTTTCTCCCGTTTCCGTCTCTTCATTCCCTGTCGGCATGATGATATCCGGCGTAACCCCTTTGCGCTGCGTACTGCCACCGTTAACACGGTAAAACTTCTGGATGGTGTACTGCACCGACCCCAACGCAGGCCATTCCGGACGAAGCATCTGATCGTAAATTCGATTTAACGAACGATATTGCTGCACCGTCCCTTTACCGAAAGTCGGCTCGCCGACAATTAACGCACGACCGTAATCCTGCATCGCGGCGGCGAATATTTCCGATGCCGAGGCGCTGAAGCGATCGACCAACACCACCAGTGGGCCTTTATAGTAGACAACGCCGTCGGTATCGCTATCCTCGCGCACCTTTCCGTTATTGTCGCGTACCTGAACTATCGGACCGGAAGGAATAAACAGACCGGAAAGCGAAACCGCTTCCGTCAGCGCCCCGCCACCGTTGGAACGCAGATCGATAACAATGCTGCTAACGTTCTGTTTTTCCAGCTTCTGCAGCTGAACTTTGACATCATCAGTCAACCCGACATAGAAGCCAGGAATATCCAGTACGCCGACTTTTTCTTTGTCGACCGTTTTCACCGACATTTTTACTGCGCGATCTTCAAGACGGATACGTTCGCGCGTCAAAGTGACGATGCGGGTTTTCGTTCCTTTACCGGCAGGCAGAATCTCCAGACGGACCTTACTGCCTTTTGGCCCTTTAATCAGCGCCACCACATCATCAAGACGCCAACCAATGACGTCGACCATGGGTTTGCCAGTCTGTCCTACGCCGACGATGCGGTCACCAACGCTAATCGACTTGCTCTTCGCCGCCGGACCGCCAGCAACCAACGAGTTAATAACTGTGTAATCATCATCCATTTGCAGTACCGCGCCGATACCTTCCAGAGACAGACTCATTTCGGTATTAAACTGCTCGGTATTGCGAGGAGAAAGGTAATTTGTGTGCGGGTCGATTTCACGCGCAAAAGCGGTCATCGCCAGTGAAAACACATCTTCACTGTTGGTCTGCGCCAGACGGCGAATGGCAAATTTATAGCGACGCGTCAGCGTTTCACGAATTTCTTTGTCACTCTTGCCTGTGAGTTTCAGACTAAGCTCGTCGAATTTCACTTTGCTATCCCACAGCGCATTCAGCTCAGCCTCATCTTTCGGCCAGGGCGCTTTACTGCGGTCCAGGTTAAACGTATCGTTTCCGGTAAAATCCATCGGGCGTTCCAGCACTTTTAGCGCGTACTGGTATCGTTCAAACCGGCGCTTTTGCGCCAGGTTGTAAAGATCGTAAAAAACATCCAGTTTACCCGTACGCAGCTCATCGCCTAACACGGTTTTCTTTTTCGCAAACTGTTCGACATCGCTCGCCAACAACACGTTATGGCTGTAGTCAAGGAGATTCAGATAACGATCAAAGATCTTTGCCGAAAATGCCTGATCCAGATCGAACTGGCGATAATGGGAGCGGGTAAAACGCGACGTCACGCGCTCGCTCACTGTCGCATGTTGCGTCTCTTCCTTCAGTACGGGAATTTGATCAGCGCGCGTAATATCTTCCACGGCGAAGGACTGGCCTGCTAATGCAAGCAGGCCAGCTAACGCGGTAAGCCTAAAAAAAGTGTTCATGCCAGGCCTGGCCTCCGTTTCAGAACACCAAGTGTTCTGCGCGTACAATCAAAGACATACCCGAATTCAGCTGTACACGGACACCATCTTTGGTGATTTCTAATACGGTGGCATCCATCGCATTATTACCCGCTTTCACCTTGAGGGACTGCCCTACCGTCAATACTGAAATATCAGAAACCGGCGTGTGCTTCTCTTCGCGAGGCGCACGCGGCGCTTTTGCCGTCGGTTTATCAGCGCGAGGTTTACGTTCAGCGCCTTCTTTACGGCGCGCTACCGGACGAGGTTTACGCTCGCGTCGCGGCGCGTCTTCTTTTTCGCCTGCCGCCGCGGCAGCTTCGCGTTTTTTCGCTTGCTGCTCTGCGCGCTGCGCCTGAACCCGGGCTTTGGCTTCTTCAAGCTGCTTACGGGCATGTTCGACATGCTGCTCCTCCAGCTCGCCGCACGGGTTGCCATCAAGGTCAACGCGCGTAGCGCCCGGCTTAACGCCGTACAGGTAACGCCAGCTTGAAGTATAAAGACGTAAAGCGGAACGAAGTTGCGTTTTGCTGAGGTTCATTTCGCCCCCAACACGCTCTACCAGATCCTGAAAAATACCAATTTTCAGCGGGCGCGCTTCGCCTTCCGCACTAAAACAGTGAGGAAAACGCTCGGCCAGAAACGCGATAACTTCTTTACTGCTATTCAACTTAGGTTGATTTTCCATGAAATTTCCTGATTACAACGGACGTAGCCAACAAGCCGCAGGCATGAACAGGCGTCATTATAATGACGCCATCAGTAATTGCTACGTTATCCGTTGATTATCCTGCGACGGTCGCAAAGAATTTTTTGTAATCCGTCATTGCAAGCACGGTTTCAAGCTGTGCCACCAGCGTACGCAGCCCCTGCTCATCCTCTTCGGTAAAACGACCAAACGTCGTGCTATCAATATCCAGCACACCGATGATCTGCTTTTCAACCGTAACAGGCAGCACGATCTCAGCATTGCTGGCGGCGTCACAGGCGATATGACCGTCAAACGCATGAACATCGTCAACACGTTGAATTTTATTCTGCGCTACCGCCACGCCGCACACGCCTCGACCAACCGGAATACGGACACAGGCGATTTTCCCCTGAAACGGTCCCAACACCAGAGTGTCGTCTTCAAGAAGGTAAAATCCGGCCCAGTTCACCTCAGCAAGACGTTCGAACAGTAGCGCGCTGGTATTCGCCAGCGTGGCCAGAAAACTGGTTTCACCTGCCATTAATGACTGAAAATCGCGGTTTAACACTGCGTACAATTCTGTTTTGCTCATTATATAATCACTTCGCTGTCTTACTCCTAAACACAGGCTATTAAAATAAGCATTAAATGCGTTGTTGCTCAAGATTATTCCTGTCATGAGTTAAGATTACATTATTCTAACACTTTGATTCACGACACATGGCTCTGAACACTTCACACGTCACGCCAACCAGGAAGCTTACTATCTGGTCAATTGGCGAAGCTCTGCCGCGTAGCTACTATCAGCGTTGCCCGGAATGCGACATGCTGTTTAGCCTGCCAGAGATGGGCGCCCATCAAAGCGCCTATTGCCCCCGCTGCCAGGCCAAAATTCGCGATGGCCGCGACTGGTCGCTGACACGTCTAACCGCTATGGCGGTAACGATGCTGTTACTGATGCCCTTTGCCTGGAGTGAACCGTTGCTGCATATCTACCTGCTGGGCGTACGTATTGACGCCAATGTTATGCAGGGTATCTGGCAAATGACGCAGCAAGGCGACCCATTAACCGCCGCCATGGTGTTTTTTTGTGTGGTAGGCGCGCCGCTCATTCTGGTTTTCTCAATAGCCTATCTGTGGTTCGGCAGCATCCTCGGTATGAATCTGCGTCCGGTACTTCTGATGCTGGAGAAACTGAAAGAGTGGGTGATGCTGGATATTTATCTTGTCGGTATTGGCGTGGCCTCTATCAAAGTTCAGGATTATGCCTTTCTGCAGCCGGGCGTCGGGCTTTTGGCGTTCGTCTCGTTGGTGGTTCTCAGCATTCTGACTATGATTCATCTGAATGTGGAACAACTATGGGAACGATTTTATCCGCAGCGTCCTGCCCGGCGGGCGGACGAAAGATTGCGCGTCTGCCTTGGCTGCCACTTTAGCGGCTATCCGGATGCCAAAGGACGCTGTCCGCGTTGTCATATTCCGCTGCGGCTACGCAGAAATCAGAGCGTGCAAAAGTGTTGGGCGGCGCTGCTGGCATCTATCATCTTTTTATTGCCGGCAAACTTGTTGCCAATCTCGGTAATCTACATTAATGGTGGCCGCCAGGAAGATACCATCCTGTCGGGGATTATGTCGCTTGCCAGCAGCAATATCGCCGTCGCCGCCGTGGTTTTTGTCGCCAGTATTCTGGTGCCGTTTACCAAAGTTATCGTGATGTTTACGTTGCTGCTGAGTATCCACTTCAAATGTGAGCAGGGACTGCGGACACGAATTTTACTGCTACGTCTGGTGACATGGATAGGCCGCTGGTCGATGCTGGACCTGTTCGTTATCTCGTTAACCATGTCTCTGATTAATCGCGATCAGATTCTGGCTTTTACTATGGGACCGGCTGCGTTTTATTTCGGCGCAGCGGTAATTTTGACTATTCTTGCAGTGGAATGGCTGGATAGCCGCTTACTTTGGGATGCACATGAGTCAGGAAACGCCCGCTTCGAAGACTGAAGCGCAAATAAAAACTAAACGTCGTATTTCCCCTTTCTGGCTGCTGCCGCTTATCGCGCTTATGATCGCCGGCTGGCTGGTGTGGGACAGCTACCAGGATCGCGGCAATAGCGTGACTATCGATTTTATGTCGGCAGACGGCATTGTGCCGGGCCGTACGCCCGTGCGTTACCAGGGCGTAGAGGTCGGCACAGTGGAAGATGTTAGCCTGAGCAAAGATTTACGCAAAATCGAAGTTCGCGTCAGCATGAAATCAGATATGGAGGATGCGTTGCGCGAAGAGACGCAATTCTGGCTGGTGACGCCTAAAGCCTCGCTGGCGGGGGTTTCCGGTCTGGATGCGCTGGTCGGTGGGAATTATATTGGCATGATGCCGGGTAAGGGCAAACCCAGAGACCACTTCGTCGCACTGGATACACAGCCTAAATATCGACTTAGCAACGGCGATCTGATGATTCATCTCCATGCGCCGGACCTCGGTTCGCTCAATAGTGGTTCACTGGTCTATTTCCGTAAAATTCCGGTCGGACGAGTGTACGATTACTCAATTACCCCCAACAAACAGGGCGTCACAATTGATGTTCTGATTGAACGTCGGTTTACCGATCTGGTGAAAAAAGGCAGTCGTTTCTGGAATGTCTCCGGCGTTGACGCCGATCTGAGTCTTAGCGGTGCTAAAGTCAAACTGGAAAGCCTGGCGGCACTGGTTAATGGCGCTATCGCGTTTGACTCGCCGGATAATTCCAAACCCGCCGCCCAGGATGACACGTTCGGTTTATATAAAGATTTAGCCCACAGTCAACGAGGGGTCATTGTCAAACTTGAACTGCCTGATGGAGACGGCCTGAAGGCGGAATCCACACCGCTGATGTATCAGGGGCTGGAGGTTGGAGAGCTTTCTAAATTGACGCTCAACCCTGGTGGTAAAGTCACGGGAGAGATGACGGTAGATCCCAGCGTTGTTCCGCTGATGCGGGAAAATACGCGCATTGAGCTACGTAATCCTAAATTGTCGCTGAGCGATGCCAATATCAGTTCGCTATTGACCGGTAAAACCTTCGAACTGGTGCCGGGCGACGGCGCACCGCGTAGTGAATTTGTGGTCGTGCCCGGTGAAGAAGCCTTATTACATGAGGCAAACGCCTTAACCCTGACGCTGACGGCTCCGGAAAGTTATGGTATCGAACCGGGTCAGCCGTTAATTTTGCATGGCGTTAAAATCGGTCAGGTCATCGAGCGCCACTTGTCGAGTAAAGGCGTATCATTTACCGTCGCAATTGAACCGCAGCATCGGGATTTGGTGCAGGGCGATAGTAAATTTGTAGTCAACAGCCGGGTAGATGTGAAAGTCGGTCTTGACGGCGTAGAGTTCCTCGGCGCCAGCGCCAGTGAGTGGATTGACGGCGGGATTCGCATTTTGCCGGGAACGGGCGGGAAAATGAAAACAACCTACCCTCTGTATGCCAACCTGGAAAAAGCGCTGGAAAATAGTCTCAGCGATTTACCGACCACCACACTGACACTCACCGCCGAAACCTTGCCGGATGTCCAGGCCGGTTCCGTCGTGCTGTATCGAAAATTTGAAGTGGGCGAAGTCATCACCGTCCGTCCACGCGCCAATACGTTTGATATCGACCTGCATATTAAGCCGGAATATCGTCACCTGTTAACCAGCAATAGCGTGTTCTGGGCGGAAGGCGGCGCGAAGGTGCAGCTTAACGGCAGTGGGCTAACGGTACAGGCCTCTCCTCTCTCCCGCGCGCTAAAAGGCGCAATTAGTTTTGATAATCTAAGCGGCGCCAGCGCCAGCCGACGTAAAGGTGATAAACGCATTCTTTATGCTTCAGAAACTGCCGCCCGCGCAGTAGGGGGACAAATTACCCTGCACGCTTTTGACGCGGGTAAACTGGCGGAAGGAATGCCGATTCGTTACCTCGGTATTGATATCGGCCAGATCCAGACGCTGGAATTGATTACCGCGCGTAACGAAGTGCAGGCGAAAGCCGTACTTTATCCGGAGTACGTGCAGACCTTTGCCCGCGCCGGAACGCGTTTTTCCGTTATTACGCCACAAATTTCTGCGGCGGGCGTTGAGCATCTGGACACCATACTCCAGCCTTACATTAATGTAGAGCCTGGACGCGGCGCGGCGCGGCGCGACTTCGAACTGCAGGAAGCCACCATCACCGACTCTCGCTACCTGGATGGATTAAGCATTGTCGTGGAAGCGCCCGAAGCAGGTTCACTTAATATCGGCACTCCGGTTCTGTTCCGCGGTATTGAAGTGGGAACCGTCACCGGTATGTCCCTGGGGTCGCTTTCCGATCGCGTGATGATCACGTTACGCATTAGTAAGCGTTACCAACATCTGGTGCGCAATAATTCTGTGTTCTGGCTCGCCTCCGGCTATAGCCTCGACTTTGGCCTGACGGGCGGCGTAGTGAAAACCGGGACGTTTAATCAGTTCATTCGTGGCGGTATCGCCTTCGCGACTCCACCGGGTACGCCTCTGGCACCGAAAGCGCAGGCAGGTAAGCACTTCCTGCTCCAGGAAAGCGAACCGAAGGAGTGGCGTGAATGGGGTACAGCCCTGCCACGTTAACCATCGTGCTCCGGCGTACTCGCGCCGGAGCGTTTTATGCTACACTGCGCGCCTGTTTTTTTGCCGGCGATACACCTGTGGCTCAACACGCTGTCTATTTTCCTGACGCTTTTCTGGCGCAAATGCGCGAAGCAATGCCTTCCACACTCTCTTTTGATGATTTTATTGCGGCCTGCCAACGCCCATTGCGCCGCAGTATACGCATCAATACGCTCAAAATCTCCGTGACCGATTTCCTTACCTTAACCGCGCCCTACGGCTGGTCGCTCACTCCAATTCCGTGGTGTAAGGAAGGATTCTGGATTGAGCGCGATGACGAAGCAACGTTACCGCTTGGTAGTACCGCTGAACATTTAAGCGGCCTGTTTTACATCCAGGAGGCCAGCTCAATGCTGCCGGTCGCGGCTCTGTTCGCTGATGACACCCATCCGCTGCGGGTTATGGATATGGCGGCGGCGCCAGGATCTAAAACGACACAAATTGCAGCTCGCATGGGCAACCACGGCGCTATACTGGCCAACGAGTTTTCAGCCAGCCGCGTCAAAGTGTTGCATGCTAATCTCAGCCGCTGTGGGATAGCCAATACCGCGCTGACGCATTTCGATGGCCGCGTATTTGGCGCCGCATTGCCGGAGATGTTTGATGCTATCCTGCTGGACGCGCCCTGCTCCGGCGAAGGCGTGGTGCGTAAAGATCCTGATGCGCTAAAAAACTGGTCGCCAGAAAGTAATCTGGATATCGCCGCCACGCAGCGGGAATTACTCGACAGCGCCTTTCATGCTTTACGGCCTGGCGGCACGCTGGTCTACTCCACCTGCACGTTAAACCGTGAAGAAAACGAAGCGGTCTGCCTCTGGCTTAAAGAGACCTATGCTGATGCCGTTGAATTTTTGCCGCTAAACGATCTGTTTCCTGACGCCAGTCGCGCTCTGACGCCGGAAGGTTTCCTGCATGTCTTCCCACAAATTTACGACTGCGAAGGATTCTTTGTCGCGCGTCTGCGTAAAACATTGTCCCTTCCGGCAAGGCCCGCGCCAGCTTATAACGTGGGGAAATTTCCCTTTACGCCCCTAAAAGGCCGCGAAGCATTACACATTACCCAGGCCGCCAGCGCCATTGGCCTGAAATGGGATGAAAACCTCCATCTCTGGCAGCGTGAAAAAGAGATCTGGCTCTTCCCGGCAGAGATTGAACCCTTGATCGGAAAAGTCCGTTTTTCCCGGCTCGGTATTAAGCTGGCGGAAAGCCACAATAAAGGCTATCGCTGGCAACATGAGGCTACGATAGCGCTTGCCTGTGTGCATCATCCTCATGCGTTTGAACTCTCCCCCCAGGAAGCGGAAGAGTGGTACCGCGGGCGGGATATTTATCCGCTGACGGCTCCTGCCGCTGACGATGTGCTGGTGACCTTCCAGCATCAGCCGATCGGCCTGGCAAAACGTATCGGCTCAAGAATAAAAAACAGCTACCCACGCGAACTGGTACGCGACGGCAAACTTTTTACCGGTAACGTCTGACAGGCGCACAAAAAAACCGCACTTTTTGACTGGCGCTTTTATATACGTTGACTACGCTGAAAATTGGACGGCTAAACTGGTCGTACCACAATCTGCGTATTAACGGAGAGCACGATGATGAAAACCAGTGTGCGCATTGGCGCTTTTGAAATTGATGATGCCGAATTGCACGGCGAATCGCCGGGAGAGCGGACCTTAACTATCCCTTGTAAATCCGATCCGGATTTATGTATGCAACTGGACGCCTGGGACGCAGAAACCAGCGTTCCCGCCATTCTCAACGGGGAACATTCCGTTTTGTTCCGCAACCATTACGATCCTCAGTCTGATGCCTGGGTCATGCGTCTTGCCTGACTCAAAAAGAACCCGTCGTCAGGCGGGTTATTTATTCTTCCTTTTCTCATTTCCCCCTGCGCTAACCTCTCCTACACTATTGTGTAAAGTAGTTAATATTGAGGATGGAATGTTCGCGCTGGTACTTTTTGTTTGTTACCTGGATGGAGGATGCGAGGATATCGTAGTAGACATTTACGATACCGAGCAGCAATGTCTTTATTCGATGGACGATCAGCGAATTCGCCACGGAGGCTGTTTCCCGGTAGAGGATTTTATCGACGGCTTCTGGCGACCTGCGCAACAATATAGCGATTTTTAATCTCCGCCAGGCGTCGCTATTGCACCTGCACTAATGTCAATTGGCCACCAAATACCGCCCCTGTATCAATATAGTGTACGTTGGCGACATCCATGCGCCGGGGCAGCGGCGTATGGCCAAACCAAAAATGATCGGCGCCGGTAATTCCGCCGCTTTTATTCATTAGCCGCTCCCGGTTCCAGAGGACCTGGTGTAAATCAACCTTTTTCTGCCATTGATAAGTTTGCGCCGGATAATCGGCATGGGCGATAACATGCGTATTCTCACGGCAGCATATTTCCATTATCCAGGGAAGCTGCTGGCAAAGAGCGAAGAGGCTTTCAGCCTGTACACGTTGTTCAGCGCTCAGTCGGGTAACCCAGTCTCCGCCATTCATTAACCACAGTGCCGACTGTGATGAAGCCCGGGCATCGAGCGCCATTTGCTCGTGATTTCCCCGAACCGCCGTTATCCAGGACTCCCGCAACAGAGCCAGGCAACGTAAGCTGTCTGGGCCCCGATCAATGATATCGCCAACGGATACTAACAAGTCCTGTTGCGGATCAAACCGACACGCACGTAACCTGCCCATTAGCATTGAAAAACAACCGTGGATATCGCCGACTACCCAGATATGTCGCCAATCCTTCCCCTCTATTCGGTGATAGATCTCTTCAGGCTGCATCATCTGTTTTCCTGGCGTTTGTTTTTTTATGCTGGCGTCAAATCTGGATGGATATAAAAGGATAGCGCGAACAGACCGCTTTTGCTTTGTAGTAGATAACGTATTTAGTGAAAGTTAACACTGGAATAAAAGATAACTGACTGCGCCAGGGAGCGTTATCCCCTGGCGCAGCGAGCTACTCAAAATTTCCTGTTCATGCTTGATACTCACTCCACGTTAAAAGCATATCGTAAACATAAACCACATCACCTCGGCGCACGCTACAGCACACTCTTTAGCAGGGTGATCCTCAAGACAAACCAGCGCGCGTGCAGGTGTCGTTACCGTGGTTAACCACACGCCTAAAAGCAGGAGTAGCACAATTTTTTTACAAGGTGGCATATCCCCTCCGGTCAGTTAATTGTTAGTTAATCCTTACCGATACATCATCCGTGCGCGGGTATCATAAACGTAACAACGCTGGCCGATATTAAAAAAACGGTACGGTTAATGGAATATTGACATTACAAAAAGTTATTTTTAGAAAAGGATACAACTTGTTGATTTACATAAAAATAAAGACAGCGCATTGTCTTAAACGCATTACTACAACAATAAACAGACATGATAAGTAAATAAGTTATTAATTCCCATAGTAAACCATTGCGCTGTACCCGTGACGCTATCGTCAGCGGGTGTTTTGAATATATTTACTGGCAATGTTTTCCAGGGTTAAGTGAAATTGTTGTGGCGTTGGCAGATTCTGCTCTTTGAATAGCGGAGTCACTTCTTCCATAATAAGCTTTTCAGCATATGCTTTAAAAGATGTCTGCTGATTATGATTTATAAAAGTATATGGATACTTAATGCTCGCAGAAGAGACGAGCGGAGTGATAAACGGATTCGCTCCCGCTCCCCCGGGGGTAAACACGCCATTTTTGATCTCCCCGGGTAGTCCGGCATTCTGTGCCGCTTCACCAATTTCTTTCAGAAAAGGCGTGATACTGAGCCCTTGATTAATAAGTAAGCGACAATATTTATCTTTATTGTTACTGTACTGCGCTGACAATATGGCCTCGCATGTCTGACGAGCATAAGAGGGATCTTTGCTCGCATGACTTTTAATATCCAGCTCATTGAGTTTTTGCTGCATATGCTCTTTAACAATTTTACGGGTTAATACCGCCCGCCCCTCTGAAGCATCTCTACGATGAAAAGGTGCCTCAGTCGCCTCAGTTTGCCTGAACGCGCTGAATATATCTGGCAGCCCGACAGACAGTCTGGCAACACTGTTTCTCACGGCAGTAATGTTTTTTACGAAAGCGCTCTTTTCCGTTATTCTTTCTTTTACTGGTGCAACTTCACTTGGTTGTATTCTAAAAAGTTGAGGGGGCAAATTTATCTTAGGCACGGTAGCTCTCCTTCTGGATGTGTATGAATAAATACACATGTTTATAATGCGTTACTTTCAAAAAATAGCCATACGCCCACCTTGCTTTGCGCACTGAACCATCTGGATTTATTTAGCTGTTAATAGTTAAAATGAAATTAATTAGCACATTTTTTCAGCAATGCATGATGCCTCTTTATCTGCTTTCATGTTACAAAACAAGCATAAATGGGCAAAACGTAACTTTAATGTATCTTCTGTATCATATAAAACATTCATCAATATTATTAGCAGTGTTGTTACAACTGTGTTCTTGTATGGGACGTGCATCCGGCGTTACCTTCTCAGTACTTAACACGCTGCCATGCTATTCCTCTTGGCTACGGTATAATCATTGCCTATCTATTTAATTACTTGATTCTAATACATTAATAACCAAGAGTTTTCTTTGCGATTTGGGAGATTACAAACTGAATCCGCTACACCAGGGAAATGGTTTTCAAAGCGGCTCCGGGCAAAGAAGCAAAATATGTGCTTGCTATTTATATTCTGTCTAATTAACCCACTCCCGGAAGTGTGGCATAATTGTTGAATCAGTCACAATCCGGGAAGTACCGGCATGTCACCGTAAAGCCATCGGAGATGTATGAGTCAGGACGAAATCAGCTATCAAATACTTTACCGGTACAATCTGGAAAAACTGTACAGTATCTTTACCCGGCGAGTGGATAACGTGCTGTCATTTGTTCTCATTTTTCTTGGCGTCATCGTCATCGTCAACGTCGGAAGCGCCTTTATGCTGGGGTTAAGCATTGTGGGTATCGCTGTACTAAAAATGCTTTGCCGCTTCGATACCCGGTCAATACACGCAGACAGGCAATCCCGCGCCTGGTTGAAACTCTTTAATACCCGGCATCACTTTTCTTCAAAGAAAGCACTATTTCTTACCATCACATCGCTTACGCAAGAGGAGAGTGACGTATGGTCCATACTTATCGGTCCTGCCGTCCTCATGACCGAGACCGCGCTTGGGAAAACCAGCAGTGAAAAACTCACGGCGGTTGAAAAACTATGTGCATTTTTGTGTGGTGCGACAAAAGCCTGCTCCTTTGACCACGATTGATTGCCCTTCTAAATGCCTGTGCCGCACCATAGAGATTACTATCATATCCACTTCGTAGCGTTAATCAGAAAATCGGTAATTGAATTTGGTGGTATTGATCTTTATCCGTTATGGGATTCCTATAGGCTCATCGGATGACACATCTGTATCGAGGCTTTTAATTGGCACACTCACCTGCGAGCGGAGTCAATGCAAAAATCCTGCTGCTTGTGACATCAAAATAGGCTTTGAGCGAAAAATGACTCAGACCGCTATCACTATGCCGGGGCTCCACAAGCAGCCTTTTTGCCCTTAAATCTTTTTGTCGCTCCCCCGACCTGCCACCCTTCACGTACCACAAGGTACTCAGGTCTACCGCAAATCCGGCTGGTTTATTAAGCGTATTGCTGTGTCCATCGTCCAGGTAAAAACCAAAAGGTGCGTATACGCTTCACAAATACTTATCAGGCATATTAATAGCTGATAAAATTATGAGGTAGTTCATGTTTTTATCTGTTATTTATGGAATAAGAATTATCCGTATTGTAAATACAAACAGTCAGACACAGCAGCCCTGTTGGGTAAAAACTCAACATGATTTACGGAGTTACAATGGTTGATAAATTAGTGCTTACGGTTACACCAATTTTTTCCATACCGCCGCGTGGTGCAGCCGCAGTAGAAACATGGATGTACCAGGTAGCACAGCGAACAAAAATACCAAACAGAATCGCTTGTATTAAAAATGAAGGTTATACAGATTTTGCCCAGATTAGCGAACGGTGCTCCATTCACCGTATCGGGTTCAGTCGAGTTTATAAGCGCCTCTTCCAGAAGTGGACTCGTCTGGACCCACTTCCTTACTCACAGCGTATTCTGAATATCGCAAAAGACTTTAACATTACTCATGATAGCGTGATCGTCGTGCATAACAGCATAAAATTGTACCGCCAAATCCGCAAAAGAGCCCCACAAGCGAAAATGGTTATGCACATGCACAATGCTTTCGAACCTGATGGGTTAGATCAAAACGTTAAAATGATTGTTCCCAGCCTGTTTTTGAAGAAGCATTATCAGGCATACCTGCCGAATGCTGATATAGCTATCGTTCCTAATGGTATTGACCTGAAGGCCTACCAGAACAACTCAGTACCACTGCAAAAATCTGATCTAAACATATCCCCGGAGAAAAAAACGATTTTCTTTGCTGGCCGCATATCTCCGGATAAGGGAGTCACTTTGCTTCTACAGGCTTTCGAACAACTGCTCAAGGAACGCAACGATATAGCGTTAATTGTCGTTGGTGACTATATGAGTAAAAGTAAAGGTGAAAAAGCAGCCTATCAGCGCGAAGTGCGGGAATTAGCAGAACGGCTAAAACCACACTGCCAGATGGTTGGAGGTGTAACGCCAGAAGACATGTACAACTATTATTCTTTAGCCGATCTGGTTGTTATCCCTTCCCAGTTCCAGGAACCGTTTTGCATGGTTGCAATTGAAGCGATGGGAGCAGGAAAACCTGTACTGGTCAGTACACGCGGCGGAATGACTGAATTTGTACAAGAGGGTGATACCGGCTTCCACTTACAGGAACCAATGACCCCTGAGACCATTGCCCAGGACATCCACAACGCGCTGGCATCCCCTGATTTAAACGATGTTGCCTTACGTGGACAACGCTGTGTTGAAGAAAAATTTCCGTGGGAAAAAGTCACCCAGCGGTTTGAGGAAGTGGTTAACAACTGGTTTAAATAATTAATGTGCCACTGATTAACACTCAATGGCACTGTTTTATCAGGCAGGTGAGAACGTTTAGCATTATGTGTAACATTAAAAATTCTGCCCCTCAAAAATGACAACAAAAATTTACCTCGACGAAAGAGACGAAAAGGCGTTTGTGATGCTCTGATTTTCACGTAAAAGAAATGTTAAATCAATTTTCTTTATGGTATAAGGTAAAAGACCGGAATACAGAAATGCGGACAAATTTCGAACATTTTCGGATAAGGTCTTATAATCATTTGATTTATAAAACATATAAAAAGAGACCGAATACGATTCCTGTATTCGGTCCAGGGAAATGGCTCTTGGGAGAGAGCCGTGCGCTAAAAGTTGGCATTAATGCAGGTTAAGTCGCCCTGCCCTTTAAGAATAGATGACGACGCCAGGTTTTCCAGTTTGTGACAAAGGTGAGTGATAAAAGCTGGCGTCAAGTCCGTCATCCGGGATAAAAAAACCGCAAGCTTTAGCATAAAGGCTTGCGGTTTTTCATTAAAAATTAATCAATTAACTGGATGATTCACAAAGTTTTTCCGCACGTTCTATAAACGGTGCCAGACTCATTTTCTCACCCGGTTTCGCGGGATTATCGATTTGAATGACAGCAATAGGCTGAGCGCGTGTTTTGCCCTGCGCCGCTTGCTGTTCGGCAACGTCATTTAAGGGATACTGTACCAGCGTACTGGGGTTGATTACATAGAGCGCATGTCCTGGCCGACAGGTTAACATGACCTCTTCGCGATTAAACGCCCACTTATCTTTTCCCACTTCAAAGCGACTTACGGTAATAACCTGCGGCGCCGCCAGTGCCATACCTGAAGTTGCCAGCAGAAGTATCGAGAGTAATCTTTTTTTCATTCGTTATGCCAGTCCATCAGAAAGGTTCGAGGGTTGCAAACAGGCTGACAATCGCCAGTACTATGCCTCCAATTCCCCATTCAATTTGCGTCATCCGGACAAACCAGAGAGCCGCCTGAGGATTTTCCTGTCGCATACGTGGTACGAAAACATACCGATTCGTCAGCGCAATAGCCACCATAAGCACCACCAGCGCACATTTTAACAAAAGCAGTTGACCATAGGCGCTCTGCCAGATCGCGGTAAATCCCGTGATAAATAACGCATTACCAATTCCTGTGATCAAGACGCCCGCCACGAAAAAGTGACCATAACGCGAAAAACGCATCATGGCGCTAACGGCCTGCTGTCGCCAGCGTCCTTTCGCCACACGCATACAATAAACCACTGGCAACAGGCCACCAAACCAGGCCGCCGCGCAAAGTAAATGCAAAGCATGGTTAATTTGCTGTAATGTTCCGGGTATTCCGTCGCGCATCGTCGCATGTCCAACACCTGCCAACAGAATAAACTGAGCGACGGTGAGAATAATAAGCCGTCGCTGCATTTTTGCTGGCGCAATTAACGCCACCGTCAGTGTGACCAGCGCAAGGATAATTTGCCATATCCAGACCACGCCAAAGCGGGTTTGCAGTACCGCGGCCCATACCGAAACAGAAAAGACATCAGGCCAACCGCTCCCCATCAATCCCCCCTGAATCGCCAGCATAATAGTGGCGCTAATAAGACTCCAGGCGGCGGCATACCGTTGCAAGCGTAGAAACCGACGCGTCATTAAACGACGAATTGATCCTGGTGCCAGCCAGGCACTGTAAAGCGCACAGCCGCAGACCAGCATTAAACTGGTAAAATGAATAAAGCGGAGCGCTATCCAGACGAACGTCAGCATCATTTATTTCACGCTGAAAGTATATTGCCCTTTTGTTTTATGCCCATCCACCGACACAACATGCCAGTCTACCGTGTAGGCGCCAGGTTTCAGCGGCTGATCGAGCGGGACAATCAGTTGCGTTTTATCCTGTTCATTTCGCTTTGCCGGGCGCGTTTTGATGGACTCTTGCTGAGGACCGGTGATCGTTGCACCGCTGAATCCGGGCTCAACCCCTTCAGAAAAATTTAGGGTCAGTGCCTGTGGCGCAGCCGTCACGGCAGCATTCGCGGCCGGATATTGATGCGTCAGGTGCGCATGCGCCCAGGCTGCTGGCGCAGCGAATGTCGATGCCAGCAGTAGTAAAGCTAAACGTCGCGATGGTACAGAAAAAGCCATATTTACTATTCCTTTTTGTTATGCCAACGTTACAAAGAATAACCTTCAACAATCATCGAGTCGAGGAACATCATTTCTATCTTGCCATTACAGCAGACTCTTAGTACCTTCTGCCGGCAGCAGAAAAGGAGACGCGTATGAAAACGAATCTGGCTCAACTTGAACAAACAGAGATGGATAAAGTCAATGTAGACCTGGCGGCAGCTGGCGTAGCGTTTAAAGAGCGCTATAACATGCCCGTTGTGGCTGAGGCTGTTGAACGTGAGCAACCTGAACACCTACGCGCCTGGTTTCGTGAGAGACTGATTGCCCATCGTCTGGCTTCCGTATCCTTATCCCGGCTACCCTACGAACCGAAGGTTAAATAAAAATTATATAACGTTACACTTCCTTACATGCAGATGACTACATTATAAGGTGATTCTTAAACTATGCTGTTTAGCATGGCTGTAGACACTATGAAAAGGAAGTCATTATGTCCTCATGGAAAATTGCCGCTGCGCAATATGCGCCCCGAAACGCCTCGCTGGCAGAGCACATCGCTCACCATCTGGAATATATTGATCTCGCTGCCCGTCAACGGTGTGAACTACTGGTCTTTCCTTCACTATCGCTATTAGGGTGCAACGAAAGAAATAAACCGCTGCCTGCCCCGCCTGACGAGGCACTTTTACAGCCGCTCTCTCATGCGGCCAGTACCCACCATATGACTCTCATTGTGGGAATGCCTGTCGAGCATAACTGTCGCTTCGTAAAAGGCATTGCCATATTTGCCCCCTGGATAACGTCGCCGCTGATGTTTCATAAAAGTCATGGCGCCTGCATTGCCAGGCAACGAAGCGCTATCAGTGTGGTGGATGAACAACCCGAAGGCGTGGATATAGACCCGTCATTTACGTTATTCACAACCAGTCAATGCCTTAACGAACCCGAACTGCATACTTCTACATCACGCCTGCAACGCTTCTCACATAAATATGCGCTTGCCGTACTGATGGCGAATGCCTGTGGCAGTAGCGCACTGTGGGATGAAACCGGTCAATTAATCGTGCGCGCTGATAGCGGACCGCTGTTACTGACCGGGATACGCACGACGGAGGGTTGGCAAGGCGATATCATTCCATTACGCTAAACGCTTTCGGTGAGGAATGAATCATGTTGCGGATAATAGACACGGAAACCTGCGGGCTGCAGGGCGGGATCGTAGAGATAGCCTCTGTGGATGTCATTGATGGCAACATTGTCAATCCCATGAGTCACCTGGTTCGCCCCGATCGCCCCATTACGCCGCAGGCAATGGCGATACATCGCATTACTGAGGCGATGGTTGCTGATAAACCGTGGATTGAAGATGTTATACCGCACTACTACGGTAGCCAGTGGTATGTCGCCCATAACGCCAGTTTCGACAGACGTGTATTGCCGGAATTGCCGGGTGAATGGATTTGTACCATGAAGTTATCGCGACGCCTGTGGCCGGGAATAAAATATAGCAATATGGCGCTCTATAAATCACGCAAGTTAAGCGTACAAACGCCGCCGGGACTGCATCATCACCGTGCGCTGTATGATTGCTACATCACCGCCGCATTGCTGATTGATATTATGCGCATCACGGGCTGGACGGCGGAAGAGATGGTCACCATCACTGGCCGCCCTGCACTGTTAACCACTTTCCCTTTTGGTAAATACCGCGGTAAAGCAGTCTCTGAAGTCGCAAAACGTGATCCAGGCTATTTACGCTGGCTCTTTAATAACCTCGATAATATGAGTCCGGAGCTTCGCCTGACGCTAAAATATTATCTGGAGGATGTCCCGGCTGGTGGCACAGGCACACCATCATAGCCAGCGTCCCAGGCATTGTGGAGAACGTCTAAGCGCTATGTAAAGTCCCCTGCGCCAGCCCAATTAAAAAGGCAAATTCCAGCGCGACGCCTTCATAAGATTTAAACCGCCCCGACTTACCACCGTGGCCAGAGTCCATATCCGTACATAACAGTAACAGACGATCGTCCGTTTTTAGTTCCCGTAATTTTGCTACCCACTTCGCCGGCTCCCAGTATTGTACCTGAGAGTCGTGCAATCCTGTTGTTACCAGCAGGTGCGGATAATCCTGCGCTTTGACGTTGTCATAAGGGCTATAACTTTTCATATAGTTATAATACTGGACGTCCTGCGGATTCCCCCACTCTTCAAACTCCCCTGTCGTTAACGGGATCGATTCATCCAGCATCGTGGTCAATACATCCACAAACGGCACCTGGGCGATCACGCCGTGGAAAAGTTCAGGGCGCTCGTTGATGGCGACGCCCATCAGCATTCCGCCCGCGCTTCCGCCCATCCCGTAACACAGCGAAGGCGAGCCGTAGCCCAGTTTTAATAAGGCGTCACAGGCATCAAGATAGTCATTAAAGGTGTTTCGCTTTTTCAGGAACTTGCCATCTTCATACCACTGCTGTCCCAGCTCGCCGCCGCCGCGCACGTGTACGATAGCGTAAACAAAGCCACGATCCAGTAAACTCAACCGGCTGCTACTAAAGTCGGCGTCAATACTGGAGCCGTAAGAACCATAGCCGTAGACCAGAAGCGGATTTTGTCCTTTACGAAAGTACTTTTGATGATAAACCAACGATACCGGCACTTCGACGCCGTCACGCGCGGTGATCCACACGTGTTCGCTTTGATAACAGCCAGAATCAAATCCGGGCACTTCCGTCTGCTTAAGGACCCGTCGTTCTCCGGTATCCATATCCAGTTCGAACAACGTATCCGGTGTAGTCATTGAGGAATAACCATAACGCAGCCGGGAGGTCTCCGGCTCAGGATTATAGGCAAGCCACGTCACGTAAGCTGGATCGTCAAACGCAATGCCAATCACTTCACGTGTTTTACGGTTAATTTGCCGCAGGCTGGTTAAACCTCGTTGACGTTCCTCCACCACTAACCAGTCGGTAAAAAGGGTAAACCCTTCCAGCATAATATGCTCTCGCGGGGGGATCAGCTCTTCCCAGGCGTTTTCATTGCGTATGCGGGTTCGGTACAAACCAAAGTTTTTACCGTTTCGGTTAGAGCGCAGGTAGAACGTGTGCTGATAGTGGTCGAGACTATATTCGTGATCCTTGCGGCGTGGTAAAAATGAAAACGGTTCAGCATCCGCCAGTTCTGCGTCAAGTAATAGCACCTCACTGGTGGTGGCGCTGGCGAGGTGAATGATCACATAATGCTGCGAAGTGGTTTTATGCAGGCTGACATAAAAAGTATCGTCTTTTTCTTCATACACCAGTTCGTCTTGCGAAGAGGGAGTACCGATGGTATGCCGCCAGACCTGATACGGCAGGAGTGTCTTCTTATCTTTACGCACATAGTAAAGGGTCAGGGAATCATTGGCCCAGACAAATTCAGGCGCAACATTATCCAGTAGCTCCGGATACCAGTTACCGCTTTGAAGGTTGCGAAAGCGTAACCCATACTGACGGCGGGATAAATAGTCCTCGGCCAATGCCATGATCGTATTATCCGGCGTAATAGCGAGCCCTCCGAGCGTATAAAACTCGCTGTGTGCGGCCCGCTGGTTTGCATCAAGCAAGACATCCCATTCCTCCCACTCTTCTTTTAATACAGATTGCCGCTGGTAGATGGCGTATTCACAGCCGGGTTCATAAATGTAACGGTAGCGGTACCCGTTTTTCACATAAGGCGCAGAGACTTCCCGGGGAGGGATGCGATCGATAATTTCTTTCAGTATGCGATCCTGTAATGCCTGCTGTGAGGTCATCACTTTCCGACCATACTCATTTTCCTGATGCAGATAATCAAGGACTTCCGGCTGCGAGCGAGTATCGTCCCGCAACCAGTAATAATGATCAATGCGCGTATCGCCATGTACGGTCATGGCATAGGGAATTCGATTGGCTTTTGGCAACATGTTATTTTTTCTTTTGCGTTAATATTTGTCATATTTCACGCGGCAAACACAGCGGCTAAGCATCGCTATCCCGGATGCTCAAAGCGGTAAGCATTTGAGATTTCACTGCCTTACCGCTGTCATGCAACATGAATGACGTAAGGTATCCATCCTATAAGGGTGGCAAAAGTCACGCATGATGCAAGCGAAACATGTTATTTAATGAGAGGTTATCACCCTGGCAGCGCCTGTTTTTGCTGCTGCAAATCCTGCTCGATGCCTTCCCGGACATCCTGGGGAATTTTTAGCGCGTCGCCTAAGGCATTCAAATAGCTACGCTCCATAAAGTGGTCAATATCAATGGCGGCGCAACTCAGGAAGTAAACTTCCAGGGCTTCTTCTTCATTGCGGATGCCCTGTGCTAAACGTTGCGGATCAAGCGGCTGCTCAATAGCCTTCTCGATAAACACGCGCCCTTGTTCTTCCACGCCAGCTTCCCGCAACTGGAGCTCAATTGCCGCGCGTTCTTTGGCGTCGATATGTCCATCGCTTTTCGCCGCAAAAACCAAAGCAAGAATAAGCCGCTCAGTACGCACATCCAGCGGCGTGCTGTGCGCGCCGAATTGCGGTTCTCCCTGATGCGCAGCGCGCACTTTATCTTTGTACTTGTTCCATAATACAGAACCGGCGACGGCACCACCGCCTACCAGTAAAGCGCCGGTACCATATTTCGTTAATAATTTACGTGAAGATTTATTTGCTACCAGCAGTCCCGCCAGACCGCCCAGGGCGCCGGGAACCAGCAGTTTATTTAAGCCTTGTTCACCTGAAGATGAGCCGGAAGCGCCTTTTTGTCCAAGAAGAGATTGTAGTTGGTTCAACCAATTAGCCATAGTGCCCCTCAAATACAGACCAATAATGGTCAAGCGTACCTGAGGGGATGTCAGGAATTGTCTATGTCGGCAAAAGAAGCGCAAATTACCCCGCTAGCGGGGCTGATATTCCGCCGTACCGGCTTTACAGTCAACGATGACCTGATAATGAATGTCGGCACTCTTACCGCGGACGGTTAACGGGACAGTCCATTTATCATTTTGACCCGCAACTTCCTTCACATTGACCCATGCTACCGGGTCAGCCTGCCCTACCTTTTTTTGGTCATCCGCCCACCGTACAATACGATTTTGCTGGTAGTCGCGCTTCACGCTTGCCGCAATCCCGTCGGCGTCCAGCCCTTCGCACGTTGGAAACTTAACCGATTTACTCTCCGTAGCTGCCGCAAACGCCGATACGCTGGCAGATAACAACAGCAGGCTCAACAACGCTCCTCTTTTGTTCATATTTTTCTCCTTAGCACAATGGTTCAGGAAAAGCATGGTACAAAACGCCGGGAGCGCAAGTGTGGGTCAGGCGGCTTGCTTTTTCGTTTTACTGACGACGCTTTTTTCAACCACCTGTGGAGACGGCAGCTTACCGGTTTTCAGGATCGTACTTAACACCTCTTTATGCTCCGCCAGCCATAGCGACAGCGCTTCGCGCTGCCCATCTTCCAGCGCGACTGGCGACTGTTCAAGCCAGGTATCGAGAAGATCGGCAGTGTCGAGCATTTTGTCCCAGGCATCGGCTTCCTTTTTACTGGTAAAAGACATCTTCTCCTCACCTTCGCGAATGACTACGTATTTAACCTCAACCGCCATTGTGCAGCCCCTTATTTACCTGTGTTTATATACAGTATATTGCATAACAACAAAAAAAGCAACGCATTCAAAAAGACACACGCAAACGTTTTCGTTTATACTACGCCCAGGTAAAACAGGGGACAAAAATATGACGTTATTAGGCACAGCGCTGCGTCCGGCTGCAACGCGGGTGATGTTATTAGGTTCAGGGGAATTGGGAAAAGAGGTCGCTATTGAATGCCAACGACTGGGGATCGAAGTTATTGCCGTCGATCGCTATCCTGACGCTCCCGCTATGCATGTGGCTCACCGTTCACACGTCATTAATATGCTGGACGGCGACGCTCTACGCCGGGTGGTTGCCCTGGAAAAACCGCACTATATCGTGCCGGAAATAGAAGCGATCGCGACCAATACGCTGCGTGAACTGGAAGACGAAGGGCTGAATGTGGTGCCCTGCGCGCGTGCTACGCAGTTAACGATGAACCGCGAAGGAATTCGCCGCCTGGCCGCGGAGGAGTTAGGCCTTCCGACATCCGAATACCGTTTTGCCGACAGTGAGGCGAGTTTTCACGATGCGGTCGCGGCAATGGGTTTTCCTTGTATTGTTAAGCCGGTAATGAGTTCCTCCGGCAAAGGCCAGAGTTTTATCCGTTCAGCCGACCAGATCACGCAGGCATGGGAGTACGCACAGCAGGGAGGGCGTGCTGGCGCAGGTCACGTCATTGTGGAAGGCGTGGTCAAGTTTGATTTTGAAATTACGCTGCTCACCGTGAGCGCTATTGATGGCGTTCATTTCTGTGCTCCGGTCGGTCACCGACAGGAAGATGGCGATTATCGCGAATCCTGGCAGCCACAGCAGATGAGCGAACTGGCGCTAACGCGAGCACAAGACATTGCCCGTACGGTGGTGCTGGCGCTAGGCGGCTATGGGCTGTTTGGCGTGGAACTCTTCGTCTGTGGCGATGAGGTTATTTTCAGCGAGGTCTCCCCTCGCCCGCATGATACGGGAATGGTTACATTAATTTCTCAGGATCTCTCTGAATTTGCGCTACATGTTCGCGCCTTTTTAGGGCTGCCAATAGGCGCTATACGCCAGTATGGTCCCGCCGCTTCAGCGGTGATTCTGCCGCAGCTAACCAGCCAGAATGTAACGTTTGATAATGTGCAGGCTGCGATGGGGGCAGGACAACAGGTACGCTTGTTTGGGAAGCCAGAAATCGACGGCGTCCGTCGGTTAGGCGTCGTGCTGGCGATGGCGGAAGATATTGATAGGGCTGTTGAACGTGCAAAAAATGCCGCAACACTCGTGAAGGTTACAGGCTAAAAAACTGGATGGCGGCGCTTGCACCGCCATCCGCTCTATGATTTTGCCCGATAAGCGATATCGGGCTTTTCTTTACTGCTTCGCGCCTTCTACTGCTTCACGCGCCAGTGTGGTGATGCGATCGTAGTCGCCGGCTTCCAGCGCATCAGCCGGTACCAGCCAGGAACCGCCGATACACAGCACACTTTTCAGCGCCAGATAGTCACGATAGTTTGCCGGAGAAATGCCGCCGGTCGGACAAAAGCGCACCTGAGAGAACGGACCTGCAATCGCCTGTAGCGCTTTAGTACCGCCATTCGCTTCCGCCGGGAAGAATTTGAATTCTTTCAGACCATAGTCCATACCCAGCATCAGTTCAGAAACGGTGCTGATACCGGGAATCAATGGAATAGTACCTTCCGTTGCCGCTTTCAATAGTGGCTCAGTCAACCCCGGGCTAATCGCAAACTGCGCGCCCGCTTCCGTTACCTCCGCCAGTTGCTGCGGGTTGAGGACGGTCCCTGCACCGACAATCGCATCGGGTACATCTTTAGCGATAGCGCGGATAGCCTCCATTGCGCACGCTGTGCGTAACGTCACTTCCAGGACGCGAACGCCGCCGGCCACCAGTGCTTTAGCCATCGGCACCGCATGCTCCAGTTTGTTGACTACAATGACCGGGACAACCGGACCGGTGGTCAGGATTGCTTCTGCACTTGTTTTCCAGTTTTTCATCGGAATTCTTCTCTCGCCTGATTACAAAAGTGTCATCTTAAAAAGTGATACAGGTTGCGCCCTGCTCCGCACCCGACAGATTTTCACGCAACGCGCCAAACAATTCACGTCCCGTTCCAAGGCGTGACGCACTCAGATCCGGAATGTGAGGCTGGCGAGCGGCAAGTACCGCCTCGTCGACCAGCAGAGTTAACTCACCTGTCTGTCCATTCACGCGAATGATGTCGCCATCGCGCACTTTTGCCAGTAAGCCGCCATCGTAGGCTTCCGGCGTTACGTGGATAGCTGAAGGCACTTTACCCGAAGCACCTGAAAGCCGTCCATCAGTCACTAACGCGATTTTGAAACAGCGGTCCAATAATACACCAAGTGGCGGCATGAGTTTATGTAATTCTGGCATTCCGTTCGCTTTTGGCCCCTGATGGCGCACAACTACCACACAATCCTTGTCCAGTAAGCCCGCTTCAAAGGCTGGCAGAACGTCATGCTGGCTTTCAAACACCACGGCTGGCGCTTCAATGACCTGGTTCTCCACTGGCACGGCAGATGTTTTCATCACGGCGCGTCCCAGGTTACCACTCAGCACTTTTGTACCGCCATGATGCGAGAACGGCTTATCAAAAGTGGCAATCACCTGGCTATCCAGTGATCTTTCCGCGCCTTCGCGCCACTCCAGCTCGCCGTTGTTGAGCCAGGGTTCCAGCGTATAGCGTTTCAGACCAAAACCCGCGACGGTATTAACATCTTCATGCAACAATCCGGCGTTGAGCAGTTCGCGCATCAGGACTGGCACCCCACCAGCGGCCTGGAAATGATTAATATCCGCCGGACCGTTCGGGTACAGGCGCGCCATCAGCGGTACGACCTCCGACAAATCCGAGAAGTCATCCCAGTTGATTAGAATTCCCGCCGCGCGCGCCATCGCGACCAAATGCATGGTGTGGTTCGTGGAGCCGCCGGTAGCCAGCAGTGCGACAATACCGTTCACCACAACTTTTTCATCGATCATTTTACCGAGCGGCATCCATGCGTTACCGTTACCGGTAAGGCGGGTAACCTGTCGTGCGGCAGCGGCAGTCAACGCCTCGCGTAGCGGCGCATCCGGATGCACAAACGAAGAGCCGGGCAATTGCATTCCCATAAACTCCACCACCATCTGGTTGGTGTTGGCAGTACCGTAAAATGTACAGGTGCCTGGCGCATGATAAGAGGCGGCCTCCGACTCAAGCAGCGCCATTCTGTCTACTTTTCCTTCAGCATACAGCTGGCGAATACGGACTTTTTCTTTATTTGGCAGGCCGCTGGCCATCGGGCCCGAGGGAACAAAAATAGCGGGTAAATGACCAAAGGAGAGCGCAGCCATCACCAGTCCAGGGACGATTTTGTCACATACTCCAAGGAATAACGCACCGTCAAACATATTGTGAGAAAGCCCAACCGCTGCCGACATCGCTATCACTTCACGGCTAAGTAAAGATAGCTCCATACCGTCCTGCCCCTGCGTGATACCATCGCACATTGCCGGTACGCCGCCTGCGACCTGGCCTACCGCATTCACAGAGTGCAGCGCCTGACGAATAATCTCCGGATAATGTTCATACGGCTGATGTGCAGAGAGCATGTCATTATAGGCAGTAATGATGGCGATATTATTGCGCAGCATACTTTTCAGCGAGGCTTTGTCCGCTGGCTGGCAGGCCGCGAAACCATGCGCCAGGTTGCCACAAGCCAGCTGTGAGCGGTGAACCGTTGCGGTTTTCGACTGCTCAATACGAGCGAGGTAGGTAGTCCTGGTCTGTTGAGAGCGTTCAATAATGCGCTTTGTTACGCGTAACAAATTAGAGTTCATAGCGGCTCCTGAAATTTATCTGTCCGGCTACCGAATTGCACAGATATTTCATCGATACAATAAATCATTGAAATACGTGACATCCAGCATTAATGGGGCAAAATCGTTTCAGGCAGTGTAATAAAAAAAGCCTCGCGGGTGAATCCACACGAGGCCTGAAAGGACAAAAATGATTCTACAATCTGTGCCAGATCATGTTACCGGTAAAATAACACCTCAGAATAAGACTGAAATTTACTCAAACTCATTCCATGAACGACCATCACGGGTGATCATTGCCACAGAAGCTACCGGCCCCCAGGTGCCCGCCTGGTACGGCTTTGGCGCATCGTTGTCCATCGCCCATGCTTCAGTTATGGAGTCAACCCACTTCCACGCCTCTTCCACTTCATCGCGGCGGACAAACAGCGCCTGAATGCCGCGCATCGTCTCCAGCAACAGTCGCTCATACGCGTCCGCGAGATGTGTCTGATTGAACGTCTCGGAGTAGCTCAGATCAAGTTTGGTCGTTTGCAGGTTGTGCTTATGATCCAGTCCTGGCACTTTATTAAGCACCTGGATATCCACGCCCTCATCCGGCTGCAGACGAATGGTCAGCTTATTCTGCGGCAGATCTTGCCAGGATTCTTTAAAGAGGTTCAGTTCTGGCGTTTTAAAATACACCACCACTTCAGAGCATTTAGTCGGCAGGCGCTTACCGGTACGCAGATAAAACGGGACGCCAGCCCAACGCCAGTTATCGATATCAACACGGATTGCCACGAAAGTCTCAGTGTTGCTGCTTTTATTCGCGCCCTCTTCTTCCAGGTAGCCCGGTACTTTCTTACCCTGCGCAAAACCAGCGGTGTATTGACCGCGAACCGTTTTTTCACGCACGTTGGAGCGATCAATACGGCGTAGCGATTTCAGTACTTTTACTTTTTCATCGCGAATACTGTCGGCGCTCAGATCTGACGGCGGCGACATGGCAATCATGCACAAAATTTGCAGCAGGTGATTCTGGATCATATCGCGCATCTGACCGGCCTGGTCGAAATACCCCCAACGTCCTTCAATACCCACCTCTTCCGCTACAGTAATCTCCACATGATCAATAGTGCGGTTATCCCAGTTATTCACGAACAACGCGTTAGCAAAACGCAGCGCCAGCAGGTTCAGAACCGTTTCTTTGCCCAGATAGTGATCGATACGGTACACCTGGCACTCTTCGAAGTATTCGCCGACCCGATCGTTAATCTCCCGTGAGGTCGCAAGCGAAGTACCCAATGGTTTTTCCATCACGACGCGCGCAGGTTTGGCGTTAAGTTTGGCTTCCCCTAACCCTTTGCAAATAGCGCCGAAGGTGCTGGGCGGCATCGCAAAATAGTTAATAGTGGTACGGTTTTTTTGATCCAGCATATCGCCCAGACGACTAAACGCAGGCGTATCGTTAACGTCAAGATTGCAAAAATCCAGCCGGCCACTCAACGTATCCCACAAGCCTTCATCGATTTTTTCCTTCATGAAGGTTTCCAGCGCCTCACGCACGACATGGGTATAGGCTTCTTTGTCCCAGTCCGCGCGGCCCACCCCGATAATACGGGTATCCGGGTGGATCTGGCCGGCTTTCTCCAGTTGATACAGGGAAGGCAGCAGTTTCCGGCGCGCCAGGTCGCCTTTCGCGCCGAAAATGACCAGGTCACATGCCTGGGCTGTTTGCGTTACCGCCATGTCATTCTCCTTAGTTAATCTCCCGGTACTTTAGCCAGGGTATAGTTGTAATTTTATTACACAGCACTGTACTGCTTTTACGAGATTACGGAAACCGTAAACGCCCTTTCACCGATGAACCGACGTTTGATTGGCAATATAATCGGCAAAACGCCTAATAAAATTGTCGCTTTTCCACACAACCCAGAACCTAAAATCCGACATCGGTCATGTAATGAAAAAAAACAACACCTTTTTTAACCATTTTGCCCCCTTCCACGGTCACCAGGGGTAATATCTAACAAAACGCACCCGGTTTCTCGCATCATTGAAATCGCTAACACCCATGAGCCTTGCTAACCATGAATATGCTGGAAAAAATCCAGTTGCAACTGGAACATTTAAGCAAATCTGAGCGAAAAGTCGCCGATGTTATTCTGGCCGCCCCCGGCAGAGCGATTCATTTAAGCATTGCCATGCTTGCGCAGGAAGCAGACGTTAGCGAGCCGACGGTAAACCGTTTCTGTCGCAGCATGACTACCCGCGGTTTTCCTGATTTTAAACTGCATCTGGCGCAAAGTCTGGCAAATGGTACCCCGTATGTTAATCGCAATGTGGATGAAGATGACAGCGTTGAGGCTTATACTGGCAAAATCTTCGAGTCCGCTATGGCCAGTCTCGACCATGTTCGCCAGTCGCTGGATAAATCAGCCGTCAACCGCGCGGTAGATTTACTGACCCAGGCAAAAAAAATCGCTTTTTTCGGTCTTGGCTCTTCCGCCGCAGTTGCGCATGACGCCATGAATAAGTTTTTTCGCTTTAATGTTCCGGTGATTTACTCCGATGATATCGTTCTGCAACGGATGAGTTGTATGAATTGTAGCGATGATGACGTCGTCGTGCTCATTTCACATACTGGCAGAACTAAAAGCCTGGTAGAACTGGCGCAGTTGGCACGAGAAAATGATGCGATGGTAATCGCCTTAACTTCCGCCGGAACGCCGTTGGCGCGTGAGGCCACGCTGGCAATTACCCTTGACGTACCGGAAGATACCGACATTTATATGCCCATGGTCTCTCGACTTGCTCAACTGACCGTGATAGATGTTCTGGCAACGGGATTTACATTGCGTCGCGGGGCAAAATTCAGAGATAACTTGAAGCGTGTCAAGGAAGCGCTCAAGGAATCGCGTTTTGATAAAGAATGACTCATCAGGAGTGATGACCACTAAAAGCAATAACAATGTTCTACCCTTTTCGTCATCCGGGTGCGTTCATTTTATACCGCCAAGGTTTCAGAACGACCGGATCAATGTTCACGCAACACCAAGTTGTTTCAGTCAACGGAGTATTACATGTCCAGAAGGCTTCGCAGAACCAAAATCGTTACCACGTTAGGCCCGGCAACTGACCGCGATAACAACCTTGAGAAGGTTATCGCCGCGGGCGCAAACGTTGTACGTATGAACTTCTCTCACGGCTCGCCGGAAGATCATAAAATGCGTGCTGATAAAGTCCGTGAGATTGCCGCCAGACTGGGGCGTCATGTGGCTATTTTAGGCGACCTGCAAGGGCCAAAAATTCGCGTATCCACCTTTAAAGAAGGTAAAGTGTTCCTCAACATTGGGGACAAGTTCCTGTTAGACGCTAACCTGGGTAAAGGCGAAGGCGATAAAGAAAAAGTCGGTATTGATTACAAAGGTCTGCCGGCAGATGTCGTTCCCGGTGATATTCTGCTGCTTGACGACGGCCGCGTGCAGTTGAAAGTCATTGAAGTTCAGGGCATGAAAGTATTTACCGAAGTCACCGTCGGTGGCCCGCTGTCTAACAATAAAGGTATCAACAAGCTCGGCGGCGGTCTTTCTGCTGAAGCGCTCACCGAAAAAGACAAAGCCGATATCAAGACCGCTGCGCTGATTGGCGTTGACTATCTGGCTGTTTCCTTCCCACGCTGCGGTGAAGATCTGAATTATGCACGCCGCCTGGCGCGTGATGCAGGTTGCGATGCGAAAATTGTTGCGAAGGTCGAGCGTGCCGAAGCGGTGTGCGATCAAGACGCTATGGACGATATCATTCTGGCATCTGATGTCGTGATGGTCGCACGTGGAGACCTGGGCGTTGAAATCGGCGATCCAGAACTGGTCGGTATCCAGAAAGCGCTGATTCGTCGTGCGCGTCAGTTGAACCGCGCAGTTATCACCGCTACCCAAATGATGGAGTCAATGATCACCAACCCGATGCCGACCCGTGCGGAAGTGATGGACGTAGCAAACGCCGTCCTGGATGGCACTGATGCGGTTATGTTGTCTGCCGAAACCGCAGCCGGTCAGTATCCGTCTGAAACCGTTGCCGCTATGGCGCGCGTCTGCCTGGGCGCTGAAAAAATCCCCAGCATTAATGTATCTAAACACCGTCTTGATGTGCAGTTTGATAATGTCGAAGAGGCCATTGCCATGTCTGCGATGTATGCGGCAAACCACCTGAAAGGGGTTACCGCTATCATCACCATGACAGAGTCTGGCCGTACCGCGCTGATGACATCCCGTATCAGCTCCGGCCTGCCGATATTCGCCATGTCCCGCCATGAGCGTACGCTGAATCTGACCTCGCTTTATCGCGGGGTGACGCCGGTGCATTTTGACAGTGCGGCGGATGGCGTTGTGGCAGCCCATGAAGCCGTTAACCTGTTGCGAGATAAAGGGTATCTGGTTTCCGGCGACCTGGTTATCGTGACCCAGGGGGATGTGATGAGTACCGTAGGTTCAACCAATACCACGCGCATTTTGACCGTTGAGTAAGTCCCGCAAACGCCTGAGACGCATAAGCGTCATCAGGCATTCCCGGGATGTCAGCATAAAGCCTCTCTTTCGAGAGGCTTTATTTATTTAATGGGGTAAAGATCCTTACGCTTATACGGCTGGATTTCGCCAGGCTTACGGGTCTTGAGTAACTTCAAAATCCAGGTGTACTGTTCCGGATGCGGGCCAACAAAAATTTCAACCTCCTCATTCATTCGTCTGGCGATAGTATGATCGTCAGCGGTGAGAAGATCGTCCATCGGCGGGCGAATCTGGATGGTCAGGCGGTGCGTTTTGCCATTATAAACCGGGAAAAGCGGTATGATGCGTGCGCGACACACTTTCATCAGGCGGCCAATGGCGGGTAGCGTTGCCTTGTATGTTGCGAAGAAATCGACGAATTCACTATGCTCCGGACCGTGATCCTGGTCCGGCAGGTAGTAGCCCCAATAGCCCTGACGAACAGACTGAATAAAGGGTTTAATCCCGTCATTACGCGCATGTAAACGCCCACCGAAACGACGACGTACTGTGTTCCAGATATAGTCAAACACCGGGTTGCCCTGGTTGTGGAACATCGCCGCCATTTTTTGTCCCTGAGATGCCATCAGCATGGCTGGAATATCCACGCCCCAACCATGCGGCACAAGGAAAATGACTTTCTCGTCGTTACGACGCATCTCTTCAATGATTTCCAGCCCTTCCCAGTCGACGCGCTGCTGAATTTTTTCCGGGCCGCGCATCGCCAGCTCCGCCATCATTGCCATCGCCTGCGGTGCAGTAGCAAACATCTCATCGACAATCGCTTCACGTTCGGCTTCACTACGTTGCGGAAAGCACAATGACAGGTTGATCAGCGCCCGACGACGAGAGCTTTTTCCCAGCCTTCCGGCAAAACGCCCCAGCACCGCCAGGAAAGGGTCACGAAATGATGCTGGCGTTAATGCCACCCCCGCCATCGCCGCAGCGCCTAACCAGGCGCCCCAATACTGCGGATAGCGGAAGGATTTTTCAAATTCAGGAATATACTCACTATTATTTTTTTTGGTTTCCATGCTTTTCCAGGGTCTACTGACGCGAAAAGGAACTGTGAATAGTGTAGCGGCGTCTGCGCCTCACACAAAATAAAAAAGCCGGCACACATGGCGTACCGGCTCTGTCAGCATATTTGTTAATCGAAGCGCAATTGCGGCAGAACCTCCTTCACTTGCGCCAGGTAATCACGACGATCGGAGCCCGTCAGCCCTTCCGTACGCGGCAGTTTTGCGGTTAAAGGGTTCACAGCCTGCTGGTTGATCCAGACTTCATAATGCAGATGCGGCCCCGTTGAGCGTCCGGTATTACCGGAAAGCGCAATACGATCGCCACGTTTCACTTTTTGCCCGGGCTTAACCAGGAGTTTACGCAGATGCATATAACGTGTGGTGTAGGTGCGTCCATGGCGAATGGCGATGTAGTAACCGGCGGCACCGCTACGCTTAGCGACCACGACTTCACCATCCCCCACTGATAGCACAGGCGTACCCTGCGGCATCGCAAAGTCAACGCCCCGGTGCGGGGCAACGCGTCCGGTAACCGGATTCAGACGACGCGGATTAAAGTTGGATGAAATGCGGAACTGTTTTGCGGTCGGAAAACGCAAAAAACCTTTTGCCAGGCCGACACCATTACGGTCATAGAACTTACCGTCAGCGGCGCGAATGGCATAGTAATCTTTACCATCAGAACGCAGACGCACACCCAGCAGTTGGCTCTGCTCGCGCTTGCCATCCAGCATCTCACGCGACATCAGGACCGAAAATTCATCTCCCTTTTTCAGCTTGCGGAAATCCATCTGCCATTGCATCGCTTTTATTACTGCGCTGATTTCGCCGCTGGTCAAGCCGGCATCTTTCGCACTGGCGACAAAGCTACCACCCACTGTGCCTTTCATCAGGCTATTGACCCAGTCGCCCTGCTGCATTTCACTGCTCATTTTGAAACCGTTTGCAGTGCGATCGTAGGTACGCGTCTCACGACGAGAAACTTCCCACGTCAGACGCTGTAAATCGCCATCGGCAGTCAGCGTCCAGGAAAGCTGTTGACCAATCTTCAGATTTCGCAGTTCCTTATCAGACGCGGCAAGCTGGCTAATATCGCCCATATCGATGCCATACTGATTCAAAATGCTGCTTAATGTATCGCCAGTAGAGACGACGTATTCATGGACACCCGTCTCGCCTGCGGTTTTATCATCCAGTTCATCCTGAGGAATGGCTTCATCTTCCTGGGCGGCCTGATCGATAGGCTCACTGGCCTCCGGTAAGAGGGAACGGATTTCGTTTTTCTCCAGCTCAATAGTTTTAACGATTGGCGCGGATTCCGGGTGGTAAACGTATGGCCGCCATACTGCGACGGCCAGTGTCAGAACGGTAAGTGACCCCAGCATCACGCGATGGGGTCGGGGCAGATTATTAAATGCCAGGGCGACAGAGCGGGCTATCTGTTGCACGTATTCACTTCCTCGTTAATCTCCTTTCAGGCAGCTCGCATACTGGTTGGCTAATTGGCTTAAAAACGCTGAATAGCTTGTTTTACCCAGTTTAATGTTCGTCCCGAGGGGATCCAGCGTTCCCATTCGAACGCCTGTTCCCCTCGCCACGGCTTCCACGACCGCTGGCCTGAACTGTGGCTCAGCAAAAACGCAGGTTGCTTTTTGCTCAACCAACTGTGTTCTTATTTCATGTAAACGCTGCGCACCAGGTTGTATCTCAGGGTTCACGGTAAAGTGACCGAGTGGGGTGAGTCCGTAATGTTTTTCGTAGTAACCGTAGGCGTCATGAAAAACGAAATACCCTTTCCCCTTGAGCGGCGCGAGCTCGTTACCGACCTGTTTATCGGTTGCGGCTAATTGTGCCTCAAAATCTTTCAGGTTGGCGTCAAGTTTAGCTCGACTTTGCGGCATAAGTTCCACTAATTTTTCATGGATTGCAACCGCTGTAGCCCGCGCTATCTCTGGGGAAAGCCAAAGATGCATGTTATATTCGCCATGATGGTGATGTGCATCACCTTTTTCATCGCCAGCATGGGCGGATGCATGTTCATCTTCATCATCATCCGCTCCCTTCATGAGTAACGGTTTCACATCGCTAAGTTGCGCAATCGTCACCTGTTTATTGCCAGGAATATTCCTGACCGACTTTTCCATAAAGGCTTCCATTTCCGGACCAACCCAAACCACTAAGTCCGCGCCCTGTAAGCGTTTTACGTCTGATGGACGCAATGAATAATCATGCTCGGAAGCCCCGTCCGGGAGTAATACTTGCGTATCGGTAACGCCGTCGGCAATGGCGGAAGCGATAAATCCAAGCGGTTTAAGCGAAGCGACAACAGCAGCCTCAGCGGCCTGGGTTGCACTCCCCCAAAGCGCGGCGGATAATGCTGCGAAAAGAAGCGTATTTTTCTGTAACATAATGCGACTAATCATCGTAATGAATATGTGAAATGTGATATTATAACATTCTATAACTTCTGCAAGCCTAAAATTGACATGACAAGTTTAGTTTCCCTGGAAAACGTCTCGGTCTCATTTGGTCAACGCCGCGTCCTCTCTGACGTATCGCTTGAATTGAGTCCCGGAAAAATTTTAACGCTTCTCGGCCCTAACGGTGCGGGAAAGTCAACGCTTGTGCGCGTAGTTTTAGGGCTGGTAGCCCCTGATGAAGGGGTGATCAAGCGCAACGGACAGCTTCGTATCGGCTATGTTCCGCAAAAGCTCTATCTCGATACCACGCTTCCGCTGACGGTAAACCGATTTTTACGTTTACGCCCCGACACACACAAAACGGATATTCTCCCGGCGCTTAAACGTGTCCAGGCCGGACATCTTATTGACGCGCCCATGCAAAAACTCTCCGGCGGTGAAACGCAGCGCGTACTGCTGGCTCGCGCCCTGCTTAACAGGCCGCAGTTGCTGGTACTTGATGAGCCAACACAAGGCGTGGATGTCAACGGTCAGGTCGCATTATATGACCTTATCGATCAGCTGCGCCGCGAACTTGACTGCGCCGTGCTGATGGTATCGCATGATCTACACCTGGTGATGGCAAAAACGGATGAGGTGTTATGCCTGAATCATCATATTTGTTGTTCCGGCGCGCCGGAAGTGGTGTCTATGCACCCTGAGTTTATTTCTATGTTTGGCCCGCGCGGCGCAGAGCAGTTGGGTATTTATCGCCATCACCATAATCATCGCCACGATTTACAGGGCCGTATTGTACTGCGCCGGGGAAATGATCACTTATGATTGAACTATTACTGCCTGGCTGGCTGGCCGGGATGATGCTGGCCTGCGCCGCAGGTCCGCTGGGCTCATTCGTGGTCTGGCGTCGAATGTCTTATTTTGGCGACACGCTGGCTCATGCATCGCTGCTGGGCGTGGCATTTAGCCTTTTGCTGGATGTTAATCCTTTCTATGCGGTTATCGCTGTGACGCTACTGCTCGCCGCCGGGCTGGTATGGCTGGAAAAACGCCCTCATCTGGCGATTGATACCTTGCTGGGCATTATGGCGCACAGTGCCCTCTCTTTAGGGCTGGTGGTCGTCAGCCTGATGTCTAATGTTCGCGTCGATTTAATGGCTTATCTGTTCGGCGATTTGCTGGCCGTCACGCCTGAAGATCTTATTTCGATTGCCACTGGCGTCGTTATTGTGCTGGCCATTCTCTTCTGGCAGTGGCGCAATTTGCTGTCGATGACCATCAGCCCGGATCTGGCCTTCGTGGATGGCGTGAAGTTACAGCGCGTGAAATTATTACTGATGCTGGTAACGGCGTTAACTATCGGCGTCGCGATGAAGTTTGTCGGAGCGCTAATTATTACGTCGCTGCTGATTATTCCCGCTGCAACCGCGCGTCGCTTTGCGCGTACGCCGGAGCAGATGGCGGGCATCGCAGTGATTGTGGGGATGCTTGCGGTAACGGGCGGACTCACCTTTTCCGCGTTCTATGATACGCCAGCAGGTCCATCAGTGGTATTATGCGCAGCCGTACTGTTTATCTTTAGCATGATGAAAAAACAGGCGAGTTGATGCTTTGCTGCCGTATGGCGCTACGCCCATCATGCCCAGGGATAAGCAGGCCGGGGCAGGCGAAGCCGCCATCCGGCATAATCAAGCTTAAGGCATCTCCGGCGGCGTAATACCAAAGTGGTTCCACGCACGCACTGTCGCCATTCTTCCGCGCGGCGTGCGCTGCAAAAAGCCCTGCTGAATCAGATACGGCTCCAGTACATCTTCGATGGTTTCACGCTCTTCGCCAATCGCCGCTGCCAGGTTATCCAGTCCCACCGGGCCACCGAAGAATTTATCGATAACCGCCAGCAGCAGCTTGCGATCCATATAGTCAAAACCTTCTGCATCGACGTTCAGCATATCCAGCGCCTGTGCGGCAATTTCTGCGGAGATAGCGCCGTCATGCTTCACCTCGGCGAAATCACGCACGCGTCTGAGCAAGCGGTTGGCAATACGCGGCGTACCACGCGCCCGACGCGCCACTTCCAGCGCGCCATCATCACTCATTTCAAGCCCCATATGCCGGGCGCTGCGCCCGACGATGTGTTGCAGATCAGGCACCTGATAGAATTCCAGACGCTGCACGATACCAAAACGGTCACGTAGCGGCGAGGTCAACGAACCCGCCCGCGTCGTCGCGCCAATGAGCGTAAACGGCGGCAGGTCAATTTTAATCGAACGCGCCGCGGGTCCTTCGCCAATCATGATATCCAGTTGGTAATCTTCCATTGCCGGATAGAGCACTTCTTCCACCACTGGCGAAAGCCGATGTATCTCATCAATAAACAGCACATCGTGCGGCTCAAGATTGGTGAGCATAGCCGCCAAATCGCCGGCTTTCTCCAGCACCGGGCCAGAAGTGGTGCGCAGGTTGACCCCCATTTCATTAGCTACGATATTGGCCAGCGTCGTTTTACCTAACCCTGGAGGGCCAAAAATCAATAAGTGATCTAAGGCGTCCCCGCGCAGTTTTGCCGCCTGAATAAAGATCTCCATCTGGGATCGCACCTGCGGCTGACCAATATACTCCGCCAATAGCTTAGGGCGAATAGCGCGATCGGCAACCTCTTCTGCGATAGTGGCGCCTGCTGAAATCAGGCGATCTGCTTCTATCATCGTAACCTCATAACGCAGCGCGTAACGCGTCGCGAATCAGTGTTTCACTGCTGGCGTCCGGACGGGCGATTTTACTTATCATCCGGCTGGCTTCTTGTGGTTTATAACCCAGCGCCACCAGCGCAGCTACCGCTTCCTGCTCAGCGTCTTCCGTTACCGGACTGGCTGGCGATGCCAGTACCAGATCGGTCGCTGGCGTAAAGAGATCGCCATGCAGTCCCTTAAAGCGGTCTTTCATTTCGACAATCAACCGCTCAGCGGTTTTCTTGCCAATACCTGGCAGTTTCACCAGCGCCGCAGGATCTTCGCGCTCAACCGCGTTAACGAACTGCTGTGCCGACATGCCGGAAAGGATGGCTAATGCCAGCTTCGGTCCGACGCCGTTCGTCTTAATCAATTCTTTAAACAGGGTACGTTCCTGTTTGTTGTTGAAACCATAAAGCAACTGAGCATCTTCACGCACCACAAAATGGGTAAAGACGATGGTTTCCTGCCCCGCTTCCGGCAACTCATAAAAGCAGGTCATCGGCATATGCACTTCATAGCCGACGCCGCCCGCCTCCAGAAGTACCAGCGGAGGTTGTTTTTCGAGAATAATGCCTCTGAGTCTGCCTATCACATGACGCTCCTGCGTTGGGGCCGAAAAAATATAGCTGTATCATAAAAAAAGGCTGGATAGATATCCAGCCTCATTTGTTATTAACGTAACCTTCCGCGAGCCAGATTCAGTCGCGACTCGCTCATTTGCATCGCATTCTGGCTGACGTGGCAATGCGTAATGGCGATAGCCAGCGCATCTGCCGCATCCGCCTGCGGATTAGCTGGCAGTTTTAACAAGGTACGCACCATGTGTTGCACCTGGCTTTTTTCCGCGCTGCCAATACCAACGACAGTTTGCTTCACCTGACGCGCCGCGTATTCAAACACCGGCAATTCCTGATTGACCGCCGCCACAATCGCCACGCCGCGCGCCTGCCCCAGCTTTAGGGCCGAGTCGGCATTCTTCGCCATAAACACCTGTTCGATAGCAAAGTAGTCCGGCTGGAATTGCGTGATGATTTCCGTTACGCCTGCGTAGATGAGCTTCAGGCGAGACGGCAAATCATCAACTTTAGTACGAATACATCCACTGCCCAGATAGGTCAGTTGCCTGCCCACCTGGCGGATAACGCCATAACCGGTAACGCGCGAGCCGGGGTCAATACCAAGAATAATCGACACGCTATTCCCCCTGCCCACAGACGTTTAACAGCGCCATTACAGGGTCGCCGCCACCTCATCAGAGATCTCACCGTTATGGTAGACTTCCTGGACATCGTCGCAGTCTTCCAGCATATCGATCAGACGCAGTAGTTTCGGCGCGGTTTCCGCATCCATATCCGCTTTGGTTGACGGAATCATAGATACTTCTGCACTGTCCGCTTTCAGCCCTGCCGCTTCCAGCGCGTCACGCACTTTGCCCATCTCTTCCCAGGCAGTATAAACATCAATCGCGCCATCATCATAGGTTACAACGTCTTCCGCGCCAGCTTCCAGAGCCGCTTCCATGATGGTGTCTTCATCGCCTTTCTCAAAGGAGATGACGCCTTTTTTACTGAACAGATAAGCAACCGAGCCATCCGTACCCAGATTACCACCGCATTTGCTGAAAGCATGGCGGACTTCCGCTACGGTGCGGTTGCGGTTATCGCTCAAACACTCAATCATAATCGCCGTGCCGCCAGGACCGTAGCCTTCATAAATGATGGTTTCCATGTCCGCATCATCATCGCCGCCTACGCCACGCGCGATGGCGCGGTTCAGTGTGTCGCGGGTCATGTTATTGGCCAGCGCTTTATCCACGGCAGCGCGCAGGCGCGGGTTGGCATCCGGATCGCCGCCGCCCAGTTTAGCTGCCGTTACCAGTTCACGAATAATTTTAGTGAAGATTTTACCGCGCTTGGCATCCTGCGCAGCTTTACGATGTCTGGTGTTGGCCCATTTACTATGACCTGCCATAAATATTTCCTCAAAAAAGCGCGCCTTTCAGGCGACGTTAATGACAAACTCTTCAATCGCCTGGCGGTTACTCCAGGACTTGGTAAGCGCCGCCGCGGCAGGCGCATCAAGCCACTGGTAAGTCAGATGTTCAGTGAATATCACCCGACGTTCATGCGGTAACGCAAGACAGAACCACGATTCTGTATTGTGCGTAACGCCCGGCGCATAGCGATGACGTAAATGAGAAAAAATCTCAAAATCCACCGTACGTTGGCAGTCGATTAAGGTCAATTGCTCTGCCGCAATATCAATCGTGACCTCTTCTTTAACCTCACGCACAGCGGCCTGCAGCGCCGTTTCCCCCTCTTCTATACTGCCAGTCACCGACTGCCAGAAATCCGGGTCGTCGCGTCGCTGCAACATTAGCACCCGTTTCGTATCTTGCGCGTAGATAACCACCAGGACAGAAACGGGGCGCTTGTACACGTTATTCTTCACTCTGCCTCGCTATTGGCTGTTGAGTGACGCATCTCAGTCATGAGACTCGCCCTTACGGGCCACCGCGATACATTACGAATGGTGTCGTGTACAGAGTTCATATCAGTTATTCCCAGCCTTCTTCACCACCTGAATACCCAGTTCAGTCAACGCCGCCTGGTTGGCGAAACTCGGCGCCTCGGTCATCAGACACGCGGCAGCCGTTGTTTTCGGGAAGGCGATAACATCACGAATATTGTCGGTCCCCGTCAACAACATGGTCAAACGGTCCAGACCAAATGCCAGACCCGCGTGCGGTGGCGTACCGTATTTCAGCGCATCCAGCAGGAAGCCGAATTTTTCACGCTGCTCCTGCTCATTGATACCGAGAATACCAAATACGGTTTGTTGCATTTCACCGTTGTGAATACGCACCGAGCCGCCGCCCACTTCGTAGCCATTAATTACCATGTCATACGCGTTAGCAACCGCCTCTTCAGGCGCGGCTTTCAGTTCCGACGCCGTCATGTCGCGCGGAGCGGTAAACGGATGGTGCATTGCCGTCAGGCCGCCTTCACCATCGTCTTCGAACATTGGGAAGTCAATTACCCACAGTGGCGCCCATTTATCTTCGTCAGTCAGGCTCAGGTCTTTACCCAATTTCAGACGCAGCGCGCCCAGCGCATCGGCAACCACTTTTTTGTTATCGGCGCCGAAGAAGATCATATCGCCATCCTGCGCACCAGTACGCTCAAGAATCGCTTCCACGATTTCCGCCGTCAGGAACTTCGCCACCGGACTGTTGATTCCGTCCAGACCTTTCGCGCGCTCGTTAACTTTGATATATGCCAGCCCTTTCGCGCCGTAGATTTTAACAAAGCTGCCGTAATCGTCGATCTGCTTGCGGCTAAGCTGTGCACCGCCCGGTACACGCAGCGCAGCCACGCGGCCTTTCGGATCGTTTGCTGGGCCCGCGAAGACCGCGAATTCAACCGTTTTCAGCAGGTCAGCGACATCCACCAGTTCCATCGGGTTGCGCAGATCCGGTTTGTCGGAACCATAACGACGCTCCGCCTCTGCAAACGTCATCACCGGGAAATCGCCCAGATCCACGCCTTTCACTTCCAGCCACAGATGGCGTACTAACGCCTCCATCACTTCACGTACCTGCGGCGCAGTCATGAAAGAGGTCTCTACATCGATCTGGGTAAACTCAGGCTGACGGTCAGCACGTAAGTCTTCATCACGGAAGCATTTGACTATCTGATAATAGCGGTCGAAACCGGACATCATCAGCAACTGTTTGAACAGCTGAGGCGACTGCGGCAGCGCGTAGAATTTACCTTTATGAACACGTGAAGGCACCAGGTAGTCGCGCGCGCCTTCCGGCGTGGCTTTGGTCAGCATTGGCGTTTCGATATCAAGGAAACCGTGATCGTCCATAAAACGACGCACCAGACTGGTAATTTTAGCGCGGGTTTTCAGACGTTGCGCCATTTCCGGACGACGCAAATCCAGATAGCGGTATTTAAGACGCGCTTCTTCGGTGTTCACGTGGTTGGCATCAAGCGGCAGTGAGTCTGCGCGGTTGATAATAGAGAGAGAAGACGCCAGCACTTCAATTTCGCCGGTCGCCATATCCGCATTGACGTTTTTCTCGTCACGCGCACGCACGGTGCCCGTAACCTGGATGCAGAACTCATTACGCAGTTCGGAGGCCAGCTTTAACGCGTCCGCACGATCCGGATCGAAAAACACCTGCACAATACCTTCGCGGTCGCGCATATCGATAAAGATCAGGCTGCCAAGATCACGACGGCGGTTGACCCAACCACACAGAGTCACCTGCTGCCCCACGTGGGACAGACGTAGCTGTCCGCAATATTCTGTACGCATGAGATATCCCTTAACTTAGCCGCAGGCGGCTGTAGCCTGTCATGCAGGCGACGAAGTCGCAGCGTTAGCTGTATGTCACAACTGAATGAAAAAAGGCGGCTATTATACTGGAAATTCTGCCGCACGATAAGAGTCAATCCAGAATGGGGGCGACTACTTAGCCGTTTCATCCGGGATTAGCTCCGGGTTTATACTGACTGTACCCGGGTTTTTCACACGGGTATTGCGTATGCTCACAAAAATTAACAATATTTATCGCCGCTTTCCTCTTTAATCGCGATTAAGGTGTAACGAAATCAGCTATTTTTAGGAGAGTAATTATCATGTTGAAGCTCAACGCGGCAACAACTGCCCTTGTGGTGATTGATTTACAGGAGGGTATTCTGCCCTTTGCTGGTGGCCCTTATACGGCAAATGACGTGGTCACCCGCGCCGCGCGACTGGCGGAAAAGTGTCGAGCCAGCGGCTCGCCCGTGGTTATGGTACGCGTCGGATGGTCTGACGATTATGCCGAAGCGTTAAAACAGCCCGTGGATGCCGCAACGCCTGCGCAAGCGTTGCCGGAAAACTGGTGGACCTGGCCAACAGCGTTGGGTAAAAAGGACAGCGATCTGGAAGTGACTAAACGCCAGTGGGGCGCGTTTTACGGTACCGATCTGGAATTACAGCTTCGCCGCCGGGGTATCGACACCATCATATTGTGCGGGATTTCAACCAATATCGGCGTCGAATCCACAGCGCGTAACGCCTGGGAATTGGGATTCAATCTTATTATTGCCGAAGACGCCTGTAGCGCTGCCAGCAGTGAGCAGCATCAGGGCAGCATGACGCATATTTTCCCGCGCATTGGCCGGGTACGCCGCTTAGAGGATATTATAAACGCCTTATGATCTACATTGGCTTGCCGCAATGGTCACACCCAAAATGGGGGCGACTTGGCATCACCAGTCTGGAAGAGTATGCCCGCCACTTTAATTGTGTGGAGGGCAACACCACGCTGTACGCACTGCCGAAAGCGGAAATTGTCGATCGCTGGTATGCGCAAACTACGGACGATTTCCGTTTTTGCTTTAAATTTCCCGCCACCATTTCTCACCAGGCCGCACTACGTCACTGCGACGATCTGGTGCAGGAATTTTTTACCCGGCTGGCGCCGCTGGAAACGCGCATTGGCCAATACTGGCTGCAGTTGCCCGCCGCCTTTGGACCGCGCGATTTGCCTGCCTTATGGCAGTTTCTTGAGGCGCTCCCCGCCACGTTTACCTATGGGGTGGAGGTTCGCCACCCACTATTTTTCAACAAAGGCGAGGATGAACAACGGCTCAATCGCGGGTTACATGAACGTGGCATAAACCGAGTGATCCTGGATAGTCGTCCGGTACATGCCGCTCACCCGCATAACGAGGCCGTCCGCGACGCGCAGCGGAAAAAGCCCAAAGTCCCGGTACATGCGGTTGTGACGGCCAGCCATCCGATGGTGCGTTTCATCGGTAGTGATAATATGGCGCAAAGCCGTGAGTTTTTCGCCGCCTGGTTGCAGAAGCTCCCACAGTGGCGGCAGACCACCACGCCGTTTCTGTTTTTACATACCCCGGATATTGCGCAGGCACCGGAACTGGTAAACACGCTTTGGCATGATTTGCGCAACGCCTTACCGGAAATCGGCGCTGCTCCGTCCATTCCACAGCAATCTTCTCTTTTCTGAAAATGCCCCCTATCATAGACAGTGCCATCAGCCATTTTAAAGGGAGTTTGTATGGTAAGCGCGCTGTATGCCGTTTTGGGTGCGTTATTGTTAATGAAGTTCTCTTTTAATGTTGTTCGCTTGCGAATGCAATACCGTGTCGCCTATGGCGACGGCGGTTTTAGCGAACTTCAAAGCGCAATCCGTATTCATGGTAATGCGGTAGAATATATACCTGTCGCGCTGGTGCTGCTGCTGTTTATGGAAATGAACGGCGCCGAAACATGGATGGTACATATCTGCGGCATCATTTTAATCGCCGGTCGGCTGATGCATTATTACGGCTTCCACCATCGTCTGTTTCGCTGGCGACGAGCAGGGATGAACGCCACCTGGTGCGCCTTGTTGCTGATGGTGCTGGCTAACCTTTGGTATATGCCCTGGGAGTTGGTTTTCTCTCTGTATTAGCGCACAATACGCGCCTTTCTTTTTCCGGATTTATACGTTATGTCTCACCGCGACACGCTTTTTTCCGCGCCTATCGCCCATCTCGGCGACTGGACTTTTGATGAACGAGTAGCCGAAGTTTTCCCCGACATGATCCAACGTTCGGTGCCGGGCTATTCTACTATCATTTCGATGATCGGCATGTTGGCCGAACGTTTTGTGCAGCCGGGCACGCAGGTCTACGATCTGGGTTGCTCGCTGGGCGCTGCAACGCTGTCGGTTCGTCGTAATATCCGTCATGATCATTGTCGGATTATTGCCGTGGACAATTCCCCGGCCATGATTGAACGCTGTCGACGCCATATTAATGCGTATAAAGCGCCGACGCCGGTCGAGGTCGTTGAAGGCGATATCCGCGATATCACCATTGAGAACGCCTCGATGGTGGTGCTGAATTTTACCCTGCAATTCCTTGAACCTGCCGAACGCCAGGCATTGCTGGATAAGATTTACCAGGGGTTAAATCCCGGCGGCGCGTTGGTACTATCGGAAAAATTCAGCTTTGAAGACACCAAAGTGGGCGAGCTGTTATTCAACATGCACCACGACTTTAAACGTGCGAATGGGTACAGCGAACTGGAGATCAGCCAGAAGCGCAGTATGCTGGAAAACGTCATGCTCACCGACTCGGTTGAAACGCATAAAGCGCGCCTGCGTAAGGCGGGTTTCGAACACAGTGAGCTGTGGTTCCAGTGCTTTAATTTCGGTTCGCTTGTTGCGTTAAAAGCTGGAGTTGCCGCATGATCGAGTTTGGTAACTTTTATCAGCTCATTGCCAAAAATCATCTTTCCCACTGGCTGGAAACGTTGCCTGCGCAAATTGCCGCCTGGCAACGCGAGCAACAGCATGGCTTGTTTAAACAGTGGTCGAACGCCGTTGAATTTCTACCTGAACTCACCCCCTGGCGTCTGGATTTACTGCACAGCGTCACGGCGGAAAGCGAAACGCCGCTCAGCGAGGGTCAGCTAAAGCGCATGGATACGTTACTGCGTAATCTGATGCCGTGGCGTAAAGGCCCGTTCTCGCTGTATGGCGTGAATATTGACACCGAATGGCGTTCCGACTGGAAGTGGGATCGCGTACTACCGCATCTGTCAGATTTAACTGGCCGGACGATCCTTGATGTTGGTTGCGGCAGCGGCTATCACTTGTGGCGAATGATTGGCGCAGGCGCGCATCTGGCGGTAGGCATCGACCCTACACAACTTTTCCTCTGCCAGTTTGAGGCAGTACGCAAACTGTTGGGTAATGATCAGCGCGCGCACCTGCTGCCGTTGGGTATTGAACAACTCCCGGCGCTAAAAGCGTTTGATACGGTCTTTTCAATGGGGGTGCTTTATCATCGACGCTCACCGCTGGAGCATCTGTGGCAGTTAAAAGATCAGTTGGTCAACGAGGGTGAGCTGGTGCTCGAAACGCTGGTCGTTGACGGTGATGAAAATACCGTACTGGTCCCCGGCGATCGTTATGCCCGGATGCGTAACGTCTATTTTATCCCTTCCGCGCCAGCGTTAAAAAAATGGCTGGAGAAATGCGGTTTTATTGATGTGCGTATTGCTGACGTTTGCGTCACCACCACCGAAGAGCAGCGTCGCACCGAATGGATGGTGACCGAATCGCTGGCCGATTTTCTCAACCCGAACGATCGCAGCAAGACGGTGGAAGGCTATCCCGCCCCGCAGCGCGCGGTGCTGATTGCGCGTAAACCGTGATGGATTGCCGAATGACCGTTACGTATAGCACCGTTTCTCCAAAATAGTTCAAGTTGCAGCAAGGCGGCAACGCAGCAAATCCCCGGGAGCGTAGATCACTACGTGACCGGGGTGCGCGAGGCGGCCAACGCTGCTGTGGCTTGAAATATGAAGGAGAAAAAAAGGCCCCTGTTGAATTGGCAGGGGCCTGGTACGAGCAAGCATCATATTGGGCGACATGATGCAACGGTAAAAATCATTTGGCCTGATGGCGAACAATGATTCCTTTCATTTCAGCGACCGCTGCACCCTCTACCGCATAGCGGGAATACTCATCAGCCTGCCCATCGGCAGACATTGATAACCCCTGATTGCGATAGCGCATCGGCGAAGCCAGTAAGACTCCGGCGGAACTGTGTACTTCCCGTACTCCGGCATCGAGGAACTTCTGCAGGTTATTTGCGCGAACCCCCGCACCAGCCATAATGATTGGAGCATCTCCCTGTGCAATAAGTTCCATAATTATTGATAAACCTTGCGCCGCATCGGCTTTTTGCCCGGAAGTGAGCACTCTTGCTACGCCTGCGTCAGCCAGATTCTTTAGCGCATTGAAGGGATTAGCGCACATATCAAAGGCGCGGTGGAAAGTCACCGCCAGCGGTCCGGCTACCGCCATTATTTTTTCCATCCGCGGCATATCGACATCGCCATCGACAGTCAGCACGCCGGTCACTAATCCGGGAAACCCCAGTTCCCTGACAAGACGGATATCCTCCAGCATGGCGGCAAATTCGCCGTCGCTGTAATAAAAATCTCCGCCGCGAGGACGAATAATCGGATGTACAGGAATCGCAATATGCTCGCACACGCTGCGTAATACGCCCAGCGAAGGCGTCAGTCCCCCTTCTTTTGGCGCAGCACACAATTCGATACGATCCGCGCCGTTTTGCTGCGCGGTGAGTGCGCACTCCATGCTATAACAACAGATCTCAAGTAACGCCATATTCACTCCTGTCGGCAATTAGTGCGCTGCCTGTTCGCTGGCGACAATCGCTTCTATCGACCACGGATGAAATTTTACTGTGACCCGGCCATCGGTTACGGCCAGCGTCGGGTTTGGCAAACGTTCATGCTCACCTTGCGGCGCGCTGGTTTTAACCACGATCCCCGGCTGACTAAGCCCTTCATCCGACAGCAGCGCCAGGGCCCTTGCATTCAGCGTCTCTGGCTCGCCGGGCAGTACGATTTCAATATGCTCCCACCCTTCGTGCGGATAACGTTTTTCTCCCGGCCACGGTAATTCAATGACAGAAAACCGCCAGTGTTCCACACCTACAGGTTCATGCAGTTTAAACAGACAAATCGGTCTGCCGTTGATGATATTTTCCGACAGTAGCTCGCCACACTGTTCAAAACCGCGACGCCAGCGCTCCGCCGTTGTATTCTGGTGACAGCGCAATGAAATGTGATCGGCCTCAAGGCCACGAATCTCCAGACCGAGGCGAGTGGAAAGTTCTCTGAACGCCAGTGTGAATCGCGGTAAATCTGCGGAAATATCATGCAGTTCGTCAATGTGTTGCCAGTTCGCCATATCAGGACGCTCTTCTTGCTGTGAAAACCGCTAATTTACGCTGTTGCGTCCCGTCAACCAACCTTTGATTTGATTGGGCGTTTATTGAATGCTTATGCAAATTACTGTTGCGTATATTTCAGGCGACGCGCCGCGTGCGCAATGCTGACGCCAACGGGCATTTGCAGTATACTCCCGCCCTAATTCTTAAACTGGCGCGGGCAATACAGCCCGCTTCATAAACGTAAGGTATTCCGGTGAATATTCAGGCTCTTCTCTCAGAAAAAGTTAGTCAGGCCATGATTGCTGCAGGCGCGCCTGCAGATTGCGAGCCCCAGGTTCGTCAGTCAGCCAAAGTTCAGTTCGGCGACTATCAGGCCAACGGCATGATGGCAGTTGCGAAAAAACTGGGTATGGCCCCCCGACAACTTGCAGAGCAGGTGCTGACTCATCTGGATCTCAGCGGCATCGCCAGCAAGGTTGAAATCGCCGGCCCTGGCTTTATCAATATTTTCCTCGAACCGGCTTTTCTCGCTGAACACGTGCAACAGGCGCTGGCCTCCGATCGTCTGGGCATTTCTCAGCCGACTCGCCAGACGATTGTTGTCGACTATTCCGCGCCCAACGTCGCGAAAGAGATGCATGTCGGTCATCTGCGCTCCACGATTATTGGCGATGCGGCAGTACGCACGCTGGAGTTTCTGGGCCATCATGTTATTCGCGCTAACCACGTCGGTGACTGGGGTACCCAGTTCGGTATGCTTATCGCCTGGCTGGAAAAACAGCAGCAGGAAAACGCAGGCGACATGGCGCTGGCCGATCTTGAAGGCTTTTACCGCGATGCGAAAAAGCACTATGACGAAGATGAAGCGTTTGCCGAGCGCGCGCGTAACTACGTCGTCAAATTGCAGAGCGGTGATGCCTATTTCCGTGAGATGTGGCGTAAGCTGGTTGATATCACGATGACGCAAAACCAGATCACCTATGATCGCCTGAACGTCACTCTGACGCGTGACGATGTGATGGGTGAAAGTCTGTATAATCCGATGCTGCCGGGCATCGTCGCCGATCTGAAGGCCAAAGGTCTGGCGGTGGAAAGCGAAGGCGCAACGGTGGTTTTCCTTGATGAGTTTAAAAACAAGGAAGGCGATCCGATGGGCGTCATCATTCAGAAGAAAGATGGCGGTTATCTGTATACCACTACCGATATCGCCTGCGCCAAATACCGTTATGAAACGCTGCACGCTGACCGTGTGCTTTATTACATTGACTCCCGCCAGCATCAGCACCTGATGCAGGCCTGGACCATTGTGCGTAAAGCCGGTTATGTACCGGATTCCGTTCCGCTGGAACATCACATGTTCGGCATGATGTTGGGTAAAGACGGTAAACCGTTTAAAACTCGCGCGGGCGGTACGGTGAAACTGGCGGACCTGCTGGATGAGGCGCTGGAACGCGCACGTCGTCTGGTGGCGGAAAAGAATCCGGATATGCCGGCTGACGAGCTGGAAAAACTGGCTAACGCGGTGGGTATCGGCGCGGTGAAATACGCCGATCTGTCAAAAAATCGCACCACCGACTATATCTTTGACTGGGATAATATGCTGGCTTTCGAAGGCAATACCGCACCTTATATGCAGTATGCCTATACGCGTGTGCTGTCTGTATTCCGTAAGGCGGACATCGACGAGCAGGCGCTGGCGAGCGCGCCGGTTATCATCAGCGAAGATCGTGAAGCACAACTGGCTGCCCGTCTGCTGCAGTTTGAGGAGACTCTGACAGTGGTTGCGCGTGAAGGTACGCCACATGTCATGTGTGCCTATCTGTATGACGTGGCTGGGCTGTTCTCCGGCTTCTACGAGCATTGCCCAATACTCAGCGCTGAGAATGACGCAGTACGTAACAGTCGTCTGAAGCTGGCGCAGCTGACCGCGAAAACGTTGAAACTGGGTCTGGATACGTTGGGTATCGAAACCGTAGAACGCATGTAAACGACGCACCGCTTACAGCCTCAGGCCTGACGCCGGATAACGGACTCAGGCCTTTTTATTGCCACTGCGGTATATCTGTAACAAATCACAAGGAATGACACATTTCTATAGAGAGATGGAACATCTTTTATCTGTGCAGGCGCTGACCGCCCCGTATCATTAGGCGGCAGATTGTTCAGGTACAGGTAATGACTTTTAAAGACTTTGATGCGGAAGAGAAGCTCTTCCTGAGACGTGTGATTGTGGCATTTGGCGTAGTGGTTGTCTGCTTCGGTATCCTGATCTTCAATCTCTATAACTTGCAAATCCGCCAGCATCACTACTACACCACTCGTTCGAATGAGAACGATATAAAGATGCTACCCGTCGCGCCAACGCGCGGCATCATTTATGATCGTAACGGTATTCCCCTGGTGCGTAACGTGACCTGGTATGATATTGCGGTTACGCCCTATAAAATCGCCGATATGGATGCGCTGCTAAAGCAACTCACTCCTATCGTTGATCTCTCTCCCGATGATATCGCCGATTTCCGCCATGCTCTGAAATCAAGCAGTCGTTATCGTCCAGTCGTGCTCAAAAACGCGCTGACGGATGTCGAAATTGCGCGTTTTGCAGTCAATCAATTCCATTTCAACGGCGTTACGATAAATAGCTATCAGGACCGACAATATCCTTACGGTGCCGAACTGGCGCATGTTCTTGGTTATGTGTCAAAGATAAACGATAGCGATCTTAAGGCGCTGGATAAAAAAGGACTGGCGGAGAACTACGCAGCAGACCATAACATCGGTAAGCAGGGAATTGAGCGCTACTACGAGAACGACCTTCACGGTAAAACTGGCTACCAGGAGGTCGAGGTGGATAATCACGGGCGTATTGTCCGCCTGCTGAAAGACGTTCCCCCGATTGCCGGTAAGAACATTCACCTGACGTTGGATCTCCATTTACAAGAGTACATTGAAAGTTTGCTGGCCGGGCAGCGCGCTGCCGTACTGGTTGAAGATCCGCACGATGGTTCCGTGCTGGCGATGGTATCTATGCCCAGCTACGACCCGAACCCCTTTGTAAAAGGCATTAGCTACCAGGATTACGGCAAACTGCTGCACGATAAAAATCTGCCACTCATCAACCGCGTTACGCAAGGGCTTTATCCTCCGGCGTCAACGGTGAAACCTTACATGGCGATGTCCGCCCTGTTAAGCGGGATTATTACGCCGCAAACAACCTTCTTTGGCGCACCAACCTGGACGCTTCCCGGCACACAGCGACATTACCGGGACTGGAAAAAAACCGGCCACGGTATGCTGGACGTGACTAAAGCGATCGAGGAGTCGGCAGATACCTTTTTCTATCAAGTCGCTTATATGATGGGAATTGACCGCATCGACACGATGCTGTCTCAGTTCGGTTATGGCAAACCGACAGGCATCGACCTTAATGAAGAGTATGACGGGTTGCTTCCCGGCCGGGCATGGAAGCAGCGGGTTCATAAAAAAGCCTGGTATCAGGGTGATACCATCTCTGTCGGTATCGGCCAGGGTTACTGGATTGCCACCCCTATCCAGATGGTAAAAGCAATGGTGGCGCTTATCAATAACGGAAAGGTGATCGCTCCTCACCTGTTGCTCAATGAAGAGAGCGGTAAAACGGTAGTGCCGTATCGTCCTTCAGGGAAATCGCTACAGATAGCCGATCCCGCTTCGCCATACTGGGGGCTGGTGCGTCAGGCGATGTATGGCATGGCGAATGCGCCAAACGGTACGGGCTATAAATTCTTTCATACTGCGCCCTACGGTATTGCGGCGAAAAGCGGCACATCACAGGTCTTTAGTCTGAAAGAAAATCAGACCTATAATGCGAAAATGATCCCTATTCGCCTGCGCGATCATGTGTTTTATACCGCTTTTGCACCGTATAAAAATCCGAAGGTCGCTATCGCCCTGATTCTGGAAAACGGCGGGAGCGATGGCGTTACCGCCGCGCCTGTAATGCGAAAAATCCTTGATCATCTCTTTGACCCGCAAGCTGATACCCTGCAGCCGGATCAAGCCCCGCAGGTCTGATAAACGAAGCGCCATCTGGCAAGAGTACAGCCGGATGGCGGCGTAACGCCTTATCCGGGCTGCACGGGTATCTACAGGAATAGCCGCATAAATCAGAAATAGTTACGCAGATATTCAGTCAGGCAGAGTATTGCCATCGCCTGTCCGTAAGGCATAGACGTCAGCGGGATATGACGATAAAAATCGAGATCATGGCCCATCCCCGTACCAAATGAAGTTTGCAGCAGTTCGCCTTCTGGCGAGATATGCTGAACAATGCCCCGAAGAGCGTTTTCCGCCACTACCGCATAGTGACGATCAACATAGCGCTTGCGCACCGCTTTAAGAATGCCGTAGGTAAAACCTGCCGTTGCAGAAGCCTCAAGATACGAATGTGGATCATCAAGCAGCGTATGCCACAAACCGCTTTCATCCTGGCAATGCGCCAGCGCGGCAACCTGTGCATTTAGCACCTGAACCAGGTAACGACGCACCGCGCTACTTTCCGGCAGGTCCAGCAGTTCCAGAAAGTCCGGGATCACAATGGTCAGCCAACTGTTTCCGCGCGCCCAGCGCGCATTAGCGAAGTTATGATGCCCCTCGTAGCTCCAGCCGTGGAACCAAAGTCCCGTCTCTTTATCCATCAGATTTTGCACATGCAACAGGAATTGGTAGGTAGCCTCTTCCACATATTCCGCCCGGTTCAACAGCTTACCGATTTTCGCCAGCGGCAGAACCGTCATCATTAGCGTATCGTCCCACATCTGCTGATGGTTTTCCTCCGCCAGCGTGATATGTTGCATCCCGCCGTGGTCAGTACGGGGCATTTCATTCATCGCCCATTCGGCCCATGTTTCCAGCCACGGTAAATACGCTGGGTTACGCGTCTCTTCATAGCGGTACGCCAGCGTTAAAAACGGCGCCATCGTATTAACGTTTTTTGTCGTCGCACCTTCCGCAAAACGATCGGCAAACCAGTCATCAATAATTTTACGCATCGTCTGGTCGCCGGTCTGTTGGTAATATTGATACATACCGTACAGACCTACGCCGTGCGTCCACTCCCAACCAGCCCAGCCTTTAGTATCGATCACGCGTCCGTCGTCCAGTCGTAGCAAAAATTCGCCCGTTTCATCTTTAATCTTCACCAGGTTATGTGTCACCTTTTGAATCAGGGCCTTTAGTTCATCCCTGGCGATAAAATGCTCGGGTTGACGCAATAACGGACTGTGTTTGACTGGATAAACCTTCATTTACTTAACCTCTGTTCAGTGTCGAATTCAGCACAGCGGGTAATGTTGCTCCCGGTGCAGCGGGTTTATTACGATTCAGATAACCAATATTGTTGTTACCCCAAAGCGATTCATAAGGCAGACCTGCCAGCATCTCGACCACGGCACGCGCCTGCGGTGTAATGTTTTCCGGCGTCGTACAACCCGACTCGCGCATTTTGGCCGTCTCTTCGCGTAAAATACGGTGGGTGTGCAAATTCAGTCTGAAGCGCAGGGAAATAAGGAAGCCAAAGGCAAGCACAACCAGCGTGCCGCAGCTTAAAATCAGCAGAATGGTGTGGCTCACGGCGGCGGGTTGCATACTCTGGCCAGAAACGAAACCGGAAAGCTGCATCACAATTCCGACCACCATAACAGCACCAGCCTGTGAAGCTTTGCGGGTTAACGTCATAATCCCGGCGAAAATGCCTTCACGACGCTGGCTGGTAATGACCTCATCGACATCCGCAATATAGGTGTAAGTGTTCCACGGTACGTAGTTAATGCCGCCACGTCCCAGTCCGGCGCACGCGGAGACCAATAATAATAACGCATAGACATCGCTCAACCCGGCGTAGTACAACACGGCATAAGAAAGAGAACTCAGGCCGAACAGGACGACAACCATCCGGTAAGATGGCGCGGGCCCAAAGCGAATGCAAAGCGGGATCATTGCAATAACTGCGATGAACTGGAATGTCGCCATGGTGCCCAGTAAATTCGAGGCGACGGAAGCATCCTGCATCAGCACAAAAACAACGTACCAGGTAAAAACGGCATTGAATACGTCCTGAGCAATATACCCTCCCAGATACATCCCCAGATGCTGACGGAAAATCCTGATACGCAGCGTAGAAGTGAGCTCAACGACCAGGCGGCGTATGCTCTGGGTAAAGGTCAGGCTTTTCCTCTCATCTTCGGCGCGCAACGCGGCTTCCGTCCAGGCTTCCCGCGGGCGCTCCCAGGTAAAACACCAGACAAAAATCAACATTAATGCGCACAACACGGAAAAAACCAGGCTGGCATAGAAGAAAGAGACCGGGTTACCTTTACCAAACGCTGTCAGCAGAACGCCTGGCAGAAATGACGCCAGAATAGCGGACATTTGCGCCATTGAAATACGTGCGCCTGAAAACCGGGTCTTCTGTTTGAAATCATCGGTCATTTCCGGCACCAGCGTCTCATAAGGCACCAGAATCATGGTATAAACCACATCAAACAGCAGATACGTTAACAGGTAATACCAGAATCCCATACCGCTAAGCCACATTAATGAATAGCTGAATACACATGGAATTCCCAGTAAAATAAAAAACTTACGTCGCCCGAAGCGCTTACCCAACCAGGTTGAGCCAAAGTTGTCCGTTAAAAAACCCATCAGCGGGCTGACAACCGCATCCAGCACCCTGGCAGTGGCGAAAATAAAGGTGGCTTCAATCGGCGTAAGGCCACAAAACGTCGTATAAAAATAGAGTAGCCATGCGGCGGTTAATGCCGTCGTCCCCGCCCCTAAAAAGTCGCCAGAACCATAGGCAAAATAGTTAATTAAACCAATCTTACGTGTTTTCATTGCTGCTAACCCTGCAGATAATGGGGGGACTCCCGGTATCCGGATTCAGGGAGCCATTACACGGCTACAGTAAAAGCTAACTTCCGAGGAAACCTTTTTGTATTTGCCAGCGCCGGGCGAGAAATGGCAAAAACGCAAAGAGTCCGCTAACGCGCTTCACCGATTTATAAAACAGCGTTTCTATTTATTCAAAAGAAGAGGTCAAAAATGCGAGGCGGGCAGCAATATCCTGCTGCCCGGCGGAGTGGGAGGCAACTAGCGGTAGTTAACAATCACCTGATTGCTCCGCACGTTTAACGCGGGGATGAGACGACCGCCGCCGGGGATTTCCCAGACAAAGCGTAGCGGTTCAGCGGCAGGTACATTGGCAAAACCATGGGTGGTCCCACTTTGTCCATCCAGTTCTACGCAGCGGGACTGAGAACATAAACGCACCCGTAATCCCGCTGGCGTTGGACCATTTAGCTCATAGCGCCAGGCGACCAGCGTCATCAAACCTGAAACCGGCTGACGCGCCGCCAGCGGCGAGGACGATGCGGAAACCCCCCGGTAATTCAGGGTTACGCCCATGCCGCTGTCCTGCCATGCGCCTTCGCCTGCGGCCTGCACAGTCAGGGGAAAGAACAATAATGTTAACCACTTACGCATTATTTTCCTCCAATGGTCGCCGTCATGCGGATATGACGGTTATCGGAAAGCTCCAGGTTCGACAGCACCACCAACTGCGGTAAGCTGCGCCGTAAAAAGCGGGACAGCAGTGGGCGTAGTGCGTGGTTAACCAGCAGTACCGGCGGTGCGCCCAGCATTTCCTGACGCGAAAGCGCCTCTTGCGTCTGCGCCAACAGACGATCCGCCAGCCCCGGTTCAAGGCCGCCGCCTCCCTGTAACGCCTGCAGCAACAAACGTTCCAGCGCAGTATCCAGGCCAATCACCTGCACTTCTTCATTGCCGGGGAACCACTGTTGTGTAATGGCCCGTCCTAACGCTACGCGTACCACGGCAGTTAACTCATGCGGGTCGCTTTGTAACGGGGCATGTTCCGCCAGCGTTTCGAGAATGGTACGCATATCGCGAATTGGGACTTTTTCTGCCAGCAAGTTTTGCAGGACTTTATGTAAGGTCGTGAGGGTCACGACGCCGGGGACCAGGTCTTCAGTGAGCTTCGGCATCTCCTGAGAGACGCGATCTAACAATTGTTGCGCTTCCTGACGGCCAAACAACTCGGCGGCGAATTGACCAATTAAATGGTTAAGGTGCGTCGCCACGACGGTACTGGCTTCAACCACAGTAAAGCCCTGAATTTGCGCCTGTTCTTTCAGGGCGCTCTCAATCCAGATGGCATCAAGGCCAAAAGCTGGATCGACGGTTTTCTCGCCCGGCAGCGTCCCTGCCGCCGTACCGGGGTTAATGGCCAGCCAGCGTCCAGGATACGCATCCCCACTGCCAATCTCCACCCCTTTCATCAAAATACGGTAGCGCGCAGGCTGTAAATCCATATTGTCGCGAATATGGACCACCGGGGGCAGGAACCCCATATCCTGGGCGAATTTTTTACGAATGCTGCGAATACGTCCCAGTAATTCGCCATCCTGTTGAAAATCCACCATCGGGATCAGGCGGTAACCCACTTCCATTCCCAGTGAATCCTCAAGCTGTACGTCATTCCAGGTAGCTTCGACCACCGAGTTATTTTCCGGCATTTTTACCGGCTGCGGCTCCTCTGGCGCTTGTTGTTCACGCCCGCGTAGCCACCACGCCAGACCAAGTAAGGCGGCGGTAAAAAGTAAAAAGACAAGGTTAGGCATTCCTGGTACCAGGCCAAGTAACCCCAGTACCGCCGCCGCCAGCAGCATCACTCTTGGATTACTGAACAACTGGCCGACCATCTGCTCGCCGACATCCTGATCGGTACTGACGCGAGTCACGATGACGCCTGCCGCCGTGGAAATGACCAGCGCCGGGATCTGGGCGACCAGGCCGTCGCCAATGGTCAGCAGGGTGTAGCTTTCCGCCGCGCTGCCCATGCTCATTCCGTGCTGCAATACGCCTACCAGCAGCCCACCTACCACGTTAATAACCATGATGAGAATACCGGCGATGGCGTCGCCACGCACAAATTTACTCGCCCCGTCCATCGAGCCGTAAAAGTCAGCCTCCTGAGTCACTTCTGAACGCCGTTTTTTGGCCTCGTCTTCGCCAATCAGACCGGCATTCAGATCGGCGTCAATGGCCATTTGCTTACCGGGCATTCCGTCCAGTACAAAACGCGCGCCAACTTCCGCGATACGCCCGGCGCCTTTGGTGATGACCATGAAGTTGATAATAACGAGGATGATAAAGACTACAATCCCAATCGCGAAGTTACCGCCGACAAGGAAATGGCCGAACGCTTCGACCACCTTTCCCGCCGCCGCCGCGCCGGTATGCCCTTCCATCAAAATAATCCGCGTCGAAGCCACGTTAAGCGCCAGACGCAGCAACGTGGTAAATAACAGAATGGTCGGAAAGGCGGCAAAATCCAGCGTACGCTGGGTAAACATCGCCACCAGCAGCACCATGATTGATAGCGCAATATTAAAGGTAAACAGTAAGTCGAGGATAAAAGCGGGCAGCGGCAGCACCATCATCGACAAAATCAGCAGAATGAGGATCGGCCCGGCCAGAATTTGCCATTGCGTCGATTTCAGGTTGCTGGGCAGGCGCAGCATCGCGACCAGATTAGCCATCGGTAGTCTTCTCGTTCATAAAGTCCAGCGCTTCTGGCACTGGAAGGTTCTCAGGTTGTGGAGGACGTTGCCCGCCTGCGAGCCGCCAGCGTTTAAGCTGCCAGACCCAGGCCAACACTTCCGCCACAGCCGCGTATAGCTGTCCGGGAATTTGCTGGCCAATTTCCGCGTGGCGATATAATGCACGCGCCAGCGGCGGCGCTTCTAAAGTGGGAACCCGATGCTCAGCGCCAATCTCGCGAATACGCAGCGCTATCAGCCCGGCCCCTTTCGCGACCACTTTCGGCGCGCTCATTTTCTTTTCGTCATACTGTAACGCCACGGAGTAGTGCGTCGGGTTGGTGACAATGACATCCGCTTTCGGCACATCTTCCATCATGCGACGCTGCGCGGCGGCGCGCTGCATCTGGCGAATTTTACCTTTAACGTGTGGATCGCCTTCGCTCTCTTTAAATTCATCGCGAATATCCTGCCGCGACATACGCAATTTTTTCAGATGGCTAAAGATCTGGAAAAAAACGTCAAATCCCACCATTGGGATCACGCCCAGTACCACCAGTAAGGCGCAGAGTCCGACAAGATCCAGCGCGTTACCCATGGCGGTAATCGGCGACTCCGCCATCAAACGCATCATTTGCGGCCAGTAATGCCAGAGATAAAATCCGGTAACGCAACCTACCAGAGTGGATTTCAACACGGCTTTCAGTAGCTCCGCACCGGTCTGCGCTGAGAACATGCGCTTAATTCCCGGTAACGGGTTCAATTTAGAAAATTTAGGCTGCAATGACTTACCGCTGAAGATAAGACCGCCAAGCATGACAGGCGAGATAAGTGCCACCAGTACTACGCCTGTAATGAGCGGGAGTAGCGCCATCATCGCCGCTTTAATCAGCAAAATTATCTGCCCCAGGATAAGGTTAGGATCGTTCACCATACGGTGATCAAAGTGCAGGCCCGCTGAGAGCATTCCCGCCAGTTGCCGCGCCAACGACTCTCCGCCAAACCAGATAATGCAAACGCCCACCAGCAATATCAGCAGTGAGGTCAGTTCTCTGGATCGGGGGATCTGCCCTTCTTCCCGCGCTTTTTCAAGTCGGTGGGGTGTGGGGGCTTCTGTTTTGTCGTCGTCGCTCTCTTCTGCCACGCAGCAAACCCTGGATAGATGGATAAGCGAGAATGATGCCAGAACTGCCTTACGCCAATGGGCAGAGTAAGCGGTAAAAAAGGCGGGGTTTATGGCGTTAATAGCGATAGCCGGATACGAAACGAACGACATGTATCCGGCCTGGCTGAAAAGTTCAGACCCGGTAAGCGCAGCGCTCTCGGGTCAAAAAGCGTTAAAACCCAAGGCTATCCAGCAGGTCGTCGACCTGATCCTGACTGGCGACCACGCCGGCTTTCGAAGTATCTACCTGCGGACCGTTGAGCAAACTTTCGTTCTCGCGTTTTGGCCGCGCGCCCTGCTCCGGAATGTTTTCCAGCAACACCATGAGCAACTGGCGCTCAATCTCCTGAATGACATCCATCATGCGCTTGATCACCTGGCCGGTCAGGTCCTGGAAATCCTGCGCCATCATAATGTCCAGCAGTTGCGCGTTAGTAAAGCTGGTATGGCCCGGAACATCTTTGAGAAACTGGCGCGTATCTGTTACCAGTTCCCGGGCGTCGGAAAGCTCGATCGGATTTTCAAACCATTCGTCCCAACGTTGCGTCAGCGCTTTCGCCTCTTTTTCCATCGCATCCTGATGCGGTTGCGAGGCCTCTACGCTGTTTAGCGCACGCTCCGCCGCCTGCGCCGTCATCTGGACGACGTAGTCCAGACGATCGCGCGCATCAGGAATCGCCTCTGCCGCTTCGGCAATCGCCTGATCAAGCCCCAGCTCGCGCAAACTGTCACGCAGCATTCGGGTCAGACTGCCGATGCGCGCAATGATGTCTCCTGCTGATCCTTCATCAGCAGGCTTGATAGATGGTTGCATCATCATTGCATCCTCACATGCCCAGTTTCTCAAAGATTTTGTTTAGCTTCTCTTCCAGAGTCGCTGCCGTAAACGGTTTCACGACATAACCGCTGGCACCTGCCTGCGCGGCGGCAATGATATTCTCTTTCTTGGCTTCCGCTGTCACCATCAACACAGGTAGCGCCGACATGGCGCTATCGGCACGAATGGTTTTCAGCAGTTCCAGACCATCCATATTCGGCATGTTCCAGTCAGAGATAATGAAGCCAAAGCCGCCCGCCTGGAGCTTATTCAGCGCATCAACGCCATCTTCGGCCTCTTCCACATTGTTAAATCCCAGCTCTTTTAAGAGGTTGCGCACGATACGACGCATGGTCGAAAAATCATCCACAACCAAAAATTTAAGCTCTTTATCCGCCATAAAATACTACTCCTGGTTCAAATACGTATCGCCTGTCCGGCACTGATTTTCGCCAGCATCTGCTGGCTTACCTGGCTAAGATCGACCACTTCGCTTACGCCACCCATATTGATGGCCTCGCGCGGCATGCCGAACACCACACAACTTGCTTCGTTTTGCGCAATGGTCCAGGCGCCTGCCTGGTACATCGCTAACATTCCGGCGGCGCCATCGTTGCCCATCCCCGTAAGAATGACGCCTACAGCGTTGCGCCCCGCATGTTTCGCCACCGAGTGAAACAGCACATCCACGGAAGGCCGATGCCGGTTTACCGGCGGGCCATCATGAATTTTGATTTGATAATTCGCCCCACTGCGCGCCAACTCCATGTGTTTATCGCCGGGCGCAATATAGGCATGACCTGGCAATACGCGTTCGCCGTCTTCGGCCTCCTTGACGCTGATTTGACAGAGTTTATTAAGACGTTCAGCAAACGAACGGGTAAAGCCAGGCGGCATATGCTGCGTAATGATGACTGCCGGACTGGAAAGCGGCAGTGGTTGCAGCACATGGCGAATAGCTTCAGTACCGCCCGTCGAAGCGCCGATAGCGATCAGTTTTTCCGAACTGAGCAGCGGCCCAGCCTTTAAGGTTGCCGGGGCCGCTATCGGTTTATGCACGGCAATACGGGCCCGCGCGGCGGTTCGTACCTTCTCGGCGATCATTTCGCTATATGCCAACATACCCTCACGAATGCCGAGCTGTGGTTTGGTGACAAAATCGATGGCTCCCAGCTCCAGCGCCCGCAGCGTAACTTCAGATCCTTTACCGGTCAGCGAGGAGACCATCACCACCGGCATCGGGCGCAAGCGCATCAGTTTTTCAAGGAAATCGAGGCCGTCCATACGCGGCATCTCAACGTCCAGCGTCAATACGTCCGGATTAAATTTTTTGATGAGGTCTCTGGCGACTAGCGGGTCTGGCGCTGTTGCCACCATTTCCATATCACTATGGCTATTAATAATTTCAGTCATGATTTGGCGCATCAGCGCAGAATCATCAACCGACAATACCCTGATTTTACTCATGCTTTATCCTTACTTAGCGCATACACCGTCTGTCCGCGCAGGCTAAACTCGCGCACGAGGTTGCTAAAGTTTTCTGAGTGACCGGCAAACAACAGTCCGTCAGGTTTAAGGAGTGGAACAAAACGGCGCAGAATGTCCTGCTGTGTCGTTTTATCGAAATAAATCATGACATTACGGCAAAATATCGCGTCAAATGGCCCCGGTATGTTGTACTTCTTTTCCAACAAATTAAGACTGGAAAATTCAACATAATTGGCCAGTTCCTGCCGTACACGCACCAACCCCTCATGCGGCCCCGTACCACGCATGAAATAGCGCTGCAATTGCTGCGGCGATAACGTTTTCAGTTCGCTGAGCCGGTAAATACCGCTTCTCGCTTTTTCCAGCACTTCAGTATCAATATCGCTGGCGAACACTTTCCAGCGACCAGGGGCCATCCCCAACGCATCCGCCAGCGTAATCGCAATGCTGTAGGGTTCTTCTCCCGTCGATGCCGCTGCGCTCCAGACACGGTACTCACCGTGGCGACGGCGCGCATGTTCCGCCAGAATCGGGAAATGATGCGCCTCGCGAAAAAAAGCGGTCAGATTGGTAGTCAGAGAGTTGATAAAAGCCTGCCATTCAGCGCTGTTTTGGTTAGCCTCCAGCATACTGAGGTAACGGCCAAAATCATCCAGCCCCAGAGTACGCAACCGACGCACCAGGCGGTTATACACCATATCCCGCTTATGATCGGCCAGTACGATCCCCGCACGCTGGTAGATTAATTGACATATCCGACGAAAATGCGCGTCGGACAGCGCGAGGCGCTGTGTCATCTGTAACAATAATGACGTTTGCCCGGAGGGCAGAGATGATGTCATAGCGCCTTCTTAATCACTCACATTCAGAATACAACGGGCGCGCCCTGCGGCAACGCCATGCTTCCCGTATTACACATTTTTGCTTTTACATATCGCGAACCAGATGACAGGTATCGTCTGGTTCACAAATTCATTGATGACCGACGGCATCTGGCACACGTCGATCAGAACGTTTCCCAATTCGCATCATCCACGGTGGCTGGCGAACGCGGCGTGTTGCCAGGCTGAATGTCCGCTGACAGACGCGCCTCAGATTTGTTTGTCGCCAGCGGTCTCGACGCCAGACGGAAAGCGGATACCGCCATGGTTAAACGGCTGGCCTGCTCTTCCAGCGCGGCGGCTGCCGCCGCAGACTCCTGAACCAGTGAGGCGTTCTGCTGCGTTACGCGATCCATCTCGGAAACAGCCAGCGCCACCTGATCGATGCCCCGACTTTGCTCATCCGAAGCGGAAGCGATTTCGCCCATAATATCCGTCACGCGCGTTACGGCGTTGACGATATCGGTCATGGTTTCCCCGGCGCTTTCCACCAGCACAGAGCCGGTGTCGACACGCGAGACGGAATCTTCAATCAACGCTTTAATTTCTTTCGCCGCCTGGGCGCTGCGGCTGGCCAGATTACGTACCTCACCCGCCACAACGGCAAAACCACGTCCCTGCTCGCCTGCGCGCGCCGCTTCTACCGCTGCGTTCAGCGCCAGAATGTTGGTCTGAAAAGCAATGCCATCAATAACGCTGATAATGTCAGCAATTTTCTTCGAACTGTCGGCAATGTCATGCATGGTATTCACCACACCATCGACAACTTTGCCGCCATGACGGGCTGTGTCGGAGGCGCTTTGCGCCAGTTGTGAAGCCTGGCGGGCATTGTCGGCGTTTTGCTTCACGGTCGCCGTTAACTGTTCCATGCTGGCAGCCGTTTCTTCCAGAGCGGAAGCCTGTTGTTCGGTACGGGAAGAGAGATCGGTATTACCGGCGGCGATTTCACTGGTGCCCGAATAAATCGCATCTGAGCCTTCGCGAACCTGCGTCACGGTTTCAATCAGCGAACGCTGCATGTGATCGACCGTTCCCGCCAGTTCGCCGATTTCATTACGCCCGGATACCGTGAGCGTTTTCGTCAGATCGCCACTGGCAATTTCACGGATATGGGCAATGACGCGTCCCAGTGGAGTAAGCAACGCCTGGCGAATACCGTACCAAACCACCACTAAAATCAGCACCAGTACAACGGCAAGAATCCCCAGTTGCCATTGCGCAAAACGATAATCGTGAGCACTTTGATCAAAGGTCTGGCGGTACTGCTTTTCACTCGCCCGGGCATAGTTGCCCAACGCCTCGCCCAGTGCATTTTGCATTCCCTGGGTTGGCTGAGCGAAGTAGGCATCCATATTGCCGTTATCCAGGAACTGGATAAGTTCCGCTAATGCGGCGTGATAGCGTTGATATTTTTCATCAACGTTTGCGCTGGCCTCCACCATCGCTGGCAATGGGGCCATATTTTTGAAATTGGTATAGTGCGCCGCCGCCTGCGTGAGCGTTGTTTTTGCGTTTTGCAGTAAATCCGTTTTGGCGCTGCTCTGTTGATTAGCGGCGTCCATCATCATGCGCGCAGCGGAACGGCTCAGGTTTATGCGCGTTTGCAGCATTAAGTCCCATGTCGAGGTGAGTTCACTTTGCTGCTGGCGTAATTCGTTAGAAATAACAAAACTTTGCTGGTTATGTTGTAATGAAGAAAATAACAAACCACCGGAAACAAGCTGTAGCAGTGCGAAAACCCCCAGCACCATCATCAGCATTGTGACAACGCGGATACGGTTAAACATAAGGCACCTTCCTGATAACGAGTTATCAACGTTATCGGCACCCGTGGTGATAACTTTACATTTGCGAAAAGGAAAAACGTTACCTCAAAAGAAGGATATTGACCCCAACCGTAGCGTTACAGAGTGTGGCGGTGGCTAAAGTACATGAAGGATTACAGGATAAGGTGACGAAAGAGAGATGCCACAACCCGTGGACGCGTAACGGGAAAGATTGCCGGAAGGCACCATGCCCCCGGCGATGTTATTAATGTCATTACGCGACGTGTGACGCCGCGATATCGAGTAGCGCCATCTCTTCGCTGTTAAGCAGTTTTTCGATATTCACCAGAATCAGCATACGCTCGCCGAGCGCGCCCAACCCCGTCAAATATTCCGTTGACAAGGTCACTGCAAATTCTGGCGCCGGACGGATTTGTTCCGCCGTTAGCGACAGGACGTCAGACACGCCGTCCACCACAATCCCAACCACGCGTTGCCCCAGATTCAGTACGATCACTACCGTGTTATCATCATACTCCACGTCGCCTTCGCAGAATTTCACCCGCAGATCAACAATAGGCACAATCACGCCACGTAGATTAGTCACCCCTTTAATAAAGGCCGGCGTATTGGCGATACGCGTTACCTGGTCATAGCCGCGAATCTCCTGTACTTTCAGGATATCGATACCGTACTCCTCATCTCCCAGTGTAAACACCAGGAATTCCTGACCTGACGGCTCGCCGGCCAGTTTGCTTACATTACTCATACCGGTCATATTATTCCCTTCTCACTCAATCAGGCGGCTGTGATCGCCATACGTTGTTCGCGGTTTAACCCCTGCAATGCAGAAACATCAACAATCAGCGCAACGCTGCCATCGCCAAGGATTGTCGCGGCGGAAATGCCCGGAACCTTGCGATAGTTGCTTTCCAGATTTTTGACCACGACCTGGTGCTGGCCGATGAGCTGATCGACCAACAGCGCATAACGGCGTCCCGCACTTTGCAGGATCACGACAATTCCCTGTGTGGCTTCGGTTTTCGCACCTTCCACGTCAAATACTTTCCACAACTCGACCAGCGGCAAATACTCGCCGCGGACTTCCAGAACCCGTTCGCCGCCCGCCAGCGGATGAAGATCTTCTTCACGCGGCTGCAGCGACTCCATTACCGCGTTCAGCGGCAGAATAAAAACTTCCTCCGCCACGCGGACAGACATCCCATCAAGGATTGCCAGCGTTAGCGGCAGCAGGATACGAATAGTGGTCCCGGAGCCTTGTTTTGACTGGATCTCAACGTGGCCGCCCATCTCCTGGATGTTACGTTTCACCACATCCATACCCACGCCGCGGCCGGAAACGTCCGTCACCTGTTCCGCGGTCGAGAATCCCGGAGCGAAAATCAACATGCCCACTTCATCATCGGTCATGTTTTCATTAACTGCCATCCCCTGGGAAATCGCCTTCGCCAGGATACGCTCGCGGTTAAGCCCCGCGCCGTCATCGGTCACTTCAATACAAATATTGCCGCCCTGGTGTTCTGCCGAGAGGATCAGGTTGCCTACAACATTTTTCCCGGCTTCAAGCCGTTTTTCCGGCATTTCAATCCCGTGATCGAGGCTGTTGCGTACCAGGTGTGTCAACGGATCGATGATCCGTTCGATCAAGCTCTTATCAAGTTCCGTAGAACTTCCCACCAACGTCAACTCTACCTGTTTGCCCAGTTTGCCCGCCAGATCGCGAACCAGACGCGGAAAACGGCTGAAGACATACTCCATAGGCATCATACGAATCGACATTACCGACTCTTGCAAGTCGCGGGCGTTACGTTGTAACTGCCCCATACTGGTAATAAGATCGCCGTGGTTGACCGGATCCAGCTCATTAGAACGCTGAGCCAGCATTGACTGCGTGATCACCAACTCACCGACCAGGTTTATCAACTGATCTACCTTCTCTACCGCCACGCGAATACTGGTTGACTCACGTTCACGCGCGGGCTTTTCACGGCCAGCATGGTGGTCATGCGCCGCGCTTTTGGTACCAGGGGTAACCGACACCGGAGGCACTACCGGCGCCACATCGGTTTTCTCCTGCACCTGCGCTTTTTCAGCTGGCGCGGCGACAACTTTTTCAAAAGCGATCTGATCGGCTTCGATGACGAAACACAGTACCGCGACAATATCCTCTTCCGCGACGCTGCCATCCAGCGTCGCCGACAGTGAATCCGCCCCCTTGACGACATCTGTCAGGGTAGCCAGATTACCCAACTCTTCTTCAAGCAGATCGACCTCACTGGCTTTCAGCCGCGAAAGTACGATGCGCAGCTTACTCTCGTCACGAGGCATTTCGGCTACACTTCCCCCCTGTACCGCCGCGCTTAATGCCGCGGTTTCCACAACTGCCGGGGCAGTTTCGCCTTTAGCCTCAAGCGCCAGTTGCCGTAGCGCATTGCAGATATATTCGAAGCTTGCGGCATCCGGCTCTTCGGAGTTTTTATAGGCGTCGAGCTGTTCCTGCATAATATCTTTCGTTTCCAAAAACAGGTTGATAATGTCGGTATTGAGCTGCATTTCACCGCGTCGGGCTTCATCCAGCAGGTTTTCCATTAAATGCGTGGTTTCCTGCAGGATGGTGAAGCCGAATGTACCCGCGCCGCCTTTAATAGAATGCGCCGCGCGAAAAATGGCGTTCAGCTGTTCAGAGTCAGGGGACTCCGGCACCAAATCCAGCAGATGCTGCTCCATATCTGCCAACAGCTCGTCAGCTTCATCAAAAAATGTCTGATAAAAATCGCTAATATCCATGCTCACGCTATCACCTCGGTTCGGCTTGTGGCGATGTGGGTACGCTTGCCGGCGCAACTGCCGCAGGCTGTTGTAATACACTTACCGGCTCATTCTGGCTTTCAGCGTTTTCATGCAAAATGGCCTGTTCCGCCTGCTTGTTTAACACCAGCAAGCTTATACGACGGTTGACGGCGTCATCAGGGCCGCGATCGCTCAACCGCATTGTGGCGGCCATGCCAACCACCCGTAATACTTTGCCGTCGTCCAGTCCACCGGCAACCAGTTCGCGGCGAGAGGCATTGGCGCGGTCGGCAGATAATTCCCAGTTGCTATAGCCTTTTTCGCCGTTCGCATAGGGAAAATCATCAGTATGCCCTGCCAGGCTAATGCGATTAGGAATCCCGTTTAATACTGGCGCAATCGCGCGCAGGATATCGCGCATATACGGCTCAACCTCGGCGCTGCCAGTTTTAAACATCGGACGGTTCTGGCTATCGATAATCTGGATGCGCAACCCCTCCTGAACTAAATCGATTTTCAGATGCGGGCGTAACGCACGCAATTTGGGATCTGACTCAATCAGTTGATCCAGATCGCCACGCAATTTGTTTAACCGACTCTGCTCCATCCGTTTTTTCAGCTCGTCAATATTCGGTTGCTTTTCCACTTCACCTTGTTGTTGGGTGTAATCATCGCCGCCGCCGGGTATCGGACTCTCACTATTAGCAATCCTGTTTCCCCCCGTTACCGCGGTTGCCAGCGGTGTACGGAAATATTCGGCAATCTGAATTAATTCTTTAGGGCTGGAGATGGAGATCAGCCACATCACCAGAAAAAAAGCCATCATTGCCGTCATAAAATCGGCATAGGCAATTTTCCAGGAACCGTGCGCCCCGCCGCCGTGCGGTTTATGCTTGCGGCGTTTTACGACGACAATGGGGTGGGCCTGATTTTTCATGCTTCCTCAGTCGTCTGCTGCTGGTTTGGGTTTCTCACTGCGCGAACATGTTCTTCCAGCTCAATAAACGACGGTCTTTCGCTGGAATAGAGCGTTTTACGTCCAAACTCCACGGCAATTGGCGGTGCATAGCCGTTCAGATTAGAAAGCAGTGTGATTTTTACGCACTGCATCATCTTGGTGGTTTCGGCGCTCTTCTGGCGCAGAACGGTGGCCAGCGGTGAAATGAACCCATACGCCAACAGAATACCAAGGAACGTTCCGACCATCGCGTGGGCAATCAGCGCCCCCAGTTCGGCGGCCGGGCGATCGGCTGAAGCCAGCGCGTGAACCACGCCCATTACCGCCGCGACGATACCAAAGGCAGGCAGCGAATCGCCGACCATCGCCAGGCTGTTGGCAGGGACTTCCGACTCACTTTCATGGGTTTCAATCTCTTCATCCATCAATGCCTCAATTTCGAACGTGTTCATATTGCCGCTGATGATCAGACGCAGGTAATCGACAATAAAATCAAGCATGACCGCATCGGCCAGAATACGTGGATAACTGGCGAAGATTTCACTCTCTTTCGGATTTTCAATGTCGCGTTCAAGGGAGAACATACCCTGCTGGCGGGATTTGGCCATCAGGCGATAGAGCAGCGCCAGCAGATCCATGTACATGGTTTTCGTGTATTTCGAGCGACGAAACAACAGCGGGATCGCTTTCATGGTGCCTTTGATGGCTTTCCCGTTATTGCCAACAATGAATGCCCCTATCCCCGCGCCGCCAATGATGACCAATTCAGCGGGTTGATAGAGTGCCCCAAGGTGTCCGCCGGTCATGACATAACCGCCGAAAACTGTACCGATAACCACCAGGTAACCTAATAAGATAAGCACGACATCATCCTTCCGCTGTTGACTATGACAGGATGCGCAGTCGGGCAATTAACGCGATGGTAAGGCAAAAAAAAGCAGCGGTAATGACTTACCGCTGCTGGAGTGTTTGTCCACACCGTTTCGGTTAAACAGCCTGTTCGATCTGTTCATCCAGCAGTTGTGGAATAATATCGGCAGCATCTCGGGAAAGTTTACGTCTTTTTACTGCGCGGGATGGCGGCTGGCACAAACTGCACGCAAAGCTGCCCGCTGGTTGATGCGCATGGGTGATAAAGTTTCCCCCACAGCAGTTGCAACTCGACAATTCGAGCAACCCGCTTTCGACAAAACGCACCAGAGTCCATGCCCGGGTCAGCGCCAACAATGGCCCTTCAGGCGGTTGCGGACACTGTTCAAGATAAAGCCGATAAGCTTTAATTACCGCATCCACACCGTTACATAAACCCGTTTTAAGTAAAAATTGCCAGGCATTGCAGAACATGGAGGCGTGAATATTTTGCTCCCAGGTCATAAACCAGTCCGTAGAGAATGGCAGCATCCCTTTGGGTGGCGGACTACCGCGCAACTCTTTGTACAGCTTAATGAGGCGGCCCCGGCTTAGCTGCGTTTCACTTTCCAGCATTTGCAGACGGGCGCCCAGATTAATCAGCTCCATCGCCAGCTGGATATCGCGAGCTTCCTGAACAATGCTTTTTTCGCTCATCATCACGCCCTTTTCTTACGCGCCGTATCGTCCGCTTCATTGAGCAGACGCGTTGAAAGCATGATACCTGTGTGAATCTGCTGTAAATCGTCGACGCGTGAATCCTGGGTCAAACGCGTTACCGTCTGATGATCGTCAAACCGGAAATGGCAAACCAGCTGGTTCGTCTCGGCCAGCTTCACCATTTGCGGCAGGGTCAACGCACCCAGGGTATTTGCCATCTCTTCGTTGATACCAAGGCGGAACATCGCAGATGCTTTGTCCTGGACGATCAAACGCTGTGCAAGGAGTAAATATGACAAATTGATGTCATAAATGTGTTTTAGCAACTCGGATGTATGCATTGTTCCCATCCAGAATAACCAACTTTATTTTTATGCGGCGTAACCGCACCCCGTGATGTTGCCGGGAAGGCCCGGTAAAAGAAGCAAAAAGGTCAAATGCATAGCAGCGCTCAGACATTGGACGTATAACCCAGTTTCCAGCTGGAATTTGACTTACACGTATACATCAATTCTTACAAATGCCTAAGATTTTTCCTAATTCGACGCAACTCTACTCGTCAGCCTCGTGACATACAACGGAGCGGGACTGCGATTTTAGAAAATATGTGATATAGATCACATAATTTAACGAAATGCTTGAGATAAATCCATCAGCCTGGCTTTTATTTTGTTTATTTTATCAACTGATGTTAACTTTTCCTATTCCATCCGGATGAATAGGTTCTCGTCAATACCAAATTATTTTTTGTTTCTCGATGTTAAAATAACGTCCTGGTAATAGCGATCAGGCTATTATTTCTATTTTAGAAACAATTTAAATTTATCTTTAGTAAACAGCAGCTTAAATATTAAATACCACTAATCAATTATACCCCTACAGAGGCGATGGCGCGTTAAAAACCAGCTCCATTAATTTAACTTTTAGCTTTCATTGTTCATCAGTTTATTCAAAATATCTTGATGGCTTTTAAAAACACCCGGAGAGCATTATTCCTGACATAAGAATAATTAATGATTTATTATGATATCCTTCACACTATTGTGGTATTAGCGCATTGCAGAAAAGCGGTAAAGAGAGTAAAGCTAAAGAACAATCTCATATTCTTGCAATAAAGGAGCGAGTTATGAGCTATACCCATATTCTTGTTGCCGTTGCCGTTACCCCTGAAAGTGACCAACTGCTGGCCAAAGCGGTCTCTATTGCCCGCCCTGTTCAGGCCAAAATAAGTCTGATTACCCTCGCTTCCGATCCTGAGCTGTATAACCAGTTCGCCGCCCCCATGATGGAGGATTTACGGTCGGTGATGCATGAGGAGACAGAGAATTTTCTTACAATGCTGGGGAAGAAAGCGGATTATCCGATTGAACAAAGCTTTATCACGTATGGTGAGCTAAGCCAGCATATTCTGGATGTGTGCCGCAAACACCATGTTGATCTGGTCATTTGCGGCAACCATAACCACAGCTTCTTTTCGCGAGCGTCCTGCTCAGCAAAAAGCGTGGTGAGCGCCAGCGAGGTCGACGTGCTGCTGGTGCCATTATCAGGCGACTAGCTGTCGCACACGATCAGGCAAGTTTAGGAAACGTCGCTACTTTATTCTGCTGTTGGCTCTCAGCGCTGCGCGGCGTGACCTCCTTCAGGTCATGAATAAAGCGCTCCTGCCAGCGGTTAATGTCATTTTTCACGATCACGTCGAGCATGTCTGCATGACGTGAAATACGCTCGGCAAGCGGCATTGTTAAAGCGCGATTGAGCGCTGCCGCCACGTCATCCCTATCGTAAGGGTTGACGATTAATGCCGACGTCAGTTCATTGGCCGCACCAGCAAACTGGGACAATACCAATACGCCCGGGTTTTCGGGGTCCTGCGCAGCGACAAACTCTTTTGCCACCAGATTCATCCCGTCGCGGAGCGGCGTGACAAGGCCAACGTCTGAATAGCGAAATATTTTCATTAACAACTTGCGGTCGAAATGCTGATTCAGATAGTAAAGCGGCGTCCAGCCCAACTGTCCGTATTTCCCATTAATACGGCCTGCTTCCGTCTCCAGTTGGTGGCGAATATCCTGATATGCCTGCACTTCCCCGCGCGATGTTGGCGCAATTTGAGTATAACGAATTTTTCCCCGGTGCTGTGGATAGTTTTCCAGAAGGGCTTCATACGCGAGAAAACGTTCCGGCAGTCCTTTCGAATAATCCAGGCGCTCAACGGAAAAAATATTTTTCACATTTTTCAGTTCCGCTTTGAGCTGCGCCAGCTTAGGCGGCAATGGACCGGCAGCCTGTAACGCAATTTCATCAGGTTCAATGCCAATAGGATAGACTTCTGTCTGGAATGGTTTACCCCACGCAATATGCTGCTTACTGCTGCGAGTTGTAACGCGTGTCTGGCTTGAAAGGCTGTCGAGAAAAGCCAGACGATCATTTTCCGTCTGGAAACCCAGCAGATCAAAGTCGCACAACTGCTCCAGAAGTTCGTCGTGCGGTGGTAAAGCGTTGAAAATCTCCGGTGTCGGGAAAGGAATATGCAAGAAAAAACCAATCCGGTTGTTGACGCCGCGTTTACGCAGCTCGCTGGCAAAGGGTAATAAGTGGTAGTCATGCACCCAGATAATGTCATCCTCTTTGATGAGAGGCAGCAACTTATCCGCTAATAGCGCATTCACTCGCATGTAGCCTTCCCATGCAGGCCGTTGAAACTGTACCAGATCCAGACGATAATGGAATGCAGGCCAGAGGACAGCATTAGAAAATTGACAGTAGTAATCTTCGTAATCTTGTTCACTCAGGTTAAACGATGCCCAGGTAATATTACCTTTTGTCACCTTTTTTAATGGCTCATCCTCGTTACCTGTCTCGCCACTCCAGCCGAACCACAACCCGCCAGCCGCTTTTAGCGCGCCGAGCACACCAACGGCGAGGCCACCTGCGCCGCCTTTGTTATCCGGGGGGGCAATTCGATTAGATACTACGACTAAACGACTCATAGCCATCTCTCCTGTTATTCATTACTTGTTGTTCTTGTTGTGGATAATTGATTTGCTCCAGCCAGCGCCAGACGTCGGGTACGCTTTCCAGTCGCCAGGTCGCCTGAGTCGCCCCGACGCCCACTTTTACGGAAATCCCGCCTGCGTGATTCACCACGCCAAAGCCTGCCTCATCGGTCAAATCGTCCCCCACAAAAACGGGAATCCGTCCCGCAAAGGGGGCTTCCTGCATAAAGGCGGCAATAGCTTCGCCTTTGTTGGTTCCCTTAGGTTTGATTTCCACGACACACTTACCGGGTTGCAGCGCCAGCTGCGGCCAGTGTTGCGTGACGTGCTGTGCCAACGCCATCAGCGCTGCTTCATGCTCCGGAGACTGACGATAGTGCAGCGCAAACGCCATGCCTTTCGTCTCCAGTTCCGCCCCCGGCAACGACACTAATGCTGAGCGCAGTAACGCCCCCACCTCACGAACTACCGACTCAGGAAGGCGCACAATATGGGTTTTACCATTGATGTCACGACGCTCTGCCCCGTGAACGCCAGCCAGCGGAAAGCGAAAAGGTTTTGCCAAAGCATCCAGCTCAGTCATTGAACGCCCTGAAATCAATGCCAGTGCCCCTGCGTTGTGCGCCGCGAGACGGTCTAACAACTGAAGGATTTTATGCGGTACTGCTACCTGATCGGGATGAGGCTTTATCTCTGCCAATGTGCCATCAAGGTCAAAAAAATACGCATAGTTCGCAGTGAGTTCGGGGGATACGGTTAACGGTTCTGCCACCCTTGTCTCCTCCTTATCATCATCTTGAGACTCACAAACGGTCTCATTAGTCATGTAAGTATAGACAGTGTGACGCTGCTCGCCATTTAGAAAAACCCTCGCCAGTCGGTGTAGCGACTGGCGAGAGCCTGGAGCTATACTGTAAAGTTGAATGTTAATTCATCAAACCGTACGCTTCGCTTTTTGCTTATAACGGTCGAAGATAACTGCTGCCAGAAGGATTAAGCCGCGAACGACATACTGCGCAAAAGGTGAAATATTGAGCAGGTTCATCGCACTCTCAACCGTCCCTAATATCAGTACACCCGCTACCACATATGAGATTTTTCCGATGCCGCCCTTCAGGGAAACGCCCTCTAATACGCACGCAGAAATGACGATTAATTCATAGCCCAGTGAGGTCATTGGTTGGCCGCTGGTCATTCGTGAAGCCAGGATAATCCCCGCCGCCGCCGACACGAGGTCAGAAAGAATAAAAATGATGATTCTGGTGCGAACCACCGGTACGCCGGCCAAACGCGCAGCCTCCTCATTGCCGCCTATCGCCAGCGTATTACGCCCGAAGGTAATTTTGTTCATCAGTAGTCCAAAAAGGATAAGGCAGCTCACCGCTGAATTACAGTAATTGCGTACATAAATTCAGCGGGAAATGACATACAACAGAGTGAATTTGTCAGACAAATTACAAGAGACCAGCACCTTAATCCATACTGTTAGTCAGCTTATCCTTGCGCCTGTATACGGTGGCTTTCGGGCGAATAGCGCTTACCAGGGATAATAGATATGATCGGCGTGATCGCGAACCGGCGCATTGTCTCCCAGCAGCCTGGCGGAAAGTGTTAGCGCAAAGTCAAAAACATGGCCCAGTCCTTTACCGCTGATCAAATTGCCGTCTTCAACAACGGGGGCATCCATATAGATTCCATCCTGCACTGTCTCCCACAGATTGCCGGAACAAACATACCGACGCCCCTTCAGCAAGCTGTGAGTCCCCAGTACTTTTGCCGCAGCGGAACAGATAGGACAAATTAATTTACCTGCCGCATCATGGCGGGTAACAAACGCGATCACTGCCGGATTAGCCGCAAGATTGATACTTCCTTGCGGGCCGCCAGGCAGAACCAGCGCATCAAAAAGCGTCTGCTGACGTTCATTTAATAAACAGTCGGCAACCACAGGAATATCGTGGTAGCTCATTACCACTTTTGATTCAGTACACGCCAGTATCTCTACGTTAATATGCAAACGTCGCAGGATATCAATAGTAACAATGGCTTCTGCCTCTTCAAATCCTGGCGCCAGCAGCACCGCAACCTTCTTCATTGACCACTCCTTGTTAATAACGATGTCATCCATCAAAACCGTGATGAATTGAATAATGTGTCCAGCTGATTAATGACATTAAAAATGATCTGCCGCAAAAACGGCCATTTAATAAAAAAATGCAAATTTGCTGTTAATCGTTCACGCCTGTACTTCTCCTGCTCTGACCAATGATTAGCTTATTGATACTATCACTCCTGAAACGTCTCGCTCTTGATATGAAACAACGTTTCATAAATTAATGAAGAATAATATATTACTTATCTTTCATATAGTTATATCAATAACCACATAACAACACCATTACTGACGTAAACATTACCCAATGAAAAAGTAAAAAAAAGACGAACAATTGCATTTAAGGATTTTCTTATTTTTATTGACGCGTTATTCTCATTACCGATCGATAAAGTGGGAATCAGATCGTATAAGGGACTGGCAGAACGGAGTTCTTCTGCTAAGAGTATTTATTGTGCGTGGAAGTATGAATGTGACATCTCTGTTGCATTGTTGTTCATCATGCACATCAACACTTTCTGGAAATAAGGATATTGTTATGGCAGCGGTAGGAATGGTTCAAAAGCTCAACACGCAAATGAACCTTGAGTTTTACGCATCAAATCTTTACCTCCATCTTAGCGAGTGGTGTTCTGAACATAGTTTAACAGGCACCGCCACTTTTCTTCGCACCCAGGCGCAAGGCAATGTGACGCAAATGATGCGCATGTTCAATTTTATGAAAAGCGCGGGCGCAACCCCTATTGTCAAAGCTATTGACGTGCCGGGCGATGAACTCTGTTCTTTGGAAGAACTTTTCCAGAAAACGCTGGAGGATTATCAGCAACGGGCCAGCACGTTGTCACGCCTTGCGGACGAAGCTAAAGCCCTGAATGACGACTCAACGCTTGATTTTCTGCACACGCTGGAAAAAGAGCAACAGCAGGATGGCGTGCTTTTACAAACGATTCTAGAAGAAGTTCGCAGTGCGAAACGAGCAGGGTTATGCCTGGCACAAACCGATCAGCATCTTCTTAACGTCGTTAATTATCAGCATCACTGATAACATTATTATGCCGGATGGCGACGTAAAGCGTCTTATCCGGCGTACTATCGGCGGTTTTTAGTGAGACTCGCCCTGCGGCGTAAACTTCAGTTCAATCAGCGCTATCGCTTTTTGGATGGCACGCATTGTAACCGGATCGGCGGCCGCAGGATGGTTAGAAAAGTCGATGTTTTTTAACTGGCTGGACATTTTTTCGCGTACTTCTACTGGCGCAATCACATCGATAACGTCCAAAATTTGCTTGATAACCAGCTGACAAGCGACAACGTCAGAAACCAGTTCCTGATCGGCATTAAGTGTATGGGGCATGATGAACTCCTTATAGTCAGGACGTCATAGTACCCATTCATCACCAGAAACGGTAGCAGCACCGTTTCTCCGGCTTTTTATTGATGCTCATTGGCAGCAGACGCTAAACGTCCGACCTGGCATGTCGACGATTTTAGATTCATCGCTATACACCCTGAGTAAAAGTACGTCAGATGATGGTCGTTTTCGTCGCACATACCAACGTTAAAGACAGGGTGCTCCTTTTCTCTGGCACCGGCGTTAAGCTTGTTATATTTAATAAAATCACGTTTTAAAAAAATAAATCTCCATTACACGCTTCCATCCACGCGGTAAATCGTCCGCCGTTACCTTTAATCAAAGCGAATCCGTGAGTTATTCCAGCCATTGATGACCCAGAAGACGCGGTAGTATGGCCTGATACCGAACTGTCGGAGCGATTTTTATGAAACCTCTCATTTTTACTCTTTCACTGCTGGCCCTGACGGGATGCACTATTACTCGACAAGCCCAGGTCAGCGAAGCCAGTCCGATAAGCGGCATTGTGCGTCTGACGTATAATCAACCGCTATTTTTTACTTCACGCACTGATGACTATGTTTCTCATGGCACAGCAACACGCGAATGCCAGCAGATGGGCTATGCTGATGCCGTCTCATTTGGTCAGCCGGTAGGAACCTGTAGCATGTATGCGGGCTCTTTGTGTCTGAACACAAGATATACCCTCTCATGGCAATGCCGGGGGGTAGCGGTCCCGCAAATAATGTCGCTTTATTAGTCGCGTTGCACGATCAGCATTAATACCACATCAGGGAGGAGATAACCCTGGCGCTATTGCCAGCATGAGGGGGCTGGCTCTCCTTTATCTTATCTACAATGGCGCTAATGCGTTTTATTCCCATTCGTATTTTTAATAATTAAATTTAATATTTTACCTTTTGCAAATAATAAAATAACAAATTATAGTGGCGCCACATCACCCTATCTTTTGCTATTTGTGGAGCAGAACCATGCTAAAAACAGAAATAATCGACAAGCTGAATGAGCAAATGAATCTGGAGTTATACTCCTCCCTGCTCTATCAACAGATGAGCGCGTGGTGCAGCTATCATAGTTTTGAAGGCGCAGCTGCATTTCTTCGTCGTCATGCGCAAGAAGAGATGACACATATGCAACGCCTGTTCGACTATCTGACTGATACCGGAAGCCTGCCGCGCATTCATACTGTTTCTTCACCATTTGCTGAATATACCTCACTGGATGAACTGTTCCGCGCCACCTATGAGCATGAGCAGCTAATTACGCAAAAAATTAATGAACTGGCTCATGCTGCAATGACCAGCCAGGATTATCCGACATTTAATTTCTTACAGTGGTATGTTGCAGAACAGCATGAAGAAGAAAAATTATTTAAATCCGTTATTGATAAATTAACGCTGGCAGGAAAAAGTGGTGAAGGGCTTTATTTTATCGATAAAGAACTCTCCACGCTTGATACACAAAATTAATCCCGTATTTTCTTGCACGGTGAGACGCACTCTCACCGTGGTGTATTAATGGCGGCAGATTTTACTTTCATGCGTAGAAAACCCGCCATCTACGGCAATAAACTTTCCTTTTGCCGCCAGAAATGCAACCAATTCCGCAGCCGTCATATCTGACGCTGAGCAGGTGTGAAATCGCGCTCGTTCGCCAAAACGCGCTTTAATAGCTGCCTCCAGTGAGGCATGCGTGTACTGCTCACCAGACTCAATCATCATGTTGAGCACTTCATGACCATGAATAGAACCCATAACTCCTCCTTAATAAAACCCGTAGCCTACTGGGTCCGTATGTGAACGGCTTTGCGCTAGCGCAGGTTTAGCGCGAGTGCGGAGAGCTCTTTTACCTCTGGTTCAGGTATGTGATTGTAAAGATTGTTATACACACATTGTAACGACCATTTGACGAAAATAGCGTAATGCCTTACCCTGCGCGGCGGATATCACCCTTTTTTCTTATCGGGGTAGTAGAAAGCGTGAAGAACAGAACTCTGGGCAGTATTTTTATCGTGGCAGGCACAACTATCGGCGCCGGGATGCTGGCCATGCCGCTGGCAGCGGCAGGCGTTGGTTTTAGCGTCACACTGGGACTGTTGATTGGACTATGGGCGCTAATGTGTTATACCGCGCTGCTGTTACTTGAAGTCTATCAACATGTTCCGGCGGATACCGGACTTGGCTCGTTGGCAAAACGCTATCTTGGACGTTACGGACAGTGGCTTACGGGTTTCAGTATGATGTTCTTAATGTATGCGCTCACCGCTGCCTATATCTCCGGGGCCGGGGAATTACTGGCCTCCAGTATTAATAGCTGGGTTGGCGCCACGTTATCTCCTGCTTCTGGTGTACTACTGTTCACCTTTGTTGCCGGTGGCGTGGTATGTATCGGTACATCGCTGGTCGATCTTTTTAATCGGTTTCTGTTTAGCGCGAAGATCATTTTTTTGGTCATCATGCTTGCACTGCTCATGCCACATATTCATAAAGTGAATCTTCTTACACTCCCTTTACAGCAGGGACTGGCGTTATCCGCGATACCGGTTATTTTTACTTCCTTCGGTTTTCACGGGAGCGTACCGAGTATTGTAAGTTATATGAACGGCAACATCCGCAGGCTGCGCTGGGTCTTTATAACCGGTAGCGCCATTCCGTTAGTGGCCTATATTTTCTGGCAGCTCGCCACACTGGGAAGCATTGATTCGCCGACATTCCGGGGGCTGCTGGCCAATCATGCCGGCTTGAATGGCCTGCTGCAGGCTCTCAGAGACGTGGTCGCCTCGCCACATGTCGAACTGGCAGTCCACCTGTTTGCCGATCTGGCGTTGGCGACCTCTTTCCTGGGCGTAGCGCTGGGATTATTTGATTATCTGGCCGATCTGTTCCAGCGCCGTGGTACCGTGTCCGGACGTATGCAAACCGGGTTAATTACGTTTCTACCGCCGCTGGCGTTTGCCCTTTTCTACCCACGCGGGTTTGTTATGGCTTTAGGCTATGCTGGCGTGGCGCTGGCAGTGCTGGCGCTGCTCATCCCTGCCATGCTGGTCTGGCAATGCCGAAAACAGAATCCTCAGGCGGAATATCGTGTGGCAGGCGGCACCCCGGCGCTGGCGCTGGTATTTCTCTGCGGCATTGTCGTGATCGGCGTCCAGTTTTCGATTGCAATAGGGTTTCTGCCCGACCCGGGTTAATGTACCGGGCCGGGATACCCCATTCAGGCCCGATAGCGTCTTGCCCGGGCGAATTTACCAGGAGTTAGTGTAGGCAGCACTGCTTAAATTTTTTGCCACTCCCGCATGGGCAAGGATCGTTACGTCCCACTTTCACCTCTGCTTTTACCGGCACCTGTAGCGGTACGGTGTGCGGATGCGCCATCCACCAGGCGTGCAGTTCAAGCGCCGCGAAGCGGATAGCGTCAACGCTTTTATCAAACGCTTCCGGAGTCATTTTATCCAGCTGGTCAAAGTTTTCTTCCGTACCATGCAAAGCAATCGCTTCCAGCGCCGGTTTTAACGTATCCGGCAGATCAGACCAGTCAGATAGCGAAACCCCGCGCATGTAACCAAAGCACCATTCTTCGGCAATCGTTATTTCATGACCGTCAACTTCACGCAGGCCAAACAGCGGCTCAAACTGCTCTGGATAGTCTTCAAGCCGGGCGGCCGTGTCCGCCATATGCTGGAACACAAGATTCATAAAACGCGTCATTTCTTTTTCAGATGTCCAGCGCGGTACATACGCGGGTCCACCCCATATTGCCACCAGCCACTGTTCTGGCTCGATGGGATGTGGAGAACTCAGTACCGCAGTAAGCAAACCGTCCAGTTCCGCGACATCCAGAATGGCGTGCTCGGTATTGTATTTCGTTAACACATCATCCAGCCACTCCAGTTCGCTTTCGTTTAATGGTTCCATTTTCATAACGCTTTTCCTCAGTAATGATTTCCGCCTGTAGGTCTCTGACATGGCAGCGGATAAAATAATTTTTGCAGGCAGTTGGGATGGCAACCATCAGGGGCCAGATTAACACGAAATGGGGAGGATTCCGGAAGTTAACGCACAAAAGGAGGATTGGGACACAGGTTTTCCGGTAAGAAGCGGTCAAATCGCCTTAAAAGCAGGAATGTGAATCCAGGGTTAACGCCCCATCCAGGACGGTTATGGCGAAGTACCTGTTAGCCCCCCGCATTCCTCATGGCAGCGAATGCACTGTTACTCTATATGCGTAAAATATCTTCACTTCTTATTGAAACCCGGAATTCTTTACGCCAGCGTAATAATGACTACGCTGGCATTGTTCAATACATAAAAGAATTTTAAAGGTTTCGCGCCTTATTATACTCAGGCTACCTTATACAACCGCTGCGGATAAATAAATCCGCCCTCTTAAATAGAGCTCATTTTCAGTAAAAAAACGCTTAATGAGTTCATCTACCGTCTCCCTGTCAGAAGAAAAGGTTATTTCCATAAAGAGAGTATCGTACCCTATCTTGATATTTTTATTATTACAATAATCCCGAATCTCATCCTGCACAGTCAGCAACGGCAGACTAAATGTATATCGTGGTTGTGATTCTTTTTTCACCGCTTTCTCAAAAACTTTCGTCACCAGTTCACCAACATCACGCTCCGACCGGGAACTACTATTAAAATGTAATACACTACGTCTTTTTACCACCCAGCCTCCCGCCAGATACCCCTAACTCACTCATACTCCAGTGTATAAGCAACATGACTACATCCAGAATCAACCTGGATAATATTTCAAATAAATGCCCCGTACTATAGCGCATCCCTTTTTCAGACACAGTCTACAGAGATACCGCCTTTATAGCCACCGTAAGCGGTATGCTCAACCACGTCTTCCGCGCGAATAGCAGCAGCTGACATTACCCCGTACGCTTATTCTATATAACCGAGTTTAAACAGTTTCTTGCCCGCCAGCGATCCCAATGCTGGATATTCAGGATAAATACGAAGCAGTGGGAAAAAGACCGCCTCGCCTATAATACTTCGGCTATTAGCATCATTCGGGCGTAATCCCCAGATATTTTGATAGGTGACCGGGACTACCTGTCCCTTAATGGTTGTGTTACCGATATACAGCATTATATGGCCTGGAATGTAGACCAGCGTTGTAAACGGTTTACCATATCTGGTGAGATAATCGATCCGCATTAAGGTATTTTGATTACTGAGATCGACGATGCGCCTGGCACCTTCCACCTGCGCTGTTGAATGTCTGGACAGGAATATACCGAACGGCATCAACAAACTGCGAATTTCGGCAGAACAATCATTATAGAAGTTAAAATTTCCCCAGCCGTAAGGAACACCAGCCATTGATTTCATTAGCACAGCAATATTTTCTGGTGTCATCTTCCACGGCATCGCTGTAAACGCTTTGCCGCTCAGCCAAACCCAGTGGATGGACGCCCGGCCATTGCTGTTGCGAACCGGCACGGCAATCAGGAAAAATCCCGCTCGTTGCTGCCGGAATGGTAAAATGGCACCTGGCCGTCCGGTAAAATAATAGACGTCAGCGGTATGAACCGAGACCGGTTCGCTGATAAACGCCCCCAACTGCTTGTTAGCAAGCGATACCCACTGCGTAACAAATTTCTGATCCGCGCTGGCAATATCTTCACTATGAACCCAGCCTGTTACCGCCGGTGCAACCACATAGTGCCAGCGCTGGTCTCTACTCTCCGTCAGCGTATATACTGGCGTGCCAGGGCGCAGCGAGGACATTTGTACATTATCAAAAGGGTACCCCTCGCCCGCCAGGCGGGGATCGTTAAATAGTGGATCATCCGTCGGCAGCGCTCTGACTAAACTCTCTCTGACCATGATACCCCGTCGGGAGGGATGATATATATTGTCAATCTGCGTATTCGCATTCTCTCTGATCTCTCGCTTCCAGTGAGGTAAATAACGTCTGAAGTTTTCGCCCCAATACGTACTGCCATCACTAAGGTACTGTTTAATAGCGGCATCCCGGGTCTGTTCTGCGTTTCTTTTCAGCAGTGCGGTAATATAAAAGGCATTCCATGGCGAGTGCGCCTCGCTGTCCATGCCGAAATAATGGGATTTAAGCGCGTTAAAGTAACGTTGTTGGGTTGCACTATCAATAACCGGAATAGCGAACCCCGTCGAGTCCGGAGGTATCCATTTATCGACCGATTGCGAATAATTGGCTAACGGAAAACGCGTTTTTGTCGGATCAATATAGCTCTCCCTTGAAATCTCACTTTTGTCTGTGGATCGGTAGGTCGTCTGGTGGCAGGCGGCAAGACACAATGGCATCAATAAAATAGCCCAGACTTTGTTTTGCATCTACGTCTCCATAAAGACAGAAATGTACATTATGCATACTGACTAAAACGGCTCTTCACGAAAACCACAAATTACCTGTAGTTGACCTCTTATTCAGGCATTATTGTAAAACGTGATTAAAGTATGATGCAGTTCACATTATATTATGTGATTCGTATTAGCCTGTTAGTTCACGCTTCTCTATATTTCCGCCAGAAGTATCGCGTAAACCGCTAATTTGCATAAACACTCCACTGATAAGCACCCGTTTTTTTCAAACAATACAGACTGTAGCGTGTTGATTCGGATATTTTTATAAATTCTGTAAAATGATCGGCATCGACGTAGCCAATGAAACTGGCATTACTGCATGTTATGCTGGCATTGTCCTGCGGTATAGTATGAACTGGCTCATCATTTTCGGGGGAATACAGAAGAAAAGCGACCAGAACAACGATGCCGATCATTGTGAGGTAAACGATACTAATAAATACTTTGGCGCTATCGGTATACTGACGAGACATATTATCCCTCTTGACATAGCAGAAATAAAATATATCAGCATTTATATACGGATAAACCAATTTTACGGACTGATTTACCTGTTGTTTAATTATTTCCCTGGCGTCAGTTCTATGTAACGGAAGAAGGAGAGCGATTGTAGTCAATGTAATGATGGCAGAAAACGATAGATTGCTGCAATATGCGCTTATTTACCGCAACGATGGACACCGTGAATGCGCTCACGAGCGGAATGATAAACGCAAGGCACAAAAAAACCACCCGTAGGTGGTTTCACGACACTGCTTATTGCTTTGATTATTCTTGTCTTTCCCATGGTACCCGGAGCGGGACTTGAACCCGCACAGCGCGAACGCCGAGGGATTTTAAATCCCTTGTGTCTACCGATTCCACCATCCGGGCTCGGGAAAAAAGTGGAGGCGCGTTCCGGAGTCGAACCGGACTAGACGGATTTGCAATCCGCTACATAACCGCTTTGTTAACGCGCCAAATTCTTCATGTCTTTCGACATGCATCCGCTTTCTGCCGATGCCTTTAAACTGGAGCGGGAAACGAGACTCGAACTCGCGACCCCGACCTTGGCAAGGTCGTGCTCTACCAACTGAGCTATTCCCGCACTATCAAGTAACTTTATTAATCACTTGATTTTGTTATCGTCTGGCAATCAGTGCTGCCGTTCGATGCGTTGCATTCTACTTACCTGACGCACTGAGTCAACGATATTTTTCGTCACCCACGATCGTTTGCTGAAATTTGCGGCGAAACGATCACTGATCAAGCAAATCTCCGCGTGCAGCGCTCAAATATTGCAACATTGACCACAGCGTGAGCACTGCTGCGACAAAGAAAAGCGCGATACCAGCGTATTCAACCCACATATTTGGACGCCACAACAGCCACGCCAGCGCCACCATCTGCGCAGTCGTTTTGACTTTACCGATCCAGGAGACCGCAACACTGCTGCGCTTGCCCAGTTCCGCCATCCATTCACGCAAAGCAGAGATGATAATTTCGCGGGCGATCATCGTCGCCGCCGGGAGCGTCACCCACCAGCTATGATAATGCTCGGTGACCAGCACCATGGCTATCGCCACCAGCACCTTGTCGGCAACGGGATCAAGAAAGGCACCGAAACGCGTGCTCTGGTTCCAACGACGCGCCAGGAAACCGTCAAACCAGTCGGTAATAGCGGCAATACAGAAAATCAGCGCGCTGACCATGGGCGCCCAGGCGAAGGGCAAATAAAACACCACGACAAAGAATGGAATCAGGATGACGCGAAACAGCGTGAGCAACGTAGGGATATTAAATTGCATAGTGACGGGTAACTATCTGTTGTCAGTGAAATTACCCCTATGTTGCTACAGTGGCCTCAATGTTTCAACGACCAGAAGATCTTTTCTGCCAGACCTTGCGAAATACCCGGCACTTTTGCAATTTCTTCCACGCTGGCGTTACGTAGCCCTTGCAAACCGCCCATATATTTCAGCAGCATTTGGCGACGCTTCGGCCCAACGCCTTCAATGGTTTCCAGCGTACTGGTGTTTTTTACCTTTGCCCGTTTTTTGCGATGTCCGCCGATCGCGTGATCGTGCGACTCATCGCGAATATGCTGAATGACATGCAGCGCTGGCGAGTCCGCAGGCAGGCTGAACCCTTCCCCCTCCGGTTCAAAAAAGAGCGTTTCCAGCCCCGCTTTTCTGTCCGCGCCTTTGGCGACACCGAGCAACAACGGGCGATGCTTATCCCAGGGGACATCCAGTTCAGCAAAAACGGCTTTCGCCTGAGCGAGCTGCCCTTTTCCGCCGTCGATCAGAATAACGTCCGGAATCTTACTTTCTTCTATGGCCTTACCATAACGTCGGCGTAAAACTTGTTTCATCGCCGAGTAATCATCGCCCGGCGTAATGCCAGTGATATTATAACGGCGATACTCAGCGCGTAACGGCCCATTAGCGTCAAATACCACGCAGGAGGCGACCGTTTGCTCCCCCATCGTATGACTGATATCAAAACATTCCATCCGCCTGACCGCGGGAAGTTTTAACACCGTCGCCAGCGCGGTCAAACGCTGCGTAACCGTAGACTGCTGCGAGAGCCTGGTGGTTAAGGCCGTCGCCGCATTGGTCCGCGCCAGTTTAAGATAACGGGCGCGATCGCCTCGCGGTTTCGTCTGGACATGAATACGCCGTCCGGCAAGATCCGACAACGAGTCAGCCAGCAGCATTTTATCGCTCAGATTAAAGTCGAGTAGTATCTCGCCTGGTAGCGTACGCATCTGGCTCCCCTGCAGGTAAAACTGCCCGACAAAGGTTTCCACCACTTCTCCCAGTTCCGTACCGCCAGGCACTTTTGGAAAATAACTGCGGCTGCCCAGCACTTTCCCCTGGCGAATAAACAGCACATGTACACAGGCCATACCGGCATCAAAAGCCACGCCGATAACGTCGAGATCGTCGCCCGTATTAGAGACAAACTGCTTCTCAGTGACCCTGCGTACCGCCTGGATCTGATCACGAATACGCGCTGCCTCTTCAAAGGCCAGCTCCTGGCTGGCCTTTTCCATCCGGGCAATCAGCTGCGTTAAAACCTGATCGTCCTTACCGGATAAAAACAACCGGACGTACGCAACCTGCTGCGCATACTCGTCCTCGCTGACCAGCCCTTCAACGCACGGTCCTAAGCAACGGCCAATCTGGTATTGCAGGCAAGGACGCGAGCGGTTGCGATAGACGCTATTTTCACACTGGCGGATAGGGAAAATTTTCTGCAGCAGCGCCAGCGTTTCCCGCACGGCGTAACCATTGGGAAAAGGACCGAAATATTCGCCTTTCGCATGTTTAGCGCCACGGTGCATCGCCAGACGAGGATGAGTATCGCCGCTCAGAAAAATAAAAGGATAGGATTTATCATCGCGCAACAAGACGTTGTAACGCGGTTGATACAACTTGATGTAATTATGTTCAAGCAGCAACGCTTCCGTTTCGGTATGCGTAACCGTGACATCAATTTGTTGAATTTGTGCGACTAAAGCTTCGGTTTTACGCGAAGCCAGGTTGCTGCGGAAGTAGCTGGAAAGTCGCTTTTTCAGATCTTTCGCTTTACCCACATAAATCACGGTCCCCCCGGCGTCATACATGCGATAAACACCGGGTTGACTGGTGACGGTTTTCAGGAACGCTTTGGCATCAAATAATTCACTCACTGGCTTGTTAACGTCTCCGCATTACACAGGCCATGGCGGATTGCCAGGTGAGTCAGCTCAACATCACCATGAATGTTTAGTTTACTGAACATACGATAGCGATAGCTGTTCACCGTTTTAGGACTGAGATTCAGCTGTTCTGAGATCTCATTCACCTTCTGGCCCTTGGTGATCATCAGCATAATCTGCAACTCGCGTTCAGACAAACTGGCGAACGGCGTTTCCGTTTTTGTCGGCTCGATCTGGCTGAGCGCCATCTGCTGTGCAATGTCGGAGGCAATATAGCGTTGTCCGGAATATACCGAGCGAATAGCGCTAACCACCTCCTGAGGCGCGGCGCCTTTACTGAGATAACCTGCGGCCCCAGCCTGCATCACTTTAGCTGGCAGCGGGTTCTCCGTATGGATGGTGAGCATGATCACTTTGATATCCGCTGTCGATCGGGCAATTTTACGGGTCGCCTCAAGGCCGCCGATACCAGGCATGTTCATGTCCATCAGCACAACGTCAACGGCGTTAGTACGGCACCATTTTACCGCATCCTCTCCGCAACACGCTTCACCGACAACTTTAATGCCCTTTATATCTTCAAGAATGCGTCGTATCCCTGCGCGCACCAGTTCGTGGTCATCAACAAGAAGAACGTTGATCAAAGGAATATCTCCAGAATAGGGATAACGCTACTGATAGTTAATCATCCTTATATTAGCTGGTTTTATCTCAACTTTGAAACGTAAAAAAACGCCGGGTATTCGATTTTGCTCTCGTTTTTGGAAATTATGTTGTACGTCATGTGGAAATCACCAGTGCTGGAGCCCCTTCCGATGGTAGGGCCCACGTCAGGCATTTCATAATGATGACAAAAATTTCACGTTCTGCTGTTCAGATACTAATTAGAAAGCAACTTTGTAACAATAATTAACGAGTAAAATACGCGGAATAAACAATGTATGGAGAAAATATATGCATTCCGCGGCACCATTTATTTATGGATAAAACTTCCGCGACCTGATTAAAAAACAACCACTGCTATTTTTAGCGCAGCTTATGGTATACTCCGCCGCCTTAACATCTGCTATCGCACATTTTTTACTGAAACATAACGAGGAAAATAAATGAGTACGCCTGATTTTTCCACCGCTGAGAATAATCAAGAACTGGCTATTGAAGTCAACTGCCTGAAAGCCATGTTAACGCTGATGCTACAGGCGATGGGCCAGGCCGATGCCGGACGCGTGATTCTTAAAATGGAAAAACAGATCACGCAGATGGATGATGAAGCACAAGCGGCGGTATTTTCCAGTACAGTTAAGCAAATTAAACAGGCTTACCGCCAGTAGTAAAAAACCGGCTGTAAGCATTGCTTTCAGCCGGTTTCATCTTTGGCCCGCAGCGTCCTCACGCTTCATATAAGACCTGTCGCCGCAGCGTAGCAGGCAATCTGCGTTTTATTCGGCGCATTGAATTTCTTCTGCATGTTTTTCTGATGGAAGTTAACGGTATTTTCAGAAATCGACAGAATAATGGCAATCTCCGATGAGGTTTTCCCCTCCGCCGTCCATTTAAGAATCTCTTTTTCCCGTTTACTGAAACGCATCTCAGGTGCCATTACCATGTCATCTTCCAGCCTCGTCAGCGCCGAAAGGCTCTCCCGCGCCAGTAACTGTAGCCGGAGCTCTATTTCATCGTAGGTAAACGAGGAACTGTGCAGCGTCCCGCGGGAGACAGACAAAAAACCCAGCGCCCGATTCGGCAACATCACACACTGGGTTACGCCCTTGCGTAATCCGAAACGCTGGGCAGCATCCCACATCGACTGCGCCTCACGAAATAACACATCATCCCAATGTAAATGTCCTTGCCTGAAATTTTCCGGTTTTAATACCGGGTCAATGGCAAAATAATTTTCGGACTGGTAATGCATGACCCACGCCTGAGGATACGTGGTACGAAGCGATATTTTAGGTCGGGTAAAGGGTACGGGATGACGGACGCACAGCGCATAATAATCAAATTCCAGCCGCTGCGTCTGATACTGTAGTTCAGTATAAACCTCTTCTGCTGTCGTCATTTCCTGAAAATGTAACAGCATTGCGCGTCGCCAGGTGAAGAAATCATTTTCCTGCATACTTTGTCGTCACGTCCTTGATATTGATAATCATTATTATAAATAACACAAAGTTAACACATAAACAGTGTTTATATATAGAAAATATCGGACGGTTCGTAGAATACTTGAGCGACATTAGCGTTTTTCTGCGTGCGCCTGCGGGGATAGCTAATACTTTGGCAGAATGGCTTCATAATTATTCATTCACACTCGCCCGAAACGCGATTAATTCGGACGAGTGCGGCGAAATGCATTATTTCATTAAGAATTTCTCAAGGAACTGGCGGGTACGCGGATGCTGAGGATCGGCGAACAAGGTTTTCGCTGGCCCCTGCTCAACCACTCGTCCTTGATCCATAAATATAGCCCTGTCAGCCACGTCACGCGCAAAGCCCATTTCGTGAGTGACAATCACCATTGTGCGCTTTTCCTGTGCCAGTTGGCGGATGGTATTGAGCACTTCGCCGACTAATTCAGGATCAAGCGCCGAAGTAGGCTCATCAAACAGAATCACTTCCGGGCGCATCGCCAGCGCGCGCGCGATTGCCACTCGCTGCTGCTGCCCCCCCGACAAACGGCGCGGATAGCTGGTCTCTTTTCCGGCCAACCCGACTTTGGCTAACAGTTCCCGCGCCAGCGCCGTTGCGTCGGCTTTCGGCTCTCCCTTGACAATCACTGGCCCTTCAATGACATTTTCCAGCACCGTGCGATGCGGAAAAAGATTAAAACTCTGAAAAACAAAACCGACATGCTGACGTAACTGGCGAATCAGCCCTTTTTGCTGGCTTAAGGGACGGGCGGTATCGATGACGATGTCACCCACTTTAATGGTGCCCGCCTCTGGCTGTTCCAGCAGGTTAATGCTGCGCAATAAGGTCGTCTTGCCTGAACCGCTCGGGCCGATAATGGCAACGACCTCTCCGGGCTTCACCTCAAGGTCGATGCCATGCAGTACCGTTTGACCATGAAATTTTTTGACCAGGTTTTTAACTTCGATCGCACTCATTTTGGCTCTCTCTCCTGGCGGTTAAGCTGGTTTTCAAAATAGTTTTGCAGTGCGGACAAGACCGTCGCCATCACCCAGTAGATCAACGAGGCGGCTAAATACATGGTAAACACCTCCAGCGTCCGCGAGGTGATTAACTGCGCCTGACGGAACAGCTCCGGCACCTGAATCGTTGCAGCGAGCGACGTATCTTTCACCAGACTGATAAAGCTGTTACTCAGCGGCGGAAGCGCAACGCGAGCGGCCTGCGGCAAAATAGCGCGGCGAAGCGTCTGCCACGGTGTCATGCCGATACTTGCCGCCGCTTCCCATTGCCCCTTGTCGATAGCCGAGATAGCCGCGCGCAACGTTTCTGACGTGTAAGCCGCGGTATTGAGCGATAAACCAATCATTGCCGCCGGGACAGGATCCAGCTCAATACCAAATTGCGGCAGGCCGTAGTAGATCATAAATAGCTGCGCAATAAGCGGCGTGCCGCGAAAAATTGAGATATAAAAGCGCGCCAGCCAGCGAACCGGCCACAGCGGCGACATCCGCATCAGCGCCAGAATAAATCCCAGTAGCAGACCGAAAAACATACCGCCAATACTGAGTTGCAGGGTAAACACGGCCCCTTTTAACAAATACGGTAGTGACTCAATAACCAGTTGGATACTTTCTTGCATTCGCGTTGATTACCTGGAGGTTATACATGAGGATGGTAGGCAAACAGCGCAGGCGCCCCACCGGTGTGAATAAAGAGAATCGGCCCTTCGTCTTTAAAACGTCGCTGGCTGATGCCATCGATCAGGCCCGCCATCGCTTTGCCGGTATAAACCGGATCCAGCAATAGCCCCTCCAGACGCGCCAACAGTTTCACGGCCTCCATTCCCGCATCGTTTGGTATGCCGTAACCCGGCGCAAAATAGTCATCCCATAAATGAATATCCGCCGTTGCGGTCAGCGCCAGTTTACCGGCAATCGCCTGCTGCAAAGCAATCACTTTGGGTTTCTGCTCGGCGACAGAACGTGAAACGGTGACGCCAATCAGTTCAACATCTGGCATCAGATGTTCCAGCCCAACGGCTAACCCGGCGTGCGTCCCGGCGCTGCCAGAGGCCACCACCACCGAAGAGAGCCCCACGACCTCTTCACACTGCTGCGCAATTTCCAGCGCGCTCTCAACGTAACCCATGGCGCCCAGCGCACTGGAGCCGCCAACAGGAATCACATACGGTCTGAACCCCTGTGCTTCAATACGCGTCGCCAACGATTGCAACTGTGCGTCCGGATCGGTCAGCGCGTCACACATCTCAACTTGCGTATTAAATAAATCCAGTAACAGGCGATTACCGTTTGTCAGGTAGTTTTCTGCGGTCGTGCCGACAGGATTTTCCAGCAAGGCGACGCAATGCAGTCCCAGTTTGGCCGCGACAGCTGCCGTCTGGCGGACATGATTCGACTGAATCGCCCCTGCCGTTACCAGCGTATCCGCCCCTTCCCGCAGCGCGTCGGCCACCAGAAACTCCAGCTTGCGTAATTTATTGCCGCCCATCGCAATGGGCGTAACGTCATCGCGCTTAATGTAAATTTCACGGCCAAGATAATCAGACAGTCGCGGCAGGTATTCGAGCGGGGTCGGCGCGCCGATAAATTCCAGACGCGGGAAGCGCGTTAAGTGATGTAGTGGCATTCAGCCTCCGGTGGTGTTGTGGTGTGTTCTTTTTATTATGCACATTGAGACGGTAGAAATAAAAAAGGCGTCGGTTAACACGCCTTAATGCGCTGACAGGCAGGATATTGCCTTGCCCGGCGGCGTTATGTCAGCCGGGCAAGACGGGGGATTATTGCGTCACGTCAGCGCCAAACCATTTTTCGGAGAGCGCCTTTAAGGTGCCGTCTTTTTGCATTTCCGCAATGGCGTTATCTATCGCCTTCAGTAAATCTTCGTTACCTTTACGCAGCGCAACACCGGACTCCTGACGCGAAAACGCATCGCCGGTCACGGCCAGTGTGCCTTTGGTTTTTTTCACCAGATCCAGCGCCGCCAGTCGATCGACTAAAATCGCGTCAATACGGCCTACGCGCAGATCCTGATATTTTGTAGGATCATCGTCATAGGTACGGATATCCACGCCCTGAACATGTTGGCGTAACCACTCTTCATAGTTAGTGCCCAACCCAACGCCGACTTTTTTGCCCTGCAGATCGGCTGCCGTTTTGATCGTGCCTTCATTCCCTTTTTTCACCAACGCCTGAACGCCGGAGACCGTATACGGTGTCGAGAAATCATATTTTTTCTTGCGGACATCTGAGATGGTGACCTGGTTTATCACCACATCAATACGTTTAGAATCCAGCGATGCCAGCATTCCGTCCCATTTGGTCGGCTTCAGCGACGCTTTAACGCCCAGATGTTTTGCCAGCGCCTCGGCGAAATCGACTTCAAAACCAGTGAGTTTACCGTCGTCACCCTGAAAGCTAAACGGCGGATAGGTGCCTTCCAGCCCTACCAGCAGCGTGCCGCGCTCTTTAACTTTATTCAGCAAACCTTCATCGGCAAAGCTCTTCGCGCTTATTCCCGCGACCAGTGCCACAGCCATGACTCCCATCAAAGCCTGACGTCCCAGTAGTGCTAATTTCATAGTAACCCCGAATATTGCCGTTAATGACCGTAGACTGTGTCCCGCCATGGCGCATCGTCACGTTTCATGAACCTTTGGGGGACTCAGCCTACTGTAGAAGGTTTGCCGCAATTCACCAACACGACTCTGCTACATCTTATGCTTTTTTAATATATATCAGAACGGGAGGTAAAGGGGGATGTCGGCCTGGTAGCGATTTGTTGATGCGCTTTATATTGCTGATATTTACGCAGTGCGATACGGTAATTATTGGTGCTGGTTTCCGGCAACCACGGTGCCAGACTTTCGTCCAGAAAGGCATCCTGCAGCAGATCGTGAGAAATGTTTTGCCCGGCGAGATAATTGCCAAGACGCCGCAGACGCACCACATATTCCCTTACTGTGCCATGGCTCATCTCGGTTTGTTCAAATAAATACTGTTTGAAACCGATAATATCGAAAAAATCGCTCTGTTTTTTGCAGTGTAAGTCACCACAGAAACGACACAGCGCCACCCACTCTTTTTGCTCCTGTTGCCAGGCAGCCTCGTCAAGTAGCGTATCCAGTTGTGAAATAGCGATTTTGTTAACGATCTTGCCACAGCGAACCAGCGTGATGCGGTCGAGCAGCTTGTGACAATGTGCGCAATGCGTCTGGCTGTGTTTAAAGTCTTTAAGATAGCGGCTCAGAGGCCGCCGTTTAGGTTGCTGCACCGTCATGAGAACTCCTGGTAGTCAATACGTTGTGCGGCACTTTTCAGGCGCGACCACTCGCTACCTATAACTTACCCAGTTTGGTGCGTAATCGTTTGATGGCCTGACTATGCAACTGACTGACCCGCGATTCGCCGACCTCCAGTACCGCGCCAATCTCTTTCAGATTGAGCTCCTCCTGGTAATACAGCGTTAACACCAGTTGCTCGCGTTCCGGCAGCGATTCAATCGCGTCCATTACCCGCTGTCGCAGGTCGCTCTCCAGCAGTTGGTGTAACGGGTTTTCCTGCTGATGTTCTTCCGTCACCAGTTCGATGCTATCGCCATGCTCTTCCCGCCACTCATCGTAAGAGAAGAGTTGGCTGTTATTGGTATCGAGCAACATCTGGCGATACTCTTCAACAGGAATGCCAAGACGTTCCGCCACTTCGGTTTCCGTCGCATTACGTCCCAGTTCCTGCTCCAGTTGTCCCATCGCCTGCGCCACTTCGCGGGCATTACGCCGGACACTACGCGGCACCCAATCGCGGCTGCGTAATTCATCCAGCATTGCCCCACGAATACGCTGCACTGCGTAAGTGGTAAATGCCGTTCCTTGCAAAGCGTCATATCGGTCGACCGCATTCAATAACCCGATGCCGCCCGCTTGTAGCAGATCGTCCAGTTCCACGCTCGCCGGCAATCGCACCTGCAGGCGCAATGCTTCGTGACGCACCAGCGGTACATAACGCTGCCACAGCGAGTGTTTATCCATTACACCTTCAGCGGTATACAGTGAATTCACGATAAACAGCCCTGCGTTAAATGAGTTATCGGCATGATTATCCGTTTCTACAGAGGGTTCTATCGGAGGAATAAGGCTATAAAAGAAGGGTTATTTCACTTATGTAACCTGTGGCGCCTTTTTATCGTATAAAAGAGCAGAATAAAATCAGCCAGATAGAATAAACGGGATGCGCCAGAGCCCACCCCGAACAAAATCAGGTCAGAAGATGAATCATCGACAGATCATCGCCAGTACGCACCGTCTCTATATGACGATGAAAATTTTTCGCCACCTCGCTATTATGCTGACTGCGGGAGTGAAAACTGTACACAATATTGGTGACGTCATCCCACTCAAGCCGACCGCGCTCATGCACACTGGCCGCCGTCAATAGTTTAATAAACGCATATTCCGCCACAATGATATACAGCGCGCGTAGCGGGTCGACATTCGGCTGGTTGGGGAAATTCGTTTCCCACATTTTATAAAGAATAAGATTCCTGAAGGCCCAGGTCCCCTGCTGTTCATCCGCCTGTAAACAGTGCGCTAATGAGGACTCAATATCGCTCACCTTCTGCTCCATTGAAACGCCCTCTTCCGCCGTCAGCACCCGCAGAAGACACTGGATGTAGTGATCGAGGATAACACTGCCACGATTAAGCGGGAGCGAGCGGAAATAGTCCTGCATCTGCAATACCAGCGAGGTTTTTACCTTGCTATCCGGCGCGATATTCATCAATTCCTGCGCCAGCACGCCGGTCTGCAATTGTTCAAGTAGCGCGGCATACACCTGTTCCAGCTCCCCCAGCGCGACATCATCAATTTTGGCAAATTTCTGGGCATACATGACGAATTTAATCAGCGCATAGAGCGCGGCTTCCGTCGTGCTATTGGCGTGGTTAATCAAACTCAGGCAAAACAGATTGAGTAATTTTTGCTGTGGTGGAAATAACGGCGCAGTATTGAACGCCTGCTGAATAATCGTCTTTTCACCAAGCGCCATTGCGTCAGGGTCGTTTAAAATACGGGACGTTACCTCCGGGCAGGCAAGACTCAGGGAGTTACGTACCTCATTTTTGTAGGTATGATGCGCCCGTGGGAAAGAGGAACAGGTATGACTTAATGCCTTTACGCCTAACGTTTTTTGCACCCGGCAAAGACGGTCCTCATCCAGATAAGGGCAATTCCCCAGCGCCGAAGGCAGCTTAATTTCCCCCCAGTGGCTGTTGTTCTTTTTCAGCAGGATAATACTGTCTTGCGCGATGGTACGAATCGTCGTGTCTTTACTGGCGAGATACTTTTTGACCGTCGTCTTATCCAGCGTGATTTTCCAGCCCTTACAACAGTGGTCGCGACAGGCCGAACCAGAACAGGAAAAGCGGGTGACAAAGGCAGGTTCAGTGACGGTGATTTCTTTCATTACACAGGCTCCGGAAGTAAAAAAGGCAGCTTTCGCTGCCTTGATTGTGTACCACGTGTCGGTGAATCAATCGCCGGATTAACGCAGTAAAGAGAGGACGTTTTGCGGAACCTGGTTAGCCTGTGCCAGAACGGAGGTCCCTGCCTGCTGCAGGATCTGCGCGCGAGACATGTTGGAAACTTCAGTCGCATAGTCGGAATCTTCGATACGGCTACGCGCTTCAGACAGGTTGTTTACGGTGTTGCCCAGGTTGGTGATAGCGGAGTTGAAACGGTTCTGTACCGCACCCAGGTCAGAACGCAGCGCATCAACCTGTGCCAGCGCAGCATCGATTTTCTGCAGCGGGTTTTCGGTGGTTGCAGTAGCCGCTTCCGCCAGTTCTGGCTGTGCTTTAAAGTTGTGACCTTCAGCTTTGCTGGCATTGTAGGTTTTACCGTCGATAGTAACAACTTCGGTTTTGCCGTCTACGCCGCCAAGTTGGTTCAGTGCAGATTTAGTGTTGCCGTCTTTATCAGTGTAAGAAGTAGTATTAACACTGAAACTACCGTCTTTTTTCTGGGTAGCGGCATAGTAGTTATCGCCTACTTTTACAGCATAACCACCATCAATCGTCTTACCGTTTTTATCGGTATAAGACATTTTGACCATTTCAGCAGCATCTGCATCAGCAGTATCAATATTTCCAGCAATCAGAGCTGCTTTAACCTCTGCAGAAGCTTTAAGAGCTTTCTCATCATGAGTTTTACTTACTTCAACAATTCCGGGAGGAGTAGCTGTTTCTTTATTGGTAGTTGTGGCCATTGACACTTTGCCATCATCACCAACCTGAACTTTGTAGAAACCATCTTTCGTATTATCAGTAAAGCCCTCAACCTCTACATAATAATTATTATTTGCGCTGTCATAATAAACTTTATCGTCTTTAACAGCAGGATTACCTGCACTGATACCAGTTGCGGTTTTCAAAGCATTAGTATCAAGATCTGTCACATCCAGATCAAGAGTTGCAGTAACAGCTTTGCTATCGACATCATACGCTTTCTGAACATTCAGCGTATCCAGACCCAGGGTCTGAGAGTTGATCTGCTTCAGATCGATATCGATGGTTTCACCGTCGTTGGCACCAACCTGGATGGTCAGGGTGTTGTCCTGTGCCAGAACTTTCACGCCGTTGAACTGGGTCTGGCCGGAAACACGGTCGATTTCGTTCAGACGCTGGGTGATTTCCGCCTGGATGGAGTCGAGGTCAGACTGGGAGTTGGTGCTGTTCGCAGACTGAACCGCCAGTTCACGCACACGCTGCAGGTTGTTGTTGATTTCGTTCAGCGCGCCTTCAGTGGTCTGCGCAATAGAAATACCGTCGTTAGCGTTACGGGAAGCCTGAGACAGACCTTTGATGTTGGCGGTAAAACGGTTAGCAATCGCCTGGCCTGCCGCATCGTCTTTTGCGCTGTTGATACGCAGACCGGAAGACAGACGTTCGATAGCAGTGCCCAGAGCGGACTGGGATTTATTCAGGTTATTCTGGGTCAACAGCGACAGGCTGTTTGTATTAATGACTTGTGCCATGATCTTTTCCTTATCAATTACAACTTGATGTTATTGGGCTGTTGCCCACGGTTTCTCACCGTAACCCTTGTATCGGCACCTGAATTTCGAACTTTAGAAAATTTTTCACTTCCTCCGATCTTTTTCTTAGGCGGCGAAATAGCCGCTTTATGCATCATTATTCCGCGCATTATTTTTGCAAAATTATCATTAAACTTTGCCTCCAGATTGCCGATAACGCGCTTAACTACTGTTTGCAATCAAAAGGAAGAAGGCATGGCTTCAATTTCATCATTAGGTGTGGGATCAAACTTACCGTTGGACCAACTGTTGACCAATCTGACCAACGCCGAAAAAGGACGCTTAACGCCAATTACCAAACAGCAGAGCGCCAATACGGCGAAACTTACCGCCTACGGCACACTGAAAAGCGCATTAGAAAAATTCCAGACGGCAAACACGGCGTTAAATAAAGCGGATCTGTTTAAGTCTACCGTGGCGTCCAGCACCACTGAAGATCTCAAAGTCAGTACCACCGCTGGCGCGGCGGCGGGGACTTATAAGATCAGCGTGACTCAACTTGCCGCCGCACAGTCACTGGCGACCAATAAGACCTTCGCTACCACGAAAGAACAGTTAGGCGATACCGCCGTCACGTCACGAACCATCAAAATCGAACAACAGGGACGTAAAGAACCGCTGGAGATTAAGCTGGATAAAGGCGACACCTCCATGGAGGCGATTCGTGACGCCATCAATGACGCCGACAGCGGTATCTCCGCCAGTATCGTTAAGGTCAAAGAGAACCAATTCCAGTTGGTTATTACCGCGAATAGCGGTACTGACAACAATATGAAAATCACGGTGGAAGGCGATACAAAACTGAACGATCTGCTCGCCTATGACAGCACCACCCATACCGGCAATATGCAAGAGCTGGTGAAAGCAGAAAACGCGAAGCTGAACGTAAACGGCATCGACATTGAGCGTCAGAGCAATACCGTAACCGACGCTCCTCAGGGGCTTACGCTAACTCTGACCAAGAAAGTCTCCGACGCAATCGTGACGGTGACAAAAGATGATACTAAAGCGAAAGAAGCGATTAAATCCTGGGTGGATGCCTATAACTCGCTGGTGGATACCTTTAGCTCGTTAACCAAATATACTGCCGTCGAGCCAGGCGAAGAGGCCAGCGATAAAAACGGCGCCCTGTTAGGTGATAGTGTGGTTCGTACTATCCAGACCGGAATCCGGGCGCAATTTGCCAATAGCGGCAGTAATTCTGCTTTCAAAACGATGGCGGAAATTGGCATCACCCAGGACGGCACGTCCGGCAAACTGAAAATTGATGATGAAAAGCTGGCTAAAGCGCTGAAAGAGAATACAGCCGCAACGCGTGAACTGCTGGTAGGCGATGGTAAAGAAACCGGCATTACTACGAAGATCGCCACCGAAGTGAAAGGTTATCTGGCGGATGACGGCATTATTGATAATGCGCAGGACAATATTAACGCCACGCTGAAAAGTCTGACCAAGCAGTACTTGTCCGTCAGCAATAGCATTGATGAAACTGTCGCCCGTTACAAAGCCCAGTTTACCCAACTGGATACCATGATGAGTAAGCTGAATAACACCAGTACTTATTTGAGCCAGCAGTTTGCAGCAATGAGCAACTCCTGATAACAGAGGTCACCATGTACACCGCGAGCGGTATCAAAGCTTATGCGCAAGTCAGCGTGGAAAGCGCCGTGATGAGCGCCAGCCCGCATCAGCTGATAGAAATGTTGTTTGATGGCGCGAATAGCGCCCTGGTGCGCGCTCGCCTGTTTTTAGAACAAGGCGACGTGGTCGCAAAAGGTGAAGCGTTAAGCAAAGCTATCAATATTATCGATAACGGTCTGAAAGCCGGTCTCGATCAGGAAAAAGGCGGTGAGATTGCGACGAATCTTTCCGAACTGTACGACTATATGATTCGCCGTTTACTGCAGGCTAACTTGCGTAACGACGCTCAGGCCATCGAAGAAGTGGAAGGGTTACTCGGCAATATTGCAGAAGCCTGGAAGCAGATCTCACCGAAAGTATCTTCCCAGGAGTCTCGTTAATGACCTCAACCGTGGAGTTTATCAACCGTTGGCAGCGTATTGCGCTGCTCAGTCAATCGCTGCTTGAACTTGCGCAGCGGGGTGAATGGGACCTCTTACTGGAACAAGAGGTCTCCTATCTACAAAGTATTGAAACGGTGATGGAAAAGCAAACTCCACCGGGCATTACGCGAAGTATTCAGGAGATGGTCGCCGGGTACATCAAACAAACGCTGGATAATGAGCAGCGCCTTAAAGGGTTGCTGCAACAGCGGCTGGATGAACTCAGTAGTTTGATCGGACAATCCACCCGCCAAAAGTCGCTTAACAACGCCTATGGTCGTCTCTCCGGTATGTTACTGGTACCGGACGCGCCTAACGCTTCCTAACCTTTTCCCGTCCCGCATGAAAACGTCTCCCTACTCCAGAGGTCGGCTAAATGGCTTCTGGAGCACGGTTCACTCTACCGGCCGCAAGAAAGGTATTTCCCGATACGCCAACGACAGTACCCGGCGGCGGCAACATGCCCTCCTGACCGGAGACAGATGCAGGAATAAGACCTGACGTGATTTTTTGTAAATCGCTATAAGTATGTTGTAACTAATGAAAGGTGAAGCAATTTTTCTGCAACCGCGTCAGCGTGTAAGTCAGAGAAGACAGCGGATTATCTCCCGGCGACAGAACGCAGCCGGGAAGCGAAATTACGGCAGCGGCGTCGGTAACGGCGTTTTTTCTAACGCGGCGGCGCACTCCGGCGTCGGACGATCAACACGCTGTAGCGTCATACCGTCATATTCCAGGGTATTGCCTTCGCGCTCAATCTCATAAAGCTCACGCTTAACCGTCACATTGGTTAACGCATCGGACAGCATGGTTAACTTGCCTGGTAGAGCAATAACGCGCTGCCACTGACGACAGTCCAGCGTATCGCCCTCTTTCGTTACCACCAGGCTGGCGATAGCTTCCGGGCTCACCAGTTTACGTTGTGGACCTTTTGACTGCCAGTACCCTTCCAGACCGGCTGGCGCGGGCGTTTTCACCACATCATGATAGTTTTCCACCTCGGCGCACCCGGCCAGTACCAGCAATGCGCCAATGATCGCTACTTTTTTCATCATTCATCCTGCATCAGAAGAAAAAGGGATTGTGGCATTAAAGCCCTGATGCCGCCAGCCTTTCCAGGCACTGGCTCCAGTTTGATCCAGTCGGTATTACCGCTTATTAGGTGTGGGCAAATTCTGCGATCGGTGTAGTATTCGCACTTCTTGTTTCACACCTTCTGAGTTCAGAGGCTTAACACATGTCATGGCAACACTTCAAACAAACCTGGTTAATTAAATTCTGGGCGCCAGCCCCGGCGGTAATCGCCGCCGGTATTCTCTCTACCTACTACTTTGGCATCACCGGCACTTTCTGGGCCGTAACGGGCGAATTTACCCGCTGGGGCGGGCAGATTTTGCAGCTCTTTGGCGTTCATGCTGAAAAGTGGGGCTACTATAAGCTGATTCATCTGGAAGGGACGCCGCTGACGCGTATCGACGGTATGATGATCCTCGGCATGTTCGGCGGCTGTTTCGCCGCGGCGCTTTGGGCCAATAACGTAAAGCTGCGTATGCCGCGTAGCCGTATCCGCATCGGACAGGCGGTGGTTGGGGGTATTATCGCTGGCTTCGGCGCGCGTCTGGCGATGGGCTGTAACCTGGCCGCCTTCTTTACCGGTATTCCCCAGTTCTCTCTGCACGCGTGGTTTTTTGCGCTGGCAACCGCGATTGGCTCCTGGTTCGGCGCTCGCTTTACTTTGCTGCCGATATTTCGTATTCCGGTAAAAATGCAGAAAGTCTCCGCGGCCTCCCCCCTGACGCAGCAACCGGATCAGGCAAGACGGCGCTTCCGGCTCGGTATGCTGGTTTTTGTTGGCATGATCGGCTGGGCGCTGTTAACAGCAATGCATCAACCTAAACTGGGGTTGGCGATGCTGTTCGGCGTCGGATTTGGGCTGCTGATTGAACGTGCGCAAATCTGCTTTACCTCGGCTTTCCGCGATCTGTGGATTTCCGGACGCGCCCATATGGCGAAAGCCATCATTTTCGGTATGGCAGTCAGCGCCATTGGCATTTTTAGCTACGTGCAATTGGGCGTTGAACCTAAAATTATGTGGGCAGGCCCGAATGCAGTGATTGGCGGATTGCTGTTCGGTTTTGGCATCGTCCTGGCGGGCGGATGTGAAACTGGCTGGATGTACCGCGCCGTAGAAGGCCAGGTGCATTACTGGTGGGTAGGGATCGGTAATGTTATCGGTTCGACTATTCTGGCTTACTCCTGGGATGATTTCGCGCCCGCGTTGGCGACGAGCTGGGATAAAGTTAACCTGCTGAATACCTTTGGGCCGCTGGGCGGTCTGCTGGTCACCTACCTGTTATTATTTACCGCACTGATGTTAATTATCGGCTGGGAAAAACGTTTTTTCCGCCGTGCGGGGCTGACGCCTGCTAAGGAATCTGTATGAAAAATATTGTCCCTGATTACCGTCTGGATATGGTTGGCGAACCTTGTCCGTACCCGGCAGTCGCCACTCTGGAAGCGATGCCGCAGTTAAAAAAAGGTGAGATCCTGGAAGTGGTGAGTGACTGCCCGCAGTCTATTAATAATATTCCACTGGATGCGCGCAATCACGGTTATACGGTGCTGGATATCCAGCAGGATGGCCCGACGATTCGTTATTTGATTCAAAAATAAACGTGTCTCCCGCCGTGCTTTACGGCGGGAGATATTTATAAAGCGTCAACCTGCATAACACGATATGCGCCTGTAATAAGGAAAATCAGACAAGGTTCTGTTGTACGCGGTGCCATAAATCTATTATAAAATTTATACTATTTTTATTTTCCGTCTATCTGATAAAAGCCAACTGGTATTAATATTTTACCCTCTGACGTCATCAGGTGAGATTTATTTATGCACAGCCAAAAACAACAAAATGATCAAAGTGATTCTCATCTTCATTATTGTCGTCTTCAGCATTGCTGCCGGTCGTTACGCTCCCGTCACCGTAATCAATGCGCCGCCAAAAACTATTGCCCGCTGCCTCGCTGACACGCTTTCCCCATATAATTATGTCCTGGATATTCAGGGAACTGACATTGCAGGAATTAATAAAGCCTTTACCGTGTATGATCGTTACGGTAAAAATATTGCAGGAACTTTTTGGGTCGCAAACTCAATCACAAATGCGCCAGAGCGAACCGTCGGAATGTATGGTGTCAGTAAACAAGCGTACCCTGTTTTTAATAAATCGTTGCAACAATGTGCGGCCACGTTATCCGCAAGGTGAGCTCGCCTCAAAATTGTCTAATACTATTCGCAGTATCTATTTTGATTCTTCTGCATCTCACGAACCTGCGCTGTTTTTTCACTCTCTTCGTCTATCACTGAATAAGGCCGCGAATACTTGTCTGTTTTGCCAGACGGAGAGCGCCAGAATAAGAAGACAGGTGCGCTGTGTGGGGGCATGGCTAAAAATAGCCGGGGCCGTGAAAGACCCGGCGTGCCGGAGACCCTAAGCAGGTCAGAATATTTACACCTGCATACTCATCACTTCCTGATACGCCGCGACCAGCTTGTTGCGCACCTGAATCCCCATTTGCATAGAGACTGAGGCTTTTTGCATATCGGCCATCACATCATTCAGCGCAATGCCTGGCTCCCCCAGAGTGAATTTTTCAGCCTGAACGCGTGCTTCTGACTGCCTGTCGCTTATGCGATCCAGCGCTGCATGGAGTTGGCCGGCAAAGCTCACGGTAGGCTGCGATGACGTTTCCTGCCCGCGCGCGGCCAGCGCCGTCGCCTGTAACTGGCTGATGACCCCTTCAATCCCCTGTATTGCTGCCATGCTATTCCCCTGAATGATTTTTTACGCAACAGAGATTATCAGTTTGTCAATAAGATAAAGGCGTTAAATAACGCTAAAAAACCTCGGTTTTTAGCGCATAGAAAAATTCGAAACCGCAAATAATGAGACCGTCAATTTTTCGAGTTTGCTGACCCGGGAGTGAGTCTTGTTCCACTTTGCAAAAAACGCCGTCCACGATAAGCCACGAGGTGCGAGATGAGTGCGACTGCATCAACTGCAACCCAACCTAAACCTCTCGAGTGGCTTAATCGCCTGCGCGCGAATCCCCGAATTCCGTTAATTGTGGCCGGTTCTGCTGCCGTGGCTATCATCGTGGCGATGGTGTTATGGGCCAAATCCCCCGACTACCGCACACTGTTCAGCAACCTTACCGATCAGGATGGCGGCGCGATTGTCGCGCAACTGACCCAGATGAACATCCCTTACCGCTTTGCCAATGGCAGCGGCGCGATTGAAGTGCCCGCCGACAAAGTGCATGAATTGCGCCTGCGTCTGGCACAACAGGGACTGCCTAAAGGCGGTGCGGTGGGCTTTGAACTGCTTGACCAGGAAAAATTTGGTATCAGTCAGTTCAGCGAACAGGTGAATTATCAGCGCGCGCTGGAAGGCGAACTGGCCCGGACGATCGAGACGCTGGGTCCGGTAAAGAGCGCCCGCGTTCATCTGGCGATGCCAAAACCGTCGCTTTTTGTTCGGGAACAAAAAGCCCCTTCTGCTTCCGTCACCGTCACTCTGGAACCGGGCCGGGCACTGGATGAAGGACAAATTAGCGCCGTGGTCCATCTGGTTTCCAGCGCAGTCGCCGGTTTACCGCCGGGCAACGTCACGCTGGTGGATCAGTCAGGCCATCTTCTCACCCAATCGAATACCAGCGGTCGCGACCTTAATGACGCGCAATTAAAATTCGCTAACGATGTAGAAAGCCGTATCCAGCGCCGTATCGAAGCCATTCTGTCACCTATCGTCGGGAACGGGAATGTTCACGCTCAGGTCACCGCCCAGCTGGATTTCGCCAACAAGGAACAGACGGAAGAGCACTACAGCCCGAACGGTGATGCGTCGAAGGCGACCCTGCGTTCACGCCAGTTGAATATCAGCGAACAGGTCGGCGCGGGTTATCCCGGCGGCGTGCCTGGCGCACTATCAAACCAACCTGCGCCGCCTAACGAAGCGCCGATCGCCACGCCGCCGGCCAATCAGCAAAACGCGCAGAATACGCAGCAAACCAGTACCCGTACGAACAGTGACAACGCCGGCCCACGCAGTACGCAGCGTAATGAAACCAGCAACTACGAGGTGGATCGCACCATTCGCCACACCAAAATGAATGTGGGTGATATTGAGCGCCTTTCGGTTGCCGTCGTGGTGAATTACAAAACGCTGGCGGACGGCAAACCGCTGCCGCTGACTGCGGCTCAAATGAAACAGATTGAGGATCTGACCCGCGAAGCGATGGGCTTTTCAGATAAACGTGGCGATACGCTGAACGTGGTGAATTCACCGTTTACCGCAGTGGATGAAACCGGCGGCGAACTGCCCTTCTGGCAACAGCAGTCCTTTATCGATCAGCTGATCGCAGCCGGTCGCTGGTTGCTGGTGCTGCTGGTGGCCTGGATTCTGTGGCGCAAAGCGGTACGTCCACAACTGACGCGACGTGTCGAAGAAGCGAAAGCGGCACAGGAACAAGCTCAGGTTCGTCAGGAAACCGAAGAAGCCGTGGAAGTCCGCCTCAGCAAAGACGAGCAACTCCAGCAACGTCGGGCTAACCAACGTCTGGGCGCCGAGGTGATGAGCCAGCGTATTCGCGAAATGTCAGATAACGATCCGCGCGTGGTGGCGCTGGTCATTCGCCAGTGGATGAGTAACGATCATGAGTAATCTTAGCGGTACCGATAAAAGCGTCATTCTGTTGATGACAATTGGCGAAGACCGGGCGGCAGAGGTGTTTAAACACCTCTCCACCCGCGAAGTCCAGGCGCTGAGTACAGCAATGGCTAACGTACGTCAGATCTCCAACAAACAACTGACGGACGTTCTGTCGGAGTTTGAGCAGGAAGCGGAACAGTTCGCCGCGCTGAATATCAACGCCAATGAATACCTGCGTTCCGTTCTGGTCAAAGCGCTGGGCGAAGAACGCGCCTCCAGTCTGCTGGAAGATATTCTGGAAACGCGCGATACCACCAGCGGTATCGAAACGCTCAACTTTATGGAGCCGCAGAGCGCCGCCGATCTGATTCGCGACGAGCACCCGCAGATTATCGCTACCATACTGGTACACCTCAAACGAGGCCAGGCCGCCGATATTCTGGCGCTGTTTGATGAGCGCCTGCGACATGATGTGATGCTGCGTATCGCCACCTTTGGCGGTGTGCAACCTGCGGCGCTGGCGGAGTTAACCGAAGTGCTCAATGGCCTGCTCGACGGGCAGAATCTCAAACGCAGCAAAATGGGTGGCGTGAGAACCGCGGCGGAAATCATCAACCTGATGAAAACACAGCAGGAAGAAGCGGTTATTACCGCCGTACGCGAATTCGACGGTGAACTGGCGCAGAAAATCATTGACGAAATGTTCCTGTTCGAAAATCTGGTGGATGTGGACGATCGCAGCATCCAGCGTTTGCTGCAGGAAGTGGATTCCGAGTCGCTGCTGATCGCGCTGAAAGGCGCCGAGCCGCCGTTACGCGAAAAATTCCTGCGCAATATGTCCCAGCGCGCCGCCGATATCCTGCGCGACGATCTTGCCAACCGTGGCCCGGTTCGTCTGTCTCAGGTAGAAAACGAGCAAAAAGCGATTCTGCTTATTGTGCGTCGTCTGGCGGAAACCGGCGAAATGGTGATTGGCAGCGGCGAGGATACCTATGTCTAATGAATTGCCGTGGCAAGTCTGGACGCCGGACGATCTCGCCCCGCCGCCAGCGGCATTTGTTCCAGCCGAATCTGACAACGTCATCCTGACAGAAGACGCACCGGAGCCCGAACTCACCGCCGAACAACAGCGGGAACAAGAACTGGCGCAACTGAAAATACAGGCACACGAACAGGGTTATAACGCCGGGCTGGCGGAAGGTCGGCAAAAAGGACACACGCAAGGATATCAGGAAGGATTAGCGCAAGGACTGGAGCAAGGACAAGCCCAGGCCCAGGCCCAGCAGGCACCGCTCCATGCCCGAATGCAGCAGTTGGTCAGTGAGTTTCAGAATACCCTTGACGCGCTCGATAGCGTCATCGCCTCACGATTAATGCAAATGGCCCTGGAGGCCGCGCGTCAGGTCATCGGCCAGACGCCAGCGGTGGACAATTCCGCGCTAATCAAACAGATCCAGCAACTGTTGCAGCAGGAGCCGCTCTTTAGCGGCAAGCCACAGTTGCGCGTACATCCGGACGACTTACAGCGGGTGGAAGAGATGCTGGGCGCCACGCTTAGCCTTCACGGCTGGCGGCTACGCGGCGATCCGACGCTGCACCACGGCGGATGTAAAGTCTCTGCTGATGAGGGCGATCTGGACGCCAGCGTCGCCACTCGCTGGCAAGAGTTGTGCCGTCTGGCGGCGCCGGGAGTACTCTGATGACCACGCGTCTGACCCGCTGGCTTACCGCGCTCGACAACTTTGAGGCCAAAATGGCGTTGCTACCAGCGGTGCGTCGTTACGGGCGTTTAACCCGCGCTACCGGTCTGGTGCTGGAGGCAACCGGACTCCAGCTTCCTCTGGGCGCAACCTGCATTATTGAACGCCAGGAAGGCCCCGAAACCAAAGAGGTGGAATCGGAAGTCGTTGGTTTTAATGGTCAGCGTCTGTTTTTAATGCCGCTGGAAGAGGTCGAAGGCATTCTGCCTGGCGCCCGCGTTTACGCCCGTAATGGGCATGGCGATGGGCTGCAAAGCGGCAAACAATTACCGCTCGGCCCTGCCCTGCTTGGCCGGGTACTGGATGGCGGCGGTAAACCGCTCGACGGTCTGCCCGCGCCAGATACCACAGAAACCGGCGCGTTAATCACGCCGCCGTTTAACCCACTCCAGCGAACGCCAATTGAGCATGTGCTGGATACCGGCGTACGCGCGATCAACGCCTTGTTAACCGTAGGACGCGGTCAGCGTATGGGGCTTTTTGCCGGTTCCGGCGTCGGTAAGTCAGTTCTGCTTGGCATGATGGCGCGCTATACGCGGGCGGACGTGATTGTCGTGGGTCTTATCGGCGAGCGTGGCCGGGAAGTCAAAGATTTTATCGAAAATATTCTCGGCCCTGACGGTCGCGCGCGTTCGGTCGTCATTGCCGCCCCGGCCGATGTCTCGCCGCTGCTGCGTATGCAAGGCGCCGCCTATGCAACCCGCATTGCCGAAGACTTTCGCGATCGCGGCCAGCATGTGTTGCTGATTATGGATTCACTCACCCGTTATGCGATGGCGCAGCGTGAAATTGCGCTGGCTATTGGCGAACCGCCAGCAACGAAAGGTTATCCGCCGTCGGTGTTTGCAAAGTTGCCGGCGCTGGTCGAACGTGCCGGTAATGGCATCCACGGCGGCGGCTCTATCACCGCATTTTATACCGTGTTGACTGAGGGGGACGACCAGCAAGACCCCATTGCCGACTCAGCACGCGCGATCCTCGACGGGCATATCGTGTTGTCCCGCCGTCTGGCGGAGGCTGGACACTATCCGGCCATTGATATCGAAGCGTCAATCAGCCGCGCGATGACTGCACTCATTAGCGAGCAGCACTATGCGCGGGTACGGCTATTTAAACAATTGCTTTCCAGTTTCCAGCGTAACCGCGATCTGGTCAGCGTCGGCGCCTATGCCAAAGGCAGCGATCCGATGCTGGATAAAGCCATTACCTTATGGCCGCAATTAGAAGCGTTTTTACAGCAAGGTATTTTTGAACGGGCCGACTGGGAGGCCTCTCTCCAGGCGCTCGATTTAATTTTCCCGACGGTGTGATAAAGCAGGAGGGCGACGATCATGGCACAACATGGCGCTCTGGGAACACTTAAAGATTTGGCCGAAAAAGAGGTGGATGATGCAGCACGTTTACTGGGCGAAATGCGTCGCGGCTGCCAGCAGGCGGAAGAACAACTCAAAATGCTGATCGATTATCAGAATGAGTATCGCAGTAATCTGAACACCGATATGGGCAAAGGCATCGCCAGTAATCGCTGGATCAACTACCAGCAATTTATTCAGACGCTGGAAAAAGCGATAGAACAGCATCGCCTGCAACTTACACAGTGGACGCAAAAAGTCGACCTGGCGCTGAAGAGCTGGCGTGAAAAAAAACAGCGTCTTCAGGCCTGGCAAACCTTACAGGACCGACAAACCGCGGCAGCGTTGTTAGCTGAAAACCGCATGGACCAGAAAAAGATGGATGAATTTGCTCAGCGTGCAGCAATGAGGAAACCCGAATGATCACCCTGCCCCAACTGATCGCTACCGATACCGATATGACCGCAGGTCTGACGTCAGAAAAAACTGCCGGTTCAGCCCAGGATTTTCTGGCGCTACTGGCGGGAGCGTTAGGCACAGATGGCGCACAGGGTAAAGACGCGCGCATCACGCTTGCCGATTTACAGGCGGCGGGGAGCAAATTGCAAAAAGGGTTATTGACCCAACATGGCGATCCGGTTCAGGCGGCGAAGCTTGCCGACCTGCTGGCGCAAAAAGCGCATACGGCGGATGAAACGTTAACGGATCTGACGCAGGCGCAACATCTCCTGTCTACGCTAACGCCATCGTTGAAAACCAGCGCCCTGGCCGCATTGAACAAAACAGCGCAGCAGGATGAGAAAACGCATGTCCTTAGCGATGAGGATCTCGCCAGTCTGAGCGCCTTATTCGCCATGCTGCCCGGTCAACCTATCGCAACGCCTGCCGCCGGAGAAATACCGGCTGAAAATCACATCGCTTTACCATCGCTGCTACGCGGCGATATGCGATCTGCGCCACAGGAAGAGACGCATACGCTCTCTTTTAGCGAACATGAAAAAGGGAAAACGGACGCAACACTGGCGCGTGCCAGTGACGATCGCGCCACGGGACAATCACTGACGCCACTGGTCGTCGCGGCAGCGGCGACCAGCGCGAAAACAGATATTGACAGTGCGCCCTCCCCGGTAATGTCAGGCGCGGCACTGCCGACCCTCAGCAGCGCTACGGCGCAGGCGCAACCGCACCCTGCCGCGTCCGCCCCGGTACTCAGCGCGCCATTAGGCAGCCATGAATGGCAGCAGGCCCTCAGCCAGCAGGTCACGTTATTTACGCGTCAGGGACAGCAAAGCGCACAGCTGCGGCTGCATCCGGAAGAGTTAGGCCAGGTGCATATTTCGCTCAAGCTGGATGATAACCAGGCGCAACTCCAGATGGTGTCGCCGCACAGTCATGTCCGCGCCGCTTTGGAAGCCGCCCTGCCCATGTTAAGAACTCAACTGGCGGAGAGCGGGATTCAGTTAGGCCAAAGCAGTATCAGTAGCGAAAGTTTTGCCGGGCAACAGCAATCGTCATCGCAGCAACAACAGCCTGCCCGCGCCCAACACGTGGACACGTTTGCCGCTGATGATGATGCCGTGTTAGCCGCGCCAGCCTCACTTCAGGCTACCGCGCGCGGCAATGGCGCAGTGGATATCTTCGCCTAACGCCAGAGGTAGCATGATTATCCGCGTCTTTTCCACGCTTTGTCGTGGACAGGACACGGGATAATCAGCCAATAAGCAGTACCGAAACAGGAAGCCCGTATCAGATGACAGACTCCGCGATTAACAAAAAGAGCAAACGCTCGATTTGGATACCTTTGCTGGTGTTGATTACCCTCGCCGCCTGCGCAACCGCAGGTTATAGCTACTGGCGTATGCAGCAGCAACCGGCCACGCACGCTAAAGCGGAGCCACCACCGCCGCCCGCGCCGGTATTTTTTGCGCTGGATACGTTTACCGTCAATCTTGGCGAGGCGGATCGCGTGTTGTATATCGGCGTTACCCTGCGTCTGAAGGACGAAGCGACGCGTGCGCGACTGAATGAATATCTACCGGAAGTACGCAGCCGTCTGCTATTGCTATTTTCCCGCCAGAATGCCGCCGAGCTCTCAACACAAGCAGGCAAACAAAAACTGATTGCCGCTATTAAAGAGACGCTGGCCGCGCCGCTCGTTGCCGGACAACCAAAACAGGTCGTCACCGACGTGCTTTATACAGCTTTTATTCTGCGGTAAAGATATGGGCGATAGTATTCTTTCTCAGGCTGAAATCGATGCGCTGTTAAATGGCGACAGCGACACCAAAGACGAACCCACTCCGGGTATCGCAAGCGATAGCGATATTCGCCCTTACGATCCCAATACCCAGCGTCGCGTCGTGCGTGAACGTTTGCAGGCACTGGAGATCATTAACGAGCGTTTCGCACGCCAGTTCCGGATGGGATTATTTAACCTGCTGCGCCGCAGCCCGGATATTACCGTGGGCGCTATACGTATTCAGCCGTATCACGAATTTGCGCGTAACCTGCCGGTACCGACCAACCTGAACCTTATCCACCTGAAGCCGTTACGCGGCACCGGGCTGGTGGTGTTCTCGCCGAGTCTGGTGTTTATTGCCGTTGATAACCTGTTTGGCGGTGATGGCCGCTTTCCGACCAAAGTCGAGGGCCGCGAGTTTACCCATACGGAACAGCGTGTCATCAACCGCATGCTGAAACTGGCGCTGGAAGGCTATAGCGACGCATGGAAAGCCATTAATCCGCTGGAAGTGGAGTATGTGCGTTCCGAAATGCAGGTAAAGTTTACCAATATTACCACCTCGCCGAACGATATTGTCGTCAATACGCCATTTCATGTAGAGATAGGCAATCTGACCGGTGAATTTAACATCTGTCTGCCCTTTAGCATGATCGAGCCGCTGCGTGAACTATTGGTCAACCCGCCGCTGGAAAACTCGCGTCATGAAGATCAGAACTGGCGCGATAATCTGGTACGCCAGGTTCAACACTCTGAACTGGAGCTGGTGGCGAACTTTGCCGATATTCCGCTGCGTCTTTCTCAGATTCTGAAGCTGAAGCCCGGCGATGTACTGCCGATTGAAAAACCCGACCGCATTATTGCTCATGTGGACGGCGTGCCCGTACTCACCAGTCAATATGGCACCGTAAACGGGCAGTACGCGCTACGCGTAGAACATTTGATCAACCCAATTTTGAATTCGCTGAATGAGGAACAGCCCAAATGAGTGACATGAATAATCCGTCCGATGAGAATACTGGCGCATTGGATGATCTGTGGGCTGACGCATTAAACGAGCAAAAAGCGACCACCACTAAAAGCGCCGCCGACGCGGTTTTCCAACAGCTTGGCGGTGGCGATGTCAGCGGCGCTATGCAGGATATCGATCTGATTATGGATATCCCGGTCAAATTGACCGTTGAACTGGGCCGCACGCGAATGACCATTAAAGAGTTGCTGCGCCTGACGCAGGGGTCAGTCGTCGCGCTGGACGGGCTGGCGGGCGAGCCGCTGGATATTCTGATTAACGGCTATCTGATTGCCCAGGGTGAAGTGGTCGTCGTGGCGGATAAGTACGGCGTACGTATTACCGATATTATTACGCCATCCGAGCGTATGCGTCGTTTGAGCCGTTAATGATGAAGACACAGGCCACGGTTTCTCAACCCGCCACGCCAGCTACGTCGCCTCTTATTCAGGTGAGCGGCGCGTTGATTGGCATTATTGCGCTCATTCTGGCGGCAGCCTGGGTGATTAAGCGTATGGGATTCTCCCCAAAAGGAAATAGCGCGCGTGAACTCAAGGTATCCGCCTGTGCCTCGCTCGGCCCGCGCGAACGCGTGATAATTGTTGAGGTCGAAAATGCACGTCTGGTACTGGGCGTGACCGCCTCGCAGATTAATCTGCTGCATACCCTTCCTCCTGCGAAGACAGATACGGATGCAGAAATGTCTGTGTCCCCACAGGCAGACTTCCAGAACATGATGAAAAGCTTAATCAAGCGTTCCGGGAGATCCTGATGCGCCGTTTAGTATTTCTTTCTCTGGCGAGTTTGTGGCTTTTCAGTCCTGCCGCCGCTGCGCAGTTACCAGGGATTATCAGCCAGCCGTTAGCGGGTGGGGGCCAAAGCTGGTCGTTATCTGTCCAGACCCTGGTCTTCATTACCTCGCTGACATTCCTGCCGGCGATTTTACTGATGATGACCAGTTTCACCCGTATCATCATTGTCTTTGGCCTGCTGCGTAATGCGCTGGGGACGCCCTCGGCGCCGCCAAACCAGGTGCTGCTCGGACTGGCGCTGTTTTTGACCTTTTTTATTATGTCGCCCGTTATTGACAAGATTTATGTGGACGCTTATCAGCCCTTTAGCGAGCAAAAAATCTCAATGCAGGAGGCGCTGGAAAAAGGCGCGCAGCCGTTACGCGCATTTATGTTACGCCAGACCCGCGAAGCCGATCTGGCGCTATTTGCCCGGCTGGCCAATAGCGGTCCATTACAGGGACCGGAAGCCGTACCGATGCGTATTCTCCTGCCCGCTTATGTCACCAGCGAATTAAAGACGGCGTTTCAGATCGGTTTTACGATTTTCATTCCATTTTTGATTATCGATCTGGTGATCGCCAGCGTCCTGATGGCGTTAGGGATGATGATGGTGCCGCCTGCAACTATCGCCCTGCCGTTTAAGCTCATGCTGTTTGTCCTGGTCGATGGCTGGCAGTTGCTGGTAGGGTCGCTGGCCCAAAGCTTTTACAGTTAGAGGCGTAAAATGACTCCAGAATCCGTCATGATGATGGGCACCGAGGCGATGAAAGTCGCCCTTGCTCTGGCTGCGCCACTATTACTCGTCGCGCTGATTACCGGCCTCATTATCAGTATTTTACAGGCGGCGACTCAGATCAATGAAATGACGCTGTCGTTCATCCCCAAAATCGTCGCTGTCTTTATCGCCATTATCGTTGCCGGTCCGTGGATGCTTAACCTGCTGCTGGATTACGTACGCACATTATTCAGCAACTTACCTTATATCATCGGATAAATAAGGCGATGATACAGATCACCAGCGAACAATGGCTATACTGGCTAAATCTCTATTTCTGGCCCCTGCTGCGTGTACTGGCGCTGATTTCAACCGCGCCGATTCTCAGCGAGCGTGCAATTCCCAAGCGGGTAAAGCTGGGGTTGGGGATAATGATTACGTTCGTCATCGCGCCATCTCTACCGGCAAACGATACGCCGCTGTTTTCTATTGCCGCCTTATGGCTGGCAATGCAGCAAATTCTGATCGGCATTGCGCTGGGATTTACCATGCAATTCGCCTTTGCGGCAGTGCGTACGGCTGGTGAGTTTATCGGTTTGCAAATGGGGCTTTCCTTTGCCACCTTCGTCGACCCGGGCAGTCACCTCAATATGCCGGTACTGGCACGTATTATGGATATGCTTGCCATGCTGCTGTTTCTTACTTTTAATGGTCATCTGTGGCTTATTTCGCTACTGGTCGATACCTTTCATACCCTGCCTGTCGGGAGCAATCCGGTTAACAGTAACGCATTTATGGCGCTCGCCAGGGCCGGTGGACTCATTTTCTTAAACGGATTAATGCTGGCATTACCGGTCATCACTCTCCTGCTAACACTTAATCTGGCGCTGGGGCTATTAAATCGCATGGCGCCGCAGCTATCGATATTTGTTATCGGCTTCCCGCTCACGCTCACCGTTGGCATTATGCTTATGGCTGCGCTTATGCCATTAATTGCGCCGTTTTGCGAACATTTATTCAGCGAAATTTTCAATTTGCTTGCTGATATTGTCAGCGAAATGCCCGTAAATAATAACCCATAATATTTATCCTGTTTTACTAAGGTTTATCTGAAAATAAATTTTAAAAACACCGACCAGGATATATCCGCCGCAGCTTATTTGTTTTTACTTCACTCACATAACACAACATTCACTTTACTTTAAGATGATTCCTGGCAAATTATATGTAACTTTACGGGATAGTAAGTTCGCCTGAAAAACGGTGTAGGTGTTGTCTAAGGTGACTAGTCATGTTCCGTCTGATTATGGTGAGTTATTCAGGTAAGGGGAATTATCGTTACGCATTGAGTGAGGGTATGCCATGTCAACGATTATTATGGATTTATGCAGTTACACCCGGCTGGGGTTAAGCGGGTATCTGGTCAGTAGAGGGGTGAAAAAAAGGGAAATCAACGATATCGAAACCGTTGACGAACTCGCTATCGCTTGTAGCGCGCATCAACCTTCGGTGGTGTTTATTAATGAGGACTGTTTTATTCATACGCCTTCAGACAGTCAAAAAATAAGGCAAATCATTAATCAACATCCTGATACGTTATTTATTGTTTTTATGGCAATAGCTAACGTGCATTTTGATGAATATTTGTTAGTAAGAAAAAACTTATTGATAAGCTCAAAATCGATTAAACCTGACTCGCTGGATGTCATTCTTGGCGATATTCTGAAAAAAGAGTCTGGTATTTCAGGCACTATAAATTTACCGACGTTATCTTTAAGCCGAACTGAATCCAGCATGTTACGAATGTGGATGGAAGGCCAGGGAACCATTCAGATTTCTGACCGGATGAATATTAAAGCAAAAACGGTATCCTCCCATAAGGGTAATATTAAACGAAAGATAAAAACGCATAATAAACAAGTTATCTATCACGTAGTGCGGTTGACAGATAACGTCACCAACGGCATTTTTGTTAACATGCGATGAGATACCCGGACTGGCGATGCACCTCCAGTCCGGCTCAATTAGTCCTGCAGCGCCTTCTCAACGAAAATGCCGTCCTGGTGACCTGACTCATTAAAGAACCAGATGCCGAGCGGGTAATCTTCCAGCGAAACCAGGTACATAGTGCCTTCACTAAATTCTTCCACTGCCAGTACCACGCCCGGTCGACGTGGCCCGCCGTCCGTTTTAACTGTTACCCGATCATTGACCTTCATCATTTTCCTCCTGTCGCTTTGTGCCAGTGTAGAACAATTTTCCGCGTCTAGCAGCGCCTTGCAGGCGTGTTTGCTGGTTTTCTCGACGGTCTATACTTAGGCTGTCAGGAACCTGCGAGGTAGTGAAGATGAAAACGGCAAAAGAGTACAGTGAGACGGCCAAGCGCGAAGTCAATGTCGACGTTGATGCGCTGCTGGCAGCGATCAATGAGATTAGCGAGAGCGAGGTTCACCGCAGCGAAAACGATCCTGAGCGGGTGAGCGTTGACGGACGAGAGTATCATACATGGCATGAATTAGCCGAAGCGTTTGAGCTCGATATTCATGATTTTAGTGTAACGGAAGTAAACCGTTAAAAAAGGCCGAAAAAAATCCCGGCCCTACGGGCCGGGATCAAACTTGCTTATGCAAGAAGCACTTGAAAATTCGTTACACCAGGAAATCTGATGTGAGATTTACCTTATCTGCAATTTTTTTGCATGACAAGTAAATATTTTTTACATGAATGATTAAGCACGCTAATAGTTTGGTAGCAAAAGTGTGACAACGCATGTGCTGCCTGGAAGCGACGGGATCGATTCCAGTTAGCATTCGATTTCTTCCGGATGTGCTTTAGGATTTTTCCTGGAAATAAGCCCGCCGTTGCAACGGAAAATGAGGAAAAAATGCTCTCAATCCATGACCCCTTGCTTATTTTTACCGATCTGGACGGCACGTTGCTCAACAGCCATACCTTTGAGTGGCAACCTGCGGCTCCCTGGCTTACGCGCCTGCATGAAAACGGCGTTCCCGTCATCCTCTGTAGTAGTAAAACTGCGGCTGAAATGCTGCAGCTCCAGACGACGTTAAATCTTCAGGGACTACCGCTGATTGCGGAAAACGGCGCGGTGATCCAACTGGACGCGCATTGGGAAAAACATCCTGGTTATCCCCGTCTGACAGCGGCTATTTCTCACAGCGAAATCCGTCTTGTTCTGCATAAATTACGTGAAAAGGAGCAGTTTAAGTTTACCACTTTTGATGACGTCGACGATCAGGTGATAAGCGAATGGACGGGGCTAAACCGGGCCCAGGCCGCGCTCACCCGGTTGCATGAGGCGTCGGTATCACTAATCTGGCGCGATAGCGATGAACGCATGGCGCAGTTTGCCGCCCGCTTACATGACCTGGGATTACAATTTGTTCATGGCGCGCGTTTTTGGCATGTACTGGATGCCTCCGCGGGTAAAGATCAGGCCGCCAACTGGCTGATTGAAGAATATCGTCGGCAATGGCACACCCGCCCCCTGACAGTGGGACTGGGCGACGGCCCCAACGATGCCCCGTTGCTGGATGTAATGGATTATGCTGTTATCGTTAAAGGGCTTAACCGCGAAGGCGTACACTTACGTCATGACGAGCCCCAGCGCGTCTACCGTAGCCAGAATGAGGGGCCAGATGGCTGGTGCGAAGGCATGGACTATTTCTTTTCCCGCTCCTGAGCCACGTCGCTGGCGCAGATACGGTTACGTCCGGCCTGTTTTGCGTAATAAAGCCGTTTGTCGGCCAGCGACTGCAACTGCTCAAAGTCATAGTCACCATACTCTTCCGAGCTGCTTATCCCCAGTGACGCGCTGATACGGAGTGTCGTGCATTTTGTGACCAGAATCTCTTTGTCATTAATACGCTGGCGTATGCGTTCAGCAATGTGCAGCGCCTGCGCCTTTGTTGCACCAGGCAGGACGATACAGAACTCCTCGCCCCCGACCCGTCCAGCAATATCATGCGAACGGATGGTGCTGCCAATCAATCCGCCGGCATGGGACAGCACACGGTCACCCGCCTGATGACCAAAGCGATCGTTGACGCTTTTAAAATAATCTAAATCCAACTGTATCACTGAAAAAGGCTGCCTGGATTCCCGGTAGCGCTGTGCCAGCCGACGCGCTTTTTCAAACAGCGCGCCGCGATTATAGAGCCGCGTCAGGGGATCGTGCCATGCCTGCCATTGCAGCGAGTTTTGCAGGACAAACATGTTACTGACCATATGTCGAATAACGCCCCAGGAAATAAGCAGCATCGCAGTAAAAAGCACCCATAACAGCGCAAGCGCGATACTAATACTGCCAAAATTCCCTTGTACGCCCTCACGCAGCGTATGCACGCGCAGCAGTACGCCATCAAAATGATCCAGCCGCTCCCAGCTCACATAACGCGTACCTAAACGCAGCCCTCCCTGAGTATCGTTTTTTATTTCATGCGACAGTGAGGCTCGCTCACGTTCATTGAGGGCCTCGGTGTGTTGTTCCGGTGTGGAACTTGCCAACAGATGAAGATGATTATCATAAAGCTGATACTCCCCTTCACTGTCCTTTTCGGTTGCGTCGCGCAAAAACTGCTGTAATGAGGCGACGGGGATGTCCATTGCCAGTACGCCATACCAGTAATGTGCATGATCCAGCGGCAAACTGGCGGTCACTTTTTCTGGCTCGTCAAAATAAGGTTGCGCCGAGGTGAACCACTGCACGCCACGCTGCGGGTTGCGCCGTTGACTTTGTGCAGTGAACCAGGGTTGAGTCACGTACTGATAATAGCGAGATATAATATCGCTGCCATATATCGTGGGAAGGGTTGAGAGGTAAAATCCAGAGCGAGAAACATACACGGTTTCCCGCGTCAGCATGGCGGATGACTGCGCCAGACGCGCCAGATACCCCAACTCCAGCGTGGCGGTTAATTCGTTTGTCAGGTCGCGATTATCCCGTGAAAGCAGCGTCGTTTGAGCGACAAATTGATCGGAGACGCCATATAACGGCAACGTCCGCCGCTTATCCAACTCCAGTTGCCAGAAGCGGCTGCCACGTCGCTGCTCAAACTGCGTTACCGCACTTTGCAATGCGGCAAAATCCAGCGGCGCCACCAATGCTTCATGCATACCGTTACGCAAAAAGATCAGTCTGTCCATATTGAACTGGAGTTGCCTGTCGAGGGCATTAGCGACGCTGCCCAGATGATTGCGCTGGCTGGTAATATAAGCCTCTGTCAGTACGATCACTTCCCGCCAGGTCAGCAAGGTCGAGAAAAGCATAACGATCAGAAAACAGACATTCACAACATGACCAGGACCAAAACGCCGCGCCAGCTTTTTAAGCCAGCCTTGATTGTCCAACTGTGTTTCGTGCGGCACCCTACAACTCCTGATGATTATGGCTTCTTACTACACCCCTGATGACTGACCGTCTTTAAGCGTTTATTAAGAGATACCACTAAATTCTGGCATAACCTGAACCTGATAGCAGCATGTGGCAGAGCGACGACGATGTTTCTCCACAGCAAAACGCCCGGCGCTAACCGGGCGTTTTGTCATCGGGCTTCGTCGCGCACGTACCTTTCCTTTCCAGGTACGAGCTCATTCTCATGGAATGCCTCTCGCTTTACGCCAAACCCGTCATACCAGCGGCATTCTACCATTCCGCTGGAATAACCGGTGACGATCATCCGGGGTCCGCCCTCTTTTACGGTGACTTCCTCACTGACAGAAAAGACCATACCTGCCTCCTGTATCAGATGAAACGTTTTCACCTTAGACGAGGATGAACAATTTTGCATAATTCATTGCAGAAAAATCAGTGCGAAATACCCCGCAGTTTCGCCACGCTTTTCACCAGAGCTACCACAATAGCGCCGATAATAAAGCCGAACACCAGATTAAGCAGGCCAGGAAGCGTATACGCTATGAAGGCGCTCTGCTGCTGTGCAAAATGCTCGATCGCGTGGTGTAGCGGCGCGATACCGTGTACGACAATCCCGCCGCCGACTAAAAACATCGCCAGTGTACCGACAATGGATAACGCCTTCATTAACCAGGGCGCGGTAATCAACAGACCTTTACCGACGCCCTGCGCCAGCACGCTGCGCTTTTCTGCCAGCCAGTATCCCATATCGTCCAGCTTTACAATGATACCAACCAGGCCATACACACCAACCGTTACTATTAACGCAATTCCTGCCAACACCAGCACCTGGTTAAGCAGCGGCGCTTGCGCGACAATCCCCAGGGTAATGGCCACAATTTCAGCAGAAAGAATAAAATCGGTACGTACCGCTCCCTTCACTTTATCTTTTTCAAAGGCCAAAGGATCTTGCGCAGCCAGCGTCTCAAGGCGTTTTTGCCGCGCCACCGGGTCTTCTTTATGTTTTCGCGTTTCAAAGGTATGGAGGACTTTTTCTACTCCTTCAAAACAGAGAAACGCGCCGCCCAGCATTAACAATGGCGTGATGGCCCACGGGATAAAGGCGCTTATCAGCAGCGCCAGCGGTACCAGAATAACCTTATTGATTAATGACCCTTTCGCGACACCCCATACCACTGGCAGCTCGCGGTTAGCGCGGACGCCCGTGACCTGCTGCGCATTGAGCGATAGATCGTCCCCCAATACGCCAGCGGTTTTTTTTGCGGCCAGTTTGCCCATTACCGAAATATCGTCCAGCAGTGTGGCAATATCATCGAGTAACGTCAGTAAGCTACTTCCTGCCAAAATGATTCCCTCTGTCTTTTCTTCTAAAACGTTAAGTATGTAACAAAACGCGCTATGCCGAAACCGATGGCCCCGGTCAACGCCTTTTTCCGCAAAAAGGATAATTATAACGCTCGCCAGCATAATAATTTTGACGTTAACTATATCCACCCTTTTTATTTCATGTGAGAGCTTATGCGTTTCAGGCAGTTACTACCTCTTTTTGGCGCGCTTTTCGCCTTATATATCATTTGGGGGTCGACCTATTTTGTCATCCGGATAGGCGTTGAAAGCTGGCCGCCGCTAATGATGGCGGGCGTACGTTTTCTCTCGGCGGGTATTCTGCTCATGGCGTTTTTATTACTGCGAGGCGAAAAACTTCCGCCGCTGCGCCAGACCGTTAACGCCGCTCTGATCGGTCTATTACTGTTGGCGGTCGGTAACGGTCTGGTCACGGTGGCGGAACATCAAAACGTCCCCTCGGGCATTGCCGCAGTGGTGGTTGCCACCGTCCCGTTGTTTACGCTGTGCTTCAGCTACTTTTTTGGCATTAAAACCCGCAAATTAGAATGGGCAGGGATTGCGGTTGGCCTGGCCGGTATTATTCTGCTGAACAGCGGCGGCAATTTAAGCGGCAATCCATGGGGTGCGATTTTGATCCTGATAGGGTCTATGAGCTGGGCATTTGGCTCCGTGTACGGATCACGCATCGTTTTACCTGTAGGCATGATGGCTGGCGCGATTGAAATGCTGGCGGCGGGCATTATCTTACTGTGCGCAGCGTTTCTTTCCGGCGAAAAACTAACCTCTCTACTTGACTTGTCAGGTTTTTTAGCCGTCGGTTACCTGGCCCTTTTTGGTTCTGTCATCGCCATTAATGCTTATATGTATTTGATTCGTAATGTCAGTCCGGCACTGGCGACCAGCTATGCTTATGTGAATCCGGTCGTCGCCGTGTTGCTTGGTACCGGCTTAGGCGGCGAGAAGCTGTCACCTGTTGAATGGACGGCACTGGGCGTGATTGTGTTTGCCGTGGTACTGGTGACACTGGGCAAATATCTGTTCCCTGCCAGAACGATGGTTACACCATGTAATACGGAAGATTCACGCCAGTAGATGAATACCCTGGGTGTCGATCTGCGCGCTGGTGCCGCCGCCGCAGATCCACTCTTCCAGGCGCTCCGCCAGCGCCGCGTCGCTCAGTTTATCTTTCCCGCGTAAGGCGCACTCCCAAACAATCAGTACCCGCCAGCCAAGCGCCTGCAAGCGCTGAATATCGCGCGCATCACGCTCAACATTTTTACCGATTTTTTCCAGCCAGAACGCCGTACGCGTGGCGGGTACTTTAAACAAATAGCAGTGATGATGGTGCCAAAAACAACCATGCGTAAAAATCACGCACTCATAGTCATTCACCACAAAATCCGGTTTTCCTGGTAATGTCGCGTCCTGCGTATGAAACGTAATCCCTTGCGCGCTTAGCAGACCGGCAAGGCGTTTTTCAATGGCTGTATCGCGGGTCGCTATCGCACGCATATTTTTACTGCGCGTTGCTTTATCGTGAACGTCCGCCATCTACCGCCTCTCTCTGGCGCAGCGCTACCGCCTGGTGAATTTTGGGTTCCAGTAGTTTTGCTACCGCTGTAAATACCGGCACCACCACGGAATTGCCAAACTGACGATAAGCCTGGGTATCAGAGACGGGGATCCTGAACCGGGACATTTGTGGCGCCTCAAAACCCATTAAACGCGCGCACTCTCTCGGCGTAAGTCTACGGGGACGATGTTGTTGATTGTCAGGATCGTCGAAATTTACTTCGCCTGTCGCCATATCCCAACCACGATCGATCAGAATTTCGGCGCCATCTTTGTAGTAGCGTGCAGATAGCGTACGCGCCACACTATCTGGATTGTCAGGGTAGACCATGCCATAACCAAAACCATTTCCCCGCGCCTGATGCTTTTTCGCATAGCGATATAAATATTTCCACAGCACCGGCGTCAGGATATATTTGGCGTCGACCACTGGTTCCAGTAATTCCGCCAGGGTCGGACGGCGCGGTGGATAACAGCGGATGATATTGCGTAGCGTAAAATCGGTTTTCAGATTCAAATCGCGGCGGAACCCTACCAGCACAATACGCTCCCGGTGCTGGGGAAGAAAATGCTGCCCATCGATAATCTTGGGATCGTCCGGGCCATTGTCAGCGGCATCAGCAACGTCATATCCCAGTTCATCGAGCGTTTGCATAATAATACGGAAGGTTTTGCCCTGATCGTGACTTTTAAGATTCTTCACGTTTTCCAGTACGAACAGCGCCGGGCGGCAGGCGTCAATGATTCTTACGACATCGAAAAATAACGTTCCCTGCGTCTCACAGGCAAAGCCATGGGCGCGGCCCAGCGCGTTTTTCTTTGACACCCCCGCCAGAGAAAATGGTTGGCAGGGAAAGCCCGCCAGCAGAACATCATGCTGCGGAATATGCTGGCGAATATGCTCCGCCGCCTCATTATCGCTGACCCCTTCCCGGTGGCTTAGCGTAATATCACGGATATCTTCATTAAAGTTATGCTGCAACGGATCGCAAAAGTAGTTCGCTTTATACGTACGTACCGCGTGTTTATTCCATTCACTGGTAAATACACACTGTCCACCTATCGCTTCAAATCCGCGGCGAATACCGCCGATGCCAGCGAATAAATCGATAAAACGAAAGGCATACTGGGGGTGATGGTCCGGCGGCATTGGCAATAACGTTTTAAGACTGGCGAACTCGTTGTCGCTCAAACGATGCCATGCTGCGTTCATCATCACGCGTTTTAAAATGGCCGGACTCCAGTGATGCTCGCCAAGGCCGTTAAGGTGCGCCACCAGCGTTTTAACATCATAGATTTCCAGCAATTTACTCAGCATCGCCTGAATCTCGTTGCTGGCATCATCGGTAATGGGGCCCCGGGCGTGTGTCACTGAAAGATTTTCCTGCATACATTTAACCGGACAAAAGTTATTGGCAACAGACTAACATAAAATGAAGCAGTTTACGTTTCAGCGACAAGGTTACTGATACGTAGCAAAAGTATGGATCACTGCCTGATCCAGCGTTTCATAGTCGCCTTTCAGTTCCGCGCTCAGTTTTGCCATGTATGACACCAGAAAATCCGCATTACGCTGCGCCAGATATTTACCCCGTTCAGTCTGCATCGTCAGCGGCAGTTTCAGTAGTTTGGTTTGAAAATGATCGAGTGCGAATTGCTTATCATTAAGCGGCCGTCTGTCAGCAAAAGGATCGTCAGCGGCAAACAGCGCGACGCCCAACGCGCCGGAGACCGCGAAGACACGCGCCAGGCCAATGGCGCCTAACGCTTCCAGTCTGTCCGCATCCTGCACGATTTTGGCCTCTGGCGTAATGGGCGCAATATGCGCGCTGAAGCTATGCGCTTCGATAGCATGGCAAATAGCTGCCAGTTTTTCCGGTGGAAAGTCAGGAAAATCGTGCTGAAAGATACGCCGGGTTTCTGCCGCCGCCAGAATGGAAGATCGATGCCGCTGCGGATGATTTTTCGCCAGGCTAACAATGTCATGGAAATAACATGCCGATAACACTACCAGCCAGTCAACGTGACTATTTTCACCGAGCGTTTGCGCGGTCGCCCAGACGCGACGGAAATGGAAAATGTCATGAGCGGCATCCTGCTCTCGGTGGTGGCGACGTAGCCAGTCTTCAAACTGCGATTGCCAGTATCCTGAATCCATACACCCTCTTTTAGCAGACCACGTTTATGATATGCCTGAGCACATTGTCCGCTATCCTGGCATACCCTCAGCCACTTTACACCCCGACCTGATAGCGCGCTTCTGGCCTGACATTGCCGTCACGCATCATAGAGAAATCAGTTGGATTGCTGACGGGGCCGGGTGTACCAGGCAATACCCGCCAGAATAAGCCAGACCACTCCCAGCGATAGCGCGTTAAGCAATCTTTCTGTTGCGCTGCCGGGGATGCCATTTGGTCCATGAACAGGTTCGTTTTGGACAGTAGACATTAACCAGACGCAACGCGTCATCGCCCAGATAAAATAGCCGCAAAAGGTATAAAAAACCCATAACGCTAATTTACCTCCCAGGCTGCGGGTGGCTTTCTCCTCCCTGGTACTCAAACTTTACTCCGTTTCTGTGATGTAAGTCATATGTCACTAATTACATTATAATGTGACATTAATCACATTTCGATATGAAGACGCCAACTGTACCGGATCTGGCTATTCATTTCACAAATAATTTGATCTCAGGCAATTTTATGCTTAGGGCCGAACCCGCTGTTAAATAAGGCGACTGTAAATGAACGACAACCTAATGCTGAATAATATATAAATGAGGTGACTTATTTTCATACGTCGCGATAGCGTTTTATTTTATTGACATTACATGTCAAAATGATCTGGTTATTAGCCTTTTATCATTTATTTTTCTATTACCCTCATTGCCGGCAGTGATGCCGGTTTTTTTTATCTTTTTTGTTATTAAATTATGTAAAACATATAGAAAACAAATAATATCCATAACAGGAATTATTGATGAAAAAACAATAACTCATTGATAAAAAATGATAATTATAGAATATATATCTTTATCAACTTATATTAAGTGTATTATAAAAACCCAAATAGAAACAAATTGAAATATTTTAAATACATTTGTTACATGTTATTTTTTAAATTAAATGAACTTAATGGAATAGTATCGATATGTAGTTTCCTGGAGTAACTACATATTCATATAAATTATTATCACAAGGGAATACATAATGAACAGAAAAGTTCTGGCACTGCTTGTCCCGGCATTATTAGTGGCAGGCGCAGTAAATGCGGCTGAAGTTTATAATAAAGATGGCAACAAACTTGACCTGTACGGCAAAGTTGATGGCCTGCATTACTTCTCTGACGATGCAGGCAGCGACGGCGACCAGTCTTACGTCCGTTTTGGCTTTAAAGGCGAAACACAGATTAATGATATGCTGACCGGTTATGGCCAGTGGGAATATAACGTCCAGGCAAACGGGACTGAAGGCAGTTCAGGAGACAAAGGTGACTCCTGGACCCGTCTGGGCTTTGCCGGTCTGAAATTCGGCGAATACGGCTCTTTCGATTATGGCCGTAACTATGGCGTCATCTACGACGTGGAAGCCTGGACCGATGTGCTGCCGGAATTCGGCGGCGACTCTTATACCCAGACTGATGTCTACATGCTGACCCGTACAAACGGTGTCGCCACCTACCGTAATACCGACTTCTTCGGTCTGGTGGACGGTCTGAACTTCGCGTTGCAGTATCAGGGCAATAATGAAGGCAATGGTTTTGGCCAGGAAGGCTCTGGTAACAGCGCAAATCGCAAGTTGGCCAAAGAAAATGGCGACGGTTTCGGCATCTCTACCACCTATGACTTTGATTTTGGTTTAAGTCTGGGTGCAGCCTATTCAAGTTCTGACCGTACCGACGCCCAGGTTGCTCGCGGCTATGGCGACGGCATGAATGAGCGCAACAATTATGCAGGTGGTGAAACTGCCGAAGCCTGGACCGTGGGCGCGAAATACGACGCCTATAACGTTTATCTGGCGGCTATGTACTCTGAAACCCGCAATATGACCTATTACGGCGGCGGCAATAGCGAAGAAAACGGCGGTATCGCTAACAAAACGCAGAACGTTGAAGTGGTCGCCCAGTACCAGTTCGACTTCGGTTTACGTCCTTCCATCGCCTATCTGCAGTCTAAAGGCAAAGATTTAGGCGGCCAGGAAGTCCACCGCGGCAACTGGCGTTACACCGATAAAGATCTGGTTAAATACGTTGATGTCGGCATGACCTATTACTTCAACAAAAATATGTCCACCTACGTTGATTATAAAATCAACCTGCTGGATGAAGATGACGAGTTCTACTCGAACAACGGTATCGCAACCGATGACGTTGTAGGTGTCGGTCTGGTCTACCAGTTCTAATCTTTTTATGTTATTCAAGCCCGCGTCAGCGCGGGCTTGCCATACAGCGCTGCATGTATGCCTCCTCTAAAAGACAGGCAATAAATAGCATTCCTCATCCGTAACGTAAATTATAAACAGAGCCAATAACCCAATGGTCCCCCCAGCCATGCATACGGGCATGTTTGACCCGCGCATTGTTGGAGACTTTCGCCTGCGCCCAGGCAGGCTATTGCCAATACTGGCGTTGACGCAGTAGCGATTATTAGTGTAAAAATAAATAATAACAGCTGACGGTTAATATGTTTCATAATATTCACCTCAAACAAAATAAAGTCATACTCCCCCATCTCTACGGCCCCTCACCATTAAGGCTAGTCTGTTTTTCAACCTCTATAAACTTATCTGAATAGTATTGATTAACGATTGAAAATAATAATAAGCACTACAATCACAAAGAATGAATTTCGTATCATCTCTATTTGCATCATTTATCAGAAACAGTGTTAAATTAATGACAACTTGTAACAAAGGCTAGTATCAGCGGTACTCCTCCTTGTCATAAAAGCGTAGAGAAGGAGCAGGTAGTCATTCAGATAAAATCTCAACAGAAAATTGATGATAAGCGTGGCACCAGTAGCTATCTGGCGTTAATTTTTCTCATTTTTACTTAGCGGGATTTAGAGCACTGAGGAGGTATACTATTACCGCTTGAATTGTGGCGAAGAGAGAGATTTGTCCCCCGGTGAAGTTGCCCACACTCCGTTTTTCAAGATCGAAGAAAATAGCATAAAACCAAACATATGATAAAAATCGAATTTTCACCTCATTTTATCATCCCCAAATCAAGAACCTACATATTCCCTGCGGTCTTATTTTCTAACGTAATTTTATGCCCTTATCAGGCTTGTCACACCTTAAAAATAAAAATCAGATACAGATATGGAAACACACGATGAATCGATTTATAAAAAACATAGTATTTGCCATCAGCAATCCTTATATTAATTTTACTATAATTCCTTTGCTCCTTTTATTTTAAAATTCGCAACGCCTGGCCATCACCCTCAAAAAAATTATACTTATAACGGATTACTTCTCTGAAGCTGTATGATTTTGATAACTATTAGTTACAGATTGCAAGGTAGTTGATGAGAAAATGACGTCTTTCAAACGAAAGTGTATTTTGCTAATCAGACATAAAAAGGTAAAACAACATGCAAAATGGACATTTTTTGAAAGTGATATTAATGAATTTTCTGTATATAACCGGTTGATTATATGGATAACTTAAAAACAAAGCATCACGTTATTCCCGATATCACCAAAACTATATTGAGCCATTTTTAAATTAAATATCATTCAACATGTCCTGATAAGGAATCTTAATGAAGATACCAACAAGTAAAATTAGTTTCACTAAACAAGTTCATGAGATAAATCACATGCCTAAAGAGCAAAAAAAAAAGCAAAGAAATTAGCTCATAACATATTTAGTGTTCGGAATACAAGCATGCCACAAAGAGTAAGTTACAAACTGTCTAATTCCCTTTCAGTTGAATTATCTTTATCAAAAAAAATCACAGAATTGTTTCATATAAAAAATAAAGATGAGTTTAATAAATCAATAGCCGTTGTCAAAAACAGTACAGATGAAAGCAATGCCTTAACAAAAAATTTTCAAGTTAATTATGTTGAAGATGCAGCTTCCCGAGTCATTACAGCATTTATACGTAAAAATATTAGCGACAACGCATATAATTATATGTTTACTTCTGGCACTTCATGGAAAGGTGTACCCGAAATGTATCAAGCAAAAGGCCTGGAGTTAATGAGGAAAATTTCAAAAGAAAACATCAGCAATCTTCGTAAAGAACTACAGTCACTGGATCATGATGAAAAATCTTTTTTAGATTCGATTTTAACAGTCAAACTTCGTGCCACACATGCTTCTAATGCTAATCTCGAAAATGAGAATGGTGTATTAGGTATTTATTCCAGAAAATTGCTAATTAAAAAGCACATCCCCTTTCCGGAAGAAAACTCAACAAGTAAAGATATTAAATTTTTATCTAATGACGATTTCGTTTTCTTCTCTCTTGAACCCGGGGAGGATTTTAAGAAACCCTCAAGCCGATTTGGTTCCAGCATTTACTCCATAGATATTAATACACCTGTATTTGAACAAGTTTCCTGTATCAGTCTTTATGATCAAGTTACTAAAGAAACGCCTAATCCCAGTAAATATATTCACGGAATTAGTCAAAAAGCGGCCAGGATCCTACAAGAGAAAGCACCATCTATATGTGAACTTATGTTTTTTGGAAAAGAAATGAGGGTAGGACTAGGATTATATCTTTTAAAAAGAATTAGAATGATACCTGATAATGACAAGCAAAAGATTCTTTCTATGAAAAGCGAACAGGAATTAAATAATGTCATTAATGGGATTTTAAGACCCGAGATAAAAGTTCCTAAATATTTTTTTAGCAAAGAATATACTACTGCGATCTTCGACGGTAACGGAGGTTTTCTGGATCCTAAAAAAATAAACAATAAAGAATATATGCTGGATAAAGTAGCGAAAAATTACAAAGTATTAGCTCACGCTTCCGAGAACTTAAAAAATGATTATGACATAGCATTGTCAGCAGTTAGTCAGGGAGGAACCGCTATAATGAGCATTTCCGACAAACTAAAAAAAAACAGAGAAATCATTATGGCGGCAGTCAAAACATCAGGTAATGCTTTAAAATTTGCTGATAAAAAGTTTAAAGATGATAAAGAAGTGGTATTAGCAGCAGTTCAACAATCAGGTGAATCTTTAAAATTTGCTTCTACGAGATTAACAAAAGACAGGAGTATTATTCTTGCAGCAGTAAAATCATCAGGTATAGCTTTGAGATATGCTAATGAAAAATTTAAAGATGATAAAGAAATGGTATTATCAGCAGTTCAACAATCAGGTGAGGCTTTAAAATTTGCTTCCGAAAGATTAAAAAATGACAGGGATATCTTATTAACAGCTGTTCAACTGTCTGGTGCGAGTTTACTATATTTCCCCAATAAATTTCGAGATGATAAACAACTTGTCTCAATTGCAGTTCAAAATAATGGCATTCTATTGCAACATACATCAGATAGATTAAAAGATGATGAAGATGTTGTGAAAAAAGCTGTGCAAGGACATCCCGCTGCATTGTTATTTTCTTCTGACAGATTAAAAAATGATATGGACACTGTACTTTTTGCAGTAAAACATCACGGAAAAGCATTACAATACGCGTCAAAAAGTTTAAAAGACAATGATATTATCGTTTCTGCGGCGATAAATAATGATAAGAATGCGGCTAAGTATGCTTCGGATAGAATAAAAAAGGCATTAATCTTAAATAATCTGTAAAATTACAGGGCTGAATCCGTCCCGGCGTACTGATATGATAGTATCGGGAACTTACATTCAGCCCATATCACTAATTTGATAAAACGTTGTATCAGTGATGGCAACAGAAATCCCCGGGAGGATGAAGCCAGAATTAACCCACTGGCTATCACCTGCAACATTTAAAATCATGCTTCGCATAAAATTTATAAGCATACCTTCAAACCTGAGAAAATCGCACATTATTTTCAGTGAGTTATGCCGCTAATCTGTCTCCTTTTCTCATCATTTTTTCAAATAAAAGGGACCAACACTCATTGGGGCGAAAACTCACGTTAAGCAATGATTTCTTCCTCTGAGGCCTCTTTTAACGGCCTCTGATATCATTTAGTACCAGATAATAAATCTTGTCTGGTATTGACATATTAAATACATTGACTGGCACAGCTATTTTTAAGTAGCCATATTAAGACGAATATTCCATATTGAATTAAACTGATTAATCATAACGGGATCCAGCACAGTAATCTTCATATCAGATCCGACTCTAAGTCCGGTTGCATAGTTAGTAGAATCAAGAGGAGTTTCAGAATCAAGGAATTGATGAATATATTCTGCCCCTCTCTTGGTTAAAGAAGAATCAAGATTTAATTCAATTAATTGATCTCTAGGGTTTTTATTGCATATATCAATTGATTTTTCTTTAGCTTTTCCATCTTCAACCATATTATATATGGCAGTAACTGCCATGCCTAAAGAGCTGAATCGAGCATTCTGGCTAGTATGTGATTTAGTATCTGCAACAGATGCCAGCAGGGGATTGTTTTTTACATCTCTGTATAGAGATAGTTCTTTGTTGATAATACGGAAATCATAACTGGTATTTTTTACACTAATAACAGACCCCGTTATCTGATTTTTCAAGGTTTTTTGGGGTTGTGTGCCATTGTTATGAATAATTTGATTATTAAAAAAACCAGGTGGCGTATAAATTTTACCTATCATATTGTACCTTTTTGAGGTTATTTAAACCAACTGATACTAGCAGTAAAATGTCCTTTAACTCTTTCAAAAAACAATCTTTTTAGACATGCTCGTTTTAGTTGACCAGTACAGCCATTAAACCGGAGGATATCCGGCGCTATATGGATGTTACAGGTAAGAAACGCTACGCCCAGGCCAATCATGAACGTAGTTCAATGCCTCAGGTTTACCGTTGGGGCTATCAACGCGGCTTTGCTCCCGGTAATCCACGCGTGAACATGGATAAATCTCCAAAACCTCAAAAAGATCGGTGTATCACAGACGGAGAGGACCTGGTCATTTATGAAAACGCCTCAGGTCCTGTTAACGCGGCAATGGAAATTGCTTACCTCTCTGCGCCGCGAGGGTTTCCGATATTCTGAAAATGGCCTGGAATCAGATTATGGATAAAGGAATTTTCATCCGACAAGGCAAAACTGGTGTAAAGCAGATGAAACCATGGAAAAAACGTTTACGGGCAGCTGGGATTTATGCAGGTCGTGGGGTGAAGATGGAGCCGTTATCAAAACTATGTCTGGGGAAAAATATTCATATAACGGTTTGAACGACGCCTGGAGGAAAGCGAGAATGGCAGCAGCAACAAGCTGAGTAAAGCACTTGGCTGCACTTTCCCTGATCTGAAAGGGAAAGGCATTTCAGACTATGAGAGCACCGGTCGAAATAAACAAAAATTCAGTGACCATAAAACAGAATCTCAGGTTTTTGGTTTATGATAGGAAGGTAAAAATTAACCCTACATTGAACAGAAAAGATGTGATTTTGAGCGTAGCGCCGGGTAGGTATCTGGCGTTAATTTTTCTCAGATGATTCATTTTTTCTCAACGGGACATGGGTCACTGACATGAAGTATGGTAAGTGTTTGAATGGTGGCGGAGAGAGGGGGATTTGAACCCCCGGTGGAGTTGCCCCCACTCCGGTTTTCGAGACCGGTCCGTTCAGCCGCTCCGGCATCTCTCCGTATTGTATGTTGCAATGATGCCAGGTAATTTGGCATTTTAACAGACCCTGTTCGGGTAATTTTGTTCAAGTGACGAGTTTACGAGCAAAACGATGATTAAGTGGCCCTGGAAAGCACAAGAAATAACCCAGAACGTAGACTGGCCCTGGGATGATGCGCTAGCGATTCCTCTTCTGGTAAACCTCACCGCGCAAGAAAAGGCCCGGCTCATTGCGCTGGCAGAGCGTTTTTTACAGCAAAAAAGACTGGTAGCACTACAGGGCTTTGAGCTCGACTCATTGAAAAGCACGCGTATTGCCTTGATTTTTTGCCTGCCGATCCTGGAGCTTGGTATCGAGTGGCTTGATGGTTTTCATGAAGTACTCATTTATCCCGCCCCCTTTGTTGTCGAAGATGAATGGGAAGATGATATAGGGCTGGTGCATAGCCAGCGTGTCGTACAATCGGGACAAAGCTGGCAACAAGGCCCCATCATTCTGAACTGGCTGGATATTCAGGATTCGTTCGATGCTTCTGGTTTCAACCTCATTATTCATGAGGTTGCACACAAGCTGGATATGCGTAATGGCGATCGCGCCAGCGGCATTCCGTTCATCCCGTTGCGCGATGTGGCTGGCTGGGAACATGACCTACACGCCGCAATGAACAATATTCAGGATGAAATCGATTTGGTCGGCGAAAGCGCCGCCAGCATAGATGCTTATGCCGCCACCGATCCTGCAGAATGTTTTGCTGTCCTGTCAGAGTATTTTTTCAGCGCGCCAGAGCTATTTGCCCCACGTTTTCCGGCACTATGGCAGCGTTTTTGCCAGTTCTACCGTCAGGACCCGTCTCAGCGCTTACGGGCAAACCCGGGCGAGGGAGACAACAATGTAGAATCAGAACATTAATCCCCCACTTTGTGGGTTAATTAACCAGTTGAATTGACGCGTTAATTTTACTGTTGACACGTTATAACAGGCCCAGTATTATGCGCCTCGTTGAAACGATTCCTCTGTAGTTCAGTCGGTAGAACGGCGGACTGTTAATCCGTATGTCACTGGTTCGAGTCCAGTCAGAGGAGCCAGATTCCTGTTTCTATGCGTCTCAGAATGTCTCAATAGTGTTTTGATTCAGAGAGTTAGCGTAGAAACTTGTCTCAGCGGATATTGATTTATCTCTCCGCATCAGGACAAATTGGTGGTCTGATTTAGGGTCATTTCAGTTCGATAATGGCGTGACCACCATATGTCCCTTACTGACAGCAAAATCCGCGCGACTAAACCTTCAGCAACTCCCTTTAAACTGGCCGATTCCCAGGGTTTGTATCTGCTTATCAATCCGGGCGGCTCACGCCTCTGGTATCTCAAATACCGTTTTAACGGCAAAGAATCCCGCATTGCATTAGGCCCGTACCCTCAGGTTTCCCTGTCCGATGCCCGCCAGCAGCGCGAAGGTATTCGCAAACTTCTGGCCCAGAAAATCAACTCCGCCCAGCAACGAACCGACGAACGGATTGCTCATTCTCCGGATAAATATTTTAGAGCCGTGGCGCTGGCCTGGCATAAGAGTAATAAAAAATGGTCAGCGGATTATGCCGCCCGTCTGCTCGCCAGCATGAACAACCACATTTTTCCGGCTATCGGCCTTCTGCCTGTCACCCTGCTGAAAACGCAGCATTTCACAGTGTTACTGAGAAATATCGAAGAAAAAGGCTTTCTGGAAGTCGCGTCACGTTCCCGGCAGCAGCTCTGCAACATCATGCGTTACGCCGTGCAGCAGGAGCTGATGAAAGAAAAAACTGAATCTGGCTTTGAATGTTTTTGTCGCACTTAATGAAATACCGCTGCATTTCACCAGTCACCAGTACTCCGTCGTTATTCCATCATTTCAGTGATAACACCGGAACCAATTATAATGGTGCAGGATATATCCAGTATTGGTGGTCGATAATGCGATATCATTAAATAATATTCATGATACAACATAAATTGGAGAATATATTAATCCATTGAATGAATTAGATAAATCCAATACCAAATCGCAGTAAGAATGACTCACATCAAGACATATTCATATAAAACATACTCTACTTCATCAGTTTATTTATCAGTTGCCTGGTTTTACCCTCATATTCAGGGGCGTTTTCTCCGGAGAACAAAATGTGGCAATGATGCCAAACGATTAAAAGACCTGGATATGCTGACAATCAATATTAATGGATTAACCCTGTGCCACAAAGGCAGCAACGGCATCAGTCATAATACATTGCCGGATGTGTGCGGAAGGGGCCCCCAGCGCACGGTATTACACGCCCAAAGGGGGCCGGAGGATGGACGTTATTCAGCTTAACCGGGACGGCAAACCCAGGCGTCTGATTGATGTTAAGTTTCCGACTGACAGAGCACTGGATAGTAAACGCTTTAATGATTACAACAAAATGGCAGAAAAACTCGATTCAACATACGAGACCTTCGAGGCCAGTAAGCGATGCCCAGGCTGGCCAAAAACCTGCCCGAATGAAAAACCCCAGGAGCAACCGCAGACAGAGACACAGCCGGAAGAGAAAAGTGCTTCTGCCGCTCAGTATGCCATCCTCGGTGGACTGGTGGTGGTGGCTGTTATTGCCACGCTGTGCCCGTTTGACGGTCCGGCAGGCGATATTATGACCTGGGGAGCGGTCAGCACCCAGGCGGGCAGCATGGCATTTTAATTTCAAAAACCGGAAATGAATATGAGTGATAACAAGACATTACCAGAGATTGACAATAACGCGCTTGCCGAACTGGACAAAGTCAAAATTATGGGCCGGGTGGCGGTGGAGGCCCGCATTGCGCTGGGGGTGGAACTCTTTATTGCCCCTCCGGGGCAAGAGAAAACGCCAAAGATGTATCAGGATATGCTCACCTCACTGGAAGCCTACTACCAGCATTTTAAACCGCATCTGAATTGCTACCTGCTGCCCAACAGCCGCAGTAACCGGATGATTAAAGGAAACCCGGTACCTGTCTGGCGTAAAGCGCTGGAAAATGTGGATATGGATTATGGATTCAATTTTGAGCTTTTTTACGACGATACATGGAAAAGGGAAGCCTTTAATGCTTCACCCTGGCGAGCAGGATGTATGGGATTAACTCCCGAAGAGAATCAGCTTTCAAATATCACTGGCGCTATGCCGGTTTGTAACGATGAGGGGGATAACCACTTTGCCACCCTTTTTGCCATGACTCTGGCCTGGTGTGAGCGCCATCAGCCGGTTCATGGTTCGGCAGGATTCTGCTATGCCCTATGCACAGGCATTGAGCCACAAGCTCGCTACACCTGGGCTTCTATGCAGCGTTTTCCTGGTATTGATTTTTTTGACCCAGTAATATTTTCACTACGAGTTAAGGAAAATTATAACCGGATAAAAGGGGTAAACTGGCTGACGATATTAGGGGATACGCTGGTAGCGGAACTCGGTGGTGTGGAAACACTAACTTGTGCGCTGGAGCCGGAATGTCGCATTCATCCTTATCGTGGCGGGATTATCATTATTGCCGGGCCAGTACCGCAGACAGGTGATCTCTATACCGGGTTTACCCCACAGCGCTACAAGAAAGTAGCCGCAGTGACCCGCCCTGTACGTTTTGATAATTACCGCAGACCTTTTCTGGAGCTACCAGAACAGTTCGACTCCATGGAGGCAACGATGAAATGGATAAGGCGCTTTGATTAACTGAACGTAGTAAAGCAATTTTTGCCCAGTGCTCTGACAGCTGTATGTATCGTATACACGCGACTGAAAGTTATAGTAAAATTTGTGGTCATTCTGGTGGTCTTGACAACCCTAATTTTTAGGTTTAGCTTACAAATCAGCCAGTTAATGGCAAAGGCGATCCCAGTCAGAGGAGCCAGATTCAGAAAAGCCTGCTTCTGAGCAGGCTTTTTACTTTGTATCTCCGTTCTGCGCTTCTGCGTTGATTTTTCTGGCGATATATTTTCAGCCCCCCGGAAAATTACCCATTCCCCTGGCTCTAACGTTAATCTTTTATTTCTGTAACATAGCGCGAATAAACTATCTTATCGCTCTAATAACACAATTAAAAATTCCAGAACGTCAATGTGGATTTTTCTTAAGTACAATTATATTGAGAAGCGTGTCACTGAAATCCTTTCCCTCATTGTTATCCTCCCTCCTGGTTTAGGGAGCATCCTGAATAACAGGATATCTGTAGCTGAATAAATAAACAAAATGGACCTTTTTATTTTATCAGGGAAGTACAGAATATATACAGATATTTGGATAAGTGCGGGCAGACGCATTTTCCATGGCGAAAATGACGGCAGTTTTTTTCGTTGTTAAAGACATGGAATGATCCCTGTGTATTTTGGCGTTTATGAGGGAAAAATATGTTTTCTTTTAAAAAGTGTGTGTTGGCATTGTCAATAAATTTAGCGTTTATTTCATCGGGCTTCTCCTGCACAACGCTGTTGGTAGGCAACGAAGCGTCATCAGATGGCTCGATGATCGTCGCTCGTAGCGCGGATAGCGACGCAATGAAAGCACAGCATTTTATTATCCACCCCGCCAGGCATAATCAGACCGGGATGTATAGCACCAAAGCGCATAACGGCGCGAACGATTTTACCTGGCCATTGCCAAAAGAGTCGTTACGTTACACCACCGTACCGAACTGGAAAACGCAGCTGCATGGTGCCACCGGTTTTAACGAAGCGGGTGTGGGCGTAAGCGGGACAGAGTCTATTTTTGCCTCACCCAAAGCTCTCGCCTTCGATCCTTATGTAGAAGATAAAGGCATTACCGAAGACGATATCCCGGATATTTTGCTTTCGCAGACCAAAACCGCACGTGAGGCGGTTGCGCTGCTGGGGCACATTATTGAAACCGTCGGTGCCGGGGAGGGTTTCGGCGTTGCGGTAGTCGATGATAATGAAATCTGGTATCTGGAAACTGCCACCGGTCATCAATGGATGGCACAGCGTCTTCCGGCTAATCAGTATTTCGCCACGGGCAATCAGGGACGTTTGCAGGATTATGACCCGAAAGACCCTAACGTGATGGGATCTAAATCGTTAGTGACGTTTGCTACTGAAAAAGGTCTTTATCATCCGCAAAATGAGGGTAAATTTAATTTTTCTAAAGTCTATACGCGTGACGATGAACGCGATCGGACCTATAACGATCCGCGCGTATGGACTATTCAGCAACAATTTAATCCTTCAGTAAAACAAGATATGACTGCCGGAAGGCACTTCCCTGTCTTCATGACGCCTGAAAAGAAAATGACGCTTGATGACGTCAAAGACGTTTTACGTAACCATTACGAGGGGACAAAACACGATCCTTATTCTAACGGCCTGAATGGTAAAGAACCCTGGCGCCCCGTCAGCGTTTTTCGTACCTATGAAGCGCATGTGATGCAGGTTCGCCCCTGGCTACCGAAAGAAATTGGCGAAGTCACCTATATCGGTCTGGGTATGGCTGATCTTACCGCTTTTGTTCCCTATTACAGCGGTCTAAAGGCGTATCCGGCAAACTATGCCATGGGGACAGATAAGGCCGACAATCAGTCTATTTACTGGAAATACCGTAAGTTACAGACCCTGACAATGACGGATTACCCTAAGCTTGCTCCCGTCGTGAAAAAAGCCTACGCCGAATGGGAAGCCAAAGTAGCAAAAGAACAGCAAGAAGTCGAAACTGAATATCTCACTATGGCTAAAACCAATAAAGATGCAGCGGATAAAATGTTGAATGATTTTAATCTGCAGGTCATGGCGGACGCTGAGAAACTAACTGAAACATTGACAAATCAGTTGTTCACCATCCGTACCCAGGATATTCAATCTGATATTTTCTTTGCGAATGCGGCGAAAAAAGACTGATACAACGCGCGTATAGATGTGGCATCATCTGGCCGGGAGTTTTCCCGGCTTGATTGACGCGTTCTTCTTTATTGATCACGCCAGCAACGTAAATGGCCTGCGACTATTATTTAATTACTGCTAGCGATATCAATAATTAAACCGTTTCACCAGAGTAAGCTCGCCGGGATTACGCAACGGAATCGTAAAGGTTTCCTGTTTTCTATCTGGCGAGCCTTCGTTTTTTACACTCAACACCTGCGCCGTCGCCAGGCGTTGGTTGCCATAACCGCAAAAGTAATACACGTAAACCAACCTGGCCTCTTTCACAGGCGTAGGCGTCGAAAAATATCTCCGGACCATAGTCCGTTGTTTACATTCGGCAATAGATAAGATGCAAAATGCGTTTATTTCTGTATTACTTTTTTTATTATAATGGACCGCCATCGAGGACTCGAACCCCGTACTACAACATCCAGGTCGTCGCTCTTCCCGATGAGCTAATGGCGGATTAAATATATCATGAGTATAAAGAATATTTGGATGTAGCATCCCTGCTCAAAATAAAAAGAACACGACAAATAAAATTCTCTGCAAACAACGCCGGGCATTTTAAGCGTTTTTCAGGAAAAAACATAGCATACCAATACTCCGAAAAAGGACAACTTTCGATACTGTGATTTCTTATCACAAACATGCAAAATTCTATATTCAGCTATACTATTTAATAGAGACTTCACCATGCCCCAAATAAACTATTCCATTACTCACGACGCGGCGCTGCGGGATGAAATTGCTGAAGCGCTTGAAAGAGCAGGTTTGTGGCGACGCGCGGCAACACGCTGGCTACATGTTTTTGATTCGCTCAATTCAGATAAAGGACGTGAACGCATTGCACAGCGACGAGAGGCATGTTTACTAATAGCCAGTAGCTATGCAGACAGAAATTCTGGTTCGAAACGACGAAAAATTTACCTGACACTTCTTGAGCTTGAGATGTCGCGCACATGATCACTAAACAGTAAATCGCCCGCTGTCCATTTTTGGAGAGAAATATCACTGTTAATTTAAGACGCAGCTTTCTAGAATTTGTACGACCAGACAGTGACTGGCAAAAGATTGCATGCTTTTTGTATTTCTTAACTTCAGGAGAAAGTGAAAATGACATGGTGGGTCAGCGGACTGGCATTGCTGGTATCCGTGACGGTGTTTTCTTTTATAGGATATTTTGTTTTTGCTGTGTTTATTGCCCCGATGTCATATCTTATAATCCAGTTTATAGCGATATCCTGGCGCGCATTTTCCAGGATCCATGATTAATTTTACGTAGTAATTTATTATCCTCGTTATAACTCTCTACCGTCTATGTGGTGAATTGCAGTCCTCCGAGGCAAGCCGAAGATAAGCATCGGCCACCACACTTTTCCAGTGAGTAGTTGCCCTACACTCCTACACTTCCTCTGTAAATGGCAGAAAAAACCAGCCTGGGCTGGTTATCAGAATTATCAATTAGTAATAAAAACGGATATTTAGTGGTAAGATTTAGTTTGACTGAGATCGCGTGGCAAGAGAATGGTTGTTTTACAAAAAACTCATAATCCTTTCAAAGTTACATGAGTTAATCAATGCACTAAAGCCGGGATTATTCTTGATGCCTAATTTTTTCATTGCTCGTTGTTTATAATGGCTTTTAATTTTACTTGCCAGAAACTCATCACTGATGTTTTCCGGACATTTAGTGGCGCTGTGAAAAGCAAAGACACCGCTTTTTTCTTTATTCGTCAGTAATTTTTTAGAGTATCCTGATGAGTTTAAACGTTCTTTTTCCAGTAGTGCATTTATCTGGCCCAAAAAGGAGATGATGGCCGTACTGCAACGTACGATATAAAAATGCGTTGTACCAGGAATAAAGCGTCTGATGCATTCCCATGATAGCGAGTCCGATAAAATAATAACTTTACTATAAGTTTCAATATCTTTACGCCGTCTGAGAGCCAACAAACTATCCAGCGGCATTTCCTCATCGACTAAAAAGAGTAAGGTATCCTTGACATTCTGTGGGTGCTTCGTTATTACAGGCTCAAGAATATGCTTCATGCCAAACTCTAAATATTTATCCCGTGAGCAGGAAACAAAATTTATCATTTCAATCACTCAATTGCTGTTAATAAAAAACAGGCCCATTAATAATGGGCCTACAGATGATGAAAAATAATTACCAGGTATATTTCACACCAGCGTTAGCTGACCAATCCTGGTCCACATCGCCACCGCCGAGGTAATCGCCACTGGCATAAGCGCTGAAGTTTTTGGTGAAATTGAATTGCCCCCCCAGACCGGCACGCACCGCAGATCCTTTAACGCCATTGTCAATATCATCACCGTTGACCGTTGCGCTATTACTATCGGCATCATCATATACGTAAGCAATTTTCGCATACGGTGTAAACGATTGATCGCCGAAAGTGAAGGTGTAGCCCGTATTGATGCCCGCTTCATAACGCATGCTGTCATAGGACTGATCGTCTACACTCATATTGTTGCTGAGCTGATAGCTATCGCCATCCTGGAACAAGCCGGAGACGCTAGCATACGGCGTAACATATCCGCTCTGGTTATATTTCCAGTTATAACCCGTTTTCAGACCAAAACCCCAGGCGTCAGAAGAGATGCCATCGCCATTAACTGCGCTGCCATTACTCATTGTCGCTGACAGATCATTATCAAAGTGGTTATAGCTTACGGAGCTGTCAATGAAGATGTTGTTATCAAACTGCGCAGACGCATAAATGCGTGCAGACTGGCTATCTTGATCGACATGACCAGAATCCTGATCAATATCGCCTTTCGCAAAGCCAGCTGCTGCACCGACGATCCATTTCGCATAGTTGCCGTCGATCGCCTTATCAAGGCCTACCATCACACCGCTAACGTCCTGATCGTAGCTCAGCGTATCAGTGTCAGCATTGAAATGGCCGCCAATGTAGGAGATCCAAGCGCCCCCCGTGTCAACCCCATTCTGTGCCTGACGGCCATTATCCAGGCGATTCGCCAGCGCATCCTGCTCCAGATCCCAGATGTTGGTGTTAGCGGAAGGAATACTCAACGCAATATTCGCGTAATCCGTCAGGCCATCTTGTTTCAGAACCACGGAATCACCCTGTTGCTGTGCTTCATATTGATAAGCACCCAGATCCGCTTTATTCGCAGCGGTGAATGATGCGCTGGTATCAGCATTGTCATCATAAACGCGAATCAGCTCATGGCCTTTGTAATCCGCAACAGCCCCTTCCCCCGTCGCATTATCAATGCGCACTTTGTAATTACCGGCAACATCGCCGTTAACCGCCAGATGACCGTCAGAATTCAGGCCCACCACACCATAATCAGCAGCATTATCCGTATTGCCATTAGTGTAGCCGGTATTCAAATCGCTGTTCAGAACATAATCGCGGCTGGCGACATCGAGCGTACCGCCTGACGTTAAGACCATATTATGCGTATCAACCTGGCCCAGTCCCAATTCCAGCGTCGCATTGTTGCTCACGGTAATGGTATTGGCATACAGAGCGGCTGTTTCATCAGTTAAATTAACATCGCTGTAACCATCAATATTTAGCGTATTCGCCGCAACGCGGCCATCATCGCCAATATTCATAGAAGAAGCTGTGTTCAAATTGATGCTGTCAGCCAGCAGTGAAGAGCTTTCAACATTAACCTGAGAACCATTGTTAACGGTTAACGTATCAATAGCAGAGGCTTTACGCGTATCCCATTCTGAACCATGATCCAGCGTGACATTGAAGACGCCACTCTGGAATACGTCAGCACCATCAATATAACCAGTATCGCTACTATAAGTTGATGCTGGCCACAGACTATTAGCGGCAACATCGTACAAGTCGGCTGTCGCCTGAACATCTGAAATCGCGGCGCCAACCCATTTGCTGCCATTATCCAGCGTCAGGTTCATTTCATCCTGGTTGAGACTATCATCGCTGTAGCCCATATTTGAATCAATAACGCCATCCGCGTTGGTATCTTCTCCCTGCGGCGCAAAACCTGAATTAAAGGTACTGACAAACAGTACGTCGCCGGTCAGCGTGGAATTACTAAAGGTAGCATTGGTTTTCATCGATTCTTCAGAAGCTGAATTATCGATTGCGGCAAGCGCAACGTCGTTCATATTAACAATACGATCATTGCTATTGATTGTGCCATCGCCGTTGACGTCATAATTCACCGTCATCGTCGCATCACCGCTATAATCTGACGGTTTTTCAGACTGTCCATAAAAACCAGTCGTGTCCAGTTCCGTCCAGGAACCTGACGTTACCGTTGAATCCGTAACGGTAATATTATCAACGAAGCTATCAGTACTACCGCTATCAGCATAATCCTGCTCTTCCTGCCCTAAAGTAATACCCGCAACATGCGAGTTATTCTCAATGGCAATGTTGCTTTCTTGATCCAGCGTAATTGCAGTCCCAAGCGCATAGGTAGGAATCGTTCCGGCTGCCGTGCCGTCTGTATCATAATAATCAAAATGTTCGAAGCTGTCGTCAATTGTGGAATTATCCACGGTTAATGTCAGCGGATCATTATAATTCTGAACAGTATCGACACAGCCGTCTGTCATGCAAGCTGACGTTACCATTCCATGAATAGTTGTATTGCTGATTGAGAGCGAATTTGGATTGGCGGTATCTGCATCAAGATAATTTGTGGAAATAACACCATTGACTACCGCATTGTTGATAACTGGATACACATCGGCATCATCCGCATTCCAGTCAGCATAGCCCTGATACACAGGAACACCGGTCGTGCCATCGTATGTGAAGGTGTCCCAGGTTCCATTAGATATATCTGTCGCGGATGCCTGAAAGGCCAATCCTAAAGAACAGGCCAACGCGATTTTTGTTTTATAAAACTTACCATTGCTTTTCAACGAAAACTCTCCATCCGAATATCAAAATTTGCGCACATTTGAAGTCGTTATGCAGCTATGCTGCGCGCGGCTTGATTAATCACGGCCATGTCGAATACCCTTCAGCAAGAAATTACTACCGCCTCTTACAAGAATAAGAGTTCGAGCACGCACGATAATCACAGAAACATTAAATCAACCTCAAAAATGCAATTCAATTTCTTTTGATTAATTCTCCAAAGTTGGACAAAGCTTCAAAATATCCTATTTTGGATGAATTTCATAAATGGGTATTTATTATTGTTTTAGCAGGAAAGTCTTTTATTGGATATTATAATAGAATGGGCATTAGCAATGATAACTGTCACCTCACATGTCGCTATGTCTATGTCAGTGTGGCAGCAATCTTATTTCGAGGATTAAAAAAATGCGGCTTATGATTGGATAATAGAAAAAGGATGTTTGCCTCTCCCAGGAGGCATACATCGTCTATGTCGTAGCAGTATGTTAAAACGAGCTAAAAAGCTTTGGGTAATTTTTTAAGATCAACAAGTTTACCTACTTTAATGGCGATGTAACCGCCTTTTTTCAGGGCTGATAATACATCCATAATTCGGCTTCTGGAAAGATTAGTCCGCTTTTGAATAAACGCGGCGATGTTGAGCTGGCTGCGAATGTCTTCCGGATATAGCCAGAGCTCCATCAGGACGGCACGAATAGAGCCATAGGCATCCCGTCCAACCAGTTCCTCCTCCATCGCGCTCATTGTCATCAGTCGTTGTGCGAGAATACGCGCAATATCATGCCACAAATCATGTTTATCACACTGTTCAACAAACGCCGCCAGAGGAACCTTAAAGCCTTTACAGTGCGTCTCCGCACAAATATAGTGCCGCGGGCGATTTTCAACCCCATAGTAAAGACTATAGCCGTCTATAAGTCCGAGCACCGTCGGTGCGAATCCTGTACCAGAGTGAAGCCCGGTGTTGAAATGGCAGACGGAAACGCATCCTTCGGTCAGAAGAATAATAAAAGCCGTTTCTTTGTCATCACTATAATAGATCTCCTCTCCCTGCTCCAGTTCGAAAGGAATTCCAAAGCTATACAGTTTTTCATGCAGAATTTTAATGGCCTGTCTGGGTTTCGTCTTTAGAGCAAAATCAAACGAATGTAAAGGGTTTGAAGCATCAGGTTCATGGGGCATCTTAGTTCATCCTTTTGTAACTAACACGGTATCATCAGTAAATAATTATTCAATCACTTCATAGAAATATAAGCAGCATCCGTAAAAAAGACATCTCAAAGCGAATTTATAGTTTACTAACCAACTGATAGTCGCTTTCCCTCATGTACATGCAAAAGACCGATGCCCGTTAAATTAAGCAAGATTGTTTTCACTAAAAACCACATAATTAACATTGAAATAGTTGCAAATGTTTTTAATTGCTGCACTTCTGGCAATGTCTCGGCAAGTTACCTAATCAGGTCCCTTTACCCTGATTGGCAGAATGACTACCAAAAACCTCAACTGTCTATCACGTTAATAAAAAAAATTACTCGACTCCTCGCACCTTTTCACCAGAGCAGTGAAAAAGAAATGCATAATATCTTTCTTTTGCATAAATATACTTGAGTATAACGCCCAAAGATATGAGGCTTATGACCCACCTGTCAGGTAGCGCTGACTCATTGTTTTTAAAAACGCTCATTATTAATATCATAAAGTTTCAGAAAGCGGTCGCGGACCTGTCTTTTGTTAAACTTGAGCACATATACCCCACGGCAGACTCTATCACGCACCTCACAGTATTGTGCTCCTGCAAAATGCTATTACCTCTATCAATTAGTTTCGTTAGTTAACTTTATTTTAAGCGTTAAAATGTATCTTTTTGTTCAGCGTAAACCTATAAGGTAAGCCGTATACACACTGTCCACGCCAGACAAGATTAACCTAATTCAACATAAAATATAAGCATCATTATTCACTAAGATTATATCGCAGAAACACTTTGTAACAAGTAAACAATTGAAATAACAGCACCTCTTCGAGAAATAAATTAAACATGTCGAATAAAGCGCATAATATATTGTTTTTATTATATTATTTTCAGTTTTCATGATATCGAAAGAACTTATTTTACATGTGAAAATTATCAAATCCATACACCACACTTATGATTAACAACAAATATAAAACAACCATTTTCCAAAAATACGACTCTATTATAAAAATAAAAAAACACGCATGATAAATTATGCATTATAATGCCACCATTATTCACTACCCAGTACATTTCAGTTCTAACTTCGAATAGCCATAATTTATTTGTTTCAAAAGATGTTTGTCCTAAAATGGACTCAGGCATATTTTCTGAAGTGCTGTGGCGAATAAATATTGGCATGGTAAGGAAATAACAATCCAACTCAACATTCCCCTGCTCTTTTATTCATCCCCATTAAGACATTATTCGCTTTTCTAAATAACACGTCATGACGTTATATTAGTTATATTACATATCTGTTACAGGAGCGCATTCAACCCAGTTTAATGCAATATACTTTCAGGCGACATGTCTTTTTGGTTTTCGTCCAGAATTGACATACAAAAAACATGCATAGCAAATCATTATAATACCGGGGAGAATCTGTCGTTTACCAGGAATGAGAACAGAAGAAGGTTTGCGGAAACGGTTATACTACGAGGTCAGTTCGTATAGCACTTCATGCAAAATGAAGTCACTTTAAGCCATTGACTGTCTTATCTGAACGTCACTGCTTAGATTGCATCAATAAATACCAAGGTCATCCAGAAAAATCAAATAGTTATCAGTTTACCTCTCCCTTACACTTCCTTTGTGCCAACAGTTAACACAATGACTGGCTCACCTTAATATGTCCTTTGACACCAGCTATGGATGACACACCAGCCAGCCTGATTTCTTTAGTGTCTTCCAACATATTATACAAATTTTTCCGCCTTGGGAACGTTACCAAAGACATTATCTAAAAAAGGATTTCACTGTTTCCGGCAGGATGAAGCAGTGCCTTTCATCCCCATCCTGCTTTAAATTAAGTTATAAACACACCTTATCCTCTCCCCTCAGGTTCTCTCACAGGCTTGCCCGGCGACTCGCACATTTTACGGTGACACATTCTTATGCTTAGCGTACTTGTCTGAGAAGTGCAGACGAGGCCAGAAACACCCCGCGTCTCATGACGCGCCTTCCCGCTACTATTAACCGCCAGTTTCGCCTGCTCACACTGCTGCAGAATGTTCCAGGCATGGGCATAAAGAATTTTTCCGGCTTCCGTTGGCACCACCCCGCGTTTTGTTCGAATTAATAACTGCTGATTCAGTTCTCCCTCCAGCGTAGCTACCTGCTGGCTGAGCGCTGGTTGCGCGATATGTAATACTTCTGCGGCCCGTGTCAGACTGCCTGTATCAACAATTTTCACAAAATACTTCAAGCGTCTGAAGTTCATAATCCCCTGCCTTTAACCTCTATGGCGTCACATCTTAAAATTATTAGCAAAATGCCTGCCAGGTTTTCACACCGCATCAGACGCAGGATGGCAGCCGTCACAACAAGCTCGTCGCGCTTAACTTGTGCAATTACAGACGATGCTGCACCACGCCGGGGCAAAGTGATGATGAGATCAAAAGTTCAACGCTTTGTTGTTTTTGTCGGCAAACAGACGCGTAATTCTGTTTCTCCCTTTGACAAGCCGATCGCACGTCGTTACTATGCGCCCCGTTCACACGATTCCTCTGTAGTTCAGTCGGTAGAACGGCGGACTGTTAATCCGTATGTCACTGGTTCGAGTCCAGTCAGAGGAGCCAAATTCCTGTTTCTATGCGTCTCAGAATGTCTCAATAGTGTTTTGATTCAGAGAGTTAGCGTAGAAACTTGTCTCAGCGGATATTGATTTATCTCTCCGCATCAGGATAAATTGGTGGTCTGATTTGGGGTCATTTCAGTTCGATAATGGCGTGACCACCACATGTCCCTTACTGACAGCAAAATCCGCGCGACTAAACCTTCAGCAACTCCCTTTAAACTGACCGATTCCCAGGGTTTGTATCTGCTTATCAATCCGGGCGGCTCACGCCTCTGGTATCTCAAATACCGTTTTAACGGCAAAGAATCCCGCATTGCATTAGGCCCGTACCCTCAGGTTTCCCTGTCCGATGCCCGCCAGCAGCGCGAAGGTATTCGCAAACTTCTGGCCCAGAAAATCAACCCCGCCCAGCAACGAACCGACGAACGGATTGCTCATTCTCCGGATAAATATTTTAGAGCCGTGGCGCTGGCCTGGCATAAGAGTAATAAAAAATGGTCAGCGGATTATGCCGCCCGTCTGCTCGCCAGCATGAACAACCACATTTTTCCGGCTATCGGCTATCTGCCTGTCACCCTGCTGAAAACGCAGCATTTCACAGTGTTACTGAGAAATATCGAAGAAAAAGGCTTTCTGGAAGTCGCGTCCCGTTCCCGGCAGCAACTCTGCAACATCATGCGTTACGCCGTGCAGCAGGAGCTGATGAAAGAAAAAACTGAATCTGGCTTTGAATGTTTTTGTCGCACTTAATGAAATACCGCTGCATTTCACCAGTAACCAGTACTCCGTCGTTATTCCATCATTTCAGTGATAACACCGGAACCAATTATAAGGGTGCAGGATATATCCAGTATTGGTGGTCGATAATGCGATATCATTAAATAATATTCATGATACAACATAAATTGGAGTATATATTAATCCATTAAATGAATTAGATAAATCCAATACCAAATCGCAGTAAGAATGACTCACATCAAGACATATTCATATAAAACATACTCTACTTCATCAGTTTATTTATCAGTTGTCTGGTTTTACCCTCATATTCAGGGGCGTTTTCTCCGGAGAACAAAATGTGGCAATGATACCAAACGATTAAAAGACCTGGATATGCTGACAATCAATATTAATGGATTAACCCTGTGCCACAAAGGCAGTAACGGCATCAGTCATAATACATTGCCGGATGTGTGCAAAACACCGCCTTTCGGTGTGCCAGTGGCATATGAAAATGAAGCCTGTTCGGCTGACCTGGTGAAAGGCACGGTCAGTGTATTTGCCGACGGAGGCAACATGATAGCCAATATGGGTTCGCAGTTTGCCCGTAGTGTTTTCAATGAGCCCGGCAGCATGGGTGGCGTGCTGTCCGGGACAAACAAAGCAGAAACAGACTGGATATCTCATTCGTTTGATGTGTTCTTTGAGAAAAAACCAGCCAGTCGGTTAACAGATAAGCTGTTTATGAATCATCGCAACACGGTAAATATGGCAGGATTATGCCAGGAAAGCCTGAGTGATGATGAACTGGATGACATCATCTGTAAACATGCGCTGGATTGTTACACCACACACTGTAATAACCTGAAATCCCAGAATCCGGAGGGGGAATATTTTACCTATCAGAAATGCCTGGAGGACAAGCTTCGGGAAGAAGCCTATAACGGCAGGTATCCCAGTGATGAATGTAAAATCTGGACAGAAGTGCATTTTGATAAAGCCCTTGAACTGATTTATTCAGGGACTCAGGAAGGGGCCCCCAGCGCACGGTATTACACGCCCAAAGGGGGCCGGAGGATGGACATTATTCAGCTTAACCGGGACGGCAAACCCAGACGTCTGATTGATGTTAAGTTTCCGACGGACCGGGATTTAACACCTGACCGTGCCAGAGATTACAGGAAGATGGCAAAAAAACTCGACTCAGAATATGACACGTTTAACGTAAAGAAGCGGTGCCCCGGCTGGCCAAAAACCTGCCCGAATGAAAAACCCCAGGAGCAGCCGCAGACAGAGACACAGCCGGAAGAGAAAAGCGCTTCTGCCGCTCAGTATGCCATCCTCGGTGGACTGGTGGTGGTGGCTGTTATTGCCACACTGTGCCCGTTTGACGGTCCGGCAGGCGATATTGTGACCTGGGGAGCGGTCAGCACCCAGGCGGGCAGCATGGCATTTTAATTTCAAAAACCGGAAATGAATATGAGTGATAACAAGACATTACCAGATATTGACAATAACGCGCTTGCCGAGCTGGATAAAGTCAAAATTATGGGCCGGGTAGCGGTAGAGGCCCGCATTGCGCTGGGGGTGGAACTCTTTATTGCCCCCCCCGGAGAGGAAAAAACCCCACAGATGTATCAGGATATGCTCACCTCACTGGAAGCCTACTACCAGCACTTTAAACCGCATCTGAATTGCTACCTGCTGCCCAACAGCCGCAGTAACCGGATGATTAAAGGAAACCCGGTACCTGTCTGGCGTAAGGCGTTGGAAAATCACGATGTGGATTATGGATTTAGCTTTGAACTTTTTTACGATGACACCTGGGAACGGCAGTCCTTCAACGCCTCTCCCTGGAGAGTGAGCTTTTTGGGAGACATTCCAGAACGTTCAGATCTGTCCTTTATTCAGGGCTCCATGCCGGTCTGTAATGATGAGGGGGAAAATCACTTTTCCACCCTGTTTGCCATGACGCTGGCCTGGTGTGAACGCCATCAGCCGGTTCATGGCTCAGCCGGATTCTGCTATGCCCTCTGCACGGGCATTGAGCCAAAAGCTCGCTACACCTGGGCCTCCATGCAGCGTTTTCCCGGTATTGATTTTTTTGACCCGATCAATTTTTCACTTGAAGTTGAAGAAAATTATCACCGGATAAAAGGCGTGAACTGGCTGACGATACTGGGAGATGCGCTGGTAACGGAGTTGGGTGGAGTGGAAAAACTGGCTCATGCACTGGCGCCCGAATGCCGCCTTCATCCTTATCGGGGGGGAGTCATCATTATTGCCGGGCCGGTACCGCAGACAGGCGATCTTTATACCGGGTTTATCCCGCAGCGCTACAAGAAAGTAGCCGCAGTGACCCGCCCTGTACGTTTTGATAATTACCGCAGACCTTTTCTGGAGCTACCAGAACAGTTCGACTCCATGGAGGCAACGATGAAATGGATAAGGCGCTTTGATTAACTGAACGTAGTAAAGCAATTTTTGCCCAGTGTCCTGACAGCGGTATGTATCGTATACGCATGACTGAAAGTTATAGTAAAATTTGTGGTCATTCTGGTGGTCTTGACAACCCTAATTTTTAGGCTTAGCTTACCAATCAGCCAGTTAATGGCAAAGGCGATCCCAGTCAGAAGAGCCAGATTCAGAAAAGCCTGCCTTCGGGCAGGCTTTTTACTTTTTAGAATCCTTTCTGTTTACGGTTGTTGCTCTTACGCTAATCCCTTTAGTTTCCCCTTTTGCTGTCATACTATCGAAAGACGTGCCTCACCTGTGAACGCTAAGGAGAATGATATGGAAAACACAGGCACAAGCCTGACACCCGAACAGGCGCTGGATCGACTGGAGGAACGGTACGAGCAGTCAGTCAATGCGCTCCGTGAAGCCATCGCTGATTATATTGACACTGGTACGCTGCCCGATCCCCATGCCAGACTTAACGGACTGTTTGTTTATCCTTCTCTGTCGGTAAGCTGGGATGGTGCGACACCTAACCCGCCTAAAACACGTGCTTTTGGACGCTTTACTCATCCAGGCTGTTATACCACCACCGTTACGCGGCCAGCGCTATTTCGCGCCTATCTTCTGGAACAACTTAACCTTGTTTATCATGATTACGGGGCGCATATCGCGGTTGAAGCCTCGCACCATGAGATTCCGTACCCTTATGTAATAGACGGCTCAGCTCTGACTCTGGATCGTTCTATGAGCGCCGGTCTGACGCGTCACTTTCCCACGACAGAACTGGCACAGATTGGGGATGAGACAGCTGACGGCCTGTTCCACCCTGGCGAGTTTTACCCGCTATCGCATTTTGATGCGCGTCGCGTTGACTTCTCGTTAGCAAGGTTACGACACTATACGGGAACACCAGTCGAACATTTTCAGCCCTTCGTTCTGTTTACTAACTATACCCGCTACGTCGATGAGTTTGTGCGCTGGGGATGCAGTCAAATCCTTGATCCCGGCAGCCCTTATATTGCGCTTTCCTGTGCCGGTGGAATTTGGATCACAGCGGAAACTGAAGCGCCGGAAGAAGCCATATCTGATTTGGCATGGAAAAAACATCAGATGCCAGCCTGGCATCTGGTTACGGCTGATGGACAAGGTATTACGCTGGTCAATATTGGTGTCGGTCCTTCAAATGCCAAAACGATTTGCGACCATTTGGCTGTGTTGCGCCCCGATGTATGGCTTATGATTGGACATTGCGGTGGGCTGCGAGAAAGTCAGACGATTGGCGATTATGTGCTGGCCCACGCCTACTTACGCGATGATCACGTGCTGGATGCCGTCTTACCGCCAGATATTCCTATCCCAAGTATTGCAGAAGTACAGCGTGCGCTGTATGACGCCACCAAAGCGGTTAGCGGAATGCCTGGCGAAGAGGTTAAACAGCGACTGCGTACAGGAACGGTTGTCACAACGGATGATCGTAACTGGGAACTCCGCTATTCCGCTTCTGCACTGCGCTTCAACCTCAGTCGCGCTGTTGCGATTGATATGGAAAGCGCAACGATTGCAGCCCAGGGCTATCGCTTCCGCGTACCTTACGGTACCTTGCTCTGTGTCTCAGATAAACCCTTACATGGTGAAATTAAACTGCCCGGCCAGGCGAACCGGTTTTATGAGGGCGCTATATCAGAACATTTGCAAATTGGTATTCGTGCTATCGACCTGCTACGCGCTGAAGGCGACCGCTTGCACTCACGTAAATTACGTACATTTAATGAGCCGCCATTTCGTTAAAAACTCAGTTTTACCGCAAATAAGTTCCCTCCGGCATAGCTGGAGGTTTTTTTATATGTGCCTGTAAAACTCTCTTTATCAGCAGCGCTCCAACAAGTTGGCATTTGCATCTATGGATGTTTTACGGACTGTAAACTGGCTGCCCGGAGAAGGAGCGATCGTAAAACCAAAGTCCCCACCGGATATTCGCGCAGCCCCAGCCTACACCTCAAGGGCGACTGGCTGGCCGAGGCGGGCTTCGAGACAGGGCGCGGCGTCACCGTGAAGATTTCACAGGGGTGCATTGTGCTGATGGCGGACTGTAACGAGGTGCAGGGACTGCGAGAGCAGCTTTATCAGGCTCAACAGGTGGTTAAGGGGATTAAGGATGTGCTTGTTTAGTGGAATGAACGGAGATTAAATAATAAAAAAGCCGGGAAGATTTAATTTCTTACCCGGCTTTTTAGCTACCCGATTAAACCCTTTAAATAAATGATAACATCGCGTTCTAAAGGGTAATTAAATAATGAATTAAATATACAAATTTGTTCGTATTCATTTTTTGTTATGAGAATATCGTTTTCACATATATAGTCACATAGCGTTTCAAATGCTAATGGCTCTTCCCCAAACTCGATGTAACCCAAAGCATAATTTAATTCATCTTCGGGGAGCCTATTACTGAACTCTTCACCGAATTTTTTAAACTTGATGCCAGTAGCTGTAGCCATTATTTTGCTCCTGATAAGCGTGGAACAGGGCCACTATCGGGAAATGCAGTGACAATCCTTCCTTTTGCTGGCTGATAAACAACCCTGATTTGCACTCCATCCCTGACTTCCCATGCAACCCAGGTAGCAGCTTTTCCTGACTTAGTTAATGCGCCTCCGGTTCCTTGCTGGGCATACCATTTAGTTGAAGGCGAATTCACAATATCATCAACTTCAGAAATAATTTTTTTCCCATCCCAAGATTGGGGGAAAGTTGTTTTACCCGGTTGACCTGGCCACATATGACCACCACTGCCAGGACCATCACCATGAAGAATATGCTTCTGAGCTTTTGGGCCACAACCAAATAATCCCAGCGGATCTATCCAAGTTAGCGGATTTACGACGTAAGCATACAGGTTTATCCCCCCCGCCAGCCCTATCGGATCTGCACACAGATACTGCCCTGTATCGCAATCATAGTACCGGAAGCGGTTGTAGTACAGTCCTGATTCTTCATCCTCATACTGCCCCGGAAAACGCAGGCGACAGGAAGGCGTATCATCTTTGTTCCTGCCTTCCTCACGGCCCCACAGGTGTTGCTTACCCCGCCAGACAATAGTGCCGTCTTCGGTCAGCAGTTCCTGAATACGGCCCACCGTATCGGTGATGGTATAGTGCAGTTGTCCCTTTTCGTACCGCGCCAGCGGCGTGAAGCTACCCGGTTCGTATATCCAGCGAATGGCATTTTCGTATTCAGGTGTCCCGTCAGTACCAACAGGAATTTCTTCGGTTAGCTGGTCGCCGTTCCAGTGAAAATCCGTTCCTGGTCTGTCCCGGTTAGTACAGCGCTTGCTGATGCGCCTGCCGAACGGGTCGTATTTGTACTCCCGGCGCTCGCCCTCAGGGGTTTCCAGCCCGGTTAGCTGGCTTCTCGCATCCCAGCGGTAGCGCCACCTGAGTGGGCGGTAGCCGCCTTTATCAACCAGCTTTTCCACCAGGCGACCATTAACATCGTATTTCCAAGTGGTCTGCTCATCGCGGATGACTCTGACAAATTTACCTTCCTCCGGCATCCCGCTGTCCGGGTTGATGCGGGAGGTTGAATGCCGCCAGGCTTTGTACTCCCGTGACGTCACCCGGCCATGCAGCTGGCGCTGGTGCGTCTCACTTTCCATGACCTCATTCACCCAGGTCTGGTGGCGCGAGATATTGAGGTTTCTGTCGTAAGCGAAGCACTCTTCCCGCATGGGGATGTCGCTGCTGCCGGTCCAGGTGGCATGGCTTATCTGGTCGTTTGCCGTCACGCTGTTGACCATCGTACCGCGCAGCGAGTCCGATATCATCGTCAGGTTATACGCTTTGTCGTACAGCCACTGGCGTTGCAGGGTGTTGTTGCGCCGGTAGTGTGGATTCTGTTCCGTGAGGTCACCGGCCTGCTGTCCGGTCAGCATCCCGGTGGGGGTGTAATTCTGGCGGAGGCTGAATCCGGCTTCACTTTGCCGGGATATCTCCTGGCCACGCAGGTCATGCTCCAGGGTCAGCGGGGTATGGCCGTCTATCTGCCATTGCGTGAGTTCTCCTGTCAGTCCACGGGTAAAACGCTCTGTAATACCCGCAGTGGTGCGCTGCGAGACCGTATCCTGGTCGGGGTCGTAATTATATTCAGTACGCCTGCCGTTAATGGTTTCGGCGGTGACCCGGCTGGCGTCATCGTATTCATACGTGACGGTGGCATCGTTATTCCGGGCTTCTGTCAGGCGGCTGAGAGCATCGTAGATGAACGTCGTGCAACTAAGCACCCGGTCACTGTCGCCCTGAGCCACTTCCTCGCGGGTCACCTGGTCGGTGGTGCTGTACTGGCGGTTCAGGTGTGTACCGTCGGGGAAGGTGGTACGGATGCAGCGTCCGGCGGCATCATAGCTGTAGGTTAACGTGCGTCCGGTAAAATCAGTTTCAGCGACAAGCTGCCCGGCTTTATCGTACCTCAGGCGGTAATGCTCACCTTCGGCGTTAGTGATTTCGGTCAGGCGGGTGAGTTTATCGTAACGGCACGCCAGACGCTCGCCATCCGGGCGGATGACAGCGGTCAGCAAGTCAAACGCGCCATATTCGTAGCGGGTGGTGTTGCCTTCGCCATCGGTGAAGCTTTCCGGCAGCTTTTCGCTGTTCTGGCGCATCAGTTCGCGCACACCGTCCGGGCGACGGATTTCTTCCACGCTGCCCTGTGGTCCGGCATGGTTCTTACTGTAGCGGAACTGCGTGGTGTAGCCCAGCGGGTCTTTCACGCTCAGCAATCTGCCCAGAATGTCCTGCTCTGTCTGTGTCACGCCGCCGTCCGGCGCGGTGGTTGCCCGCACCTGATGTAACGCATCGTGGCTCCAGCGCCAGGTTGCGCCGTTCGGCATAATCTGCCGGAGTAAATCGCCGTGTTCACTGTAGCTGAACTGCTGCTGACGCCCCTGCGGGTCGGTCAGGCAGACCATACTGCCTTTCCCGTCATATTCCCACAGCCACACCTGATTCCCCGGTGCGCTCAACCGGGTGAGCTGACCGTGTTCGTTGTAGTCGTAATACAGACTGTAGCCACCCGGCAGAGACACACGGCTTATCTCTCCTTCGTTATTGTAGTCATACGCCGTGGTGCGTCCCAGCGCATCGGTGCGGGACCGGAGCCGGGTGTTCTCCCAGACTGAGGTTTCTTCCCGTCCCAGCGGGTCGATGCTGCGGGTGACCAGGCCATCCCCGTTGTACCAGTAACGGGTTTCGCCACCTTCGGCATCCAGATAGGTGGTACATTTCTCATCATCGTTATAAAGAAACTGGTCATCAAAGTAGCCCTCTGTTGACAGAGTGCTAACCGTCCGCCCCAGCGTGTCATAGACGATATCCACGCAGGTTTTATCCGTGTCCCGCCAGCGGGTCATCCATCCTTCGGAGGTATACTCATGCCATAAATGTGAAAACTGGATGGTATCGCACTCCGCCAGATATCCATTTTTATCGTAGTGACAGGTGACGAGACGCTGGCGCTGTGGTGTCGCCAGGTCAATACTCACCAGTTGTCGCTGTTGCCAGCCGAGCGCGAGCGTATAACCATCGCTGTGATGGATGCCCGTCAACAAACCCTCCGTGCGGATAAAATCAGCCCGGTTGCCATAACGGTCATGGATTGCTGATAACAGGTAAATACCGTTATCTGTTAAAGAAAAAATCTGCGAGTGTTGTGAACGGCGATCGAAAATAGTCAGTTCATCACGTATATCCCCCGACAACCGATAATACGCCTGACGGGAGTTTGCTGTATCACGGAAAATTCCGTTCTGCGGGATGCGGTAATATAAGTCCACACCCTCATGGTTAGTAAAATGCATATCATTGCCATGTACCGTCAGCATGCAGGACCATTCATCGGTCCATTTCGGGCCAAAAATCCCGGTGCCTTTGGCCTGTGAACGGTAAAATCGCGAAAGCGTCAACGGCAGCGAGCCCGGCAGCGAGAGTACGCTAAAATGCTGGAGAAAATCACCGGTTCCGATGTCCACCGGCTCACCAGATTTAGTGCATAACATACTGTTTACACCATCCCCTCTGTCGCCGTTCCCCTGTGTTTCTCCTTTAATATTCGCACCGTCCCGGCCTTCGGGAACCACATCATCCGCCAATTTTTCCGCATCCGTTGCAGCATCTTCGGCGTTATCCATTTTCATCATATGTGCAGCAAATTTTCCGCCGGCCTCGCCTTCATGCACCAGTTTACTGGCTGTCCGCATGGTTTTAAGCCCCATAAATCCGCCTCTGGCCAGACCATATCCGCCCAGCACCAGCGAACCGTAGTCATACGCCATACCGCCGATTTCCTGGTTCCTGTTGCTCATTTTCAGACGGTATTCATCCAGGTTAAAATCACCGGCGTGCGCCATAACCTCCTCACCCATCCGGTACTGTGCTTCGCCCATCTCATCCATGCCCATTGCCGAAAGCATGGCTCCGTTCATCTGCATCTCGCCAGCGGACTGCATAGCAGCCCCCTGCCCCAATATTGTTGCGAGATCCGGAAACTGGTTCCAGAAGGCTTTGGCCGCCCCGATGGTGATATCAAGCAAAACAGGAGCAGCCTCTATTTGCGCACGGCTCTGGTCTGTCTGGATCATCAGCATTGTGTCCCAGATACTTTGTTCTTCTTTTGTTTCCGGCTCCGGCGCAGGGTCAGCTTTACTGACCGAATCAGCAGCAACGGGAGGCTGCCCGATAATTAATCCCGTTGTATTTCTGGCATTCATCCAGAATTTATCGAAGTGGCGCAGAACAGGCTTACCACCGGCAAAAACGGTTCTGCTGTGCTCCAGCGGTTCGCAGATGTCGCCAACCGTGCCACTTTTAACCCCCTTCGCCACCCCAGGCTCATCACCTTTGGTATAAGGAATAATACTTTGATCCAGAACCAGTACCGGGTGTCCGTTAGCTTTCACTGTCTGCACGGTCTGAACCGCGTCTCCCAGACTGGCTATCACAGCATAGGGAACCGGCGGTGTGCTGCTTCCCACCGGGGTTTTACAGACATCCGGTGTCAGGCTGATGACCGTCCACAGCCCGTCCTGGCGGGCGATATAATTTTTCGCCATCATTATTCTCCTGGAACGTGATAACGCGCTTCCATTACCCGTACTGACGGATTAACGGGCAGCAGATAACGCCAGGTCTGCGCCAGTGTGAGGGTGTCAGCATCAATCAGTAACGTATCGGTCCACATCATCTGCGGCACCCATTCACCCGTATCCATTCGCAGCAGAATACCGGCCCGGTTTACGGGTAATGTGAAGGTCATTTCCCCATCCGGGTGCAGTCCGTACAGAGTGAGTGTGGTACCCGGTGCGGGAAAAGGGATCTGCTGGTCACGTGGCGCGCTGTTCCAGTAGCGGAAATTAAAATCCTCCGGAAGACCGGGATGACGGTTTTCCAGCCACGCCTGATCCCAGGTTCCCGCCAACGACAGGCGCGGCAGCCAGGTACGGCTGATACAGCCAAAACCTGCGGGCTGGCATTCCGGGGAAGACCAGTCGGTTTTCCCTTCACAAACGTTAATAAAATGTTGAAGGGTGAACGGTGCGTCCATGGCGATAATCCGGGGAGCTTCCACCTGGTGGATATTGCCAGCCCGTAGGTACCAGGAGGGTGTATATCCCAGCCCCAGCGGGTTTACCGGCCAGGCCATATGCGCCAGCGGCGGGTTATCCGCCTCAGGGTGTTCGCGCCGTTGTTCTTCCGTCAGACGGTTTTCTTCCGGAATGCGGTCAGCATAGCCACTGTCCGCTTCCACGCGGCATTCGCCGCCAAAGGCGTAACGATAATCCAGCGGCAGGGAGACGAAAGGTTCAGGGGCGGTTTCATCCCATTGCCCGGTTAATGACTGTCGCCGATAAAAACGCTGACCGGTTATCTTCAGTTTCTTGCCCAGCAACACCTCGCCTGACGGTGAGCGCATCACTACACCTGCGATTATCTCCGGTACAGCGATGCCGTCCGGCGCGTAAGCCGTGCCGTTAACAATGATATCGCAGGCGGGTTTGAAAGGGGCCAGGTCACTTTCATGCACCACCGGAGAGACGTTCATCTCCCCGGAAAATTTGTCCTCCACCGATAACGGCAATGGCGGATAGTCCATCAGTTTCGCCTGCCAGTGTCCCACTGCATCCCGGACCAGCCTGAAACCAGTTTTCATGGCGATGACGTGATAACGTTTATTGTGTTTATCATCCATTGCATATTCCATTACAGAAAATGGCGTCAGATTACGAAATTCCATATACGCTGTTCCTGGTCATAAAAAAGCGACATTTTATATTTTTTATTTATTTGATGCGTAAGTATAAATAAGGCATCTGCAGAACGATATCAAGCAGAAAGACTTTTGAATACAAATATTGTGAGATATGCTTTTATTAACAGATTATTCCAGGCATTTTTTCATATGGCCTGAGCCACTCATAATAAATTATTATTTTTCACCGAAGCTAATATTATTGGATATATATTTAATTCAATAATTTTTTTAAAATTAATATTTAATATGAATGTATCATCTATGAACAGAGATATTCCCCGGAGTCACGGATAACGTTACGGAGTGAAGCCCGGTGTTCATTTCTTTCATCGCTGTCCAGGTATCGTTTCCCAACAGCATTATATTGTCTGTGGACGACGTTATTTGCGTTATGGCCTGAAAGAAGTGCCAGTCTTCGCCAGTACGGCCCCTTATACCGGTATGACCGTTAACAATTACCGTGACGTAAAGCAGCATCGCCTCAAAACATTTTTCCTGCGAGTCAGCAAGATTTTCAGTTTGATATTGCGTGCCAACAGTTTATGGATATCATCACGCAGTGAATGGGAGTCGAACAGCAAAACCAGTGGATAAGCACCTGGTGTAATACAGGAGCCTTTTGCGGTTACCTCCCCCCCCCGGGAATCTGCCAGCAAGCGTCAAAAGGCTTTATGTTGCGAGCTTTAGCTGCGGGATACAGCGTTTGTCACTCCATCATCGAACTGAAATGGCCCTGAATCATACTATTGCCCGTTACGTCGGTATTACGCGCGTTTATCACTGGAAATGGCGTTGATGTCTGCCGGGCTATCGGGGTGCTGGAGCGGCGCTCAGGAATGTCAGTTAATGTCAGCCTGACATCAGGGTTATGATGAAAGCAAAAAGCCTGCCCGAAGGCAGGCTTTTCTGAATCTGGCTCCTCTGACTGGACTCGAACCAGTGACATACGGATTAACAGTCCGCCGTTCTACCGACTGAACTACAGAGGAATCGTGTGAACTGGGCGAATATTAACGATGTGCGTTCGGCTTGTCAAAGCCTGAATGCATAAAAAAATTCGTTTGCTGAAATATTCTTCATTTCGCTGAATATTCAGGCATTACGCCGCTTTTCACCTTACTTTGCGTACAGAGCGCGGATATTTCCATAGCCAGCGCCCACTGACCATTCGCCAGTAAAAAAGGGCAGCACGTACAGCCCAGTCAAAAAACATGCCCAGCCAGACGCCAACCACGCCCCAGCCAAGTAATATTCCCAGCACATAACCTGCAATAACGCGGCAGCCCCACATACCAAGCATTGAAACCCACATAGCGAAACGCGCATCTCGTGCGCCTTTAAAACCAGCAGGCAACACCCACGAGGCGGCCCAGATTGGCATAAATGCCGCGTTCAGCCAGATAAGGATCACGACGACATTTTTGACGTCCGGGTCATGGGTATAAAATGACGCCATAATACCGGCGAATGGGGCGCTAAGCCACGCGATGGCCGTCAGCCCGATGGTAGAAAGCCAGAATACATGGCGAAGCTGAATCTCGGCCTGGGCTATCTGCCCATTCCCCAGACGACGCCCTGTAATAATGGTGGATGCCGAACCTAAAGCATTTCCCGGCAGGTTTATTAACGCTGCAATGGAAAATGCAATAAAATTACCGGCGATGACGCTGGTGCCCATACCAGCAACAAACATTTGCGTGAGTAATTTCCCACTGTTAAACAACACTGACTCAACGCTGGCTGGCACCCCGATACCCATGACTTCCCAAATAATGCCGAAATTTAAGGGCTTAAAATAACTTTTAAGGGGAATCCGTAGCGCAGGGTTAAAACCAATCATTAAAACCCAGATAATTGCGATAGCGCCAATATAACGAGAAATAGTTAACCCCAGTCCGGCGCCAATAAAACCAAGCCCATGCCAGGAAAAAATACCATAGATAAGAATACTACTGATAATAATGTTCAGAATATTCATGCCGCCATTAATCAACAGTGGTATTTTCGTATTTCCGGCACCACGCAAGGCTCCGCTGCCAATCAGGGCAATTGCGGCAGCCGGATAACTGAGAACCGTTAACTCCAGATAGATTAGCGCCAGAGCTTTTACATCCGCAGTAGCCTCTCCTGCAACGACATCTATAATCTGCTTGCCAAAATAGTGTATGACGGCAGCTAACAATACGGCAAACAGAGTCATAATGACCAGGGACTGCCTGGCTGCTGCCCTGGCTCGTCGTCGGTCACGCTTACCCAGGCTAAAGGCGACAACAACCGTCGTCCCCAGATCGATTGCGGCAAAAAAAGCCATAATCACCATATTAAAACTGTCGGCAAGTCCCACCCCAGCCATTGCTTCCTTACCCAGCCAACTGACAAGAAACGTACTGAGGACTCCCATCAACAGGACACAGGTATTTTCCAGGAAAATGGGGATCGCAAGTGGGGTGATTTCACGCCAGAACAGGATGTTATAACTCTTGCGTTTGGCATACCAGGGTGTGCGGGCGACCACCTGGCGTAAGGCTGCGGAGACGTTCAAAATGGACCTTAGAGAAGAAAGTTGAAACCACATTTCAATAATGAGCGAGAAATCGTAAGGCTGCAAAGTTTTTTGCAGATAAAGTGTCTGCAAATGCAACAAAGTGATGAGAGAATCCGCAATCGAACCTGTAGGCGGTTAAATGGGGTTTGACAAAAATTTTTTCGCCGCTAACATACGAATCCACACGATTCCTCTGTAGTTCAGTCGGTAGAACGGCGGACTGTTAATCCGTATGTCACTGGTTCGAGTCCAGTCAGAGGAGCCAGATTTTAGTATTAAGATGTCTCAGTGAGTCTTAATGCGTTATAAAAACAAGCAGTTAGATTAGCCCGGTTGTCCTGGTAAGGATTACCGGGTTTCTTGACATCTGTAGTTTTTGGGGGCTTAATCGGGGGCCTCACGGTTCGTTGAACGAATGGAGCCCCCCGCTATGTCACTCACTGATACCGCTATCCGCAAGCTCAGACCCACAGACAAACCCTTCAAACTCGGCGACAGTGCCGGACTGTACCTGCTGATCAAACCCAACGGCTCAAAACTCTGGTATATGAAGTACCGCATTGACGGGAAAGAGAAGAAGCTGGCCTTTGGCCCTTACCCGGATGTTTCCCTGCTTACGGCACGCCAGCTCCGCGATGCAGCACGTATAAAAATGCGTGAAGGTGTCGATCCTTCCGTTGACAAAAAAATCGCACAGCAGAAAAAGAAAAACGGCCAGACATTCCGCCAGATCGCCATAAACTGGCATGCCGATCACCGGCGCTGGTCTGAACATTATGCGACGACTATCCGGCGCAGGCTGGAAATGTATATTTTCCCGGATATCGGGGACAGATACATCGATCAAATCGTCACGGAAGATCTGCTGTTTACCCTGCGTAAGGTGGAGAACAAAGGCTTTCTGGAGATCACCGCGCGGCTGAAAAACTACGTTACGGAAATCATGCGCTATGCAGTGAAAAAGCAGTTAATCAGGTCAAACCCGGCGCTGGATCTGGATGGTGAGTTTACGCCGCCGGAAACACAGCATTACCCGGCCCTGCCGCTTGAGAAACTGCCAGAATTATTATCCCGGACGGATAACTACTCCGGCAGGCTGCTGACACGGTATGCGCTGAAGCTGTCGCTGCTGTTCTTCGTGCGCTCCAGCGAGCTGCGCTTTGCCCGCTGGAGTGAAATCGACTGGCAACAGAAGCTCTGGATCATCCCGGAAGAACGGGAGCAGATCGAAAACGTGCGCTTCTCTCACCGTGGCACAAAGATGAAAACACAGCACATCGTCCCGCTGTCCGATCAGGCAATGGCGATCCTGAAACAAACTGAAGCGCTCTCCGGGCATCTGGCGTTTATTTTCCCCGGCGAATACGACCAGGACAAGTGCATGAGCGACAACACCATCAGCAAGGCATTGCGTGTGATGGGCTACGACACCCGGAAAGAGATCTGCGGTCACGGCTTCCGGGCGATGGCGTGCAGTGCACTGAGTGAGTCGGGACTGTGGAGCAAAGAGGCGATTGAAAAACAGATGAGCCATCAGGAAAGGAACAGCGTGCGTGCTGCCTATATTCATAAGGCTGAATATCTGGAGGAGCGGATCAATATGATGCAGTGGTGGGCGGATTATCTGGATGCAAACACAAAACGGCATGTGTCGCCTTATCAGTTTGCCGGGCATTTAAAAGCAGCATCATGACAGACATTCTTCTGTCGGTTCGTTGCTCCTGAACTGGAGCAACGAACCGGCCTGATTCATCGATGAGACACCCATTTTTTTACCTTAACGCAGTAACGCCTCTCTGATTAATCCAATAACAATAATCCGGACACAAGTCGGTTCTTCTGTGAGGAGAAAAGGCCAAAAGAGAAAAGGCTTAAGGGTAAGGGATTTTTAAGGGTAACAGGCTTGCCCAAAAAGGCCAGATCACTGGAGGCGACTTTACTACGAACGGATAAAGGCCGTGCACTAATAATTCGGACAGCCAATGACCAGGAAAATGCAGTCCTGCCTCACTTCCCGCCACAGATTCAACAATGCCAGCTCGCTTTTAATGCTCCCACCTAATGGCGGATCTTTATCTGAGGTAAAAAAAGGCGCCGTGCAGGAGGCAATAACCCGAGATTGTCATCTGTTACCTGAAGCTTTGTTTCAGCTAATATCCCCAGGGAGTGGATGAGTCTGATAAGCTGCATCTGGCTCCTGATACCCATTTTTTCGTAGATGCTGTTGCGCTGGCTTTTCACGGTATTAATAGAGACACCATCCCGGATGGCTATATCGGCAGGTTTATCGCCATTTCCCAGCAGGATCGCAATGTCAGCTTCACGATGGGTTAAATCGAAAAGCTCGCACAGAAGTGCTGGTTCGCTATGGATAGCCCTGAAGGGATCGCTTAACATCAGCATAATCTCATTATCACGAGAGTCTTTTTGGTTAAGAGGAAATATACGAACAACAAAAAACGTCTCTTGAGTCCGCTGGATTTTTATTATTTTTGTTTTTGACTGCGGCTGACGATAAATATCAAATAAGGCTTCTTTTAAATGAAACTGGCTGATACTGTCGATCAATCTCAGATGACCGTTATTCAGCGACATCCCGTCAGCACTATTCAATATCTTATATCCTTCAGCATTAGCCTGAAGGAGTCGACCCGAACGGGTGATATGAAAAATGGCCGTTGCCGAATGGCTGCATATTTCTGGGATGCCGGAAACAGGATTGTACAGTTGCAGATGTGACTGCAGGGCCATTCGAAGGTATGGAGATAACTGAGAAATCGAATGAGCCTCAATCGCTTTAAACTCTCCACGATGAATATCACTTCGTAAGACTAAAACGCCCCGGCCACCGCATTGAGTGTAAAAATTAACCAGCAATGCATCCTTATACCCGAAAGATAAAAACGAAGATTTGTATGCCTCTCCCCAGTTAGGGTATTTATTGCAAAGTTCAGCCATAGTAAAACCATTATCTATCGCATATTCCGTTGAGCTATTTGCAATAGGATCAATATTTTTTTGTTTATTATGGTAATAAGTCGCAAAATTTTCATCAACCCCCGTATGGTAAGTGAAATTTACCGGATTTTGATGGCTGTTTATATGTAAAGAAAGAGAACTGGATGAAACGCCGAACATGGCATTGATATTATTCAACACACTCTGAACTGAGTTTCGGGTGCTGGACTCCTTATAGAGTGGTTGTAACGCAGAAGAAAAAAACACGTCATATCCTTCCATATCTCACACCTTAATAATCTATTTGTCGGGATACTTTCTTACATCGGTAAAACCGTGCTGCCGGGCATTGAATGCGACAACAAATGTCACAACCAGAAGGCCCTCGACGGCAAACGGGAGGGACTGTATTCCGAGTCGGCCCAGGAGTATCCCGCCAAGTAACCCACCACCGCTAATCGCAACATTCCAGACAGTTACCATCATTGACTGAGCAACATCAATAGCATTACCCGCGGTTTTAGCCAGTGCAGCCTGAAGCAGTGTTGGCGCGCCGCCGAAGGCCAGACCCCATGCCGCCACAGACACATAAATAACCCCATGTTGTCTGACGAAAACCAGGCAGAGGATTGAGACTGCAAATACTGCGATACTTGCCAGCATCGACTTTCGGGGCCAGCGATCAACGGTGATACCTGCACACCAGACCCCGGCTAACGCGGCCACGCCAAAGACTAACAGTACCAGGTCAATATTATCAGATAGCCCTGCGTATGCGAAAAATGACGCCACATAGGTGAAAAGAGTATTATGCGCCAGAATGAAGGTGAGTGTCACAAATAGCACTACAATCAGACCTTTCACTTTTGCCACCTGCAACAAAGTAAGATGAGATCTGTCATTCTCGGCTCCAGGTGAGTCGGGAACCGACACCATAATCCAGGCAACCAGGATCACCGTCAGTACGCTCATCATCATGAAATCTGAACGCCAGCCAATAAATTCTGCAAGGTATGCGCCTGCGGGGATCCCGATCGTCAGGGCTAACGGTGTTCCCAGCATCGCGATGGCAATGGCACGCCCGGCAAGGTGTGGCGGTGACATACGGATGGCAAATCCCGCTGCCAGAGACCACACTAATCCGGCGAAAACACCGCCCAAAAAGCGCGCAATCAGCGTCAGTACGTAGTTATGAGAAAATGCGGTGATGATATTGATAATCGCCAGACCGACAATAGCCACTAATAATAGCGGTTTGCGTCGCATGCTTTGTGTTAAAGACACTAACGGCATTGCGCTTATTAATGTCCCGACAGCGTAGAGTGTGACCAGTTGTCCCGAATAACTCACTGAAACGCCCAGATCCGGGCTAATCCAGAGTAACAGTCCGGCGGGCATGGCTTCTGTCAGCATGGTAACAAAACAGGCCATAGCCAGTGCCACCAGGCCAGACCACGGCAAATGGTGTCCTGGTACAGTGTATTTTTCCGGCGTGTTCCTGGGTTTATCGGGTGATGGTGATACGAAATTGTCCATTTTTGTTCCAAATATTTATTCACTTATCCCGTTTTCACACATAGGCGGTATTCCCGATGGTGCTCTTTATGTGTCTGCGGGGTGTGGAGTGTTTTATATACTGGAACCAGTTTTAATTATTTTCCCTCTGTCGGCATCACCCTACAGGGTGATACCGATAAATTCCGGGTCATAAGCAATTTAACCTTCAGAAATCTCATATTCTTAAGGTTCAGGCTGTCGCCATAATATTAATAAAAATATCCAGCAAATACGTAAATGTCGCCCAATAGCGGTAAATTTACATTCATAAAATTTCGAAGAAATCTACAGGAAACTCTTTTTTAGCAAAAAAGAGTTTCCCCTTTTCACGTCCATCGACCGGATGTAAGCTCCGGATTGCACAATGCTGTCGTTGACAGCGCCCATGCTTCATGGCCTGAAAGAAGCGCCTGAGGAACTCAGGATGGCAGCCCCTACCGGTGAATACCTCCGCAAACACCGGCTCGCAGGTCACTGCGACAGAGGTCATACTTTACCGACAATACGTCCTTTCGCTGCACCAGAGATCTGGTCAGCATTCCACAACACCTGAAATTCCCGGGTAAATCCCTGTCCGGCTGAGGATCAGCCCCCTTTACCCTACGGGCTGCGGTCAGCATTACCGCGAGGCTTGCTGTCGCGTGACCGTAAATCTGCGCCAGAATCCGTGATCTTTCGCGACCGGCACTCAACCGGTGCGTCACTTTGCGTCGCGCAAAGCGACAAAGTGACGCACAACCACCACTCCGCGCCATACCACAGTATTCAGGGTTTCTGCGCATATTTCCTAATCTGATACGTCCTTTTTGGGCCACTGTCAGCAAAAAAGAGGAGAAAAAGATCGATACCGAGGGGGGCATGATGCCCCGGAGAATTCCTGCTCTGGCAGGCAGTCCGTACCGTGTACTGGCTGAAACTCCCTATACCTCAACAGGCTGCCACTCCGGCGTGAAGGTATCGTTCTGGCGCAGCCAAAAAGCATACGCCGGAGACCGTTTGTGTTCGCAAAATCATGGGAGAAGTGTATGGGCAGGTTAGGCGGTGAAATGAAGGTGCTGGCAAAGCATTGCGGTGGTAGCCATAAAACGGTGAACGATCGCATTCATATCGTACAGCGGTTCGACCTCCATTTACGGACGCTGAACGTTCAGATCCAGCGTGTGGCGCAGATCAAAGTTCGCCACATTGAAAACTACATTCATGAAAGACTGGCGCAGGGGATCAGCAAACGCACGCTACAGAATGAAATGGCCTCACTACGTGTTGTACTGCAACAGGCCGGGCGTAAACAGATTGCAGAACACGAGCGACTGACAAATAAATCCCTGGGGCTTTCTGGTGCATCGCGCAATGGTACGCGACAGGCCATCACACAGGATCATTACCGCTATGTGCTGGAAACGGCCCGCGCGAAAGATCCGGGGCTGGCGGCAGCACTGGAGCTGGCGCGGCTGATGGGTTTACGCTCACAGGAGGCAGTGCAAAGTACGCAGTCACTGAAAACGTGGAAACAGGCTGTTGAACGGGACGATACTCGTTTAACCATAGTTTTCGGCACCAAAGGCGGACGGCCCCGCGAAACAGTGATTCTCGATGCTGGCGCAGTTAAAAAAGCACTGGATAATGCGTTAGCTGTCGCAGAAAGCCGTAATAACCGGCTGATCGATAAGCCCGATCTGAAAAGTGCAATGGACTACTGGCACAACCAGGCAACACGCGTTGGCCTCACTGGCGCATATTCTCCGCATTCGCTGCGTTATGCGTGGGCGCAGGATGCCATTCGTCACTATCTGGCGCAGGGGTTCAGCAGGAAAGAGGCGCTGGCAATGGTAGCGATGGACCTGGGGCATGGTGACGGGCGTGGGCGGTATGTAGCGCAGGTGTATGGGCAAATTTGACAGTTAGCGAAGAACGAGATGTAGGCATGAGACCCGCTGAACACCACCAGTACGCGCTGACCTGCCATCTCTTTCCACTGCGGATTCGTACAGTGATCCCTTGTCATCTTCCTGCGGTGCAAAAATAAATGGCGGTGCGTCGCCGCCAGCGATGGCGAAACCAGCAGGCCAAATGGATGGGCGGCAATAAACCGTCCGGCTTCACCTTCGTCGTTCATCGCTATTTTATGATGGATATAAATGATTCTTTTCCGTCAACGGTAAGGACATGCCGCCTTTCGGCAGCATGCTGGGATTTGACTCAGCGTCAGCGCAAACTGGAAAGCGCGGCACGGATATGCGACAGCCCATCCGCTAACACCGTGCGCGGGCAGCCAAAGTTCACCCGTTCAAAACCGTACCCTTCCGGGCCAAACTCCTCTCCCCAGATTAAGCCCACTCTGGCTTTATCCAGCAGCAGCAGCGCCTGAAGCGCTTCTGCTGATCGGTTGAAAGCCCTGAAGTCAAACAATTCGCGCGCTGGCGGATAATGCGGCATCCCTTACGCTTCAGCGCAGAACGACCATGTTCTGGCTCGGGGCGCTGACCTGGGCGGGGATCCATGTCGGTGGCCCCATCGCCGGGGTGATAGGTAATGCTGTTGGCGATGTCAGAAACGCCGGAGAACACATCGGGAAAATGATAGCGAATAAAACGCGGCGCCCCTGAAAATGCAACGGACCGACACTGGCGTGTGAAAAACGCATAGCACTGCACAATATCATCCATCTGTCCAAATAAACTACCCGGTCGCTTATGGTTAAGAGCCCCCGTAAACAACGTGCGCCCAAAATTCAGCAGCCGCGCTACCATACGGTAATTCTGTTTCAAACTAAGTAAAGGGACAACAAAAGGACTGATCCACCATCAACGCGCTTTACGTTTGATTATCATCACCAGGCTCAACAGTGTAAAGACCATCATGATCCACGACATCGTCCATGGCGTGCCGTCACTCATTGCCGAGAGTAAAAGCGATGACACAATCCCGCTGCCGTACTGCAACGAACCGATCAACGCTGAAGCCGACCCCGCCATATTATATGGCACGGTATCGAGCGCAGCCGCCGTCGATGCTGCGGCAATAATGCCGTTCATGGAGAAAAAGATAAAAATCGTCACGACCATCATCGCCATGCCGCCAGTCTGCATTTTCGCGCCAGCGGCCAGCACAACCGTTGCCAGAGCGGCAACAAGCGCCGCAACCCGCAACAACGTATGCAACGGATGACGCTGCACCAGACGGCGATTAATGGAGCTCAGTCCCATCACACCAATGATATTGATGCCGAACAGCCAGCCGTAATGCTGTGGGTCAACATGGAAATAGCTGATGTAGACAAACGGCGAACCGGCAATAAAGGCGTAAGCGGCCACATAGAAAAAGCTGACGCACAGGGTGTAACGCATAAATTCTCGATTCCGCAGTAACGAAGCATAGTTGCCAAAGGCGCTACTCAGCGGTGTCGTCAGTCGATTTTCACCCGGCAGCGTTTCCGGTAACCACCAGAGCGCAATAAACATCGCCCCACCCAGTACCACCAACAGCCAGAACACGGCACGCCAGGAGGCAACGGTGACTATCTGTCCACCCAGCAGAGGGCCAATCACCGGCGCGATAGCACTGATGATCACCAGCGTCGAAAGCATCTGCGCCGCCCGCGTGCGGACATAGAGATCGCGGATCATCGCCCTTGCCAGCATTGGTCCTGTGCAGGCACCGAAGGCCTGAAACACGCGCCAGAAAACAATCTGCGGCATACTGGAAGACATCGCGCATCCGGCTGAACCGATCACAAACAACACCATGCCGATAAACAATGGCACACGGCGTCCGATTCGGTCACTAATTGGCCCCCAAATCAACTGGGCCAGCGAGAAACCAATCAAAAAACCGGTAATGGTCAGTTCCACGTTCCCCTGCAATTCAGAGGCCATCATCGGCATGGAAGGCAGGTAAATATCGGTGGAGAGTGAGGTAAAGGCCATCAATGCGCCGAGAATCACGATAAAAAAGACGCCGGATGTCGCAGCGCGCCCGACCTGAGAAATGTTTTTTTGCTTGTTCATAATGTCCTGATAATGTTCTGGCGGGAGAAAAATCGTAAACGTGTTGCGAGCACGCATCGCAGGGAATAGATTAATGCGGCAGACTCAAAATCCTCAACGTGATACCGTCGCGGTATCGGCAGACGCTGAAGTTTTGTGCAGCCGCCAGCCAACCGGGACGGGTACCGCGCCAGTTCTGGCTGAGACTATTCTTCCCCATCTGCATGATTTATTTGCTGGGCTGCAGATACGGTATTCACTGAAATAAATCCCATAACCAATGTAGTAATAAGCAGTGCTTTCATCTCTAATACCAGTTTAAAACAATATGTTTGAAACTGGCCCCTGACAGGAGGAGCGTTCTCCGTCTGTATATTTAAATATACAAACCTCAACTGTCATAACGCTGACCACTATTTAACAAAATTGTCTGGATTTTTGGTTGGTTAAATTTTTTAAATAGCAATTCAGCTCGTTAATAATGTACTCAGGTTCTTCCACGAGGGGCATATTTTCCATATCTAGAATCCCATCATTTTTTTGCGGATTATCAGCCAGCAGGTCAGCAAACAGAGGGGTAAGATCCTGTTGCGCTTCGCCTCGTTCAGCCACCAGCTCAAACGTTTTATTTTTTGCCGCGTGGTTGCCCAGGGCACTGACCAGAACCCGGGCGATTTGCTCCCGGGATATCACACCATCTTCCGGTGTTCCTGTATGGCGTCGATCCCCCTGGAGCATAACGATTTTATGCTCATCATCATTGTTGTAATCAAACCAGCCAGGCCTGACGATGGTATAGGGATGACCACTGGCCCTGACCAGACGTTCGGCACGCCTTTTCCAGTCATGAACTTCAGTGCGTTGATTCCAGGTGCTGAGCCGTTCAGTCACGCCTATCGTGGTCATTAAGGCGATGTGAACAGCCGTCTCCCTGAACATTCGGACAATGTTACGTACACCGCCGTAATCTATCGCTCTGGCGCCAATACGCCCCTGGCCATCAGAGCCGAGCGTAAAGACGATGGCATCAATATCTTTTGGCAGATTGATGAGTGTTTCAGGCATTGAAACATCGCCGTAAAATATATCCGTTCCACGAGGAAGGAATTTTACTTTGCGCTTATTTCTGACCAGCGCAACGGGCTGATGGCCCATTTCGATAGCGATATTGACGACATGAAGGCCAATACTGCCTGTTGCCCCCGCCACGAGTATTTTCATGATAAACCTTCTGAAAGTTCAGACTTATTTTCGATACAGTCAGAATATCAATTATCATTATTGTCAGTAATGGGGCTAAAATGATTGTGTCTATGACCCCCCTTCATGAATGCACATTGAAGGGTATGCTTCCCTAAGGAAATCACCGATGCTCAAAGAAAACTTCAATGAACTCCAGATTTTTCTTGTGGTGGCAAGGGAGCGAAGTTTTACCAAAGCAGCGGGTAAGCTCGGTGTGTCTCAGTCAGCTCTCAGCCATGCGATGAAGGCACTGGAGGAAAGGCTAAATATCCGCCTTCTGACCCGCACCACCCGAAGCGTCGCCCCGACAGAAGCCGGTGAGAGAATTATTGCCTGTCTTGAACCCCGTATCGCCTCCCTTGAGCAGGAGCTGGAAGCGCTGGTGCAACTCAACGGCACCGCCTCCGGTAATATCCGTCTATCTGCCGGGGAACATGCCGCGCGGAGCGTGGTATGGCCAAAACTGAAACCTTTCCTCAGGGAATATCCGGAAATTAACGTTGAACTGGTTGTCGATAACGGTTTTGTCGATATTGTCGAGGGGCGCTTTGATGCCGGGATACGACTGGGTGAAAGCGTTGATAAAGACATGATTGCGGTGCGAATTGGCCCGGACATGCGCATGGCTATTGTCGGTGCCCCATCCTATTTCGCCACGAACCCTGCACCTCACACGCCGCACGAGCTACAACATCATCGCTGCATCAATATGCGGTTACCGACTGCCGGTGGTCTTTATCACTGGGAGTTTGAGAAAGAAGGAAAACCTTTACGGGTCAGAGTTGAAGGACAGGTAACGTTTAATCTGCAGGCGGAAAGGCTTGATGCTGCCTTATCCGGTTTTGGCATCGCCTGTTTACCTGAGGACAGGGTGCAGGATTATATAAAGTCAGGAGAGCTCATTCAGGTTCTGCAGGAATGGTGTCCTTCCTTCCCCGGATATTACCTTTATTACCCCAGCCGCAAACAGCATCCACCGGCCTTTGCGCTGATGATCGATGCACTTCGCTACCAGGAATAACGGGTCCGCCATTCGCGCGGACCCCGCCCGGGTATTAACGGCCTACGCGAGCCTGATGCTCAGGCGAGTAACGTTCGCCGACAATTTTAATTGATTCAAGCGCCTGGGTTATCTGTCGCAACTCATCCGACGAAAGAATGATGTCAGCAGCCCCCAGGTTTTCCTCCAGCCGGTGCAATTTCGTGGTACCAGGGATGGGAACAATCCACGGCTTTTGCGCCAGCAGCCATGCCAGTGCGATTTGCGCAGATGTCACACCTTTCTCTGCAGCCAGTTCACCCAACAACGAGACCAGCTTTTCATTGGCTGCAATTGCTTGTTCGGCGAAGCGCGGCACACGACTGCGGAAATCATCCTGACCAAACGTCGTTCCTGACTTAATCGCTCCCGTCAGGAAGCCTTTGCCTAATGGACTGAATGGCACAAAACCGATACCCAGTTCCTCCAGCAACGGCAGGATCTCCTGCTCAGGTTCACGCCACCACATGGAGTATTCGCTTTGCAGGGCTGTGACGGGTTGTACCGCATGAGCACGACGAATGGTTTGCGCACCCGCTTCGGACAGGCCGAAATGTTTAACTTTGCCTTCCGCTATCAGGTCTTTCACTGTTCCCGCAACATCTTCAATCGGGACATCCGGGTCGACACGGTGTTGATACAGCAGATCAATAACATCAGTCTTAAGGCGGCGTAATGACCCTTCCACGGCTTCACGGATATGCTCCGGACGGCTGTTTAAAATCTGCTGCTTGTTGTCGTCGCCAAAAGTAAAACCAAACTTGGTGGCGATGACCACACGGTCACGAAATGGTTTTAAGGCTTCGCCGACAACCTCTTCATTAAGGAAAGGGCCATACACTTCAGCGGTATCGAAGAAGGTGACGCCACGTTCAACCGCTGCGCGAATGAGCTCGATAGCCTGATGAGTATCGGTCGCCGGGCCGTAGCCATGGCTTAAGCCCATGCAACCGAGCCCAAGCGCGGACACTTCGAGTCCTGATTGACCCAGATAACGTTTTTGCATTGATTAATTGCCTCTTTTATCGCGTCTTAAACGTCCAGTTTGCGACCGGCCAACCATTCAACTCTGGCAGGATCGCGGTGTGAGAAGAAAGCACTTGTTGCGGTGTCGATAGCAGTAATCTGCAACATATCTTCATCACTCAGTTCGAAATCGAGAATGTTGATGTTCTCTTCCATGCGTTCTTTTCGCACTGTTTTTGCCAGCGAAACGATGCCTCGCTGGAAAATCCACCGCAGCACAACCTGTCCCACGCTTTTACCGTACTTCTGGCCAATCGCCGTTAATACGGGATGCTCAAACAGACCATTTTTACCTTCTGCAAACGGCGCCCAGGCTTCCGGCTGAATACCCCTGCTTTGCATCCACGCCACGGGATGCAGCTGTTGGTTGAAGGGGTTAACTTCAATCTGGTTTACCGCCGGGGCAACGTGGTTGAAGGCAATGAGATCGGCCAGTCGGTCAGGATGGAAGTTACTGACGCCAATGGCGCGAATTTTGCCAGCCTGTTGCAATTCTTCCATGGCACGCCATGCCCCATGGACATCACCGTAAGGCTGGTGAATCAGGTACAGGTCAACATAATCAAGTTGCAGCCGATTCAGGGAGCGTTCGAACTGTGCTTTAGCGCCTTCGTAATGAGTATCCTGAAGCCATAGCTTGGTCGTTACAAAGAGCTCGTCACGGGCGATGCCGGTCTGTTTCAGTGCATTCCCGACCTGGGTTTCATTCTGGTAAGACGCGGCGGTATCGATCAGGCGGTATCCCGTATCGATGGCATCGATAACGGCTCTTTCGCATTCAGCGGCATCCGTCATCTGAAACACACCAAAGCCCAGCAGGGGCATTTCAATCCCGTTGTTCAGTTTTACAGTTTGCATCACGTTATCCTTTGGCTGTTGTCCAGGAAAAGCATAACGCAAACTGATTTATTCGATTAGATGGAGTAATTAGCTAGGGTTTATTAGGTATATTCATCAATTTGGCGATATTAGCTCTGGATATCATCAACGGAGCATTTACTTTCCATAAGGGATGCAGATATTTTTAGTCCGTATCCCTTATAGATGAACGTGACTGATTCTATTTAGCTCGATGACAGAACGTCTTGTTTTAAGGCGGTCGCCTTTACTTTATTACTTGAGTAAATGAAGAAAAGCGCGATACCTAAGCAGAGGATGGCCCCCAGACGACTCATCGAAAACGAAATGGATTGATTTCCCAACCAGCCAAAGTTATCGATTAACATGCTCATGGTTAACTGTCCGAAGATAACGGCGACTGTAGCAATCGCGGTCCCTATTCGTTGTACGGCTAAAACCATGATAACGATATAGGGTACGCCAAACATGGCACCCAGCAGTTGCCATTTAGGTACATCCATCAGTGTAACCAACTGTTTTGGTTCAAAAAAGAAAATAAGCAAAGCGGTGATAATTGCGCCTACGGAAAAGGTCAGGAACGCGCTTTTAAATACCCCTACCTGACTACCCAATTGTCCATTAATGGCCGCCTGAATACTCAACATGGAGCCGCCTATAATGGCTAAAACGATCATAATAAGTGTCATAGTCTAACTTATCCTCTGGCAACCAGAATTAATGCAGCGATGATAAAAATAAGGGCGATAATTCGCTTACTGTCTATTTTCCTGGGGGGTGTACCGAGTAAACCAAAATGGTCTATTATCAGACTCTTAAATACCTGACCGGCTAAAATACCGATCATCGTCATCGCTATCCCAATGACTGGCGTGGCCACGGTCAGAATAACGACATAAACTGGCCCGAGTACGCCACCAAGTAGCTGCCACCCAGGCAAAGAGAAAAATGACGGGCTATTGCGTGGGCTGAAAAAAAGCATCAGCAGGAAAGTCAGTGCAGCGCCTACACCAAATATGCTGAACGTTGCCCATAAATCACCAACCTCCCCCCCTAGCGGCCCCAGTAAGCCTGCCTCGACTGACAGCCCCATACCGCCAGCGATAACTAACAAAATCAGTACAAATTGCATAGCAAACAATCTCCAGATGTGCAGGCGATGAAGACTACGCCTGAACATGAATGAGAAAAATGCCATAATGTAATAAACACCTGTGCAGGAATTGCATTAATGTATGATTTAAGCAATATCAATATCCGATCGCTCTTCATTTTCATTGCAGTGTATGAAGTGCAGAACTTTTCCACTGTGGCTCGTCGCGAAGGCATTTCTGCCTCTCAGGTTTCACGCGTCATTCATCAGCTAGAAGATGCGGTCGGTCAGCAACTTTTCTACCGCAATACGCGCGCCATTATTCCGACAGAGAACGGTCATATTTTTATCCGTTATGTTCGGGCGGTTACCAGTAGCCTGGACGCTGCCCGACGGGAACTCAATGAAAGGACGCTTGAGCCTTCCGGGCTAATACGCATAAATGCTCCCGTTTTTTTTGGACAAAAGCATGTCGCGCCCAAATTGGCGGGGCTGACGGAACGTTACCCACGCCTCAGTATTGAGCTGACGTTAACTGATGATTACATTGACCCACATAAAGATGCTGCTGATGTCATTTTTCGTATCGGTGAGCTTACTGACTCATCTTTTCATGCACGCATTTTTGGACAGCAGTGCTATCGCCTGGCAGCATCACCGGCTTATCTTCAAAAGTATGGCATACCTGATAACCCGGCGGATTTAAGCCGACATAAGTGTCTCGTTTACCGTGGTTCATCCGGACCGAATCGCTGGCTGTTGCGTCGAAAAGGTGGGGAGTGGATGCACTATCCAGTCTCTCCGTTGATGTCTTCCAATAATGCCGAGACTTTACTTATTGCAGCATTGGGCGGTATGGGGATAGTCCTTTTTCCGGACTGGTTGATTGGCGAAACGCTACAAAGCGGCGAACTTATTGAATTAATACCAGATATGGAAACAGCGATTAAGACCGAGCCACAAAATATTTCTGCTATTTATCCTCATGCTCGTCACCCAACGTTAAATGTCAGGGCCGTAATTGATTATTATGTAGAAGCTTTCGGTTCGCCGCTATACTGGCAGCTAAGCGATGGTGTTTTTAAGTAATTCTGATGATATGCCTGTAAAAAACGGGTCACCTTAGCGACCCATTTTTATTCGTGGCGATTAAAAATAGCATCCAGCGAATAGTATATAGCGCGATAATAATAACACTCCATTATCACAATTCATGTGAGCGCGATATCATGTAACAGCATGCTATTATATATGCTTAACTAATCTTAATGTCATCAAAGTTGATATCTTCCTCTTCTTGATCATTGTTTATAACAACATCACGAGGAACATCTTTTTTGATGACAGCATAGATGGTTGCGGTTACTAATATATTTACTATCAACGCCATAATACCTGCCATGGGATTTGACATTGTTGGGAGCATCAATACACCACCAAAAGGTACTGTTGCATCTGCGCCATATACCATGGTGATTGCACCGCCACAAGCTCCGCCGATTGCCGCTGCAGCAATACCGCGAACGATATCATTCATCACTATGGGTATGGATCCTTCAACAATATTCACTACCCCCATAGGAACCGCCGATTTTAACATTTCGATTTCTTCGTTATTATAGATATTTTTGCGAAGAAGTTTGGCGATAAAAAATGCAAGCCCAAAACCGATAGGTGTTGCTGTGTTAACTAACTGAAGGGCCGTAACTGGCTCATTTATACCCTGTGCCTGGAGAGTTAAGACGAATGCGAAGCACGTCTTATTGATCGGCCCACCAAAGTCAACGATACACAACGCCCCAATGACAGCACCTAATAGTAAATTAGATGAAGTTCCCATACTTCTCAGGAACGATGTGAGAGCATCGGTAAAAATACCAATAGGCGTACCGATGATATAGACCATGATCAGGGCACTGAGAATGGATGCAAAAAATGGCACAATCAATGTAGGCATTAAACCCCGGGCCCAGCCAGGAACCTTCACATTTTTAATGATAGCAAGAGCAATATACCCGGAAATGTAGCCGCCGATCATGCCACCGATAAAACCCGCACCAATGGCATTAGCCGCCAAACCGACAACAAAACCTGGGGCAATACCGGGCTTACCCGCGATCGAACCGGAAATCCCGATAGCAATAACGACGGGTAATAGTCCGAGCGCCTTAGCCCCCATGGTAGCGAAGGCCTGCCACAGATCAAATTGACCCGATACTAAAGTGTCCTGAACCGTCCCACCAAAACCCATACCGATGGCAATAATAAACCCAGCACCACAGACAATCGGAATCAAGAATGAGATGGCAGTCAGCAGATGACCTTTAGGGTTTGCTGCTTTCCATATTTCTTTTATATTCATAAATTACGCCCTTTAATTTATATAGGATACGCATTGGTAAGTGTTATGAATTGACTAATTCACCGAGTTTTTCGATAAGCTTATTTGGTGATTTAACCGCCATTTCCGTTGGTACTTTGACGACTTTCTTTCCGGCGAACCTTTCTTCACCGGAGACTTTAACATCGGCGGCTAACAGGACGATGTCGGCTTGTGCAATTTCTTCAGCAGTTAAGGCATTCTCGATACCTATAGTGCCTTGCGTTTCAATTTTGACATTGTGCCCGGCTTTTTTTGCTGCTATTTCAATTTTCTTTTGCGCAATATAGGTGTGTGCAATGCCTACAGTGCAAGCTGTAATTCCAACAATATTCATAACTATTCTCCAGAATTGATTGTTTTGATGCTATGGTAGATATGATAATTAAATTAAGCGCTGACACCTTCAGCGTTCAATAGATCAATAATTTTCTGAGGGGAATCTTCCTTCAGTAATTTCTCCACTATCTCTTCATCGGCAAGTGAACCTGAAACTTGTGATAATAATCGGATGTGGGTGGCATTTTGATCCACCAGGCATACTGCAAATAAAATAATACAGCGAACGTCGCTACCATCCATCGTTTCCCATGGGATTTGATGTTGGGTGCGTCCAATGGCCAACGCCGTACGGGCTACTCCTGAGGATTTGCCATGCGGGATCGCAATATGATTTTCGAATCCAGTTGAGCCCTGTTCCTCACGTAGCCAGACATCTTTCAGAAAAATATCTTTATTAATGACCGCCCCATCACGAACTAATAAGTCAGCTAATTCTTCAATTGCCTCTTCTTTACTCTTAGCCATCATGTTCAATTTGATATTTTTTACATTAAGTACACTCGAAATGTCCATAGATCACCTTCGTTAATATGAATTAATGATTGATTATCAGTGGGCATGTATCTATGCCCACTGATATAAGGGCGTTTATAAAATGCTTTTTGCTTTCGCAACAACGTTATCAACGGTGAAGCCGAACTCTTCAAACAGCTGCTCTGCCGGAGCAGACTCTCCGAAGGTAGTCATACCAACGATTGCGCCGTTCAGGCCAACGTATTTGAACCAGTAGTCAGCGATACCGGCTTCCACGGCCACGCGAGCGGTAACCGCTTTCGGCAGTACGGATTCGCGGTACGGCGCATCCTGCTTGTCAAACGCATCGGTAGATGGCATGGAAACCACGCGCGCTTTCACGCCTTCGGCAGTCAGTTTTTCCCATGCGGCAACCGCCAGCTCAACTTCAGAACCGGTCCCGATGAAGATAAGCTCAGGCTGGCCTGCGCAATCTTTCAATACGTAGCCACCGCGAGCGATGTTCGCCAGTTGCTCTTCGCTACGTTCCTGCTGCGCCAGGTTCTGACGGGACAGAATCAGCGCGGTCGGGCCATCCTGACGCTCCACGCCGTATTTCCACGCCACGGCGGATTCCACCTGGTCGCACGGACGCCATGTAGACATGTTCGGCGTTACGCGCAAAGAAGCGACTTGTTCTACTGGCTGGTGCGTCGGGCCGTCTTCACCCAGACCGATGGAGTCGTGGGTATAGACCATCACCTGACGCTGTTTCATCAGCGCCGCCATACGCACCGCGTTACGCGCATATTCCACAAACATCAGGAAGGTGGAGGTGTACGGCAGGAAACCACCGTGCAGAGAGATACCGTTGGCGATCGCGGTCATACCGAATTCGCGCACGCCGTAGTGGATATAGTTACCCGACGCGTCTTCGTTAATCGCTTTTGAGCCAGACCACAGGGTCAGGTTAGAAGGCGCCAGGTCAGCGGAGCCGCCGAGGAATTCCGGCAGCAGCGGGCCGAAGGCTTCAATCGCGTTCTGGGAAGCCTTACGGCTGGCGATTTTCGCCGGGTTCGCCTGCAGCTTCGCGATGAACTCATTCGCTTTGGCATCGAAATCAGATGGCATTTCACCTTTCATACGGCGGGTGAATTCAGCCGCTTCCTGCGGGAAGGCTTTAGCGTAGGCGGCAAACTTCTCGTTCCACGCAGCTTCTTTCGCCTGGCCGGATTCTTTCGCATCCCACTGCGCATAAATGTCAGACGGGATTTCAAACGGACCGTATTTCCAGCCCAGCGCTTCGCGGGTCAGCACGATTTCCGCGTCGCCCAGCGGCGCGCCGTGAGAGTCGTGGGTGCCCGCTTTGTTCGGCGAACCGAAACCGATGATGGTTTTGCACATCAGCAGGGACGGTTTGTCGGTTACTGCGCGCGCTTCTTCAACTGCGCGTTTAATCGCGTCAGCATCATGGCCGTCGATACCGCGGATAACGTGCCAGTTGTAGGCTTCGAAACGTTTAGCGGTATCGTCGGTGAACCAGCCTTCAACATGACCGTCGATGGAGATGCCGTTGTCATCATAGAACGCAATCAGTTTACCCAGTTTCAGGGTACCTGCCAGGGAGCACACTTCGTGAGAAATGCCTTCCATCATGCAGCCGTCGCCCATGAACGCGTAGGTGAAGTGATCAACGATGTCATGCCCCGGACGGTTGAACTGCGCCGCCAGCGTTTTTTCTGCAATCGCCATACCTACAGCGTTGGCAATGCCCTGACCCAGCGGACCAGTGGTGGTTTCCACGCCCGGCGTATATCCCACTTCCGGGTGGCCCGGCGTTTTGGAGTGCAGTTGACGGAAGTTCTTCAGTTCCTCCAGGGGCAGATCGTAGCCAGTGAGGTGAAGCAGGCTATAAATCAGCATGGAGCCGTGGCCGTTAGACAGCACAAAGCGGTCACGGTCAGCCCAGGACGGATTCTGCGGGTTATGATTCAGAAAATCGCGCCACAGGACTTCGGCAATGTCAGCCATACCCATCGGGGCACCCGGGTGACCGGAATTCGATTTTTGTACACCATCAATAGAAAGCATGCGCAAAGCATTCGCTAGCGTGCGACGAGTCGTCATGAGGGAACTCCAGATATAAAAGGGTTACAGCGCCCTCAACCGTATAAATCAAGTGCGAAGGCAAAGAGACAGACCGGTTAAATAGACTCTTTGCACTGCGCAATGGCTCAATACGGCTGAGCGCGCTGCAATTTTAGGCAGCGATTTCGCGCTGGTAGATATTGATCATTTTATCCCATGCATCGCTGACATTATCCGCCAGGGAGAACAGGCCCGAGGTTCCCACAATAAAGACGTCAACGCCCGACCGGGAGATAACATTGAAGGTTTTCTCGTTGCAGGAGCCGTCGATCTCGGTCAGATAGTGGTAACCATGCGCTTCGCGCATCGCAATCAGTTGTTTGATTTTGTTGAGTGATTCCGGGATAAACTTCTGGCCTGCGTAGCCCGGGTCAACCGACATGACGGTCACTTTATCCAGCAGGTGCGCGTACTCCTTAATAGCATCAGCCGGAGTGGCAGGGTTCAACACCACGCCGCAGCGACGACCCGCATCTTTAATCTGGTTCAGCAGACGGAAGATTTTGTTATTCGCCGTCTCCGGATGGAAGCTGATAATATCGGCCCCTGCATCAATGCACATTGGAATAATATCTTCCGGGTGATTCACCATCAGATGCACATCGATCGGCACATCGGTGATTTTTTTCAGGTTTTCGATAAAGAACGGTGACAGCGTAATGTTCTTCACATAGCTGCCATCCATAATATCGACGTGATAAAAATCAGCCCGACCGTTCATTGCCGTAATTTGCTCTCTGAACTGTGTTAAATCCATGCACATTAACGAGGGCGAAAATTTAGCCGCCATACCTCACCTCCAAATGAATTAATTAGTTAAACAGTGTCACGACATGCCCAAGAATGATGCCAACTACGCCGAAGTCCGCATCGCCAAAGGTAGTGGATGCAAAGCCAAGGTCGCCCATCAGTGGCAGCAAAATCGCAGGCAAAAATGAAATCAGCAGGCCGTGAGCGAATGCCCCCACCACCGCACCGCGTCGACCGCCGCAGATGTTGCCGTAAACGCCCGCCGTCGCGCCGCAGAAGAAGTGCGGCACCAGGCCAGGAACGATGACGCTTAAGCCAAACAGCGGGCACAGGAACATACTCACCAGACCTGCGGCAAAACTTGACAGGAAGCCGACGATCACCGCGTTCGGAGCGAATGGAAAGACTGTTGGGCAGTCGAGCGCCGGTTTAGCATCTTTCACCAGCTTGTCGGCGATACCTTTAAAGGCCGGAACAATTTCGGCAATAATCATGCGCACACCGGCAAGGATGATCCACACGCCCGCCGCGAAGGTCAGCGACTGGATAATGGCGAAAATGATAAAGTTCTGACCACCACTGATGCTGCCCTCAACAAACTCTTTGCCTGCGACCAGTACCAGAATCAGGAACAGAATCATCATCGTCAGCGAGATGGCGACCGAGGAGTCACGCAGGAAGTTCAGCGATTTCGGCACCTTCAGCTCTTCAATCGACGGGCTGCCTTTACCGATCGCTTTCCCCACCAGCGCTGACAGCAGATAGCCAGTTGAACCAAAGTGGCCCAGCGCCAGGTCATCAGTGCCTGTAATTTTGCGGGTAAACGGCTGCAGAATGGCTGGAGAGACCACCATCATGATGCCGAGGATCACCGCTCCTACCAGTACGACCCAGAACGGCGACAGACCGCCGACAGAGAGGATGACAGCCAGCATCGCCGACATATACAGCGTGTGGTGCCCCGTCAGGAAGATGTACTTCAGCGGCGTAATACGGGCAAGGACAATGTTAAACAACATCCCCAGCACCATGATCATTGCCGTCGCGGTACCGTAGTTTTTCTGCGCCAGCGCCGCCATAGCGTCAGTATTGGGTACGACTCCCTGAATATGGAATGAGTGTTCAAAAAGCTGGCTAAACGTTGTTAACGTCGTGGCGATAATCGCCGCCCCGGATGTTAATATCACAAAACCCATTATGGTTTTGAAGGTTCCGGAAATAACATCGGAAACTGCTTTTTTCTGCAATAATAAGCCAATCAGGGAAAACAGACCGACCAGTATTGCTGGTGTGCCCAACACATCATGAATAATAAACTGCAGCATAGAATGACTCCGTAAGGCCGCAAATAATTAATCAGAGATTCTCGGAAAGAATTTCTTTGATTTTATTGTTGTCCAACAAATTAGATAAACCAAAAACCTGTGCAGAATGGCCGGATAAATGCTCAGCAATATCCCTGGCGCTAAGAATAATATCGGCAGTTTCGCTTTTTGCCGAAGTTAAGTCGGTATGGGAAACCTCAGCTTCTTTACTCAGCTCTTTAATAATTTTTTTTACATTCATTTCAACGATAAAGCTACTGCCTAAACCGTTACCGCAAACAATCAGAACCTTTTTCATTTCTACCTCACTATCCGTTGATAACGGTTTGAATTGTTTCTAATGATGATGCTTTCAGCAGTGCTGAGAGTCGTTCATCATCACTAAAAATGTCCGCCAGTGCTGTAATCATATTGATGTGCTCATCTCCTGAAAGCGCACACAGCATAATCACAACGTAAATAGGGTCATTTTCTTCCGCGTCAAAAGAAACGCCTTGCTTAATATGTAAAAGCGATAAGCCATTTTTAATTGCCCCTTGTTCCGGGCGAGCATGAGGCATCGCCAGACCAGGCGCCAAAACATAATAAGGGCCAAGTTTTTCATGGCTGTTAAAAATGGCCTGAACATAATCTTCAGTAATCGCCTCTTTCGCCAATAAGGGTTGAGCCGATAACGTAATTGCCTGTTTCCAGTCACTGACTGAATCTACAATCTGGATATTATTCGCAGTTAACCAGGTTGTAATCATAAATACCCCGATAGCGTTGAAAGTGAGCCTACTATAGTGGAATGTCTTCGCGGCTTACCGTGATCTGCATCTCAAAGTTAGCGCTAACACAGTAACAATGTTAAAATTCTTGTTACCGCTAACTTTGTTATCCATACTTATCATTACTTTGCAGTTGGGCAATGCGCAAAATGCCAAACATCATTTACAATGGCTGCCCAGTCAGGCGAAAGGAGGACATCAGTGCAGACGTTAGAAGCGGACGATAGCGCGAGAGAAAAACGCAGGAAAAACACCGGTAAAATTACGCTCGCTGAAGTGGCAAAACTGGTCGGCGTCAGCACGATGACAGTGTCACGCGCGTTACGCATGCCTGAAAAAGTGAATCCTGAATTGCGCACACGTATTGAAGCAGCGGTAAACGAGCTGGGCTATGTGCCAAATCTGCAGGCCCGCAACCTTGCCTCTGCCGACTCCAGCCTGGTGATGGGCGTGGTTCCCTCATTTTCCTCCCCGGGCTTTCTTGCCGTCTCCGAAACACTGCAGACGGTGCTCACGACCCAGGGCTACAGCATGATGTTTATCGAGTCCGGCCAGGGTGGACAGAGTGAAGAAAAAGCTTTTGCGCAGATGCTTGCATACAACCCGGCAGCGATTGTTCAATTCAATATTGATAACATCAGCAGTTGTTCGCAGATGATAAGTAACACCGGCGTGCCGGTGGTTGAGATCGGTGCCATCAATCGTGATGCAAGCTGGGTCAGCATTGGTGTTGACTACGCTGCAGCCATCAAAAAACTGGTCACATCGCTTGTACAGGCAGGATATAAAAATATCGGCCTGCTTTGCACTGCTTCCAATAACATTATGTTTCGCCAGGTACTGAGCGGTTGGAACAGCGCTATGCTCTCCGTTAACCACTCTCCGCATCGCGTGGTTACCTCTCACCTGCCGGCAGGCATTACGACCGGCCTAAACCTGCTCGGCGATATTCGTATCACCTGGCCTGAGCTGGATGCGCTGATTTGCACATCCGATGAAATCGCCTGCGGTTGCATTATGGCCTGCCATGGTGCGGGGCAAAAAGTGCCCGACTCTCTGGCACTGGCAAGCCTGAGTGGGGGGACTCTTGCCGCCGTTTGCTCACCGGCGCTGACTGCCGTCGAATTCCCCTGGAGTGAAACGGGAACCCTCGCAGGACAAACATTGCTTGATCTACTGGCGGGCAATTCGACGGATAAATCCATTGAATTACCTTCAACGTTACAAGTTCGCGCCAGCACCAGAAAGCAGTAGTGTGGTGACATATTTATTGATTTGTTATCCCGCCGAATACGGCAGGATAGCTATGAGTATCCTGACGTCCCCTGAATATGCGCCAGGCTGATATCTTCAGCAGATAACGCAACGTCCTGCCTGTTGGCTAAGCGTTCAATCGCAAGGTCGATGAAGCGGCGAACCCTGAGCGGTTGTGCGACACGACTTCCGTAATACAAAAATAAGCTGTGTATATCGGTAATAGTCTCAGGTAACAGCGGAACAAGCTGACCTGTTCGAATATATTGCGCCGCCGTCGGCCCAGCCAGTTGCGCAATGACCTCCCCCATCAATACAGCATGTAACTCCAGCATCTCATCATTGGTCGACATAGCAGGGTTAACATGATGATCCTGCACATTGTCACCGGACTTCACTGTCCAGGGGATCAGGCGCCCGGTTGCGGCATGGCGAAACACGCTACACCGGTGGGCGCTGAGATCGTGCAGCGTTTTCGGTACGCCATATTTACGCAAATAGGCTGGTGAAGCACAAATGATCAACTGTAGGGGGAACAAGCGACGGGCAATCAGCCCTTCCTGCGGCGAAACGCTGATACGAAAACCGACATCCACTCGCTTCTCAACCCAGTTAGTTATCCCGTCATCAAGTTGCACATCGGGCTGAACTTCCGGGTAGAGTCGGCTGTATTCAATCAGCACGGGCTTAATAACCTGCTGAACTACTGAACGCGGACCGACGATACGTAACGGTCCGGCAAACTCCTCGCGCGTCTGTTGTACCGTCGCCAGCGCCTGTTGCAGTCCCATTAATGCAGGTTTTGCCGCTTCAAAGAAACGTTGTCCCTCCTCCGTTAATGACATATTTCGCGTGGTACGGTGGAACAACCTCACCCCCAGATGCGTTTCCAGTTGTTTTAAGGCTTTGCTCGCCGCCTGGGGTGATATCTGCTGAGCATCTGCGGCTTTGCTCAGGCTTCCCAGCTCAACCGTACGGACAAACGTCGTCATAGAGTGCAATTCATTAATCATGGTCGCTTCCACTTATTTACATCATTTAGTTGTAACTGATTCATCCAGTTACCGTCTAGTTGGTTGTAAATCATTTTCTTATAGTAGTGGCACTTCGCAAATATCGGGACTTAATTTCAGAGAGGCAGTGAGATGGATAACTTCAGTTTTTATAATCCGACCCGTATTGAGTTCGGCTCAGACAAAGAAAAGCTTATTGGCCAGATTCTGGCTGAACATAACGTCAAAAATGTCCTGCTGGCTTATGGCAGCGAGCGCATCAAACACGATGGCTTGTTTGTGACGATTAGCCAGAGCCTGACGCAGCATGGGATCCGCTATGTTGAGTTTGGCGGCATTGTCAGTAACCCGTTACTCTCTAAAGTCCGGGAAGGTATTCAGGCGGCGCGGGAACATCAGGTTGATGCGGTGTTGAGCGTGGGCGGCGGCTCGGTGCTTGATAGCGCCAAATCCATTGCAGCAGGTACCCTGTATGAGGGGGATGTCTGGGATCTGTTTATTGGTAAAGGGCAGATCCATGCAGCGTTACCGGTGTTTTCGATTATGACGCTTGCGGCAACCGGCAGCGAAATGAACAGCGGCGCCGTCATCACCAATGATGTCACCCGGGAGAAGTTTGCTCTTCACTCTGTACATACATTTCCGAAAGTCTCTGTCGTCAATCCGGCGCTGATGCAGACCGTTTCCCGTGATTATCTGGTCTATTCCGCCGCCGACATTATCGCCCATTCGATTGAAGGCTATTTCACCGCAGCGGTACAACCAAAAATTCAGTCGCGTCTGGTTGAATCAGTGATTGCCACGGTACTGGAAACAACAGAACTGTTGTTAAAAGATCCGGGCGATTACAACGCCCGCGCCGAATTTGCCTGGGCGTCCACGCTGGCGCTAAATGGGCTGACTTATGCCGGTACCTCGGGCTTTAGCTACCCTAACCACATGATTGAACACTCACTTTCCGCGCTGTTTAACGTCCCGCACGGGGCGGGATTATCGGTGGTCATGCCTGCGTGGATGAAGTGGTATCACAGCCAAAACCCGGCACAGTTTGCGCGCTTTACCCGGACGCTGTTTGGTAAAGAAACCGCAGAAGAAGGCATTGCCGCGCTTGAAACGTGGTTCGATAAAATTGGCACACCGACCCGTCTGTCACAGTTAGGCATTACAGAGGCCGATATGCCAGCCATACTGGAGAACCTGAAAGGAAATACCCGCTGGTTTGGCCTGGCGGAGACCTATACTCAGGAAACGCTGACCACCATTCTTAAACTGGCGTTATAACACTAAACCGCAAAGATGTGCGCTGACGAAAAAGCACGGCGCACATTCGCCCATGAGATTGAGGTATTTTGCATGAAAGAAGTCATTGTTGTTATTGGCAGTGGGGCCATTGCCCAGGCGATTGCGCGAAGAGTCGGCGTGGGTAAGCATATTTTGCTGGCAGATATCAAATCCGAAAATACCCAGCAAGCTGAAAACACCCTGACCCGCGCAGGTTTCACGGTCAGTACCGCAATTGTCGATGTCGCTTGCCGAAAATCCATACAGGATTTAGTCGAAATAGCGACCCAGTATGGCGAAATTAAAGGGGTAATCAACACGGCAGGCTTATCCCCTTCACAGGCCAAAGCACAGGATATTCTGCGCGTGGATTTGTATGGCACTGCGGTGGTATTTGAAGAGTTCGGGAAAGTCATTGCACCGGGTGGCTCCGCCGTGGTGATTGGCTCTCAGTCCAGCCACCGCCTGAATATTGATGCGCTTTCACAGGCACAGGCTGATGCGCTGGCAACCCTGTCACCGGAGACATTGCTGGAACTGCCGCTGGTTAAAGAAATTGATGACAGCCTGTACGCCTATCAAATCTCTAAACGCGGGAATGCGCTGCGGGTGATGGCCGAGGCCGTGAAATGGGGGAAACGCGGGGCTCGCATCAACTGTATCAGCGCGGGGATTGTTTTCACCCCTCTGGCCTACGATGAACTGACCAGCACTGAACGTGGCGATTTTTACCGAAACATGCTTGAAAAGTCACCTGCCGGGCGCGGCGGAACGCCGGATGAGATTGGCGCGTTAGCCGAATTTCTGTTCGGGCCAGCGGGAACGTACATCAGCGGCAGCGATATTCTGATTGATGGTGGCGTGACGGCCTCTTATAAGTACGGAGAACTCCGCCCCTGAATCGTTTTTGTTTACATAAAAAACTTCATTCTAAGTGGGCGGCAATGTCCGCAAGGGTGAGAAATCCTCGCTGGCAGTACTGTATCTACCACAGGAAAAAGAGGTGCTGGACAGCAACGGTGCGCCCGTAGCGGGTAAAGATGGCAACCCGCAGGTTCGCCATTTTGCGCTCGTACGGGAGTTCCGGTTGTTTAACGTGGCACTCTGTGAGGGTCTGCCTGCCGCCTTTTTGAGCCGATAGCCCAGATTGATGCGCCACAGGAGACAGCAGAAGCGATCAGGCGATACTCCGGGGTGCCGGTTATCCACCGCCGCCAGCAGCGGGCATATTACTATCCTTCGCGGGATATTGTCGTGCTGCCGCATCCGGAACAGTTCGACAGTCAGGCGCACTATTACAGTACCCTGCTGCATGAACTGACCCACGCGACCGGACATGCCTCGCGGCTCAACCGGGAAGCGATAACCTGTGGTGCGGTGCAGTTTGGTAATTCGCTATTTGAAATGTCCGCTGATAGCACAGGCTGTGCGAAAACCCTAACCAAAAACTGAAGTGCGTGAGGCTATGCAAAATCTGGAATCGATCGACTGCTCAACCAGCGTCAAATTTTACGTAGGAGCGCATTTTTCGGCTCGGTTCTTGGCTGTTTCTGCGATCACTAACGTTTTCACACAGCCTGAGCACGAAGCGGATCTATTGAGGAGTCGTGAGGTCTATTGCGGGCGAGGCGCGGACACTTAACTCTGGCTTGATAAAATCACATTAGAATTGAACAGTTGTCACTATCCGACAATGGGCATTGAATCAAAGGCCGAATATAGCCTCAATTTCTATTGAGAGGTCAGGTGAGAAGAGGCGGCTGACTTCGACGAGCGAACTGGCTGGCAAATGATCACCATAATTTCGATACAGTACTTTGCGTAGCTCATTGATCTCCTCAAAAGAGGTGATGAAGATGGTCATTTTGATTAGCGCCGAAAAATCTGTACCTTCTACGCTGGCAATTTTTCTGATTTGGCTGAATATTTCTTCAGCCTACTCAGCAATGCCCTGGTGTTGGGCCACTGTGCCAAACGCCGTCATACCTGAAATATAGAGCGTGTTACTATGCTTTACTGAATGAACATAAGGGGCCTTTGCTTCGCCTAATTCAGAATATTTTTTTCTTATTAGGTTGCTCATACCAATGATCCTTTTGAAGGAGAACAAGCCACAACCTTACCATTCCATTGTGAATATTTAACGTTGATTGGCATAACATAAAGTATGCAACGTCCTCTGGCACAAAGCCGACTGCCATATCTATCTACGGCCAGAACAATAACCTAAAGTGTGATGCACATAGCATTTTTAATCAGGTGTATCATTTGGGGCCTTATTGAGGGCCTCATTTTAACATTTAAAAATAAATCAATTAAAATTCAAAGAGATATATTAGATATCGCATCCAGTCAGAGGAGCCAGATTCAGAAAAGCCTGCCTTCGGGCAGGCTTTTTGCTTTCATCATTACCCTGATGTCAGGCTGACATTAACTGGCATTCCTGAACGCCGCTCCAGCACCTCGTCAACCCGGGAGGCATCAACGCTATCTCCTGTGATAAACGCGCGTAACACTGGCGTAACGGGTAATGGTACTTTTTTATCTGATTCAAATTCAGCACGGTTGCGCGATAGCGGTTCGTGTACCTCCAGCCAACGACTGCCGTCCGGCTCCTTTGAAAATTTAACGGGTCGATCAATAATCTGCACACGTGTTCCGACAGGAACATTGTCAAATAAATATTTAATATCGTCATTACGCAAACGGATACAGCCCTGACTGACGCGAAGACCAATGCCAAAGTTAGCATTAGTGCCATGAATAGCATATAACCGGCCAATATATAACGCGTACAATCCCATCGGATTATCCGGCCCCGCTGGCACCATAGCAGGCAGAGTTTTTCCCTCTTTCGCATATTCCCGACGCGTATTGGCCGTTGGCACCCAAACCGGGCCATCTTGTTTTCGTTCAACTGCAGTCACCCAGTTACGCGGCGTTTCACGGCCAGCCTGACCAATACCAATGGGCAACACCTCGACCGTATTCGTACCTTCAGGATAATAATAAAGGCGCATCTCGGCGACGTTTACCACAATACCTTCCCGAACGGTATCAGGCAGGATTAACTGCCGGGGCACGACCAGCGTAGACCCCGAAGCAGGTAAAAACACATCGACGCCGGGATTGGCTTCAAGCATATTGCTCAGCCCTTGTCCATACCGGGCGGCAAATGCTTCTAAGGGCTGAGTATTGTTCTGTGGTATAGCGATTGTGGCAGGATGTCCAACCAGACGGCTACCCTCTGGCGGCAACGGATAGCTTACAGCGAACACCGTTTGGCTTATCAGCAATACGAAAAATGGAAAAAAAAGTATTACACGACGCATTATATCCCTTCCTCTGTCACGGCAGGTGTGCGGTAAGTATAGCTTTTTTCTCACATTGCTGATTTTATGCTCCGGGGCTATATTGCGTTTGCTTGCATATCCGGCAGGACAATATTACTGCTCGCCAGCTCTCCCATGTTGTGGAATATCACGCAGGCAGCTTCAACGATGGGTATCGCCAGCGCCGCTGAATAGGAAAGAAAGCCACCCAACAATACTGGTAAACCACACCGTGCCGCGCCCAGCATCACACCCGCCATCCCAACCATACGGGTTGAATGTAGCGCATAGTGGTAACGTGGTGGTGATGCTGGACCGGGGACGTTATGACGTCGCACGACTGCAAAGGAAACTGGCGGAGAAGAGACTGGCCGTACACTGGATAAAACAACATTGACTCAAGATGATGGCCGACGAGGTTAAGATGCAGTGAGAGCCCGTTGCAAGCTCTCACTGCCATAGTGCATTATTCGGCTTTTGCTTCAGCGTGCTTCATTTCGCCCATCGCTTTCAACTTTTTGGAAATGTCACGACGTTCTTTAGAGATTTCGGCGTTTTTGATAATGTAATCATCAACACGATCTTCATAGTCGCTTTTCATGCTGGCGATGATGCCCTGAATCGCCTCAACGCTCATACCTGGCTTGATATAGTCGCTCAGGTTGTCCAGCAGCAGTACACGCTTCTGGTTGTCACGGATCTTCTTCTCAATGTCCTGAATTTCACGCTGCAGTTTATTTTTGCGACGGAACAGACGAACAAACTCCAGCACGTCCTGGAAAGAAGGCTTGGTTGTTTCCATTTTTACACCCCTGATAATGTGAGATTCGGATTCGTTAAGCAACCGCTAGTGGATAAACATTACGTTTATCCCCGTCATACTTCAAGCCGACAGGAGAAGCGCCATTGTATCGCCGCCTGTGAGGACCTGAGCGTTCGGGGATAAACCGTTGCCTGTAACACCCATTTTATCCTTTATTTGTATCATACTCTTAATCGCTGCTGAATCGAAGCAGCAACAAATTCATTCATCCTGTCTGCTTTTTATTTGCGCAAAGCCCGGCAGATCAAATGCGAAAGCAGCTCCAGCTGTCGCGCGGTTTCCATACTAAGCCAAACATAGCCGTGGATAGGTGTTTCAGCCACCGCGTCATTCTGCTGCTCATGCATTAATTGCCGCAACTCAGCAACAATGTCATTCAGTTTACCGGTATTTGCCAGCACCGGCTGCGGATTGCCTTCATATAACGCATGGGCAATCATCAATAAGGTTTGCTGTGTCATATGCTGGGTTTCGCGCAATGTATGCGCGTTAAGCATGACAAAATGGCTGGCGCGCGTCGCCCAGTGGGCATTGATTTGTAATTCAAGCATACAGACCAGATTGCGGTTAATGGTCTGAATAGCCTCGAAAATTGATTTTTGTATCCGGGTTTCCTTACTGGCTGGCGTTATCAGCCCGCGCATTTTGACCACATCGTTCAGCAACCGTTGCAAATGCTTATCCAGACGAGGACGCTCCAGCAAATTTGGCGACAGCGCAGCCTGGTAAACACGATTGTACGCTGTGACACAATGCGCCAGTTGAATACGCCAGTGCAAAAAGGCGCGCTGCGGCCAGATGCCTGTAAATAACATCGCCAGTAGCGATCCCAAAATCACATCGCCGCCACGCCATAATGCCGTATCCATATCGCCGGCAGGAGCCCCAACAACAACAGCAAGCGTTATGCCTATCAGTAGCGCCTGATACGGTTTTTTCCCCAGGGCCAGCCACCCGCACAAAAACATCGCCACCGCACACCACAGCAGCATCAGCGGTAAGGAAAATAGCTCCAGACGTAACGCCACCAGCCCTAAAGCGGCCCCCAGAATCGTTCCGCCTATGCGTTCAAAGGCGCGGGGAACCACATTCCCCCAGAACGAGATGGGCCCCATAATCACCACTAACGTGATCAGCGGCCATGTACCTTCAGGAATAGAAAACAGACGAACCAACAGAAAGGTAAGAATGAACGCCAGGGCGATACGTATGCCATGCACGATGCGATAGTGACGGTACAACCGTATTTCAAAAGGGCTTAATGACTTATCGGCACGCACGCTTGCACTCCTTACGGGAATGGCAAAAAATGCATTGTACCTGCTTTATAGCAAAAATAGCGCACTGGCGGACGGAACACATTATCCGTCCGCTCTTTTCAGGTGGAAAACCAGTCGCTCACTTCCGCTGTACCGGAATATACATTTCAATATCCCAGTATCCATCTTCCATGCCGTTATTCAGATAGATTTCAAAACAGGGCGCAGAAGCTATCTGATAAGCGCTATCCTGCTCCAGGACGTCAAAAAACCGTTCCCACGGCTTCGCAAAGTCCCGATCTTCCACTCGCGCGACAGCAGTAGCATATTCGCCGCCTTCGATGGCGGTCACGATTACGCCTTCGCTATTGTCCGGCAGTATGAAATTCTCTGCCACAGACACAACGGTATCGCAGCGGAGTTTTTCCGCAGGTACGACATCTGGATTGTCGTAATAGACGGCAATCCATTCAACTGGCACGATCCGCTGTCGATCCACCCACGTCATCAGTTGTTCAAAACCCTGCTTCACGGTGTGTTCCCATGGACCGACCATGTGGAAACCGGCTATCTTGCGTTTTTGTTCCTGCCTGATTTCGTAATCCATGCTGCCTCCGTTATTTTACTGTATGTATGTACAGTATAATTACAGCCTTTTGCGGTCACAAGGACAGAGTGAACATTTTGTGAGCGACCTCGCACTCCCACCCTTTTGACGCCTCAGGGACGGTGAACGGCATGTTACAACGGCTTACGCTTTATGGTGAAAATAGTCGCTCAGACGAGAGAACATGCTGCCTTTACCAATCGCTTCCAGCGTGACCAGCGGCCACTGGGCGATCAGTTTATCCCGATCATAAAGCTCTATTTCCCCTACCCGCTGATGAGCGGCAATTGGCGCTTCCAGATCTTTTTTATCAAGCACATATTTTGCTTTGATATTCGGAATTTCAGTTTTAGGCAATGCCATCCAGAAATCCTGTTCTGTACCCAGCGCAATGTTTTCTTTGTCGCCATACCAGATTCGCTCGCTGCCCACTTTTTTGCCGCGGTGCAGAATCTGTACTGTCGCAAAATTTTGCTGGCCCCACTGCAACAGTTTTCGCGCCTGTTCTTCACGTCCTTTTGAGCTTTTCGCCCCCATAACCACTGCGATAAGTCGACGTTGTCCGTCCACCGCCGACGCAATGAGGTTGAATCCCGCCCCGGACGTATGCCCGGTTTTAAGCCCATCAATATGCATTGTCTTATCCCACAGTAAACCGTTACGGTTCTGCTGCGTGATGCCGTTCCAGGTCAGGCTTTTCTCGCTGTACATGTGATAAAACTCAGGTTCGCCGTGAATGATCGCCCGGGAGAGTACGGCCAGATCATATGCAGAACTATGTTGTCCCGGCGCATCCAACCCGTGGACAGTTTCAAAATGGGTATCCTGTAAATTAAGTTTTTTCACATAGCTGTTCATCATCGCCACAAACTGCGGCTGCCCGCCCGCGATATAATCCGCCAGCGCTACACAAGCATCGTTACCGGAATCCACAATTAAGCCACGGCTTAAGTCGCGCACCGACACGTGGTCGCCTTCTTTTAAAAACATCAGCGAGGAGCCGACAAAAACCGGATTATCCTTTGCCCAGGCGTCACGCCCGACGGTGACGATATCGTCAGGACTGATACGATGGCTATCGATAGCGCGATCGACGACGTAACCCGTCATGAGTTTTGTCAGGCTGGCGGGATTGCGTTGCTGGTGTTCATTACCGGCGGTAAGAACCTGTCCCGTAGTATAATCCATCAACACCCAGGCGCCTGCATCAATGGCTGGCGGTTGGGGAGCAAAACTTACGGTATCAGCCGCAAGCGCAGGAGAAAGGTGCATTGCGAATAAAGAAGCGGCAATAAACAAACGGCGTTTCAACAGCATGTCCTCAGGATTGTCTAATTTGCCGTTCTTTTTACGGAAGTTCAGTTAAACAAACATGGATAAATTGCAAGAAAATGTGACACAAGGCACATTTTCTTGCTGATTTCAGATAGTGAACACCGTCAAACGACAGACTTATCCTTACGCGGCGAACTACGATGACGATGGTAGCCGTCAACCATGCTACGGAAGATTTGCCCCGGCGTGTCGCCCAGGGTACACAAGTAAAGATGCGCACAAATAAACAGTAATCCGATCATCGCCAGTACCATATGCAGTACCAGCATCACCGGCCCCGAACCTGCTACCTGCGGGTAGAGACACAGTAAACCAGTGATCATTAGCAGCGGCACCAGTGCATACATAATTGCCAGATATGCCAGCTGTTGCAGTGGATTGAACTTATTCTGCTCTGTCGCCGTATAGGGATGCCCTTCCCCCTTCATGATGCCAAAAAGGTAAAAACGTGTCTGGCGTATGCAGCGCGTCACCAGCCCGGAAAAATTTACCCGATAGTGGCGCCCGTTACCTGTGGTGAGATTGATCAGCACAAACCCAACCCAGAAGGCCAGTAAAGCAAAACCACACCAGGTATGTACCTGCACCATGAGCGCTACGGGGCCGAACGAAAAGTGGCCAAATAACCCGCTTAATAGCAATAAAATAAACAGTAACGCATTTCCCCAGTGCCAGCGACGAATCGCCAGTGAGTAGAGATAGTCGCGATGCTCTTCGCCGCCCGCCGTTTTTGGCGCCAGCATCCGGCGCAATAACGCATGGATAACCAGCCCGACAAGCATAAGCAGCACCACGATTCCGGCATAAATTAACCATAGCGGCCAATAATCCGGCGCATAGTGTAGTTCCGCTCCCCAGATAGTATTCATGCTTTCCCCTCCTGATGGACTTCTTTACGACGGTACAAACTAACTGCGCCGCTACGCGCCTCCTGGTGGCGATAGACCTCTTTCTGACCGACCCAGCGCTGGATCTCGCTCTCATCCAGTCTGCCGAATGTCAACGCGTCCGTAGGGCAAACGGATACACACGCCGGAGACTGGCCCGCCGCCAGCCGGGTATCAGCACAGAAGTTGCACTTGTCGGCGACGCCGGTTTGCGGATTCAGATAGCGCACATGGAAAGGACACGCGGCAACACAATAATCGCAGCCAATACAGCGCGATTTATCGACCTGCACGATCCCGTTTTCATCACGATATGACGCCCCGGTAGGACAAACGCTGACACATGGCGCATTTTCACAGTGCTGACAAGAGACGCGGACAAATTGAAAATGGGTTAGTGCGTTGGATGCCTGTTCAGGGGCGCGAATTTGTACCTGTACGCGGCTAAATCCCTCTGGCACGTTATTAAGCACTTTGCAGGCAACGGTACACGCCTGGCAGCCGATACAACGCTTTTCATCATGCAACATGACGTACTGGTTCGTTAAATGATTCATGGTTCCCTCCTCCCTCATGCCCGGCTCAGCGTCACGCCTGCGGTATGCACTACCGTACCGGATACCGGGCTCGTCACGTGCGGCAGTAAATTTCCGCAGTGGATACCGTGCGTCGTCGCCGCCGTTTTGGCCCCAGCTTTAGCGCCAAATCCCATATAGACAAAAAGCGTGTCCGGGCGGATACCGGGCGTCACCAGCGCCTTACCTTTCTCTTTACCCGTAGCATTTTCCAGCCAGATCTCATCGCCGGTCTTAATGCCTTTTTCTTGCGCCGTTTGCGGATGGACCCAGACCGCGTTATCCCACATTAGCTCGCTGAGTAAAGGTACGTACTGCGTCGCGCCATTGGTATGCACAGCCACCTTGCCCTGAATGAAGTAAAGCTCGTTCTCTTTTTTAAGCGCAAAGTGACGAACGCGCGGAACGCCGTAGCCTGGGAGCAATTCCTCCAGGGTTGCGGAATAGAGTTCGATTTTGCCAGAGGGTGACTTGAAGCGAAGCTGTTCGCCATAAGTGTTATCGCTGTCCGTCGCGGTGGCGCCGGGATAACGCGCCGTAAACTGGCGAACGGATTCCGGTTCGCGTAATAGCAGCGGGACACCCCATTCGAGATACCCTTTCTGTCGCAGTTCCTTCGCTAAGGCATGGTCGCCGTTCAACTGATAGAGTTGGCGCGTCTGCATATCCTGCCACGGATAGTACTGCCCTAATCCCAACTGCTCGCCAAGTTCTTTCCAGATTTGCCAACTCGGACGCGCCTCGCCAATCGGCTCTACGACCTGTTGGCGCAGAGCGTAAGCCGGGTGCAGTCCCGACATATCCGATACCTCTTCGTCCCGTTCGAGATAGGTGCATTCCGGCAACAGATAGTCGGCATACGCCGCGCTCTCGCTCAAATAGACATCGCAGCTGACCACCAGATCCAGTTGCTCAACGGTTTTTACCAGGTCCGAACGACAGGTGACGGTCTGGAAGGGATTATGCCGCGACATAATCCACGCCTTTATCGGGTAAGGATTCTGGGTTAACGCCGCGTCAATAATGCTTTGCACCACGCCGCCGCCAGCGGCGATATATTTAAACTGCGGTGCGACCAGATCGATTCGTTGCGCCGTTGGTTTCGGCATATTTTTAACGTTAAGTTTCGCCAGCGTTGGCGCGACCTTTTCTCCGGCCAGTTTGTTGTAAACCGACGCGCCTTTTTTCTGATATAGCCCGCCTTCGCGCTCAATATTACCGAGCAGCACATTAAGCGTAAAAATCATACGCCGCATATCGATCTCTTCCTGAGAGAACGTCGCGCGATGACCGGGGCTAACAATAGCATGGGGCGCGCAGGCGGCCAGTTCACGTGTCACCCGCGCAATGACGTCGGCTGGGACATCGGCCTGCGCGGCGGCCCATTCCGGCGTCGTCTCTTTTACCGCCTGTGCTAACTGTTCAAATCCACTGGTATAACGCTCAACAAAAGAGGCATCGTAGAGCTGTTCATCGATCATGACGTGGCACATCGCCAACAGAACCGCTAAATCACCGCCGGGACGAATAGCGTGCCACTCATCCGCCTTGCTGGAAAATATCGACAGACGCGGATCGAAGCTGACCATTTTGGCCCCCTTCTCCTGCGCAGTCATCAATTCATGGGTATCCGCCACTTCAATGCCTTCATACAAATTGTGGCCAAACGAAACCAGATAACGCGTGTTGGCGATATCCATCGCCAGATCGCCGCCCATCATTACTTTTGCCGCAATGGCCTTACCGGCAGGACATGTTGAAGCATGAGTAAAAGTATTAGGCGAACCAAAGGCCGTCGCCAGATGGAAAAGATGGCTGGAGAGCGAGCCCGATTTGGAAGAGAAAACTACAGCCTCCGGGCCATGCTGTGTTTTGATGGCGCTCATTTTCTCCGCAATTTCCTGGTAAGCCTGTTGCCAGCTAATCACTTGCCATTCACCGCCGCCGCGCGGCCCGGTGCGTTTCATAGGTTTTATAATTCGCTGCGGGTCATTGACCAGACTGACGCCACTCCCCCCTCTGGCACATACGCGTGTTCCTTGCTGCGGCGCAGCAGGATTACCCTGGATAAAAACGGTCTTGTTATTGACTACCTGTGCCTGAATAGGGCAACGAAAGGAACACATTTCGCACAAACTTGGCGTTAGCGTAGTTTTACCGTGAATGCCGCTAACCGGATTGCGTGCCAGCGCCCCGGGTGGAAAAGCGCCCAGAGCGCAGGCAGAGCAGCCTATGCCTATCCCCTGTAAAAAAGAACGACGACTAATGCTCATATAACCTCCTGTTATTAGATATAGCTGAAGATTATATTTAATTTGTATTATGAAATTCCGGCTTTACTCACAATTCGAAATAGTTGTTAAAATAACTGCAGCATAGTAATAGAAATTTTTGTTTTATAACTGTTTTGTATTTTCCGAACATACACACTGAATGTCACTAAATAATCACAACCGTTATCATAGAACTCACTGTTAATTATAAGGATGATATAACTCCAATAACGAGTCATAGCATTTTAAAAAAGACGATTAATTCCAGTAATTTTCCTGGTGTGCATTTTGCTGTCGGTGTTTTTCACAGGCGTCTACATGGTGTGCTGATTAGCATAGCGATTTTTGGTACTCTTACTACAGCGCTAAAATTGATACCGGATATCATCACCTCATCACTGACAACAAGCAGCAACCTACCTTTTTATTTCACGATTACGAAAACAAAATCGCAACCCACTGAATTAATTAAAATTTAATAAAATCAATGTATAAAAATGTATTTAATTATGTACTCCCCCCCCCTAAATTTGCCATGAGACTGATAGCCTACATTTCAATAACACTGTACAAACAACCAGAACAGGAGCGCCACATGAAAAACACTGAATCTAACGTAAGCAGCTTACCCGGGCTCACTAGTTTTGAAGTAAACTATTCACTTCTCACGAACGAGGTCTATCTGTCCACCTTATGGCCTGTATACCAAACTGACCGTTGCAAGCGTTTCCTGACCAGTTTATGTATATCTCAATGACACGAGCGGTTGCACTCATAGAAGAGCGTCAAAAAGCTATCGACTATATGAATGCAGGGATAGAACGCCCGGAGCAGAGTATTTTCAGTGATATACCCATGTTTCGTTCAGGTGCCAGCGGATTGGCCTGGCGCTGGTTGGGCATCGAAGCGGGTTCACTTTAGCGCACCCATGGGCTTCGGTACCCGACCCGCTCCCTTATACCTGTATTCTTCCGCAGATACGTCAGCCCCCACCACACGGTGGGTTATTTCAATAACATGATGACAGAATGGACACTTTCTGAAAGAAACATGCCAGATAACATGGTGAATTGTGATCACCATTGCAATACCGACCTGTGAAACTTACTTTTAAGACGTTAAAAAGCCATACCGTTTTTCCATAACAGATGTTGATAAGAGATTTTAATGAACATATCGTCAAGCGGAATTAATATTTCCACTATTCCTACCCAGGTTAAAAAATCAGTTGAAACTATCCGTGAACGTACGAAAAACTGGTTCTCCTCAGAAATAATCAGCGTTAAAAACACACCTATATTTTTAAATGAAAAATTTAAAATAGGAAAGGACTCACCGATTGAGTTCGCGTTACCACAAAAAATAAAAGAATTCTTTCATCCGAAAGATAAAAATACCTTAAACAAGACATTGATTACTGTTAAAAATATTACAGATACAAATAATACATGTAAAAAAAATATCTCAGAAGAAGTTGCCTCAAAAATGACTACAGCATTCATGCGTAAACATATTGCAAATCAATCATATGATTACAATTACAGAGTGACAAGTGCAGATCTGCTCTCCGGTGGAGTCTCTATATCAGCCAATAACAGGCTGACGGTTTCTGAAGGAAAGAGAGATCTGACTTCGCCTGATGCGAATACTCTTTCATCAATACAGAGTGCAGTCAGTCACTCAACTGAAGGTGCTCAAGTCGCTGTAGGTAACAGAACATATAGTGTTGTTGAATTAAATAATCATTTTCATGTGTCACAAGAATCAGGTGACAATTGTCTTATGAATTTTTTGTATAGACCCGGCTGGCCGAAGGGCGAAGTTACCAGAAAAATCGAACTCGTAATGAATACTCCTCGACTTGAAATCAACCCGGTAAAGAACAAAACCATCCTGGATAAAACACCTGGTCAGGATGAAATGCCACCTATACCGCAAGTAGATTATAATGCCACTTTACATAAAGGAGAAATCGTTGGGAAAGGAGGAGATGCTATTGTATATGCTGATAAAGACGATGAGACAAAAGTTTTAAAAATGTTCACTATACCTCAACTCCACGAAGAGGTAGTGCATGAAGTTGAATGCTTTAACACATACTATGGAAAAGGTAGCGCAGAAATCATATATAGCAATAATGATATATCAGGTATCAAAATGACAAGAATACAAGGGGAACCCGTAATTTATGCTGAAAACTTACCCCCTCACGCAGAACAAGCTATATATGATATGTTTGATCGACTGGAGCGAAATAACATTCTCTTCGTTGACACTACAGAAACAAACGTGCTTTATGACCGCGACACTAATAGATTTAACCCCATAGATATATCATCTTATAACCTAAAGCATACAGATAGTAAGGACAGGCAAGATAGCATTATAGAATCCTATATTTGTGGCAAAAGTTATCTTATTAACACAGTCTTAAATAAAATAGAATAGAGGAATCCCCCTGTTTTTTCACCTAACCTTATAAAGTATCTCTGATCTCCGCCCTGAAAACAGTGCCTGGCTAAGCGGAAGTATCCGGCCTTTCTTTCATCTCACAGAGAGGCCCATCCATCATGAAAAAGACCTGTTATACCAAAGAACAGATAGCGTTTGTGCTGAAAAAGGCCGAAACCGGCACTCGTGTCGGGGAAGTCTGCAGAAAGATGGGCATTTCTGAGGCCACGTTTTACAACTGGAAGAAGAAATTTGCCGGTCTGGGCGTGACGGAACTGCGTCGTTTGCGGCAGCTGGAGGATGAAAATCAGCGGCTGAAGAAACTGGTGGCTGATCTGAGTCTGGACAGGGAGATGCTGCAGGAGGTACTGAAGCAAAAGCTCTGAGGCCGGCTCAGAAGCGCCAGGCGGTGCATTTCCTGCGGGAGGCCTATCGTATCAGTGTCCGCCGGGGATGCGGGTTGCTGATGCAGCGCAGAACTGTCTACCACTGGCAGAGCCGGCGTGATGATCGTGCGATAACCCTGCGCATCAGGGAGATCGCGGAAACACGAATACGCTACGGTTGCCCGCGTATCCATATCCAGTTGCGGCGGGAAGGCTGGCGGGTTAATCACAAGAAAACACACCGGATTTATTGCCTGGAAGGGCTGAATCTGCACAGAAAGCGCCCCCGCAGGCATGTCAGTGCAGTACGCCGCCAACAGCGCCCGGACCTGACGCATATCGATCAGTGCTGGAGTATGGATTTCGTGTCGGATAGTCTGTTTAACGGACGGCGTTTGCGGGCGCTGGCTGTAATGGATAATTTTAGTCGGGAATGTCTGGCAATCCATGTCGGAAAATCACTGAAGGGTGAGGATGTGGTCCGCGTAATGGAAGCGCTGCGGGTGCTGGATAAGCGCCTGCCGGTACGTATTCAGACGGATAACGGCAGCGAATTTATCTCGAAAACCCTGGACAAATGGGCGTATGAGCATGGTGTGACGATGGACTTCTCGCGCCCCGGAAAGCCGACAGATAACCCGTTTACTGAATCATTTAACGGCAGTCTGCGGGATGAATGCCTGAATATTCACTGGTTCCTGTCACTGGAAGATGCGCAGGAAAAACTCGACAACTGGCGCAGGGAATACAATCATGAGAGAACGCATTCATCATTAAATGGCATGGCTCCGGCTGAATTTATCCGGAGTCTCCGGAAAGACGAAGATCTCTGATTTAGCACTGTACGGAATTTGGGCCAGAGTCAAAGCCAGAATCAGTAATTCAGATGGACCGGAATATGGTTTACCATAGATAGAACCTAGCTTTGTGTCGCTGATGGTCATTTTAGTATTTTGTACTCAATGATTTTAATGTTTATGTACTCACCATCGCATGTACGAGCCTTAACAACAATATCAAGTAGTGTACAAACACAATCAATCAACGACAGAACAATAAAATAAATTATTTCATATACATATATCATCAGGCGTGTACATCAAGTGACAGTTAAAAACGACAGCATACAGAACACCTACCTCTTCCACGATTACGAAACCTTCGGCACGCATCCGGCCCTTGACAGACCCGCGCAATTCGCCGCGATTCGTACGGATAGCGACTTTAATATTATTGGCGAACCAGAGGTGTTTTATTGCAAACCCGCCGATGATTATCTGCCGCAGCCCGGCGCGGTACTGATTACCGGTATAACGCCGCAAGAGGCGCGTGAGAAAGGAGAAAACGAAGCTGCTTTCGCCAGACGCATCCATGCCCTGTTTACCGTTCCCAAAACCTGTGTTGTGGGTTACAACAACGTTCGTTTTGATGATGAAGTCACGCGCAATATCTTTTATCGCAATTTTTACGATCCCTACGCCTGGAGCTGGCAGCATGATAATTCACGCTGGGATCTGCTGGATGTCATGCGCGCCTGCTATGCGCTGCGTCCGGAGGGAATAAACTGGCCGGAAAACGATGACGGCCTGCCCAGTTTTCGTCTGGAACATCTAACCCAGGCAAACGGTATCGAACACAGCAACGCTCACGATGCAATGGCCGACGTCTACGCCACTATCGCGATGGCGCAACTGGTGAAATCACGCCAGCCACGTCTGTTTGATTATCTTTACAGCCATCGCAGTAAACACAAACTGGCGGCGCTAATTGACGTTCCGCAGATGAAACCGCTGGTGCATATCTCCGGTATGTTCGGCGCATGGCGCGGTAATACAAGCTGGGTCGCGCCGCTGGCATGGCATCCCGACAACCGTAATGCAGTGATCATGGTCGATTTAGCAGGCGATATTTCTCCTCTTCTTGAACTGGACAGCAATGCCCTTCGCGAACGGCTTTATACGGCCAAAGCCGATCTTGGCGATAACGCCGCAGTGCCGGTAAAGCTGGTGCATATCAATAAATGTCCGGTACTGGCGCAGGCGAATACGCTGCGCCCGGAGGATGCAGACCGGCTGGGTATTAACCGCCAGCACTGCCTGGATAATTTGAAAGTACTGCGTGAAAATCCACAGGTACGCGATAAAGTGGTAGCGATTTTCGCCGAAGCCGAGCCTTTTACCGCGCCGGATAACGTTGATGCCCAGCTTTACGATGGCTTTTTCAGTGATGCCGATCGCGCGGCCATGAAAATCGTACTCGAAACCGAACCACGTAACCTGCCCGCGCTGGATATTACTTTTGTCGATAAACGTATTGAGAAACTGCTGTTTAATTACCGCGCACGCAATTTTCCCGGTACGCTGGATGACGCAGAGCAGCTGCGCTGGCTGGAGCATCGCCGCCAGGTGCTGACGCCGGAATTTTTACAACAATATGCCAACGAATTGCAGATGCTTTCTCAGCAGTATGCGGAAGATAAAACGAAGCTGGGGTTACTGAAAGCACTGTGGCAGTACGCGACTGAAATCGTGTAATTGCTCAATACCCTGAAGGCGCTGCGTTTATCAGGCCGGGATGACAGGCTTTGTTAATCCAGGCCGGATAACGCTTTCGCGGCTATCCGGCAACTATGCAGGATAACAACAAAAAACCGGAGGCATTGCCTCCGGTTTTGCTACGGTCAATGACACCTGCTATCAGGCAACGTCTTCGTACTGTGGAACCGGGTTGCGGAAGCTTTTGGTTACGCACGCCAGATAAATCAGGCCGATGCCCGCCCAGATCAGACCCAGTACCATTGAGCTCTCTTCCAGGTTAACCCACAATGCGCCAACGGTCAGTGCGCCGCACATCGGCAGGAACAAATACTGGAAGTGATCTTTCAGCGTTTTGTTACGCTTCTCGCGGATCCAGAACTGTGAAATCACAGACAGGTTAACGAAGGTAAACGCCACCAGCGCGCCAAAGTTGATCAGCGCCGTTGCCATCACCAGGTCGAAGTTGATTGCCAACAGAGCAATCGCGCCGACCAGGATGATATTCATCGACGGCGTACGCCATTTCGGATGCACGTACCCGAAGAAGCTTTTCGGGAATACGCCATCACGGCCCATCACGTACATCAGACGAGCCACACCAGCGTGAGCTGCCATACCGGAAGCCAGTACAGTAATGGTAGAGAAGATCAGCGCGCCCACCTGGAAGAACTTACCGGCCACGTACAGCATGATTTCAGGCTGCGACGCATCCGGATCTTTAAAGCGAGAGATATCCGGGAAGTATAGCTGCAGGAAATAGGTCGCAAAGATGAAGATCAGGCCGCCGATCAGCGCGGTCAGGAAAATCGCACGCGGGATCACGCGCTCAGCATCTTTAGTCTCTTCCGACAGGTTGCTGATGCCGTCAAAACCAGTAAAGGAGAAGCACAGGATCGTCGCCCCCGTAATCATCGGGATAACGTGCGCATCACCGGACCAGAACGGACGCGTACTTGCCAGCGTACCGGCACCTTCGCCTTCAAATACGCCATAAACCACCATGCCCAAAATGACCGCAATCAGCACCACCTGCAACACCACAATCACGGTGTTGAAGTTAGCGACCGACTTGAGGCTGCGCAGGTTAAAGGCCGTCATAAAGGCCACCAACGCCACCACAAAAACCCATGACGGAATGGAGGGCACCAACGCTTCAAAATAAATTTTCGCCAACAGAATGTTGATCATCGGCGCGAACAGGTAATCGAGCAGAGAAGACCAACCAACCATGAAGCCAACGGTCGGGCTAATGGATTTCTGGGCATAGGTGTACGCCGAACCGGCAGAAGGGTAACGACGCACCAGTTTCCCATAGCTCAACGCCGTAAACAGAATCGCGATTAACGCGAATGCATATGCCGTCGGTACGTGACCGTCAGTGAGGCCTGAAACGATACCAAATGTATCGAACAGCGTCATCGGCTGCATATAGGCAAGACCCATCATTACAACCGGAACTAACGTAAGCGTTTTACGTAATTCCACGCGAGAGGTGTTTGGAGTAACGTTATGCGACATGGTCATTCTCCTTTACGGCGAATGCCGTCGCGTAAGCAAAAAATTGCCCCATTTTCTGGATTCCTCAGCGACAACAACTGTCGATTTTTAAGTAAGTATCTATCCGGTACGAAGCCCGGCCTCTTGGTATTGAATGATGTGTTTGAAGCAAAAAAATAACCGACGCGTATTAAAACGTCGGTTAGTGTCATTTTTTGCAAGCGGCGTATTCTGCCCTAAATTGAAGTGAAATGACAAGAGAATGAGAGTGCGATCAAAAAATTATTTTTCATAACCGTTTGATTTTTAAACAGCCGATTTTGCATACACGCCAGCAATAGCATTATTTGCTAAAATTTCCTCCCGCCACCAGCCGCTGGCCAGTCCGGCGGTCTGTTCATTCCAGCCAATCCACACCGGTTCATATACGGTTTGCGCCGCGACTTTCTTCTCTATAAGCGCACCGCTTTCCAGAAATCGCTGCGCCAGATAACGCGGTAAATAACCGCATCCCAGGCCGCTAATTTGTAACTCCAGCTTGGTTTTAAAATCAAAAACCGTAATCGCTTCCTGAGCATCGAGTAGTTCAGACCCTATAAACCGGGACGGATGCGCATTATCACCCACTACGATCGCACGAAAGCGTTTGATCGTCTGGCGGCTGAGTGGCTCCTCTTCATGAACCAGCGGATGATGAGGAGCGACAGCAAATACCAGTTCAAGATCGCCCAGCCTTGCAAAACCAAAACCGGTATCCGACGGCGGCGCGCGCATGGCGCCCACGATAATGTCCGCCCTTCCCTGTGTCAGCGTCTCCCATGAACCGCCGAGAACGCCATTGACAAATTTAAGGCGCGTCACGCTGTGTTGTTGATAAAAAGCGTCGATAAGCGGAGCCAGCAGCGAAAAGGGAAAAGTATCGTCCACACCAATGATCAGTTCGTTCTCCCAACCTTCATGCAGTTTAATCGCCTGCTTTTCCAGTTCACGAACGGTATGCAGCACTTCACGGCCTTTTTCCAGTAACATTTTACCAGTTCGCGTAAATCGCGCGCGATGGCCGCTACGGTCGAGCAGTTGAATATTAAGATCGTTTTCCAGCTTATGAACGGTATAACTGAGGGCGGACGGCGTTTTATATAATTTTGCCGACGCCGCCGCGAAGCTGCCCTCTTTTTCTAACGCATCAAGAATAATCAGAACGTCCAGCAGTGGTTTCATACTCGTCCCCTTGCGCTATATGGCGGCCATCTGCTGGATAGCGATTCATTCCATCGGCATCACCAGCGGATCGGGATATTGGTATTCAAATCCAAGCTCATTACAAATCCGGCTGCCGTCGATAATTTTACCTTTGCCGTTGTCCGGCGCATCACGAAAATGCGGCGGCTCCATTCCCAGCAAACGCGTCATTTGTGGATAGAACACATTGCGTGCCGGATGCCGCGGCGCACATATATTATAGATGTGCCCCCCTTTAGGCGCCTGTAGCAACAGGGTAATAGCCGCTACCACATCTTCAAGATGCACGAGATTGACTCCGTGTTGACCATCCGGCGCGGTTTTGCCGGCAAAGAAACGCCCGGGATGGCGTCCAGGCCCGACCAACCCCGCCAGCCGCAGAATATCCACTGACGTGCCCGGCAGATTGTGCAACCAGTCCTCCAGCTCTTTCAGCGTACGACCGCTGGTAGTTACCGGATTGCGCGGCGTATTCTCTTTCACCACCCCTTGTGCATCGCCGTAAACAGATGTCGAGCTGGTAAAAATGATACGCGGGATGCGATATGCCAACGCACTGTCGACCAGTTCCTGCATCGCCTGAAGATAAAAATCTTCTCCCTGACCGCTACGACGTGCAGGCAGTGTTATTACCAGCGCATCGACATCCAGCAACGCGTCAAGATCGTCCGTTTCACAAACCAGTTCCGGCTCCAGGCGCAACGGATAACTTTCGATACCACTCATACGAGCCGCTTCCACCCCGTCAAGAGTAGTTTTGCTGCCGGTAACCTGCCAGCCTCTCGCGGCCAGCGACATTGCCAGCGGCATGCCTAACCAACCTAAACCGACAATTGCGACCTTTTTCATCCATTTTCTCCTGACTTTAACGCCTTATACATAAGGCTACGCCAGCCTGCCGTGACTGACAATTCATACTATAAATGTGAAATGAAAAAAGCGCTTGCTTTAAGACGTAAAAGTGGTTTAGGTTAAAAGGTATCAAATGAATAAGCATTCATCGGAATTTTTATGACACGCGTTCAATTTAAACACCACCATCATCACCATCACCCTGACTAGTCTTTCAGGCGATGTGTGCTGGAAGACATTCAGATCTTCCACTGGTGCATGAACGCATAAGAAAGCCCCCGGAAGATCATCTTCCGGGGGCTTTTTTTTGGTGCGCGATATCGATCGATTCAGACAGGATAAAGAGGAACACAGCATGTTAGACAACACCCGCTTACGCATAGCTATTCAGAAATCAGGCCGTTTAAGCGATGACTCACGCGAATTACTGGCCCGTTGCGGCATTAAAATTAATTTACACACTCAGCGCCTGATCGCGATGGCGGAGAACATGCCGATTGATATTTTACGTGTGCGTGATGACGATATCCCGGGTCTGGTGATGGATGGCGTGGTCGATTTGGGCATTATCGGCGAAAACGTACTGGAAGAAGAGCTGCTAAACCGCCGCGCACAGGGTGAAGATCCGCGCTACTTTACCCTGCGCCGTCTTGATTTCGGCGGTTGCCGCCTGTCGCTCGCGATGCCGGTTGACGAAACGTGGGACGGCCCGGCGGCGCTGGACGGTAAACGTATCGCCACATCTTATCCGCACCTCCTCAAACGTTATCTCGACCAGAAAGGCGTCTCTTTTAAATCGTGTCTGTTAAATGGCTCCGTTGAAGTCGCCCCACGCGCGGGACTGGCCGATGCTATCTGCGATTTAGTCTCTACTGGCGCCACGCTTGAAGCTAACGGCCTGCGTGAAGTGGAGGTGATTTACCGGTCTAAAGCCTGTCTGATCCAGCGCGACGGTGAAATAGCGGAGAGCAAACAACTGCTGATCGATAAATTGCTGACCCGTATTCAGGGCGTGATTCAGGCGCGCGAATCGAAATACATCATGATGCACGCGCCTGGCGAACGCCTGGAAGACGTGATCGCCCTGCTGCCTGGCGCTGAGCGGCCAACGATTCTGCCACTGGCGGGCGAGCAGCAGCGTGTGGCGATGCACATGGTCAGCAGCGAAACTCTGTTCTGGGAAACCATGGAGAAGCTAAAAGCGCTTGGCGCCAGCTCGATTCTGGTACTGCCGATCGAGAAGATGATGGAGTGATCTGACGCCTGATAGCGCTGCGCTTATCAGGCCTACGTAATGCGTTGAGTTTTGGGTTCTGTAAGCCGGATAAGGCGGAACCCTGTGATGGAGTAAAGACCATGAGCTTCAATACCCTGATTGACTGGAACAGCTGTAACGCAGACCAGCAGCGCGAGCTACTGATGCGCCCGGCTATCTCGGCATCCGACAGCATCACCCGCACGGTGTGCGAGATTCTGGATAACGTTAAAGCGCGCGGTGACGAAGCCCTGCGTGAATACAGCGCGAAATTTGATAAGACCACCGTTAAGGCATTAAAAGTCAGTGCCGAAGAGATTGCCGCCGCCAGCGCACGGCTGGGCGACGATCTCAAAAGCGCTATGGCAGTGGCGGTAAAAAACATCGAAACGTTCCACTCAGCGCAAATGCTGCCGTCAGTCGATGTGGAAACCCAGCCTGGCGTGCGTTGCCAGCAGGTTACGCGTCCTATCGCCTCTGTCGGGCTGTATATTCCCGGCGGTTCGGCCCCGCTCTTTTCAACCGTCCTTATGCTGGCAACGCCGGCGCGCATTGCCGGCTGTCAGAAAGTGGTTCTGTGCTCACCACCTCCTATCGCTGACGAAATCCTTTATGCGGCACAGCTGTGTGGCATAGAAGAAATCTTTAATGTCGGCGGCGCGCAGGCGATTGCCGCTCTGGCCTTCGGCAGCGAATCGGTTCCGAAAGTCGATAAAATTTTTGGCCCTGGCAACGCCTTTGTGACCGAAGCCAAACGTCAGGTCAGCCAGCGTCTCGACGGCGCAGCTATCGATATGCCTGCCGGGCCATCTGAAGTGCTGGTGATCGCCGACAGCGGCGCAACGCCGGATTTTGTCGCATCTGACCTGCTCTCCCAGGCAGAACACGGTCCGGATTCCCAGGTGATTTTGCTGACGCCGGATGTTGACATTGCCCGCAAGGTGGCGGAGGCGGTAGAACGTCAACTGGCAGAACTGCCGCGCGCGGACACCGCCCGGCAGGCCCTGAGCGCCAGTCGTCTGATTGTGACCAAAGATTTAGCGCAGTGCGTCGCCATCTCTAATCAGTATGGGCCGGAACACTTAATCATCCAGACGCGAAATGCGCGCGATTTGGTGGATGCGATTACCAGCGCAGGCTCGGTATTTCTCGGCGACTGGTCGCCGGAATCCGCCGGTGATTACGCTTCCGGAACCAACCATGTTTTACCGACCTATGGCTATACTGCTACCTGCTCCAGCCTGGGGTTAGCGGACTTCCAGAAACGGATGACCGTTCAGGAACTGTCGAAAGCGGGCTTTTCCGCTCTGGCATCAACCATTGAAACGTTGGCGGCGGCAGAACGTCTGACCGCCCATAAAAATGCCGTTACCCTGCGCGTAAAGGCCCTCAAGGAGCAAGCATGAGCACTGAAAATACTCTCAGCGTCGCTGACTTAGCCCGCGAAAATGTCCGTAACCTGGTACCGTATCAGTCCGCCCGCCGTCTGGGGGGTAACGGCGATGTCTGGCTGAATGCTAACGAATTTCCGACAGCAGTGGAATTTCAGCTCACCCAACAAACACTTAACCGCTACCCGGAATGCCAGCCAAAGGCCGTGATTGAAAACTACGCGCAATACGCCGGCGTAAAGCCGGAGCAGGTGCTGGTCAGCCGCGGCGCGGATGAAGGGATTGAACTGGTGATCCGCGCCTTCTGCGAACCAGGGAAAGACGCCATTCTCTACTGCCCGCCCACTTACGGGATGTACAGCGTCAGCGCCGAAACCCTTGGCGTAGAGCGCCGGACGGTTCCCGCGCTTGAAAACTGGCAGTTAGATCTACAGGGGATTTCCGATAACCTTAACGGCGTAAAAGTGGTGTTCGTTTGTAGTCCTAATAATCCCACCGGGCAACTTATCAACCCACAAGATCTACGCACGCTGTTGGAACTGACGCGCGGTAAAGCGATAGTCGTCGCTGACGAAGCCTATATTGAGTTTTGTCCGCAGGCCACGCTGGCAGGCTGGCTGGTTGAATATCCTCATCTGGTCATCCTGCGCACATTGTCGAAAGCTTTTGCGCTGGCGGGGCTTCGCTGCGGCTTTACGCTGGCCAATGAAGAGGTGATAAACCTGCTGCTAAAAGTGATCGCCCCTTACCCGCTCTCTACACCAGTAGCGGATATCGCCGCCCAGGCGTTGAGTCCGCAGGGCGTCAATGCCATGCGCGAGCGCGTGGCGCAGATAGTGCAGGAACGTCAGTATCTGCTGAATGCCTTGCAACAGACCACCTGTGTGGAACAGGTCTTTGACTCTGAAACCAACTATATTCTGGCGCGATTTACCGCCTCCAGTAGTGTGTTTAAATCTTTATGGGATCAAGGCATTATCTTACGCGATCAGAATAAACAACCTTCTTTAAGCGGCTGCCTGCGGATTACGGTCGGCACCCGCCAGGAAAACCAGCGCGTCATTGACGCCTTACGTGCGGAGCCAGTATGAGCCAGAAGTATCTTTTCATCGACCGGGACGGAACCTTGATTTCCGAACCACCGAGCGATTTTCAGGTAGACCGCTTTGATAAACTGGCCTTCGAGCCAGAGGTTATTCCCGTATTGCTGAAGCTGCAAAAGGCCGGTTTTAAGCTGGTGATGATTACGAACCAGGACGGGCTTGGTACGCAAAGCTTCCCGCAGGCGGACTTTGACGGACCGCACAACCTGATGATGCAGGTTTTCACCTCCCAGGGCGTACACTTTGATGAGGTGCTTATCTGCCCTCATCTGCCTGCAGACGAGTGCGACTGCCGTAAGCCAAAAATAAAACTGGTGGAACGTTATCTTGCGGAACAGGCTATGGACAGCGCCAACAGCTATGTCATTGGCGACCGCGCGACGGATGTCCAGCTTGCGGATAATATGGGCATTACCGGTTTACGTTATCACCGTGAAACGCTGAACTGGTCGATGATTGGCGAGCAACTGACGAAACGCGATCGTTATGCGCACGTGATACGCAACACCAAAGAGACGCAGATTGATGTCCGCGTCTGGCTGGATCGTGAAGGCAACAGTAAGATTAATACCGGCGTCGGCTTCTTTGACCATATGCTCGATCAAATCGCCACCCATGGCGGCTTTCGCATGGACGTGACCGTTAAAGGCGATCTTTATATCGACGATCATCACACAGTAGAAGACACCGGACTGGCGCTCGGCGAGGCGTTAAAGCTGGCGCTGGGCGACAAACGCGGAATCTGCCGTTTCGGTTTTGTCCTGCCGATGGACGAATGCCTGGCGCGCTGTGCGCTGGATATCTCCGGTCGCCCACACCTGGAATATAAAGCTGAATTTACCTACCAGCGCGTGGGGGATTTAAGCACAGAGATGATCGAACACTTTTTCCGCTCACTGTCTTATACAATGGGCGTCACCCTGCATCTCAAGACGAAAGGTAAAAACGATCACCACCGCGTTGAAAGCTTATTTAAAGCCTTTGGCCGTACACTACGTCAGGCTATTCGCGTGGAGGGCGATACATTACCGTCCTCAAAAGGAGTGCTGTGATGAACGTTGTGATCCTCGACACCGGCTGCGCTAATTTAAGCTCGGTAAAATCCGCCGTGGCGCGCCACGGTTACACCCCGGTGGTCAGCCGTGAACCGGAAGTCGTGCTACACGCTGACAAACTTTTTCTGCCCGGCGTCGGCACAGCGCAGGCCGCGATGGATCAGCTACGCGAACGCGAGCTGATCGACTTAATTAAAGCCTGTACCCAGCCGGTACTGGGCATCTGCTTAGGGATGCAACTGCTGGGTCGTCGCAGCGAAGAGACGCGCGGCGTGGATCTGCTGAACATTATTGAACAGGATGTGCCGAAAATGACCGACTTTGGTCTGCCGCTGCCGCACATGGGCTGGAATCGCGTGTATCCGCAGGCGGGCAACCGGCTGTTTCAGGGCATTGAGGACGGCGCCTATTTTTACTTTGTTCACAGCTACGCGATGCCGGTCAATCCGTGGACTATCGCCCAGTGCAATTACGGCGAACCGTTCACCGCTGCGGTACAGAAAGATAATTTCTTCGGCGTGCAGTTCCATCCGGAACGTTCGGGCGCTGCGGGCGCACTGTTGCTGAAAAACTTCCTGGAGATGTAATGATTATTCCGGCATTAGATTTAATTAACGGCGCCGTGGTGCGTCTCCATCAGGGTGACTACGCCCAACAACGGGATTATGGTAACGATCCCCTTCCCCGCTTGCAGGATTACGCCGCTCAGGGCGCCGAAGTACTGCATCTGGTAGATCTGACCGGCGCGAAAGATCCGGCTAAGCGACAGATATCGCTAATTAAAACCCTGGTCGCAGGCGTGAACGTGCCTGTGCAGGTCGGCGGCGGCGTGCGTACCGAAGAAGACGTTGCGGCATTACTGGAAGCTGGTGTTGCCCGTGTCGTCGTGGGTTCAACGGCAGTGAAATCCCCTGAGGTGGTTCAAGGCTGGTTTAAACGTTTCGGCCCGCAGGCGCTGGTACTGGCGCTGGACGTTCGCATAGACGAACACGGCAACAAGCAGGTGGCGGTTAGCGGCTGGCAGGAAAATTCCGGCGTCTCGCTGGAACAACTGGTTGAAACTTATCTGGCCGTCGGCCTGAAACATGTACTGTGTACCGATATTTCTCGCGACGGCACGCTGGCAGGCTCTAACGTTTCGCTGTACGAAGAGGTATGTGCCAGATATCCGCAGGTCGCCTTCCAGTCCTCCGGCGGTATTGGCGATATCGGGGATATTGCCGCTCTGCGCAGCACCGGCGTGCGCGGCGTGATTGTAGGGCGGGCGCTGCTGGAAGGGAAATTTACCGTGAAGGAGGCTATCCAATGCTGGCAAAACGCATAATTCCATGTCTGGACGTTCGTGATGGCCACGTGGTGAAAGGCGTACAGTTTCGCAATCATGAGATCATTGGCGATATCGTTCCGCTGGCTAAACGCTATGCCGACGAAGGCGCCGACGAACTGGTGTTTTATGACATTACCGCCTCCAGCGATGGCCGCGTAGTAGATAAAAGCTGGGTGGCGCGCGTTGCCGAGGTGATCGACATTCCGTTTTGCGTAGCGGGCGGTATCCGCTCAATTGACGACGCCGCCAAAATTCTTTCTTTCGGGGCGGATAAGATCTCTATCAACTCCCCGGCGCTGGCTGACCCAACGCTGATTACCCGTCTGGCTGACCGTTTTGGCGTACAGTGCATTGTTGTCGGGATTGATACCTGGTTTGACGACGCCACGGGGAAATACCATGTTAACCAGTACACTGGCGATGAAAACCGTACCCGCGTGACGCAGTGGGAGACGCTGGACTGGGTGCAAGAGGTACAGCAGCGCGGCGCGGGGGAAATCGTCCTGAATATGATGAACCAGGACGGCGTACGTAACGGTTACGATCTCACGCAGCTAAAAAAAGTGCGTGACGTTTGCCGCGTACCGCTGATCGCTTCCGGCGGCGCAGGCACGATGGAACACTTTCTTGAAGCGTTCCGCGATGCGGATGTCGACGGCGCACTTGCCGCCTCCGTTTTTCACAAACAGATCATCAATATTGGCGAATTAAAAGCGTACCTGGCAGGCCAGGGCGTGGAGATCAGGATATGTTAACAGAGCAACAACGCCGCGAACTGGACTGGGAAAAAACCGACGGCCTGATGCCTGCCATCGTACAACATGCCGTATCCGGTGAAGTATTAATGCTGGGCTATATGAATTCACAAGCGCTGGACAAGACCATTACGTCCGGCAATGTCACTTTTTTCTCACGCACGAAACAGCGTCTGTGGACCAAAGGTGAAACCTCGGGCCATGTGCTGAATGTGGTCAGTATCACACCAGATTGTGACAACGACACACTGCTGGTGCTGGCAACCCCCGTCGGACCAACGTGCCATAAAGGCACCAGTAGCTGCTTTGGCGACGCCAGCCATCAATGGTTATTCCTGTATCAACTGGAGCAGCTACTGGCAGAGCGCAAAACTGCCGATCCGGCCAGCTCTTACACGGCGAAACTGTATGCCAGCGGCACCAAACGTATTGCACAAAAGGTGGGTGAAGAAGGCGTCGAAACCGCGCTGGCGGCCACCGTCAACGATCGTTTTGAATTAACCAATGAAGCGTCTGACTTGATGTACCACCTGCTGGTACTGTTGCAGGATCAGGATCTCAACCTCACCACCGTGATCGACAATCTTCGTAAGCGTCATCAATAATAAGCGTAAAAAACCGGGCAACGCCCGGTTTTTTAGTGAGCAGTTTTACCTTTTATAGCCGGATAAAGCACTTGTTCCACTATCCGGCAAAGATGCTTACAAGGCTTTTGGCTTATAGCTACGTAACGCATTACGACCCAGCACAACCCCGGCACCAATCATCCCGCCCAGCAGTACAGCCAGCACAAGAGTAATGGCTTTTTTCGGGCTATCGCGACGAACTGGCAGCGTCGGCTTCATCACATAACGATAAACATGCACCGTATCAGCAGTCACTTTCAGGTTTTTAATATCCAGCAGCGTCTGCTTAGTCTGGTAATAAGCCGGTGAAAAGACCAGAGGACGCGTGGCTTCGTTCTGAATCATCGATTTTAGCGCATCGCTCCCCAGCAGGAACAGGGTGTCCTGGGTGACATCCTGGGTTTGCTGAATCTGTGGCTGCGTGATTTTTGCTTCATCAGCATAGCGTAACGCTTCTTCGATTTGCTTAATACGCAGATCTTTTTGCTCCTGCGCTACGATTTCCTGCGTTTCAAGGGATTCCTGTAACGTTTTGGTTTGCAGCGTGATGTTATCTTTCAGGTCAACTTCCAGTTCCTTCGCAACCTCTTCATCCACCTGTTGGATATATTCCGCCAGTCGGCGCTGCGCCCCTTCAGCGGTAGTACTCACGTAAGAAACCGAGAGTGGCAGCGTCTGCCCTTTTACCGACTGCTCAATGGTAAGCTTTTCCGGTTCTTTCTGGTTATCCAGCGCCTCCGATAATGCGGAAAACGCAGAGCTAAAGCGGCTTATAAAATTCGCCTGCACTTCAGAGATTTTGGGGGCATTCCCGCCATACAAGACGTTGAGCGCGTTGGTATAGGTGGCAACCTGAGCGGCATCAGGTTGGGTAACAATCGCCGTGGATGTCCATTTTTCTTTGGCTATCGCCAGATAACCTACAGCCAGCAAAATGGCGATAATAACAGCTACAATAATGGTCATCTTCCCACGCCATAACTGTAGTAATAAATCAATCAAATCAATCTGTTCCGGATCGTTCCCACGCCCGGAAGACGTATTACTATCCACTGTCATAGATACCCTAACTAAAAAAAGACAAAGCTGGAAACAGTGTAGTCATAAAGCAAATATATGCTATAGGATAAAACATAAAAATTAGAGATTATTTTCGTTTGGTCAATAAATCATCGGGGCTCATCAAGCCCCGGAGGTTTATTAGTCACTCCCGAAAAGATCGCGGGTATACACTTTTTCAGCGACATCGGAAAGCTCTGCGGCCATCCGATTAGAAATAATGACATCCGCCTGCTGTTTAAAGCAGCGCAAATCACGTTCAAGGCGTGAGTTAAAGAAAGTATCTTCTTCCATTACTGGTTCATAGATGATGACTTCTACACCTTTCGCTTTAATGCGCTTCATGATCCCCTGAATCGATGAGGCGCGAAAGTTATCGGAGCCACTCTTCATAATCAGGCGATAAATGCCTACCACTTTAGGCTTTCTGGCAAGGATAGCATCGGCAATAAAATCTTTACGGGTACGGTTTGCTTCAACAATGGCCGAAATAATATTATTAGGAACCGAATGATAATTAGCTAACAGCTGTTTAGTATCTTTTGGCAGGCAATACCCGCCATAACCAAAAGAGGGATTATTGTAGTGGTTACCAATACGTGGGTCGAGACACACCCCTTCAATAATTTGTCGGGTATTTAACCCCAATGTTTCAGCATAACTGTCTAACTCATTAAAATAAGCGACTCGCATGGCGAGGTAAGTATTAGCGAAAAGTTTAATGGCTTCCGCTTCAGTGGAATCCGTAAAAAGCGTCGGGATATCCTGCTTAATCGCGCCTTCCTGGAGTAACGCGGCAAATTTTTTAGCGCGTTCAGACCGTTCACCAATAACGATACGGGAAGGATAAAGGTTATCGTAAAGCGCTTTACCTTCGCGTAAAAATTCCGGAGAGAAAATGATATTTTCTGTCGTAAACTTTTGACGCATTGCCGCCGTGAAGCCAACCGGCACCGTAGACTTGATAACCATCACGGCAGCGGGGTTAATGCTGATCACATCCTGAATGACCGATTCCACACTGGAGGTATTAAAATAATTAGTTTTTGGATCGTAATCCGTCGGTGTAGCAATGATGACGTAATCTGCATTCTGGTACGCATCAAACTTATCCAGCGTTGCTCTGAACCTGATATTATCTGCCCTTAAAAATTGCTGGACTTCTTTATCAACTATCGGAGATATCCGATCATTTAACAGTTCAACACGGGAAGGAACAATGTCTAATGCCACCACATCATGGTGTTGTGCAATAAGCAGACCATTAGACAAGCCAACATAACCCGTCCCGGATATCGTGATTTTCATTATTTGCTCTCAGAATTAACTTAATGATGAATCATGATGTATTTCGCATCCTGATAAAGTATTAAAGTTTTAACGCCTGAATGAATAAACTGTCAACGCAGGCGAAAACAATTCAGATTATCTTCATTACGATAAACACAATTTATTAAGTTAATATTAAGCAAACGCGATAAATCAATAAGAATAGAGATAAAAAAAAGCCCGGTATTAAAACCGGGCTTAAACAATCTTGCAGAAATTACTCTAACCACTCGGTATGGAAAATACCTTCTTTATCAGTACGCTTATAGGTATGCGCCCCAAAATAGTCGCGCTGAGCCTGAATCAGGTTAGCCGGCAGTATCGCAGCGCGATAGCTGTCGTAGTAAGCCACCGCCGCAGAGAATGTCGGAACCGGAATGCCGTTTTGCACCGCGTAAGCCACGACATCGCGCAGCGCCTGCTGATACTCATCAGCAATTTTCTTGAAGTAAGGCGCTAACAGCAGGTTAGCGATACCGGCGTTTTCTGCATAAGCATCGGTGATTTTCTGCAGGAACTGAGCGCGAATGATACAACCCGCACGGAAGATTTTGGCGATCTCGCCGTAGTTGAGATCCCAGTGATATTCATCAGATGCAGCGCGTAACTGCGAGAAGCCCTGCGCATAGGAGACGATCTTACCGAGATACAGCGCGCGACGCACTTTCTCGATAAATTCCGCTTTGTCGCCCGCAGGCTGCGCCTTCGGTCCGGAGAGCACTTTAGATGCGGCGACACGTTGCGCTTTCAGCGAAGAGATGTAACGTGCAAAGACGGATTCGGTAATCAGCGACAGCGGTTCGCCAAGATCCAGCGCGCTCTGGCTGGTCCATTTACCGGTCCCTTTGTTGGCGGCTTCATCCAGAATCACATCTACCAGATAGTTACCCTCTTCATCTTTTTTAGTGAAGATATCTTTGGTGATGTCGATCAGATAACTACTCAGCTCGCCGTTATTCCACTCAGTAAAGGTGTTCGCCAACTCTTCATTGCTGAGGTTCAGGCCCCCTTTCAGCAATGAATAGGCTTCAGCAATGAGCTGCATATCGCCATATTCAATACCATTGTGAACCATTTTCACGTAGTGGCCAGCGCCATCGGCACCAATATAGGTTACACACGGCTCGCCATCTTCCGCCACGGCGGCAATCTTCGTCAGGATCGGCGCGACCAGTTCATAGGCATCTTTCTGACCACCAGGCATAATGGATGGCCCTTTCAGTGCACCTTCTTCGCCACCGGAAACACCGGTACCGATAAAGTTAAAACCTTCCGCAGACAGCTCACGATTACGACGGATTGTGTCCTGGAAGAAGGTGTTACCGCCATCAATAATGATATCGCCTTTTTCCAGATACGGTTTCAGCGAGTCGATAGCGGCGTCAGTACCTGCGCCCGCTTTCACCATTAACAGGATACGACGAGGCGTTTCGAGGGATTCAACAAACTCTTTCACCGTGTAATAAGGCACCAGCTTTTTGCCGGGATTCTCGGCAATCACTTCTTCGGTCTTTTCACGGGAGCGGTTGAAAACGGAGACGGTATAACCACGGCTTTCGATGTTGAGCGCAAGGTTGCGTCCCATCACTGCCATACCGACGACGCCGATCTGTTGCTTGGACATTGTTTACTCCTGTCAGGTGTGGTCACCGCGCGACGAGGGCACGGCTTGAAATGTGGTCTAGATGTTAACTCAGGATACATAAAATGGATAATTTATACTATTGCGAAAAACTCCTTTAGCTATCAGGCTTTTTATAGCCATTTGGGTTCTTTTGTTGCCAATTCCATGCATCTCGAATCATATCTTCCAATCCACGCTGCGCTTTCCATCCAAGCTCTTTTTGCGCTTTAGTAGGATCAGACCAACACTCTGCAATATCACCTGGGCGCCGTTCACTTAAAATATAAGGAACAGCATAAGAGGTCACACGTTCAAAAGCATTTAAAACCTCCAGAACTGAATATCCTGTTCCCGTCCCGAGATTATAGACTTTATGGTTTGGCCCCTCGTTTCTGCGCTCTAAAGCTGCAACATGACCTTCGGCAAGATCCATCACATGAATATAATCACGAATCCCAGTTCCGTCTTTTGTTGGATAGTCACTTCCCAAAACAGACAGTTGCTTATGTTTTCCGATAGCAACCTGACAGATATAAGGCATTAAGTTGTTCGGAATACCATTAGGGTCTTCACCAATTTCTCCAGACGGATGTGCGCCGACAGGATTAAAATATCTCAAAATCGTAGTTCTGAATTCAGGATACACTGCGGTTACATCATCCAATATTTGTTCGACCATAAGTTTGGTAGTTCCATAAGGATTTGTAGTTCCCCCTATTCTAGAACATTCTTCAAGAGGAATTTTTTCTGGATTGCCATAAACAGTAGCAGAAGAACTAAAGATCAAATGATGTATATTATGCTGAATCATTTCACTTATTAAATTAAGCGTTCCTGACACATTATTATCATAGTATTTTATGGGCAGTACCACAGATTCACCAACAGATTTCAAGCCAGCAAAGTGAATGACACTTTCAATATTATTGCTGCTAAAAACACTATGTAAAAAATGTTTATCCCTTATATCACCAACATAAAAATCTATAACTTCCCCTGCTAATTTTTGCAACCTCAGAACTGAATCAAAGTGAGAAGTAGTTAAATTATCAACTATTATCACTTGGTACCCGGCTTCGAGTAACGCTAATGTCGTATGTGAACCTATATAACCAGCTCCACCTGTAACTAAAATAGCCATAAGCCCCCCTAACTTTCATCAAAATCAATTAAACACTGAGATCAAGCTAGCTATTATTAAATAACAATAAACTTGGAGAAATAATTAATGGATTTTATAAAATTTCAACGCAAACTTTGTATTAAATTCAAATACAGATTTTTATTATTAGTAATTTCAAATTGTTCACTAATATCTTTTGCAGCTTTATAGTAATTTGTATAATCATTTAAAATAATTTGTAGTTTTTCCGTAAGATCCGTTAACTCATTGTTGAATAATAGACCATTCTTATATCCCTCTGAATTCGATATTAATAGTTCACCACAACCACCAACATTGCTAAGCAGTAAGGGTAAGTTAGCCGTAGCAGCTTCAACCGCTGACATCGGTAATCCTTCACTATCTGATGATAAAACAAAAAGATCATATTCTTTAAAGTTAATAAAATTTCTTATTTCACCAAGAAAAAAAATATTTTTTACATATTTATAGCTATTTTTTAACTCGGATAAAAGAGGCCCGTCACCAATAAAATAAAAATTAACGTCAGGAAAGTTCAATGCGACCTCTGCTAATAAGTCTGGCCGTTTAGGATGAATCATTCGACCTAAAAACAAAATCCTTTTAACATCATTAACGAATTGTTTCTTTTCACAAGGTTTAGCACCATTTCGAATAACTATAGTTTTAGTTGGACTGATACCTATCAAATTAATTGCTTTATATTGATCATTATTAGAAACACATAATATTTTATCTGTAAAGACAGATAAAATTTTTTCTATAAAACAAAAAACGAATTTTAGACGCCCTCCATTATATAAACAAGACCATCCATGGGAAACATATATATGTTTATGTTGAAATATCAACTTAGCAATGCGTGAGTATAATCCTGCAGAAGCAGAATTAGAAATAACGAAGTGGGCATTGAATTTCTTCAAGGCAGACCGAATTTTAAAGATAGTATCAGGCCTTCTCATACTTGCAAGACCAGGAATAATAACAACCCTTTTTGGGTCAAAGAAACCAGTCAACCATCCGTAATCTGACGTTACTAAAAAAATATTATATTCTGATTCTAGAATTTCTTTTAAATGTAAAACCCAAGTTTGGGCTCCTCCGATTTCAGATTTACTTATAATAATTACAATATTTTTCGGCACCAGCTTTAAGTCATTTCTTGTTAGCTGTTTCATAAAATTCCAACCATTTATTTGAAATAGTATCTAAAGAGTAATGTGTCTCAATTCTTTCTCTTGCAGTTATCCCTAAACGCTTTCTCTTAGTTTTTGTAAGTTCTAATGCTGATAAAATCGTTTCAGATAACGCATCTGGGTTATTAGTTGGCACAATAAACCCCGCATTACCAACTATCTCTTTTACCCCTCCACAATCTGTTGCCACTACTAAACCTTCACAACTCATTGCTTCACAGATAACCAGAGGCATTCCTTCCCAAGAAGATGACATAACATATAAATCCATGGCCGACATCCATTCTTTTACATCAAAGCGAATGCCGAGCCAATGTATATACTGTGATACACCTATTTGTTCAGCATATGATAATAATTGTTGCTCATCAGGGCCAGTTCCAATTATTGCAAGATGTACCACTTTCACAGCGATTACTCTCTGCAATGCATTCAACATATTTTTATAATTCTTAGCTTCTGTTAAACGCCCAACAGCCAGCATTAGCACATCTTCTTCCTTTAATTTTAACTCTCTTCTTTTATTAATTCTTGATTCGAGAGAATATTTGAACAGATTTGTATCAATACCATTATAAAATGCAACCATCCGTCCTTTTTTCACTGCGCCTTTATTTATAAAGCTTTCAACCGCCTCGTTGCTAACATTTGTTGAAAAAGTGGTTAAAAAGTCAGTAACTCTATACAGGCACATCCTCAACCTACCACCTTCATTAGTATTATGTGCGGTGCTAATCAGAACAGGAAAAGGGCAAAGTAATCGCAATATTCGGGAAAAAATATTAGCATGAAACATATGGCTATGAACTATTTGAGGTTTAAACTCTTTTAAAATCTTTCTAGCCTGAAAAATACACCTACAAAAGCTAACTATATTTTTCTTTAAATCTAGTACATGAATATTTATATCATCATTTACAGGATTATTGATAACAGAATTATTCAAACACAATATAATAACTTTATGGCCCTCTTTATAAAAGCTATCTGCTAAGTCACATACTTGTTTCTCAGCCCCCCCCATTCCTAAACTAGTAGTCACCAGACAAATATTTTTCATTGTGCTCCTTTCTTTTTTAACAAATCAATCCATACAGGACCAATAATATCAATACAAAATTTCTCTGAATTTCTATAAGAATTTTCACGGATTTTGCAGTAGAACTCATGATCATTATCGAATAAATTAATAATATGTATTAATTTCTTTTCAAACGCAAAATGATCTTGATCTTCAATCACCCATCCAGTGCTATTATTATCTATAAGTTCGGCAGGCCCTGTCTCACAATCAAATGATAATATGGGAAGTCCATACTCTTGCGCTTCTAGCAGAACCATCGGGAAGCCTTCATATCGAGAAGTCATTAAATATAATGACGCTTCTTTATATATCTTATCGATATCTTTTGTCGCGGGCAAAATATCTATATTTTTTATGCCATAATTTTGGCATAGTTGTTTAAGATATAGTTCATCCTCTCCATTCCCGACAATTTTCAACACCCACTCTTTATTATGTGGATAAGTTTGCGCCCAGATTTTAATTAAAGAATCGAATCCTTTCTGATGAGTTAATCTACCTATAGCCAAAGCAATTCGAGGTGATGAAGAAAAATCCAGATTATTATTAACAAATGGTACAGGATTATAAATCCTTTTTATAGTTGCTCTGCACTTTAAATTAGCTTCCCAATACATTTTATCTCGTTCGGTAAGTGTAATTACCGTATCGCAATATCGAGCAGCTAGATATCTTGCCAAACTTCTCGATTTTTTATTTAAGTTTATCTTATAGTTAAAATGCTCCCAACAAATATTTTGAATATTTAAATTAGCAGTAGCAGGGATGGAATAAAGAGAGAGCATTGATTCAACGGAAATCAATGATTCGATATTGTTTTGCTTTATAAATCGCCTCAACTTAATAATAACAAAAGGAAAATTTACCATTCCTCTTCGTTGGGTTTCAAATAAAGTATTTCTTTTTACTTTTAGATCTAAAGGAAAATAAGATTTATTTGTACCATATATACTTGTTATATGAATTTCAAAATCGAATTGTGCGAGGTAATTGGCAATAATGCAGGTTACTCTCTCCGTACCTCCCGACCTACTTATATCACCTACAAAGAAACAAACTTTTTTCACAGATAATCCTTTTATAATATTATCTTATACTCACTATACTACTTTAGATGATAATCTCGAATAGTAGTAGATAGTTGGAAAAATCGCAAAGCCAAATCGAACCATAACAGTATTCATAACATTTGCTTTAATACAATATTTGGATGTTATGTCTGGCAATATTAGTATTAATGTAAAGCATAATAGTTATATTCTCATCACTATTGGTACGTTCATGAAGGTTATGACCAAGATTGTGTTATATACCAGAACACCACTTATCAAAAAGGTTATTAATGGGCATTGTTCTTTTTTAATCTATAATAGTTTGAATTTAAAATCTTTTAACAACCAAATAAAAATATTATTTATGTAAAGCCTCTTCTCTAAGCAAAATAAAAACATTTTATATCCAATAAGTCAATAAGAATAAAGTTAATATTACATGTGCTCTTTATAAAATCAATAAAACATAAAACTATCGCTTAAAAGACTGAAACAATAAATTAAAACTAAAACAAATAAGAATCTTCATGAGAATAAAAAATCATAAATTTGAGGAATGTATTACCCCGTCTTGTTTAATCTTAATAACTCATTATATACAGTCACCTAAACATATCTATCCCCGTAAACGCTTATTACATAGAGAGAAACTATAGTCTTTATCGTGAGGATAAGGGCTGGACTGAAAAATCTGCTTTGCTTAGTCTCTTATTACAAATAACTTATAATTACTACGAAGAAAGATCGCAAGATTATAAAATTGCCTATCTTCTTTTGAAGGTTTGATATAATATTTTATATTTTTGACATGGCATTTTTAATGCCTTATAAATAATTAAATTTTTATAACCATAAAATAACTTAATAGCAAGACTCAACTATAACAATATTAATTTCCCCTAAACAGGAAACTACAATATATAGCTTGCATATAGCGTAAAATAGTCTTGATCAATCCCAATGGATTTTTAAGTAAATACTTTAACGGAATATTTTTTAACATACTCTTTCTTGCCAAAAGATGGCCCTTATAATGTTTCCTGAAAGAACTTTTGCTAAGTCGATTATGAGAATCGTCATCATAAAAAACCCTGACAATTTTATTTACATAAAAGAAATTGTATTTTTTAGAAATTAAGCTATAAAGCCATATTTCAGGAATAAATTTCATCCCTTCTTCAATAGGATAATAATAATTTTTTAACATTGATGTTTTAAAAATGTCAATTCGCTCTTGATATATACCACTAGCAAACTCCTCGAACCATGAACATATTCTGTCAGAATCTGATGAAAAATTATTATCGCTATCATGTGAACCGGGAATTTTTTTTGATAGACATCTTAGACCGATAACGCTTTCATTTGATGATATTATATCCACATCGTTAATAACAGCATCGAGGCAATCTTCATTTAATGCGTCATCTGAATCAAGCCCTATAAAATATTGCCCTCTGGCTTTCTCAAGCGCTAAATTCCAGGCAGCCTGCTTTCCTGCATTCTCTTGATATATGTACAAAATATCAATTTTCTTTTCGCTAATGAATTTATATATTAATTCTTTAGTTCCATCGTTAGAACCATCATCTATAACCAGCCATTCTAGTGACTCGAAGTTTTGACTTACAATACTTCTATAACATCTTTCAAGGTAATTCTTCCTATTATATGTAGGTGTAAATATTGTAAATTTAATCATTTTTGCAATCTTTTAATCCACGTCTAAATAAAACAAATGTAATTACTGACATAGTCAAATAATTAATATTAAAAACCATAGTTACATTAGATTTTGAAAGCAAGTCGAACCAAATGTAATACATCGCACAGGAGAAAAACATCATTGAAATCCATTTAGTTAGTATCGCTTTATTATTCCTATACTTGTAAAACACCTGCATAAGAATGGTATCTACTGCATAAAATAATAATGAAGGTAATAACGAGATAGCCAACGTAGCTGCTTGAATATATGAATCCCCATATACTATGGTAATAATACTTTTCAAAAAAAACAAGCAAAAGACCTGCATCATAAAAACAAGCATAATGAGCAATAAAGATATAAGCTTTATATTTTTCAACATTGTTTTTTTTGGCATTGATTGAAAAATATATTTTGGGGAAATTGTCTGAATCACTATAACTAATAATAAAAATGCCTGTTCAATAAACTGAACAGCAACGCCATACATAGCTAACGTCTCATAAGAGAAGTACTTTTCAACAAAAAACCTGTCAATTCTAAGATAAATCATCATACTAATTAGAGGGACCCATAATAAACACCCTCTTTTTAATACTATTAAAAATACTTTTTTTGAAAAATTCAGCCTTATTTTACTTTTATATAAAAGCAATGATAGTATTAGAGCCAAAAGAATAGATTCACTGGCTCTTGAAAAATAAATGAGATTACTTTCGAAAATTTTAAATGCGACCAAAACAAATATTGTACGCAATGCTAGTGATAAGCAGCGAGCCAGAACTACTTTTTTCATGTCTATTTTTGCTTGAAAATAGTTAGTTATCGCACCGAAAGGCTCATTGAATAAAAGCACTAACGAAAGAGAAAGAAGCATATGTTGTATCACTAAATCATTTACTAACACAAGAGAGTATATATTCAAAACCAAAAATGATAGTAATGCGCCTGAGAATCTAATTATGAAAGCTGAAGTTATTAATTCCCCTGCTAATTTTTTATTCTTGCTCAAAGCCGGCACCATGACCTCACTTCCAGCAATTAGTGCAACTGAGGATATAATAATTATTATGTTCAAGGAATAAATCCACTTACCATAATCATTCACTCCAAGTGTACGACTTATAAGCCCCTCGCCAAAAAAAATAAGAATAACGAAATATAGCTTCTCACTTATAAGCCACAAGATATTCTTAACAATAGCATTGTCTAATAATTTTTTCATTTTTAATTTACTATGCATTAATTTCTCTTGCTAATTTAAGAAGCACCATTGACGATTTAAATTTTCATACTTATTGAAACTTTCAACGAATGTATTTAATAAAGTCATTATAGTATTATAATTGTTAACTAAACAAACAACGCTACCGCCCCTGGCTTTATAGCTACCAGTGCACTGCGTTGTTTCGTTAGTATATGTTGATAGTTCTAATTATAGATTTCTAATTGTCTTACCATTTCAAACCAAAAACAAGAAAAAATCTTGCAACAAGCAATCTAAATTTAAGGTGTAAATATGATCTTCTCGAGTTATTTTACTGTGTTTATTGAGATGGCAGTAAACATTCCTGCCGCTATAACAGCAAGCCGCGAATATTTACTGCCATTGGGGATTTAAGCCAAGCTAACTGATGTTGCTAAAGGATTTTACTCAGTAAGCAATTGCTCTATGCTCTTACGGAACTTCGCCCCTTCTTTCAGGTTACGCAGCCCATACTTCACAAATGCCTGCATATAGCCCATTTTTTTACCGCAGTCATAGCTGTCGCCCGTCATCAGCATCGCGTCAACCGACTGTTTTTTCGCCAGCTCAGCAATGGCATCGGTGAGCTGGATACGCCCCCAGGCGCCGGGTTCGGTTCTTTCCAGTTCTGCCCAGATGTCATCTGAAAGCACATAACGACCTACCGCCATCAGATCGGAATCTAAAGTCTGCGGCTGATCCGGTTTTTCGATAAATTCGACAATCCGGCTCACTTTGCCTTCATTATCCAGCGGCTCTTTGGTCTGGATAACAGAATACTCCGATAAATCGCCTTTCATGCGCTTCGCCAGCACCTGGCTGCGGCCCGTTTCGTTGAAACGCGCTACCATCGCCGCGAGGTTATAGCGCAGCGGATCGGCAGTAGCATCATCAATAATGATATCAGGAAGGACCACGACAAAAGGGTTATCACCCACCACCGGACGCGCGCACAAAATAGAGTGCCCAAGCCCCAATGGCTGCGCCTGACGAACGTTCATGATAGTCACGCCCGGCGGGCAGATAGATTGCACTTCCGCCAGAAGCTGGCGCTTAACGCGCTGCTCAAGAAGCGATTCAAGTTCATAAGAGGTATCGAAGTGGTTCTCAACGGCATTTTTAGATGCGTGAGTCACCAAAACGATTTCTTTGATCCCTGCAGCCACAATCTCATCAACAATGTACTGAATCATCGGTTTGTCGACGATCGGTAGCATCTCTTTTGGGATTGCCTTGGTGGCAGGCAACATGTGCATACCCAACCCCGCTACCGGTATAACTGCTTTCAAATTAGTCATTATCTCTCCTACCTCTAAATGGCTGATAAAGTATAGACTTTCGCCGCGTGTTAGCCAGTTTATATAAACCTCACCCCAACTTACTGTAATAACTGCAGTTATGTTGCGGTAAACCATTTACTAACACTACACTTCATCAGCTATGCGGGTATTCAGATTACTCGGAATTGAGTGCATCAATATACCCAAGTATGGCACGCGGTACATCATGGCAACATAGCAGCATTACTCGGAAACGAATGTAATGTCATCTTGCTTTGCATGAACAAACTCATATTGCAGCGTACGATCCAACCCCTGAGATAAGGTATATGGCGCAGTAAAACCAGAAGAATGCACTTTCGTGGCGTCAAACTGCGTAGTCGCACAGAATTTTTTAACACGAACTGAACTCACAGCGTACTTCTTGCCCGTCACTTTGCTCAGGATATCGAAACAGTAGCCCCCCATCATCCCTAATGAATATGGAAGGTGTATTGATGGGATTTTTTTGCCCAAACTCTGTTCTACCTCGGCAACCAGTTGATTCATATTCAGATCAGGTTTATCAACATAGTTATAAACTTCGTAGCCCGCCGTGACGTTCTTGAGTTTGAATTTGATGAACTCAACAATATTTCCAACATAAGCCATTGATTTATAGTTTGTTCCTGGACCAACCATCGCAAATTTACCACCAGCGATCTGTTTCAAGAGATTGTAGACATTACCGCGGTTACGCTCCCCGAAAATAACGGTAGGACGAATTATGGTCAAAGAACGCTCATCCGGATCTTTAGCATGCCATTCACGCAAAACTTCTTCTGCTTGCCATTTACTTTTTCCGTAATGATTAAAAGGATCGTGAGGGTGCGTTTCGTCAGGATTTTGCTTGTTGAGGCCATAGACTGCAACAGAACTGGTGAAGATGATGTTTTTTACGCCATTTTTTTCCATCGCCGCCAGTACGTTACGTGTCCCCTGAACGTTGACATCATAATAAAGCGAGGTAGGACTAACGTCATCACGATGCTCTGCAGCCAATAGTACCACGGTATCAAAACCCGCCAGCGTCTGATCAAGGATTTGTTGGTCACGAACATCGCCAATCCGGGTAATCTCTGGATAAAAATGGCTTTGCTGTTTATCCAGATTCTTGATATTAAAATCATCCACAGCCGTTTCAAGGAGTCGGGTTCCTACGAATCCGGAAGCGCCAATGAGCAAAACGTTATCGTTCATAAATCACTTAGTCTGGTTGAAACACAAGAAAATAAGATAAAGATGAGTATCTTCCCTGAGTAGTCAACGCTGCTCAGTCCCAGCTTTAACGGTATCGGATGATTATAATCTTTTACTGGATGATATCCAGTAAGATTGTGCCGCCTGGATTTTACCCTTCCCGCTTCGGCAGCGAAAAATTCACTGCTTCAACATTCACGGTCTGGTGATTAATCCTGTCTATATCTACCGAACTCTGCCCGTTTTCATTGATGGCATAAACATTAGCGAGGGAAAGCAGCGTGTCCTGGCGGGCCATAAATTGACCACGGACATCTTTACGCAAATCGAAGTGCATTTTTAGCGCCGGCCCAATCGCTGAGCTTTGCATCACATTGATATTACGCAGGAAAAGATGCTGCGGTTGATTATGCAGCTCCAGTGTGGCATGCGTCACCCGCACGTTAGTGATAGCGACAAACGAAGGAGCGTTGCCAGAGGAGATTTGGATGCCGCGTAATTTATAAACAAGCTGGCTATTATCCAACCGAACCGCATTTAATTTAAAGTTTTGCGGAATAGACAGATACTTTCCTTTTACCACACCATAGCCAATAAGCATCCCTGCACTATTCGTCATATCAATATTATCAATGATGAAATTATCACAGCCATAAATTGCTATCGTTGCGTTATCAATTCCCGCTTTTTTACTAAAATCAGGCGTGATGTTTTTGGCTTTCACGTTGCGAATGACAAAATGTTTGCCATTTTCTACATGTACCAACTGTCGGCAATCAGATCCGGTAATATTGGCTACCACAAAGTTTTTTACCGCCTGATCTTCGGGATAGCTATTGTCATAGGTGCTGCCCGCCAGACCAATACCGATCCCCCAGTTGATTTTGCCATTGGTACAATCAATGCGTTCGATGACGTGATCGGAAATCAGGATGTTGCGGTCGTTAATCGCGACATTCCACTCAATGGCGTCTCCCTGCAGGTCGCTAAAACGGCTATGCGTAATCCGCGCCCCATCCATTTGGTTATGGAAACCCTGCCGCAGAATGGCGTAGTTGGCGTGGGTAACGGTGATATCATCAATGATCAGATTGCGCATTACTGTCGGTTCTTTACCGCCAATGAAAATTTGCGCGACAGGGCCAAAACCACGCATCGTCACGCCTTTAATTACACAGTCCGATCCGCGTACATCCAGCGTCACATTGTACAGGTTACCGCCCTGCTCTCCCACGACCTGGCACCCGTCCTGCAGAATGAACCTTCCCCGACCATTGCCGTGTACCGCGCCCTGTACACGCAACGTTTTTCCTGGCGGAATCGTTATTGCGGCATTGATATTTTCACATACCCACCCCGGCGGTACGATCACAGTGTTCCCGTCAGCGAATGCCTGTCTGAACGAGGCAATACTATCATCTGCCGGGTAATCTGTTATATCGACAGTCTGACGAGGTTCACGCGCCTGTACTGGTAATATGTGCAGAAAAGGTAGAGCGGCAAGCGCGGAACCTGCCGTCAGGAGCGTACGTCGGGAAAGTTTATTCGCTGGCATACCACCTCGTTTACATCGTTTGCAGCAGGCTGGCTAACTGCCGATTAATCACCTGCTGGTTAAAATCTTGCGCCACTTTTTCACGGGCGCGCTGCACTACCGGTTTCAGTGTGTCGTGGTCGATCCGGCTGAAAATTTCAAGTCGGGCCGCCAGCGCCTGCGCATCGTTTTCCGGCACCAGCCAGCCGGATTTCCCGGCCTCTACCAGTTCCGGAATACCACTATGCACAGTAGATACCACGGGGAGCCCCACCGCCATTGCCTCCATCAGTGCGACCGGAATACCTTCCATGTCGCCATCGGCGCCGGTAATAGAGGGCAGCAGAAAAACATCCGCCTTATCCAGCATCGCTTTCACATCATGGCTGGGTTTAAAGCCTGGCATCTCTATGACATCATCAAGTTGATACTGCTCTATGAGCGTGCGCAGCCGCCGTTCCCATGGGCCGATGCCCAGAATGCGGTAACGAAACGCCACTCCCTGCTCCTTCAACTGACGGCAGGCCTCAATCGCCACATGCAGCCCTTTTTTCTCCGTCAGACGAGCAACAGAGATAATCTGCAGCGGCGTAGCGGGCGCTTTCACCGGACGATGGGTAAAACGCGTCATGTCGACGCCCATTCGTGAAACGGCTATCTTCTCCGGTGGACAGCCCATGTTTTTCAGCCGTTCGGCCCAAAGATCGCTGACAGGCAGCATCAGATCGCCACGGTGGAATAAATGCTGATATTCAGGTGTGTAATGGTTGAGTACCTCCCGGCTGGAGATATCAATCCCGTGGAAAATGGTCGCGATCTTGCCACGAATCACGCCCAGTTCACGCAGCTTTGCCGCCGTTACGCCCGCCGGGCCAAAGTGGGCGATAAACACATCCGCCACAAACGGCGTGTTCACCTGCGCACAAATAGATGACAGGATCAGGTTGCGTGATTCATCGCCATAGCGCGAAAAATTAAGCGCTTTCCATGTTGCCGTCCGGTACAGCCCCGGCAATGTTTTAACTAGCCGATAGCGCAGTTTTGCCAGGCGGCCCTGTGGCTCATCCTGTAACCAGCAGGTTTTTGCCGCCAAATGATACTTTTCCCAGGCGGCGTGCGTGTTTTGCGTATCGCCTTTTTGCAGGGCGATGATTTCTACATCAAACCCCATATCAATAAACGCAGTGATCTGGTTGAGAACGAAGGTCTCCGAGGAAAGCGGAAATTTCAGTAAAAAGAAGCTGACCTTCATTGCGCCTCCCCGATACGGGCCAGTACCGACTCCACCATCCGCAGTCCCTGCTCGCGCTCACGGCGCACCGCCGCTGCCAGACGTTTATTGACCTGCGGTAACTGTCCCAGCGTATCAGCGACCATCGCGTTGAGGCTGCCATCCAGCAGATGGCGGATATCTATCGCCATCTCCGGCATTCCCAACTGTTGCATGATACCTGCGGACTTGTGTTCATAGTTGATAGCGATTGCCGGGGTGGCGAAATTCATTGAGATAATCGCCGAATGCAGACGGGTACCAACGGTCAGCACGCACGCGCCGAGGATTTTGCCCATTTCAAGATCGTTAAGCTCATCCATTACCACGTGATAGCGTGACAAGTCGCTGATGTGCTGGCGCAAATTCAGCGCCACCATCCGGTCATCCTTGTTGTAACTATCGATGCCGGTACAGGTTGAGAGCGCAACCACCTGGTAACCCTCTTCAATGATCCGATTCACCACGCCGGCGAAAGCTTTCTCATAAGCCGCCTGGGTGGTATTAAGACGCTTATCAAATGGCGCCAGCTCACGCAAAGTAATGGCGACGGTTTTCTGTCTGGCGGCAACATCCAGCCAGTGTTGCACGGCATAACCCGGCTCAAAATCCTCGGCATGGTGGTCCACCAGCCACGCGGTATCAACGCCGTGTTCAATCTTCGCTGTGGTGATGTTACTGCGTTTCATTAAATCCAGGCTCACCGACTCGCGCAGGATCAGTGCATCGCAATAACCAAACACGTAGTTAGCCAGTTGATTAAATTGCGGATCCTGAAACGGCCCGACACTATGACCAATCATGTACAACGGTTTTTTCGCCATAAAGGTACACAGTGCGTGCTCAAACTGCGGCACACCGTAGAGATCGACAAAAAACGAACCACCAACCTGAATAACGGCGTCATAGCCGGAGAGCAGCCGGACAAAGTCGGTGAACCCCTGCGCGATAGCGATATTACGCAGTTTGCCAGTGTCGGTTACCCGGGAAAGCAGCACCTGGTGTTGATAGCGACGACGAAGCACTTTTTTTACCCGCCCCATGACGCCGGCGGCGCTGTTATGCTGTTTCATCTGTAAAAAGAGCGGATCCCCCATCACAGGACGATTCAAAAGCCATGACGAACTCACCGGATAGCGACTCATCACATCCACCTGCGCCTCTGGCTGAAGGTAGTTAATCGCATCCAGCAAACCGCGTAAAATCGCGCTGTCGCCACGGTTGCCGCAGGTATGGTTGCCCAGGATTAATAATTTCATAAAGACCTCAAATCGTAGTCCGGAGCAGGCATAAGCCGCCATCCGGCAAAAATGGGGATATTCAGCCTGCCCGTAACAGGGTTTTCATTTTTTCGCTGCGACAAAATTGACGTTTCATCTCCACCACCAGCGGATGGCGGGAGACAATCATCATCACCATAAACGCCAGTACCCCGGCTGCAATTTGTGTTGCCAGCACGAGGCCAATCGAAAAGTGCCCACGCAATGCGATGCCCAGCCCGTAGCTCACCGCCAGCGTCGGCAAGGAGAGATAAAATGGCAGCCACAAACTCAGCATGTACTGACGATAGCTGGAGCCAAGAACGGGTTTAATCATCACGAAGTAGCTCAGAATCGTGTTGATGATTTGCACTGTCAGGAACCCCAACGTCACGCCAATCGCGCCCGCCAGATGACCGCCGATGAGAATCGCCGGGATAAACAGAAATGTTTTAAAGACATTGAACTTAAAGCTGATATCGACCCGCGCCTTCGCCATCAGTAGCGAACCAATCGGGTTGCCGACCGAGCGCAGCAGCCCCACGACACACAGCAATTGCAGGATCGGGATAATGCTGTGCCATTTTTCGCCGAACACCAGCGGCACAAAATTGTTGGCCACCACCATCAGCCCCAGCAGCGCGGGAAAATTAATGATGCCCACCACGGAAAGTAGCTTGTAGAAGTTAACACGCAGCTTCTCCGTGTCGTCCTGGATTTTGGCGAACGCCGGAAACAGTACACGGGTAATAATCGGGTTGAGCTTCATCGGCGGCACAACCGCCACGTTGTACGCAAGATTATACCCTCCGGCGACGCCCGCACCGAGAATCCGCGCCAGTACCAGCGTTGACAGATTAGTGTTGATGTAATTGACGATACTGTCCGCCGTCAGCCACGCACCAAAACGCAGGTTCGAGGACACCGACGCCAGCGAAAAGTGCAGCCCTGGACGGTAGATTTTGCGGCCAACGTAGCCGAACAACAGCGTACGCACCACACTGTTGACCAGGTAGCCGAGAATCGCGGTTAACGCCAGCGGCCAGTAATGGGCGCTAATCACTGTAAAGGTGAACCCTGCCAGGACGGAGATCGTTTCGATCATGCCGATCTTATTGAACTCCAGCTCTTTTTGCATCAGCGCGCGGAACTGCTGCCCATGGGGGATCACGATAAACGCCAGCGACAACGTTTTAATAAGCGGCGCAAGATCCGGATTGTGCAGGACGTCGGCGATGACATCGCTCAGCAGATACACCGTTACACACACCACGATTCCGAGGCCCACATTCAACCAGTACAAGGTGGTGAGCTCCAGATGGCTAATCGCTTTGCGCTGGATAATTGAGTTCGCTATCCCAAAATCTGAGAGCGTGTCGGCCAGCGCGATAATCACCAGCGAGACGGTCAACAAACCAAACTGGTGGTTATCAATCATACGCGCCAGCACCGTCATCTGAATCAACCCCAGGCTGATGATAATGACCGTAGCAATAGCCGACCACTTCGCACCGCTGATCGTTTTTTGTCGTAAACTCATTCTTTTCTCCAGAACCTGTTCACAAGGCGTCATTGGCGCAGCCAGATTGAGCACTGCCCTGGTTCAATATGGCAAATAAAATAGCCTTGTGAGTCAGGTTCTTAATACGCCGCTTTATTCACAAACCCTTTGAAAATCGTCAGAAAAACAATTTTGATGTCGAACCAGAGACTCCATTCGCGGATGTATTCCAGGTCGAACTCCACGCGTTTTTCCATTTTCTCCAGCGTATCGGTCTCACCACGCCAGCCGTTGATCTGCGCCCAGCCGGTAATGCCCGGCTTCATCTTGTGGCGCAACATATAGCCCTCAATCAGCTGACGATACTGTTCGTTATGCGCTACCGCGTGCGGACGTGGACCAACGATAGACATCCCGCCAGTGAGCACGTTAATAAACTGCGGTAGTTCATCCAGCGACGTACGGCGCAGAAAGTTGCCGACCTTCGTTACCCGCGGATCGTTTTGCGTTGCCTGGGTAACGACCTTGTCGTTCTCCATGACTTTCATGGAACGAAACTTCCAGACGCTGATCGGTTTGCCATCCATGCCGTAGCGCGTCTGACAAAAAATTACCGGACCGGGTGAACTCAGTTTGACCGCCAGCGCAATGCAGCACAGTACCGGCGAGATCAACAGCAAAATCAGCGACGCCAGTACAATATCCTCCGCCCGCTTCAGCAGGCGGTTAATTCCTGACAGCGGCGTGTCATACAGCGGCACAACCGGAACGCCGCTCACCTCCTCCACGCGCGAATGGAGAATGTTAAAGGTAAATACATCGGGAATAAGGATCACGGAGCAGGTAGTATCGGCCAGTTCGCGCACCAGTTTTTTTACTGTGGCGCCGTCGCTTATCGACATAGCGATATAAACATTATGAATACGCGACGCTTTCGCATCTTCAATTAACTGCCCGAAGTTTCCGGCCCAGTCAGAAGAGACGCCGCCCGGTTTAGGATCGTGATAGACGCCCACTACCTCGAAACCCAGCCACGGTTGGTGACGAAAACTGTCCAGCAGCGTCTGGCCTGCCGGCAAATCTCCGGCAACCGCAACCCGGCGTTTGTTATAGCCGCGATTGCGCAGCCATCCGGCGCCATAACGAATGAGTGAACGGCATAATACCAGGCCCACGCTGGACAGCGCATACCAGCTCAGCCAGATAGCGAGGCGGTTGTCGAAGTCATGATTAAACGCCACTAAGCCGGCGCTGAAGATCAGACTCAGAGTCCAGTTTTGTAGCAGCAGCGTTAACTCGGTCGATATTTTGACGCCGCGCCAGGAGCGATAAAAATCGGTCATCCCCCCCAGCATCTGAAAAACAACCAGCGTAATCAGCGCCACCAACAGGTGCATGTACAGGAATGGCAGTCCACTGATTTCACAGATGAACCACAGCCCGCCAAACATGATGGTGATATCTGAAAAGCGTTGCACCATAGAGATTAACGATGCATTGGTTTTGGCTCGTTCGCGCTTTTTTAGATTTGTCATCGTTGTTCCTGTGATTGGCCCCTCACCCCGCAGGCGGTAAGGGGAGATCTGACGTTACTGATTCAGCAGCGCCAGCAGAGTGCGTGTTCGCGCTTCCATCAGCGGAATATCGCCGCGTGATTCCACATTCAGGCGCACCACCGGTTCGGTGTTCGACGAACGCAGGTTGAAACGCCAGCCGTCGAACGACATGCTGAGGCCGTCCGTGCGGTCCACCGCCTGCGCCTCTTCCGCGAAGTACGCTTCCACCCGCGCAATGGCCTCCGCCGGCTCCGCCAGCCTGCTGTTGATTTCCCCGCTCGCCGGGTACGCCGCCATCCGGTCGCGGACCAGTTCACCCAGCGACTGCCCTTTCAGGCACACCAGCTCCGCCACCAGCAGCCACGGGATCATCCCGCTGTCGCAGTAGGCAAAATCACGAAAATAGTGATGCGCGCTCATTTCCCCGCCATAAATGGCATCCTCCGCACGCATCCGCTCCTTGATAAAGGCGTGCCCGGTTTTTGACATCACCGGTGTCCCGCCCGCTGCCGTCACCACAGCCTCCGTGTTCCAGGTCAGGCGCGGGTCGTGGATAATCTTCGCCCCCGGGTGTTTTTCGAGGAACGCTTCCGCCAGCAGGCCGACAATGTAGTACCCCTCAATGAACTGCCCTTTCTCATCGAACAGGAAGCAGCGGTCGAAGTCGCCGTCAAAGGCGATACCCATATCCGCGCCGTGTTCAATAACGGCATTGCGGGTGTCGTCCCGACACTCCGGCAGCAGCGGGTTGGGAATGCCGTTCGGGAAGGTCCCGTCCGGTGTGTTATGGATTTTGATAAACTCCACCGGCGCGCCCAGCGCCTTCAGCCGCGCTTCGATGGCGTCCACCACCGGCCCCGCCGCCCCGTTACCGGCATTCACCACCAGCTTCAGCGGGGTGAGATTGCTGACGCTGATATACCCCAGCAGATGGTCGATATAGGCGTCGCGCAGGCTGATTTGTCTGTAACTGCCGCGCGCGGCCTCGTTCACCGGCGGAAAGTCATCCGCTTCCGCCAGGCGCTGAACGTCACGCAGGCCGGTATCGCCGCTTATCGGGCGGGCGCCCTCGCGCACCAGCTTCATGCCGTTGTAGTCCATCGGGTTATGGCTGGCGGTCACTTCAATGCCGCCGTCCACGCCGAGGTGGAAAGTGGCGAAGTAAATTTCTTCGGTGCCGGACATGCCGATATCCAGCACGTCCACGCCCGCATCCTGCAACCCTTTTGCCAGCGCCAGCTTCAGGGACTCACTGGTCAGACGCACGTCGCCGCCCAGCACGATGGTTTTCGGTTTTAAATATTCGCCGTAGGCGCGGCCAATCCGCCACGCGATATCTTCATTGAGCTCTTCGCCCAGCCTGCCGCGAATATCGTAGGCTTTGAAACAGGTTAATTTATTCATCTTTTACCCTTTTTCAGGCAACAGTCGGCCCTGACCGTAAATGGCCAAAATCGTTATTGTTGTTAATTGCCGGATGGCGCGGTGCGCTTACCAGGCACCATTTAAGGCGTCAGACCCGCCCGTACCGGTCCTCGAACCGCACCACGTCGTCCTCTTCGAGATACGAGCCGGAACGCACTTCAATTAAATCGAGCGGTATTTTTCCCGGATTTTCCAGGCAGTGGGTCGCCCCCAGCGGAATATAAATGGACTCGTTTTCACCCAGCAGTTTCACCTCGCCGTTAATGGTGACTCTGGCAGTACCCGCCACCACCACCCAGTGCTCGGCGCGGTGATGGTGCATCTGCACCGACAGCCCTTCCCCCGGCTTGACCGTAATGCGCTTCACCTGATAGCGCTCGCCCGCGTCGATGGAGTCGTATTTGCCCCACGGACGGTAAACCTCGCGGTGCATATGGTGCTCATGGCGTCCGTCAGCCTTGATCTTCTCCACCACCTTTTTTACGTCCTGCACCGCGTGACGATCGGCAATCAACACGGCGTCTTTGGTTTGCACCACCACCAGATCCTTCACGCCGACGGTGGTCACCAGGCCGGATTCGGCGTAAACGTAGCTGTTTTCCGTTTTATGGCTAATGACGTCGCCGTGGTGGACGTTTCCCTCCGGGGTGTGGGCGCTGATTTCCCACAGCGAGGACCACGAGCCGACATCGCTCCAGCCCGCGTCCATCGGCATCACCACTGCGTCCGCCGTCCGCTCCATCACCGCGTAGTCAATGGACTCTTCCGGGCAGGCAAGGAAGGCGTCTTCATCCACACGGATGAAGTCGAGATCCGGATCGACGCCGCGCATCGCCTGTTCGCAGGCGGCCAGAATATCGGGCCGGAACTTTTTCAGCTCTTCCAGATAGCGTCCGGCGCGGAACAGAAACATGCCGCTGTTCCAGTAGTAATCGCCGCTGGCGACGTAGGCCTGGGCGGTTTCCAGACCGGGTTTTTCAACGAACTGCGCCACCTCAAAAGCCACCGCATCTACCGCGCCCGGCACCACATCACCGCGCCGGATATAGCCATAGCCGGTTTCTGGCAGATCCGGCACGATACCGAAGGTCACCAGTTTGCCCGCGTCGGCATAGGGTATCGCACCGCGTACCGCATCGCGAAACGCCTCTTCATTGGCGATCGCATGATCTGCCGCCAGTACCAGCATCAGCGGATCGCCGTCCGTATGCTGGCGTGCCGCTGCCAGCGCCGCCAGCGCAATCGCCGGGGCGGTGTTGCGTCCGGCGGGCTCAAGGATAATGTTCTCCGTCAACTTATTAAGCTGACGGAGCTGTTCGGCGACAATAAAGCGGTGCTGTTCATTGCAGATCACGACCGGGCTTTCACACTCCACACCGTTCAGACGGCAAATGGTGGTTTGCAGCATGGTAAGATCGCCCTTCAGGCACAGAAACTGTTTTGGATAAAGCACGCGAGAAAGCGGCCACAACCGGCTACCGGAGCCTCCGGCCATGACAACCGGATATAATTTTGTCTGACTCATTATCATCCCCGAATATCTGCAATAAATTGGCTCAGCACATTCTCTTTATTGAGCGTGCGTTCGGCGTATTCACGTGCCGCCGCGTTGTTTTTCGGCATGGCGAGCGCCCGGGTAATACCGGCCACCAGCGCGTCGACCGACTCCGGTTCCACGCAAACGGCAATATCCGGATAGCGCGTACAAAGTTGTCCTAACTCCGTGTTCGGTTCAGCGGTAATGACCGCGTTGCCGCCAACGGCCAGAATGTTAGTCAGCTTGGAGGGCAGTACCGCGTCCGCCGCACCACGCTTTTGCACCACCAGATGGCAGTCGCCCATTTTCAGCAGTGCAGGTAGGTCGTCGTAAGGCTGAAGCGGGAAAAATTTAATATTTGGCAGGCCACGTTCGCGTGCCATATTTTCCAGACGCGACTTACCGCCCCCCTGACCGACGATTGCAAACATCAATGGTCGATCGCGCAGTTGTTCCGCGGCGTCAACCACCTTTTCCAGCCCCTGCTTTTCGCCGATGTTGCCGGAATAGAGGACGATGTTTTTATCTTCGGGCAAGCCGAGTCGCTGTCGCAAAGCCGCCACATCCGCATCACTAACCTTCTGAAAACGCGCCACCTCTGACCAGTTTGGGAAAAAGAGAATTTTTTCCGCTGCCACGCCCTTTTCCCGCGCTTTATTTATCATGGAGCGAGAGATAGTCGAGACGTTATCAACATGATGTAGTGCGCTGCGTTCAAAGGCCGCCGCTAATCGCGCGACATTGCCGCGCTTGCCTTTTCCCGCCATCCCTAAGCCGAGCATGGCATCCACTTCGTAATCCTGAATATGGAGTACAGTACGCGCGCCGGAGAGTTTCGCCAGCAGACGCATTCCTGGCGTGCAAAAGAGCGTCGGCACGACGCCGATAATCCGATCCGGCTTCCAGCGACGCTGGGCCATCAGCGGGAAAAAACTGCTCAGTGCAAAGCTACCCAGATGAAGCAGTCGTTTTAAGGTGGAGGGTTGTTTCGGCACATACAGCGGGCAGCGCCAGACGGTAACCTCGCCCGCTTCCCGACGATACCGCCAGGCGGAATAGCGCTCGCCAATCTTCCATTGAGGGTAGTACGGCGGGGCGGTAATCACCCGCACCTCATGGCCTTCCCGCGCCATCCACTCCACCATTTCGCCGGTGTATTTGCCGATGCCCGTCAGTTCTGGCGAATAGTTAATGCCATAGACCAGGATCTTCATAATCCCACCGCCTGAGCATCAGGAAGAAAGTAGGCCCGACTGTTATCATGAATATTGTCGCCTGCCAGAAGCTGTGCCGGCGTCAGCCAGCGGTAACTGCCATGCTGGGCGTCAGGCAGGTGTAAATCGCTCTCCGCCACGCGCAGACGAAAGCCGAGCACGATATAGTGAGTTGAGAAATCCTCACCGGAAAAGTTGTCGTCATAGAAGTGCTGCCAGACACCATAAAACGTCCCTGCCGCCAGCGGCAGACGCACGCCCAGTTCCGCCTGCGTCAGGCGTGCAAAGGCGGCCTCCAGCGTTTCGTCTTTGCATACCCTCCCCCCCGGCACAAACCAGTAGCCCTGCGCCGGACGGTTAAGACGCTGGCCCAGCAGAATTTCTCCCTGCCCGTTTTCCACGATGAAATCGAGGGAGATAAGAGGCGTGGAACGTACCACGGCGGCAAAATCTTCCTGACGTAAAAACATTGTCACCCCCGGAACCGCTGCTGATTCTCAAGGAACCACTGGTAGGTGCTGGCCAGACCCGCTTCCAGCGACATTTCGTGATACCAGCCAAGCTGGTGCAGGCGCGTGACGTCAAGCAATTTACGCGGCGTGCCGTCCGGCTTCGCGGCATCAAACACCACCCGGCCCTGGTAACCCACCACCTTTGCGATGGTCTGCGCCAGCTCGCGGATGGTGCAGTCCACGCCGGTGCCGACGTTAATATGCGACAGCATCGGGTCGGTGTTCTCCTGCCACACTTCCCGCGCCAGCTCCATCACGTGGATGCTGGCCGCCGCCATATCGTCAACGTGCAGAAATTCGCGCATTGGCGTCCCGCTGCCCCACACCACCACGTCCGGCGCATTATGCTGCGCGGCCTCATGGAAGCGGCGCAGCAGCGCCGGGATCACGTGTGAATTGTCCGGATGAAAATTGTCATGCGGGCCGTACAGGTTGGTCGGCATCACCGAACGGTAGTCGCGACCATACTGACGGTTGTAGGACTCGCACAGTTTAATTCCGGCGATTTTGGCGATGGCATACGGCTCATTGGTTGGCTCCAGCGTCCCCTGCAGCAGTTCGCTTTCCGCTATCGGCTGCCTCGCCAGTTTCGGATAGATGCAGGATGAACCGAGAAACAGCAGTTTATTCACGTTGTGCTGGTGTGCAGCATGAATGATGTTGCTCTCAATCATCATGTTCTGATAAATAAAATCCGCCGGATACGTGTTGTTAGCGACAATGCCGCCCACTTTCGCTGCCGCCAGATAGACCTGGTCAATACACGTATTCGCAAAAAATGCCTCTACCGCGCGCCCGTCAAGCAAATCCAGCTCATCGCGGGTACGCAGCACCAGCTCCACGTCGCCGCGCTGCGCAAGCTGCCGTACAATGGCGGAGCCCACCATCCCGCGATGGCCCGCCACAAAAATTCGTTGTTTTTTCATTCTCAGGACTCCAGCGCGATGGCTACCTCATAACCATGTGACTTCAGCAGTGAGTGTTTTTTCGCAGCCTCCAGATCGTTCGCCACCATCTCTGACACCATTTCTGACAGAGTGATTTCCGGTTTCCAGCCCAGTTTCTCATGCGCTTTGGACGGGTCGCCCAGCAGGGTCTCCACTTCAGCCGGACGGAAATAGCGCGGATCAACGGCCACAATCACATCCCCCGGTTTTACGCCCGGCGCATCGTGGCCGGTCACGGATACCACGATCCCTTTTTCATCAATGCCTTCGCCTTCAAAGCGCAGTTTGATCCCCAGCTGCGCCGCCGCCATTTCCACAAACTGGCGTACGGAGTACTGCACACCGGTGGCAATGACGAAATCTTCCGGCTGCTCCTGCTGTAACATCATCCACTGCATCCGCACGTAATCCTTCGCATGGCCCCAGTCGCGCAGCGAGTCCATGTTGCCGAGATACAGGCAGGACTCCAGCCCCTGGGCAATATTGGCAATGGCGCGGGTAATTTTACGGGTGACGAAGGTTTCGCCGCGGCGCGGGGATTCATGGTTAAACAGAATGCCGTTACAGGCATAAATACCATAGGATTCACGGTAGTTGACGGTTATCCAGTAGGCGTACAGTTTTGCCACCGCATAGGGGGAACGCGGGTAGAACGGCGTGGTCTCTTTCTGTGGGATCTCCTGCACCAGACCGTACAGTTCAGAGGTGGAGGCCTGGTAGAAACGGGTTTTCTTTTCAAGCCCGAGGAAACGGATCGCCTCCAGCAGGCGCAGCGTGCCCATCGCATCCACATCGGCGGTATATTCCGGCGACTCAAACGAAACTGCCACGTGGCTCATCGCCCCCAGGTTGTAGACCTCATCCGGCTGTACTTCCTGTAAAATGCGGGTCAGGTTGGAGGAGTCAGTCAGGTCGCCATAGTGCAGATGAAATTTCGGGTTGCTGCTGTGAGGGTCCTGATAGATATGATCCACGCGCTCGGTATTAAACGATGATGCGCGGCGCTTGATACCGTGTACCTCATACCCTTTTTCCAGCAGAAATTCTGCCAGGTAAGAACCATCCTGTCCGGTTACGCCAGTAATAAGAGCGACTTTTGACATTTTCATTTCCTCAAATAGTCCCGTTAGGGAGTAACTTTCTGAACGCGCTGGCGCGTTACCACTGCGGGATTGCCCCGACAAATCACATTTGCCGGTAATGATTTAAATACGCTGCTGCGCGCACCAACGACGGTGCCATGACCTATCGTCACACCGGGCGCGACGAAAACATCGGTCGCCAGCCAACATTTTTCGCCAATAACAATCGGCGCGGCGTTAATATCGAAATGGGCGCTGGTATAATCATGGCTACCGGTACATAAATAACTTTTTTGTGAAATAACCGTATGCGCGCCAATGTTAATTTCACCCAACGTATATAACACGGCGTCGTCGCCTACCCAGGCATAATCGCCAACGGTTAATTTCCACGGGTAAGTAATTTTCACTGACGGCCTGATAACCACATCTTTTCCAATTCTGGCGCCAAACAGACGCAGTAAAAAGGCTCGCCAGCGATACATTATTTGCGGCGACCCGGCGAATAATGTCGCCTGTACCGCCCACCATAATTGTACTTTTAGTGCATTAGCGCCGCGGAACCCTTTCGGCACCGTAAAGCCGCTAAGATCCTGCATAATAACTCCTGATGATTAGACTTTGTTATACCGCGCTTTTGTTTTCCCCGTCGTTTTCAGACGCACTAAATAAGATAATTGTGCCCAAAATCCCGGTACACGTAATATTTTCCGCTGTACATTTCTTGCATCCCGGCATAATTCCAGGTTATTCGAGGTTGACACGCCACCCATCGAAAATTCAGATACCAGCCCTTTAATTCGCCGGAAAGGATACCCTGCTTTATAGAGACGCGCCGCCAGCGCATAATCAGAAGAAACATGATATTGCAGATCATAGGGATGCTGTTTTAACCCTGCCGTTGGGAAAAATATCGCCTGATGACTGGCTGGCAAACTATGGTAGATATAACAGCCAGGCTTAGCCTTCCGGCATATTTTATGCCCGCCGCCAAAATCCAGCAGTGCATCGCCAATATACATCGCCTCGCTCTTTTGCCGCGCCAGTTGGCGAACAAACAGCGCGGCATCATCGTGAAAAACATCGCCAGAATTAAGGAACAACGTATAGCGCCCCTGCGCCAACGCAATGCCTTTGTTCATGGCATCATAAATACCGCGATCTTTTTCACTGACAAAACGCAGGTTAAACTCACCGTTACGTTTTTGTAGAAATTCGCGCGTGCCGTCCTCCGAACCGCCATCGACAACGATCCATTCAAAAGACAGACCAGGATCGCGCGCCAGATTACGCAGCGAGCGCCAGGTTTTTACTACCCCTTCGTAATTGCGGAAGGCGACAGTAACGACGCTTAAAAACATACAACCACCCCGTTATGAAATTTTTAACGCCTTGCGCAAAATGAACGGACAAACGATTAAAAAAGCATATTCCGGACTAAATATTGAACCGGTAAAAAATAGCGATACCGGCGTAAAAAGATAGAGCTGCACCCGAAAATTGCGATTATCGCCAAACGCATTTAGCGCCATTTTTAAAACTTTCCCCGTATACCACAGCGCCATTAACACAGCGAACCAGGAAAAATAAATAATTAGCAGATACAATCCATTGTCTATGGTTTTTCCGACATCCGCACCGTTAAAGATTCCGAATGATGCAACATATTCATAAAGTGAGCCAAATCTGACTACACCATCAATATGGGTCAAAGAATATCCAACCATGACTAATGGCCCTACAATACGATAATAAGACGATGAACCTTCCGTCCCTAAATCGCCAAGACGTGTCGCGATATAAGGAAACGCAATAATTATCCCAACCAAAAACAGGGTTAATGAGACCAGCGCCAGCGGCAGTTTTTTCTTTATCGCATCCTTATTCAAATATTGGAACGCCCATTCCAGCAGGTAAAACAGGATAAAGGTCATTACCCCTGAAAATGATCCTGATAATATTATCCCTGCCAGAATCATAGCATCGCTTTTCGGTGTTTTGATACCAAACTGTTTGATGCTAAGCCAAATTGAGATTAGTGCCAAAGCGAAAAATGCCGGTTCGAAATAAAGTGCAGTAGTACGTTTGCCGCCAAATTTAATGAAATTCAGGACATAGCTATTACTGTAAATAAGATATTTCGAAATTCCTTCCATCATACTGCTGCCGCCAGTGAGGATAATTTGCGCCATCTCAACCGCGGCCAGCGCTACCACCGTAGCCACCACCAGATAAAAAAAGCGTAATATCTTCCTGTGATTATGTGCGGAAATAGTTTTAAAGCGAATACTCCAGACCATCCCGATGATGACCACAATATAGACAAACAGCATCGTGGACGTGACATATTTACCAGCATTGAGCGACTGGCCGAACAAGAAGTTAAACGCCGTGAGTCCCGCGCCGACGCCTAACGCAATCATCAATTTTTTTACGCTGATGCGCTCCACAAACAGCAGTAACAACAGCGGTAAAAAAGTGACGATGGTAATAGGAAAGCTTTCCCCGAGCTGGGCAATTTTAACGTTGACCAGTAAATAAATCAGCGGCAGCAGCAGGTAGCTACAGATTCTGATAGAACGAGACATACTCCTCCAGCATCTGTTGGCCGCTGTACGCAGCGCGACTACGGGCGCGAAAGGCATCCAGCGTTGCGCCGAATACCGCCTGAGCGATTTCTGGCTTACTCTGCTGAACCAGGCGCAGTACATCTGTAGCAGCAAAGGTTTGACCGCCGGATTTCGCCAGCACCTCCTGCGCCGCCTCGCTGTGGGTGGCGAGCACCGGTACGCCGATGGAGAGCGCTTCACACAAAATCAGCGGATAGTTATCGACCCGCGAACTAAAAACCAGCGCATCCATTTCATTGAGGGCACTCATTAATTTACGTTTATCGGTTTCAAAACCGTGATTAACGACGTTTTCCCCGCTAAAAGGCGAAAATTTACCGAAGGTATGCAGTTCAATTTTTTCACCCAGCGCCATGATGTCGCGTACCAGCCGCTGATCGGTTTTACCGTCGTAACGTAAATCATGCGCCACAATGGCAATTCGCGGTTTGCCCGGATTCTGCGGCACAGGAGATAGCTGCGCGAGAATCGCCTCGGTCGCCAGATCGATACCGTTGTTAATAATCTGGCAGCGCCCTGCGCCATAAACGCTGTTAAAGGCCTCAGCCACGTGCTGGCTCGGCGAAATAAACTGGCAGCCCAGCCGCAGCATGTCCCGAAAGCGCTGACGTTTGTCGTCAATAAGCTGATGCGCCCGATCCACCTTCACCGGTGGGTAATTACTTAGTGTCGGGCATTTTTGACAGCCGCGTTTCCAGCCGTCGCAACCGTCGGTAAAGGCGCAGCGCCCGGTGACGCTCCAGTGATCATGCAACGTCCAGACCAGCGTGACGTCTGGTTTTTGCGCTTTGATTTTTTCGCAAAACGCCACGATATCCGCCAGGTTCAGCCAGTAACTGTGCAGAACATGAAAATGTAGCACCAGCGGGCCGGATGTCCGGATAACCGTGCGGTAAAGGTTATCAAGATTGCCAAACAGATCGCGGTTAACAAAACGAAACAGCGCGATGTTGGCGATGGCCGTGAGGCGCGGCGTCTGTTTTATCACCTGCGGATAGTGGTGATGGCTGACGCTTTTTTTTCCACCCTTGCCATAGCCATAGACAAAACGCGATGTCAGCCCTTTTTGCAGTGCCCGCAGATGAAGATCCAGCGCTACACCTGCCGCGCCGCCTTCCGCCAGGCGGACATTAAATTGCAGAATATTCATGTGCTGACCTTCACCCGTGCTTTTTCTCCTGTCACTAACGCATGGTCCGGAATACTGTCCAGCACCACGCTGCCGGCGCCAATCGTAACGTGATTGCCGATAGTAATGTCGCCAAGCAGGATGACATTCGCCCCCAGCTCGACGCCGTTGCCAATCACCGGACACGCCAGGCTGTCCGCGCCGCGATTACCAATGGTGACGCCGTGGCGGATGGTAAAATCGTCGCCTGCCACCACATGTTTGTTGATCACCACAGCGTAACCATGATGGATAGTGAACCGCCGGCCAATGGTTGCCGCCGCCTGGATTTCATACCCGAACAGGCATTCCGTAATCACGCGGTACAGCACCAGTACTGGCGCGGCCCACAGATTATTCAGCACATTCTTTTTGCGCCAGACGGAACAAAAATGAGCAATACGATAGGCCAGCACCATGCAACAGGGCCGTAAACTCCAGCTATTCGCGCGCAAGTCGTCCAGCATCATTATCGCCCTCGCAGTCCAGCCGCCAGGCGTTTACTATTACGTACGGAAAGTAACGTCAGTAACGTGCGCCAGGTCATTCGCTTATTGCGAATTTGGTACAACGTAAAAAGCTGGTATTTTTTGCTGGCGCGATCGAATTTATCTTTGTGCTTGCGATAAAAGTGAAAATAGCCGGAAAACTTTTTCGGCGAAGAGGTAATCTGCATCTCGCCATGGTTGATATGTAAAATTTGCGTCGCCTCTTCAACTTTCCACGGTTCGCCATACTCCACCACCATGCGCAGGAAGATGTCGTAATCCTGCGCCGCCTTGAGTTCGGTATCGAACAAACATGTTTTAAAACGCCAGGCCCAGGTAAAAACCTGATTGCCGATAATATTGCGCTTGTAGAACAGGCGCCGCGAATAAGGCGATTTCGGGTACAGCGGCAGGCTGGCGGGCTGAGAGTAGACCTCACCTTCGCACACATAGTCGTTGGCATACAAAAAGGCGTGCGTGGTGAGCTGATGCTTATGGGCCAGAAATACGCTCAGGCGGTTCGGCGTCCACTCATCATCATCATCAATACCGGTAATATAGTGCCCTTGTGCCTGTACAATAGCCTGATTGCGCACCGCGCAAGCACCGGTATTACTCTCATTGTGGGTATAGTGAACCCGTGGGTCGTTTAGCCCTTCGACAAACTGCTGTAGCTGTTCATATGCACTGGAGCAGTCATCGACGATAATCATTTCCCAGTGCGCATAATCCTGGCGCAGGACGGATTTAATCGCCCGAATTGCAAGCTGCTGCCTGTTCCAGGTAGGCATATAAATTGAGATTAATGGGTTGTCTGTTGTCATACTGGTTCCCCGGATAAATTTGCCAGATGGCCACGACGCGGCTTATCCGGCCTACTTTCGCAGGCCACGCCATCCGGCACATTGCATTTTTTATTTGGAATCTGACTGGTATTCGTACTCGTAGTAGCCGTAATCCTGATACCCGGCCGCCCGACGGAAAATGGAGTTAAGGATCACGCCTTTTACCTGAATGCCATTCTGTTCAAAACGACTCAGACTGGTTTCCACCTCTTTTAAGGTGTTGACGGCATAACGCGCCACCATGAGCGTTGTCCCTGCGTGACGGCCAGCAATTGCGGCATCGGTCACGGCCAGAATTGGCGGCGTGTCGATTAATACCAGATCATAGCGGCGGCTTGCCCATGCGATCAGCTCGCCGAAGCGCTCACTCATCAGCAGTTCCGAGGGATTAGGGGGCACCTGACCGCGTGGAATAAGATCAAAATTAGCGATTGCCGTAGGTTTTGCGCAGGAGGTTATCTCGCCTTTGCCGGCCAGAATGTCGGATAAGCCATCCACGTTATTCGTGCCGAGCAGTTCGTGGGTGTAACCTTTACGCATATCACAGTCGATCAGCAGTACCCTTTTATGCGTCTGGCTGATGACCGCCGCCAGGTTGGCGCAAACAAAAGTTTTACCGATAGAGGGGCTAACCCCTGTAAGCATCAGCACATTATTTTGCGCCTGCATCATGGCGAAGTGCAGACTGGTGCGCAGGCTGCGAATCGCCTCAATCGCCAGATCGGTCGGATTGCCCACCGCCAGCAGTTGGCTCTGCTTATAGCGCTTAATTCCTTTAATGGTTTTGACGCTATCGCGCGCTTTTTGCCATTCCGACAGCGGAATACTGGCATAGACACTGATCCCGTGCTCTTCCAGCGCCTGCGGACTTTCGATACCGCGATTAAACAGCGAGCGCAGCAGCACGCCGACAATCGATAACATTAATCCCAGAATAATGCTGCCGAGAATAATCAACGCCTTTTTCGGCTTCAGCACGCCCGGCTGGGTAATCGCCGGGTCAACGATGCGCACATCGCCAACGGTGCTGGCTTCGGTGATTTTCAGCTCCTGCTGTTTATTAAGCAGTTGCATATAGACCTGCTGGCCGGACTCCACATCGCGGGTCAAACGCACAATCTCCTGCTGGGTTTTCGGCATCGCCGTCACCCGCCCGTTCAGTTTGGCTTTTTCATCTTCCAGCGCTTTACGTTTTTCCAGCAGGGTGCGGTAAGCCGGATGCGCTTTGGTAAAGAGCTTGGAAATTTCCGCCTCTTTAAAGGTTAACTCATTCAACTGAGCGTCAATATTCACCATGGAGTCGAGTACTGCCTTCGCCTCCAGCGGCAAATCTACGGAGTCTTTATCCTGGCGGAACGCATTGAGTTTGTTTTCTGCGACATCCAGACGACTGCGGACTTCCGGCAACTGTTTTGCCAGAAAAGCCAGGCTTTTCCCTGCCTCTTCAGATTTACGCGCAATATCCTGTTCCAGATAATTACGGGTAATACTGTTGAGAATATCGCGGATCTGGTCGCGATCCTCCCCGGTGAACGTCAGACTCAGTACCCCGGTATCTTTTCCGGTTTCCGTCACGGTGAGGTTATTTTGCAGGTTATTGATCATGCCAAGCGTTGAGAACTTACTTACCGTAAATTGCGTCTCAGGACGGGCGTCAATCGCCTCTACCCGCATCGTTACGCCGCCTTTATTCAGTAACTGTCCGACGTTGCCCTGCGCGTTAAATCCACCGTCGCTGACCAGTTGGTAACGCTTATCGTTTAGCACCTTAAGAGTGAAGATCTGCCCGTTCATCGTCTCTGGCCGGGTAAATGTCGTGACCTTCACCGTTTCGTTCTGGCGCCCCATCAGACGTTCCCACCCGGCGCCGAACAGAGGAAAAGTGTTTTTGGTCACGGCAATATCCAGATCAAGATCGTCAACCGTCTTTCCCAGCACCAGACGCGATCGGATCAACTGAATTTCCGCATCGGAAGCCGGCGGCTTATTCGCTAATGCGCTATTGATATCCTGTACCAGCGAATTACCGGTATTTTGCTCAATCTGAACCAGCGCATCGGCGCTATAAATCGGCGTGGCGAAAAGGGTATAAATTAGCGCGCACAATGCAAACAGGGCCGTCGTCCCTAATACCCACCAGCGCGCTTCAACCACCGTTCCTACCAGACGCCCGATATCGATTTCATCGCTACCCGCCGTCGCAGATTGTTTTACTTTTTCTGTCATGGTTTTCCCTGCTCTGCATTCAGTGCCTGCGCCCACTGGCGGGCAGACCTTTCAAGTAATGTGTACACCGCTTCAAACGCATCGCGACTTTTGCGGTACGGGTCCGGTATTTCACGCTCGCCGTCCCAGTGACCAAACAGCATTACCTTGCCGCGCATCTCCGGCGCGATTTCGCACAGGGCGGCGATGTGGCGTTTCTCCATTGTCAGAATCAGGTCATATTCCCGGCACATGCGCGCAGATATTTGCCTCGCGCAGTGGTTTTCTAAAGACAGATCGTGGGCGCTCGCCACACTCGCCGCCGCAGGATCGGCCCCCTTACCAACCAGCGCGCCTAACCCGGCGGAAGCGACCGTCAGCGAAGGATGAAAGCGCTGCAGTAAACACTCCGCCGTCGGGGAACGGCAAATATTTCCCACACAGACCACTAAAATTTTGTTAAACATGACAATTACCAGGTATGAATGTCGCTGGCCGTATCCGTCATATAACGGACACCGCTAATGGTCGGCAGCAACTGATTGATCAGACGGTTCCAGCGAGCAACCGGCGCGGTCGTGACATACACCACATCGTAAGGCTGAAGGCGGAATTCCGTCGCCATCACCAGCGAGGTGGCATCGGACATATCAAGCTGGTAGATATTGGCGATCTTGCCGCTGCGTCCCCCCTCCCCTTTCAACGGACGAATGACAAAGATGCCGCTGGCGTTGGAGGTGGTCAGATCGATGCCTTCCGCGTTACCTAATGCTTCGGTAAGCGTCATGCCGCTGAAGTCCATTTTGAGGGTGCTCTGTTTTTTCACTTCCCCCATCACAAAGACTTTCAGATCGTCATTGCGCGGTACATACAGAATGTCGCCGGGGTAGAGCAGGCGGTTCTGGCTAAGATCGCCATTCTGCATCAGCGCCTGCAGGGAAATGCGCTGCTCTTTGCCATTGTGCGTGAGTACCACGTTGCGCCAGTCCGCCGTGTCGGTCAGACCACCCGCGGCGTTAATCGCATCCAGGACCGTGAGCGGCACATTGGTAATCGCCTGCTGGCCAGATTTATTCACCTGTCCGGAGATATACGCTTTTTGCGAGCGGAAAGCGGCGATATTAACGTCCACCTGCGGGTCAGCGATGTACTGCGCTAAACGGCCGGTAATGTCGCTGCGAATTTCCGCCAGAGTTTTACCCACCACCCTAACCTTGCCGATGTAGGGATAAAACATGGTGCCGTCCGGCTGCACCCAGTTGCCAGTATCGCTTGAACTACGGTACTGGCCTGCTGGTGTAGTGAGTTCAGGGTGATCCCAGACGGTGACATTGAGCACATCGCCAGGCCCGACACGATACTCATAGCTGGCGATCTCCTGATCCAGTGACATATTCGGCTGCGCGACATTGGGCCGCGGGCGTAATTGCTCCACCAGGCGAGGCGTCAGCGGGTACACATTAACCATCCGGTCGAGATCAAAATCAGCGTCTTGCTGTTTGATCACATCTTTCCCCATCGTAGACATATTGCTGCCCGGAAGTACTGTGCAACCACTTATCAAGCTGAGCGACGCCAATAATGGCATCAATTTCATTTTGGATTTCATCATTGATTATTTATCACTTTGGCAGAGTCATTATCCCGTTTAATTTAAATAGCAGCTTCGTCCGTGGACATTTACCTTGCAGCTAATAAAAAAGAAAATTAACTGGCATCATTCTGAAAAAAAATCAATTCATCCGCAGGCTATTGACAGAATAATAACGGCTTCTCTTCAGGCTTCCAGGCACGCTACCGCCCCTGGCTTTTAGCTACCAATGCACTGATTATTTTAAATTTTCTTCGATTGCAGTTTCGTTCAGATAAAAATCTTCTGCAAAAATAGAGGTAACGAATTAATATTTTTCATGACGTCATAACAGCATATTTATGAGCCCAGTCTTAATCCTGCAAGAATTGTTGCAGCTAACCTAATGGCAGGCAAGGTAACAAATCCTCCATTTTATATTTTTAAGATTAGTATTAAATGGATTAACATAACATTTTAGGATTTTATTGATGTTGACAATATATATTCATTCCGTTTACCTGCGATATTTCCTAAATATATTCTTTATTCCATTTAGTTTCCGACAGAAATATTAAGGCTATTTAAAATTTCTTTATGCCTTTGCCAGTAAGATAAATTGCGTTGCGGCATTGCATTTTTCCGCTGCATTATCCATGATCGAATTGTGACAATTGTCATATTACAGAAGGTATTGCTCTTACTATGGAATGGATTGCCGATCCGTCAATCTGGGCCGGACTGGTGACGTTAATCGTTATCGAACTTGTTCTCGGCATTGATAACCTGGTCTTTATTGCCATCCTCGCCGAAAAACTGCCGCCGGGTCAGCGCGACCGCGCGCGCGTTACCGGCCTGCTACTGGCGATGATCATGCGCCTGCTGTTGCTGGCGTCAATCTCGTGGCTGGTCACCTTGACGAAGCCGCTCTTTAGCATACAAGGGCTGAGCTTCAGCGCCCGCGATCTCATTATGCTGTTCGGTGGCTTCTTCCTGCTGTTTAAAGCCACCATGGAGCTCAACGAACGGCTGGAAGGGAAAGATAGCGCCAACCCTACCCAACGTAAGGGAGCTAAATTCTGGGCGGTGGTCGCGCAAATCGTGGTACTGGACGCTATTTTCTCGCTGGATTCCGTAATTACTGCTGTAGGGATGGTCGATCATCTGGCGGTTATGATGGCGGCGGTGATTATCGCCATTAGCCTGATGCTGCTCGCCAGTAAGTCCCTTACCCGGTTTGTGAACAACCATCCGACGATTGTCATTCTGTGTCTGAGCTTCCTGCTCATGATCGGCTTTAGTCTGGTAGCAGAAGGGTTTGGCTTCCATATTCCGAAAGGCTATCTGTACGCGGCTATCGGCTTCTCGGTGATGATCGAGGCGCTCAATCAGCTGGCAATCTTTAACCGCCGCCGCTTCCTTTCGGCTAACCATACGCTGCGCCAACGCACAACAGAAGCCGTGATGCGCCTGATTAGCGGTAAAAAAGAGGATGCCGAACTGGATGCGGAAACTGCTGCGATGCTGGCGGACCATGACGATAGCCAGATTTTTAATCCGCAGGAGCGCAGGATGATTGAGCGGGTGCTGAATCTCAACCAGCGCACCGTGAGTAGCATCATGACGTCGCGTCATGATATTGAACATATCGACCTCAACGCCCCGGAGGCGGAAGTCCGCGCTTTGCTGGAAAAGAATCAGCATACGCGTCTGGTAGTGACCGGCGAAAACGAACAGGAAGATTTGCTCGGCGTCGTTCATGTCATCGATTTATTGCAGCAGTCCCTGCGCGGCGAACCGCTCAACCTGCGGGCGCTGATTCGCCAGCCGTTGGTGTTCCCTGAAACGTTACCGCTGCTGCCCGCGCTGGAGCAATTTCGTAACGCCAGAACCCATTTTGCCTTTGTTGTGGATGAGTTTGGCTCGGTGGAAGGAATTGTAACACTCAGCGATGTGATGGAGACTATCGCCGGTAATCTGCCAAATGAAGTGGAAGAAATTGACGCCCGCCATGACATTCAGAAGAATCAGGACGGCTCCTGGACGGCAAACGGTCATATGCCGCTGGAGGATCTGGTGCAGTACGTACCGCTACCGCTGGATGACAAGCGGGAATACCATACGATTGCCGGATTATTAATGGAGTATTTACAGCGGATACCGAAAACTGGCGAAGAGGTTCAGGTGGGCGACTATTTGCTGAAAACATTGCAGGTGGAAAGTCATCGGGTGCAGAAAGTGCAGGTCATTCCGCTGCCTCACGATGATGCTGAATACGATGGTTAACGCCGGGCGCGACTTCCCCGGTCTGCTTGTCAGGCAGGCCGGATAAGACGCGCCAGCGTCGCTATCCGGCCCCCTTTTAGCCAAAAACTACAGCTTATCCAGCAATTTTTTTACATCTTTACCGTTACGGGTATCTTTATTGCGATCTGCCCAGTCATTAAGTCGTCGTTTCGCCTCATCCTGCAAATGTTTACGCAATAACTGGTCCACCTGCAGGGTGTAATTCAACGCCTGCCACTTGCCATAGACCCGTAGCGGTACCGGCGTCTCTTGCAGGAACGTAATCAGATTACTATCGCCGCTCCAGCCGTCCAGCACCCGGAGATTAAATTCGGTATCACAGCTCTGCTCAACCAGATTCAGCGTCCCGCTGCCGGTTAACGCCAGCATTGAAGATTGCCCACGCATGTCGTCGAGCGTCAATGTGCCCTTATTCAGCGTCAGATCGGTCATGAAACGGTCCAGTTGGGTCGCATTATCCATATTCTCCTGCGACTGCTGCGCGTCGCCGCCGCTTCGCACTACGGCTTGCTGCACCAGTTGCTGAAAATTCATTCCTTCGAGTCGCGTATTGCTCATGTCAACATGCGCTTTTCCCTTCCAACTATGGCGAAACGCCAGTGCGTCAATATCTGCCCCGGAAAAATCGCCAACCAGCGACATCTTGCCGGTCAGGCTAATCGGATAATTAAACGCTTTCAGGATAGTGCCGATCTCAACCTGGCTGAGACGAGGATGGAACACTACGCGCGGGCTGGTGGTGCGGGCATCCAGCGTACCGGGCAGCGACAGTTGCCCGTCGGCCAGCTTACCCTGCAACTCGGTGATATCCAGCAACCCGGCCTGGTTAGACATTTTCGCTGAGACCTGGGTAAAGTCCATTCCCCGCCAGCGCACGGAATCCGCCTGTAAAGCAATCGCCGCCGTAAAGCTTTGCAGCCCCTGATAAGGCGGCGCATCAACACGCGAGGCGATAACTGGCCTTGTCAGGGGAAGTGCATTTTGTCCCTGCGACGCCGCGCCGTTTGTCTGCGCCACAGTGTTATGATGCGGTAAAAGCGTATCCAGATTGAGCTTGCCGGACTGCAGAGTAATTTGCCATTCAGGCCGCTCCGACAGCGTCACCTGAACGTGTCCGCTCAGGGAACTGTCATTCGCGGTTAAATTTAACTGATTAAATGAAAGCCGTTTTTGCGCTTCCTGCCACTGCGCCTGGAATTGCCCCTGGCCCTCAATCCCCTGCGCTGGCAGGTCTGCGCCCTGCAGTTGCCAGCGCAGTTGCTCAATACCGGCCGTTAACTTATGTGGATAATCAGAAGCATCTACCGTTCCGCTGAACGATAATGAAAGATCCCGCTGGTCGCGGTTTACGCGTCCCGAAAAATCAAACGTTCCACGATGCTCGGCGTCCTGTTCCATATTCAGATGAATATCGCGTACCGTGACCTGTTCATCATTTTCATGCTGGAAAACCAGCACGCTGTCGGCAACGCGCAGGCTCCGGATATCGAACGACCAGCCGCGATCTTCCGCGACATCCGGCAACGTATTGTCTTGCGGCGCAACCGGCGCATCATCACGGCGTACCGCTTCCGTTTGCGGCGTCAGTTGAATCACCCCCCCTTTCAGCATAACCTGCTTAACATGAAGCTGATGACTCAATAGCGGCCACAACGCAACGTCCAGGCGCATATTGTCAGCCCGCACCAGCGGCTCGCTGGCACCCTGCGCCGTTAGCGTCATCCGCCCGGAAAGGATGCTCAACTGCGGCCAGACATGCCAACGCAACGGCCCGTCCAGTTGCAGCTGGTATCCGCTACGCGCAGCAACCTGCTGCACCATATAAGCGCGGAAATCATTCGGATTAACCAACAATACCAACGCGGAAAATCCGGCCACCAGAACGACCAGGAGAATCATCAGCGTCGTCAGAAATCGTCTCATGCTACCCTCAATGGACCGGCAGTGTTGCGCCGAATGGCTCAGTCTTTATCAATCCGGCTGGCAACGGCGCCCTGCTGATCGCGATATTTGGCATCCTGACGGCGGTTATAAGGCCGTGCCGCCGGGCCAGACAGCGGCTCAAAGCTCAGCGCGCCAATAAGCATCCCCGGACGCAACGCCAGCGGCAGTTTTCCGGAGTTGTAAAACTCAAGCACAATACAGCCAGACCAGCCTGGATCGATACGATGCGCAGTCACATGCACCATTAGCCCCAGACGCGCCAGAGAAGAACGGCCATCCAGCCATCCTACTAAATCCGCAGGCAGGGTAACGGATTCATACGTCACGGCCAGTGCCAGTTCGCCCGGATGAAGATAAAATGCCTCGCCGTCCGGTAGAACGATTTCATCGCTCATTACGCGATCCAGCGCCGCGCTCACCTCATCTTTTGGCCCGCTTAGATCGATAAACGCCGCCGTGTGACCACGGAAGGTACGAAATTTATTGCCAAGACGTACATCGACCGTCGCGCCGTTAATGCGCTCCACGGGAGGTCGCGGGTTGATAGACAAACGGCCTTCATCCAGCCAGGCTTCAATATCTCGGTCGCATAAACGCATGGCACTTTCTCCTTTCGCGCATCCAGCCCTAAAATCAAGCACATCAAGGGCAAACCAGGTTATCACTGAACGGTACACAATTCGCCAGATTTATTCAAAGAACTGGCTGATTTTCGCTTTCAGAATATCAATAGCGATGCGGTTTTTACCGCCGCGCGGCACGATAATATCCGCATATTGTTTGGAAGGCTCAATAAATTGCAGGAACATAGGACGCACCGTCTTCTGGTATTGTGCCATCACTGAATCCATTGAGCGGCCCCGCTCGTTCACATCGCGTTTAATGCGGCGCATTAAACAGATATCCAGCGGCGTATCGACAAAAATAGAGAAGTTCATCTCTTCACGCAAACGCGCATCGGTCAATAACAGAATGCCTTCAAGAATAATCACTTTTTTCGGTTCTACACGAACCGTTTCCTGCATACGGGTATGCTCAACATAACTGTATACCGGTAATTCGATCGCCGAACCGCGCTTGAGCGCCTGAAGATGCTGAAACAGCAGGCTGTGATCCATCGCGTTCGGATGGTCATAGTTAGTTTTTACGCGTTCTTCCATCGACAGATGGCTTTGATCTTTGTAATAACTGTCTTCGGGAATAACGCCAATATGTTCGTCACCCACTTGTTCACGCAATTCGCGGTAAAGGGTACTGGCAATAAGACTCTTGCCGGAAGCCGATGCGCCAGCGATACCGATAATGACGCACTGATGAGACTGATCAGTCATAAATTTAGCGACCTGATTAACCTGGATGTTTAGGAAGGGCGGCGCCGAAACGCCAAACGCGGCAATTATAGGGATTTCAACGGCGCGATACCAGCCCGGCGCTATGCCACGATAAATTTGCGTCAATGAATTCGGCATCACGCATTAAAAGCGTTCAGTTTTAAAGCAGACAGCAGCATTATAGATCCGCACAAAGGATGACTACGTCGGGAACTGCAATTTATATACAGCCAGCATATAAATCATCGCCCGTTTATACTAGCATTATCACAGATTAAACTGACGCGTCCGGTCTTCCGCGACGTTACCGGCGATTCGGACAGAGTGGTAATGAATAAACCCTCCCAACATGTTTTCGTTACCGTACCCCACCCGCTGCTGCGTCTGGTCAGTTTAGGCCTGACCGCGTTTATCTTTACGCTCTTTTCACTGGCCTTATCGCGTTTCGGCACCCAACTTGCGCCGCTGTGGTTCCCCACGTCTATTATGATGGTGGCGTTTTATCGCCATGCAGGCCGGCTGTGGCCAGGGATTGCGGTCGCCTGCTCACTCGGCAGTATCAGCGCCTCCCTGACGTTATTTCCTGCTGCCTCGCTTAACTTTAGCTGGACGGCAATTAATATTATCGAGGCGACCACCGGCGCAATACTGCTGCGTCAGTTGCTCCCCCGATATAATCCCTTACAAAATCTGAATGACTGGTTCCGTCTGGCTATCGGCAGCGCCGTGATTCCTCCGCTACTTGGCGGCCTGTTATTCTGGTTCATAGCGCCGGAAACGGTCGTCCCGAAAGCGTTTCTGATTTGGGTATTATCAGAAGCCATCGGCGCGCTGGCCGTGGTGCCGCTCGGTTTACTGTTTAAACCATATTATCTCTTGCGTCATCGCGACCCGCATCTGTTACTGGAAACGCTATTGACCCTGGCCATTACACTGGCGTTAAGCTGGTTTTCCATGCGCTATGTTCCGTGGCCGTTTACATGCATCATTGTCCTGCTGATGTGGAGCGCGGTTCGCCTGCCGCGAATGGAGGCGTTTTTAATTTTTTTAGCTACTGTCATCGTGGTCTCACTTATGCTGGCCAATGACCCTACTCTGCTCGCCACGCCGAAAACCGATGTCATGATCAATATGCCGTGGCTACCTTTTTTAATGATCCTGTTGCCCGCCAATATGATGACGATGGTGATGTATGCGTTTCGGACAGAACGCAAGCACATCACGGAGAGCGAATCCCGCTTTCGTAACGCCATGGAATATTCCGCCATTGGCATGGCACTGGTCGGTACAGAGGGCCAGTGGCTACAGGTCAATAAGTCTCTGAGCCATTTTCTGGGCTATAACCAGGATGAATTACGCGCAATGACATTTCAGCAACTGACCTGGCCGGAAGATCTGAATAACGACCTTGAACAGATGAATATGCTGGTGCGCGGAGACATCAACAGCTATTCCATGGAAAAGCGCTACTACACCCGCAGTGGCGAAGTCGTCTGGGCGCTGCTGGCCGTCTCGCTGGTTCGCCATAAAGACAATCAACCCCTCTATTTTATTGCCCAGATTGAAGACATTAACGATCTCAAGCAAAGCGAGCAGGAAAACCAGCGACTGATGGAGCGTATAACACTGGCGAACGAAGCTCTGTTTCAGGAAAAAGAGCGACTGCACATTACCCTCGACTCTATCGGGGAAGCGGTAGTGTGTATTGATGTCGATATGAATATCACCTTTATGAACCCAATCGCCGAAAAGATGAGCGGCTGGCAGCAGGAGAGCGCTTTAGGCATGCCGCTATTAACCATTTTGCGCATCACACAAGGGGATAATGGTCCGCTGCTGGAAGATATTTATAGCGCCGACAGATCGCGATCGGATATGGAACAGGAGGTCGTTCTCCATTGTCGTAACGGCGGCAGTTACGATATTCATTACAGTATCACGCCGCTCAGCACGCTTGACGGCGGCAATATTGGTTCAGTTCTGGTTATTCAGGATGTGACCGAATCGCGCAAAATGTTGCGCCAGCTCAGCTACAGCGCCACCCACGATGCCCTTACCCATCTCGCCAATCGCGCCAGTTTTGAAAAACGGCTTAAACAGCGCCTACAAACGATACAGGAATCGCCTCAACATCATGCGCTGGTATTTATCGATCTGGACCGTTTTAAAGCGGTTAACGACAGCGCAGGCCATGCCGCTGGCGATGCCCTGTTGCGCGAACTTGCGTCTCTGATGCTCAGTATGCTTCGCTCCGGCGATATAGTCGCCCGTCTGGGCGGCGATGAGTTTGGGCTGCTACTACCGGACTGTAATAGTGAAAGCGCGCGTTTTATCGCAACGCGGCTGATCAATGCTATCAATGATTATCACTTTATGTGGGAAGGACGCTTGCATCGGATCGGCGCCAGTGCCGGGATCACGATGATCAATGAACACAACTGCCAGCTAACAGAGGTCATGTCTCAGGCAGATATTGCCTGCTACGCCGCGAAAAACGGCGGTCGTGGCCGTCTGACCGTGTATGAACCACAGCAGGCGTTAACCTCATCAAAAGGAATGATGTCACTGGAGGAGCAGTGGCATATGATTAAAAATAACCACCTATTAATGCTTGCCAGAAGCGTCGTTCCACCGCGTACGCCGGAGGCTATCAGCTTTTGGCTGGTTTCACTCAGGCTATGGACCAGCGAAGGGGATGTCATGGAAGAGCATGCGTTTCGTGCGGGATTAGCCGATTCCGCGCTGCATCACGCCCTCGACCGACGGGTATTTCATGAGTTTTTCCACCATGCAGCGGCGGCAGTCGCCAGCAAAGGATTAAGTATTGCGTTGCCGCTGTCTGCCGCCGGATTATGCAGCGCCACGCTTATTGATGAACTGCTGGAACAACTGGCGCATAGTCCTCTGCCACCGCGTTTACTCCATCTGCTTATCCCGGCAGATGTCATCGTAACGCAGGCCCCCACCGCCGTTGCGGCCCTACAAAAACTACGGCAACACGGCTGCCAAATTGTTCTCAGCCATGTCGGACGCGATCTACACCTTTTTAATTTGTTGACCCCGCATATCACCGATTATTTACTGCTGGATAGCGACCTTACCGCCAGCATTCACGAGAGTTTAATGGATGAAATGCTGGTCTCGATTATTCAGGGTCATGCCCGGCGTCTGGATATAAATACCCTTGCCGGACCGGTGCAAAACCCGCAGATGATGGATACGCTCTCCGCTATTGGCATTGATTTAATTTATGGCGATGTCATCGCCGAAACTCAGCCGCTGGATCAGCTACTGAATACCAGCTATTTCGCTATCCATTGACGGTTGCCAACCGTGGGTATACCAGATGTGTAGGAGCGCATAGGAACGCCACGGTTTCCAGCGCTCCGCATAACGCCGGATCTGCGCGGGCGTCATCCCAAAAAATCGCTGCTTAATTAAGTAATCATCAGGTAAAAAAATGTCTTTTGCCTGCCAGCCGCGCAAAGCGAAATAGTTCGCCGTCCAGCGGCCAATACCTGGAAAAGTTTGCAAATTCTTCACGCTCTGCTCAATATCCGACGGCGCGGTAAAAGCAAGTTTTCCCGCCAGCGTCGCCTGCGCCAGATAAATTAGCGCTTCGGCACGTCGAAGCGGCATCCCCAGCGCTTTCAACGTCAGCGGATCGGCCAATGCCACCGTTTCCGGCCCAGGAAAACAGACATATCCGGGTGCATCCGGCAGGGCCTCGCCATAGCAGCGCGCCACCTTTGCCGTCAGCTTTGCGGCCATCGCGACGCTCACCAGTTGCCCCAGTATCGCCCGTATGCCTTGTTCAAACGTATCGACCGATCCCGGTAAACGCAGCCCCGGTCTGGCCTCGCCCAGTGCTCCCAGCGTAGCGGCGATCTCCGCGGGCTGGCAGTCAAGATCAAACAGACGCGAGATCTTCGCCAGACACACCGGCGCGACAGGAAGCAAACCCGCACTCAACGTAATTTGTAACGTGTGGGTCGGCTGATGAGGCCTCACGCTTACCAGCCCGCGATGCTCGCCCACCACCAGACTGCGCGCATAAAAGCCCTCGCCCACGGTCTCTATGCCGTCCACCGCACGTGCGGCAAGAAATTCCAACATCCACGACCAGTCATACGGCGGCTGCCAGCTCAGGGTAAACATGCTTTTCTCCTTTATGCGACGCTTTAGCATAAACGCTAATCGAACATGATGCCTTGCTTTCATATTCCAGTTGTCGCCACGACGACATTTCGCTAAAGTCACGCCCCTTCTTCACTGGCATGGGGATTTTAAGGTGTTTATAGGGTTTGACTACGGTACGGCAAACTGCTCGGTCGCCATTATGCGTGACGGGCGACCACAATTGTTGAGGATGGAAAATAACAGCACCTTGCTGCCGTCTATGCTGTGCGCGCCGACGCGCGAAGCGGTGAGTGAGTGGCTGTACCGCCATCATGATGTTCCGGCAACGGACGAAGAAACCCAGGCGCTGCTACGCCGCGCGATACGCTATAACCGCGAGGAAGACATTGAGGTTCGCGCACAAAGTGTACAGTTTGGTCTGGCGTCGCTGGCGCATTATATTGACGATCCACAAGAGGTCTGGTTCGTCAAATCGCCGAAATCCTTTTTAGGTGCCAGTGGCCTGAAACCACAACAGGTCGCGCTATTTGAAGATTTAGTCTGTGCCATGATGGTACATATCCGCACGACAGCGCACGCCCAATTACCGGAGACGATTAACCAGGCGGTGATTGGCCGTCCGATCAACTTTCAGGGGTTGGGCGGCGACGAGGCCAACCGCCAGGCGCAAGGTATTCTGGAGCGGGCGGCAAAACGCGCTGGCTTTCAGGAGGTGGTCTTCCAGTACGAGCCGGTCGCGGCGGGCCTGGACTACGAGGCTACGTTGCAAGAAGAGAAGCGTGTGCTGGTCGTGGATATTGGCGGCGGCACCACCGACTGTTCCATGCTGCTGATGGGGCCGCAGTGGCGCCAGTGCGCCGATCGTGAAAACAGCCTGTTGGGGCACAGCGGTTGCCGCGTGGGCGGAAACGATCTGGATATCGCGCTGGCCTTTAAAAATCTGATGCCTTTGCTGGGCATGGGCGGCGAAACCGAAAAAGGCATCGCCCTGCCGGTGCTGCCGTGGTGGAACGCTGTTGCGATTAATGACGTCCCGGCGCAAAGCGATTTTTACAGTAGCGCGAATGGTCGCCTGTTGAACGATTTAGTTCGCAACGCGCGTGAAGCAGACAAGGTCGCATTGCTGCTCAAGGTCTGGCGTCAGCGGCTTAGCTACCGCCTGGTACGCTGCGCGGAAGAGAGCAAAATCGCCCTTTCCGGCCAAGCGGATGTTACGGCGAGGCTGCCATTTATCAGTGACGACCTGGCGGTCGCTATCAGCCAGCAAGGGCTGGAAGCGGCGCTGGATCAGCCGCTGGCGCGTATTCTGGAACAGGTGCAACTGGCGCTGGACAGCGCGCAGGAAAAACCGGATGTCATCTATCTGACCGGCGGCAGCGCCCGTTCGCCATTGATTAAAAAAGCGCTTTCCGAACAGCTACCGGGCATACCCATCGCTGGCGGCGATGATTTCGGCTCCGTCACTGCAGGGCTCGCGCGCTGGGCAGAGGTCGTTTTCCGCTAAGCGCCTCGCAAGCTCAGCGCGGATGGATTGACATTATTCTTGATGTGGCTTAGCGTCAGGCGTGAGGGTAAGGGAAGATTTCTCCTCCCCCTGGTGTCTTAGTAAGCCTGGAAGCTAATCACTAAGCGTATCACCAGTATGATGACTACCTTCATCATAACCCTTTCCTTATTTTGGCCCCTTCCCCGGGAGGGGCTTTCCCGTTTCAGCATCCTGCTGAAATCGGTGGCTTACCTTCATTGCCGTGCCGCCACTTTACCGCACTGCGGCGCGTTAACGATTTTCACCGATGAGAGTTGCGTAGCGTCTCGCAAAGCGCCTCGCCATTCAGAATAATCCCGACCGTGTTCCATAATTCCTCCATTTTTCTCCCTTCCCTGCTGACTACAATAGAGGGAGCGACATTCCGCAAAATGTTTCAGGATGAGAAACTTATCACGATGAAAGGCAGTAATACTTTCCGCTGGGCAATAGCGATTGGGGTGGTTGTGGCCGCCGCCGCATTCTGGTTCTGGCATACCCGCAGTGAAAGCCCCACCGCCGCGCCGGGTGTCGCCGCACAAGCGCCACACTCCGCCGCCACAGGTCGCCGCGGTATGCGTTCTGGCGCCCTGGCGCCAGTACAGGCTGCGACGGCAACCACACAGGCCGTACCGCGTTACCTGAACGGGCTGGGCACCGTGACCGCAGCCAATACCGTTACGGTGCGTAGCCGCGTGGACGGCCAACTCATCGCCCTGCACTTTCAGGAAGGGCAGCAGGTCAGCGCGGGCGACCTGCTGGCACAAATCGATCCCAGCCAGTTTAAGGTCGCCCTGGCACAGGCGCAGGGACAACTGGCGAAAGATAAGGCCACGCTGGCCAATGCGCGTCGCGATCTGGCGCGTTATCAGCAACTGGTAAAAACCAACCTGGTTTCCCGGCAGGAACTGGATGCGCAACAGGCGCTGGTTAATGAAACCCAGGGAACGATTAAAGCGGATGAAGCCAGCGTTGCCAGCGCGCAGTTACAGCTCGACTGGAGCCGAATCACCGCCCCGATCGCGGGTCGCGTCGGCCTGAAACAGGTGGATGTCGGCAACCAGATTTCCAGCAGCGATACCACTGGCATTGTCGTCATTACACAAACGCACCCGATTGATCTCATTTTTACTCTGCCGGAAAGCGATATCGCGACCGTGGTTCAGGCGCAAAAAGCGGGGAAAACGCTGGCCGTAGAAGCCTGGGATCGGACTAACTCGCACAAATTGAGCGAAGGTGTATTGCTCAGTCTGGACAACCAAATTGACCCCACGACGGGAACGATCAAAATTAAAGCGCGCTTTAATAATCAGGACGATACACTATTTCCTAATCAATTCGTTAACGCCAGGATGCTGGTCGATACTGAACAGAATGCCGTTGTGGTGCCAACTGCGGCAGTGCAGATGGGTAACGAGGGCCACTTTGTATGGGTGCTGAACGACGAGAATAAAGTCAGTAAGAAACGGGTGAAAACCGGTATTCAGGATAACCGGAACGTCGTGATCAGCGCAGGATTGTCAGCAGGTGATCGCGTTGTCACCGATGGCATTGACCGATTGACGGAAGGCGTTAAAGTCGACGTTGTTGAACCGCAAATCGCCGCTGCGGATGAAAACACGTCCTCCCGCCGTGACGGTAAAAAAGGAGCGCGCGCCTGATGCAGGTATTACCCCCGGGCAGCACAGGCGGCCCGTCGCGCCTGTTTATTCTGCGCCCCGTCGCTACTACGCTATTGATGGCGGCAATTTTACTCGCCGGGATTATCGGCTATCGCTTCTTGCCCGTCGCTGCCTTACCGGAAGTAGACTACCCCACTATTCAGGTGGTTACTCTCTACCCTGGCGCCAGCCCGGATGTCATGACATCCGCCGTGACCGCGCCGCTTGAGCGCCAGTTCGGCCAGATGTCAGGCCTTAAACAGATGTCGTCGCAAAGCGCCGGCGGCGCATCGGTGGTGACGCTACAGTTCCAGCTAACGCTGCCGCTGGATGTCGCCGAGCAGGAAGTCCAGGCAGCGATAAACGCAGCCACTAATTTATTGCCCTCCGACCTGCCCAATCCGCCGATTTACAGCAAAGTTAATCCGGCTGACCCGCCTATTATGACGCTTGCCGTCACCTCAAACGCAATGCCAATGACGCAGGTAGAGGACATGGTAGAAACTCGCGTGGCGCAGAAGATTTCGCAGGTTTCCGGCGTCGGGCTGGTGACGCTTGCCGGCGGGCAACGTCCGGCGGTACGCGTAAAACTGAATGCCCAGGCCATCGCCGCGCTCGGTCTGACCAGCGAAACTATCCGTACCGCCATTACCGGGGCGAACGTCAACTCGGCAAAAGGCAGCCTGGATGGTCCTGAACGCGCGGTGACGCTTTCAGCTAACGATCAGATGCAGTCCGCCGACGAATACCGCAGGCTCATCATCGCTTATCAAAACGGCGCGCCGGTACGGCTGGGCGACGTCGCCACCGTCGAACAGGGGGCGGAAAATAGCTGGCTCGGCGCATGGGCGGATAACACGCCGGCAATCGTGATGAACGTTCAACGCCAGCCCGGCGCGAATATCATCGCAACGGCGGACAGCATTCGCCAGATGCTTCCCCAGCTTACCGAAAGCCTGCCAAAATCGGTGAAGGTCACAGTACTGTCCGATCGCACCACCAATATTCGCGCTTCCGTGCGCGATACCCAGTCTGAACTGATGCTGGCGATCGCGCTGGTCGTCATGATTATCTACCTGTTTTTACGCAACATTCCTGCCACAATTATCCCCGGTGTCGCTGTACCGCTGTCGCTTATCGGCACGTTTGCTGTAATGGTGTTTTTGGATTTTTCCATTAATAACCTGACGTTAATGGCGCTCACTATCGCCACAGGGTTCGTGGTGGACGACGCGATTGTGGTTATCGAAAACATCTCACGCTATATCGAAAAAGGAGAAAAACCGCTGGCAGCGGCACTGAAAGGCGCGGGCGAAATCGGCTTTACCATTATTTCACTCACCTTTTCGCTGATTGCGGTGCTAATACCCTTACTCTTTATGGGTGATATTGTTGGTCGCCTGTTCCGCGAATTTGCGGTGACACTGGCGATAGCGATTTTGATCTCCGCTGTTGTCTCTTTGACGCTAACACCTATGATGTGCGCGCGTATGCTAAGCCAGGCATCATTGCGTAAGCAAAACCGCTTCTCGCGCGCCTCGGAACGGTTGTTTGAACGGGTAATCGCCAGCTACGGGCGCGGGCTCGCGAAAGTACTCAACCATCCGTGGCTAACATTGAGCGTGGCATTCACTACGCTACTGCTCAGCATTATGCTGTGGATAGTCATCCCGAAAGGGTTCTTTCCGGTACAGGATAATGGCATCATCCAGGGCACTCTGCAGGCACCACAATCGTCATCTTATGCCAGTATGGCGCAGCGCCAGCGCCAGGTTGCGGATCAAATCTTACAGGACCCGGCGGTGGAAAGCCTGACGACCTTTGTCGGCGTGGACGGTGCTAACCCCACGCTAAATAGCGCGCGCCTGCAAATTAATCTCAAGCCGCTGGAAGCGCGTGATGACCGGGTGCAACAGGTTATTTCCCGCCTGCAAACCGCGGTAGCGACTCTGCCTGGCGTGGCGCTGTATCTTCAGCCGACGCAGGATTTAACTATCGACACGCAGGTCAGCCGCACGCCGTATCAGTTCACCCTGCAAGCGACCTCGCTTGACGCGCTTAGCCACTGGGTGCCGACACTGTTGAATGCCTTACAGTCGTTGCCACAACTCTCTGAAGTAAGCAGCGACTGGCAGGACCGGGGATTAGCGGCCTGGGTGAATGTCGACCGCGACAGCGCCAGCCGTCTGGGCATCAGCATGGCGGATGTGGATAACGCACTCTACAACGCTTTCGGGCAACGCTTAATTTCGACGATTTATACCCAGGCGAACCAGTACCGCGTCGTGCTGGAACATAATACCGCCAGCACGCCAGGACTGGCGGCGCTGGAGACGATTCGCCTGACAGGCAACGATGGCGCAATGGTACCACTCAGCGCGATAGCCAGTATTGAGCAACGTTTTGCCCCGCTTTCTATCAATCACTTAGATCAATTCCCGGTCACGACATTTTCATTTAACGTACCGGAGGGCTATTCGCTCGGCGATGCTGTGCAGGCTATTCTTGATACGGAAAAAGCGCTCGCGCTACCTGCAGATATTACGACGCAATTTCAGGGCAGTACGCTTGCCTTCCAGGCCGCTCTGGGAAGCACCGTCTGGCTTATTGTCGCCGCGGTAGTGGCAATGTATATCGTGCTTGGCGTGCTGTATGAGAGTTTTATCCATCCAATCACGATTCTCTCCACGCTGCCCACTGCGGGCGTCGGCGCACTGCTGGCGCTGATGATTGCCGGAAGCGAACTGGATATTATCGCCATTATCGGCATTATTTTGCTGATCGGCATTGTGAAGAAAAACGCCATCATGATGATTGACTTCGCGCTCGCCGCCGAACGCGAGCAGGGGATGAGCCCACGCGACGCTATCTTCCAGGCCTGTTTGCTGCGTTTTCGGCCGATTCTGATGACCACGCTGGCGGCGCTGCTCGGCGCGTTGCCATTAATGCTGAGTACTGGCGTCGGCGCAGAGTTGCGCCGCCCGCTGGGGATAGCCATGGTGGGCGGCTTACTGGTCAGTCAGGTATTAACGTTGTTTACTACGCCCGTTATCTATCTGCTGTTCGACCGCCTGTCACTGTACGTGAAAAACCGCTTCCCACGCCATGAAGAGGAGACGTAAATGCGCTTTTTCGCCCTTTTCATTTACCGCCCGGTCGCCACTATTTTGATTGCCGCCGCCATTACGCTGTGCGGCATTCTGGGCTTTCGACTGCTGCCGGTCGCTCCGCTGCCGCAGGTTGATTTCCCGGTAATTATGGTAAGCGCCTCATTGCCGGGCGCTTCGCCGGAAACCATGGCATCGTCAGTAGCGACGCCGCTGGAACGTTCGCTGGGACGCATTGCCGGCGTTAATGAAATGACGTCCAGCAGTTCACTTGGCAGTACACGCATTATTCTCGAATTTAACTTCGACCGCGATATTAACGGCGCGGCGCGCGACGTGCAGGCGGCCATTAACGCCGCGCAAAGCTTACTGCCAAGCGGAATGCCCAGCCGCCCGACCTACCGCAAGGCTAACCCGTCCGACGCGCCCATTATGATTTTAACGCTCACATCGGATACCTGGTCGCAGGGGGAACTGTATGATTTCGCCTCAACCCAACTGGCGCAAACCATCGCACAAATTGACGGCGTGGGTGATGTTGACGTCGGCGGCAGTTCCCTGCCCGCGGTACGCGTAGGCTTAAACCCACAAGCGCTGTTTAATCAGGGCGTCTCACTGGACAAGGTTCGCGAGGCTATCGATAACGCCAACGTGCGCAGGCCGCAGGGCGCTATTGAAGATAACATCCACCGCTGGCAAATACAGACCAACGACGAACTGAAAACCGCCGCCGACTATCAACCGCTGATTATTCACTATAACAACGGCGCTGCCGTACGCCTGGGCGATGTCGCCCGTGTTACCGACTCGGTACAGGATGTTCGTAACGCCGGGATGACTAATGCGAAGCCGGCTATTTTGTTGATGATCCGCAAGCTGCCAGAAGCCAACATTATTCAAACGGTAGACGGTATTCGGGCAAAATTACCGGAACTACGGGCAATGATCCCTGCCGCTATCGATTTACAAATCGCCCAGGATCGCTCGCCGACGATTCGCGCATCGCTACAAGAGGTAGAAGAAACACTGATTATCGCCGTCGCGCTGGTGATTCTGGTGGTATTTTTTTTCCTGCGCTCCGGGCGCGCTACGCTAATCCCTGCTGTCGCCGTTCCGGTTTCTCTCATCGGCACATTCGCTGCTATGTATCTGTGCGGCTTCAGTCTCAATAATCTGTCGTTAATGGCGCTCACTATCGCAACCGGATTTGTCGTTGATGACGCGATTGTGGTGCTGGAAAATATTGCCCGCCATCTGGAAGCCGGAATGAAACCGTTGCAGGCGGCATTACAAGGCACACGGGAAGTCGGTTTTACGGTTATCTCCATGAGCCTTTCGCTGGTGGCTGTATTTCTACCGCTACTGTTAATGGGCGGTCTGCCTGGGCGGCTATTACGGGAGTTCGCCGTCACCCTTTCGGTGGCGATTGGCATTTCGCTGGTCGTCTCGCTCACGCTGACGCCGATGATGTGTGGCTGGATGCTGAAATCAAGCCAACCTCGCGCCCAGCCGCGTAAACAGGGCATTGGCCGCCTGCTGGTAGCCTTACAGCAGAGGTATGGCACGTCATTAAAATGGGTACTCAACCATACGCGTCTTGTCGGTGTGGTTTTTCTTGGCACCATTGCGCTGAATATCTGGCTTTATATCGCCATTCCTAAGACGTTCTTTCCGGAACAAGACACCGGCGTGCTGATGGGCGGTATTCAGGCTGACCAGAGCATCTCTTTCCAGTCCATGCGCGGTAAGCTGCAGGATTTTATGCAGATTATTCGCGACGATCCGGCAGTGGATAATGTTACCGGTTTTACCGGCGGATCGCGGGTGAACAGCGGCATGATGTTTATTACGCTTAAACCGCGCGGTGAACGCAAAGAGACCGCGCAGCAGATTATTGATCGGTTGCGCATCAAACTGGCGAAAGAACCGGGTGCTACGTTGTTTCTAATGGCAGTCCAGGACATCCGCGTCGGTGGACGTCAGGCTAACGCCAGTTATCAATATACATTGTTGTCTGACTCCCTGTCGGCGCTGCGTGAATGGGAGCCCAAAATACGCAAAGCGCTCTCTGCTCTGCCGCAACTGGCGGACGTTAACTCCGACCAACAGGATAACGGTGCCGAGATGAGCCTTACCTACGATCGTGACACCATGTCGCGGCTGGGCATTGATGTTCAGGCCGCCAATAGCCTGTTAAATAACGCATTTGGTCAGCGGCAGATCTCCACCATTTATCAGCCGATGAACCAGTATAAAGTGGTAATGGAAGTTGACCCACGCTATACCCAGGATATCAGCGCGCTGGATAAAATGTTTGTTATCAACAGCGACGGGAAAGCGATCCCTCTCTCCTATTTCGCCCAATGGCGGCCAGCTAATGCGCCGCTGTCGGTGAACCATCAGGGACTTTCCGCGGCGTCGACTATTGCCTTTAACCTGCCGGCCGGCACGTCGTTATCGCAGGCGACGGAAGCCATTAATCGCACCATGACGCAGCTTGGCGTGCCCCCAACCGTACGCGGCAGCTTTGCCGGAACGGCGCAAGTCTTTCAGCAGACCATGAATTCGCAGCTTATTCTGATCCTGGCGGCGATTGCCACCGTCTATATTGTGCTGGGGATATTGTACGAAAGTTACGTCCACCCGCTGACCATTCTCTCTACTCTGCCGTCAGCGGGCGTAGGAGCGCTCCTGGCGCTGGAACTCTTCAATGCCCCGTTCAGCCTAATCGCCCTGATAGGGATCATGCTATTAATTGGCATTGTAAAGAAAAACGCCATTATGATGGTCGATTTTGCGCTTGAAGCACAACGAAACGGCAACCTGCCCCCGGAACAAGCTATTTTCCAGGCCTGTTTGCTACGTTTTCGTCCGATAATGATGACGACGTTAGCCGCGCTGTTCGGTGCATTGCCGTTGGTATTATCTGGCGGAGACGGTTCGGAATTACGTCAGCCGCTGGGGATAACCATTGTCGGTGGTTTGGTTATGAGCCAGCTCCTGACCCTCTATACCACGCCAGTGGTGTACCTCTTTTTCGACCGTCTGCGGCTGCGTTTTTCGCGTAAAAATAGCAAACCGGTAGTAGAGATATGACTGAGCTTCCTGACAGCACCCGCTGGCAACTTTGGATTGTGGCATTCGGCTTTTTTATGCAGTCGCTGGATACCACCATCGTTAATACTGCGCTTCCCTCCATGGCGAAAAGCCTGGGGGAAAGCCCGCTCCATATGCACATGGTGGTGGTGTCGTATGTTCTCACCGTCGCCGTAATGCTGCCTGCCAGCGGCTGGCTGGCAGACAAAATCGGCGTGCGTAATATTTTCTTTGCCGCCATCGTGCTGTTCACGCTGGGATCGCTGTTTTGCGCCCTCTCCGGCACGCTTAATGAACTGGTATTGGCGCGGATTTTACAAGGCGTTGGCGGCGCAATGATGGTGCCGGTCGGACGCCTGACAGTAATGAAAATCGTGCCGCGCGAGCAATATATGGCAGCGATGACCTTCGTTACCCTACCGGGGCAGTTCGGGCCACTGCTCGGCCCCGCGCTGGGCGGCGTACTGGTCGAGTATGCCTCATGGCACTGGATCTTTCTGATTAATATTCCTGTCGGTATTATCGGCGCTATCGCCACCTTTATGCTGATGCCGAACCATACTATAGAAACCCGCCGCTTTGATCTGCCTGGCTTCCTGCTGTTGGCTGTCGGCATGGCAGTACTCACGCTGGCGCTGGACGGCAGTAAAAGCATGGGGATCTCGCCCTGGGCATTAGCAGGGCTTGCCGCAGGCGGCGCCGCATCAATTCTGTTCTACATTCTCCATGCCAAAAAAAATTCAGGCGCGCTATTTAGTCTGCGACTGTTTCACACCCCCACTTTTTCTCTGGGTCTGTTGGGCAGTTTTGCCGGGCGTATCGGCAGCGGTATGTTGCCGTTTATCACTCCGGTCTTTTTGCAGATTGGCCTCGGTTTTTCACCATTTCATGCCGGCCTGATGATGATCCCTATGGTGCTGGGCAGCATGGGAATGAAACGTATTGTGGTACAGATAGTTAACCGTTTTGGCTATCGTCGGGTACTGGTAGCAACCACGCTCGGACTGGCATTCGTTAGCCTGATGTTTATGTCGGTCGCTCTGCTCGGCTGGTATTATCTCCTGCCGCTGGTACTGCTTGTTCAGGGAATGGTGAATTCGGCGCGTTTTTCCTCCATGAATACCTTAACACTAAAAGACCTTCCCGATACGCAGGCCAGCAGCGGTAACAGCTTACTATCAATGATCATGCAGCTCTCAATGAGTATTGGCGTCACCCTTGCCGGGCTACTGCTGGGCCTGTTTGGTCAGCAACATATTGGCATAGACAGTAGCGCCACACACTACGTCTTTATGTACACCTGGTTATGTATGGCGGTTATTATCGCGCTACCGGCGATAATTTTTGCCCGCGTGCCGAACGATACACAGCAAAACATGGTCATTTCGCGGCGTAAAAGGAGCCTGTAATGAAAGTCTGGCGGCCCGGTATCACCGGCAAACTGTTTCTGGCAATTTTCGCCACCTGCATCGTGTTGCTGATCAGTATGCATTGGGCCGTGCGTGTCAGTTTTGAACGCGGATTTATTGACTACATTAAACATGGCAACGAACAACGGTTACAAATGCTGGGCGATGCGTTGGGCGATCAGTATCAGCAACACGGCAACTGGCGTTTTTTACGCAACAACGATCGCTTCGTTTTCCAGATCCTGCGTTCATTTGAGCATGACAATGACCGTGATAAACCCGGCCCTGGTATGCCGCCGCATGGTTGGCGTACCCAATTCTGGGTGGTTGATCAAACTGGCCGGGTACTGGTTGGCCCCCGCGGCCCGGTGCCCCATGACGGTACCCGGCGGCCCATTCTGGTCAATGGCGCCGAAGTCGGCGCGGTCATCGCTTCCCCCGTCGAGCGACTGACGCGTAATACGGATATTAATTTTGATAAACAGCAGCGGCGCGCCAGCTGGATGATTGTGGCATTATCAACGTTGCTCGCCGCACTGGCGACATTTTTGCTGGCGCGCGGCCTGCTTGCTCCCGTTAAACGACTGGTCGAGGGTACGCACCGACTGGCGGCGGGGGATTTTACCACCCGCGTAGCGCCTACCAGCGCTGATGAGCTGGGAAAACTGGCGCAGGACTTTAACCAGCTTGCCAGTACGCTGGAAAAAAACCAGCAGATGCGTCGTGACTTTATGGCGGATATTTCCCATGAACTGCGCACGCCGCTGGCGGTATTACGCGGCGAACTGGAGGCCATTCAGGATGGCGTTCGTCAGTTCACCCCGGAGTCAGTCGCGTCGCTACAGGCGGAGGTGGGTACGCTCACCAAACTGGTTGACGATTTGCATCAGCTCTCTTTGTCTGACGAGGGGGCGCTGGCCTATCAAAAAACCACTGTCGATCTTGTACCCCTGCTGGAAGTCGCTGGCGGCGCGTTCCGGGAACGTTTCGCCAGCCGGGGGCTGACGCTACATTACTCGCTGCCGGATAGTATGACCGTCTTCGGCGATGCGGATCGTTTGATGCAACTGTTTAATAATCTGCTGGAAAACAGTCTGCGCTACACGGATAGCGGTGGTGGCCTGCATATTTCTGCCGAACAGCGCGACAAAACATTATTCCTGACCTTTGCCGATTCCGCGCCGGGCGTCAGCGATGAGCAGCTCTCAAAGCTTTTTGAACGTTTTTACCGAACGGAAGTGTCCCGCAACCGCGCCAGCGGCGGGTCAGGACTGGGGCTGGCGATCTGCGTCAATATCGTACATGCGCACAACGGGCATATTCGCGCCGCGCATTCGCCTTTTGGCGGGGTTAGCATTACAGTAGAACTACCGCTGGATCGCGATTTACAGAGAGATGTATGACTGAGTTACCCATTGATGAAAACACGCCGCGCATATTGATTGTTGAAGATGAACCCAAATTGGGACAACTACTTATCGACTATCTGCGTGCAGCGAGTTACGCCCCTACGCTCATCAATCACGGCGACAACGTACTGCCATATGTGCGTCAAACGCCGCCGGATCTGATCCTGCTGGATCTGATGCTACCGGGTACGGATGGCCTGACGCTATGCCGGGAGATCCGTCGTTTTTCCGACATCCCTATCGTGATGGTCACAGCCAAAATTGAAGAGATTGACCGGCTACTTGGGCTGGAAATCGGCGCCGATGATTATATCTGTAAGCCTTACAGCCCACGCGAAGTGGTGGCCCGCGTCAAAACAATTTTACGTCGCTGCAAACCACTGCGTGAACTCCAGCAGCAGGATGCCGAAAGCCCGTTAATGATTGATGAAAGCCGTTTCCAGGCCTCCTGGTGTGGAAAAACGCTGGATTTAACGCCCGCTGAATTTCGCCTGTTAAAAACCTTGTCGCTTGAACCGGGTAAAGTTTTCTCCCGCGAGCAATTACTGAACCACCTCTACGATGATTATCGTGTAGTGACCGATCGTACTATCGACAGCCACATTAAAAACCTGCGCCGCAAACTGGAATCGCTGGATGCTGAGCAGTCATTTATACGCGCGGTTTATGGAGTGGGATATCGCTGGGAAGCGGATGCGTGCAGGATTGTCTGATTGCGATTTATCACGTCAGATATGCGTCCCTGGCGTTGTTCTTTACCTCACCGCGCCGCGGCGCTACAATGCCCGCCCTTAAAGTGAGGACTCTCCTCCAGCCGCCTCATCAGGTGAGGCGGATCTGACCTGTCATCAGAACGAGAAAAGAATGTTTAAACCAGAACTCCTTTCGCCAGCGGGAACGCTGAAAAACATGCGTTACGCTTTCGCCTACGGCGCCGATGCCGTTTATGCGGGCCAGCCACGCTACTCCTTGCGCGTACGTAATAACGAATTCAATCACGAAAATTTGCAGCTGGGCATCAACGAAGCCCACGCGCTTGGCAAAAAATTTTATGTTGTGGTGAATATCGCCCCGCATAACGCCAAGCTCAAAACGTTTATTCGGGACCTGAAACCCGTGGTCGAGATGGGGCCGGATGCGCTAATCATGTCTGACCCGGGGTTGATTATGCTGGTGCGCGAGCACTTCCCGGAGATGCCGATCCATCTGTCAGTACAGGCTAACGCCGTAAACTGGGCAACGGTAAAATTCTGGCAGCAGATGGGGCTGACCCGCGTAATTCTCTCCCGCGAGCTGTCTCTGGAAGAGATTGAAGAGATTCGCCAGCAGGTGCCGGATATGGAGATAGAGATTTTCGTCCACGGCGCGCTGTGTATGGCCTATTCCGGTCGCTGCCTGCTTTCCGGCTACATTAATAAACGCGATCCGAATCAGGGCACCTGCACGAATGCCTGCCGTTGGGAGTATAACGTACAGGAAGGAAAAGAGGACGTGGTCGGCAACATCGTGCATAAGTACGAGCCGATTCCGGTACAGAATGTCGAGCCGACGTTAGGTATCGGCGCACCGACGGACAAGGTGTTTATGATAGAAGAAGCCCAAAGGCCGGGCGAATATATGACCGCGTTCGAAGATGAGCACGGCACCTATATCATGAACTCAAAAGACTTGCGCGCTATCGCCCACGTTGAACGCCTGACGAAAATGGGTGTCCACTCGCTAAAAATCGAAGGGCGCACCAAATCCTTTTATTACTGCGCCCGTACCGCGCAAGTTTACCGTAAAGCGATAGACGACGCCGCGGCGGGTAAACCCTTTGACCCTACTCTGCTGGAAACGCTGGAAGGTCTGGCCCATCGCGGCTATACCGAAGGTTTCCTTCGTCGCCATACGCACGACGATTACCAGAATTATGAATATGGGTACTCCGTCTCCGAACGCCAACAATTTGTCGGCGAGTTCACTGGTGAGCGTAAAGGGCAGCTGGCCGCTGTGGCGGTAAAAAATAAATTCTCCGTTGGGGATAATCTGGAACTGATGACGCCGCAGGGAAATATCAATTTCACCCTCGAACAGATGGAAAACGCCAAAGGGGAAGCCATGCCGGTCGCGCCTGGTGACGGCTATACCGTCTGGATGCCTGTACCACAGGATGTCGTACTGGACTATGCGTTACTGATGCGTAATTTCTCAGGCGAATCAACACGTAACCCACATGCTAAGTAGTTAATGGCGGTTATTTTTTCATAGCGGGAAGATTCTTAGAAATTGATCACATACCGCTTCGCTCATTGCGGGTATTATTCGAGACGCTGAAAAACATAACCCATAAATGCTAGCTGTACCAGGAACCACCTCCTTGGCCTGCGTAATCTCCCTTACGCAGGCTTATTTTTTATACGTTATTGCACCGCAACTTTTCAATTTTCATCCTGTTCTGACCTCGCTTTTTCATTTCTGCTATACACTTTCTGAAGGTTGTTATTCAACACATTAAGGCATAACGGATGGCTAACTTTCCCGCCAGCTTACTGATCCTCAATGGCAAAAGCGCTGATAATCAGCCGTTGCGTGAGGCCATTACCCTCCTTCGCGACGAAGGCATACAGATTCATGTTCGGGTCACCTGGGAAAAGGGCGACGCGCAACGTTACGTTGATGAAGCCCGCCGGCTCGGCGTTGAAACGGTGATTGCGGGCGGCGGCGACGGTACCATTAATGAAGTGTCTACCGCGCTTATCCAGATCCACGACGGCGTAGTCCCCGCCCTGGGCCTTTTGCCGCTCGGTACCGCTAACGATTTTGCCACCAGCGCTGGCATTCCTGAGGCACTCGACAAAGCGCTGAAACTGGCGATTGCCGGAAACGCCATGGAAATTGATATGGCCAAGGTTAACGATAAAACCTGTTTTATCAATATGGCGACGGGCGGTTTTGGCACTCGCATTACTACCGAAACGCCGGAGAAACTCAAAGCCGCGCTGGGAGGCGTCTCCTATCTGATCCATGGCCTGATGAGTATGGATACCCTTAAACCTGACCGCTGCGAAATTCGCGGCGAAAACTTTCACTGGCAGGGAGATGCTCTGGTGATCGGCATCGGTAATGGGCGTCAGGCGGGCGGTGGGCAACAATTGTGTCCTACCGCGCTGATTAATGACGGGTTGTTGCAGCTGCGGATTTTTACCGGCGAAGAACTCATACCGGCGCTGTTTTCAACACTGACGCAATCAGATGACAATCCAAATATTATTGACGGTGCCTCAGCCTGGTTTGATATCCATGCGCCGCATGAAATTACCTTTAATCTGGATGGCGAACCGCTCAGCGGACAAGAATTTCATATTGAGGTGCTACCAGGCGCATTACGCTGCCGCCTGCCGCCTGGCTGTCCGCTACTGCGTTAAAAAAACATCTGTCAGGCCGGACACATGCCCATCCGGCCTGTTTTCATTCCGACTCAGGCAATGGTGATTTTGCTATCCAGATAGACATCCTGTACAGCGTTAATGAGCTTCACGCCATCAGCCATCGATTTTTTAAAGGCTTTACGCCCCAGAATGAGCCCCATCCCACCAGCGCGTTTGTTGATCACAGCGGTACGTACCGCATCGCCGAGGTCAGTCTCGCCACCGTCCGCGCCGCCAGAGTTGATAAGCCCGGCCCGGCCCATATAACAGTTTGCCAGTTGGTAGCGCACCAAATCAATCGGGTTATCGCTGGTCAGTTTGCTGTAAACGCGGTCGTCGGTATAGCCGAAGTTTACCGCTTTATAACCGCCATTATTCTCGGCCATTTTTTGTTTCACGATATCCGCGCCAATCGTAGCGGCCAGATGGTTAGCCTGGCCCGTCAGGTCAGCGGAGACATGGTAATTGACACCATCTTTTTTAAAGGAAGAGTTACGCAGGTAAGCCCACAATACGGTCACCATACCCAACTCATGAGCACGCTCAAACGCGGCGGAGATCTCTTCAATCTGACGACGAGACTGCTCTGAACCGAAATAGATTGTTGCGCCCACTGCCACGGCCCCCATATTAAATGCCTGTTCAACGCTGGCGTACAGGGTCTGGTCATACTCCGTTGGATAACTCAATGTTTCATTGTGATTCAGTTTGACCAAAAATGGGATGCGGTGCGCATAGCGCCGTGAAACCGAAGCCAGCACACCATAGGTAGAAGCCACGCAATTACAACCCGCTTCGATGGCCAGCTCAACAATATTTTTAGGATCAAAGTAGCGTGGGTTCGCCGCAAAAGAAGCGCCAGCTGAATGTTCCACGCCCTGATCGACGGGCAATATCGAGAGGTACCCTGTTCCGGCCAGACGTCCGGTATTATAGAGCGTTTGCATATTACGCAAAACGGCTGGTGGGCGATTATTGTCAATCATCACCCGGTCCACGTAGTCCTCGCCGGGGAGATAAAGCTGCTCGGAAGGAATGGTCATACAACGATGCTGTAAAAGGCTGTCGGCGTCTTTGCCAAGCAACTGCGCAATATCAGTCATAGCTATGCTCCCGTAAGTTCCGATAGAGTATCGGAATGTGAATAGTCCTGCGCCGCAGATTGCGGGTCGCATTAAGCCTGGTACTGACCGACCATTTTTTCCAACTTTAGCGCATTTTTTCGGCGCTATCTGCTGGCTCGATTCACGCACGAAAAAGTGTTAAACCGATCAAAATAAAAGCCCAATGGTATTTTAAAGGTATTATTAAATGGTATTGTCATGGCGTACCTTACCTGTCATGAAGGATTCCAAAATGAAGACTACCGCTAAACTGTCGTTCATGATGTTCGTGGAGTGGTTTATCTGGGGGGCCTGGTTCGTTCCCCTGTGGCTATGGCTAAATAAAAGTGGGTTTACAGCTGGTGAAATAGGCTGGTCTTATGCCTGCACCGCCATTGCTGCGATCCTGTCGCCTATTCTGGTCGGCTCCGTCACTGATCGTTTTTTCCCGGCGCAAAAAGTCCTGGCGGTACTGATGTTCGCGGGTGCCGTGCTGATGTATTTCGCGGCGCAGCAAACCACCTTTGCCGGATTTTTTCCGCTGCTGCTGGCTTATTCATTAACCTATATGCCGACCATTGCGCTGACGAACAGCATTGCCTTCGCTAACGTGCCGGACGTAGAGCGCGATTTTCCACGCATTCGCGTCATGGGCACCATCGGCTGGATAGCCTCCGGGCTCGCCTGCGGATTCCTGCCGCAGATGTTAGGTTATAGCGATATTTCACCTACCAACATTCCGTTGCTGATAACCGCCGCAAGTTCAGCGTTGCTGGGCGTATTTGCGTTCTGTCTTCCGGACACGCCGCCAAAAAGCACCGGTAAGATGGATATTAAAGTCATGCTGGGGCTGGATGCGCTTATCCTGCTACGCGATAAAAACTTTCTCGTTTTCTTCATCTGTTCATTCCTGTTTGCAATGCCACTGGCCTTCTATTACATCTTCGCCAACGGCTATCTGACAGAAGTGGGAATGAAAAATGCCACCGGCTGGATGACGCTCGGCCAGTTCTCTGAAATCTTTTTTATGCTGGCGTTGCCCTTTTTCATTAAACGTTTTGGTATTAAAAAGGTATTATTACTTGGTCTTGTCACTGCTGCGATCCGTTATGGCTTCTTTGTCTATGGCGGCGCGGAAACGTATTTCACTTACGCCCTGCTGTTCCTCGGTATTTTGCTGCACGGCGTAAGTTACGATTTTTACTACGTTACCGCCTACATTTATGTTGATAAAAAAGCGCCGGCCCATATGCGAACCGCCGCGCAAGGGCTTATTACCCTCTGCTGTCAGGGATTCGGCAGCCTGCTGGGTTATCGTCTCGGCGGTGTGATGATGGAAAAAATGTTTACTTATCCGCAACCGGTTAACGGTCTGACCTTCAACTGGGCGGGCATGTGGACATTTGGCGCGGTGATGATCGCCGTTATCGCGCTGCTGTTTATGATTTTCTTTCGCGAGTCGGACAAAGAGATCACCACTATTGACGATTGCGATGTTGCGTTGACACAAGGGGAAGTAAAATGAAAGCAGAACGTATTCTCGGCGCACTTTATGGGCAAGCATTAGGGGATGCGATGGGAATGCCCTCGGAACTCTGGCCAAGAACGCGCGTTAAAGCGCATTTCGGCTGGATTGACCACTTTCTACCCGGCCCCAAAGAGAACAATGCCGCCTGCTATTTTAACCGGGCGGAGTTTACGGACGACACTGCAATGGCGCTTTGCCTGGCCGACGCGCTGCTTGAAGGCGAAGGCAATATTGATCCTGAGCTTATCGGACGCAACATCCTCGCCTGGGCGGAACGCTTTGATGCGTTTAATAAAAACGTGCTCGGCCCGACCTCAAAGGTGGCACTAAACGCGATTCGTGACGGAAAACCCGTCGCAGATCTGGAAAACAACGGCGTGACTAACGGAGCGGCCATGCGCGTTTCGCCGTTAGGCTGCCTGCTTCCGCCGACAAATCTGAGCGCTTTTATTGCGGACGTGGCGCTGGCCTCCAGTCCAACACATAAATCCGATCTGGCTATCGCTGGCGCTGTGGTGATTGCATGGGCCGTCTCCCGGGCAGTGAATGGCGACCCGTGGCAAAGTATTGCCGACTCGCTCCCCGCCGTCGCCCATCAGGCGCAGACTGCGCGTATTACCACGTTTAGCGCCTCGCTATCAGCGCGTCTGGAACTGGCGCTAAACATTGTCCGCCGCGCTAATGGCATCGAATCAGCCAGCGAACAGCTGTATCAAATCATCGGCGCGGGAACCAGCACCATTGAATCCGTCCCCTGCGCCATCGCCATGGTAGAACTGGCGAATACTGACCCTAATCGCTGTGCCGTACTGTGCGCAAACCTCGGCGGCGACACCGATACTATCGGCGCGATGGCCACAGCCATTTGTGGCGCGTTACACGGCGTGAGCGCCATCGACGCACAGTTAAAACAAACGCTGGATGAGGTTAATCAACTGGATTTTGCGCACTATGCGGGTGCGCTGGCGAGCTATCGTCAACGGCGGGAGGCATTATGAACAGGGACCACCTGTTGACATTATTACCTGCCCTGCACACCCGACGGCCGCTCACTGTTATCGGCGCGGCGGTAGTCGATATTATTGCCGATACCTGGACCCTGCCGTGGCGCGGGTGCGATATTGAACTGCAACAACAGAGCGTTAATGTCGGCGGCTGCGCGCTGAATATTGCCGTAACGTTGAAGCGACTGGGGATTGACGCCAGCAATGCGCTGCCGCTGGGCCAGGGCGTGTGGGCGGAAAGGATTCGTAGCCGCCTGGCGAAAGAGGAATTGTCCAGCGCGATTGACCCCGTTGAAGGGGATAACGGCTGGTGCCTGGCATTAGTCGAGCCGGATGGCGAACGCACGTTTATGTCTTTTAGCGGCGTGGAAAACCAGTGGAGCGCGGACTGGCTGGCGCAGCTCAGGATGCCGCGAGGCAGTCTCGTTTACCTGTCCGGCTATCAACTGGCCTCGCCGTGTGGCGAACGGCTAATCCACTGGCTGGAAACCACAGCCGAGGTGACGCCTTTTATCGATTTTGGCCCGCGCATCGATGATATCGCGGACGACAGGTTGGCACGCATCATGGCATGCCGCCCCGTCGTCTCCCTGAATCGCCAGGAAGCCCTCATCGCGGCGAAACGCACCGGATTCGCAACCGACACGCAAGCCTTCGGCAAGGCCTGGATACAACACTTTTCCGCGCCGTTGGTGGTTCGCCACGACAAAGACGGGGCATGGTATTTTAGTGGGCAGTCTTCCGGTTTTGTGCCTGCGTTTCCGGCAACCGTGGTGGATACCATCGGCGCGGGCGACAGCCATGCTGGCGGCGTACTGGCAGGACTGGCGTCAGGCTGGTCGCTCGCGGATGCTGTACTGCTGGGTAACGCGGTGGCGAGCTGGGTGGTCGGGCATCGCGGCGGCGACTGCGCGCCTACGCGCGAGGCGCTACTCCTCGCACACAAAAACGTATAGATCGCTACGACAATAACTGATGCTGTATTCAATAGGCCGCTGCTGCTGATCGAGCGCCACCTGCTTAATTACCAGCACCGGCACTTTACCATCCATTTGAATATGCGACTGAAACTCGTCATCGGGCATCCGGGCGCTGACGCGAGATCGGGTACGCTGAGGGTAAATGTGCTGGCTACGAAAATAGTCATACAGAGAAATGCCAATCGCGTCGACATCATGAATCAGATGCGCAGGCACCCAGGACTCTTCAATCGACACCGCGTCTTCATCAACATAACGAATACGTTTGAGTAAAAAGACGTCGCTACCTGCGGGGATTGCCAGATGCTGCGCAACCTCATCCGGACAGTTTACCACGCGTTTGTTCACCCATAGCGTATCCGGTTTTTTGCCGCGCAAGACAACCTGCTGAGAAAATCCCCGCGCCTCTTTCAGGGAATATTCAAAAATATTATTGATTTGCGTACCGTAACCGCGGGCGCGCGTGACAACCCCCTCTTCTTCCAGCGCCTGCATCGCTTTCCGTACCGTGATACGCGAGACGCCAGTAAGCTGGCTGAGATCGCGTTCGCCAGGCAAAATATTACCATGCTCAAGAATGCCGCTGCGAACGGCATCCTTTACCGTCTGGGCGAATTTCATGTACAGCGGCGTATTGTCCGCTGCTGAAATTCGCTCATTCAATTGCGCGATGAGCCGGGTATGCGCTTGTTCCATTTATCTTTTCCTGACGACGGGTCTGTAGGCACTATATTACCACCACGCATGAAAATGATGTACCGGACCAATACCCTTCCCCACTTCCAGCGTATCCGCCTGCGCCAGCGCCGCAGAAAGCCACCGCTTCGCCTCTTTTACCGTCTCTTCCCAACTGTGATACCGGGGTCGTAACGCCGCAAGAGCCGCCGACAGTGTACATCCCGTCCCATGCGTATTTTTGGTCATCACCCGCGGCGCGGTAAAACGCTGCTCGCCGTTGCGGGTAAAGAGCCAGTCCGGACTTTGCGCATCCTCTAAATGTCCGCCCTTCATCAGCACCGCCTCACATCCCATCGCCAGTAACGCCCGCCCCTGCGCCAGCATCTCTTGTTCCGTACGCGCATGGGACGTATTCAGCAATGCTGCGGCTTCCGGCAGATTAGGCGTAATCAGCGATACTTGTGGCAGCAGCCGGACGCGCAATGTTTCAACGGCAGAGGAGGAGAGCAACGGATCGCCGCTCTTTGCCAGCATGACCGTATCCAGCACCACATTACCTACATGATGGCGCTGTAGCCGTTCCGCCACAGCCTCGACAATATCCGTTTCAGCCAGCATCCCGATTTTGGTGGTATCGATGCGCACATCGCTGAATACGGAATCAAGCTGGGCGGCGACAAACTCAGGGTCTACCCGGTACACCGATTGCACGCCACAGGTATTTTGCGCCACCAGCGCGGTAATCACCGAACAGCCATACGCTCCCAGAGCGGAAAAGGTCTTGAGATCCGCCTGAATCCCCGCTCCGCCGCTGGGATCGGTGCCGGCAATCGTCAGCGCGTTAATGCTTTTCATCTGTGCCCTCTACATCCAGTTGATACAGCGCATCAAGAAAGGCCGGGATAAAACTGCCAGGCCCCTTACTACGCTCTGCCGCAGCCTGTCCCGCCAGTTTCATCCAGCAGCAGGCCGATGCGACATTATCCAGCGCAGCGCCAGGTAATGCACAACAGGCAGCCACGACCGCCGATAACGCGCAACCGGTCCCTACAATGCGGGTCATTAACGGATCGCCACCAGGAATACTCACTGTGCGCTGACCATCGGTGACATAATCTGTCTCTCCCGTAACCACGACGATGCAATCTGTCTGACGCGCCAGCGCCTGCGCTGCTGGTAGTGCGGCCAGCGCCGCCTCGGTCGTATCCACGCCGCGTCCGCTCAGCGCTATGCCGGCTAACGCCATAATTTCCGAGGCGTTGCCACGGATTGCCGACGGGCGCAGGGACAAAAGTTCAAGACAAAATCGCCGACGAAACGCCAACGCCCCCACCGCAACAGGGTCGAGCGTCCACGGCGTTTTAGCGTCATAAGCACTCTCTACCGCCGCGCGCATCGCGTCGGCGCGTGAAGCCGTTAATGTTCCGACATTAATCAGTAAAGCGCTGGCGATGGCGGCAAACGGCCTGGCCTCGTCTGGGTCAATCACCATGGCGGGCGAGGCTCCTAGCGCCAGCAGCGTATTAGCGGTAAACGTTTGTACAACATCATTAGTCATACAGTGCGTGAGCGGAGAGAGGTCGCGAAACTGTTTTAGCGTATGCGCCGCAAGCGTACGGCAGTGCAGGTCAGGCTGCATGATTCAGCTCCTGCCCGCGTGAAGAAGGGACACGAGCAGTGTCAGACTTCCCTACGCTGGCATTATCCAGATCAGGTAATACGGGTATTTCTCAGCCTTCAATGAAGAAGGGCACCCCGAGTCGTGAAACCCAGCTGGGTTAAGTGGGTTTTGTCATTAAGCATACTGTTTGCAACAGACAATGTAAATTTACAGCACGCGGTGCTCAATAATGTCATAGTTATCAGATAGTTCTCAAAACCTATTTTGTTCTGGTAAACGGGTTTCCGGTTATGTTGTTTCACAAGGCTTTCGTTTACACTTTTTACGAAAAGAGGCGTGAGATAACAAAATAGCGCTTGTCAGATGCGCCGCCAGCAGAAATGATACTCACGGATTTAACTGACCCGCATATGTGGAGGGTAAAAGTATGAAAAGTAAATTGCTGCCTTGTGCGCTGTTGCTTGCAACCAGTTTTGCATGGGCCGCCCCCGCGACAACGGGCATCGATCAATATGAGTTAAAAAGCTTTATCGCCGACTTCACCCATTTCAAACCCGGCGATACCGTTCCGCAGATGTACCGTACCGATGAGTACAATATTAAGCAGTGGAAATTACGTAACCTGCCCGCACCAGATGCCGGTACCCACTGGACTTATATGGGTGGCGCCTATGTGCTGATTAACGATACCGACGGCAAAATTATCAAAGCCTATGATGGCGAGATTTTTTATCATCGGTAAATGATTTACGCACTCTCTGCCTAAAGAGTGCGTACAGAATAAACTAATTATAAGATACGACGATTAATGCCTTCGATTGTAATGGCCCCGCTTTAATTTTTGCGGGATCGAGGACATAATATGTTGCAAAAACAGGAATGCTTTCCACCGCGTTGACGGCGCTGCCTTTGGCATATGTTTTGAAAATGCTGTTTATGGCTGTTCCCTTATTTATTTTAAGTAGGCTATGATTTGAATCTCTCAGGATAAACCCTACGCCATTATCATTATCCGGCTTCAGGACGGATTCATTCTCATCCCAGACTAAATCACTGCGCAAATTTACCGATATCTGCCGTGAGGTCAGCGTTGCATTGCGTACCTGGTTTTTGCAATCCAGAATAATATCGCCCTGTTTAGAAAATTCACTGACTTCTCCTTTCGCGCGAAGTTTGGTCATCGGCACCGGATCCAGGGTGATAGTAAGGTTCTGGGGAGCACAGGTGGTTTCTTTGCGATTGTAATTTATCGTTAAATTAGCCTTATAAACGCCTTTTCCATTAAGATCTGCGATAACGTTTGCAACACATTCTCTGTTCCCCCAACAACCAATATATCTTAAAATAAATACAAGCCACTCTCTACCACCCCATTGATTCTTTGCGCCCGACATCACCGCTATATTGTCTATGCTAACGGAGTACCCGCCATTTGCAGAAACGGTCACCGCCTCCAGTGAACTTATTTCTGAAACTGTAATCTTATAGGGGCCTTCGAACACACCATTTTTATTTTGCATACTTATCTCACTACTGCTCTGCCATTCAACTTTTAGCCTTAACTTAACGCTGTTGTCCGGTCCCATACCAATAATATACTCGGAGGTCTCTAATTTACTTACCACATCATTATTTTCGCAGGTAGAATCAGTAAAAGCATTTGAAATGATCGCTGACTCCTCACCTCCCAGCATCAGGCTATCGGACTGAATAGTATATTCCTTTGTGTTAGTTAACGTCGCGCTACACGCCGCATTACTCAACGGTGTAAACGAGATCATCATTAATAAAAATAGTAGTCTTTTCATAGCATCACCTGAAAATTACCGACAAACATAAACATTATTTTCATCAATCTGCTTATCAAACGTGATTTTACAGAAAAGACCTTGTTGTTTATCTGTCGCGACTTTTACCGAAACGGGAACTTTTTCAGTACGAATAAATACCCGACTGCCCTGCCCTACCAGCCCTACATTATTTCCTTTGTCATCTTCCACTTCATAACCAAACGTTAAAGGCTCGCCATCTGCGCGCCGCGCCAGGAAATAAAAAGGTTTGCTGGTTTCTGTTTCGAAATCAACCAAGACCACGGCTCCGCGATAAGGTACTGTAACTTTACGGTTTCCCAACAAAGCGACATCACTTTCACTTTCGGAGATATCAAGCGAGATAAAGTTTTGCCGGTATGGCGTCAATGCTTCTAATACGGCGTAACCTTTTGCATTGGTACGTAAATAAGGACGCCCCTGCACCGCCGCATCTTCCAGATACGGCGCATTAATAATTGCGATCGTATCATTAAGTCGAGGGGCTAAATGCACACCGTTAGCCCATGCCACCAGTCCTCCCTGAATATTACCGCCAACCTGATGGTATTTATTGGACTGGCTATAGCTACCGCCGATCGTCGCCAGTGGGGCGTTCCAGGTTAGCGCTCCTCCGACTGTCGTTTGGTGCTCCTGGCGCTGGTGGCTGAGGTTTGTCGTGTAATTAAACTGATCGCGATTACCGAAGTTGCCACTAAGGCTGGTGTTGTTGGCCTCATAGCCTTGATCGTCAAAAGTAGTGGAATTCGATAAATAGATATCTCGATTTCCCCCACTCTCTCTTTGTCCCCATGTTAATGGAATAGAAAAATAGATATTAAAACGTTTATCTTCGCGATTATTGCTGTCATACGTCTGGGTTGCCGATAGCGTAAAACTGAGCCGCTGCCAGCTATTACTGTAGCTTAACTGGTAATCTTTTCCGGTACCACTACGTCCCCAATAATCGCGCCACAGGGCGCTGGCGGTAAAATATCCCCATCTGTCAGGTAACGTCTGATTAATATTGAGAGTAAAAGTATTTTTGCGCCCGAAGTCATTCTCATAATAATCGGCGATATCATAAATATCGTCATCATCGCGATGATAATGCTCCCGATTATTCCCCCAGACATGATCGTTAAAAGTGCGATAATCACGTGATGAGTAGCGATACGCCGCCAGAGAAAAATGAGTGGCTGACTGCGGAAGATATTTATTCCAGGCAATCTGATAACTTTGGCCATCAAAAACATCACCATTATCCTGCTTACTGTGAGACAACGTACCGTCAACAGATACCGCACCAATCAATGTATTCCACCCGGTACCAAGGGTTAATGAGCGATAATCGCTGGCTAACATCGTTCCGCCATACAACGTCAGCAAATTATTGACCCCGTACTGATAGGTGCCCTGGATAAAATCGGTTTGTTGAGAAGCGCCTTCAATTTTGCTTCGCCCGGCAGCGAAATCATATTTCGCCACGCCGGGCTGCACCATATTAGGAACGGAAGAATACGGAACAGTAAAGCGTGAAACGGTACCGTCAGCCTCTTTAATACTCACGTCCAGATCGGCCCCGCCCCCGGCCAGTTGAAGATCTTCAAACACAAAGGGCCCTGGCGGAACTTCTTTCTGATAAACAATAAAACCATTCTGCTCCACCGTTACCAGAGCGTTACTTTGCGCCACGCCACGCACAACCGGAGCAAAGTTTTGCTTAGAGTGCGGCAGCATTTGCATATCACGCCAGAAGCGCACCCCGCGAAAGCGTACCGTATCAAAAATATCCCCACCGGTGTATTGCTCCCCCAGGCGCATTGTTCCCAGTACCACCGGGAAATCACGCTCCAGATACAGGGTGTTGCTCTGCCATTTACCCGCTGAGTTTTCGCTTTTGGAAAAATTAGCGTTGGAATGTAACTGCCATCCAAGCAGATTTAGTCCACTAACAAAATTTGCATAACTATTTTTCTCGCTGCCGCCACTTTTATAATGGCTGTAATACTCGCTGGCATAGTACGAGGTGTAAAAAGCGTTAATTCCACGATCCCACGTCTCCGGAGGCGCATATCCCGCCTCATGCTCCAACACATAAGCTTGAGGAACGCTCAGATAAAGGTTAAAAGCGGCAGTATCATAAGAAACGCTCCCGCCCTGGACCACTGTTTTCAACGCAATACATTTATCTTCTTTACTTTGTGGCGTGAATCTAATCCCCAGACTGGCGATCAGTTCCTGAGAAACACAGGTATTATCAGGATTATCTGGAATATCAATTTCATAGTTTCCGCGCCATTCTTTATTGACATAAACGTCCATCTCATAAACGCCACCCATAGGTTTGGTACTGTCGATCTGATAACGGGAAACTTTTTCACCTTTCAACCCACCAAACATGAAGTTGGTATCAAAGGTTTCTTCCTCAGCCCAGGCGGGTGAAATGAGTAACGCCGCAAGAATCGATAGCGTGATGGTATTTAACTTTTCCATTATCTATCCTCAGGTTAATTCCCCGCCTTTAATTTGCTGCTTTGATAGTCTCGCTTAAATAATTACCAGAATCATCAATTAGCGTTACGGTATAATTATTCACAACTGTCGTTGTGGGAACATTTTGCGATGACCATGGTGCCAGTAACAAGGTCTCTTTATTTAATTTATTTTTTGCTTTAACTTCCGGAATAGTGACCCAATTTGCTGAGTTATTTTTTATACTAATGCCACCAGACGCTTTAAACAACTGCAAGCGGGAAAATGTCGCTTTATCGACTTTTTGTACGCCTTGTGGACGATAGATCAACTTTATCCGGTTTTGCAGCGCAAATTTAATAACATTTTTATCTTTGCTTTCACCTGAATTTGGCGGAATATCCAGTACATTGAGATAGAAAAGACTTTCACGATCGCCGGGCAGATTATTTACAAGTTTCTTTATTTTTAATTGCTGGCCGGAATCTGCCGCCACCCTGATGACGGGGGGCGTCAGAACAAATGGAACCTGTAATTTTTCTGGTGGCAGGCTGGTATCGCCATTATCAATCCATGCCTGGATAAGCGAACTTCGTTTACTGTCATTCATTAATTGTACAGTAATATCTTTTTTCTGGGCCGGATAAATAACACGCGTACCATAGATATAAACGCCGCTCCACGCTGGCATAGCGGCACAGGCCAGCCATAAGGCAATCATCCGTTTCATGGCAGATACCCTTATAAAAAAGAATGCAGGCGGCTAAATCCTTAGCCGCCAAAAAGAGAACTAGTCAGTCAGTACTGTCATTGTCAATACCGATTCAACAAGACCTGGCGTTACCGTGTTTTCAACCGCAGCATACCGGGCTGTAAAATTCAGGGTATAGACGCCCTTGTCAAATTTAGCCGGGTCCAGCTTAAAATTCCCCGAATTATCCAGTTCCACCTGAGTACCATCGAGAAAAACAGCAAAACCTGCGCCGTTGTTAGATGCGGTATTTTTAGTTATCTGTGTGTTGTCCACAAATTGAGAACGGTTAAAACTAATTCTTGGATTAGCGGTATTCGTACATTTTACTTTTAAAATCGCTTCAGGACTGGTGTATCCTGTATATATATCGCCAGGGTTTAAGCCAGTCAATTGGTCGACACCGACCTGCGATAATTCAATGGTCGCGCTGTTTACACCTTCAAATGTACAGGATGCCCCTACCACTTCTCCGTTAATTTTTAGTTCACCCATATCTTCATCAGCAGCAAAAGCCCCGGCGCTCATAAAAACAGAAGACACTACCGCAGCGGCAATAATTGAACGTTTCATAATCTCTTCCTTAATGAAGTAATTTCTATTTATTAAGAGTTATTAACCCTTGAAAAGAAAACTCTCATAGGCAGGAAGTTACCGCAATGTAAATGCGATGTTTTATTGATTTAAAGCAACTTACACTTTGCAATATAATTGCAACAAATAATCATTGATTATCATTATTCCGTAAACTTATTAATTACCGAAACTTACCGATGTTATACATAAACAACGCAAATAAAAAAGCCCACATCATTGATACCAATGATGTGGGCCTGTGAATTAGTCCAGGTTAGTCGTAACGGTTAATAATAATCTGGCGAGTACTGTCACCTGGCACTGTATAGCTTTGCGTCGTCACACCTCTCATCGGCGTAGCGGCAGGCGCCTGAAGCGTTGAAACATAGGTCGTATTACCGCAACGCTGCTGCAACTGAGTGTTCGTTACCTCTGTGCTGCATGTCGGTGCGGTTACTTGTCCACTGATGGTTAATGTTGCGCTATCAGAAGCAAAAACAGGAATACTTATTCCATAAGCCGAAACTATAATTCCCATCAGCAAATATTTTCTCATTGTCAGCAATTGTTCCTGTAGTGAACGTTAAACCCTACGCAGGCCGCCTGGCGAGCAGTATGGACATACTGATACTTTAAAACCAATTGAAAAAATAAATCAGTGAGATAGATATGAACAATTAAAATAATGTTTTTACCAATCAATTCAGATAAACGCCCGCTTATTTAAACAGGAGTTAATAATAGAGAAGTAATTATTTAGTTAATACATTCACCGCATCAATATATATTGTTACGGTGAATGTCTGGTTGACATTGCAAGGCGTAGGCGTGATTACACTGCGCGGAAAGCGATTTCCCCTGGAATGACTTCGCCCTGCCAGTAGAGCTGTGCCGCCACACGATCGGCTAAATCGCGATAAATGGCGGTGAATTCACTGTCGGGACGGCTGACCACGGTCGGAGTGCCTTTATCGAGATCTTCGCGCAGGCTAATATGCAACGGCATCTGACCCAGAAGCTGAGTGTGATATTTCTCCGCCAGCTTCTGCGCCCCACCGGTACCGAAAATCGGTTCGTGATGACCGCAATTGCTACAAATATGCATACTCATATTCTCAACGATGCCGAGCACCGGTACTTCGACCTTCTCAAACATGACGATGCCTTTTTTGGCGTCAATCAGCGCGATATCCTGCGGCGTAGTGACCACGACCGCGCCGGTAACGGGGATGTTCTGCGCCAGCGTCAGCTGAATATCCCCGGTTCCCGGAGGCATATCCAGGACCAGATAATCCAGATCCGGCCACAGCGTCTCCTGCAACATTTGCATCAGCGCTTTACTGGCCATCGGGCCGCGCCATACCATCGCGTTATCGTCAGTCACCAGATAGCCGATCGAATTGGTCGCCAGGCCGTGTGACATAATCGGCGCCATATGCGTGCCATCCGGCGATGTCGGACGCTGATCTTCCGCGCCCAGCATTGTCGGAATAGACGGACCGTAAATATCGGCGTCCAGAATCCCGACCTTCGCCCCTTCAGCCGCTAACGCCAGCGCTAGGTTGACCGCTGTGGACGATTTACCCACGCCGCCTTTACCAGAGCTCACGGCGATGATGTTTTTCACACCATTAATACCCGGCTGATTTTTTACGCGTTTCAGCGTGGCAATATTGTGCGACAGTTTCCAGTCGATGGCTTTCGCGCCGGTGATACGCAGCAGATCGGCGCTGCATTGCTCTTTTAATACCTCAAACGCGCTGTTCCAGACAAACGGCATAACCAGTTCAATATGCAGCGTGTCATCCATCCAGGCAACATGGTGCAACGCCTTAAGCGTGGTGAGGTTATGCTTCAGGGTTGGGTGCTGAAAATTCGCCAGCGTCCCGGTGACCATCGCCCGCAGGGTATCTGGTGATTTGGCCTGGGATTGTTCGTTCATCCCGACTCCTTTTTTGGTATAAATAACGAATAACTCGTGCAGTAGTTTACATGAAGAGCATAGGTTAGTACTTACTTAATAATGCCCCTTTTGGTACTATCAAAGCCCCTTTTTTACAATAGAAGAAGTAATACCCACTATGACTCAAGTCGCGAAGAAAATTCTGGTAACGTGCGCGCTGCCGTACGCCAACGGCTCTATCCACCTCGGCCATATGCTGGAGCACATCCAGGCTGATGTCTGGGTCCGTTACCAGCGAATGCGCGGCCACGAGGTCAACTTCATCTGCGCCGACGACGCCCACGGCACGCCTATTATGCTGAAAGCGCAACAGCTTGGTATTACGCCTGAGCAGATGATTGGCGAGATGAGCCAGGAGCATCAGACGGATTTCGCTGGCTTTAACATTAGCTATGATAACTATCACTCTACCCATAGCGATGAAAACCGCGAGCTGTCAGAGCTTATCTACACTCGTCTGAAAGAGAACGGTTTTATTAAAAACCGCACCATCTCTCAGCTTTACGATCCGGAAAAAGGCATGTTCCTGCCGGATCGTTTTGTGAAAGGCACCTGCCCGAAATGTAAAGCGGCGGATCAGTACGGCGACAACTGCGAAGTGTGCGGCGCGACCTACAGCCCGACCGAGCTGATCGAACCGAAATCGGTGGTTTCTGGCGCGACGCCGGTCATGCGCGATTCCGAACACTTCTTCTTTGACCTTCCCTCTTTCAGCGAAATGCTACAGGCGTGGACGCGCAGCGGCGCGCTTCAGGAACAGGTCGCCAACAAAATGCAGGAATGGTTTGAATCCGGCCTGCAACAGTGGGATATCTCCCGCGATGCGCCGTACTTTGGTTTCGAAATCCCCAACGCGCCGGGCAAATATTTCTATGTCTGGCTGGATGCGCCGATAGGTTATATGGGTTCCTTCAAAAATCTGTGCGATAAGCGTGGCGACACAACCCGCTTTGAAGAGTACTGGAAGAAAGACTCCGATGCCGAGCTGTATCACTTCATCGGCAAAGATATCGTCTACTTCCACAGCCTGTTCTGGCCTGCCATGCTGGAAGGCAGCAACTTCCGTAAGCCGACCAACCTGTTCGTTCACGGTTACGTCACGGTGAACGGCGCGAAGATGTCCAAATCGCGCGGCACCTTTATTAAAGCCAGCACCTGGCTGAACCATTTCGACGCTGACAGCCTGCGCTACTACTACGCCGCCAAGCTTTCTTCACGTATCGACGATATCGATCTGAACCTGGAAGACTTTGTCCAGCGCGTTAATGCCGATATCGTCAACAAAGTGGTTAACCTGGCGTCCCGTAACGCCGGTTTTATCAACAAACGTTTTGACGGTGTGCTGGCCGCTGATCTGGCCGATCCACAGTTGTATAAAACGTTTACTGACGCTGCGGCAGGGATTGGCGAAGCGTGGGAAAGCCGGGAGTTTGGTAAGGCGATCCGCGAAATCATGGCGCTGGCTGACCTGGCTAACCGCTATGTGGACGAACAAGCGCCGTGGGTGGTTGCCAAACAGGAAGGCCGCGACGCGGACCTGCAGGCAATTTGCTCGATGGGCATCAACCTGTTCCGCGTGTTGATGACGTATCTGAAGCCGGTGCTGCCGACGCTCTCTGAACGCGTTGAGGCTTTCCTCAACTGCGAACTGAGCTGGGATGCTATCGAACAGCCGCTGCTCGGTCACAAGGTGAATACCTTCAAGGCGCTGTATAACCGCATCGACATGAAACAGGTTGAAGCGTTGGTCGACGCGTCGAAAGAAGAGGTAAAAGCAGCAGCGGCCCCGGTGACCGGTCCATTAGCCGACTTCCCGATTCAGGAAACCATCACCTTTGACGATTTCGCCAAAGTTGACCTGCGCGTAGCATTGATTGAAAACGCCGAGTTTGTGGAAGGCTCTGACAAATTGCTGCGTCTAACGCTGGATCTGGGTGGCGAGAAGCGTAACGTCTTCTCCGGTATCCGCTCCGCCTACCCGGACCCGCAGGCGCTGATTGGCCGCCAGACGGTTATGGTCGCTAATCTCGCACCGCGCAAAATGCGCTTTGGCGTTTCCGAGGGAATGGTAATGGCAGCAGGTCCGGGCGGGAAAGACATCTTCCTGTTAAGCCCTGATGACGGCGCGAAGCCGGGTCAGCAAGTAAAATAAGCAATCAGCCGGAGTATACTCCGGCTTTTTTATCAGATTCATCCGGGTGGCGACGCCCCCCTTATCCAGCCAGGCTTCAGGCAGTATCTATCCTGCGCATTTTAATTTTTTCCTTAATAAGCAATAGCGTTAATGATCCATATCCGGACTGCTAAATAACCGCTAAAAGTCATATCCTGTTCCCCCTGATACATTGCTATTTGTGGGTCACATTAATTCATTGTAATTATTTTAAAAACCCAATCATTATATAAAACGGAGTTTTAGATGAAAATTTCTGGCAAGTTATTATCCGCAGCATTGACTTCCGTACTGGTATTCACTCTTGCTGGTTGCGGCGATAAAGAAGAATCAAAAACCTTTAACGCTAACCTGGCGGGTACAGAAATCTCCATTACTTATACCTATAAAGGCGACAAAATTCTTAAGCAAACGTCTGAAAGTAAAATCAGCTATGCCACGGTAGGCGCCAAAACAAAAGAAGAAGCGGCTAAAATTCTCGATCCGTTGAGTGCGAAATATAAAAATATCGGCGGAGTGGAAGAAAAACTCACCTATAAAGAGACCTATGCCCAGGAAAACGTCTCTGTGGATATGGAAAAAGTAGACTTCAAGGCCTTACAGGGCGTTTCAGGGACGATGGTGTCCGGCGATACCAGTAAGGGCATCAGCATGAAACAAACCCAGACGCTGCTGGAAGCCGCGGGTTTTAAAGAAACGAAATAACCGGCAGACGTGCAGGCAGGCAACATACCTTGTATAGTGTTGCCTGATAGCGTTGCGCTTATCAGGCCTGCATTCGGAAATATGATTGGCAGGCCGGATAAAACGCTCACGTTGCTATCCGACACCGGGCAGTCCAACTCAGGCTTTCGCCACATGTTCGCGCGCCGCCAGGCCGCGCAGGAAATAACGCAGGAACTGGTCGCCACATTCCCGGAAGTTTTTGTGGTCCGGCGCACGCATCATGGCAGTGATCTCCGGCATCGAGACGCGGAACTGCTGGCCGGTAAGTATCGCCAGAATATCATCCGTTTTTAGCGAAAAGGCGATACGCAACTTTTTCAGTACCACGTTGTTGTTGATGCGACGCTCCGGCGTCAACTCTGGCGCCGTCTCATCTTTGCCACGTTTTTCGTAAATGAGGCCGTTAAGAAAAGAGGACAATACGATATCCGGGCAACGCTGAAACCCCTCTTCCTCTTCTTTGCGCAGCCAGACTGCAATCTGCTCCGGCGTAGCGTCAACGTTACCCAGCGCCATGATGCGCACCAGATCGGTATTATTAGCTTTCAGAATGTAGCGCACGCTACGCAGAATATCGTTACTCAGCATGAGACCTTCGGTCGTTTCTATGGCAAAACGATATTCTAACAGTCTTTCACAGGCCAATCGCCTCTTTTAAACTTTTCAGATAGCGGCGGCTCACCGGCACCGTCAGACCATTACGTAGCATCAGCTCTGCCTGCCCATTATCTTCCAGTCTGATTTCCTGCAAATGAGCCATATTGACCAGATACTGGCGATGGCAGCGCAGTAGCGGCGTCCGGCTTTCCAGAGTTCGCAGCGTCAGTTCGGTAAATCCCTCTTTCCCTTCGCTACTGGTCACATAGACCCCACTCATACGACTACTGACGAAAGCCACATCATTCATTTGCAATAAATAGATCCGGCTGTGCCCGGTACAGGGGATGAATTTTAGCGCCTGTTGGTTTTCCGGCAGCAATGACACATCCTGTTTACTACGCTCCTGACGCAAACGGTGTAACGTTTTCTCCAGCCGCTTCTCTTCTATCGGTTTGAGCAGATAATCAAAAGCGTTCTCTTCAAAGGCTTTGATAGCGTATTCATCAAATGCGGTCAAAAAGACGATATACGGACGGTGTTCCGGATCAAGCATTCCTACCATTTCCAGTCCACTGATACGCGGCATCTGAATGTCCAGAAACAGAACATCCGGGCGCAACTTATGCACCGCGCCAATTGCTTCAACCGCATTCGAACACTCGCCAACGATCTCAATATCATCCTGCCCCAGGAGCAGAACCCGCAGATTTTCTCGCGCTAACGGCTCATCATCCACAATCAGCACTTTAATCATGCGTCCTCCTCCAGTGGAAGTCGTAAAGTGATTCGGGTAAAGCAGTCCGGCTCGCAGACCACGCTAATGCCATAATCATCGCCAAAATGTTCGCGCAGACGTTTATCCACCAGGCTCATCCCCAACCCGTTGCCGCTGGCGGAAGGCATATACAACCCCGCATTATCTTCAATATCTAATATCAGATATTGTCCTTCGCGCCGGGCGTTAATAGAGACTTTACCGGTATCAAGCAGTTGCGATGTACCGTGTTTAATCGCGTTCTCTACAATCGGCTGTAGCGTAAACGCCGGTAATTTCTGGTGCGCCAGCGTCTGTGGAACATCAAGATGAATTTGCAGGCTCGACTGAAAACGCGCTTTCTCAATTTGCAGATAAGCGTTTACATGCTCAATTTCATCAGCCAGGGTGACAATTTCCGACGGGCGTTTTAAATTTTTGCGAAAAAAGGTCGAAAGATATTGCACCAGCTGACTGGCTTGCTCACTGTCGCGACGAATCACCGCTTTAATGGTATTTAGCGCGTTAAACAGAAAATGTGGATTCACCTGTGCGTGCAACAGTTTAATCTCTGACTGCGTCAACAGCGCCTTCTGCCGTTCGTACTGCCCGGCAAGGATCTGTGCGGATAAAAGCTGCGCAATCCCTTCCCCCAGCGTGCGGTTAATTGAACTGAAAAGTCGATTTTTCGCTTCGTATAATTTAATGGTGCCCATCACTCGCTGATTTTCGCCACGCAGGGGGATCACCAGCGTCGAACCCAGTTTACACTGTGGATGGAGCGAGCAACGGTACGGCACCTCATTGCCATCAGCGTAAACCACTTCTCCGGTTTCGATCGCTTTTAGCGTATAACCTGATGAAATGGGTTTTCCTGGCAGATGGTGATCATCGCCGATGCCGGTAAAAGCCAGCAATTTTTCACGATCGGTGATCGCGACCGCGCCAATATCCAGCTCCTGATATAGCACCTGCGCCACTTTCATACTGTTCACTTCGTTAAATCCCTGACGCAAAATCCCTTCCGTGGACGCGGCGACCTTCAGCGCGGTTGCCGAAAATGCCGACGTATATTTTTCAAACATGGCGCGCTTATCGAGCAAAATACGCATGAACAGCGCGGCGCCGACGGTATTTGTCACCATCATCGGCGCAGCAATATTACTGACCAAATGCAGGGCATTTTCAAACGGTCTGGCTATTAATAAAATGATCAGCATCTGCACCAGTTCAGCAACAAACGTAATCGCCCCCGCCGTCAGCGGGCTAAACACTTTGTCCGGGCGTCCACGGCGTATCAAAACGCTGTGTACCAGCCCGCCCAGCAGCCCTTCGACGATGGTGGAGATCATACAACTCAACGCCGTCATCCCCCCCATAGAGTACCGATGTAATCCGCCGGTCAGGCCAACCAGCCCACCGACAATCGGCCCGCCGAGCAAACCGCCCATTACCGCGCCAATTGCTCGGGTATTGGCAATCGAATCTTCGATATGTAGCCCAAAATACGTGCCCATAATGCAGAAGATAGAAAACGTGACGTAGCACAGGAGTTTGTGCGGCAGACGAACGGTTACCTGCATCAGCGGGATGAACAGGCGCGTTTTACTCATTAGCCATGCAATGACCAGAAACACGCACATCTGCTGAAGCAGCAGCAACACCAGATTAAACTCGTACATACCCACAAACCACACTTTAATTAAAAGCGCGTAACATACATTGAGTACGATTAACTTTCTTTGAACTGTTACATAAAAATATGAATTCGTGAGTACGATCACTTAAACACCCCGCCGCGCGCTGCGACGTCGCGTTTTAATGCATAAAAAACAGGCAAAACTTCCTGGTTCGTAAAAGAGCGTCTAAAGTTAAACCGGGACCGCGCGAGCAAGGGTGAGACGATGGCGCTTTACACAATTGGTGAAGTGGCTTTGCTTTGTGATATCAATCCTGTCACGTTGCGCGCGTGGCAGCGACGTTATGGACTTTTAAAACCGCAGCGAACAGATGGCGGCCACCGTCTGTTTAACGATGCCGATATCGACAGAATTCGCGAAATCAAGCGCTGGATAGATAACGGTGTTCAGGTCGGCAAGGTAAAAGTGCTGCTCAGTAACGACAGCGATGACACCAGCGATCAGCCTAACGGCTGGCGCGAGCAACAGGAAATTCTGTTGCACTACTTACAAAGCAATAATCTGCACAGACTGCGACTATGGATCAAAGAACGCGGTCAGGACTACCCTGCACAAACGTTGACCACTAATCTGTTTGTTCCTCTACGGCGGCGATTACAGTGCCAACAGCCAACCCTACAGGCGTTACTGGGTATTCTCGACGGTATACTGATCAATTATATTGCGCTTTGCCTGGCGTCTGCGCGTAAAAAGCAAGGTAAAGATGCGCTGGTGGTTGGCTGGAATATTCATGACACCACGCGACTGTGGCTGGAAGGCTGGGTCGCCAGCCAGCAAGGGTGGCGCATTGATGTGCTTGCCCATTCGCTCAACCAGCTTCGCCCGGAGTTGTTTGACGGCAAAACGTTACTGGTGTGGTGCGGAGAAAACCAGACGCTGGCGCAGCAGCAACAGCTCACAGCATGGCGCGCCCAGGGGCGCGACATTTATCCCCTTGGCACGTAAACAGAAGCTAACAAATTAGCTTTATTGTATACTCCTTTTGTTAACATAAGGAGTACATAATGCGCTTAGCGAAAATCGGTGTGATCGCACTTTTCCTGCTGATGGCTATCGGCGGCGTCGGCGGCGTGATGCTGGCAGGTTATACGTTTATTTTGCATGCCGGGTGATCGCGTGTCCCAGCCTTTCAAACAGGCGATCGATAATGATCGCCGCCAGCGCAACCAGCACCGCCCCCTGAATAACATAAGCCGTATTAAAGCCACTCAGCCCGATGATAATCGGTGTACCTAATGTACTGGCTCCCACCGTTGAGGCAATGGCTGCCGTACCGATATTAATTATCACCGAAGTCCGGATACCCGCCAGAATCACCGGCGCGGCCAGCGGTAATTCAACCTGATACAGCTGTTGCCAACGACTCATGCCCATACCGCAGGCAATGCTCATCACGCTGGCAGGCACTGCCCCCAGACCTGCCAACGTTGCCTGCAGAATTGGCAATATGCCATACAGGATCAAGGCAATAATCGCCGGTTGCTGACCAAACCCCATTACGGGTACTGCAATCGCCAGCACGGCTACCGGCGGAAAGGTCTGCCCGACGGCGGCGATAGTCTCCACCAGCGGACGAAACGCTTTCCCGCCCTCTCGCGTGACCGCAATCCCTGCGCCGACCCCGACGGCGACAGCAAACAGACTTGAGACGCCCACCAACCAGAAATGGGCGAGTGCAAGGGCGATAAAACTCTCCTGCTGGTAGACCGGGCGCGGTAGATCGGGAAATAGCGCGCCGAAGAGCGGCTGGCTGTAGGGTAATCCAAACAACAGAAGTAAAAACAGAACAATAAGCCAGAGCAACGGATCAGCCAGTCGTTTCACGGGTGGACGTCTCCGAAAGCAAGTCGCGGAAATGAAGCGTACCGCAGGGTTCGCCCTGCTGATTAGCCACGGGCAGAATATCGCACCGACGCGCGACAAACATCGATAGCGCATCACGTAGCGTCATGCCCTCCACCAACGCGTCGCCGCTTAGCTGCTCATGCCGTCGTACATAATCGCCTACGCTGCGCAACGAAAGCAGCCTTACACCCAGTTCGCTGCGGCCAAAAAAGGCCTGCACAAAATCATTTTCCGGGGAGGTCAACATGGAAAGCGGCGATCCCTGTTGAATAACGTTGCCGCCATCCATCAGCACCAGATGGTCGGCGAGACGCAGCGCTTCGTCAATATCATGCGTTACCAGTACGATGGTGCGCCCCAGTAGACGATGGATGCGCGTCATCTCCTGTTGTAACGCGCCACGGGTAACCGGGTCCAGCGCACCGAAAGGTTCATCCATCAGTAAGACCTGTGGGTCGGCGGCCAGGGCCCGCGCGACGCCGACCCGCTGCTGTTGTCCGCCGGAAAGCTGATGTGGATAGCGATCACGCAACGTACTTTCCAGTCCCAATAAAGCCATCAACTCATCAATACGATCGTTAATCCGCGAACGCGGCCATTTTTGTAGTTGTGGTACGGTGGCGATATTTTGCGCCACCGTCCAGTGAGGAAAAAGGCCGATTGACTGAATGGCATAGCCCATACGCCGGCGCAGTTCAAGCACCGGCAGGCTGCGGATCTCTTCCCCGGCAAAGCGGATCGTCCCACTGTCATGTTCCACCAGTCGGTTAATCATTTTCAGCGTGGTTGACTTTCCTGAGCCGGAAGTGCCAATCAGTACCGAAAAGCTGCCTTCGCTAAAGTGCAGGTTGAGATCGCTGACGGCCTGCTGATCGCCGAAGGTTTTACTGACATGGTTAAATTCAATCATCGGTTGCTCCCTTCAGAAACGCGATCCCTAAATCAAACAGCGCGTCTATGACCACCGCCAACGCAATCACCGGAATGACGCCTAATAAGACCAGATCAATAGCGCTGCTCAACAGCCCCTGAAATACCAGCGCGCCAAAGCCTCCCGCGCCAATCAGCGCGGCGACGACGGCCATCCCTACCGTCTGTATCATTACCACCCGCAGGCTACGTAAAAAAACCGGTAGCGCCAGCGGTAGTTGAACATGTCTGAAGCGCTGGCCTGTGCTCATCCCCATTGCCCGTGCGCTCTCCAGCACATCGCGCGGCACCTGGTTGAGCCCGGCGACCACGCCACGAACCAATGGCAACAGAGCATAAAGCACCAGCGCTATTAACGCAGGCGTCATGCCAGTGCCCGCTACGCCAAGCGTCCCGAGCCAGGGAAACTGTTTCACCAGTCCGGCCAGCGGCGCAATCAACAGACCAAACAACGCAACGGAAGGAATGGTCTGGATCACATTCAGCACGGTAAATACCGGCCCCTGGCGCGAGGCAGAAAAATAACACCAGATGCCCAACGGCAAGCCGATTGCCAGCGCCGGCAGTACGGTACCCGCCAGCAGCATCAAATGTTGAACCAGCGCGGCATCAAAAACGTCCTGGCGATTGGCATACTCTTTCAGAAGCGAAAGGTTGTCTAACGTGCCTGAAAACAGCAGCAACAGCGGTATAATGACGATTTGCACATGCAATAGCCAGCGCCGTAGCGGCTGGACGGTAAGACGGCGAATCGCATCGCTACAGGCCAGCAGTGTCAGACCGAGGCCGAGCCACAATCCGCTGCCCAGACTGGTACGCGCCAGCGGACTGCCCTCCTGCGCCAGCTGCGTCGCGGCTCTGCCCACGCCCCACAGCATCATAATGAAAAGCGCCTGCGCCACTATCAGCGTCAGCACGCTGCCACGTTTACCGGGCACAAAACACAGCGTGAACAGAACACATCCTGCGCCGGCCAACATCCAGATGGTCGACGGCCAGATATCCCATAGCTGACGCCCCTCGCCGCTCACCAGACGATTTGGAGCATAATTAATGAAAGGAAGCGCTGCAGCAAGCAGCGTCAGAATAACTAACAGCAACAGCACACGATTAATCGTGATTTTGGCAACATCACTCACAAATTACTTCACCCACCCTTTTTGCCTGAGGTAATCTGCGGCGACTTTTTTCGCATCCAGCCCTTCAACAGCAATTTTGGCGTTTAACTGTTGCAAGGTTTTCTCATCAAGACTGGCAAAAACTGGCTGTAACCAGTCGGCCATCTGCGGATAGGCCTGTAACACCGCCTCACGCACGACTGGCGCAGGCGCATAGATAGGCTGAACGCCCTTTGGGTCGCTCAGGGTTTGCAGGCCCAGCGCGGCAACCGGGCCATCGGTTCCATAAGCCATCGCAGCATTAACGCCAGAGGTCTGCTGTGCGGCGGCTTTGATTGTGACCGCCGTATCACCGCCGGCTAGCGAGAGGAGCTGGCTCTGATTCAGGGAAAAACCATAGGCCTTTTCAAACGCGGGCAGCGCATCCGCCCGCTCGATAAATTCTGCAGACGCCGCCAGCTTAAAGACGCCCCCCTCTTTCAGATAACGGCTCAGGTCGGCAAGCGAGACGAGTTTATTTTTTTCGGCCACATCCTGACGTACCGCAATGGTCCAGGTATTATTGGCGGGCGCGGGCGTCAGCCAGATTAATTTATTCTGTTCCGCATCTCGTTTTTTGACTTTCTCAAAGCCCTGCTGCGCATTTTTCCAGGCCGGATCGTTTTCATCCTTAAAAAAGAACGCCCCGTTACCGGTATATTCCGGATAGATATCCAGTTCACCCGCGGTAATCGCACCGCGAACGACTGGCGTCGTCCCCAGCTGGATTTTATTAACCGTCTTAACGCCGTGGCTTTCCAGTACCTGCAAAATCATATTACCGAGCAGCGCACCTTCGGTATCAATCTTTGACCCGACCGTCACAGGCGATGCAGCCTGAAGAGGTAAACTCACTGTCGCCAACAGCGCCAGCGAACTTACCCATCGCTTTGAGATCGTCATGATGTTTCCCTCATTCTTTTACGGCCTTTTTCAGAGACGTGAGGAAAAAGCATAGCTGAAAAGTCTGCGTTTAGCCTGGCATTTGCAGATTTTTCGGCAACTTAAGTGACATGAGTGGCAATAAAAGTCCGACAAAGAACGTCATTGCAAAACAGGGCGCAGATAGTGCGCCCTGTTGGCGGCAGGCTTACAACAGTTCAAACGATGCCGGCTTAACGCGGGCGGAGTCCACGCCGATAAAAACGTTGAATTTGCCGGGTTCTGCGTCATATTTCATTCGCTGATTCCAGAATTTCAACGCATTGATATCAATCGGGAAACTCACCGTTTTAGTCTCGCCAGGCTTGAGGATGATTTTTTCAAAGCCTTTTAACTGCTTCACCGGGCGGCTCATTGACGCCGTGACATCCTGTAAATACATCTGGATGACCGTTGCCCCTTCGCGTTTACCGGTATTCGTCACTTCGACGCTTGCGGTGACCTTGCCATCACGTTTCATGGTTGGTGCGGAAAGCGTAACGTCGGACACCTTGAACGTGTTATAGCTCAAACCGTAGCCAAACGGATAGAGCGGACCATTCGCTTCGTCAAAGTAACGTGAAGTATATTTGTCTGGCTTTTCCGGATTATACGGACGTCCCGTATTGAGATGGCTGTAATAGACCGGAATTTGTCCCACCGAACGCGGGAAGGACATCGGCAGTTTGCCTGACGGGTTGTCATCGCCAAACAGCACATCGGCTATCGCGTTGCCGCCTTCCGTCCCGGCAAACCAGGTTTCCAGAATCGCATCGGCCTGTTGATCTTCTTTTACCAGCGCCAGCGGCCTGCCGTTCATTAACACCAGCACCAGCGGTTTACCAGTGGCTTTCAGAGCAGTGATTAAGTCGCGCTGGCTCTGGGGAATGGTGATATCGGTACGGCTGGAGGCCTCATGCGCCATCCCCTGCGACTCCCCCACCACTGCGACAACCACATCAGCCTGTTTCGCCGCCTGTACCGCCTCATCAATCATCGCCTGCGGCGAGCGAGGATCAATTTTCACCACCTCTTCATACAGGTTTAAGAAATCTACGATATCTTTATCATTGGTGATGTTCGCCCCTTTGGCATACAGCACCTTACCGCGCTCACCCAACGCGTTTTTAATCCCCGTCAGGACGGTAACTGACTGGTCGGCGACGCCTGCGGCAGACCAACTCCCCATGATATCACGCTTGCTGTCAGCCAGCGGTCCGACTACGGCGATAGTAGCGTTTTTGCTAAGCGGCAGCGTATTGAGGCGATTTTTAAGCAGTACCAGACTTTCACGCGCGACTTCTCGCGCCTCTTTACGATGCAGGCGACTTTCGGCGTTGGTATCCACCGGGTCGCTTTCTTTCGGCCCCAGATGGCTGTACGGATCGTTAAACAACCCCATATCATATTTGACATTCAGCACGTGGCGGGTGGCGTCATCCAGCTCCGCCATCGTCACCTTACCGCTCTTGATAAGCCCGGGCAGATATTTGCTGTAATACTCATCCGCCATGCTCATATCCACCCCTGACTTCAGCGCCACGCGCACCGCGTCTTCCGGATCGGTAGCCGTACCGTGTTTAATCAGTTCTTTAATGGCGCCATGGTCGGAAACAGTAATGCCCTTAAACCCCCACTGATGGCGCAGAACATCTTTCAGCAGCCAGGCATCTGATGTCGCCGGGGTGCCGTTAAGCGAATTTAGCGCTATCATCACCGCGCCGCTGCCCGCATCCAACCCTGCTTTGTACGGCGGCATGTAGTCGTTAAACAGGCGCTGCGGGCTCATATCCACGGTGTTGTACTCTTTACCGCCTTCAACGGCGCCATAGGCGGCAAAATGTTTCACGCTGGTCATCACCGAGTAGCGGTCCGCCGGGCTTTTGCCCTGCATCGCTTTCACCATGGTTTCGCCCATGATGGAGGTTAAATATGTATCTTCGCCAAAGCCTTCGGAGGCGCGTCCCCAACGCGGATCGCGGGAGACATCCACCATCGGCGCCCAGGTCATATTCAGACCATCATCCGCCGCTTCATACGCCGATACGCGTCCTACGGTTCTTACCGCATCCAGATTAAATGTAGAAGCCAGTCCGAGGCTTATTGGAAAGACCGTTCGCTGGCCATGTACCACGTCATAGGCAAAAAAGAGAGGAATTTTCAGACGGCTCAATGCCATTACCTGATCCTGCATTTGACGAATATCCTGACGGGTGACGGTATTAAAAATCGCCCCGACCTGCCCGTTTTTGATCATCTCGCGAATAGCGTCTTTCGGATTCTCAGGACCGACGCTAATCAGACGCAGCTGTCCAATTTTTTCATCAACGGTCATTTTCTTGAGTAAATCGGTGACAAACGCGTCGCGCGCTTCAGGCGTCAGCGGGTGATTGCCAAACAGGTTTTCTGCCAATGCTGGCTGCATCGCCAGACTCACAGCAACCCCTACTGAACAAAACCATTTCATGTTGTTCTCTCTTTATCTTTATCCCGACGAGGCGGTAAAAACAGAATAAAAACCGCAGTTTGCCATAAGCGTAAACGTGAGAGGAGAAGAAAGCGAAGGTTATTCACTTAATTTTCTGCACAACCGAATCCGAAAACACCGTCGAAGGGTATCAGAGCGGCAAATGAGCGCAGCCAATGCAGATACAATTTGAATGAGAAAGCGTATTGTCATACAAAGCGCTATGCTTAACGCTGATATTTTGTCCCACCACAAGGAGTGGAGAATGTCTTCCATAACAATGACCGATAATAAAGAGTTCCTCAATGAGCTGGCCCGCCAGGTTGGCCATTCTCACCTGCTGACCGATCCTGCAAAAACCGCCCGCTATCGCAAGGGTTTCCGATCCGGCCAGGGCGACGCGCTGGCCGTCGTTTTTCCGGGTTCATTACTGGAGTTGTGGCGCGTGCTCAACGCCTGCGTTAACGCTGACAAAATTATTCTGATGCAGGCTGCTAACACCGGACTAACCGAAGGCTCCACGCCAAACGGCAACGACTACGATCGCGATATTGTTATCATCAGCACCCTGCGGCTGGATAAGCTGCACTTACTGGATAGCGGCAAACAGGTTCTGGCCTGGCCCGGCACAACGCTCTACTCGCTGGAAAAAGCGCTTAAACCGCTGGGCCGCGAACCACATTCGGTGATTGGCTCGTCGTGTATCGGCGCGTCGGTTATCGGCGGCATCTGTAATAATTCCGGCGGTTCGCTGGTACAGCGCGGCCCGGCCTATACCGAGATGTCGCTCTTTGCCCGTATTGACGAGCAGGGAAAACTGCAGCTGGTCAATCATCTGGGGATTGATCTTGGGAACACACCGGAGCAAATCCTGAACAAGCTGGATGACGAACGGATTAAAGAGGAAGATGTGCGCCATGATGGTCGTCATGCGCACGATCACGACTACGTGACGCGGGTACGAGATATCAACGCCGATACGCCCGCTCGCTATAACGCCGACCCGGACCGTTTGTTTGAATCTTCCGGCTGCGCCGGAAAACTGGCGGTTTTTGCCGTTCGGCTTGATACCTTTGAAGCGGAAAAAAATCAGCAAGTCTTTTATATCGGCACTAACCAGCCAGCAGTACTGACGGAGATTCGTCGGCATATTCTGGCAAACTTCGACAACCTGCCAGTCGCAGGAGAATATATGCATCGCGATATCTACGATATTGCGGAGCAGTACGGTAAAGATACCTTCCTGATGATCGATAAGCTCGGCACCGACAAGATGCCGTTCTTCTTTACGCTAAAAGGCCGTACTGATGCAATGCTGGAAAAAGTAAAATTTTTCCGTCCGCATTTCACTGACCGCGCGATGCAGAAATTTGGCCATCTGTTTCCCGGCCATCTGCCGCCGCGGATGAAAAACTGGCGCGACAAGTATGAGCATCATCTCCTGTTAAAAATGGCGGGAGACGGCGTCGCAGAAGCACAACGCTGGCTGAATGAATTTTTTAAATCCGCTGAGGGCGGTTTCTTCACCTGTACGCCGGAAGAAGGCAACAAAGCCTTCCTGCACCGCTTCGCCGCTGCTGGCGCGGCAATTCGCTATCAGGCTGTACACGCTAATGAAGTGGAAGATATTCTGGCGCTGGATATCGCTCTGCGCCGCAACGATACCGACTGGTTCGAGCATCTGCCGCCGGAAATCGACAGCCAACTGGTACATAAACTCTATTACGGCCACTTTATGTGCCACGTTTTTCATCAGGACTATATCGTGAAGAAAGGCGTCGACGTCCACGCGCTGAAAGCGCAAATGCTGGCGCTGTTGCAGGCTCGCGGGGCGCAATACCCGGCGGAACACAACGTTGGACATCTGTATAAAGCGCCGGAAGCGTTGACGCGTTTTTATCGGCAAAATGACCCGACCAACAGCATGAACCCTGGTATTGGCAAAACAAGCAAGCGGAAATTCTGGCAGGAAAGCACGCCCGACGAGACGCATTAATACCATGCAGTTTGCCGTGAATGCCCGGCGGCGCGATGCCTGCCGGGCCTGCGGCAACTTAATCGTTCTGTGCGGTTTGCGCCCCGGCACTGGCGCTGGCTGCCGCCATTTGCGCGGCTTTTTGCTTTTTATAGCTCAACGCGGCAGCCGGAACGGGCATGACTTTACCGGTTTCAATCCATGTACGCAGGCGACTGGCGTCCGCAAAGTGGGTATATTTGCCGAACGCATCCATGACCACCAGCGCGACCGGTTTGTTATTGATCACGGTACGCATCACCAGGCAATGCCCCGCCGCATTGGTAAAGCCGGTTTTCGTTAACTGGATATTCCAGTTATCACGGTAGACCAAATGGTTGGTATTGCGAAACGGCAGCGTATATGCCGGATGCGAGAATGTCGCCATGTCTTCGCGCGTGGTGCTTAGCTGGCCAATCAGCGGGTATTGCTTCGTGGCAATCAGCAGTTTTGTTAAGTCCCGTGCGGTCGAAACGTTATGAATCGACAACCCCGTCGGCTCAACAAAGCGGGTATGCGTCATGCCCAACGCTTTCGCCTTCGCATTCATCGCTTTAATAAATGCGTTATAACCGCCGGGATAATAGTGCGCCAGACTGGCTGCTGCCCGGTTTTCGGAAGACATCAGGGCCAGCAGCAACATATTTTTGCGGCTAATTTCGCTGTTCAGGCGCACGCGGGAATACACCCCTTTCATCTCCGGCGTCTGGCTGATATCAACTTTCAGTTTTTCATCCAGCGGCAGCCGTGCGTCGAGCACGACCATCGCCGTCATTAATTTGGTTATCGAAGCAATTGGCCGCACCAGATCCGGATGATTCGAATAGATCACTTTATTGGTGTTGAGATCAACAATCATTGCGCTACCGGAAGCTATCTCAGGTTGAGACGCCGCGGTTGTCGCTGCCGTTTTCGCCACGGCTTGTGGGGCAAAAGGAACGGCCAACATCAGAGCAAGGCTCAGGAATGAAGCTCGGAATTTCAGCATGATGAGATTTCTGATAATGATTCACGCGCGTCGTGACGCACACCGCCTGAGCAAAGGTTTTACTCAAGCTAGCAGTGGCATCATAGCGGCACGCCAGCGATGCCGCCACAGAAGAATCGTTAGAAAATGCGCTCTTGCTGGCTTTTACGGCAACCTGTCTCGCTCAGAACAGACGGTATCCGTATCCCCACAGGATAACGGTAATCGCCAGCAGCACCTCCAGCACCAGCACGCCGATGGCGAGCGTCGAGCTGGAAAAGCGCAATCCTTCTTCCTTATTAATATTGAGGAAGGTCGGGATACCCAGATACAGCAAATAGCCGGTGTAAAAGAGCGCCACGGCGCCGATCAGAGCGCACAGCCATACCAGCGGATAAAGCGCCACCAGCCCGCTTAAAAAAAGTGGCGTTGCCACATAGCCGGCAAAAACCATACAGCGCGCAAGCGTTGGCCGCTGTGGATAGTTTCGCGCCATCCACCAAATAACGCGCCCCATCACGGCGACGCCCGCCAGCATTACGCCATAGAACAGGAGAGCCAGCGCAAAACCGGTAAACAGAGAGAGTTGCAACACGTTGCCGTCACCAAAATTCCAGCCAATTTGCGTCGTGCCAATAAAAGCGCTGACGACCGGAATCGCCGCCATCAGCAGAACGTGGTGCGTATAGTGATGCGAAACGGTTTCGTTTTCGCTTTTGATCACCTGCATTTCCCGATCGGGATGGGAAAAAAGCCCCCATACATGGTTCATACTGCCCCCTTCTGGTGCCTCGGATGTCAGTATGTTCAAGTATAATTCATATCATGGTTATTTTATGAACAATAACAAAATCGTTTCCGGCAAAACGCTGGCTTTGCCGCGCACAAGTCTTGCCAGGGTGTATGCTTAATGCCGGAGGTTGTTTACGTATGGATATTAATACGCTTATTACGCATTATGGCTATGCGGCGCTGGTTATCGGCAGTATGGCCGAAGGCGAAACTATTACCCTGCTGGGCGGCGTGGCGGCGCATCAGGGGCTGCTCAAGTTTCCGCTGGTGGTCGTGGCCGTCGCGCTGGGAGGGATGATCGGTGACCAACTGCTTTATTTGTTGGGACGATGCTATGGTGGAAAGATCCTGCGCCGTTTTTCCCGCTACCATACTAAAATTCGTCATGCGCAGAAAATGATCCAACGCCATCCGTATCTGTTTGTGATCGGTACGCGCTTTATGTACGGATTCCGGGTGGTTGGCCCGTTACTGATTGGCGCCAGCCGCCTGCCGCCTAAAATTTTTCTGCCGCTGAATATTTTCGGCGCGCTGGTCTGGGCGTTACTGTTTACCTCGTTGGGGTATCTTGGCGGCGAGGTGATCGCGCCCTGGCTGCATAACCTCGATCAGCATCTCCGACACGGATTCTGGCTGATTCTGGCGGTGGTACTGGTGGTCGGCATACGCTGGTGGCTGAAAAGACGCGGCAAAGCGAATGCCCGTTAACGCGGATGGCATAACGCCGCCATCCGGTATGCTACGTTTATTTCGCGTTGAATTGCGGATTCACCAGCATAAAACCGCCGTCGACAATCAGTGACTGGCCGGTGGTATAACTTGCCCCTTGCGAACATAGCCAGGCGACAAGGCTGGCTATCTCATGTGTAGAGCCTGGTCTGGCGATGGGGATCGACGGTTCCGATCCCGGTTCGATGTCGCTGTCGTCCATATCATTCATCGGCGTGGCAATCGCGCCCGGCGCGACGGCGTTGACCAAAATATTATGCTCAATCAGTTCCAGCGCCATGGATTTGGTTAACCCACCGAGCGCATGTTTCGCGGCGGTATAGGCACTGGCTTGTGGAAGCGGCGTATGCTCATGGACGGAGGTAATATTGATAATACGTCCCCCCTCCCCCTGTTTAATCATATGCCGGGCGGCGATTTGCGCGCAAAGAAATGCGCCGTCAACATCCACGGTAAAAATTTGCCGCCACTGCGTAAACGGCATATCGATAAACGCGGATTTGCTCATCGCTCCGGCATTATTAACCAGCACGTCAACGCGCCCCAGACGCTGGATAAGATGTTCAATGGCCTGTGCGCCCTCGGGTAACTGACTCAGATCAAGATGAACAGTCTCTGCCCGCACGCCAAATTGCGCCGCTTTTTTTGCCGTCTCCTGCGCGCCGCGTTCATCAGAATGCCAGGTGATACCAATATCAAAACCGTTTTGCGCTAATAACAACGCACACGTTTTGCCAATTCCCGAATCTGATGCCGTTACAATTGCCACTTTGGTCATATTGCTCTCCGGATGAATCCTACACAGCCTAAGTATAGAAACCCTGCCTGATTCATCCGGAAAAATCAGGAATGATAACCGCCACCCAGTGCGCTGGTAAGCTGGATGGAGGCATCAAGCCACTGCCCCTGCAACATTAAACCGTTGCACTGTTCGCGCAATGCCGGAATTTTGGCCTCGCTCACGCGGGAACCGGCGATAATACCGGCATTAAAACGCGCCTGCGCCAGGCCGACAACGCGCTGTGCGTCATGCTCAATTTGCTGCTGATGCTGATTTTTCTGCGCCAGCGTCTCCACCTGGCTGGCGGCGCGCGCCACGTCATTGACAGCATCCACCACCGCTTTGTTATAGCTGGCGATCGATAAATTGCTTTGCGCTTTGGCGATATCAAGATTGGCGTTCAGTCTGCCGCTGTCAAAAATTGGCAGCGTCAGCCCGCCGGTAATGCCATATTGCTGCGCGGAATGGCGGAACAGATCGCTCAGATGTAACGCATCCTGCTGCAAGAAAGCCATCAGGTTAATATCGGGATAAAACGCCGCTTTCGCCGCGTCGATGCTGCTTAATGAGGATTCAATATACCAGTGTGCGGCCTGTAAGTCCGGTCGCCGCGCCAGCAACGAATAGCCCAACTGCGACGGTAGCTGACTTTCAACAGTAGGAAGGCTCACCTGGCGCAGTTTTAGTGCCGATGATTGTGTATTGGTTAACGCGCTGAGCCGCGCTTCAATGACCTTCATTTTGCCGTTGACGTCATTCAACTGCTGCTGGGTTTTACTGGCGTCGATATCAGTCTCGACCCCTTCGACAGAAGAGGTAATACCGTGTTGATACAATTCCCGATTTACCGCCACCACGTTTTGCTGCTCATGCTCAATTTGCGTCAGCACATTTTTCAGCGCCGCCTGTGTCTGCCATTCCCAATAAAGCCGCGCCACACCGCTTGCTAATAATTGCCGGGTCTGTTCCTGCTCCGCTTCGCGGGCTTTGACGGCGCCGATCCGTGCGGTCACTTCAGCCCGGTTTTTACCCCACAAATCCAAATCCCAGCCCGCCGTCAGGCCGAATGTACCATTGGTATACCACGGTCCGGTCGTACCCGCCGCAGGATCGGTAATAGCAAACGGCCCCATCAACCCTTCAGCTGACATCCGCTGGCGCTCTACATCGGCAGAAAAATCGAGCTGCGGACCATCCTGCGCCTCAACCGCTTTCGCCTGTGCTTCCGCCAGTTGGATACGCTGTTCAGCCACCTGCATATCTGGTGAATGCTGTAAGGCATTATCAATCAACGCGTCGAGTTGTGCGTCGTGATAGGCCTTCCACCACTGACTGTCCGGCCAGCCATTTTTCAAGGCCGCCGGCAGGGTGGCGTCAACATAAGAAGAGGGCGTCTGCTGGGTCAGCGACTGACGGCTATTGTGCATGGGCGCGCAGCCCGCCAGCAAAATAAAAAATGGTAAGCTCGCTGTCGCGGCAAGGAAAGAATTACGGTTCATGAAGGTGTTCTGATAAAAAAAGGTGCGCAGAGAGTACGTCTTACCGCGATCTATTTTTTAGTTACGCGTGGCAATACATCTTCAGACAATAAAAGACATATCTAGAAATTTATGTAGCACTCAAATAATTTCATTTGATACATTTTAAAATCAGATATTTCAACAAGAAATACAAATAACTCATTGATAATACAGATATTCATCTGCAACACGCGCCAGCAGTCTTCTCCGGGTAACAGTTTCCTTGTCCGGTAAGGCAGCAGAGGTATTAATACTTTCCTATACTTTGTTTGTATTTACCAATAAAGGGACAAACAATGAAAATTCTTCTATGGGCAATCTTAATTATTTTTCTGATTGGGCTGTTGGTGGTAACGGGCGTGTTTAAGATGATTTTCTGATTCCTGCGCCGGGCAGCGATAATGTCTGTCCGGCACACGTTCTGGACGCTGTAGAGATTAGATTTTAATAGCCTGAATCGCCCGCGCAATCTCGGACGAACGGTTTAACGCCCGAATCGACTGAAAGAGTTCCGTCGCCTCAATATATTCCTTACGTAAATATCCCAACCACTGTTTAATACGCGCGACATGATATAAACCAGTATCGCCCTGCTTTTCCAGTCGGGTATATTTTTGTAATAACGTCACCACTTCCGGCCACGGCATACGCGGCTCGTTATACTTCACCACCCGGCTCAGGTTAGGAATATTTAACGCCCCGCGGCCAATCATCACCGCATCGCAGCCGCTGGTCGCCATACATGCCTGCGCGCTCTGCCAGTCCCAGATTTCGCCATTAGCGATAACCGGAATAGTCAAACGCTGGCGTATTTCACCGATCGCCTGCCAGTCGATATGCTCGGCGCGGTAGCCCTGCGCTTTGGTACGGCCATGCACCACCAGTTCACTGGCGCCGGCCTGCTGAACGGCATCGGCGATTTCAAATTTTTTATCGCCGCTGTCCCAGCCGAGACGCACTTTTACCGTTACCGGTAGATGCGACGGCACAGCATCCCGCATCGCTTTCGCGCCCTGATAGATGAGTTCAGGATCTTTTAGCAATGTCGCGCCGCCGCCGCTGCCGTTTACCACCTTTGATGGGCAGCCGCAGTTCAGGTCCACACCATACGATCCCAACGCCGCCGCCCGCGCGGCATTTTCCGCCAGCCACTGCGGATGCTGGCCCAGAAGCTGAATGCGTACTGGCGTACCGGACGGCGTACAGCTGTGGTAACGTAATTCCGGGCAGATACGATGAAACACTTTTACTGGCAGAAGCTTATCCACCACGCGCAAAAATTCGGTGATACAGAGATCGTAGTCATTTACTTCCGTCAGAAGTTCGCGCACCAACGCGTCAAGCACGCCTTCCATTGGCGCCAGTAAAACCCGCATATTGGAATCCACAACAAAAAAGAGGCGCTATCATAGCGCCTCTCTGCGATGAGCAAAACTTTTTGCCGGATGGCGGCACAAACGCCATCCGGCCTTCGTACTTAGCGCGGCTCAAGACAGTTGTCGTCCTTCCAGCCGTACAGCCATTCAATACCGCGATAAAACGCCTCCTGCGATTTCCCTTTCCACAACAGATTGCGTACCTGACGCTCCACGCCAGCGGCGTGGTAGAGACGCCCCATCTCCCGGGTAGACCAGACGATACGTGCCGTACGGGGAATACGCACCGATTCGTAAAGCGCAAATGCCTGCTGAGCATCGCCGTCGCAGCGTTCCAGCGCTTTGCCCAGCGTAACGGCGTCTTCCAGCGCCATACAGGCCCCCTGGGCCATATATTGCGCCACCGGATGCGCAGCGTCGCCCACAAGGGTGATGCGTTCGGTTCCCCATTTCGCGACTGGCTCACGATCGGCAGTCGACCAGCGGCGCCAGGAGGTCGGCTTATCCAGCATCTGACGCGGGCGGGGATGAATACCGGCAAAATAAGAGAGCACCTCTTCTTTACTACCGTCTTTTACCCCCCACTCTTCCTGTTGCCGACTATGGAAGGTCACGACCAGATTGTACTGTTGGCCTCCGCGCAACGGATAATGTACCAGATGGCAATGTGGCCCAGCCCACAGCACCGGGGCGTTAATACGTAAGTCTTCCGGCATATCGTCGCAATCTATCACTGCCCGGTAGACTACATGTCCTGTCACGCGCGGCGCATCGCCGAGCAAACTTTGCCGTACCACTGACTTAACGCCGTCGCAGCCCACCAGAATATCCGCTGTCCAGCTATTTCCCTGCTCGTCAAACACGGTAACGTCATCCGGCGTCTGGCGAATATCAACAATATGGGTCGAGGTACGATACTCCACGCCAGGGTGCTTCAATGCGGCCTCCCACACCGTGCCATGAATATCTACCCGGTGAATAACGGCATACGGCCCGCCAAAATGGTCCCGGAACGCCTGTCCGGTTTCAATGCGCACCACTTCTTCGGCGTTCACGGCATCCATCATCGTAATATGATCGGTAAACACTGCGCGCTGGCGGGCGACATCCCCCACACCGAGACTATCAAGCGCCGAAAAAGCATTCGGCCCAAGTTGGATGCCTGCGCCGATCTCGCCAATTTCGTGCGCTTTTTCCAGCAGCATGACTTTTATTCCCTGGCGCGCCAGCGATAGCGCGGTTGCCGCGCCGCCGATCCCGCCACCTACAATAATGGCGCTTGTCACTTTCGTCATGGTCGTTCTCCTTTTCAGGCCGGAATTTTATCTTGTTGGTTTTCCGGCGCGGCGGCAATAAACGCCGGCAACAGCGTGCAGGCGTCATAAACGGCTTTGCAACGCGGATAACCTGACAAATCGCAGCCCATTCTGAGCGCATTTGCCCACTGCGGGATCAGGCAGCAGTCCGCAAGGCCCGGTGCATCGCCTATACAAAATGCTCCGGACTGGCTTTTACGCAATAGTTGTTCCACCGCGCTTAACCCCTGCTGTATCCAGTGGGCGTACCACCGTTTTTTATCCTCTTCGCTCACCTTCAGCTCATCGGTCAGGTAGCGCAACACGCGCATGTTATTGATTGGGTGTATATCGCAGGCGATAGCGTAGACAATTTCCAGCGCCTGGCTGCGCGCCGGGTCGCTCATCGGCAGCAGCGGCGTTTGCGGAAAATGTCGGTCCAGCCAGTCAATGATCGCCAGCGATTGCCCCAACGATTCGCCGTCATCAGTCACCAGTGTCGGCACCAGACCTACCGGGTTCATTCGCCGGTAGGCCAGCGCATTCTGCTGACCGATACGAATATTGACGCCCACCGTCTGGTAATCGATCCCCTTTAACGCCAGCGCAATACGCACGCGATAAGACGCCGAACTATTAAAGAAACTGTACAGCTTCATCGTTCACCTCAGACAATTTTCACAGCAATTGGCGTCAAACCTTCCACATTCCCGGTAATCACATCCCCTTTCACCACCGCGCCTACCCCCTCTGGTGTGCCAGTGAAGATCAAATCGCCTGGCTGCAATTCAAAGAAACCGGACAAATAGCTGATGGTTTCATTCACCGACCAAATCAGGTGGCGAATATCGCTGCGCTGATGATCTTCGCCATTAACCTGTAGCCAAATAGGGGCGTTATCCACACCGTGCGTTTCAGCGGCTTTATGCAATGGCGCAATGGGGGCGGAGAGATCGAACGCTTTGCCGATTTCCCACGGTCTTCCCATCTGGCGCATTTCCATCTGCCGATCGCGGCGCGTCATGTCCAGACCGGTGGCGTATCCCCAGACATATTCATGGGCTTTTTCTACGGGAATATCACAGCCCTTTTTACCAATCGCCACCACTAACTCAATTTCATAATGGTAATTATCGGTCTGCGCCGGATACGGCAGTTCCAGCGTTTCTCCTGCCGCAACCGGGACGACAGCGTCTGCGGGTTTGCAAAAGAAAAACGGCGGCTCGCGATCGGGGTCAAAGCCCATTTCGCGGGCATGAGCGGCATAATTGCGACCGACACAGTAAACACGGCGTACCGGAAATTGTTCATCGCTGTCGACAACGGGTACCGTCACCGGCGCCTGTGGCTGGAATACATAATTCGTCATTTTTTCTCTCCCAATTAATAACGCGCTTCGCGGAACAGCCCCAGGGCTTCCTGAACCGGCTTGTCCGAGAAGCTGAATAACACCGTGTCTTCATTGCTGCGAAACGACACGTCATGCCAGGTCGGCGCCACAAAAATATCTTTTGCGGAAAAATGGAATGTTTCTTTACCGATAGTGACTTCACCTGCCCCTTCAACAACATGGTAGATAGTACTATCGGTACTTCGTGCCACACGAGAAGCAAAGCCTTTTGGCAGTAGTTGCAGGAACGCGCCCATTGATGGCATCGGATAACCGCCAGTGACTGGATTAACGTAACGCAGTTTGTAACCTTCCCACTCGTCCGGCTCGCCCATACGCGTCAGATCGTGCAACGCTTCGCGGCTACGGTCATAGCGGTAGTTAAAAATCGGTGAAGAGTTCCCGCTCTGATGGCGCAGCGGCAGCATATTCGCGGCGTAGCGCGGTAAATAATCGCCCTCTTTTCGCGTCACCGGCTGCTGATCTTCTGGATAGTCTTCTGCAAAACCACAGCCCAGAAGGTTGACTAACGGTAGATCAAGACCATCCAGCCAGACCACCGGCTCTGAGCCCGGATTACCGTGATCGTGCCAGCGCCACTGCGGCGTCAGGATAAAATCGCCGGTATGCATTGACGTGCGCTCGCCGTCCACGGCGGTAAATGCGCCTTTACCTTCGACGATAAAACGCAGTGCCGACTGGTTATGGCGATGGCTCGGCGCGACTTCGCCAGGCATGATCAACTGTAATCCGGCGTATAACGTCGCCGTAATCGACGACTGACCGCGCAAAGCCGGATTTTCCAGTACCAGCACCCGGCGGATGGCCTCTTTCGCGCCAATTAAATTGCCGCTTTCCATCAGCAACGGACGAATTTCCTGATAATTCCAGTAAGCTGGCGCGCAGTTAGCGTTTGGCGTCTGTGGTACCAGGTGATGCAACGATTCCCACAGCGGCGTCAGGTTGTGCCCGGAAATATGCTGGTAATATTGCTGACGGCTATTTTTTACGTTCTGATTCATTTCAGACATGGAGATTCTCCTTATTCGTTTACGACGCTGGCACGCGGCAGGTCGTCAGGTACAGAAATCGAAAGGCGGACAACCACCGTCAGTAGGGTAAGCATTACCGCACTGATGGTCGCCGGAATGGCAATAACGAAAAACAACGTATCGAAAGAGAAATTGAGCGCCATCATCATGCCGCCGGAGAGCGAACCGACAATAGCACCGCAGCGTCCAATAGCGTTCGACCAGCTCACGCCCGTCGCACGGCTTTGGGTTGGGTACAGAGTTGCCGTCAGAGCATTGAGCCCGACCTGGGAACCACTAATACCGATACCGGTACCGAAAATCGCCAGCGCCATCAGCCAGAGGCCATTTTCACTCAGGCCTATCATGACGATACAGACCGCGCCCAGCGCATAGCTCACCGCCAACACCCGGAAAGGATTAAGTCGGTCCATTAATACGCCGAGTAACAGCGCGCCAAGCGTACCGCCTATCTGAAACGCAGCGGTCACCCACGACGCCTGTTGCAAATTGATGCCGCGATGGTTAAGCAGTGTCGGCATCCAACTGGAAAGTAAATAGATAATGAGCAGACTCATAAAGAACACCACCCATAACATCAGGGTAATAACAAGCTGCCGTCCGGCAAAAAGCTGTCGAATACTGCCTTTGGCGACTGCCGCCTTCTCATGCAGAAAAAATTGCGTATCGTGATAGCGCTCGCCGGTGATGGCACTGACCGTCCGGGCGACAACCGCCTGCGGCAATTGGCGGCGTACCTGCCAGCGGGGAGACTCCGGCAGCGCGAACAACAGGCCGAAAAACAGCATTAGAGGCAAAACGCCGCCCAACGCCAGGATGCCGTGCCAGCCAATCAGCGGCACCAGTTGCGCGCTGACAATCCCACCCATTGCCGACCCCAGCGTAAACCCACAGAACATGAGTGTGACCAGAGCGCCGCGTCGGCGAGCGGGCAGATATTCCGACGTCATGGTGATGGTATTCGGCATCGCCCCGCCCAGCCCCAGACCGGTTAAAAAACGCAGTAGTACCAGCGTTTCTATGTCCGGTGAAAAAGCGGACAGCAGGCTCAGGGTGCCAAAGAGCCCCACACAAAGCTCAATGACACGTTTGCGGCCAAAGCGATCCGCCAGCGGCCCGCATAGCAGCGCACCAGCCGTGAGCCCCAACAACCCGGCGCCAAATAGCGGCGCAAGTTCGCTGGCGCTTAACTGCCAGTGGGTTCGAATATCCGGAGCGATGAAGCCAATCGCGGCGGTATCGAAACCGTCGAGCATGACCACCAGAAAACAGCAGATAATAACGCGCCACTGCATTTTGCCGACGGGCGCGGCATCAATCAGGGCTTGTAGTTCGCGTCGTTGAGTCATAGTGAATGCCTCAGTGCAGGGAGGTAGATGTTGTTTTTATGTTTGCTATGTTACGAGTTTGTAGAGCAAGAGATAAAATGTACAATGGCTTTTCAGGCAGAGACATAACCTGGAGGTTATAGCGAATGGCGAACTGGGCGCAGAAATTGAAATTGCATCATCTGCAAACGCTGGTTGCGCTGGGCGAACAAGGCAATTTAACTCACGTCGCCCGGATGATGAATATCTCTCAGCCAGCGCTGTCAAAATGGTTGTCTCAGCTCGAAGATGAGATAGGTATCACACTTTTTGAACGTCACAGTAAAGGGCTCCGCCCCTCAGAAGGGGGGAAATTACTGCTCCAGCATGCCCAGCGTTTAATTAACGATCTGGAACGTTCACAGTATGAAATTGCCCGCTTCAAACAGGGTGGTCTGGTGGGTAGCCTGAAGATCGGCTGTTCGCCGGTGGCGACAGACTGCGTCTCGCAGGCGATTCTCAGCCTGCTTGACGAAATGCCGACATTGCACCTGAATATCGAAGAGAAGGTAATGACGCCCCTGCTACACGATTTGCTTGCCGGCCAGGTGGATGTGGTCGTAGGGCGTGTGGGCGGACGCGCTCTGCAACTACCGCTTAACTATCAGGTGCTCTATACCGAGCCAGTCTGCTTTGTGGCACGCCCACACCACCCGCTGGCTGCACGAGCGCAAATCGCCTGGAGCGATCTGGCCCACTGGCGGTGGATAGTCTGGCCAACCGGCACCCCTATTCGCATTAGTATTGATAACGCGCTCGTCGATAACGGCGTGATGCTGCCGGAAAACACCATTGAATCAGCGTCGATGAACGTCAGCACTAATTTGCTGCAAAGCAGCGATATGATCTCTATTCTTTCTCTACGGCTGGCGCAACGCTACGCCAGCCAGGGGCAACTGGCGATTTTAAACTTGCCAAAAATTGAGCAAAAAGGCAGCGTAGGGATGTTCTGGCGTAAGAATGAGACGCCATCTTTGGCTCTGAGTCGCTTTCTCTATTTTTTAGCCCAGGTTTAACGCCGTCGACCCAGGACATTGCCCGATGTTCCTGCTGTCTATACCCACTATGCTAAGAATTCATGATGTGATCGGTAGCACGTTTTAACGTTTAATTGTATGATGAATCCATCTCATCAAGGGCTTGAAACATGAGTAAGTCACTGAATATTATCTGGCAATATATACGCGCTTTTGTATTGATCTATGCCTGTCTGTATGCAGGCATTTTCATTGCATCACTGCTTCCTATCACTATTCCCGGCAGCATTATCGGGATGTTAATTCTGTTTGTTTTGCTGGCGCTGCAAATTCTGCCAGCCAAATGGGTTAACCCCGGCTGTTATGTGCTAATTCGATATATGGCGCTACTGTTTGTGCCGATTGGCGTCGGCGTTATGCAATATTTTGATTTACTGCGTGCGCAATTTGGCCCGGTGGTAGTTTCTTGCGCTATCAGTACGCTGATCGTTTTTGTGGTCGTGAGCTGGAGTTCACACCTGATACACGGTGAGCGTAATGTGATTGGGCAGAAAGGAGCGAAAAAATGATGTCATATATCTGGTGGTCGTTACCGCTAACGCTGGCGGTCTTCTTCGCCGCCCGCAAACTGGCGGCACATTTTAAAATGCCGTTGCTGAACCCGCTGTTGGTGGCAATGGTTGTCATTATCCCTTTTCTGCTGCTGACCGGTATCCCCTACGACCACTACTTCAAAGGCAGCGAAGTACTTAACGATCTGTTGCAACCGGCGGTAGTGGCGCTGGCCTACCCGCTTTATGAGCAGCTACACCAGATTCGCGCACGCTGGAAATCCATTATTAGCATCTGTTTTGTCGGTAGCATGGTCGCGATGGTTACGGGAACCTCCGTCGCATTGCTGATGGGCGCAACGCCTGAAATCGCGGCATCGGTACTGCCTAAATCCGTGACTACGCCTATTGCGATGGCGGTGGGCGGCAGTATCGGCGGCATCCCTGCCATCAGTGCAGTCTGCGTGATTTTTGTCGGTATTCTTGGCGCGGTGTTTGGCCACACGCTGTTAAACGCGATGCGCATCCGTACCAAAGCGGCGCGCGGACTGGCAATGGGAACCGCTTCACATGCGCTCGGTACTGCGCGCTGCGCCGAACTGGATTACCAGGAAGGTGCATTTAGCTCACTGGCTCTGGTGATCTGCGGCATCATCACCTCGCTGGTAGCGCCCTTTTTGTTTCCGCTCATTCTGGCGGTAATGCGCTAACGACGGGACAAAAGACCGGGTTAAAATTTGCGATGTGTCGCGCATTTTTCATTTAAGTTTCACAAGTTGCATAAACAATGAGATATAAATCACATATTGTGCCCTGACAGGCCCGTAAACTACGATTCCATTACATTGTTATGAGGCATCGCCATGCATCCACGTTTTCAAACTGCTTTTGCCCAACTTGCGGATAATTTGCAATCAGCACTGGCCCCTATTCTGGCGGATCACCATTTTCCCGCTATGCTGACCGCAGAGCAGGTCTCGACGCTTAAAAACGCGACGGGGCTGGACGAAAACGCGCTGGCTTTCGCACTGTTACCGCTGGCGGCGGCCTGCGCCCGTACCGATTTGTCCCACTTTAACGTCGGTGCGGTTGCGCGTGGCGTCAGTGGCAACTGGTATTTCGGCGCGAATATGGAGTTCCTGGGCGCCACCATGCAGCAAACCGTTCATGCTGAACAAAGCGCGATTAGCCACGCCTGGCTACGCGGCGAAAAAGAGCTCGCCGCCGTCACCGTCAACTATACGCCCTGCGGCCACTGCCGCCAGTTTATGAACGAGCTGAACAGCGGTCTGGATCTGCGCATTCATCTGCCGGGCCGCGAACCGCATACGCTACGCGATTATCTGCCCGACGCTTTCGGACCTAAAGATCTGGAAATCAAAACGCTGCTGATGGACGAGCAGGATCACGGCTTCGCGTTAACCGGAGATACGTTAACGCAAGCGGCAATTACCGCGGCCAACAAAAGCCATATGCCTTATAGCCAGTCGCCGAGCGGCGTGGCGCTGGAATGCAAAGATGGCCGTATTTTCACCGGCAGCTATGCGGAAAACGCCGCCTTTAACCCTACGCTTCCCCCGCTGCAAGGCGCGCTAAACCTTCTGAGCCTTAATGGTTATGACTATGTCGATATTCAGCGTGCGATTCTGGCGGAAAAAGGCGACGCGACATTAATTCAATGGGATGCCACCGCGGCGACGCTGAAAGCATTAGGCTGCCATAATATTGATCGCGTACTTCTTGGCTAAGCTAATCTGCCGGATAGCGACGCTCTGGCGTCTTATCCGGCCTGATATCGCCTTATTCTCTCTCATACTCAAAGGAAAGTATGCTGAAAATCTCCGCAATCAGACGGCGCTTTCTTGCGCTACGTCTTCGGGTACAGTAGCCTGATTGCACTTTCATCCTGGTATCGAGTTTCCTGCATGTTAAAGCGCGTGTTCTACAGCCTGTTAGTCCTGATCGGCTTGCTGCTGTTGACGGTGCTCGGCCTCGATCGGTGGATGAGCTGGAAAACAGCGCCCTATATCTATGACGAATTACAGGATCTCCCCTACCGCCAGGTGGGGGTGGTGCTGGGAACGGCCAAATACTATCGCAAGGGTGTGATTAATCAGTATTACCGCTACCGTATTCAGGGCGCGTTAAATGCATACAATAGCGGCAAAGTTAATTACCTGCTGCTAAGCGGTGATAACGCCCTGCAAAGCTATAACGAACCAATGACCATGCGCAAAGACCTGATCGCAGCGGGCGTCGATCCTGCGGATATTGTGCTTGATTACGCGGGGTTTCGTACGCTTGATTCGATTGTGCGTACCCGCAAGGTTTTTGATACTAACGACTTTATTATTATCACCCAGAAATTCCACTGCGAACGCGCCTTATTCATTGCTCTGCATATGGGGATTCAGGCGCAGTGTTATGCAGTCCCTTCGCCCAAAAATATGTTGACGGTGCGCCTGCGTGAATTTGGCGCCCGGTTTAGCGCGCTGGCGGATCTCTATATTTTTAAGCGCGAACCCCGTTTTTTGGGCCCGCTGGTGCCGATCCCAACGCAACATCAGGTGCCGGAAGACGCCCAGGGTTATCCGGCAGTGACCCCAGAACAATTACTTGAACTGGAAAAGAAAAAAGGAAAATAAACATGGATGTGCAAACGTTATTTATCGCATTAGCTTTTTTGCTTGCCCCTGTTTTTTGTTTCCGTGAAGCCTGGAAAGGCTGGCGAACCGGCGCAGTAGATAAAATAGTCAAAAATGCGCAAGAACCGGTTTATATCCATCGCCATGCCGATCCCATACAATATTGGATTTATCTTTTTCTTTATGCCGGGTGCGGTTTTTTATTTACGGGAATGATTATTTATTTTATTTTTTATCGTTAATCTATTTATTACCCCTTTAAAATTGAGAATAATTATTATTATGATATAAGGAACAAATGCTGTTTTGCATTCTGGTTTCATTTTTTTGTGAATTCTTTCACAGAATACCCTTCTTTCAATGCTTAGGCTGGTTATAGATTTTGGATCATAAAAACGCGTTATTTGCGTTTCGCCTTAATTTATTCAAGCATTAAGGAAGATTATATGCCGCAACAAAATTATCTGGATGAACTCACGCCTGGTTTTACGCCATTACTGGCAATAAAAGAGGCTTCACGTTGTTTATTATGTCACGATGCGCCCTGTAGTCAGGATTGCCCGGCACAAACCGATCCGGGGAAATTTATTCGTTCTATTTACTTTCGCAATTTTAAAGGCGCAGCGGAAACTATCCGGGAAAATAACGCGCTTGGCGCCGTCTGCGCCAGAGTCTGTCCCACGGAAAAATTATGCCAGCGCGGGTGTACACGTTCCGGGATAGATAAACCTATTGATATTGCACGCCTGCAACGTTTTATTACCGATTTTGAACAGCAGACTGCCATGCAGATTTATCAGCCCGGGAGTAAAACACGCGGAAAAGTCGCGATTATTGGCGCAGGTCCGGCAGGTTTGCAGGCAAGCGTGACACTCACGCATTTAGGCTATGACGTCACCATTTACGAAAAACAACCGCAACCCGGCGGATGGCTGCGTCACGGCATCCCGGCATTTCGTCTGCCGCAAAGCGTTCTCGATCAGGAAATTGCCCGCATTGTAGGGATGGGTGTCAATATTAAATGCAATTGTGACGTGGGCGAGTCGCTATCGCTTGAGCAACTCAAAGCCGAATATCGCGCCGTGCTGATGACCGTCGGGATGTCCAGCGGCTCTGATTTACCGTTATTTGAGCAAGCCAGTCACGTAGAGATTGCCGTTGATTTTTTACAGCGCGCCCGTCAGGCCAACGGCAATATTAGCGTTCCGCGTAGCGCATTAATTATTGGCGGCGGCGACGTAGCGATGGATGTCGCCAGTACGTTAAAAATTCTCGGCTGTCCTTCCGTCACCTGCGTGGCACGGGAAGAATTAGCCGAATTCCCCGCCAGCGAAAAAGAATTTACCAGTACGCAAGCATTAGGCGTATCGATTATTGATGGTTTTACGCCTGTCGTCGTCAGCGGAAATAAAGTGACCTTCCACCATGTACGCCATTCAGGAGAACTGACGCTGGAAGCGGAAAATATTATTTTGGCCGTGGGGCAGCACGCGCGACTGGATACCTTTGCGGAGATAAAAGCGCAGCATAATATTATCGACACGCACAATTATCAAACCGACGACCCGGCGATCTTTGCCGCTGGCGATATTGTTAAAGGCGATAAGACCGTCGTTTATGCGGTAAAAACAGGAAAAGAAGCCGCTCAGGCTATTCACCATTATTTAGAGGAGGCCTGCTCATGTTAACAAAAGATTTGTCTGTTACCTTTTGCGGCGTTAAGTTTCCCAATCCATTTTGTCTTTCTTCTTCTCCGGTAGGCAATTGTTATGAGATGTGCGCCAAAGCCTATGATACCGGCTGGGGCGGGATCGTTTTTAAAACCATTGGTTTTTTTATTGCCAACGAAGTCTCTCCACGTTTTGATCACCTGACGAAAGAAGATACCGGTTTTATTGGTTTCAAAAACATGGAGCAAATTGCTGAGCATCCGCTGGAAGAGAATCTGGCCGCCATTCGACGGCTAAAACAGGATTATCCGGATAAGGTGCTGATTGCTTCCATCATGGGGGAAAATGAGCAACAGTGGCAGGAACTGGCGCGTCTGGTTGAAGAAGCCGGTGCGGATATGATTGAGTGTAACTTCTCTTGCCCGCAGATGACCTCGCACGCCATGGGAAGCGATGTAGGGCAAAGCCCGGAACTGGTTGAAAAATACTGCCGCGCCGTAAAACGCGGTTCATCTTTGCCAATGCTGGCGAAGATGACGCCGAATATTGGCGATATGTGCGAAGTCGCGCTGGCCGCCAAACGCGGCGGAGCCGACGGTATCGCCACCATCAACACCGTGAAATCCATTACTAACATCGACCTGAACCGCAAAATCGGGATGCCTGTGGTTAACGGTAAATCCAGCATCTCCGGTTATTCAGGAAAAGCGGTGAAACCCATTGCGTTGCGTTTTATCCAGCAGTTGCGGATGCACCCTGAACTGCGCGATTTCCCGATTAGCGGTATCGGCGGCATTGAGACCTGGGAAGACGCTGCCGAATTTCTGCTGCTGGGCGCGGCGACCCTACAGGTGACGACAGGCATTATGCAATACGGTTACCGCATTGTAGAAGATATGGCGAGCGGCCTCAGCCACTATCTGGCCGATCAGGGTTTTGCCTCATTACAAGAGATGATCGGGCTGGCGAATGGCAATATTATCCCGGCGGAAGACCTGGATCGCAGCTATATCGTCTATCCGCAGATTAATCAGGAGAAATGCGTCGGCTGCGGACGTTGCTATATCTCCTGCTATGACGGCGGTCATCAGGCGATGGAGTGGGATGAACACAGCCGCACGCCGCATTGCAATACGGAAAAATGCGTCGGTTGTCTGCTGTGCGGTCATGTCTGCCCGGTCTCCTGTATTGATTTAGGCGAGGTCAAATTTAAAAGAGGCGAAAAAGAACACGCGTTAACGCTGTAGCTCACGGTATAAAGCCCGGCGCGCAGTCTCGCTGCGCCGGGTTGTCTGATAAGCAAGGCAATACGTCTGGAGAACTACTTTTTACGCGCGTATTTCAGCGAATCCAGCGCCACGGCGAAAATGATAATTCCGCCTTTGATAATGTACTGCCAGTACGGGTTTACCCCGATATAGGTCAGACCATAGTTAATGACGGTAAAAATAATGACGCCGGTCACCACGCCAAAGACAGTGCCTACCCCACCGCTGAACGACACGCCGCCGACGACGCACGCGGCAATCGCATCCAGCTCATACATAAAGCCGAGGTTGTTCGTTGCAGAACCAATACGCCCCGCTTCCAGTAAGCCGCCGAAGGCGTAAAACACACCGGAGAGCGCGTAAATCATCAGTAGGTTCAGCGCCACGTTGACTCCGGATACTTTTGCCGCCTCCGGGTTACCGCCAATAGCAAAAATATTTTTACCAAAGCGAGTCTTATTCCACAGTACCCAGACAAACGCCACCGCTATCAGGGCGTAAAAGGTGATGTAAGAGAGCCGAAAACTCCCCAGCGCCACAAATCCCTGCGCAAAGGTGGAGAAGCCGCTGTCAAAGCCGGAAATAGGCGAAGCGCCGACAAAATCATAGTAAAGGGAGTTGATCCCGTAAACGATAATCATCGTACCCAGGGTGGTAATAAACGGCGTTACATTCAGATAAGCAATGATAATGCCATTCACCAGACCAATTACCGCGCCAATCGCACAGACAATCAGGATGACCACCGCAATTGGCATAGTCGCCATTTCCGGAAATACTTTATTGGCATTTTCCATGGATTGTAGCAGCGTTGCCGCCACAACCGCCGCCAGCCCCACCTGACGTCCTGCCGACAGGTCTGTCCCCTGGGTGACGATGAGCCCCGCTACGCCTAATGCAATAATGATACGCACTGAAGATTGCGTCAGAATATTACTTAAATTCAGCAAACTTAAAAAAGTCGGGTCCTGGAAAATAATAATCGCCAGCAAAACTAAAAGCACGACGTAAATGCCGCCCTCTTTCAGCCAGGTAAGGAAACTTTTCTTATTTAACGCACTCATAAGGAGCCCCTGATCTTAAAGGTGCAAAGAAGCAAGACGCAAAATTTCGTTTTGCGTTGTTGTTTTAGTATCGACAATACCGGAAACGAGACCATTGCTCATTACCAGGATACGATCGGTAATCCCTAACAGTTCCGGCATTTCAGAAGAGATAATGATGATCCCTTTGCCTTTTTTCGCCAGTTCCGCAATAAGCTGATAGATTTCAAATTTTGCACCGACGTCAATACCGCGTGTCGGCTCATCCAGCATTAATATTTCCGGCTGCGTTAATAGCCATCGTCCAATGATCACCTTTTGCTGATTGCCGCCAGAAAGCGAACCAATTTGCGTGCGATGTCCCGGCGTTTTTACCCGCATGGAATCAATAACCCATTGGGTATCGCTTTTCATTCGGGAATTATCCAGTAATCCCACTTTATTTTTATAATTGCGGATATTCGAAATTAAGGAGTTAAAACCGATGTCAAGATAGGCGTAAATCCCGGTAGAACGTCGCTCTTCGGTCACCAGCGCAAAACCGTGGTTAATTGCTTCATTCGCATTGTGATTATTAATTTTCTTGCCATGTAAAGTGATTGTCCCGGACGACTTTTCACGGATACCGAATAACGTTTCGACGATATCGGTACGCTTTGCTCCAACCAGACCAGCAATACCCAGAATTTCTCCTTTGTGCAGATCAAAGGAGACATCGCGAATGGAAGGCTGGCGCAGCGAGGTCAGGTTACGCACTGTCAGAATCACGTCGCCCGGCTTATTTTCTTTATCCGGAAAACGCTGGTTCAGGGAACGTCCGACCATCATCGCAATGATCTTATCCATATCCAGCCCTTCCAGCGGCTGGGTGGCAATCCACTGACCGTCGCGCAAAATAGTAATTTCATCGCACAATTGAAAAATTTCTTCCATTTTATGCGAGATATAAACAATACCGCAGCCGCGTTCTTTCAGCTTGCGAATAATTGTAAACAGATGATTAACCTCTTTCTCGGTTAATGATGAGGTTGGTTCATCCATAATAACGATTTTGGCATTATAGGAAAACGCCTTCGCAATTTCTATCATCTGCATTTGCGAAACGGATAACGTTCCTACGCGCGCGCGTGGGTCAATATCGATATCCAGTTCATCAAATATCGCTTTGGTATCCTGGTACATTTTATCCTGATCGACAAACATACCTTTGGTAGGATAACGCCCCAGCCACATGTTATCCATGACCGAACGTTGTAATACCAGGTTTAACTCCTGGTGTACCATCGAAATCCCATTCTCCAGCGCTTCTTTCGCCGAATGGAAGTCCACTTCTTTTCCCTGAAATACAATGCTGCCGGAGTCTTTTTGATAAATACCGAAAAGACATTTTAATAATGTTGATTTACCTGCGCCGTTTTCACCCATTAATGCATGAATAGAGTGCGGACGAACGTTTAAGTTGACATTATCAAGCGCTTTCACGCCGGGAAATGATTTGTTAATGCCACGCATTTCCAACAAATATTCACCCGACGGCGGAGAAATCGTGCTGCCCATAATGATACCCTGTCGGCCTTTTTAATTATGACTATCCGCGCCGGATGGCAGAAGAAATACGTTATCCGGTCTGCGGCGCGTCACCCTTCCACGGTTTCAGGGCGCAACAAAATTGCGCCCACAGACGGAAAAGTTATTTTTGGGTAAATTCGCTCAGATTGTCTTTGTCCACGCCGACATAAGGCACGCGCACGATTTTGTTCTCAATCTTCCAGTTAGTGCCATCAGCCGCGCCCTTACCTTCGGCAAGGTTTTTTGCCAGTTCGAATGTTGCTTTCGCCTGATTGTTCGCGTCATTCAGCACCGTTCCGGCCATCGCCCCCGATTTCACCAACGCCAGGGCTTCCGGTAACGCATCAACACCAAAGACCGGGATCGCCGATTTATTATGCGCTTTCAGCGCTTCTACCGCGCCCATCGCCATCGCATCGTTATTGGCAATAACCACTTCAATCTTGTTAGCGTTCGGACCAGATAGCCAGGCATCCATCTTATCTTTTGCCTGCGCGGTATCCCACATAGCGGTATCTAATGCCAGTTGCTCAGTCTGAATACCTTTGTCATTTAACTCTTTCACCACATACGTCGTACGGGCTTCCGCATCCGGATGCCCCGGCTCGCCTTTTAACAGGACATATTGAATTTTACCGTCTTTATTCAGATCCCAACCCTGATTCGCCTGCCAGTGTTTGGCAATTAAGTCGCCCTGAATCACACCGGATTCTTTAGAGTCAGTCCCGACATAATACGCCTTGTCATAGCTGTCCAGCGCTTTGCGGGATGGCTCTTTATTAAAGAACACTATCGGCACATTTTGCCCACGCGCTTTTTCAATCACGGTACCAGCCGCTGCCGGGTCGACCAGGTTAATCGCCAGTGCTTTCACGCCTTTCGCCAGCAAAACGTCAATTTGATCATTCTGTTTGGACTGATCGTTTTGCGAGTCATTCATCAGCAACTGAACATCCGGCGCGGATTTGCCATCTTTTTCAATCGCCTTACGCACGACGGACATAAAATTATCGTCGTATTTATAAATCGTCACGCCAATACGCGTATCCGCCGCATTCGCGTGCGCGCCGAATAACAGACTTGCCATCACGGCAGAAAGGGTCAGTACCTTCTTATTCATGGTAGCTCCGGTTTTATTATAGAGGGTATAGCGTAAGAAAATGCCCGGCGACTCAGCACGTTAACGTCGCGTTACTGAAGGCCAAAGCGTATTAATTCAACTTTTTATTTTTGTGTCCGGTAAGTCGCAGGATAGGGTGATAACCGTGTTCAGAAGCACAATAACGCGGCAAAACCGATCGCTGACTGTTACATATCAGTTACAGTGCGACAAACGTTGTCATCATAGCTATCACAATGTTAATAAACTGTGAATTTACTCACAGATTGAAAACGGTTACATGCGATGAGTAATCAGTTAGTGATCAGCACCGCATTCTGTCGCAACGCCACCGAATGACGCCGAACCAGCGTCGGCATAAAGCAGTGCGTCGCGGTGATATCCAGCGTACCTGCAGCGCCCTGTAGCGCCAGTTCTGTCGCAATTTTCGCCATAGAAGCAATAGGATAGCGTACAGTCGTCAACTGAGGATCGGTATAACGCGCAATAGGAATATCATCAAAACCGATGATAGACAGATGCAAGGGAATGGCGATGCCATTGTCTTTTAACGCCGTCAGCGCTCCTGCCGCCATGTTATCGTTATAAGCGAATACCGCCGTCAGCTGCAGATTGCGCCCCAGTAACTCAACCATCGCCGACTCGCCGCCCTGCATATCCGGCGTACCGGTGCCAATCCAGCTCTCGGACGCAGAAATCCCCTGCTCATGCAGCGCATTTAGCCATCCTTCCCGGCGCATTGCGTCATCTTCAATACGGTGACTGGAAGCAAGGTAGCCGATTCGCTGATGTCCGTTATTTAACAACATTCGGGTTGCCATTCTGGCACCGCTCACATTATCGAGACAGACGCAGCGATGCGCATATCCCGGGACGATACGGTTAATCAGCACCATGCCGGGAATCTGATCCATAAAGTCGCCCAGCTCGCGATCGGTTAAAGCTTTTGAGTGAACAATCAAGGCATTGCAACGCTGGCGAATCAGGACTTCAATAGCATGACGCTCCTTTTCCGCTTCATGATAGCTATTGCCAATGAGGACATATTTCTGGTGGTGTTGGGCCACCTGATCCACGGCTTTCACCAGCGCGCCGAAAAACGCATCAGAAACATCCATCACTACGACGCCGATGGTGTCGCTCACCTGTGTAGCCAGCGCCTGGGCATTCGCATTTGGCCGATACCCCAGCAATGTCACGGCTTGCATTACGCTATCACGGGTATCGGGACTGACCAACGCGCTATTATTCAGTACGCGGGAAACGGTCGCTACAGACACGCCAGCCTGGCGCGCGACATCACGAATGGTGATCATATTCACTGCCCTGTTTGAGTTCAGAAATGCTCACGAATGTCCCGTCAGCAGGCGGCTATTTTGTCAGCACCCAGAGCAGGACTGCGTGAGTAACGTCACAGGGATGGAAACGGTTACAGCCGTTTTGTTAATGAATGTGATCCAGATCGTTATCTGGATGTTCGGGATGCGCGTAGTGTGAATTGACGCCATAACCACTCGATCGGCCCCTGTCGCCAGAAACGTAGCCAGATAACGGAGAAGAGAAGGTTTATTGCCCATACCGGAACGACAAAGAACAGGAGTTCCAGCCGATTGAACGCCATAAATAAGCCAAACTGATAAAAAAGCGTGGTACAGATGATCGTCTGCAGCAGATAATTGGTCAGCGCCATTCGCCCTACGCAGGCAATAGCAAACACCAGTCTGAACCGGCTAAGCTGCGGCCAGTAACCCAATATCAGCGCAGCATAACCCAGCGTTTGAAACGGTGCGCTCAGTTCACGCGGCGCCTGTAACAGAAAGGCGCACCAGCGATATGCCCAGTCCAGCCGCCACTGTAAAATGATGGCAGGAAGGTTGATTGTTAACCCTAACGCCACCAGCAGAAACCCGGTACGGCGATAGTGCCGCAGACTGTACTGACCTTTCAGCCAGCCGCTACGCATCAGCGCAGCGCCCAGCAGCATCATACCTGCCAGTTGCCAGCCATATTGCGCACCAAGCGCCAGTAAACTATTCGACAGCATCTCCGCCCGGTTGCTAATGGCCTCCATACCGCCGTTCAGCTTCCAGTATTTTTCATACACTAGTGCGGAAGCATCCGGCGTCCAGGCGCGGCTGGTTTCGCTATTAGATATCACGCCTAAAAGCAGCAACACGCCAATTCCCACCAGATAAAGCAGTACGCCAGTATTAAACAGACTTTTTACCGAAGGCGCGTCGCGTACCAACCGCCAGCAGATAAGACCGACCAGACCGTAAGCCAGCAGAATGTCGCCATCCCAAAAGAATAGCGCATGGATAAAGCCCAACAGCGCCAGCAGCGTTAAGCGAGACTGAATCCACTGTTTTCCGCGCGGAAGCAGCATTTGTAACCCCGCGCCAAACAGCAGGGCGAACAGCGTAAGGAACTTGGCCTGCGCCACCAGATCGAGCATCGCCCAGGACCAGGCATCCTCGGGGATAATCGCACCATACCAGGCGGGGTTGAGATACGCAGCTTTTGGCAAGCCAAAAGCACTGATATTAAGAAGCAGGATGCCAAGAATGGCAACGCCACGAATAAAATCCAGCGTGACGTTACGCTCCATAGTTACAGCCTTAATCAGCTATGATGGCGAACAGCGCGCAGGAACTCCTGACGCGTGTTCTGGCTGGATTTAAACAAGCCGCCCAGCGAGGTCGTCGTCGTGGCGCTGGTCGCATCGCGTATACCACGCGCTTTCACACAGTAATGCACCGCATCAATCGAAACTGCCACATTATTGGTGCCAAGCAACGTTTGCAGCGCCGTCAAAATTTGCTGAGTCAGACGCTCCTGCACCTGCGGGCGCTGGGCGAAGAATTGCACGATACGGTTAATTTTTGACAGACCAATCACAGCGTCTTTAGGGATATAGGCGACGGTAGCTTTACCATCAATGGTCACAAAGTGGTGCTCACAGGTGCTGGTCAGCGTGATATCGCGAACGGTGACCATTTCGTCGACCTTCATTTTATTTTCAATGAGGGTAATTTTGGGGAAATTGGTATAGTCGAGACCGGCGAAAATCTCATCAACATACATCTTCGCGATACGATGCGGCGTTTCCATCAAACTGTCATCGCTCAAATCGAGATTCAGCAACTGCATGATCTCAGTCATATGCCCTGCGATGAGGCGTTTTCGCGTTTCATTATCTAATTCATCCACAGCCGGGCGCAGCGGCGTTTCCAGCCCCCGGGCAACCAGCGCGTCATGAACCAGGGCCGCTTCTTTACTGAGTGATGGCATTAATCGTGTTCTCCTGCAGATGTGGCGCCTTTGCCCTGCATGGGGCAAAGTTTGTCAATATTGTGACAGTGTGATTATTGTGCGTGAGGCAGCGCACATAATCCAGCATTCATACCCATAATTGTTGAAATTGTCGCAGCCTTTCATGACACCTTTTCCGGCGTGAGAATGATGACGGGACAAAGAATGAAATTGTTAACGCAACGTTATTTAAATGATGAAGCATGTTTATGCATTACGGAAGTGAAAGTTACTCACAGTGCGATAAATAAGCTGTATTATGGAGAATCTGCGTACCTTATCAGGTTCAAATAAAAGGAGCCCCGCATGGAAATGCTCGAAGAGCACCGGTGTTTTGGCGGTTGGCAGCAGCGTTGGCGTCATCACGCCACTACGCTGAACTGCACCATGACATTCAGCATTTTTCTTCCGCCGACTCAGGATAATGAACCGCCTCCGGTGCTGTACTGGTTGTCCGGATTAACCTGCAATGATGAAAACTTCACCACCAAAGCTGGCGCACAGCGTGTGGCTGCTGAACTGGGCTTGGTATTAGTGATGCCGGACACCAGCCCGCGCGGCGAACAGGTTGCCGACGATAGCGGATACGATTTAGGTCAGGGCGCCGGCTTTTACCTCAATGCCACACAGTCGCCCTGGGCCAGCCATTATCACATGTACGACTACCTGCGCGATGAGCTTCCGGCGCTTATTCAGACACAATTTAACGTCAGTGACCGTTGCGCCATCAGCGGACACTCAATGGGGGGGCACGGCGCCTTGATCATGGCGCTCAAAAACCCGGGCAAATATGCCAGCGTCTCTGCCTTTGCGCCTATCGTCAACCCCAGCCGCGTCCCGTGGGGAATCAAAGCGCTTACTGCTTATCTCGGCGAAGATGAATCCACCTGGGCTGAATGGGATAGCCGCGAATTAATGCTGGCCAGCCAGCCGCAGGACGCCATTCCTGTGCTCATCGATCAGGGCGACAGCGATCAATTCCTCGCTGACCAGCTTCAACCTGCAGTCCTGGCGGAAGCCGCACGGCAAACCGCCTGGCCAATGACGCTACGAATTCAGCCCGGCTACGATCATAGCTATTATTTTATTGCGTCGTTTATCGAGGACCATCTGCGCTTTCACGCCCGACATCTGAGAGGCGAGCGTGAGGCGTCACCAGCATAATGAATTTTCCAGCGCCGCGCTGTAGTTCACTTCTTCCGACTGCGGCGCGGAGGATTTATTGTTTAAATCCGCGACCTGCTGGCGTACCTGAAGACGGCCGCTGCCCTCGCCGCCTTCATAGCTCTCATGAAAATTACGTCGCTCGGATTCAAACAGCACCGCATTAAGGTTGTGCAACTTATCCAGCGCCCGCAGGAGAGAAATTAACGTATCAAGATTTAGCCCACCGCCCTTCTCAATACGCTTAATAGTAGCAATGCCGACTTGCGCACGATCGGCAAGCTGCTGCTGGGTCATAGACAAGGACAAACGCGTCTCCTTTAGGCGGGCGCACAACGACAGGATAATCTCATCGTTATTCATCGTATGATATTTCAATGGATCACCCTCGCTTGCGTGGCTGAATTTTTCCCAACGAACCATGATAGGTTTCGCGATATTTAGCGCTCATGTCTTTACCGGTCTCATACATCGCGGCAATGATCTCATCGAGTGTAATACAGGGGTCACTCACACGGCTGATTGCCATCGTTGCCGCGTTGATTGCTTTCACCGCGGAGATAGCATTTCTCTCAATGCAAGGAATTTGTACCTGTCCGCCCAGCGGATCGCAGGTCAATCCCAGATGATGCTCCATGGCAATCTCAGCGGCGCTCAGAGTTTGTTCCACCGAGGCTCCCATCAGTTCAGCCAGGCCCGCCGCCGCCATCGAACACGCCACGCCGATTTCCCCCTGACAGCCCACTTCAGATCCCAGAATAGAGGCGTTTTGTTTAAACAACAGCGCGATAGCAGTAGCGGTCAGGAAAAAGCGAGCCAGGGCGGAAGGGTCCAACGGTGTAATAAATTTATCATACCAACAGAGCACCGCAGGTATGATGCCGCACGCGCCATTAGTTGGCGCGGTAACAATCTGCCCGCCGCTGGCATTTTCTTCACTTACCGCAATGGCAAAAGCATTTACCCAGTTCAGTGCGGTTAAAAAATTGCTGACGGAACGGTTGGCCTGCAACGTTTTATGTAACGCACAAGCGCGCCGAGGCACCTGATACGGACCGGGTAACAGCCCTTCGGTATGCAGTCCGCGATACACAGCCTGTTGCATAACTTCCCATATCTGCGCCAGATAATTCTGCAATGTCTCTGGCGAATGGCGACACAGTTCATTTTTCATCATTAGCGCTGCCACAGACAGGCCGTTATGCCGACAAAGCGCCAACAACTGTGCGGCATCGTCAAATTCAAAGGGCGAGGCCGTCTGGAAAGGCAGCGATGACGTCAGTGGTTCACCATGTTTGCGAACCTGCCCGCCGCCGGTCGAAAACCAGGTCTCTTCATACAGTGTGAAATAATCATCCCTGGCGCGAAACGTCATCGCATAATGATGACCAGGGTGCGCCTGGCGATTGGCGATAATCTTTACCTTTACCGTAGTTCCGCCCGCCCCCGCGAGCGGTAGTTCGACTTTATTTTCATTTTCTGCACGTTTAATCGCCGCCATATGCGCGCGAAGATCCACATTTTCCGGCTGGTTGCCCAACAGTCCAAGGTAAAGCGCGATATCCACATTGTGGCATTTGCGGCTTAGCGATAGCGCACCGTAAAGCTCAATTTCGATTTCCCGCGCCAATGGCAACGTTTCTTGTTCTCTGAGCAATGAAATAAAATGGCAGGCGGCGCGCATCGGTCCTACTGTGCGTGAGCTGGATGGACCTATTACTATTTTGAATATATCAAGGCAACTTTCCATCGTTATATCAATCCTTTCATTTTCAGTAACATTAAGTTATCAATATCATCCTCGCATAGTTGATATATCAAAAATGATACCTTTTGTGTCTGAAGTTTACCGCGTATCAAAAACCATCCTTTTTTATCGTTTTCCTGGCATTAATATCTGTGATAGCGAGATATTCCACGTTTCAAAAGACACATTATAATAGCCGTAAATTAAGGGAGTCACAGTATGAGTGTTATTTATTTTATTACGACACAGGATATCAACACGTTTCAAAAAAAATTACCTGAAACGCTATTTCATGATATTAATATACCGTTTTCAAAATTATTTGACAGACGGTATACCGCGCTGATCGATACCGCCTATCTCAGGCTTACGCTACCACAAGAGTACCTTACACCTGAGATTTATCACCGTTTGCGTGAACTCTCATTACTCTGGTCTTTTGATTTTTTTATTAAGCCGCAATCATTGCCTGCTAACGGTATTATCGCGTTTGACATGGATTCTACATTTATTAAGGAAGAAGGTGTGGATGAAATAGCCTGCGCCCTCGGCATGACAGCGCAAATTGCCGCCATCACGCAACAGGCTATGGAGGGTAAACTTGACTTTAACGCCAGTTTTACCCGGCGTATCGGGATGCTGAAAGGCACGCCGAAAGAGGTCCTGAACGCGGTATGCGATCGCATGACCCTTTCGCCTGGTCTTTCAACTATTCTGCCGATAATTAAAGCTAAAGGATTTAAAACTGCGATTATCTCCGGCGGACTGGATATTTTCACCCAGCGTCTGAAAACGCGATATCAACTTGATTATGCCTTTTCGAATACGGTTGAAATACGTGATAACGGGCTGACCGACAATATTACCCTGCCGATTATGAACGCGACCAGAAAAAAACAGACATTAGTTGAACTGGGGGACCAATTAGGTATTACCACTGCCAATATTATCGCCTGCGGCGATGGTGCTAACGATCTGCCAATGTTACAACACGCAGGCATCGGTGTTGCCTGGAAAGCGAAACCACTTGTACGGGAAAAAATCCACCACCAGATTAACTATCACGGTTTTGAATTACTTCTTTTCCTTATTGAAGATGAATTATAACGCGACACAACTCGCCGGAAGGAAATTTTAAAATGAGTATAAAAACATTTATTTTCAGCCAGCCCGATAAGCCGATTGTTAAAGAAAAAGAAGAGATAGACCAGACCTATAAAAAATTTCGCATTGAAATTATAGCCTCTGTGTTTATCTCATATGCTGTCTTTTATCTCACTCGCAAAAACTTCTCCGCCGCGATGCCGACGATGCTGACAGAAACGTCGCTGACCGCAGAAGATTTCGCCATTATGTCGTCGATGTTTTACATTCTCTATGGCGCTATGAAGTTTGTCGGTGGAATGCTGGTCGATAAAATTAACCCGAAAGCCATGACCGGCCCGGTGCTGATTGGCGTGGGTATCGTCAATATTCTGTTCGGCTTTTCAGATAGCGTCGCGGCATTCTATGTGCTCTATAGCCTTAACGCGATACTACAGGGCACCAGTTTTCCGCCGATGGCGAAAATTATGGCTTCGTGGTTTTCAAAAAACGAACGGGGACGCTGGTGGGCTATCGTTGAGGCGGCGCACAATATCGGCGGTAGCCTCGCGCCGCTACTGACCAGTTTTGCAATCGCTTTTAGCGGTAGCTGGAAAATGGGTTTTTATGTTCCTGGCGCTATTTCGTTGCTGATGGGAATCGTGGCGCTATTTACCATTAAAGATCATCCCGGCACGTTAGGTTTACCCAACGTAGGACAGTGGCGTAACGACACGACCGAGCTTGCTCAGGTAAAGGCCAGCCCAGTGAATCTGAGCTTTTGGCAGATTTTTATAAAATATATTCTGACCAACCCACTGGTATGGATCATCATTATCGGTGATATGTCAGTTTATATTGCACGCACGATCCTTAACGACTGGCCGCAGATTTATTATTCACAGGTTCACGGCTGGAGCCTGATAAAAGCGGATTCGATTATTTCCTGGTTTGAGGCGGGTGGACTGGCGGGGGGGTTATTGGCAGGCTACTTATCTGACTTTATGTTTAAAAGTAACCGCTGGATGACCGGATTAATCTTTGCGTTAGCACTGTGCGTATGTATCGTGCTGGTGCCGCTGGTACAGGATACCTCTTATACCCTTACCGCTATTCTGTTCGCGATTATGGGCTTCGCCTTATACGGGCCGCATATGCTTTTTGCCGTAGGATGTCTGGATGTGACCCACAAAGATGCGGCGGGATCGGTAACCGGCTTTCGGGGATTGTTTAGCTATGTCGGCGCGGCAATGGCGGGTGTGCCGGTGATTATGGTGAAAAATAGCTGGGCGTGGTCGGGCGTTTATATCTATGCGTTAATCGCCATTCTGCTAACGACTCTGTCGCTGGCGTTGCTCTCCAGGCTGCATCGGTTATAACATTCTGGCGACAGCGGCAAAACGCGGCTGTCGCCAGTCTCTGTCAGAACCGGTAATCCACCGCCATAAAGTAACGACGTCCGTCTTCGGTATAACCGTAGTCGTCGCGTTTGAGATCTTTATCGCCCACGTTCAGAACGCCCGCACGCAGTTTAATGTTTTTTGTCGCCTGCCATGCTGCGCCGGTATCCCAGACCACATACCCGCCCGGCGTTTTCGCCGTTGCGCTATCGGCCCGCTTACGCCCGGTATAATTCCCTGATACGTAGAATGACCAGTCTTCGAGCTGCGCCGGTTTCCAGTCCAGCGTACCGTTCGCGGTGTGGAACGGCAGATCGGAAAGCGGCTTGTTCCCGCCATTACTGACGTCGCGTCCGTCGTTATAGGTGTAATTCAACGACAGTTTCCACGCCTCGTTAAACGGAACTTTCAACTCGGTTTCCACGCCCTGAATACGCGCTTTATTCACATTGTAATAACGGAAGACCGGAACGCGCTGTCCCCGGCTGTTGGTTTCGAAACCGACAAAGTTGGAATAGCCGGGCGCGGCGTTAACGTCAGGGGTACGGCTAATACTGATGCGATCATCCACATCGTTACGGAACGTAGTAACGCTCGCTTCCACCCCCTCCAGCATACCCTCTTCGCCGCGGTAGTAGAGACCAAGTTCCCAGCTTTCACTGGTCTCGGGTTTCAGATCAGGGCTACCGATAATACGGCATCCGCCACGGCAGGAGTTGGTCGCCCAGTCCGGACTTAATTGCAATAGCGACGGCGCTTTAAAGGCCGTGGCCCACCCACCTTTCACCGTCAGGGTATCCGTTGCGTTATAGACCAGATAAGCACGCGGGCTCCAATGGTCGCCATAGGTTTCATGGTCATCCATACGAATGCCAGTGGTCAACGCCAGCGGTTCAAAAATACGCCACTCATCCTCGAGAAACAGCGCATACTGGCTGGCGGACGTTTTCGTACTGGAACCACCGGTCAGGTTCACCGCATCGTTTAGTTTATCGTGACGCCATTCACCGCCGAAGGTAACAAACTGGTTGAGCGCCGCTAATGGCAGAACGTATTTGCCGTCAATAGAGTTACTTTCTGAGGTGATGGGGCTACTGTTGCCAGGATTTTTATTATCAACTTTTTCACCGTAGAACTTCAGTTCGCTATTGCCGAGATCCCAACGTCCGTTATGGCTCACCGAGTAGTTTTGCCGTTCCAGACGGTTTTTATCCAGCGAATCGGAGTCTCTGTCCTGGCGGTCAAAACCGTAGCCAGCGGTAACGTCATGATTTTCGTTTGGTGTCCAGGCAAACTCCACATTTCCATCCCGGCTGCTAAATCCTTCAATGCGCGGCGTTTCGCCGGTAGCGGTGGTAGAGGAACTCTGCTGATCGTCTTTCTCACGTTTCTCCAGACTGCCGTAAGCTTTCACCCCCAGCACGCCGTCAATCAGCGGTCCGCTGGTGAAAAACTGCCCGTTATAGGTGTCACCACGATCCCGGTGCTCCTGAATCGTGGAATCAACAGTGACGCTGCCATGCCACTTCTGGCCAATTTTTTTGGTGATAATATTGACTACGCCGCCCAGCGCATCGGAACCATACAACGATGACATAGGCCCGCGCACCACCTCAATGCGTTCGATGGCGTCAACCGGTATCCAGTTCAGATCAAAATCGTTATGGCGGAAGACGGCGTTACGGGAGTTGACGCGTTTACCATCAACCAGGATGAGCGTATAGCTACTGTCCAGGCCGCGAATACTCACGCCTTTACGATTATCCCCTTCGTTAGTGAGCTGTACGCCCGGCACCTCTTTCAGAACATCTTTCAGATTCTGTACGGGCCTGCGCTGTAAATCTTGCTGGGTAATGACGCTAATACTGGCCGGTGCGTCTTTCAGATTTTGTTCGATGGCGGACGCGGTAACCACCATGGTTTCGCCGTCCTCCGTTGCCGCGCCAACTGGCCAGGCAAACGTTGCTGCGGACACACAAAGCCCTACCCGAACGAAAGGGTTCAACCTAAACATTCCATTTCTCCATGAGGTAAATACGACAAAAATCGGTTATCGCTCACAACGCATGTACGTTTCGCCTGCGATAGTGGTTATCACGGCAAACTCTTTTTATGCAGGCGAGTCGGGCTGACTAGCGGCTGCCACGCCCAAATCTTCATCCTTTTCTGATTTCGAGCGTAACGATAAAGCAAACGATAATAATTATCAATTTAATTGTTAATAGTTATGTCACTCGAATGTAATTGTGGAGAAAAACAAAAAACCCTCTCGAATGAGAGGGTTAAAAGAAGGGGTCGTTCAGGCGGCCAGTGCCGGATGGCGGCACAGCTCCTTATCCGGCCTCCAGGCCGATTACCGCCGTTACTTTTTGATGCGCTCCGGGAAATGCATCTCGCTATAACGCACAAAATGCGTGCCTTTTATCAGCTTGTAACCAAACCAGATAATCAGGAACAGCGGAATACCGATATAGGTCGCCGCAACACCGCCCCAGTCAATGGTATCTTTCAGGAACGCTTCATAGTTCTGTCCTAACGTGATAATCAGGCACAGCACAAAGGCGAAGATCGGCCCCAACGGGAAAAACCCGGAACGATACGGCAAATCATTCACATCATAACCCTGCAACATGTAGCCGCGGCGGAAACGATAATGGCTGATGGCAATCCCCAACCAGGCGATGAAACCGGTCATGCCGGAGGTGTTCAACAGCCACAGATAAACGGTCTGGTTGCCGAACATCGACGTCAGAAAGCAAAGACCAGCAATCACGGTGGTGGCATAAAGCGCGTTGCGTGGTACGCCGCCACGAGACAATTTAGCAAAAATACGCGGCGCTTTACCGTCACAAGCCAGGGTATACAGCATACGGGTGGAGGCATACATTCCGGAGTTTCCTGCAGACAGTACCGCCGTCAGGATAACCGCATTCATTACCGCCGCCGCAGACAGCAAGCCCGCATGCTGGAAAACTAAGGTAAACGGACTAACGCTAATGTCTTTGACATCGTTGCGCAGCAGGTTCGGATCGGTATAAGGGATGATCAAACTGATAATCAAAATCGCAAAGACATAAAACAGCAGGATACGCCAGAATACCTGACGCACCGCGCGCGGAATATTCTTCTCCGGATTTTCGGACTCTCCGGCAGCAATACCAATCAGCTCGGTTCCCTGGAAAGAGAAGCCCACGATCATCGCGACGCCAATCATTGCCGCAAAACCGCCAGCGAAAGGCGCATCGCCCGTCGTCCAGTTGCTCCAGCCCACCGGCTCCACGCCTTTAAAAATACCGATAATCATTGCTACGCCAACAATGATGAAGATGATAACGGTCGCCACTTTAATTAACGAGAACCAGTATTCCGCCTCGCCAAAACCACGCACAGAAATGTAGTTCAATAAGAAAATGACACAGAGGAATAGCGCACTCCAGATCCACCCCGGTGTGTCCGGAAACCACCAGCCCATGACCAGTTGCGCGGCAACCAGGTCTACAGCAATGGTTACCGCCCAGTTGTACCAGTAGTTCCAGCCCAGAGCAAAACCAAAACCTTCTTCCACGTAGTTCTGGCCATACGTCGCAAACGAGCCGGATACAGGCATATACGCCGCCAGCTCGCCAAGACTGGTCATCAGGAAGTAGACCATCAAACCAATCAGAATATAAGAAAACAGCGCGCCGCCCGGCCCCGCCTGAGAAATTGTCGCACCAGATGCAACGAAAAGACCTGTCCCGATAGAGCCACCAATGGCAATCATCGTCAGGTGACGCGCCTTTAATTCGCGACGTAGCGCGGGCGCTTCTGTGGTTTTAGTTTTGGAACCCATGTGAAAATGCTATCCATCCAAAAAATGAGGCGCGATTGTAACAGACGAAATGCTATCCTTCCGGCACAAATGCGCGGTTATAAGAGACCTTCATGACCGGCCATGGATTATAAGTAAAGCAGAGAATAACGTATACGCATGCGGATACTAAAATGCTGATACCGCCCGGGCTGCCCTCCTCTTCATCCTTATTCACAGTAACTCAAAAAACGTTGCAACGCGTTAGAAAGATGTTTCTGCCGGTGATGAACACGCCACAACGTGCGTACCAGGCGCGGTAACGGCACGGCGACTTCACTCAGGGTTCCCGCCTGGAGTTGTTCGGCAATCACCCGACGTGACAAACAGCTTATTCCCAGCCCATGACGCACAGCATGTTTAATCGCTTCTGAGTTCCCCAGCTCCATCGCCATATGAAAACGCGGCAAATGCGACAACAGCAAATAATCCACAATTTCCCGCGTACCGGAACCGCGCTCGCGTAAAATCCATGGGGACGCCGCCAGCTGTTCCAGCGTAACCGGTCCTTGTGTGAGCGGCGAGGATGGCGCGGCAAAAACGACCAACTCATCTTCCAGCCACGGCTCGGAGATAATCTCTGTACTGTGACATGGCCCTTCAATCAGCCCGATATCGACCCGAAAATCCAATACGGCGTTAATGACGTCCTGGCTATTCCCTACGCTTAACTCCAGCGGCAATGCCGGGTAATGCTGACGATAGCGCGCAATCATCGCGGGCAAAATATAATTGCCGATAGTGCTACTGGCATAAATCCGTATCGCGCCATTATCTTCACGAAACAACTGCTCAATTTCTACCGCCTGCTCCAGCAATGCCAGTGCGCGCGGATACAACAGGCGACCATGTTCATTGACGACCAGCCGTTTTCCCACCCGGTCAAATAACTGCACGCCAAGCTGACCTTCCAGATCGGTGAGCGCAGCGCTAACAGCAGACTGCGATAATGACAGCATAACCGACGCCTGGGTTGTAGAGCCGCTTTTCAGTACTTCAGCAAATACTTCAAGTTGTCGTAGCGTAATATGCATAGTCGTATCCTACCGGTAGCGTGTCGCTTACCACTTATAAAGATTAATTATAAATATATAATCAATTTTATTTTTAAACCAGATCGCCGTAACCTTATTGCCCATATACAGGAGAAGGTTATGACAGAAATCACCTTGCAGAATCGTCGTCGTACAGTGTGGCATTTTATACCCGGGCTCGCTCTGAGCGCCGTTATTACAGGAGTCGCCCTGTGGGGCGGCGCAATCCCTGCCGTAGCAGGTGCGGGATTTAGCGCCCTGACCCTGGCTATCCTGCTGGGTATGGTTATCGGCAATACCGTTTATCCTCATATATGGAAACAATGCGACGGCGGCGTGCTGTTTGCAAAACAACATTTGCTACGTTTAGGGATTATCCTTTACGGTTTTCGCCTGACCTTTTCACAAATTGCCGATGTGGGCATTAGCGGTATTGTGATTGATGTATTAACGCTTTCCAGCACATTCATGCTGGCCTGCTTCCTGGGCCAAAAAGTCTTTGGCCTGGACAGACACACCAGTTGGCTGATTGGCGCGGGCAGCAGTATCTGCGGCGCGGCAGCGGTGCTGGCGACAGAACCGGTCGTCAAAGCGGAAGCCAGTAAAGTTACTGTCGCCGTGGCGACCGTTGTTATCTTCGGTACCATTGCCATTTTCCTTTACCCGGCGATATACCCGCTTCTGGCGCACTGGTTTAGCCCGGAAACCTACGGCATCTATATTGGTTCAACCGTGCATGAAGTGGCACAAGTGGTCGCGGCAGGTCACGCCATTAGCCCGGATGCGGAAAATGCGGCAGTGATCGCTAAAATGCTGCGCGTCATGATGTTGGCACCGTTCCTGATTATTCTGGCGGCCCGCGTTAAACAGCTTTCCCCGGCGACCGGCGCGGAAAAAAGCAAAATTACTATTCCATGGTTTGCTATTTTCTTCATCGTGGTTGCGATTTTCAACTCTTTCCACCTGCTGCCGAAAAGCGTAGTGGATATGCTGGTCACGCTGGACACGGTACTGCTGGCAATGGCAATGGCGGCGCTGGGGCTGACCACTCACGTTAGCGCATTGAAAAAAGCGGGGGCGAAACCGCTGCTAATGGCGCTGGCATTATTCGCCTGGCTGATTATTGGCGGCGGAGCCATTAACGTACTGATCCATCGTCTCATCGCATAAACCATTACGTTTCACTCCTGTTAACCCGTTATCATAGCGTCAGCAATGAACCATATAGCGGGTTTAACAGGAGTTTTTTATGAAATATATCGGAGCGCACGTCAGCGCTGCTGGCGGTCTGGCTAATGCCCCTGCCCGCGCGGCTGAAATTGGCGCCACCGCCTTTGCACTTTTCACCAAAAACCAGCGTCAGTGGCGTGCAGCCCCCCTTACCCCTCAAGTTATTGATGATTTTAAAGCCGCCTGTGAGCAGTATCATTTCTCCGCAGCGCAAATTCTTCCTCACGATAGCTACTTGATTAATCTGGGCCATCCGGTCAGCGAAGCGCTGGAAAAATCACGCGATGCCTTCCTCGATGAAATGCAGCGCTGCGAACAGCTTGGTTTAACCTTGCTTAATTTTCATCCGGGTAGCCATCTGACACAAATTGCGCAGGAGGAGTGCCTGGCGCGGATCGCTGAATCTATCAATATTGCCCTCTCGCAGACCCGTGGCGTAACCGCTGTCATTGAAAACACAGCCGGTCAGGGTAGTAATCTGGGCTTCCAGTTTGAGCAATTAGCCGCCATTATCGACGGCGTAGAAGATAAGTCCCGCGTCGGCGTCTGTATTGATACCTGCCATGCCTTCGCCGCTGGATACGATCTGCGTACGCCGGAGGCCTGTGAAAAAACGTTCGCCGAGTTTGGGCAAATTGTCGGTTTTCAGTATTTACGCGGAATGCACCTTAACGATGCCAAAAGCGCCTTCGGTAGTCGCGTTGACCGCCATCACAGCCTGGGTGAAGGTAATATCGGCCATGAAGCGTTTCGCTGGATTATGCAGAATGCGCGTTTTGACGGTATTCCGCTGATACTGGAGACCATCAATCCTGATATCTGGGCCGAAGAGATTGCGTGGTTAAAAGCGCAACAACTTGCCGAAGCGACAGCCTGACACGGCCCCTTTCAGACAAGAAAAAAGGCAGAGCGTACTCTGCCTTTTTTAGTGTGGTTGTATTATGCCGCTTTTGCCGTAACTTCCGTTTCCGGACGTTTTACAAAGGCATAAGCCAGCCCTGCTACCAGCGTACCCGCCACAATCGCCAGCAGGTATCCCAATACCGGCGTAATTGCGCCTGGGATAAGCAGAACAAACAGACCGCCATGCGGCGCCATTAATTTTGCCCCTACCGCCATAGAAATGGCCCCGGTCAACGCGCCGCCAACGATACAGCACGGCAGTACACGCATCGGGTCACGGGCCGCAAACGGAATTGCGCCTTCGGTAATAAAGCACAGTCCCAGCACCAGCGCCGCTTTACCGCCTTCCTGCTGCGCCTTGTCGAATTTACGACGCGCCACCATTGTCGCCAGCCCCAGCGCTAACGGCGGAACCATACCTGCGGCCATAATCGCCGCCATCGGCGCGTAAGTTTGCGTACTCAGCAGACCAACGCCAAACGCATATGCCGCTTTGTTCACCGGGCCACCCATGTCGGTACACATCATTCCGCCCAGAATCGCGCCCAGCAGCACCGCATTTGCGGTTCCCATGGTTTGCAGCCAGTGCGTCAGTCCTTCCAGAATGCCGGCGACCGGTTTACCAATCAGATAAATCATCGCCAGGCCTACCACCAGGCTGGAAATTAACGGAATGATCAAAATTGGCTTCAGCGCTTCCATACTTTGCGGCAGTTTCAGTTTCGTGCTGATAAGCTTCGCCATATAACCGGCAAGAAAACCAGCAATGATCCCGCCAATAAAGCCGGAACCGGTACTCACCGCCAGCATACCGCCAATCAGACCCGGAGTGAGGCCTGGGCGATCCGCAATGGAGAAAGCGATATAGCCTGCCAGTACCGGCACCATCAGCGCAAACGCCGAACCGCCGCCAATCTGCATCAGCGCCGCCGCCAGCGTGCCCGGCTCCTTAAATGCTTCAATACCAAAGGCGAAGGAAAGCGCGATGCATAGCCCGCCGGCAACCACCATCGGCAACATGTAAGAAACACCTGTCAACAAATGGCGATACGCGCCAGCGCTCTCTTTCTTCCCTTCCGTCGCCGTCTGCGACGCCTTCCCTGCCGGCTGATACGGCGTTGCTTCCGCCACGGCTTTATCCAGTTCCTGCGCCGTCTTTTTCAACGCCAGACCCGTAGAGGTCCGGTACATCGGAAGGCCGGCGAACTTCGCCAGATCGACTTCAATATCTGCCGCTACAATCACCAAATCGGCTTCCGCCACCTCTTCTGGCGTGATGGCATTGCCCGCCCCCACGGAGCCGCGAGTTTCCACTTTTACCCACCAGCCACGTTTTTTCGCTTCGGTTTCAATTGCTTCAGCCGCCATGAAGGTATGCGCCACGCCAGTCGGACATGCCGTTACCGCCACCACGCGTTTTGGACCACCGCTCACTACAGGCACTGCCGTAGTAGGCGCGCTATAGGGTGTCGCATGGCTTTTGGCTTCGCTCAGAAACAGCTCCGGATGCGCAACGGCGCGGCCAATATCGCCCAGCCAGACCTTTTTGCCGTTCAGAGCATTGTCGCTCGGCAGAGATTCGCCCAGTACAATTGCCAGTTCAGCATCATTCGGATTATCGATAATTTCCAGATTCGCTTTATGCGCCGCCGCTCCAAGCAGGGTTTTCGCCATGTAAGCGCGAGCCTGGCCGAGATTAGCGTCAATTATCAGCAGCGTTTTCATTATGCCTCTCCTGCTGTCAGTTAAACGGTTGTAAGTCGACACGCGCCATCATTGCGGCCAACTGCGGACGATCGGTAATACCGACATTGCTCTGGCTGACCGCCAGCGCGGCAACCGCCGTCGCCAGACGCAGCGTATGTTCGCTGGATTCGCGCATCAGCAGTCCGTAAATCAGCCCGCCGACCATCGAGTCTCCCGCGCCGACAGTACTTACCACGTCAACTGCCGGTGGTTTGGCGATCCATTCTCCGGAGGCGTTTACCCATAGCGCCCCTTCCGCTCCCAGCGAAATGACCACATGGGCGATCCCCTGCTCGCGTAACGCGTGCGCCGCCTCAATCACGTCTTTCATTTCCGGTAACTTACGACCCGCCCAAATCTCCAGTTCGCGGCGATTCGGTTTCACCAGCCACGGCGCGGCTTTAAGACCAGCCACTAACGCTTCACGACTACTATCAAAGATAATGCATGGACACTGGCTGCGCAGACGCGTCATCCAGTCGGTGAATGCTTCCGGACTCACGCCAGCCGGTAAGCTGCCGCTGACGCAAACCATATCGAACTGCCCCAGCCAGCTCAGGGAGTCGTTCACAAACCGCTCCCAGTCTGCAGGGGTCACGTCAAAACCGGAGAAGTTAAAATCAGTCACTTCGCCATCTTTTTCCGTCAGTTTCACGTTGATGCGGGTCCGCCCCTGCACCACCTGAAAGCGGTTGGCGATACCCAACTCACTGAACAATTGCTGAAAACCATCCTGGTTATCTTTACCAAGGAAACCACCGACCGTGACGTCGATACCTAAGTCTTTCAGCACTTTAGCAACATTGATACCTTTGCCCGCTGCGTGCAGGCCTGTGGTCTTCACCAGGTTCACTTCGCCGCGTTCAATTTCAGGACAAAACCCGACCAAATCGTAAGCCGGATTAAGGGTAATAGTGGCAACACGTCTGCTCATTATGCGCCCTCCCCCAGACCGGCGGCGATCGCTTCGCCAATCGCTTTCAGCGCTTGTTCAGCATCTTCACCCTGCGCGGTAAAACGCAGACGATGGCCTTTCTTCACGCCTAACGCCACCACTTTCATCAGACTACGTCCATTTGCCGGTTTGCCGGTTCCATCAAGGTTTGTCACGGTAATTTCACTGTTAAATTGTTTAATCGTATTCACCAGCATGGTGCCCGGACGGGCATGAAGACCATGCTCATTGCGCACCACAAACTCCGCGCTCAGTACATCATCGGTCAACGCATCATCACTGGTCAGCAGCGCCAGCAGAGTGGCGGCGTCCGCGTTCAGCAAGCGGTCCGCTTTATTGTTCAGCAACAAATCGCCGAGACGCTTCAGCACAGCAATGGGTTGGTCGTCTTTCATCGCGACGGTCACCAATAGCGCCGCTTTTTCGCCCTCGGCATCAAATGCCTGAGACGCACGACTTACCGCGACAGCGCTGCGCAGATTGCCCTCTGCGCTGTCGTTCAGCCAGATCCCCTGCCCCAGATTCATCGGGCGCTCGTTAATCGTTTTTGCGACGAACGCCGCGTCAACAGCTCCCGTCTCCTTCAGACGCGCCGCATTCAGCGCCTGTAGGGTGACCAGCGAACTGGCGCTGACATCCAGCGTCATCGTCTCGTTATCGAGTTTTAACTGTTCGCTCTGCTTTTCCCCCATCAGCAGCGCCCGCAACTCTTCCGCCGTTGTTGCGGATTTCAACTGTTCAGCCACGGAATCATCGCTCAATACATGCGTCAGCTGACGCAGCAGACCGAGGTGTTCGTCTGAGCTGGCGGCAATACCGATTGCCACATAGGCTACCTGATCTTCTCCCCAGGTAATGCCCTGCGGGAATTGAAAAACCTGTACACCAGTTTTCAACACCTGATCGCGTGTATCCGTTGTGCCATGGGGAATAGCAATACCATTGCCAAGAAAGGTAGAGGTTTGCTGTTCACGGGCCAGCATACCGTTAACATAGCCGTCCGCTACATTCCCCGCCTGCACTAACGCGGCGGCAATTTGCCGAATGGCCTCTTCTTTATTTCCGGCCTGCTCGCCCGGATGAATGTCCTGAACAGATAACTGAAACATGAGTCTCCTCTCCTGCCGAATTGAAACGATTCAGCTAACATGAGAAAAAAGGCGCCAATCTGGCTTGTAACAAAAACAAGATAGCGCTGAAACGTTTCAAGAAGTCTGGATCTTTCTGCTTCATCACGCAAGAAAAGATACCGTTTTTATGATAATTTTTTGAGGTGAAGCACATTTTTTCCCCAACGAGAAATCAATAGCTGACGCAAAAATGGCTTCAGCTTTTCTCTTTCAGCTACCGTCAGCTTGATATTGTAACAACCTGAAATGCTATTTTGATTTTTCGTGTCGATCTTGATTCAGACATCTGTTTATTTACTGACGGGCAGCGTACACTCCGGCCTCTCTTCACATCACCGATACAGAAACATGCATAACAGTCCTGCCGCTGCAGCCCCGAAATCATTTGATCTGACGTCTGCCGCCTTTTTGATCGTGGCTTTTCTCACCGGCATTGCCGGTGCGTTACAGACGCCGACACTCAGTATTTTCCTGACGGATGAGGTTCACGCCCGCCCCGGCATGGTGGGATTCTTTTTTACCGGCAGCGCAGTCATCGGCATTATCGTGAGCCAGTTTCTGGCGGGACGCTCGGATAAAAAAGGCGATCGTAAAAAACTGATCGTTTTCTGTTGCGTACTGGGTATGCTGGCCTGTGTACTCTTTGCCTGGAATCGCAACTACTTTATTTTGCTGTTTATCGGGGTGCTACTCAGTAGCTTCGGCTCTACCGCCAACCCGCAGATGTTTGCACTCGCTCGTGAACATGCCGATCGCACAGGACGCGAAGCGGTCATGTTCAGTTCAATTCTGCGCGCCCAGGTGTCGTTAGCCTGGGTCATTGGACCACCGTTGGCTTATGCGCTGGCGATGGGTTTTAGCTTTACGGTAATGTATTTAAGCGCGGCGGTTGCTTTTATCGTCTGCGGCGCAATGGTGTGGTTCTTTTTACCGTCAATGCGCAAAGATACGCCACTGGCGATCGGCTCGCTGGAGGCGCCGCGCCGCAATCGACGCGATACGCTGTTGCTGTTTGTCATCTGTACGCTGATGTGGGGTACTAACAGCTTGTATATCATTAATATGCCGCTGTTTATCATCAATGAGTTACATCTGCCGGAAAAACTCGCTGGCGTGATGATGGGCACTGCCGCCGGGCTGGAAATTCCCACCATGCTAATTGCAGGCTACTTCGCAAAACGGCTGGGAAAACGCCTATTGATGCGCATTGCCGTTGTCGCCGGGCTGTGTTTTTATGCCGGGATGCTGTTGGCGCACACGCCGGCGGCATTGCTCGGCTTACAGTTGCTGAACGCGATTTACATCGGCATTCTCGGCGGGATTGGGATGCTCTATTTTCAGGATCTTATGCCTGGTCAGGCGGGGGCTGCCACGACTCTGTATACTAATACCATTCGTGTGGGCTGGATTATTGCTGGTTCACTGGCAGGCATTGCCGCTGAAATCTGGAATTACCATGCGGTCTTCTGGTTTGCGCTGGTGATGATTGTCGCGACGATGTTCTGCCTGGCACGAATTAAAGATGTTTAACTCGCGAGCCTACTACTTTTGCTATCCGGGAGATTTCAGCGCAGAGATTATCTCTGCGCAATGTTCCAGCGACTGCTCTTCATTGTTTTTTTGAAGACAGTATTCTAATAGTGACCTCTTACCGACTAAGAGCGTCGCGCTATTACGCTAAATTTACCGATACAAGAGGGCATCTGATAACAGGCTTTGTAAACTATTCAGGATAGAGCATGAGCCTAATCATGTTTAGCAAACGAGGCTGAGTTTATGGTGCAGTTTGCTGTTCGAGCTCCAGTAAATAGACCATCGCCTCTTCCCGGCTCGTTAAGCACATGTCGCTTGCCGGTTGCAGGCCGGAACAGACTTTCGGACGTAACGGCGAGCCAAAAATAAGGCACAAGTTATCATCCGAGAGCTGCACGCATCGGGTATTCATCGGTTTACCCTTCGGCATTCCGGGTATTGGCGACGAAATAGAAGGCGCGATACAGCACGCCCCACAACCGCTACGGCACTCCATCTTCGCACCTTTTTTATAACTCTATGAGATAAAATAAAAATTTATCCAGACCACATTCCGGACGTAAAATATGGACGTCATTATGATCAGGTCTGCACGCAGGTACTACGGGAGCAGGCTGGAAACAGAAAGGGCAGCACACTCCGGGCAACATGCCATAACGTATTCTTATCAGAACGCCGGAGATGAAGCGGGTGAACAATATCACTTTTTTTGCACCAGCAAAAGTGACAATTCCACTTGCCTGAACGGCCCGGCGCGAGTAGTTTGACGCGATATTTTAGATAATCTCTACAACAGGATCTCCGCGATGCCAAGAGCGAATGAAATCAAAAAGGGTATGGTACTGAACTACAACGGCAAATTGCTGATTGTGAAAGATATCGACATTCAGTCACCTACCGCCCGTGGCGCCGCCACGCTGTATAAAATGCGCTTCTCCGATGTCCGTACCGGTCTGAAAGTGGAAGAACGTTTCAAAGGCGACGATATCGTTGATACCGTTACCCTGAGCCGCCGCGGCGTTGACTTCTCCTATGTCGATGGCAACGAATATGTATTCATGGATAAAGAAGACTATACGCCATATACCTTCACCAAAGATCAGATTGAAGAAGAACTGCTGTTTATGCCCGAAGGTGGAATGCCGGATATGCAGGTTCTGACCTGGGACGGTCAGTTGCTGGCGCTCGAGCTTCCGCAGACTGTGGATCTGGAGATCGTCGAAACAGCACCGGGTATTAAAGGGGCGTCAGCCAGCGCGCGTAACAAACCGGCGACGCTGAGTACGGGTCTGGTTATTCAGGTTCCCGAATACCTGAGCGCCGGTGAGAAAATTCGCATTCATATTGAAGAGCGTCGCTATATGGGGCGTGCAGATTAAGTTTCGTGTTTTTCGAGAGTGCCTGGGCCACAAACTGTCAGGGACAGCGCTGGCTGTCCCTTTGCTATTTTTAGTGGTTTCGGCAGTACACGTTATCCATCAGCAGTGATTCCAGATACTGCGCGTCCTCGTGCATAAAATGCACTATCATCGCGACGGCCAGAACATAAAACCCCTCCGCTTCCCGTTGCTGGCAGCTCGCCATGAAAAGCGGTGCCCAACACAGAATATGGTGTTGCAAAAAATAGTATTGCGTCGCCACAGACGCTTCCCTGCTTATCTGTTCCGCCATTAATGCCAGTTGGATCGCAATGTGATCAGAGGCTTCATTCTCTCGCGGCGCCAGTGCTTGTTCCACCAGTAGCGCATTCATCTGCCGCCGCTCCTGAGCCGGCGTAGTATGAGGATAATGTCCGGCATACGGCGAGACACCCACTGGCGGTGCCAGCAAAAACAGCGAGGCGAAGTCCGCAGCCAGTTCCTGCTCCCTCGCCTCACGGTGCAACACACGCGTCAGGCTACGTTCAAATCGTTTAACGTCGGAAGCCAGACCAGGAATAGTGGAAAGCGAGGCAATCCAGGCCCGGCTTTCCCGGCCGCCAAGCGTAACTAACTGTGCCTCAGTCAGTTCCTGAAACAGCAATTGCGAAAACCACTGATATATCGCCGCACGCGGCGAAGTAACAGAACTATGCTGCATTTTCACCCTCCTCTTTTACCGTTTCCGGGCCGCCGAATCCCGTCACATCCGGTGCCTGTGACTGATAGCGTTCCACCTCCACCAGAACCGTGTGGGCAGAAGGCCCCTGCGCCAGTTGCGATGTGGCGATATCTGCGCTCAGTACATTAGGATCGCCATAAGTACACAGCGCTCCGGCCTTACCGCCTGTCTGTGGCGAGTACCATGCTCCTTCGTGAATACGAATCACGCCGGGAGCATAATCAGGGCTTATCACCACCCCCGCCAGCACCTGGCCGCGGTCATTAAAAACACGAGCGATGTCACCGGATTTCAGCCCACGCGCCCGGGCATCCTGCTCACACATATAAAGCGGCTCTCTTCCTGCGACGGCATAGCTTTTACGAAACGCTTCGCTGGAGCAAAGTTGCGAGTGAAGCCGTTTATCCGGATGGCAGGATTGCAGATGAAGCGGATATTTCGCCTTGCTGTGGATACGCTCGAACGGTTCCATCCAGACGGGGTGCCCCGGGCAGTCCGCGTAGCCAAACCCGGCGATAGTTTTACTGAAGATTTCGATTAATCCCGATGGCGTGCCCAGCGGGTTCAGGTCAGGTTGTTCGCGAAACTCGCTGTGACGCACCCACGGCTGTCCCGCCGGGTATTCAATATAGCCTTCGCCCTGCCAGAAGCTGGCAAAATCCGGCAGATTAACGCCCAGCGACGCCCCGGTTTTTACCCCTTCATCATAAATAGCATTGATCCATTGCATTTCATCGCGATTCTCACGATACGTCGCCTCGCGATCGAAGCGTTTGCACAACCCGGCGAAAATATCAAAATCATGCCGCGCCTCGAACTGCGGTTTGACCACCTGATGCAACGCTATCAGTCCTTTATTCGAATGCGTGCCAAACTGTTCAATATCGTTACGTTCAAAGCGTGTGGTGACAGGCAATACGATATCGGCGAAACGACAGGAAGCGGTCCACTGATGGTCCAGCACAACGACGGTTTCCAGCTTCTTCCAGGCTTCAATCATGCGGTTGCGATCCTGCTGCGCATGAAAAGGATTCGCCGCGCTATAAATCGCCATTTTGATATCCGGGTACGTTAATGCCTCACCGTTAAAAGCGATTTTTTTACCTAGCGCCAGCAGACAGTCGACAATTCGCGAGGTGGGAATATGTTCTGACGCGCCGCGGAAATCCGGCTTGTACTTTGCCGCTGGCGGCCTGGCGATACTGCCAAGCCCGGACAGTACAGGTCCGGTGGAGGTCACTGTCCCGCCGCCATTATAGTGCCAGCCAAATCCGACGCCGCCGCCGGGCAGACCAATTTGCCCAACCATGCTGGCGAGCACGACCATCATCCATGGATACTGCTCGCCGTGGTGCATCCGCTGTACACACCAGCCGCCCATAAACTGAGTGCGTCCTTTTACCAACAAACGGGCGAAGTTCTGAATGTTTTCCGCGCTCAGGCCGCAAATTTCCGCTGCCCACTGCGCATCTTTCGGCTGCTTGTCCGTCGTTCCCAGTAAATAAGGCAGAAATTGCTCAAACCCGACAGTGTAATCATTAATAAAATTCATGTCGTAGCGATGCTCAACATACAGGGTATGCGCTATACCCAACATCAGCGCGACATCGGTTTGTGGGCGCAACGACAACTGTTCACAGTTAAGGTAATTTTGCGTCTTGCTGCGCACCGGATCGACGCTAATCACACGCATTTTTCCTTGCGCCACCGCCTCTTTTATCTGCGCCCAGTAGCCGAACGCATCGTGATCGGGTACCAGAAACTCGATCTGCAAATTTTTGATCGGATCGCATCCCCACAGCACAATAGTCTGGCTATGTTCAATCACCAGCGGCAGCGACGTTTGTTGCTCATAGACCTCCAGCGAGCCGATGACATGCGGCAAAATAACCTGTGCCGCCGCGGCGGAGTAGTCGCCGATAGTGGTCACATAGCTGCCATGTAACCCCAGTCCCCGATCCATCGCCCCACCAGCCTTGTGATATTTTCCCACCATTTGCCAGTCAGCGAGGCCGGTAAATACCCCGGAAGAACCGTATGTTTTTTGTACCCGCTCCAGTTCTTCATAAAAAAGATCTAATGCCCGATCCCAACTGACGCGCACAAAACGGTTATCGCCCCGCTGGCGACGGTCGGATTTTTCACGCTGACGCAGCCAGTCAAGCCGGACCATCGGATAGCGAACGCGCGAAGGGTTATACACGACCTCCCGAACAGCACTAAGCATATCGCAGGGATAGTTATCATGTTTAAAAGGCCGGGTCTCAACCCACTCGCCATTCACCACTTTTGCTTCAAAAGCGCCAAAATGCGAGCCAGACTGAATCCATTGTTCAGCGTTTACACCGACAGCCCATGCTTTTTTCATCAGCGGGGACGGTGCCAGCGCGCTGGCGGCGCCGACCGCCAGCATAGCGATCAGAAAACGTCGACGCGACGCGTTAATCTCTTGGGTATCCATAAACTCTCCTCATTTTTTCTCGGATGCGGGCACATCGCTGGCATGGGTCTGGAGATATTTCAGCAACGTGCGCTCTTCCACCGGGCTAAGCCGGTAATAGGTGGACATGGCTTTCAATCCGGCTATCCAGCCGTTGGCGGTATAACGGGTCGGCGGCGGCGTGCTATGGCAGGCGCTACAGGTGGATTGCAGCATTTGGTCGGCGTACCGCCAAAGCGGATCGATGTTATTGATATATCCCGTTGCGGGACTCCACGCGGTGACGCTTACCTGCTGCCATTGCTGATGAGACTCAGGATCGACTTGCGTTTGTAATACGTTGACGTTATCCATCAGCGAAGCATCAAGCACAGCGGAAAACACGCGTTTGCCCCTGAACTGCGTGATCACCCGTCCACGGCCTTTGCTTTCCCGCCAGCCGGTCACTTCCACCAGAAGGTAATCTTTCTCTCTTTTCAGCACTTTCACCGGCGTGGCCGGGAACAGCATCGCTTTCCCGAAAGGTGCCCCTGGCGCGACGGTAAGCGCGTTTTCACTTAGCGTATACAGCACATCATTACCCGTCGGAGCTTCTCCCTGACGCAGCAACTGCTTATAGCGCTCGCGAAAGCCACTGCTCATATCCGGTTTGTGATGGGCGATGCCTTTGTGGCAATCAATACAATTGCTGTTTTTCGCCATGGCAGCAGACATTTGTGCCGCCGCGTTAGCAGATTGCTTGGCGTGATCCATCGCCTCATAGCGATGACAGGATTTACAGGTCGCTGAATTGCTGGCACTCATCCGCTGCCATTCGCGCTGCGCCAACTCCGCCCGCTTGCTGGCAAATTTTTCAGGGGTATCAATCGAAGGGGAAATAAAAGTGTGATAGAGATCATTTAGCGCTTCAGTTTTACGTAGCAGCGTCGGCATAATGCCAGGGGGAATATGGCAGTCCTTACATTCAGCACGCACGCCAGAAGCATTACGAAAATGCGTACTGCTGCGATATTCTTCTCCAACAGTACGCATTGCATGGCACGATAAACAAAACTCCGTCGTACTGGTATAGTGTACGCCCTGCCAGGTTCCCATTATCACAAGCGCCATCGCTACCGCGCCGCCAAATCCCCACCAGAGCGCGCTTTTTTTTATCCACGACATATCTGCCTCCGTTATTTTAATATCGGCACGCTAAGCGATATTAAAAAATGAAAATAGAGACACCCACGGTGAATGATAGGAACACGCTTCACTCTATGAGGCGTATCAAAATACCCGTCCAGAGTCATTTGTAATATATGGCTATCGCCAAAATAAGGAATTTCTTATGCTGCCATTATCGCTTAACAGGGAAAGCATCACGCCATTACAATTGCAAATATTTCAATACTATTTTCAGGCTATTCAGCAGGGGGGTTTACTTTGCGGCGATAAGCTTCCCTCTATTCGTGAACTGGCGCTCCGATTAAACGTAGCGAAAATAACGGTCGTGATGGCTTATGAAAAACTGACAGCGGCAGGATATATCAAAAGCCGACAGGGAGTTGGCTATGAAGTCATATTTACAGCCCCATTACGCAGTATCCCGCCATCCCCCCTTGCTGTTGCGGGTTCCCCGCCACCGCCCGTGCCAGACCCGGCGGGCACAGCCAGCGATGTGTATAGCGAGCAGGGACAGGAGATCTATTGTCGTATGGGTATTCCTGACCCAAATGCATTTCCATGGTCGAGCTGGCAGAAATGGAATAATGTACCGGCACTACAAAAAGAACAATTAATGACCAGATATCATTCACCAAATGGATTGTTTTCCCTGCGTGAACAAGTGGTTCGCTACCTTAATTTGTCCAGGGGCATAAATACGACGCCGGATAATATCATTATTACCAATGGTATTCAGGAGGGACTCGCCCTTCTCGGGCAAATTTTTATTCTGCACCAGGCACAACAGCGGCAAGAAAAATGTCATATTGTGACGGAGTCCCCTTGTTATTCCGGCGCCTGGTATCTTTTTAATTATTATGGCGCCGCCGTTACTCCTGTCTCGGTAGATCGACAAGGGATCTGTACCGATAAATTACCTGAATGTAACACTCACCTTTGTTATGTCACGCCAGCACACCAGTATCCGCTGGGCTACACACTTTCTCTGGCGCGGCGAGAGGCCTTGCTACGCTGGGCACTACGCGTTGGCGCTTATATTATCGAAGACGATTATGACGCGGTCTTCACTTATAGCGATAATCCATTGCCTGCGCTAAAGGCGATGGATTATCACGATCGCGTTATCTATACCGGCACATTTTCTAAAACGCTTGGGCCAGGGGTACGTCTGGGCTATCTCGTCTGTCCGGACGCACTGCTTCCCGCCCTGCAAAATATGAAAGCGTTGAGCAATAATGGCAGCCAGTGGCTGCTACAACAGTTTTTAGCGGAATTGATGCAAAACCAGGTGTTTTATACCCATATCAGTAAGCTTGCCTGCCAGTATGCCGCCCGCCAGGCGCTATTACGTACCGGCCTGGCAGCACTTTTTAGCGAAGGTGAACTCGGCGGCGTATCCGCAGGACTACATCTGTCATTGCGCATCCCGTGGCCCCCCTCACGCGTTGCACAACTACGCCAACGCTGTCTCCATGCGGGTATTCGCTTCGATACCATAACGGAGATAGAAAACGGGTCTGAAATCATCTGGCAGAAAGAGAACCGCGAGACGGTCATGCTGTTTGGCTTCGGCGGTCTGCCGATACAACAAATCCATAGGGTGCTGGCCGTCCTTGAGCGAGAAATAGAGACGTTAAAAAGTTAACATTTTCTGCGTTTAAGACGGAAGAGGGGCAAGTTCGCCGACTCGCCTCTTCTCTTTTTGGCATTTATTCGCCAGGATTATTTAAAGTCGTTATGTTGTAGCAATATCCTGGAGCTGACGTGACCAAAACCAATCTTATCACCGGATTTCTCGGTAGCGGGAAAACAACCTCTATCCTTCATTTATTAGCCCACAAAGATCCGGCTGAAAAGTGGGCCGTCCTGGTTAATGAATTTGGCGAAGTGGGTATTGACGGCGCGCTGCTTGCCGATAGCGGCGCCTTGCTAAAAGAGATCCCCGGCGGCTGCATGTGCTGCGTCAACGGATTACCCATGCAGGTTGGACTCAACACATTACTACGTCAGGGCAAGCCTGACCGGCTGTTGATTGAACCGACCGGACTGGGACATCCAAAACAAATTCTGGATTTATTGACTGCGCCGGTTTATGAACCGTGGATTGATTTACGCGCCACGGTCTGTATTCTGGATCCCCGCCTGCTGCTGGACGAACAGAGTCTTGCCAATGAAAACTTCCGCGATCAGCTCGCCTCAGCGGATATCATCATCGCCAATAAAACCGACCGCGCCACAGCGCAAAGCGATGCCGCGCTGCAACAGTGGTGGCGGCAGTACGGCGGTGATCGTCTGCTGGTCCGCGCCGAACATGGGCGAATAGACGGTAAACTTCTGGATTTGCCGCGACAGAATCTTGCGGAGCTCCCGACGAGCACCGCGCACGCTCACGCTCACGCCAGCAAAAAAGGGCTCGCCGCGCTCAATCTTCCCGCGCACCAACGCTGGCGACGCAGCCTCAATAATGGTCAGGGCCATCAGGCCTGCGGCTGGATTTTCGATGCCGATACCGTGTTTGACACCATTGGACTCCTCGAATGGGCGCGTCTGGCGCCAGTAGGGCGGGTGAAAGGCGTTATGCGTATAAAAGAGGGGCTGGTACGTATCAATCGCCAGGGCGAGGATCTGCACATCGAAACGCAGAGTGTCGCGCCACCGGACAGCCGGATTGAACTAATTTCAAGCACAGAAACCGACTGGAATGTGTTACAGACGGCCTTGTTGAAGCTTCGTTTAGCTACGCACGCGTAAGGTTGCCACCGTTTAAATCTATGGCGAAATGACGATGAAAACCCGCTACCCTTTGATACTTCTGCTTAATGCCGCCGGTCTGCTGCTATTTTTGTCATGGTATCTTCCCGTCAATCACGGTTTCTGGTTTCCCATTGATTCCAGTATATTCCATTTTTTTAATCAGAAATTGGTCGAAAGTCACACGTTCCTGTGGTGGGTCGCCATTACGAATAATCGGGCCTTTGACGGCTGTTCGCTGCTGGCGATGGGCGGTCTGATGTTCAGTTTCTGGCTAAAAGAAAATGCCCCTGGACGACGACGTATTGTGATAATCGGGCTGGTAATGCTGTTAACGGCGGTGGTGCTCAACCAGCTTGGTCAGGCGCTAATTCCTGTTAAACGCGCCAGCCCGACGCTCTCTTTTGAGCATATTTATCGCGTCAGCGAGTTATTGCACGTGCCGACTAAAGACGCGTCAAAAGATAGTTTTCCGGGCGATCACGGTATGATGCTACTGATATTTTCCGCCTTTATGCTGCGCTATTTCGGCAAAACGGCGGGGATCGTCGCCCTTATAATATTTGTGGTTTTCGCGTTTCCGCGCGTCATGATTGGTGCTCACTGGTTCACCGATATCGTCGTCGGTTCGCTCACGGTTATTTTAATTGGTCTCCCCTGGTGGCTCATGACGCCGCTCAGCGACCGAATGATAGCCCTTTTTGAGAATTACCTTCCCGGTAAAAATAAACAAGTTTTAAACAAATAAACCATATAATTAACATTACCTTCAGCGATAGTTATGCATCGCTGAAGGTCATTTATGATGACATTCTCCAGATCCATTATCTTTTGGTCATATTATTCTCATGGGAAATGAGCAACTTGCCTGCTTCTTGAGCAGTTTGTACTTAATTTAACCACTCCTGATGTCTCGATTTTCATATCATAAATTCTTATAAAAAATCACGCGAAATCGCTCGCAATGACAACAACGATCGGGTAATCTCAAACTCGTTTTGCCTCGCCGGAAAATTATTCTCATTGCGAATAAATTTGTGCGTTCTGCCACAGATTTACGCTCAAAGAATTGTCTCAAGGTGTACAGGTAATTAGTCTCATCACGTTTGGCATTTTTATAACGATATTTATCGTTAAGGACTTCAAGGGAAAACAAACAACATGGTCAAATCTCAACCGATTTTGAGATATATCTTGCGCGGGATCCCCGCGATTGCAGTTGCGGTTCTGCTTTCTGCATGTAGCACAACCACCAATACCGCAAAGAATGTGCATTCTGAGACGCATGCTGTGGGCAATAACGATAGCTCTTCACTGCAAGCTTCTCAGGATGAATTTGAAAATATGGTACGTAACCTCGACGTTAAGTCGCGGATTATGGATCAGTATGCTGACTGGAAAGGCGTGCGTTACCGCCTGGGGGGCAGCACCAAAAAAGGTATCGACTGTTCCAGCTTTGTACAGCGTACCTTCCGTGAACAGTTTGGTTTAGAGCTTCCGCGCTCAACTTATGAGCAGCAGGAAATGGGCAAAGCGGTTTCACGCAACAATTTGCGTACGGGCGATTTGGTCCTGTTCCGCGCGGGCTCCACCGGACGACATGTCGGTATTTACATCGGTAATAATCAGTTTGTCCACGCCTCAACCAGCAGCGGCGTCATTATCTCCAGCATGAACGAACCGTACTGGAAAAAGCGCTACAACGAAGCGCGACGCGTTCTGAGCCGCAGTTAATTTTTCGTCAGGTAGTACTTCCCTTGACTTACCTGGTGAGACGACGTAAAAAGCACTGCTTCGGCAGTGCATTGCTTATTATCTCTTCGGAATCCGTTTTGCCAAATCATTACGCGACGCATGGCGTCTTACCCGTTCTACCACACACGGGCGTAGGTTGGATAAGCGTAGCCCCACTGGCATTCAGGTCGTTGCCCCTCATCCACCGCTGCGGCAATACGTTCTCCTGCACACCACAGAAAAGCATGACTATACGAGGTAATCCAGGCTATAGTCTTATAAATCAGCCAGTTTAATCGGCATCCGCCCTTTCAGGTTATACCAGGAATTATGCTTACACGCGACTCCTCTTCCGGTCGGAAAATCCTGCTTACCTGTATTATTACGGGAATGGCGACGGCAATACTCATTGGTAGTCTGCAATTTTTCCTGTCGTGGCATAAGCGGGATGTTAAGTACGATACACTGCTCTCTGATGTACAACATTATCTGGGCAGTTACTTCGCTGACCTGAAAGCCACCACCGATCTCCTTCAACCGTTGACAATCAATAGCTGTCAGCAGGTCGGCGCGGAGCTCACTTCAAGAGCCGCATTTAGCCTCAATGTCCGCGCCTTCTTACTGATTAAAGATAAAAAAGTCTTCTGCTCTTCTGCCACTGGCGCTATGAATATGCCGCTTCAGCAACTGGTGCCGGATATCGATATTCGCAGAGACATTGATATGGCCATCCTGTCCGGCACGCCAATGATGCCCAACAAACCGGCAATGGTGATTTGGTATCGCAACCCATTATTAAAGGATAGCGGCGTATTTACATCGCTGAATATTAACCTGACGCCCTACTTACTCTATACCACTCGCCAGGAAGATTTTAACGGTATCGCGCTGATTGTCGGCAATACCGTGTTATCGACCTTTTCTTCACGCCTGCTGACCGTCGCGGAACTGCCCGACGCGCCATCACGCCAGGCGATTATTAGTGGCCTACCGCTAAAACTACAGCTTTATGCTGATAGCTGGACCTACAATGATTTGTGGTATGCGCTGATGCTGGGCTGCATCAGCGGCATCGTGGCGGGATTAATCTGTTACTTCATCTATGCTGTCCGTACGCGGCCAGGCAAAGAGATTCTGACGGCCATTAAGCATGAGCAGTTTTATGTCGTTTATCAGCCCGTCGTCGATACCCGCACGCTGAGCGTCACCGGGCTTGAAGTGTTACTGCGCTGGCGTCACCCTACCGCCGGAGAGATTCCGCCGGATGCTTTTATCCACTATGCCGAAGCGCAGCAGCTTATCGTACCGTTAACACAGCATCTGTTCGAGCTGATCGCCCGCGACGCCCCCACCCTACAGGAGGTGATGCCCGTCGGCGCTAAATTTGGTATTAACATCGCGCCAGAGCATCTGCACAGCGACAGTTTTAAAGAAGATATTCATCGGCTGAGGAACGCTCTGCCCGCGCACCACTTTCATATCGTGCTGGAAATCACTGAACGCGATATGCTTCATCAACAGGAAGCGGTAAAACTGTTCGAATGGCTGCATTGCGCCGGATTTGAGATTGCCGTGGATGATTTCGGTACAGGCCATAGCGCTCTGATCTATCTGGAACGATTTACTTTAGATTATCTGAAAATTGATCGCGGCTTTATCCAGGCGATCGGCACTGAAACCGTCACGTCGCCGGTTCTGGATGCTGTACTGACTCTTTCTCACCGCCTGAATATGCTAACGGTAGCCGAAGGGGTAGAAACGCCGGAACAGGCTCGCTGGCTACGCGAGCGTGGTGTTAATTACTTACAGGGGTACTGGATTAGTCGCCCTCTTCCGCTGAAAGATTTCGTTTTGTGGATGTCGGCGCCTTCTGTGCCTGAATGGTAACAACCTGACGGGTTTAATGGATTCACATCAGACGCAACGTCACTTATTATTCAGCGAGACGCCTGCCGGTTTGCAGCAGACGATACGATAAGGAAACGGCCTCCAAGATGATTGCGCGCGTACTGCTTCTGCTTGTCGCACTGGTTAGCGCTGGCGCCCAGGCGCAGGAAATTAAAGAAAGCGACGCTTTTGCCGTACTCGGCGAGCCTAAGTATGCTTTCAATTTCGAAAGCTTCGATTATGTGGATCCTGCCGCGCCAAAAGGTGGCCAAATAACGCTTTCCGCCATTGGCACGTTCGATAATTTCAATCGCTACTCGCTACGCGGTAATCCCGGCGTACGTACTGAAGCCCTCTACGATACGCTTTTTACCACCTCCGATGATGAACCCGGCAGTTATTACCCGCTGATTGCCGATCATGCCCGCTATGCCGCCGACTATTCCTGGGTGGAAATTACGATTAATCCCCGCGCCCGTTTTCACGATGGCACGCCCATTACCGCCCGCGATGTCGCCTTTACTTTTCATAAGTTTATGACAGAAGGCGTCCCGCAATTTCGCCTGGTCTATAAAGGCACCACCGTGAAGGCGATTGCACCTTTAACCGTAAGAATCGAGCTGGCGAAACCCGGGAAAGAGGATATGCTTAGTCTGTTTACATTACCGATTATGCCGGAAAAGTTCTGGAAATATCACAAACTCAGCGATCCACTTTCGACGCCCCCCTTAGCCAGTGGGCCATACCGGATTACCCAGTGGAAAATGGGTCAGTACATCGTTTATTCACGCGTTAAAAACTACTGGGCGGCTAATCTGCCGGTCAATCGTGGGCGCTTTAACTTCGACACTATCCGTTACGATTACTATCTTGATGACAACGTCGCCTTTGAAGCGTTTAAAGCTGGCGCATTTGATCTCCGTCTGGAAAACGATGCCAAAAACTGGGCGACACGCTATATCGGTAAAAACTTCGACAACCATTACATCATTAAAGAAGAGCAGAAAAACGAGTCGGCGCAGGACACGCGCTGGCTGGCATTTAACATTCAGCGCCCGGTGTTTAAAGACCGTCGCGTACGTGAAGCCGTCACCCTGGCTTTCGATTTTGAGTGGATGAATAAGGCGCTGTTCTACAATGCCTGGAGTCGAACCAACAGCTACTTCCAGAACACCGAGTATGCCGCCAGAAACTACCCTGACGCCGACGAACTGGTGTTACTCGCGCCGATGAAAAAAGATCTTCCTCCTGAAGTCTTCACTCAAATCTATCAACCGCCGGTATCTAACGGCGACGGTTACGATCGTGAAAATCTTCTCAAAGCGGACGCTTTGCTAACACAGGCCGGATGGGTGATCAACGGACAGCAACGGGTCAATCGCGTTACCGGTAAGCCCCTGACGTTTGAACTTCTCCTTCCCGCCAGCAGCAACAGTCAGTGGGTTCTGCCCTTCCAGCACAATCTTCAGCGTCTGGGCATTACGATGACTATCCGCCAGGTTGATAATTCTCAGCTCACCAATCGGATGCGTAGCCGCGACTATGACATGATGCCACGATTATGGCGAGCAATGCCCTGGCCCAGTTCCGATCTACAAATCTCATGGGCGTCGGAATACATTAACTCCAGTTATAACGCTCCCGGCGTACAAAGCCCGGTGGTTGATAAACTGATCGCGCAAATTATCGCGGCGCAGGGTGATAAAGCGAAACTGGTACCGCTGGGGCGGGCGCTGGATCGCGTACTGACCTGGAACTATTACATGCTGCCGATGTGGTATATGGCGCAAGACAGGCTCGCCTGGTGGGATAAATTCTCCCATCCGGCGATTCGTCCGGTATATACCCTCGGGTTAGATACCTGGTGGTATGATGTTAACAAAGCCGCCAAACTGCCAGCAGCCAGGAGGTAGCGAGAATCAATGGGCGCCTATCTTATTCGCCGTCTGTTACTGGTGATCCCTACGCTATGGGCCATTATTACCATTAACTTTTTTATCGTGCAGATCGCTCCCGGCGGCCCTGTCGATCAGGCGATTGCCGCGATTGAATTTGGTCAGGGCAGCGCGTTGCCAGGCGCTGGCGGCGAAGGCGTTCGCGCCAGCCATGCGCAAACCGGCGTCGGCAATATCAGCGACAGCCATTACCGCGGCGGTCGCGGGCTTGATCCGGAGGTGATCGCGGAGATCACCCATCGCTACGGCTTCGACAAACCGCTGCATGAGCGTTATTTCAAGATGCTACGGGACTATCTCTCTTTTGACTTCGGCGACAGTCTGTTTCGCAGCGCGTCCGTGCTAACGCTTATCAAAGATAGTCTTCCCGTCTCCGTTACCTTAGGTTTATGGAGTACGCTGATTATTTATCTGGTGTCAATCCCGCTGGGGATTCGCAAAGCCGTCCATAACGGTAGCCACTTTGATGTATGGAGCAGCGCGTTTATCATTATCGGTTATGCGATCCCTGCCTTCCTGTTCGCTATTTTATTAATCGTCTTTTTTGCCGGCGGCAGCTACTACGATATCTTCCCGCTGCGCGGTCTGGTGTCCGCCAACTTCGATACATTACCGTGGTACCAGAAAATCACCGACTATTTATGGCATATTACGCTACCGGTGCTGGCGACCGTCATTGGCGGTTTTGCCGCCCTGACAATGCTGACGAAAAATGCGTTTCTGGATGAAGTACGTAAACAGTATGTCGTTACCGCACGCGCCAAAGGTGTTAGCGAAAAGAACATTCTCTGGAAACACATTTTTCGTAACGCCATGCTGCTGGTTATCGCCGGTTTTCCCGCCACCTTTATCAGCATGTTTTTCACCGGTTCGCTGCTGATTGAAGTGATGTTTTCACTTAACGGACTGGGGCTCCTGGGCTACGAGGCCACCGTATCGCGCGACTATCCGGTGATGTTTGGTACGCTTTATATCTTTACCCTGATTGGCTTATTACTGAATATCCTGAGCGATATCAGCTATACGCTGGTCGATCCACGCATTGATTTTGAGGGACGATAATGCCGCGATTAAGCCCGGTCAATCAGGCCCGCTGGGCGCGTTTCCGCCATCATCGCCGGGGCTACTGGTCGCTATGGATTTTCCTGGCCGTGTTCAGCCTGAGCTTGTGCGCGGAACTGATTGCTAACGATAAACCGTTACTGGTGCGCTATGAAGGTCAGTGGTATTTTCCACTGGTGAAAAATTACAGTGAACGTGACTTCGGCGGCCCGCTGGCGACAAAAGCAGATTATAAGGATCCCTGGCTACAACAGCAGCTTGAGAATCGGGGGTGGGTATTGTGGGCGCCTGTTCGTTTTGGCGCTAATACCATTAACTTTTCCACCACGCAACCCTTCCCCTCTCCGCCTTCGGCGAGCAACTGGCTGGGCACCGATGCAAATGGCGGCGACGTTTTCGCCCGTATTCTGTACGGCACCCGTATTTCTATTTTATTCGGCCTGATGTTAACGATCTGCTCCAGCGTCATGGGTGTGCTGGCGGGCGCACTGCAGGGCTATTATGGCGGCAAAGTCGATTTATGGGGGCAACGTCTCATCGAAGTCTGGTCGGGGATGCCGACCCTGTTTCTGATCATTTTACTTTCCAGCGTGGTACAGCCTAACTTCTGGTGGCTGCTGGCCATTACCGTACTGTTTGGCTGGATGAGTCTGGTGGGCGTCGTACGCGCTGAGTTTTTACGTACCCGCAATTTTGACTATATCCGCGCCGCGCAGGCGCTTGGCGTCAGCGATCGCGACATTATCCTGCGTCATATGTTGCCTAACGCGATGGTCGCCACCCTGACATTTTTACCGTTCATTTTATGCAGTTCTATCACCACCCTGACATCGCTGGATTTCCTGGGTTTTGGCCTGCCGCTTGGCTCTCCTTCTCTTGGTGAACTGCTCTTACAGGGGAAAAATAATTTACAGGCGCCCTGGCTGGGAATTACTGCCTTTCTGTCCGTCGCCATTCTGTTATCGCTGCTGATTTTTATTGGCGAAGCGGTACGCGACGCCTTTGATCCTGCTAAGGCGGTATAAGATGACATCACCATTGCTTGCGATTGAAAATTTATCGATAGGCTTCCGTCAGCAACAGAACGTACGCCCTGTTGTTAACGCTATTTCACTCCAGGTAAACGCCGGGGAAACGCTGGCGTTGGTTGGCGAGTCAGGGTCAGGAAAAAGCGTCACGGCACTTTCCATTCTGCGTCTTTTGCCTACACCTCCGGCCGTTTATCTTTCCGGTGATATTCGCTTCCACGGCGAATCATTGCTTCATGCCAGCGAGCAGACGCTACGTGGCGTACGCGGGAATAAAATCGCCATGATTTTTCAGGAACCGATGGTTTCACTCAACCCGTTACATACGCTGGAAAAACAACTCTATGAGGTGCTGTCATTGCACCGGGGGATGCGTCGGGAGGCGGCAAAAGCCGAGATTATCAGTTGTCTGGATCGCGTCGGCATTCGCCAGGCAGCCCAACGGCTGCGTGATTATCCTCACCAGCTTTCCGGCGGCGAACGTCAGCGGGTCATGATTGCCATGGCGCTGTTAACGAGGCCAGAGCTGCTTATCGCTGATGAACCGACGACGGCCCTCGACGTCTCAGTGCAGGCGCAGATTTTACACCTGCTGCGGGACCTCCAGCGCGAGCTCAATATGGGATTACTGTTTATTACCCATAATCTCAGCATTGTAAAAAAACTGGCGGATTCGGTAGCCGTGATGCAACACGGACAGTGCGTAGAGTACCATCGCGCCAATACGCTACTATCCGCGCCAGCCCATCCGTACACACAAAAATTACTCAACAGCGAACCTGCAGGCGATCCGGTTCCGCTTCCCGCCGGACAGCCGCCGTTGCTGGAAGTGGACAGGCTACGTGTGGCCTTCCCGATCCGCAAAGGCATTCTGAAGCGTGTCGTGGACCATAATGTGGTAGTTAACAACGTCAGTTTTACCTTGCATCCCGGCGAAACGCTGGGGCTGGTCGGCGAATCAGGTTCGGGAAAAAGTACCACCGGTCTGGCATTATTACGGCTTATCCGCTCCGAAGGCCGCATCGTGTTTGACGGTCAGTCGCTGGATACGTTAAACCGCCGCCAACTGTTACCTGTTCGTCACCGTATCCAGGTCGTATTTCAGGACCCGAACTCTTCACTAAACCCGCGTTTAAATGTATTGCAAATTATCGAAGAAGGATTACTTGTCCACCAGCCTACGCTTTCCAGCGCACAGCGCGAACAGCAGGTGAAAGCCGTCATGATGGAAGTAGGACTCGATCCTGAAACACGACATCGTTATCCCGCGGAATTTTCCGGCGGCCAGCGTCAACGTATTGCCGTCGCCAGGGCGTTGATTTTAAAACCGTCGCTTATTATCCTCGACGAACCAACCTCATCGCTGGACAAAACGGTTCAGGCGCAGATTCTTGCACTCCTTAAGTCACTACAGCAAAAGCATCGTCTGGCCTATATCTTCATCAGCCACGATCTGCATGTTGTACGCGCGCTGTGCCATCAGGTTATCGTACTGCGGCAGGGAGAAGTGGTTGAACAGGGACAATGTGAGCGCGTGTTTACCGCACCTCAACAAGCGTATACGCGTCAGCTACTCGCGTTAAGCTGACGCTTAAAAAGGATTATTGTTAGAAAACGGTTCTGCTATCGCCACGCCAAAATTTTTCAGGCGACAGGTAGCGGCAAATTCATCCTGGCGATTGACAAACAGGCATGGCTCCCCTTCGCATTCCAGTACGGAGCAAGGAACTTCAATATCGCTTAGCGCCTGGCTGAGTTTGTGCATCACTGACCACGCGCTATCTCCTGCCGGGCTCAACAGTTTAAGCGCCACCAGACTGTTTTCGGTGCTCTGCCCATTTTGCGGAATCGGTTCAACTTTTGAACCTGCGAAACCTGCCGACCAGCGATAATTTTGCGGCAGGCGATGAACAATTGAGAGCTGTAATGTATTCACTTTCTTTCCCCGGAAGCACAATTACTTCACAATCTATTTACATTAATATTAACACATCATTGACAATCCGTCCTTAAACAGATTGTGAACGTCCGCATCCCCGTCTGCGGCTCTACCGTGGGCTGGGGTTAAAATATTTTTACCGGCGCGGCGATAGCGGCGGGCTATATGTACCCGTTTCTGCGATCTAACTCAACCTTTTTAACTACAATGATGTGACTTTTTACACAAATGGATTTTACATAAAATAAACATAAAGAAGGAAAATGATGAATTGGTAATTGATATACATCAACTATGAAAGCCGTTTGACCTGGCCTGCGTGTCGCTGACAGCGTCCCTCATTGGTATGCAGCGCGCTAAGTCGCCGTTGAGGGACACTGCGCCAGTTACCGTTTTTTAGGACGGCTGGCGTAAAGATAAAACAGAATGGAACCAGTGGCGCAAAGCGCAATCGACCAGATCATCGGCCATGCGCTGGTAAAGGTAGCTAACGACAGCAGTGCGCCGACGATAGCGCCAATGCCAAAGCGGAATGTGCCGGCCAGCGAAGACGCTGTCCCGGCCATATGCGGAAATTCATCCAGAATAACCGCCATCGCATTGGACGAAACCATCGACACACAACCGACAAACGCCGCAACGCCGACCACCAGCGCCCAGAATCCAACCCCCATCAGCGCACTGAAAACCATCCACGCCGCCATCGCAAACTGAATCCAAAGTCCGGCCCGAAACATCTTCAGCGCCCCTACCCGTCTAACAAAACGGCTGTTGATAATGGTCATCACAAACAGAAATACGATGTTCAGGGCGAAGTAGTAGCCGAAATCCTGTGGCGCAACATGATTAATTTCGATATAGACAAACGGCCCTGCGCTCAAAAAGGAGAACATACCGGCAAAGCTAAATCCGCTTGCCAGCATATAGCTCAGTACGCGCTTATGGCGAAATAACGCGGCGAAGTTACCTATCGTAGTACGAATATGAAAAGGTTGGCGCCGCTCCACGGGAAGCGTCTCTTTGATCAGTGTAAAAATCATGACGGATGCCAGAAGCGCCGCGATGGCCAGGATCCAGAAGATGTAATGCCAGCTCAGCCATACCAATACCCAGCCACCGACAATCGGCGCCATTAACGGCGCAATTGTCGTCACCAGCATGACAAACGACATCATGCGCGAAAACTCTTCCTTTGGATAAATATCCCGCATTAGCGCATTGATGACGACGCTTGCCGCTGCAGCCGCCAGACCGTGAAAGAAACGCATTACAATCAGCTGATCGATAGTCTGCGCCAACGCACAGGCGACCGCCGCCGCGGCAAACACCAGCGTTCCTCCCAGAATAACCGGCTTACGCCCAAGGCTATCCGCCATCGGACCATAGATAAGCTGGCCCAGCGCAAAGCCCAAAATATAAGTGCTGAGCGTCATCTGCGCGCTACCGGCAGGCACGCCGAATTGGGCGGAAATCACCGGCAGCGCCGGAAGATACATATCAATCGACAGCGGCATTAACATGGCCAACAGGCCAAGAATAAAGACAATGGCAAAGGAAGAGTGCTGCCGGGTGGTCACATCAAACTCCTGAATTTTATGAGATAGTTAGCCGACGCTGGCGATTTCTTCTTTAGTCAACGGACGATACTCGCCGGGAGCCAGATCCTCATCCAGAGTAATGGCGCCAATCCGTTCGCGGTGCAGTTCCACTACATGATTACCTACTGCGGCAAACATCCGCTTCACCTGGTGATAACGCCCTTCGCTAATGGTCAGACGGACTTGCACAGGCGTGATCACCTCCAGCGTAGCGGGCCTGGTAAGATCTTTTTCATTATGCAATTGCACGCCTTTAGCAAACTGCGCCGCCGTATCGTCTGCAACAGGAGATTCAAGAGTCACCAGATAAGTTTTTTCGCAGTGGTGGCGTGGCGACGTAATACGATGCGACCACTGGCCATCATCCGTCATTAACACCAGACCGGTAGTATCAATATCCAGACGTCCTGCCGCATGCAGCTTGTACGCCACTGGCTCATCCAGGAAGTACAGTACTGTGGGATGATCGGGGTCATCAGTCGAGCAGACGTACCCCTGCGGCTTATTAAGCATAAAATAGCGTGGGCCATGTTGCTGCACTAAAGGATTACCGTCATACGCTACCGCATGTTCCGGGAGCAGCTTGAAAGCTGAATTTTTAATGATTTCGCCATCAACGGTAACACGGTTACCACGAATTTCACGCCCGGCAATAGCGCGGCTGACGCCAAGCTGCTGAGCGATAAATTTATCAAGTCGCATGTGTGTGATTTAGCCTGTAATAATACGGAAATCGGGCATTCTACCCGAAAAAGGGAAGTTGCTATCCGTCCAGTATAGCGGGCTAACTATATCCCTCAAGGGAAATGATTCATGGCATACTATCCCCGGAACCGTTTAATGTTGTGAGACGATGATTTTTACACTCCGCCCCTACCAGCAAGAAGCCGTAGACGCCACGCTAAACCATTTTCGCCGCCACCGTACGCCCGCCGTCATTGTTCTGCCGACCGGCGCGGGTAAGAGTCTGGTGATCGCCGAACTGGCGCGACTGGCTCGAGGCCGCGTATTGGTACTGGCCCACGTGAAGGAACTGGTGGCGCAGAACCACGCTAAATATTGTGCGTTGGGTCTGGAGGCTGATATCTTCGCCGCTGGTCTCAAGCGAAAAGAGAGTCACGGCAAGGTGGTTTTTGGCAGCGTTCAGTCGGTAGCGCGTAATCTTGACGCCTTCCAGGAGGAGTTTTCGCTGTTGATTGTCGATGAATGCCACCGCATCGGTGACGATGCGGACAGTCAATATCAGCAAATCCTCACTCATCTGAGTAACGTTAATCCTCACTTACGGCTACTGGGGCTAACCGCCACGCCTTTTCGCCTCGGAAAAGGCTGGATTTATCAATTTCACTATCATGGTATGGTGCGCGGCGACGAAAAAGCCCTGTTTCGCGACTGCATTTATGAACTGCCGCTGCGTTATATGATTAAACACGGTTATCTGACGCCACCGGAACGTCTTGATATGCCCGTGGTACAATATGATTTCAGCCGCCTGCAGGCCCAAAGCAATGGACTGTTCAGCGAAGCCGACCTGAACCGCGAGCTGAAAAAGCAGCAGCGGATTACGCCGCACATCATCAGCCAAATTATGGAATTTGCGCAAACGCGCAAAGGCGTGATGATGTTCGCCGCTACGGTCGAACACGCCAAAGAGATTGTCGGTCTGCTTCCGGCAGACGACGCGGCGCTGATTACCGGCGATACGCCAGGGCCCGAGCGCGACGCGCTGATTGATGATTTTAAGGCGCAGCGTTATCGCTATCTGGTTAACGTCTCGGTGCTGACCACCGGTTTTGACGCCCCGCACGTTGATCTCATCGCGATTCTACGTCCCACCGAGTCAGTTAGTCTTTACCAACAAATTGTCGGGCGTGGTCTGCGCCTTGCGCCGGGAAAGACCGATTGCCTGATTCTGGATTATGCTGGCAACCCGCACGACCTGTATGCCCCGGAGGTCGGTAGCCCGAAGGGAAAAAGCGATAACGTCCCTGTCCAGGTATTTTGTCCGGCCTGCGGCTTTGCTAACACCTTCTGGGGGAAAACCACTGCCGACGGCACGCTGATTGAACACTTTGGCCGTCGCTGCCAGGGCTGGTTTGAGGATGATGACGGCCATCGCGAGCAGTGCGATTTTCGCTTTCGCTTCAAAAACTGCCCGCAGTGTAATGCCGAAAACGATATTGCCGCCCGACGCTGCCGGGAATGTGACGCCATTCTGGTTGACCCGGACGATATGTTAAAAGCGGCGCTCAGGCTCAAGGATGCGTTAGTCCTGCGCTGTAGCGGAATGACAATGCAGCATGGGCAGGATGAGAAAGGCGAATGGCTGAAAATCACTTACTATGACGAGGACGGCGCGGATGTCAGTGAGCGCTTCCGCTTGCACACGCCCGCCCAGCGTACCGCTTTCGAACAGCTATTTATTCGCCCACATACCCGCACGCCCGGCGTTTCTTTACGCTGGAAAGCCGCGGCGGATATTGTCGCGCAGCAGGCACTGTTGCGGCATCCCGATTTTGTGGTCGCGCGGATGAAAGGCCAGTACTGGCAGGTGCGTGAAAAAGTGTTCGATTATGAAGGCCGTTTCCGCCGGGCGTATGAATTACGCGGTTAATCGCACTTTTCATTGATGTGGCGATGATTTGAGTATAGAATCTCGCCCGCTTTTGCATACGCAAAGCAGATCACTTACCTGTTGCTGGGTCGCCTGTAGCAGGAATTATTAAAGAGAGATTTAAATGTTTACTATCAACGCAGAAGTACGTAAAGAGCAGGGTAAGGGTGCGAGCCGCCGCCTGCGCGCCGCTAACAAGTTCCCGGCAATCATCTACGGTGGCTCTGAAGCGCCGATTGCTATCGAACTGGATCACGATCAGGTTATGAACATGCAAGCTAAAGCTGAATTCTACAGCGAAGTTCTGACCATCGTTGTTGACGGTAAAGAAGTAAAAGTTAAAGCTCAGGCTGTACAGCGTCACGCTTACAAGCCGAAGCTGCAGCACATCGACTTCGTTCGCGCGTAATCGTCGACATGTTGCAAAAAAACCCCGCTCCGGCGGGGTTTTTTTGTGGTATTTTTGGCTCTGCCTCATGACAATTCGCAGGCCGGATAAGGTGTTTGCGCCGCCATCCGCCATTGTCTGATGACGCTACGCTTATCAGGCCTGTACCGATTATTTCCCGCCCGACGTGCGACGTTGCAACTGATCGCGCAAATTCGGCGGCGTCCCCTTGATCGTCAGCGTATCGGTCGCCGGATCCCAGAAAATCCGCTCGCCCAGCAGCATTGCATCAAAATTAATGGTTAACCCGCCGCCACTGCCCGCATATTTCGTTAGCTGGCGCAGCGTACTCCGATCCGCCGGGAAGCTCTCTTCCAGCTCATAGCCTTTTTCAGCGGTAAATTCGCTGAAGCTTACTTCACTGACGCCGGCAAGCTCCTTCGACAGCGATTCCAGTTCAATCTCTTCCCCGGCCTGCAATTGCTCGTTACAGTAGCTATAAACCTGCTGACGCACATTCTGGCGTTCTGCTTTATCCAGTTGCGCTTCGGCAGTGAAATCATCCACCGCCTGGAGCAAGCCGCGGTTTTGCGCTTTGGCGTTCAGTCCTTCGCTGGCGCCGAGAAAATCCATAAAGAAGTCAGCTACCTTGCGCCCTACCCGGCCTTTCAGGAATGTCAGATAACGGGTCGACTCCGGATTAGTTTCCCACTCAGTAAGATCAATACGCGCCACGATATCCGCATGGTTGATATCAAGATAATGCGTTGGGTTAATGTCCAGATTTTCGTTCACCCGCATACTACTCAGGTTGTTCAGTACCGCAACCAACAGATACTCCACTGCCAGATAGCGATAATGACAGAACAGTACAATGCCGCCATCCGCAAAAGGGTATTTTGCCAGTTCATCGCGCAGGCGTCCGGTCGCCGCCCGGCTAAAGGCAAGAAAATCTTCTTCTCCCTGACGTTGCAACCGCAGCGCTTGCGCCAGTTCACTCTCTTCGCTAAACAGGCCATACGCCTTATTCTTGGCGCTATAGACCCGATGCAGTTCAGCCACCATTTCGACAACGGTGGTTGTCGGCTCCAGCAATGAATCGCGCAAGACCAGCTCAAGATTTTGCTCATCGCGCTTGATAAGCTGGTGCAGGGCAATCTGGTTGATATCCAGACTCATGATAAACTCTCCTTTAAGACCGGGCAGTATTCAACCACCGCCTGCCAGAAGACGCAAGCCGATCGCCCTGTCATTTCAAGCGTAATCCGTAACGCGAATGATTTAGGGGATAAAAATGCAGAAAAAAAACTGTTGCTACGGTAATATGTTGCCCTTTCATGAACAAACAGATTTTGATTTATGCCACAACTCTCCCGCTATAGTGATGAACATGTTGAACAATTACTGAGCGAGCTGCTCAGCGTACTGGAAAAACATAAGGCGCCGACCGATCTTTCCCTGATGGTGCTGGGAAACATGGTCACCAACCTTATCAATACCAGCGTTGCGCCGGCTCAGCGTCAGGCGATTGCGAACTCTTTTGCCCGCGCGTTGCAGTCTTCGATTAGCGAAGACAAAGCGCACTAAGAAGCCGATTCCGGAGAAACAAGCGACAGGTTATGGTAACTCATCGTCAGCGCTACCGTGAAAAAGTCTCCCAGATGGTTAGCTGGGGGCACTGGTTCGCTCTGTTCAATATACTGTTGGCTACGTTGCTCGGCAGCCGTTACCTGTTTGTCGCTGACTGGCCGACAACGCTTGCGGGTCGTATTTACTCTTACCTGAGCATTGTTGGACACTTTAGCTTTCTGGTGTTCGCGACCTATTTACTGATTCTTTTTCCGCTCACGTTTATCGTGATGTCTCAGCGGCTGATGCGGTTTTTATCCGCTATTCTGGCGACAGCGGGTATGACGCTGCTGTTGATTGATAGCGAAGTCTTTACCCGTTTTCACCTGCATCTTAACCCCATTGTCTGGGAACTGGTCATCAACCCTGACCAGAACGAAATGGCGCGCGACTGGCAGATTATGTTTATTAGCGTGCCGGTTATCTTATTGATTGAGATGCTGTTTGCGACATGGAGTTGGCAAAAGCTGCGCAGTCTCACGCGCCGTCGCCATTTCGCAAGGCCGCTGGCGGCTTTCTTTTTCGTTTCCTTTATCGCGTCGCACATTATCTATATCTGGGCAGATGCTAATTTTTACCGTCCGATCACTATGCAACGGGCGAATCTGCCGCTTTCCTATCCGATGACAGCGCGGCGTTTTCTTGAAAAACACGGCCTGCTGGATGCGCAAGAATATCAGCGCCGCCTGGTAGAGCAAGGTAATCCGGAAGCGGTTTCCGTACAGTATCCACTCAGCGATTTGCGCTATCGCGACATGGGTACCGGCCAGAATGTATTACTCATTACCGTAGACGGCCTGAACTATTCTCGTTTTGAGCAGCAAATGCCTGAGCTCGCGACATTCGCCGGGCAAAACATCGAATTCACCCATCACATGAGTTCAGGGAATACGACCGACAACGGTATTTTCGGCCTGTTCTATGGCGTTTCGCCTGGCTATATGGATGGCATTTTATCCACCAGAACGCCTGCCGCGCTCATTACTGCATTGAATCAACAAGGCTACCAGCTAGGACTATTTTCTTCGGATGGTTTTACCAGCCCGCTTTACCGTCAGGCTTTACTGTCCGATTTTTCGATGCCGGCAGCACGAACGCAGTCTGATGCGCAAACAGCCAGCCAGTGGATAGACTGGCTTGGGCGCTATGCACAGGAAGATAACCGCTGGTTCTCATGGGTCTCGTTTAACGGTACTAACATTGACGACAGCAACCAGAAGAATTTTGTTAAACGCTATGCCAACGCTGCCAACGAGGTCGATGCGCAAATCAACCGGGTGCTGAATGCATTGCGTGAAGCCGGTAAATTCGATAATACCGTCGTGATTATTACGGCCGGCCACGGCATACCACTGACGCCAGAAGAGAACCGTTTCAACTGGTCGCGAGGGCATCTGCAAGTGCCGCTGGTGATACACTGGCCGGGGACGCCAGCGCAGCGTATTAACGTGCTTACCGACCATACTGATGTGATGACGACGTTAATGCAGCGCCTGCTGCACGTTAGCACGCCGGCAAACGAATATTCGCAGGGTCAGGATATCTTTACCGTTCCACGTCGCCATAATTGGGTAACGGCGGCAGATGGCAGTACGCTGGCAATTACAACGCCACAGATGACCCTGGTGCTCAATAATAACGGTAATTATCAGACATATGACTTACATGGTGAGAAGATTAAAGATCAGAAGCCGCAACTCAGTCTGCTATTGCAAGTGCTAACGGATGAGAAACGTTTTATCGCTAACTGATTAATTATAAATCAGTTAGCACCACTTCCCCTTGCATTCGCGATGGAAAACGGTAGTATTAGCACCCATAAGTCGGCACGTAGCGCAGCCTGGTAGCGCACCGTCATGGGGTGTCGGGGGTCGGAGGTTCAAATCCTCTCGTGCCGACCAAACTCGCTTAGAAAAACCAACCTCTTACGGTTGGTTTTTTTATGTCTGTTTTTTGTACGAGGAAGATTTGAGGAGCTATCGGGGAAAAAACCGACGCTATCCCTCCATTACAGTACATTCATTTTGCAGGCTATATCACCTGACTCCCGTCAATCTCCCCGGATTATGCATCGTTGATGATGTAAGTGATCACCCAAATACCAACGGCGTGGAACGAGGGATTCAGTGATGCATCAGCGATAACAATACACTGTTCAGAATACCATCACGTACAGGCGGGCACGATGCCCGTATAGAGAGCATTGGCAACGCGTGGTAAAGCATCGAATCTGGTAGCCCGGACAGCTCCCAACCTTGCAGTCATTTGTTGACATGGGGTGGGGTCCTGCCTACCACGCGTAAGATAATCTTCTAACATTATAAAATTCTAATGGAATTTGTCTTAATATACGCATGGATTATTGCTTTTAACAAATAAACGCTTTCAATATAGGCGCGCATTGATAGCAATAATTTTTTAAAGGAGTAGCAAAGTATGTTCTTAACCTTCCCTAATGTGGCTATAACGTCATATAACAGGATAGATAAACTCTCTGAAAATGATTTAGAGCTCATTCGTGACACTGTTACACAGAATGGCGGAAGAAAAGTACAGGTAGAAATACGTCAGGTATTATATGAAGTAAGTAATCGTCCTGTTGATGGCGATGGTCATACGTTCCAGGTTAGCACAGGTCGAGCCATGACTGTGGAGCGTAATATGGAATTAACAGGAAACGCCATAAGGCTGGAAAGACAATTGAATAATATGTGGGATTTTTCGCATAGAGATTTCACACCATTTTCAAATAGCCGTCAGGCGTTAGCTTCTCAAAGTTCACCAAGGGTACCTGCTTCTAATAAGCAGCAATTAGTGGACAAGGTTGATTTATGCAGCTTCCGACCATGTGTTGATGAACTTTCATGTTCGGAAGACAATTTAATGTGCCCTGTAATGTTAGCGGTTCCTGAAAAAGGGGTTTTTGTGAAAACGAGTTCGCAGTCAGATATATGTCAATTATTTGATGAAGCAGCGCTTATCCAGCTTATTATTGACGGTGCCGTACATCCTGTTAGCAGGGCTCCGCTATCAGCAGATATGATAATAAGTAAAGATGAATGTTGTTTTGATAGTACCAAAGGTAGTTTTATAATTCCATAATCTAAATATTGTCTTTATTAACATATTGACTGTAAAAAATCACATCTGCAATTAATATTTTTATAGATAGAACAGCTCTATTGGAGTTATGGATATATACTGCCCCTAACTCCAGACTACAAACCCGCTTTACTCAGTACTTCTGTGATCCCAACCTGGTAGCAGAAACGTAGCAACTATTAAAATTGCTGTAATAACCAGAATATATATTACCTTCCACATCAATCTCGATACTACCGTCTAATCTGCGCTGGCTGTAAAAATGCCCTTTCTGGTCGTCACTCAGTTCAATAATATCCTGGCGTTTAGCGCTATTTCCCCACTGGCTGAGCCAGCAAGACAGATGTTGCCACAGTCAGTGTTGATAACCATTTTTTCGCCATAATACCCCCCCTCTTCCACATCCAGTATGGGTGGTTAAATGCGCCCTTCGATTCCAGCCATGCGATAAAATCTGCCCTCGTCCACGAATTGCTGTCCCCGGCGACGGTCAAAACGGCGCCAAAACAGGAGAGAGAAAAAATATAACTTATTGATATATATTTTTAAATGAAACCCTTTTTATTTATACATACAATCGGGACGTTACGCCTGTCGCGCACGGCTTATGGTGATTTTTAATCAGTGTCATGGGGTCGGAGATTTACATCCTCTCGCGCCGACCAAAATTCCTTAGAAAAACTACCCCATTAGAGTGGGTTTTTCTATTCTTGCCATTCTTCTGGAATCCTTTCTCGCTTACAGGTTTTACTACTTACCCATGCACTAATTAGGGTAAAATTTACGCTCCCGGCAATGTGGTGAATCTGGACGATTTCCGCGCTGAAAACAATAATCATTCTAATAAAACTCAGGAGATATACTATGCCTGAAGTAACACCTTTTCAGGTGCTTATTGTGGACGATCATCCACTTATGCGGCGAGGTATTCGTCAATTACTGGAACTAGACCCGGCATTTCATGTCGTTGCCGAAGCAGGCGATGGGGCGAGCGCGATCGATCTGGCGAATCGCATTGAGCCTGATTTGATCCTGCTGGATCTGAATATGAAAGGTCTGAGCGGGCTGGATACCCTGAATGCGCTACGTCGTGATGGCGTGACGGCGCAAATTATTATTCTTACCGTTTCGGATTCCGCCAACGACATCTATGCTCTGATCGACGCCGGCGCTGACGGCTATCTACTCAAAGATAGCGATCCGGAAGTGCTGCTGGAAGCTATTCGCAAAGGCGCTAACGGCGGTAAAGTCTTTAGCGATCGGGTTAACGACTATCTGCGTGAACGCGAACGATTTGGCGTACAGGAAGATCCATTTATTCTCCTGACCGAACGAGAGCTGGATGTCCTGCATGAGCTGGCGCAGGGGCTTTCTAACAAACAGATTGCATCAGTACTGAATATTTCCGAACAGACGGTTAAGGTACATATCCGCAACCTGCTGCGCAAGCTCAACGTCCGCTCTCGCGTGGCAGCGACCATCCTGTTTTTACAGACGCGCGGCATGTAATAACAAAATATGCCTGATGGCGCTACGCTTATCGGGATGACAAGTCACGGGTATAGGCAGGCCGGATAAGAGGCTTTACGCCTCCCTCCGGCGCCTTCCACGCTTACCTGCCCTGCTGCGCCATCGCCTGCCGGATACTGCGCTCAATCACCGCGCGCCGGGTATCGCCTGCCGGCAGCAGTTTCAGCATCATCTTCCAGGCCGCCACCGCCTCGCCAAAGCGCTGCTGCTCAAAGGCGTTAAATGCATACAGGCTTAACACCCGCACGCTGGCGTGGTCACTTCTCACCAGCTGGCGCAGCAACTCCCCGCCGCGCCGGTTATCCTCCGGGTCGGACGACCGCGTCAGGGCTTCAGCATAGCCTGACGCCGCATCGCTGTTTTTCGGATCCAGGCGGTAGGCGTTCGCATAAGCCTCTGTGGCGGTACTGGCATTACCCAGTACCATACCGGTGCGCCCCAGCATGAGCCAGCCCTCAACGTTGCCGGCATCCTTTTGCAGGCGGGTCCGCAGCCCCAGCGCCAGCCGCGCCATCTCCTCTTCATCCAGCGGCTGCGCCTGCGGGTCCAGCGCCCGCGCCAGCAGCCCCGGCGTCTGCGCCGTTGCCTGCTGCCAGTTCCTGACCTGCTGATAGCTGCCGGTCAGGGAGTAACTGGTGGCGGCCACCCCCAGCGCGATAACCACGCCCGGAAGATACATCCCCACGCCTGCGCGTGGTCCCGCCGCAGGAATGCCGCCGGCAAAGACGTCCTGCCGGATACGTACCCGGCGTCGCGTCCGGGCGAAAATCACCCAGCCGCCAGCGCCCGTCGCCACCAGTGGCAATACCCATAACAGAACAGTCAGCGGAGTTAATGGCGGATCATAAGTAATGAAGTTGCCGTAGCGGGCCACCATATAATCGACAATTTCCTGCCTGCTCCTGCCTTCCTGCATCAGTTCATAGACTTTTTGCCGCAGGTCGGTCGCAATCATGGAATCAGAGTCCGCAATGCTGTTGTTCTGGCATTTCGGGCAGCGCAGCTGCTCCGTGAGCTGGCGGAACTGCTGCTCCTGCGCCTCGTCTTTAAACGGCATCACGTCGATGGTTGCCAGCGCTGACCCGGAGATAACCAGCATCAGCACGCCCAGTAAAAACCTCATTGCGCGGCCTCCCGGCTGTATTTATCCCACAGCGGTTTCAGTTCACTTTCCCATACCCGGGCGTTCAAATCGCCGGCATGGCGATAGCGGATAATCCCGTTGCCGTCGATGAGGAAGGTTTCCGGCGCGCCGTACACGCCCAGGTCCAGCCCCAGCATCCCGTCGCTGTCAGACAGGCTCAGCGCATACGGGTTACCTAACTCCTTTAACCAGACGATGGCCTTTTGCCGGTCATCCTTATAGTTAAGCCCGACCACCCGCACGCCCTGCGCTGCAAGCTGGTTAAGGTACTGGTGTTCAGCGCGGCAGGTGGGGCACCAGGTCGCCCAGACGTTAAGCAGCACCGGTTTCCCCTGCGTCAGCACCTCCGCCTGATAGTACCGGCCTGGTGTCTCCAGCGACTCCAGGCGGAACGCCGGCACCGGCCTGCCAACCAGCGCCGATTCGAGATGCGCCGGATCATCCCCCTCAGCGTTGCGCGCTAACTGCCACAGCAGCGCCGCGGCAATCAGCAGAAAAATCAGTAACGGCAATAACAGTACGTTGCGTTTCATACGGCCTCCGGCGACGGTTTACGGCGGCGGTAGCGCGGGTCCGCCAGGCACAGCAGCCCGCCCAGCGCCATCAGTATGCCACCAGCCCAAATCCAGCGAATAAACGGTTTGTAATACAGGCGTACGGCCCATGCGCCGTTATCCAGCTCCTCGCCGAGCGCGGCGTACAGGTCGCGGGTCAGCCCGCCGTCAATCGCCGCCTCGGTCATCACCATCCGGCTGGTGTTGTAGAGGCGTTTCTCCGCATGGAGCACCGCCTCCGGCTCCCCGTCGCGCGTCACCCCGATAATGGCCACCCCGCCGCGGTAGTTGGGCCCGGTGATGTCCCGCACCTCCCGGAAGGTGAACCGGTAGTGGTGGATATCCACGCTGTCGCCCGCCCGCATCCGCACGTCCCGCTCCACGCTGTAATTCTGGCTGAAGGCGATGCCGGTAATCGTCACCGCCAGCCCGAGGTGCGCCGCCACCATCCCCCAGTAGCTGAGGGGCGTTTTCGTGCCGCGGGACAGGCGCTGTACGGCTTCGGCCACCGCCAGCACAACAATCCAGCAGGCCATCGCCATCCCCACCGCCGTCATGGCGATGATGTTATCTTCCAGTAGCCATGGCAAAAGTACCGACAGCGCCAGGGTAGTGACAACGGCAGCCAGCAGCAGCGTTCTGATTTTACGTGGCCTGTCACGGCCCCAGCGCACCAGAGGCCCAATCCCCAGCAGCAGGGCAAACGGCGCCATCAGCCAGGTGAACATGGTATTGAAAAACGGTTCGCCAATCGAAATGCTGCCCAGCCCCAGCTGTTTGTGTACCAGCGGCAGCAGCGTGCCCAGCAGCACCACCAGCATGGCGGCCATCAGCAGCACGTTATTAGCCAGCAGCAGCGACTCCCGCGACCACAGGGCATTGTTTACCCGGGAACGCACCTTATGTCCGCGCGCGGCGAACAGCAGCAGCGAACCGCCTGTCACCAGCACCATAAAGGCGAGGATGAACATGCCGCGCGACGGGTCGGAGGCGAAGGCGTGGACCGACACCAGCACGCCCGAGCGCACCAGGAAGGTGCCCAGCAGACAGAGCGAGAAGGCGCAGATGGCCAGCAGCAGCGTCCACGCCTTAAAGCTGGCGCGCTGTTCGGTGACCGCCAGCGAGTGTATCAGCGCGGTGCCTGCCAGCCACGGCATAAAGGAGGCGTTTTCAACCGGGTCCCAGAACCACCAGCCGCCCCAGCCGAGCTCGTAATAGGCCCATGCGGAGCCGAGCACGATACCCAGCGTCAGGAAAATCCACGCCGCCAGCGTCCAGGGACGCGAGAAACGGGCAAAGGTGCTGTCCAGCCGCCCGCTCAGCAACGCGGCAATGGCAAAGGCAAAGGCCACCGAGAAGCCGACATAGCCCATATACAGCAGCGGCGGGTGGAAAATCAGCCCCGGATCCTGCAGCAGAGGATTCAGATCGCGCCCTTCCACCGGAAAGTCCGGCAACGTGCGGGCGAACGGGCTGGAGGTAAAGAGGATGAACAGCAGAAACCCGGCGCTCACCATCCCCATCACCGCCAGTACGCGGGCCACAATATCCGGCGGCATGGACTTGCTGAACAACGCCACCGCAAACGTCCAGCCGCTCATCAGCAAGACCCATAACAGCAGCGAACCTTCGTGCGCCCCCCAGGTGGCGGCCACCCGGTACCAGACAGGAAGCTGCGTGTTCGAGTTGCTGGCGACGTAGAGCACCGTGAAGTCGTTAACCACAAAGGCGTGTACCAGCACGGCAAACGCGCCCGCCACACAAAGAAACAGCAGCCAGGAAAACAGCCTGGCTGACGCCATCATGCGCGCATCGCCGCGCGCCACGCCCCATAACGGATACACGGACAGCAGTAACGCCACCCCGAGCGCCAGGCACAGCAGCCCGTTGCCGGCTTCAGGCATCATGATGATTTATCCTTATAAACGCCCTGCGGACGGCGGTGGTTTTCCTGCATCGCTTTTTCCACCTCGGGCGGGGTGTAGTTCTCGTCGTGTTTGGCGAGCACCTCCTGCGCCTGTATGTGGTTACCCTTCTCCAGTGTGCCCTGCACCACCACGCCCTGCCCTTCGCGGAACAGGTCCGGCAGAATGCCTTCATAGCTCACCGTCACCGCCCCTTCGGCGTCATAGATACTGAAATTCACCTTCAGCGAGTCCGGGTCGCGCCGGACGCTGCCGGGCATCACCATACCGCCGACGCGCAGGCGCTGGCCGGTTTCCGGCATCTGCTGCGTTTCGCGCTTACCGTAAAGGATTTCGCCCGGGGTATAAAACAGGTCGATGTTCGAACGCAGCGCGTACAGGATAAGCGCCAGGGTCAGAGCCAGGCCTGCCAGGATACCGCAGGCTATCCATAACCGGTTTTTACGTCGGATATTCACGCGGCCTCCCGTTGCGCCTGCGCCGCACGCATCCGGGCTTCCCGGGCGCGCTGCTGCGCCACGCCGCGTAAAATGGCGCGGTGCTGAAAAAAGGTATGCAGGACCAGCGCCGCCAGCGGGACCACGGTCATTGCCACGGCCAGCCAGACAAAAAAGGCGTACCCGCCCATGGCGAAAAACTCGCTCCACGATGAAAATGCCGGACTCACTGGCGCCCCCTTTTCAGTATCAGTTCGCTCACCCACGGGCGGCGTTTTTCCATCATTAAAATCAGGTTGCGCATACGCATCAGCGCAAGCGTCATGAACAGCAGCAGGCAGCCGGCTATCGCCCAGCGCAGCGGCGAGCGCATCGCCGGGTCGATGCTCTGCTGCATCCGCGTCGACCCCTGATGCAGCGTGTTCCACCACTCAACGGAGTAATGAATGACAGGCAGGTTCACCACGCCAATCAGCACCAGGATCCCCGCCGCACGCCCCGCCAGTTTGCGGTCATCAAAGGCCTGCCACAGGGCAATAACGCCGGCGTAGAGGAACAACAGCACCAGCTCCGAGGTCAGCCGCGCATCCCACACCCACCAGGTGCCCCACATTGGTTTTCCCCATGCGGAACCGGTAACCAGCGCGATAAAGGTAAACACGGCGCCAGCCGGCGCCATCGCCGCAACGGCAAGGCTGGCCATTTTCATCTGCCAGACCAGCCCGGTAAACGCGGCGACAGCCATCGAGGCGTAAATGCCCATCGACAGGATGGCCGCCGGAACGTGCAGGTAGATGATGCGGTAGCTTTGCCCCTGCTGATAATCCGCCGGCGCAAAGCCAAAGCCCCAGACCCAGCCGATGCCCAGCGCAACCGCGCCGGCCACCGCCAGCCAGGGGATGAGCCAGCCACAGATCTGATAGAGCCGGGGAGGCATCGCCAGTTGATGAAGTGTTTTCCACATAGTTCAGTCACCAGACTCCATTAATGAACATTCATTTTGCCGGAGGGGCGGCTTCGCCCTGCGGCCTGTAAATCCTGTGCACATTACTGCACGCTGACCCGTAACGCCGCCGCCGTGGCAAAGGGGCTTAACGTGGCGCTGCCTGCCAGCAGCGCCCCCAAAACCGCCAGGTAGCCGTCAGCGGGTAAATGCATCGACGCCGCCTCCATCGCCGCGGTGGCAAAAATCAGCACCGGGATGGCCAGCGGCAGGACCAGGACGCTCAGCAGCACACCGCCGCGTTTCAGCCCCACCGTCAGCCCGGCGCCCGGCGCGCCGAGGAAACTCAGCGTCGGGGTGCCGAGCAGCAGCGTCAGCGCCATCATTTTCCAGCCGCCGGTATCCATCCCCAGCAGCAGCGCCACCAGCGGGGAGAGCAGTATCAGCGGCAGGCCGGCCACCACCCAGTGCGCCAGCACCTTTGCCAGCACCACCGCCGGCAGCGGCAACGGCAGCAGCATCAGCTGCTCCAGGCTGCCGTCCTGCAGGTCGTCACGGAACAGGCGCTCCAGCGCCAGCAGGGAAGCCAGCAGCGCCGCCACCTGGATAATTCCCGGCGCAATCCGCGCCAGAAGCTGCGGCTCCGGGCCAACGCTCAGCGGAAACAGGGTGATGACAATCAGAAAGAACCACAGCGGATTGGCGATTTCGGCGCGGTGGCGAAACGCCACGCGCAGTTCGAGGCGGAAGATGCGCCACATCATTGCCCGGCCCCCTCAGTGGCCAGCGCAATACGGCGGATTTTATCCGCGGCAGCGTTTAACGGCTGGTGGGTGGTCAGCATGACGCTCCCGCCCTGCCCGACGTGCTGCGCCATCCGCCGGGTGAGCCGTTCCACGCCGTTAACATCGATGGCGGTGAAAGGTTCATCAAGGATCCAAAGCGTGGCACGGGTCAGCCAGAGACGGGCCAGCGCCACCCGGCGCTGCTGGCCGGCAGAAAGCTGATTCACGGGAATATCTTCGTATCCGGCGAGCCCGGCCTGCGCCAGCGCCTCCAGACACTGCGCCGTGTTGCCGTCGTGATGATAAAAGCGCAGGTTTTCCAGCGCGGAAAGCCGGGTTTTTATCCCCGGCTGGTGGCCAATCCACAGCAGGTTCTGGTGATAGCTGTCGCGCACACGGTGCAGGGGTTCGCCCTGCCAGTACACCCCGCCGCTGTCGGGGCGCGCCAGCCCGGCAAGCAGGCGCAGGAGGGTGGTTTTCCCGGCGCCGTTACCGCCGGTAATTTGCACCCACTCCCCGGCGCCCACGGTGAATGACAGCCCGCAAAACAGCGTCCTCTCGTCCCGCTCGCAGTGCAGTTCTCTGGCTTCAAGCATTCCCACTCATCAACGTCCTGTTAGAAACCGGGTTTAACATCACGCATATCCGGCAGTTTGTGCGCGATTCCTTTATGACAATCGATACAGGTCTGTCCGTCTTTTACCGCTTGATCGTGCATTTTCGCCGCAACGCCTTTTTGCGCCGTCAGATCCATAAAGTCGAAATTATGACAATTTCGGCATTCCTGAGAATTGTTGTCTTTCATACGCCGCCACTCATTTTGCGCCATCGTCAGACGATGATCTTCAAATTTCTGCGGTGTATCTATCAGTCCAAAGACCTTAGCGTACAGTTCCTTACTGGCTTTGATCTTACGGATCATCTTCGGCCCCCACTCATGCGGCACATGGCAATCAGGGCAAGTAGCGCGCACCCCGCTACGGTTGTTGTAGTGGACGGTTTCCATATATTCCTGATACACCGTGTTGCGCATTTCATGGCAGCTAATACAAAATTCTTCGGTGTTGGCCTTCTCCATTCCGGTGTTGAAGCCCCCCCAGAAGATAATTCCGCCAATAAAGCCGATTAACAGCAACGTCCCCAGCGCCAGTCGGCTGGGACTACGCCACCATCGCCAGATACGCTTTATCCAGCCGGGTTTATGGTTAGAATTTTCCATAATGACCTCTTATTTCCCGTAACCTTTCGAGGGGGTAAAGGTGTTATCAACAATCGGCGCAGCATCAGACTGCGGTACATGGCACTGCAGGCAGAAATAACGACGCGGCGCGACGTTGCTCGACACTTTACCGTCGCTGTCCATAAAGTGCGTTGGGCTGATGCGCGGCGCCCCGGTGGTTCGATAACTTTCCACGCCGTGGCACTGCAGGCAGCGGTTGGTATTGGTGGTCACCTGGTAGCCCTCGACGCTGTGCGGGATCATCGGCGGCTGGTTGACGTAATTCAGCGGCATACGCTCCTGCTCTTTCGGCATACGAATCGCCCCTTCCTGCGTCCCGGATACTTCCGGCGACTGGCTCAGATCCACTCCGTTTGCCGCCCAAACCGCACCACTTACCACCAGGGCAAGCGCGGCCATCCATTGACACAGCGCTTTCATCAGGTTATGGCTTTTCATTGTTTCGCTCCCGAACTCCATCGTATTTACACTTCATTCTTCGAGCTGCCTCTTTGTTGGCTGCGCTCCAAACCCCAGTCACATCGTTATCTATGCTCCTGGGGATTTCCTCGCTTGCCGCCGCGATGCATCACGAATGATTTTGTGTATCGTTATTGTAAAAACATCCTCAGAACAGACATCCACGCAACGGCCACAGATCATGCAGTCGCGGTGGATTACCTGCACCGGGCTTTGTTCATCCAGCACCGGCGCACGTAGCACATGCGGTTCCGGGCAAACATGAAAACAATCCATACAGCGATTACATTTCTCCCGTTTTTTTGCCGCTACGGTCAGTACGCCATGGCTTCCCAGCACACCATACAGCGCCCCCATCGGGCAAAGATGGCCGCACCAGCCGTGCTCAACGACTAATAAATCAAATAAAAACAAGGCAATAATCAGTAGCGCGCCGCTACTAAACCCCATAATCAAACTGCGGCCTAACAGCGACACGGGATTAACCCACTCCCACAACAGCGTGCCGGTCAATGCTGAACCGATTAACACCATCGCCAGAAGCACGTAACGTATATAGCGCGGAATCGTCGCAGACTGATTCAGGTCAAATTTCCTGCGCATCCAGTTCGCCAAATCGGTCACGGGATTCAGCGGACAAACCCAACTGCAAAATAATCGCTTTCCCGCCAGCGCATACAGCACAGTGATAATTACCGCCCCCGTCAGCGCCACGCTGGCGGGAAGATGGCCACTGGCGAGGCTTTCCAGGGTAATCAGCGGATCGGTCAGCGGAAGAGTATCGAACAGCAAACTACTGCTGTAGTTGCCATGTAATACCCAGAAGCCCAGCCACGGGCCGCTAAGAAACATCCCCAGCACCATAAACTGGCTAATACGACGTAAAACCAGCCAGCGGTGGCTGCGCCACCAGCCTTTTTTCACCTGAGCTTCACGTCCTGCGTCACGTTTACGATTTGCCATTGTTTCCCTCCAGCCAGCCGAAGCGATAATGGTGCCCTAACTCCCCTTTCGCCAATGACAATGGCAGCACTTTGATCGCCGGTTGCTCCAGTACGCAAACTTTTTCGCATTTGCCGCAGCCGGTACAGGCGTCGCTGTGTACGGTGGGCAAAAAACGCGCATGTTTACCGGTGCGCATGTTGCGGTCCAGCTCCAGCGTAATCGCCTCATCAATTTTCGGGCATTCGCGATAGCAAACGTCGCAACGCAACCCCTGAAAGTTGAGGCAGTTTTCCTGATCCAGCAGTACCGCCAGCCCCATGCGCGAGTCATCAATGGAGGCAATATCTTTATCCAGCGCCCCGCTGGGACAAACTTTGGCGCACGGAATGTCTTCACACATCTCACAAGGGATGTCGCGCGCGACAAAATAGGGCGTGCCAGCCGACAGCCCTGAAGCCAGCGTCGCCAGTTTTAGCGTGTCGTACGGACATGCCTGAACACACTGGCCGCAGCGCACACAGGCACTGGCGAAGGCGTTTTCATTCAGCGCGCCAGGCGGACGCAGCCGCACGCCCGTTGCGCGCGCGGTTTGCTGTTGTAAGCCCAGCGCCACGCCAACGGCCGCCAGCCCACCCGCGGTGCGCACAACATCGCGCAGAAAGCGGCGGCGGCCATTCTGGGGTTTCGCTGTACGGGACATAATGCGTTACACCTTCGCCAGTTTAACGGCGCACTTCTTGAAATCCGTCTCTTTAGAGAGCGGGTCCGTCGCGTCCAGTGTCAGGTTATTCACCAGCTGCGCGGCGTCAAAGAACGGCATATACACCAGTCCCTGCGGTGGACGGTTACGTCCGCGCGTCTCAACGATAGAGATCACTTCGCCACGGCGGGAAATCACCTTCACCTTGTCGCCACGGCGCAGATCACGGGCTTTTGCATCCAGCGGGTGGATAAAGACCACCGCTTCCGGGAAGGCACGGTGTAGTTCTGGCACACGGCGCGTCATACTGCCGGTATGCCAGTGCTCCAGTACGCGACCGGTAGACAGCCACAGATCGTACTCGTTATCCGGTGACTCCGCCGCGGGTTCAAACGGCAGCGCGAAGATCACCGCCTTGCCATCCGGTTTACCGTAGAATTTGTATCCTTCTCCCGCTTTTACGTACGGGTCGTTGCCTTCGCTGTAACGCCACTGCGTCTCTTTACCTTTGACGACCGGCCAGCGCAGACCACGCGCGTTGTGGTAATCGTCGAACGGCGCCAGATCGTGACCGTGGCCACGTCCAAACCAGGCGTATTCTTCAAACAGCCCTTTTTGCAGATAGAAGCCCAGTTCACGGGATTCATCGTTTAATTGCTCTTCTTTCAGCTCGCTTAGTGGAAATTTGCTGACCGCAGGCGTGGCGAACAGAACGTCATACAGCGTTTTACCGCGCAGTTCCGGCTTCTGCGCCAACAATTCTTCCGGCCAGACGTCTTCAGTTTTGAAGCGGCGTGAGAACTGCACCAGCTGCCAGAGATCGGATTTTGCCTCGCCCGGCGCTTTAATTTGCTGACGCCAGAACTGCGTACGGCGTTCGGCGTTGCCGTAAGCGCCTTCTTTCTCGACCCACATGGCGGTCGGCAGGATCAGATCCGCCGACAGCGCGCTAACGGTGGGGTATGGATCGGAGACAATGATAAAGTTACGTGGATCGCGCCAGCCCGGCATCCGATCTTCATTGATGTTCGGTCCGGCTTGCATGTTGTTGTTACACATTACCCAGTAGACGTTCAGCTTGCCGTCTTTCAGCGCACGATCCTGCGCCACGGCATGCAGGCCAACTTTCGCCGGAATCGTACCGGTTGGGATCTGCCAGTGTTTCTCGCAGATATCACGGTGTTTTTCATTGGTCACCACCATGTCCGCAGGCAGACGATGGGAGAAGGTTCCTACTTCACGCGCGGTACCGCAGGCGGAAGGCTGGCCGGTCAGCGAGAACGGCCCGCAGCCTGGCTGGGAGATTTTTCCGGTCAGCAGATGCAGGTTGTAGACCAGGTTATTCGCCCACACGCCGCGGGTATGCTGGTTAAAACCCATCGTCCAGTAGGAGAGCACTCTTTTCTTCGGATCGGCATACAGCTGCGCCAGTTGTTCAAGCTGATCTTTCGGTACGCCGGTCATTTCGGCAGTCTTGTCCAGGGTATATTCCGCCACGAACGCTTTATACTCGTCGAAGCTCATCGGCTCGGAAGCATCGGAGCCTGGATTCTTCGCCGCTTTTTCCAGCGGGTGCGTCGGACGCAGGCCATAGCCGATATCCGTCGCCCCTTTACGCAGATTAACGTGTTTATTAAAGAAGTCCTGATTCACCGCATTATTTTGAATAATATAGTTTGCGATATAGTTCAGGATTACCAGGTCGCTTTGCGGGGTAAAGACAATACCGTTGTCCGCCAGTTCAAAGCTACGGTGCTGGAAGGTGGAGAGTACCGCGACCTTCACATTCGGATCGGATAGGCGGCGGTTGGTGATGCGCGACCACAGAATCGGGTGCATTTCCGCCATGTTGGATCCCCACAGCACAAACGCATCGGCCTGCTCAATATCGTCATAGCAGCCCATCGGCTCATCCATACCGAAGGTACGCATAAAGCCCACTACCGCCGACGCCATACAGTGACGTGCATTCGGGTCGATGTTGTTAGAACGGAACCCGGCCTTGAACAGCTTGGCCGCCGCATAACCTTCCCAAATCGTCCACTGACCGGAACCAAACATACCGATCGCCTCTGGTCCCTTCTCTTTTAAAGAGGCTTTGAACTTTTCCTCCATCACATCAAAGGCCTGATCCCAGCTAACGGGGGTGAACTCGCCATCTTTGTGATACTTACCGTCTTTCATGCGTAGCATCGGCTGGGTCAGACGATCTTTTCCGTACATAATTTTGGGCAGGAAGTAGCCTTTAATGCAGTTCAGACCACGGTTGACTGGCGCATCGGGGTCGCCCTGACAGGCCACCACGCGGCCCTGCTGCGTGCCCACCAACACACCACAACCGGTTCCACAAAAACGGCACGGCGCTTTGTCCCACTTGATGGCTTCCTGCTGCCCTACAACGGCGCGGGCGACGCCCGGCACGCTCAGACCGGCAGCCGCCGCAGCGGCCGCAACAGCGTTAGCTTTCATAAAGCTACGACGACTGAGTTTCATGGTGTTTCCTCACCTTGTTCATCCTGCTGGTGATAAACCAGCGACACCGCCAGTACGCCTTCAACATTGCGTACTGACTCAATGGCTTGCATCAGCGCTTCGCCCTGATCTGCTTCCACCACCACAATCAGCTGACCGCTTTCAACATCGCTTAACGCGACTTCGCAACCTGGCAAGGTATTCAACTGTGTGCGAATGGCAGCAATATTCTGACTTTTGGCCTGCGCGACCAGGCTACAGACCTGCCAATTAGTGTGCATGGTTGTTCTCCGCATTGATGGCTGAAACTGGACAAATAGCCACACACGCCCCGCACCCATTACAGGCCTGTTGGTCAAGCTGCGGCTGGTAAATGCCGGATAACGTGGGACGAAAGGTAATAGCCATAGGCTCACAGCTGTCCTGGCAGCGATGGCACTCAACGGATTGCCTGGCGAGGCAGTTTTCTGCAAGCGTAAAAATCAGATCCCAGGCCCTGGTGTGGCGCGGAAGAAAAAGTGACTCGGTACAGGCCTGCGCGCAGGCATAGCAGAAACTGCACTCGCCCTGTTTAAAATTTACGCCCGGATATCCTCCTGGCCCTCGCTGCAGGATGTTGGACTCGCACGCCTGGATACAAGCGTCACAGCGGAGACAATGAGTGAGAAAATAGGAGGCTTCCCTGGCCCACGGCGGAAAGATCGCTTTACTGGCAGTGCGCCAGCTGCCGGTCAACATGCTTCGACGGGATAAATCAACCATGATAACGTCCTTCCGTAACGACACACTTCCACCGGAGGTGAACAACAATAAAAACCGCACAATCTATAAGTAGTTATTTTTGTAAATAAGATATTTCAGGATGTGTACAAGGTGCATACCCCGATAGAGGTAAATGCTGTTGCCGGATCAAAAGAGTGCCGGGTAAAGGTAAAAAAACGTGCTTTTTCTCACATTTCAATGAGTTATATACTGTTTTATATAACGAAAAAATCAATCAGTGCATAATATCATCATTGACATGAACATCAGAATATTCCGCTATTTATTTGGTTTTTGGTTTATTAATAAGCTCTCAAATATATAAAAATGCAGATTAATAGATAAAATGAATATGTTAATCTATGGTCTGAGCACCCAGATCAGCCGAACAGAAACAGCAGAAAGGAAATACTGTGAACAATAAGATAAAGACATTAGTCCCTGCCATCCTCTTCACCGCGCTCACCAGCCCCTCTGTCTGGGCCGCCAACCTTGCCAACACTCAACCGCTGGAGAAAATCGCCCCATATCCTCAGGCGGAAAAAGGAATGAAGCGGCAAGTCATTACGCTTACCCCTCAGCAGGATGAATCTACTCTCAAAGTGGAACTGTTAATTGGCCAGACTTTGAACGTAGATTGTAACCAGCATCGCCTCGGCGGTAAGCTGGAAACAAAAACGCTGGAAGGCTGGGGTTATGACTACTATGTTTTTGATAAGGTCACTTCTCCGGTATCGACCATGATGGCTTGTCCGGAGGGGAAAAAAGAGCAGAAATTCGTCACCGCCTGGCTGGGTGAAAACGGGATGCTGCGCTACAACAGTAAATTACCGATTGTGGTATATACCCCAGCGAATGTAGACGTGAAATACCGTATCTGGAAAGCGGACGATAACGTACAGAACGCCGTTGTGCGTTAATTTTCCGGTGCCCGGTCACGCTTATCGGGCATCTCCCTCCTGGCTTATCCCGTGATCCGGGGTTCTTTTTAAAACACGTCTGGAAACTCACTCTCGGGACAGGTACTATGCGGCCCTTTACTATTTGCCGCACGGACGCCAGTCAGGCTGCTGTAATCAGGCCTGATTTGACCTGAGAGTATTTATGTCTGTAACTTCTCCCCCCTCCACTGCCACTATGGAATATACCGTTAGTCATGTAGTACGTTCTCCACGCCTGTTGCTCCGTGAAACGCTGGCTGGCGTGATTACTGCGCTGGCGCTGATTCCGGAAGTCATCTCTTTTTCGGTGATTGCGGGTGTGGACCCTAAAGTCAGTCTGATCGCCTCCGTGGTACTGTGTCTGGCGATGTCTGTATTAGGCGGACGTCCGGCAATGGTCACTGCGGCGGCAGGCTCCGTGGCGTTGGTCATTGGTCCAATGGTCAGCCAGCATGGTGTACAGTATATTTTGCCAGCGGTAGTCATGGCGGGCGTTATCCAGATTCTGTTCGGCGTGCTGGGAATGGCGAGACTTATGCGCTTTATTCCTGCCGCCGTAATGACCGGGTTTGTTAACGCGCTCGGCATTTTGATTTTCTTCGCCCAGGTGCCACATTTCTGGAGTAAAAGCCCGTTAATCTGGGGGCTGTTTATCCTGACTCTGCTGATTGTTTTGTGGGCGCCGCGCGTGATTAAAAGCATTCCCGCACCGCTGATTGCCATCGTCCTGCTGACCATGTTTACCGTAACGACCGGACAGCTTTTGCCCACGGTGGGCGATGAGGGGCCGATGAACAGCAGTCTGCCAGGCCTGACGTTACTGTCCGTTCCGATAACCTGGCAAACACTGGCGATTATCTGGCCCTGCGCCTTGAGCATCGCCTTTGTTGGCCTGATGGAGTCGCTGCTAACGGCGAAGTTAGTGGACGATTTAACGGCGACGCCTTCAAATAAAAAACGGGAAAGCGCCGGGCTGGGCATCGCGAATATCCTGGCCGGGTTTTATGGCGGTATTGCTGGCTGTGCGATGATTGGCCAGACGATTGTCAACGTTGAGATGGGGAAAGGCCGCAGTCGCGTCTCGACGCTAACCGCCGGGGTCGTGTTGTTACTGCTGGTCACGGCGCTAAGCGAGGTGATGGCCAAGATCCCAATGACGGTGTTAGCGGGGATTATGGTGATTGTGGCGGTGAAAACCTTTAGCTGGCGCAGTCTTCAGCCCGCTACGCTGGCGCGTTTGCCGGTAACGGAAACGCTAGTAATGTTGACGACTGTGGCGGCAACGGTCTGTACGGCAAATCTGGCGATCGGCGTCGTTGCAGGGGTTATCGCTATGCTGCTGCTTCCGCGCCTGGCCAGACGGAAAAACGCGGCGGCAACAGAGGCACCTTCGCCAGCCCCGGAAAAATAAGTCAGGCGTTACGCGCTTATTTATGCAGGATGTCCGGCCTACAAAGCGTGTTTGCAGGCCGGACGCGACGCTCAAGAAAAAGTTGTAGACCTGATAAGCAGAGAAGCGCCATCAGGCAGTTCATGCAGTTCAATAACTATATTATGCAGTACGCGCTACCGCGTCGCGCGAGGCGGCGTCACGCTCATCGCCAGTGAGTTCGGTCAGTTGCCCACTACGCATCTCCAACAGGCGATCGGCGTGAATAAAATAGTGGTCGTCATGACTGATGGCAAAAATGGTTTTCCCCATTTTTTGCATCAGCGGCAGCAGTACCTGATAAAACTCCCGACGGAAGTGAGGATCCTGATCGGCTGCCCACTCGTCCAGCAAAATAATGTCGCGCTCTTCCGCCAGCGCCAACAGCAGCGCAATGCGCTTTTTTTGCCCTTTCGACAGTTTAAGATTTAAAATACGCCCGTCGTTTAGCTCCAGCTTGTGCGTCATTTTCAGGTGTTCAAGCCACTTATCGACCAGCGCGGGATTCGCGGGTTTCCCCTCCGGCCCCAGCAGGCGGTCGAATAACCAGACATCGGTAAACACGGCAGAGAAAAGTTGACGATACGCTTCCGGTTGCCCGGCAGCAATAGGCTTACCATCAAGTAAAATCTCTCCCGATTGCGGCTGGTACAAGCCGGTCAATAGCATGGCCAGCGTCGATTTCCCGCTACCGTTGCCACCAATTAAAAACAGCAATTCGCCGCGGTGAATCGTCAGGTTGATGGGCCCCACGGAAAACGCGTTATCCTGATAGTGAAAAACCACGTTGCGCAGCTCCAGCGTCTTCCAGTCCGGAAAGGCTTTCGGCTGCGGAAAATCAGGCTTATACGGGGCGAGCGCGAATTTATTCAGTTTATTAAACGCCACTTGCGCGGTCAGTAGCGTTGGCAATGCGCCCACCGCAGATAGCAGCGGCGTGCGCAGGAACAGCAACGTCAGCGAATAAGTCGCCGCGACGTTGGTATCCGCCCAGCCGAGACCATTCGCCATCCAGAAGACCAGGCCTATCGCCCCCAGCATCATGATATTCGACCAGTTAACGGCGCTCAGGTGAAAAGTATCGGCGCGGATAATGTGATGACGGTACTCTTTGGCGTCCGGGGTATAGCATTGCTGAAAAATCTGCTCCGCACGTTCGCGGTTTAGCGTCAGTTCCTTGCGTCCTTCCAGCACCGTCTGATAGTCGTTGTACAGCTTATCTTCGGTCTCGCGCAGGGTCGCCATATGCTGGTAGACCCGCGCCACCAGCATAAATCCGCCCCAGATAGTCACCGCCATCCAGATAGTCGTCACCAACAACATTTTTGTCGATAGCATCGCCAGATAGGCCGCCGAACCAAGAGTGAGGATAATACCCTGCACCAGTTCAGGCAGACGTACAAAAGCAATAGTTATATTACGGATATCGCTGGTCAAACCGGCCAGTAAAGAGGCGCTACCCAATTGCTCAATACGTTCAACGCGGGTATCCAGAATACGTTTGATAAATTCGCTGCGCAGACGGTAAACGAAATGGTGTCCCAGAGTGGTTAACGCCAGTTGGGAACCCAGCGTTACGGCCATTAATAACAGGAGCAGGCCAAGGAATTCCGGTAGTACCATGATTGTCGTGTCCACCGTTTCAATCAGGCGTTGATTGATAAACGCAATCAGGCCAATCCCCAGTGCCGCGCTGGCGAGGCTTAGCGCCATCACGCTAATAAATGGCCAGCGGTACTGCCGCCAGACAAGAATAAGAAGTTCCATGCAAACAACCCGGACAGATAATAACAGCCCGCAGTTTAACTAACTCCATCCGCACAGCAATAATAATTCTTATTTTTATTCTTTTTCAGCCGCCTGACGGAAGGTAAGATTGTAGCGAAATTCACCGGTCATGGGATGGAATCCCGCTTTAAGCGGCTGGATACCATGATAAAACAGCCGGGACTCTCCGCCCCAGACCACGATGTCGCCATGCTCCAGTAAGATCCGCCTCAGCGGATCGCTGCGACGCAGACCGCCAAACTGAAAAATGGCCGCTACTCCCAGCGAAACGGAGACGATAGGCGCACGCAAATCGGGCTCATCCTTATCCTGATGCAACGACAGTTTTGCGCCGGGCATATAGCGATTGATCAGGCAGGCGTCCGGTTGAAAGTTTTCATACCCTGCCGCGAGCGCCGCCTGACGGCATACGTCGGCAAACGATAGCGGTAACGCTGGCCAGGGCTTATCCGTTAGCGGATCGCACGCAGAATAGCAATAACCGTGACGATCGGTGGTCCAACCCAGCTCACCGCAGTTGGTCATCGCCACGGACATGGTATACCCGCCCGGCGTTACCATCTGACGAAATGGAGACTGGCTGGCGACACCCCCGATATCGTCTAACAGCGACTGCGCCGCGCGAAAAGCAAAACGGCGCAGCACCACCGCGCCGGGCGCCAGAGATTCTTGCCAGGGCTCTTCATCAGCAAACAGATCCAGCATCGCTACTCCTCTTTTTGCGATTCCCGCTTTAATAACTGCGCTTTTCGACTTGCCCCCCAGCGATAGCCCGAGAGCGAGCCGTCGCGGCGCACGACCCGATGACACGGGATGACTATTGCCAGTTTATTCGCACCGCATGCGCTGGCGACCGCACGCACTGCCGTAGGTTTACCGATAGTCCCGGCAAGCTGTTGATAACTGACGGTTTCACCACAGGGAATCGCACGTAACGCCTGCCAGACTTGTTGCTGAAATGCGGTTCCCTGGATATCCAGCGGCAGTGATAGCAGCACCTCGCGCGTGTTAATTGCAGCGACCACCTGTTGTACTCGCTGCTGAAAAGTCTCGTCGGCAGGTTCATGGCGGGCTGCCGGGAAAAGGGTATATAATTCCGCCAGCAGCACATCATCGCTATCGCCCGGAAAAATCGCGCAAATCCCCCGCTCGCTCTCCGCCACCAGACACCGTCCGTAAACCCAGTCGGTCAGCGCATAGCGAACAGAGACACTGTCGCCCCCTTTGCGAAACTGTTTTGCTGTCATGCCCAACGTCTGGTCGGCATGACGGTAGTAGCTACTGCTATCCGGGAAGCCAGCGCGGTAAATAGCCGCCGTGACCCGCTCTCCTTTCGCCAACGCTTCGCGCAACCGACGGGCTCGCCATGCCTGCTGCCACCCTTTCGGCGTCATTCCGGTGCTCGCTTTAAACAGACGGTGCAGATGAAACGGACTCATCGCCACCGCCTGTGCCAGAGACGCCAGCGTCACTGGCGTCTCCTGCTCAAGCAAACGGCAGGCGCAGGCAATCTTATCCACCCACCGTTGTTGCGCGCGCGCGTTATCTGGCTGGCAACGCTTGCAGGGGCGAAAACCAGCGGCCAGCGCCTGCGGCGCAGTGGCAAAAAAGCGGACATTTTTGCGTAACGCCCGTTTCGAGCGACAAGAAGGACGGCAAAAGATCCCCGTGGTCTGTACCGCAAAAACGAAACGGCCATCCGCGCTGGCATCGCGCGCCAGCACACGCTGCCAGCATTCATCATCGGTGAGTAACGGTTTTTTCATCATAGACTCCTTCATTAAGCATAGTGCTTGCTTCAATGCAGTGTGTCCGTAAATCAGCCCATAAAAACCCGCAATCTTGCGTTTTAATTCTCTTCGCTCACCAGGAACGTTTTGAACTGCGGCGACATCCAGGTTTTAAAGCCTTCGCCCTCTTTTATGATCATAAAAACCGCCAGCCCTTCCCGCCGTACCACCTCTTTCGCCTTTTCTGTACCAAGTACCATCAGCCCGGTATCCCAGCCATCCGCTTCCAGCGCCGTTGGCGCGATAACCGTCACCGATACCAAATGATGTTCGATGGGGCGCCCCGTTTGCGGATCGATAACATGTGATACACGTTTGCCATCCAGTTCATAATAGTTGCGGTAACTGCCGGAAGTACTGATACCATGTCCGTTAATATCCACAATCGCCTGTACCGCGTTTTCACGGTCGGTCGGCTTCTGAATCGCGACGCGCCACGGTTGCCCTTGCGCATTCATTCCACGACTACTTAATGCGCCGCCCACCGAGACCAGATAACGCGCAATGCCCTCCTTCTCCATCAAGCGCGCGAGATGGTCCGCGGCATAGCCCTCTCCGACTGTTGAAAGATCGACGTACAGCTCTGGCAAATCTTTTTGCAGGTACTGATGTTTAGCCCTGTCGATAACCTGTAAATGTTGCAGGCCCGTTTTCGCTTTTGCCGCATCGATTTGCGCTTGAGTGGGGATATGCAGCGGCTGCCGATCCGGCCCAAATCCCCACAAATTGACCAGCGGGCCTACGGTAATATCCATAGCGCCATCCGTCTTTGCGCCGATACGCAGCGCCGAGGTTACGATATCCGCCATAGCTTCGCTGACCGGCCAGGGTGCCAGGCTGCGTGAATGGTTAAAACGCATCAGCGCGGAGTCTTTTTTGTAAGTCGAGAGCAATTGATCGTCAGCATCAAGCTGGGTCTGGATTTTTGTCTGTAGCATTGCGGCGCGTTTCGCATCAATGCCAACCACGCTTACACGCCAGAAGGTGCCCATTGTTTTGCCTTCCAGTACCTGAGCGGCAGGCGTCGCTACTGCCGTTTTGGGTGCTTCATCGCAGCCCATGAATAAAAAAGTTATTGCCAGAAGCACAGCCCGGCAAAAAGTCATTTCCATCGGTGATTATCCTCATTCGAATGGAAACAAGCGTACACTAAAACCTCTTATTTGTACGCCGGAATAAGGCATGAAAAAAGGGCCCGCAGGCCCTTTAGCAACATCTTTTTGCTGATTAGAACTGGTAAACCAGACCCAGAGCGACGATGTCGTCAGTATTGATGCCCGCGTCGCGGGTAAAGTCGTTTTTATCCAGCAGGTTGATTTTGTAATCAACATAAGTGGACATGTTTTTGTTGAAGTAGTAAGTCGCGCCAACATCAACATATTTTACGATGTCCTGGTCGCCATAGCTGGCGCCGTAACCGTTGCTGATGTCCTTACCTTTAGATTGCAGGTAAGCCAGGGACGGACGCAGACCAAAGTCGAACTGGTACTGGGCAACCACTTCAAAGTTCTGCGCTTTGTTGGCAAAACCGTAAGAGGTGGACGGGCTGCTGCCGTTAGAGGTACCAAAACGGGTCGCGTTATAGGTCTGAGAGTACTGCGCCGCCAGGTAGATGTTGTTAGCGTCGTATTTCAGGCCGCCAGTGTAGACCGTGGCGCGATCGCCGTTACCATACAGGCGAGCGTTAGCAGTGTTGTTCTGATCGGCAGTACGTTTGGAGGTGGTGATCGCGCCGCCGACAGAGAAGCCTTCGCCGATTTCATAGGTCAGAGATCCACCGTAACCGTCGCCGTTCTGGTTCAGCAGGCTGCGACCGTTGGTGTTTTCACCGCTCACGCTGCCGTTTTTACCCTGATACTGCAAGGCGAAGTCCAGGCCATCAACCAGACCGAAGAAGTCGGTGTTACGGTAGGTAGCGTAGCCATTGCCACGCTGCTGCATGAAGTTGTCAGCGCCGTAGGTGTCACCGCCGAATTCCGGCAGAACGTCGGTCCAGGAGGTAACGTCATAAGTTACGCCGTAGTTACGACCATAATCGAAAGAGCCTGCATCAGCGAATTTCAGACCAGCAAACGCTACACGCGTCCAGGAGTCATTGTTGCCTTCAGTCTGGTTACCCTGAATCTGATATTCCCACTGGCCATAGCCGGTCAGCTGATCGTTAACCTGCGTTTCGCCTTTGAAGCCAATACGCATATAGGTCTGGTCGCCGTCGCTACCTTTATCGTCAGAGAAGTAGTGCAGACCATCGACTTTACCAAACAGGTCTAATTTGTTGCCGTCTTTGTTATAAATTTCAGCCGCATTCGCTGCGCCCGCCACCAGCAGAGCTGGTACCAGGAGGGACAGTACTTTAACTTTCATGTTATTAACCCTCTGTTATATGCCTTTATTGCTTTTTTATGCCACTGCTTACTGGTTAACCCTCATTAACCAATCGGCAAGTCCATTCTCCGCAAAAATACAGAATAATCCAACACGAATATGATACTAAAACTTTTAAGATGTTACATTTATCCATATAGATGTTTCAGGATATGAATTTTATGGAACTTTTTTAAAGCAAAAATCAAGCAAAAATAAGCACGAATAGATAAAATATATTTTCAATTCTTTTTAAATCAATCAGTTAAATCCATTAACTCCATAGCACTGAATGATAAAACAAAATCTTCATTCGCAACTAAAATAGCGCTTGCTATCATCATTAACTTTATTTATTACCGTCATTCATTTCTGAATGTCTGTTTACCCCTATTTCAACCGAATGCTTCGCATTCGGTTTTTTTTCGCCAAACTGACTGCGCAATTCTTCCCGCATAAAACTATCACGGTTATTCACTACCCGCGTTCTCTACCGCTTTTAGGCATTCTCAAAGCATTTCTTGATAGTTAGTGCTAATCATCGATAAGCAATCTTTATCTTTGTACGGACCGACAAATATTGTACGCTTTTCCTGCCGCGCCGACGGAGCGCGTTTAAGTTGCACTGCATGAGGTAAGAGTCTGGAAATTCATTCATTACCCTTTATACTGCCCTTTCACCTTCAGCGTTGTTTAACAGGTCTTAAACATAAATGAGTCAGTCTGACACAACGGTTTCTACCCGATTCTCCCTTCTCCCGGGAAGCATTACCCGTTTCTTCTTATTGCTGATCATTGTGCTGCTGGTAACCATGGGCGTTATGGTACAGAGTGCCGTCAATGCCTGGTTGAAAGACAAAAGCTATCAAATTGTTGATATTACCCACGCTATCCATAAACGTGTGGATACCTGGCGGTATGTGACCTGGCAAATTTATGACAACATTGCTGCGACCACTACGCCATCAACAGGCGAAGGGCTTCAGGAAACGCGCCTGAAGCAGGATGTGTACTATCTTGAAAAGCCCCGGCGTAAAACTGAAGCGCTGATTTTCGGCTCCCATGATAGTGCCACGCTGGAAATGACACAGCGTATGTCAACTTATCTGGATACGCTATGGGGCGCGGAAAACGTACCGTGGTCAATGTATTACCTCAACGGGCAGGATAACAGCCTGATTCTTATCTCCACGCTTCCGTTGAAGGATCTCTCTTCCGGCTTTAAAGAGTCTACCATCGGCACTATCGTCGACTCCCGCCGGGCAGAGATGCTGCAACAGGCGAATGCACTGGATGAGCGAGAAAGTTTCTCCTCCTTACGAAAACTGGCATGGCAGAACGGTCACTATTTTACGCTGCGCACAACCTTCAATCAGCCGGGGCATCTGGCAACCGTGGTGGCGTTTGATCTCCCTATTAATGATTTAATCCCGCCAGGAATGCCGCTGGACAGTTTTCGAATAGAGCCTGATGCAGCCCAGACAACAGGACGAAACAGTGAAAAGGAGTCGCCTGATAGTGTCAGTATTAGCTTTAACGGTTCAAAAATAGAGATTTCTTCAGCTCTGAACTCCACCGGAATGCGTCTGATCTGGCAGGTGCCGTTCGGAACGCTTTTACTTGATACGCTACAAAATATTTTGCTGCCTTTACTGCTGAACATCGGGTTGCTGGCGTTGGCGTTATTTGGTTATGCCACATTCCGCCATCAGCCAGGACGGTCAACGGAACCAGCATCCACCAGCGCGGCGAATAACGAATTACGTATATTACGGGCAATTAATGAAGAGATTGTTTCTCTGCTGCCGCTGGGTCTGCTGGTTTACGATCAGGAAGGTAACCGCACCGTCATTAGCAATAAAATCGCCGATCATTTATTGCCGCATCTGAACCTGCAAAATATCACCAGTATGGCCGAACAGCATCAGGGCGTGATTCAGGCGACGATTAACAACGAGTTGTATGAAATCCGTCTGTTCCGCAGCCAGGTCGCGCCCCGCACGCAAATTTTTATTATTCGCGATCAAGACCGGGAAGTGCTGGTGAACAAAAAACTTAAGCAGGCGCAGCGTCTGTATGAAAAGAACCAGCAAGGCCGCGCCGCCTTTATGCAAAATATCAGCAATACACTCAAAGAGCCCGTACGCCAACTGGCGGTTACTGCCGCAGCAGTCACAACACCCGAGAGCCTGAAGCTGGCGGATCAAGCGGATGTATTAGTCCGTATGATCGATGAAATCCAGCTGGCAAATATGCTGGAAAATGACGCATGGAAAAGCGAAGCCACTCTGTTCTCTCTCCAGGATCTTATTGACGAAGTCGTGCCAGAAGTGCTGCCTGCCATTAAGCGTAAGGGACTGCAATTGTTGATTAATAATCATTTGAGCGGCAACGATGCACGCTGGGGCGATCGCGATGCGCTACGCCGGATTTTGCTATTGTTAATTCAGTACGCTGTCACCACGACTTCTCTCGGTAAAATTACGCTTGAGGTTGAGCAGGACGAATCCATAGAGGAACGTTTGACTTTCCGCATTCTGGATACCGGCGAAGGCGTAACGTTGAACGAGATCGATAATCTGCATTTCCCGTATATGAATGAAACGCAGAGCGATCGTTACGGCAAAGCAAATCCACTCACTTTCTGGCTGTGCAATCAACTGGCGCGTAAACTGGGCGGTCATCTCAACATTAAAGCGCGTGAAACGCTGGGCACGCGTTATACCGTTCATGTCAAAATGCTTCCCCACGATCAGCACACCCAGGTTGAAGAACGCTTGCTGGATGATGTTAGCGTGATGGTCGACGTGACGTCCAATGAGGTGCGTGCGATTGTGCTGCGTCAGTTAGAAAACTGGGGCGCTACCTGCCTCACGCCCGACGAACGGCAGGTAAGTCAAGAATATGATCTCTTTTTAACGGATAATCCGTCTAATCTTACTGCCTCCGGCTTACTTTTAAGCGATGATGAGTCAGGCGTGCGAAAAATTGGCCCTGGTCAGTTGCGCGTCAACTTTAATATGAGTAATGCTATGCAGGAGGCTGTACTACAACTTATCGAAGAGCAACTGGCGCAGGAAGAAATTCCAGCCTCCCCGCTCGGCGGAGATGAAAATGCCGAACTTCATGCCAGCGGTTATTATGCACTATTTGTAGACACAGTACCGGAGGATGTTAAGAGGTTGTATACTGAAGCGGCAACCAGCGATTTCGCTGCGCTGGCCCAAACGGCCCACCGCCTGAAAGGGGTGTTTGCCATGCTTAATCTGGTACCCGGCAAGCAGTTATGTGAAACGCTGGAACATCTGATTCGCGAAAAAGATGCTCCAGGTATAGAAAAATATATCAGCGACATTGACGCCTACGTCAAAAGCTTGCTGTAGCAAGGTAGCCCAATACATGAACAATATGAACGTAATTATTGCCGATGACCACCCGATTGTACTGTTCGGTATTCGCAAATCACTTGAACAGATCGAGTGGGTGAATGTTGTCGGCGAATTTGAGGATTCCACAGCATTGATCAACAACCTGCCAAAATTAGATGCGCATGTGTTGATCACCGACCTCTCTATGCCGGGAGATAAATACGGTGATGGGATCACCTTGATCAAGTACATCAAGCGTCATTTTCCGAGCCTGTCGATCATTGTTTTGACCATGAATAACAACCCGGCGATCCTGAGCGCCGTGTTGGATCTGGATATTGAAGGGATCGTACTTAAGCAGGGGGCGCCAACCGATCTGCCGAAGGCGTTGGCCGCGCTGCAAAAAGGCAAAAAATTCACGCCGGAAAGCGTCTCTCGTCTGCTGGAAAAAATCAGCGCAGGCGGCTACGGCGACAAACGCCTGTCGCCGAAAGAGAGCGAAGTATTACGCCTGTTTGCCGAAGGTTTTCTGGTCACCGAAATCGCCAAGAAACTCAACCGCAGTATTAAAACCATCAGTAGCCAGAAGAAATCGGCGATGATGAAACTGGGCGTAGAAAACGATATTGCGCTGCTTAATTATCTCTCTTCCGTGACACTGAGTCCGAGCGACAAAGAGTAAATCTCTTTCACGTTACCCTGCCTGATGGCGCTACGCTTATCAGGCCTGCAAACCGACTCACCTTTTACAGGCCGGATAAGGCGACGCCGCCATCCGGCATTTTTTATGTCCGCGTTTTACGCACCCGCTCGGCATACACCGCCAGCGTCTGTTTTAACACATCCAGCGTTACGGGTTTAGACAAACAGCTGTCCATCCCGGACTCCAGGCAACGTTGTTTTTCTTCCGCCAACGCGTTCGCCGTCACCCCCACTACTGGTAGCGTCAGCCCTAGCTGGCGAATACGCTGCGTCAGACGATAACCATCCATATTGGGCATGTTGACGTCGCTTAATACAATATCGATAGCATTTTTACTCAGCACATTCAGAGCATCTACGCCATCATTGGCAGTCTTACATTGATACCCCAGCGACCCAAGCTGATCGGCCAACAGACGGCGATTGATCGGATGGTCGTCAACCACCAGAATCATCATATCGTCATTTGAATATGCGGTTTTATCGACTGCCGGTAAGGCGGTGGAAAGCGCTTCACTATCCAGTTCAATACTATAGATACGCGCCAGCAGCGCAGGCAACTCATGCACCGACGCCACGCTATGCACCCACTCGCCCGGCGCTCTTTCCAGCGGAATTCCAATATGGCGACGGCAAAAGACCACTGCCGCCCTCCCCTGCCAGGTATGTTCCAGCGCGTCATCGACAATCAGGATATCATCCGCTGTGGGCGCTTGTCCTTCGTAACGCTGTGTATGAATGCCGCTACGCGCCAGGCTGGTCTCAATAAATTGACATAGTGAAGTATTGCGCACCGCCAACCAACAGCAGGTTCCGGCGAGACCTTCCATACCTTTTTTCACTGGATACTGAGCGCCATAAAGCGGAATACGCAGCGTAAACTGGCTTCCCATTCCGGGTTCCGAGTCAACGGAAATATCGCCGTCCATCATGCTGATCAATTTTTCGCAAATCGCCAGGCCCAGGCCAGTGCCCTGAAAGTTACGCTGTACGCCGGTTCCCACCTGGAAGAAAGGATCGAACAGGCGGACGACCTCTTTCGCCGGGATCCCGACCCCGGTATCCCGCACACGAATGCTGAGATAATCGCCGTCACAGCGCACATGCAGTACAATACAGCCAATATCGGTAAATTTAATGGCGTTGCTCAACAGGTTTGAAATGACCTGCTGCAAACGCATCGGATCGCCATTCAGAGATACCGGCACATCAGGCTCAATAAAGCAATACAGACCGAGCTGCTTACGTACCACCAGCGGCAGGTAGTTGGCGGTGATATGATTCATCACTTCCCGCGGCGAAAATTCGCGTGGCTCAATCTTCAGTTGTTCCGACTCGATTTTCGAGAAGTCGAGAATGTCGCTGATAATTTTCAGCAACAGACTGGAGGAGTTATTCATCGCCGTGACCAGGCGATCCACCCCTTTTGGCAGTTCCTTAGTTTGCAGCAGATCGAGATTACCGATGATACCGTACAGCGGCGTACGTAATTCATGGCTGACGGTCGCAAGGAACATCGATTTCGACTGGCTTGCCTGCTCCGCCGCCTGGGCCATTTCCTGCAATGACTCTTCCATTTTGACGCGTGTGCTCACATCTACCAGCACGCAGATCGCGACGTTTTCATTACGATAGCGGGAATGTACGAAGCTGATTTGCAAATTGGTATTGTTGCTGGTCAATACATCCACAAAATTGACCTGCTGGCCACAAATAATTTGCGTCAGCCGCTGCCTGTCTTCATGCGTCAGCATATTCAGATACGTATGTGCCAACTCGTTACTCAAGATGTTGACGCCATCAATAGTCCGCAGAATACAGATCCCCACCGGCGCGGAGGCGACGATTTTACGGTTAAACTGTTCGTGTTCTTCCAGGCGCTGGGCATCGCTTTCCGCCGGAATAAAAATTCGCCGCTCATACATTCTCGCAAGCGTAAATAGCCCCGCCCCCACCAGCACGTTCAGCAGGATAGCATTCAGGATAAGGATACGAATCCGCTCCAGCACTAAATCCACCGGCACAGAATAGACAATACTGAGCGAAGATGGCGGCAAACTCTTTTTAAGTATCAGCTCGCGAAAACCCGGCGTATAACCAAACCAGGTGCGCTCCTGCATCCAGCGCGGCTCCGCTTTAATATTGCCATCAGGGCCGGTTAACGAAATCAGCGCATGACCGTTCTCATCAATAATGGTGACGCCCATCGGCAAACTTCCCGGCGTGAAAAAATTTTCCATGCGGATGGACTGCTCAACGCCCAGCAGCGCCTGCAGACGGTTGGCCAGATACACCGGCGTCAGCGCATAAAAATAGCCCACGCCCTGACGCGCCCCCTGGCTTATCCAGAAAAGGTTATTCCCGCTTTCTTCCTGCGGCGCGTTGCGGTATTTCATAATGCGCTCATGCAGTGCCTTCAGCGCGTCATCGCGCTCTACAGGCATTTCGCGCAGGCCGAAATTCGCCATACAGAGATTATCGCTGCCAATCAGGAAAACGCGATTAAGATCATACGCCGCGGAAAAGTTATCGCGCCAGTAGCGCATAAACCAGGCCAGCGACTCCAGCGATCCGCGCCAGGCGGAACCCATCGCTGCACAGTCAGAGTCGGCAAATAGCGGTTCAAAATCCGGCACCACCATTTTGTCATCACGCGCACGCGACGACATCACGCCGTTTTCCGCGGTTAAACGGTTCTCGGCGATATATTTGAGCTCTTTCATCACATCCGACGTACGCTGGATAAAACGCTGCGCCTGATCGGAGCTAAGGTTAAACTCCTGACGAATTTCAGACTCCCGCTGGTGCAGGGCATTGACGATGTAAAACACCGAAACAAAGGCGATTAAAAGCCAGATAAGTAACGCCAACGCTCTGAATAAGTAGCGAGAGACTTTCAGCGTGGTTCGAAAGGAAGCCAGGTATTTCAAAGGGGCGAAGCTCCGCCTCAGTATGTAAATAGAGTGTGACTAAGGTAGCGGTAAATGACGTAACCCGCAACGGCAAAGAAAAAGGGCCGGAGATCCGGCCCTCGCATAGCAATCACATTACTCGTCAGCGTCATCCGCAACGTCGTCATCGCTTTCCGCTTCCGGGGCAATATCCTCATCCCCTTCCGCTGCGCTGCCGTCGATAGCGTCGAGTTCTTCGTCGTCTACCGGTTCAGCAACGCGCTGCAGACCCACCACGTTTTCATCTTCCGCTGTACGAATAAGAATAACGCCCTGGGTATTACGCCCCACCACGCTGATCTCAGATACACGGGTACGCACCAACGTACCAGCATCGGTGATCATCATAATCTGGTCGCAATCATCTACCTGCACCGCGCCAACCACAGAACCATTGCGCTCGGTCACTTTAATAGAGATCACGCCCTGCGTCGCACGAGACTTAGTCGGGTACTCGTCCGCCGCCGTACGCTTACCGTAACCGTTTTGCGTTACGGTCAGAATGGCGCCTTCGCCGCGTGGGATAATCAGGGAAACCACTTTATCTTCCCCTGCCAGCTTGATGCCACGTACGCCAGTTGCGGTACGGCCCATCGCACGAACGGCGTCTTCTTTGAAGCGCACCACTTTACCGGCGGCAGAGAACAACATCACTTCGTCAGAACCGGACGTCAGGTCAACGCCAATCAGCTCGTCGCCGTCGTTCAGGTTCACCGCGATAATCCCGGCGGAACGTGGACGGCTGAACTCAGTCAGCGCGGTTTTCTTCACCGTACCACTGGCGGTCGCCATAAAGACGTTCACGCCCTCTTCGTACTCGCGTACTGGCAGGATGGCGGTGATACGTTCGTCAGCTTCCAGCGGCAACAGGTTAACGATCGGGCGACCACGTGCGCCGCGGCTCGCTTCCGGCAGTTGATAAACTTTCATCCAGTACAGACGACCGCGGCTGGAGAAGCAGAGGATCGTGTCATGGGTGTTGGCCACCAGCAGGCGGTCAATAAAGTCTTCTTCTTTAATACGCGCGGCGGATTTACCTTTCCCGCCACGGCGCTGAGCTTCGTAATCCGTCAGCGGTTGATACTTGACATACCCCTGGTGAGACAGAGTGACGACAACATCTTCCTGACTGATCAGATCTTCGATATTGATATCAGCGCTGTTAGCGGTGATTTCGGTACGACGCGCATCGCCGAACTGTTCACGCACCAGCTCCAGCTCTTCACGAATCACTTCCATCAGACGATCGGCGCTGCCCAGAATTTGCAGAAGTTCAGCGATCTGCTCCAGCAACTCTTTGTATTCGTCGAGCAGTTTTTCATGCTCAAGACCGGTCAGTTTCTGCAAACGCAGATCCAGAATCGCCTGCGCCTGCTGTTCAGTCAGATAGTACAGACCGTCGCGCACGCCAAATTCCGGCTCCAGCCATTCCGGGCGCGCGGCATCATCACCGGCACGTTCCAGCATCGCCGCAACGTTGCCTAACTGCCACGGTTGTGCGACCAACGCCGCTTTCGCTTCCGCCGGGGTCGGCGCACGACGAATCAGTTCGATGATCGGGTCGATATTAGCCAGCGCAACCGCCAGCGCTTCGAGGATATGTGCACGATCGCGCGCTTTACGCAGTTCGAAAATGGTACGACGCGTCACCACTTCACGACGGTGGCGAACGAACGCAGAAAGAATATCTTTCAGGTTCATGATCTTCGGCTGACCATGGTGCAATGCCACCATGTTAATACCAAAGGAAACTTGCAGTTGGGTCTGGGAGTAGAGATTGTTAAGCACCACTTCGCCCACGGCATCGCGTTTCACTTCAATCACGATGCGCATCCCGTCTTTGTCAGACTCATCACGCAGCGCACTGATGCCTTCAACGCGTTTTTCTTTCACCAGCTCAGCGATTTTCTCGATCAGGCGCGCTTTGTTCACCTGATACGGAATTTCATGCACGATGATGGTTTCACGGCCCGTTTTCGCATCCGCTTCCACTTCCGCGCGGGCGCGGATGTACACTTTGCCGCGACCGGTACGGTAAGCCTCTTCGATACCGCGACGACCGTTGATAATCGCCGCCGTCGGGAAATCTGGCCCTGGAATATATTCCATCAGCCCTTCAATGCTGATGTCTTCGTTATCAATATACGCCAGGCAGCCGTTGATCACTTCCGTCAGGTTGTGCGGCGGAATATTCGTCGCCATACCGACTGCGATACCGGAAGAACCGTTCACCAGCAGATTCGGAATTTTGGTCGGCATGACGTCCGGAATTTTTTCCGTACCGTCATAGTTATCCACGAAATCCACCGTCTCTTTTTCGAGATCGGCCATCAGTTCGTGGGCGATTTTCGCCAGACGGATCTCCGTATAACGCATTGCCGCCGCGGAGTCGCCGTCAATAGAACCGAAGTTACCCTGACCATCCACCAGCATGTAACGCAGCGAGAACGGCTGCGCCATACGAACGATGGTGTCATACACTGCGGAATCGCCGTGGGGATGGTATTTACCGATTACGTCACCAACGACACGGGCAGATTTTTTATAGGCTTTGTTCCAGTCATTGCCCAATACGTTCATGGCGTAAAGTACGCGACGGTGTACCGGCTTCAGGCCATCTCGGACATCCGGTAGCGCACGGCCAACAATGACCGACATCGCATAATCCAGATAAGAGCTCTTCAGCTCCTCCTCAATGTTGACCGGTGTAATTTCTCTCGCAAGGTCGCTCATCTAACCGCTATCCCTCTACTGTATCCCGGATTCAAAGGTCGCAAATTATAACACAACCGCGTTGATTGAGGTAAACCAATACCGTTTATTCGCCGGGAATGCCTGATATACTTATTCGTCTTGCTAAATAAGGAGTAGAAGCCCCTATGAATGCCGAAAAAGCGCCGGAACGCCATAACGTTGACCATGAAGAAATTGCCAAATTTGAAGCAGTCGCGTCGCGCTGGTGGGATCTGGAAGGCGAGTTTAAGCCGCTGCACCGAATTAACCCGCTGCGTCTGGGCTATATTGCCGAACGCTCCGGCGGCTTGTTCGGTAAAAAGGTGCTCGATGTCGGTTGTGGCGGCGGTATTCTGGCGGAGAGCATGGCACGAGAAGGCGCCACCGTTACCGGGCTGGATATGGGCTTTGAACCTTTGCAGGTCGCCAGACTACACGCACTGGAAAGCAGCATTGAGGTAGAGTATGTGCAGGAGACGGTTGAAGAGCACGCGGCGAAACACGCTCAGCAGTACGATATCGTCACCTGTATGGAAATGCTGGAGCACGTTCCCGATCCGCGATCGGTCGTCCACGCCTGCGCCCGTCTGGTTAAACCTGGCGGCGAGGTGTTCTTCTCAACGTTGAACCGCAATGGAAAATCCTGGCTGATGGCGGTCGTCGGTGCGGAATATATTCTGCGCATGGTGCCAAAAGGCACGCACGACGTAAAGAAATTCATTAAGCCTGCTGAACTGTTAAGCTGGGTAGATGAAACCGTCCTGAAGGAGCAACATATCACCGGGCTGCACTACAATCCGGTGACGAATACGTTCAAACTCGGTCCGGGAGTAGACGTTAACTACATGTTGCATACCCGCGCGCAAAAAGCGTGACACCAAAGAATTTTCCTATAAAAGGTTGCGTCAGATCAGCGGGCGCAATCTTTCACTTCGATGAAGAAATCAGCACTCGATCAAATTTTGATTTTTTTTTATGGAATGTTGACATCGCCTCTAGCCCTTATCAGACGCGCATTTAGCGATTCTTACTCTTTTGCAACCGCAATTTAACGCCAAAATCAACTCTTGTACTCAAAAGAATCCCTACTAGAATACTCACCATATAGCGTTTCACTTATCGATCACCCCCTATATATAGTATTTATCCACAGAGTTAGTCACAACGTGGCGTTGTGGATAAATGGGGGATATTTTTTCTTTCACGGACAGGTAAACAGGTAGAAAACCACATGAATCAGAGTCTGCTGGTGACAAAGCGTGACGGCCGTACTGAGCGTATCAATCTCGACAAAATTCATCGCGTTCTTGATTGGGCGGCAGAAGGACTGAATAACGTATCGGTTTCTCAGGTCGAGCTACGCTCGCATATTCAGTTTTATGATGGGATTAAGACCTCCGATATCCATGAAACTATTATTAAGGCTGCCGCAGACCTGATCTCTCGCGATGCCCCGGATTATCAATACCTGGCCGCGCGCCTGGCAATTTTCCACCTGCGTAAGAAAGCCTTCGGCCAGTTTGAGCCGCCAGCGCTCTATCAACATGTGGTAAAAATGGTTGAGCTTGGCAAATACGACAATCATCTGCTGGAAGACTACACGGAGGAAGAGTTCAAGCAGATGGATTCGTTTATCGTTCACGACCGCGATATGACCTTCTCCTACGCTGCCGTTAAGCAGCTGGAAGGTAAATATCTGGTGCAGAACCGCGTGACCGGCGAAATCTATGAAAGCGCCCAGTTCCTTTATATCCTGGTCGCCGCCTGCCTGTTTTCTAACTATCCGCGTGAAACACGTCTTGATTATGTAAAACGTTTTTACGATGCGGTCTCTACGTTCAAAATCTCACTGCCGACGCCTATTATGTCCGGCGTGCGTACTCCAACCCGTCAGTTTAGCTCCTGCGTACTGATCGAGTGCGGCGACAGCCTGGATTCCATCAACGCCACCTCCAGCGCTATTGTGAAATACGTTTCCCAGCGCGCGGGGATCGGTATCAACGCCGGTCGTATTCGCGCGCTGGGCAGCCCAATTCGCGGCGGCGAAGCGTTCCACACTGGTTGTATCCCGTTCTACAAGCACTTCCAGACGGCGGTGAAATCCTGCTCTCAGGGTGGCGTACGCGGCGGTGCAGCAACGCTGTTCTATCCGATGTGGCATCTGGAAGTGGAAAGTCTGCTGGTGCTGAAAAACAACCGTGGCGTGGAAGGCAACCGCGTACGTCACATGGATTACGGCGTACAGATCAACAAGCTGATGTACACCCGCCTGCTGAAGGGTGGCGATATTACGCTGTTCAGCCCGTCCGACGTCCCGGGGCTGTACGATGCATTTTTCGCCGACCAGGACGAATTTGAACGTCTGTATGTGAAATACGAAAACGACGACAGCATCCGCAAGCAGCGTGTGAAAGCCGTCGAACTGTTCTCGCTGATGATGCAGGAACGTGCCTCTACCGGCCGTATTTATATCCAGAACGTCGACCACTGCAATACTCACAGCCCGTTCGATCCGGTTGTCGCGCCAGTGCGTCAGTCTAATTTGTGCCTGGAGATCGCCCTGCCGACCAAACCGCTACACGATGTTAACGATGAAAACGGTGAAATTGCGTTGTGTACGCTGTCTGCCTTCAACCTGGGCGCCATTAAGACTCTGGATGAGCTGGAAGAGCTGGCCATTCTGGCAGTACGCGCTTTGGATGCTCTGCTCGATTATCAGGATTACCCGATTCCGGCCGCCAAACGCGGCGCAATGGGCCGTCGTACGCTGGGCATTGGCGTGATTAACTTCGCCTACTGGCTGGCGAAAAACGGTAAACGTTATTCCGACGGCAGCGCCAATAATCTGACGCATAAAACCTTCGAAGCCATTCAGTACTATCTGCTTAAAGCGTCCAACGAACTGGCGAAAGAGCAAGGCGCGTGCCCATGGTTCAACGAAACCACCTATGCAAAAGGCATTCTGCCGATCGACACCTACAAAAAAGATCTGGATGCGATCGTCAACGAACCACTGCACTATGACTGGGAACAACTGCGTGAATCAATCAAGACCCACGGTTTACGTAACTCGACGCTATCAGCGCTAATGCCGTCTGAAACGTCGTCCCAGATTTCCAACGCCACCAACGGGATCGAACCCCCGCGCGGCTACGTCAGCATCAAGGCGTCGAAAGACGGTATTCTGCGTCAGGTCGTGCCCGATTATGAGCATCTGAAGGACGCTTACGAACTGTTGTGGGAGATGCCGAACAACGACGGTTACCTGCAACTGGTGGGTATTATGCAGAAGTTTATCGACCAGTCGATTTCCGCCAATACCAACTACGATCCGTCGCGTTTCCCGTCAGGAAAAGTGCCGATGCAGCAGCTGCTGAAAGATTTGCTCACCGCGTATAAGTTTGGTGTGAAAACTCTGTACTATCAAAATACCCGCGATGGTGCGGAAGATGCGCAGGACGATCTGGCGCCTTCGATTCAGGACGATGGTTGCGAAAGCGGCGCTTGTAAGATTTGATGATCAATTGCCGGATGGCGCTTCGCTTATCCGGCCTGCAATACCGCGATGAATTTGTAGGCCGGATAAGCCGTTCACGCCGCCATCCGGCATTACACTCCAGACAGGATCCATTTCAATGGCATATACCACTTTTTCACAGACGAAAAACGATCAGCTCAAAGAGCCGATGTTCTTTGGCCAGCCGGTCAACGTGGCGCGCTACGACCAGCAGAAATATGACATCTTCGAAAAACTGATCGAAAAACAGCTCTCTTTCTTCTGGCGTCCGGAAGAGGTCGACGTCTCCCGCGACCGTATCGACTATCAGGCGTTGCCGGAGCACGAAAAGCATATCTTCATCAGCAACCTCAAGTACCAGACTCTTCTGGATTCCATCCAGGGGCGGAGTCCGAACGTGGCCTTGCTGCCGCTCATCTCCATCCCGGAGCTGGAGACGTGGGTAGAAACCTGGGCATTTTCCGAGACGATTCATTCGCGCTCTTATACGCATATCATTCGTAACATCGTCAACGATCCGGCGGTCGTTTTTGACGATATCGTGACCAATGCGCAAATTCAGAAGCGCGCCGAAGGCATCTCCGCCTACTACGATGAACTTATCGAGATGACCAGCTATTGGCATCTGCTCGGCGAAGGCACGCACACAGTGAACGGCAAAACGATTACCGTGAGCCTGCGCGAACTCAAGAAAAAGCTCTATCTGTGCCTGATGAGCGTCAATGCGCTTGAAGCCATTCGCTTTTATGTCAGCTTCGCCTGCTCTTTCGCATTTGCCGAGCGTGAACTGATGGAAGGCAATGCCAAAATCATTCGCCTGATCGCCCGTGACGAAGCTCTGCATCTGACTGGTACGCAACACATGTTGAACCTGTTGCGTAGCGGCGTGGACGATCCGGAGATGGCGGAAATTGCCGAAGAGTGTAAACAGGAATGTTATGACCTGTTTGTACAGGCAGCGCAGCAGGAAAAAGAGTGGGCAGACTATTTATTCCGGGATGGTTCGATGATCGGCCTGAATAAAGATATTCTGTGTCAATACGTTGAATATATCACCAATATTCGTATGCAGGCGGTAGGGCTGGATCTACCGTTCCAGACTCGCTCCAACCCGATCCCGTGGATCAATACCTGGCTGGTGTCCGATAACGTTCAGGTTGCGCCACAGGAAGTGGAAGTTAGCTCTTATCTGGTCGGACAAATCGATTCGGAAGTCGATACCGACGATCTGAGCAATTTCCAGCTCTGATGGGACGCGTCACGCTGCGCATCACTGGCACACAACTGCTGTGCCAGGATGAACACCCTTCTCTGCTGGCCGCGCTGGAATCGCATAACGTTAAGGTGGAGTATCAGTGCCGTGAGGGATATTGTGGTTCCTGTCGCACACGACTGGTCGCCGGACAGGTAGACTGGCTGACCGAGCCACTGGCCTTCATCCAGCCAGGGGAAATTTTGCCCTGCTGTTGCAGGGCAAAGGGTGATATCGAAATTGAAATGTAAGGGTTAGTGCACTTCGTGTGCGCTAACTAACGGCATCGTGCCGCGACGTTTCATCTGCACGATATACAACGCGCCGGCCAGCATGACCAGCACCGCCCCTACCAGATAAATCGCCCGATAGCCCACGCCTTCGACCATTAATCCCATCACGAATGCCCCCAGTGCCAGTCCTGCATCCATCGCATTAAAGAACAGCGAGTTCGCCACGCCGATTTTATGTGGTTCTACCGAGCTGATAATCTGTGTCTGGAAGATAGGTGTCACTGAACCGTAACCGATACCAATCAAGGCGCCGGACAGGATCATCATCACGCTGCCGTGGGTATACCCCAGCACGACCAGACCAACGGTAAAGGCCAGCAGGCAAGGATAGACTACGTATTTCGGCCCTTTTTTGTCACAGACGTTGCCAGTAAAGGCGCGGCAAATCATCAGAAAAATGGCGTAGCACAGCAGGAAGTTACTGGCGGCCGCCATGAGATCCAGTTCACGAGCGTACAACGCAAGAAATGCGGAAACCCCGGCATAAGAGAAGGTCATAAAGAAAGTCACCAACGCAAACGGCATTGCGGCTTTATCGAACATAGCAGAGAAACCGAGCTTCGGCTGCGAGCCATCAGCATGGCGAATTACCGGAGGGACAGCCACAATCAGGCAAAGCACAATTCCTAATAACGCCACGCCGGTACAGAGCCAGAATGCAGCAGCGAACGCGTTCCAGCGGGCCATATTAAGCCCAATCCACGGACCGACCACCATCGCAAGGCCCATCGCTAAAGAGAAAAAGCTGATGCCCTCTCCACGTCGGGAGGCCGGAATCAACCGCGCTGAAATTGTTCCTTTTACCGTGGTAATAACACCAAACGTAATTCCATGAAGCACGCGGATAAAGAGCAGCGACTCAATAGAATGGCAAACCGGATACAGCGCGGTAATCACCAAAAAGGCCAGAGAAGAGAGCACCAGAATCTTTTTATTTGAATATTTTCCCACCCACTGTCCAGCAAATGGCCGAATAACAATTGCCGCAACCAGGAAACAGGTCACTAGTAAGCCAGCCTTATCTGCAGTGGCGTGCAGGCGATCAGCGATATAGATCGGTAATAAGGTCAACAGTACATAAAAGACAAAAAAGATGATAAAGCTGACTATGGTTATTGCCCAAAAATCCTTCGTCCATAATTTTTCTTTCATTCTTAACGACCCGTTCAGATGGCGCACGCAGGCAACGCTCAGCTCAACTGAACACCTAACAGGTGCGTCAAAATGTGATGTATTCGATAGAACGGCAGTATAAACAAGCGCACTCTATTAGAGAAATTAATCGTTTTAATTATATTAATTAGGTTTTACTAATGACATTAACCCAAATCCACGCCCTGCTTGCCGTACTGGAGTACGGCGGATTTACCGAGGCCGGCAAACGGCTATACATGACGCAATCCGCGGTCAGTCAGGCTATCTCCGCGCTTGAGGAGGAACTCGGCGTTGATATATTGATTCGCGAGCGTCGTAAAGAGATTGAACTGACCGCCGCCGGTAGCCGCATCGTCAGGCACTTACGCGCGATCCAGCGCGATGTCAACGCGGTAAAAGAGATTGCCGAACAAGAAAAAAAGAACCCAACACGAACCCTACGGATTGGCTGTTTTCCCAGCGCCTGCGCCTGTATTTTGCCCGGTGTGATTCGTTATTTTGAAAGCCACCATCCACATGTAAAAATTATTCCCTATGAAGAGAACAGCACGGCGATTATTGATTCTCTACAGGATGAAAGTATTGATGCCGGTTTTGTTCATTTTCCAGTCAACGGTATGTATTGCGTCCCCATCTACCGGGATAAATTCACCGTAGTAGTGCCTGAAAATCATCCTCTGGCAAGCAATAATACAGTCACAGTCGAAGAACTAATGGGCGAGCCGCTTATTGTCAGTAAAGGTCGTTATGAACTAAGTATTATGGCGTTGTTTAAAGAAAAAAGTATTGAACCGATGGTGAAATATGAATTTAACCATCCAGATACCGCATTAAGTTTTATTCGACAGGGATTAGGTATTGCCCTATTGCCAGAATTAACATTAAAAGCCACGGCAGGAAAATTATGCTCCGTGGCGCTGGAACCCACCTTTTATCGACAAATTTCCCTGTTAGCAAAAGAACCACCAGTAGAAGGAAGCCCGCTATTTTTATTGCAGAAATGTATGGAAACCCTGACCGATGAGGGCTTGCTATAAAATAACATCGCCTGATGGCATTACGCTTACCAGGTCTACGCTGGCGAACGTTGCGCCAGGCCGGATGAGGCGTTTAATGCCGCCATCCGGCGCTTCACTCCTACTATGTCATACCCTTAGTCATTATTTTGCAGAAACATGACCGCTTTATCCGGGAAGTCGGTGAACAGCCCGTCGACCCCCGCTTTGTTATACAGGATATCGTACAGCTGATTGACGTCCGTGGCATAGTCCGGCAATTGATCGGCCCGCACAGTGTAAGGATGCACGACCATCTTATTCTGATGCGCGTCTTGCACCATTCCGGTCAGCTTGATATTCCCTTTGGTAGAACCTTCCGCGACCAACATATGATAATCCGGGCCAATGCCGTCCGCATATTCCGCCACCTGCTTCATAGCGCCCGGCTTAAACATCCAGTCGTAGTTGTAATTTACCCAACGACCGTCCGGCTGTTTCTGCTGTGTTTCATTCCAGTCGGTATACGCAATAAGTTGAACCAGATTGAGATCCATCCCCATTTTAGGTTCCAGTTCATTCTTAATTCGTTTCAGTTCAGCGACATCAAAACACTGCAAATAGACATTATCCTGTTTGCCGGTGTAACCATACTTCTTCAGCACTTCCAGCGTTTTCGCAGCAATATCTTTCCCTTCCTGATGATGGAACCACGGCGCTTTAATTTCCGGATAAATACCGATATTTTTACCGGTAGAGTGATTTAATCCCTGAACGAATTCAATTTCCTCTTCAAAGGTATGAATGCGGAAATCAGATTTCCCCATCGGGAAACGGCCCGGGTAAGTCTGGACTTTTTTGCCGTTTTCAATATCAAACCCTTCGGTAAACTTCAGGGATTTAATTTCATCCAGCGTAAAATCGATAGCGTAATAGCGCCCATCTTTACGCGCCCGATCCGGAAAACGGTCAGCGACGTCCGTCACCCGGTCAAGGTAATGGTCATGGAGGACGACCAGATGGTCGTCTTTTGTCATTACCAAATCCTGTTCAAGGTAATCTGCTCCTTGCGCATACGCCATCGCTTTCGCAGGTAGCGTATGCTCCGGTAGATAACCGCTGGCGCCACGGTGGGCAATGACGACTTTTTCAGCCGCCACGGCGCCGCTTCCGATTACCATTCCTGCCAACATCAACGCCACGCTCAGGTTTTTCAGTGTGGTTTTCATGTTATTAGCCTCCGTTGCGTTTTAACTGCAGCTCATCATGATGGCGTTTTTCGCCAATCATCACGACCACCAGCAGGATTACCGCCAGAATGCTGCCGCCAATCATCACCATAAAGCCGCCATCCCAACCGAAGAAATCAACGGTATAACCCACAATGGCGCTTGCAGCGACAGAACCGCCCAGATAGCCAAACAGACCGGTAAAGCCCGCCGCCGTACCCGCCGCTTTTTTCGGCGCCAGTTCCAGCGCATGAAGACCTATCAGCATCACCGGGCCGTAAATCAGGAAGCCGATAACGATCATACAAATCATATCAACGGTTGGGTTGCCAGCCGGGTTCATCCAGTAAACGATGGTCGCAATAGTCACCAGGGTCATAAAGAAGACGCCCGTCGCGCCACGGTTGCCACGGAATACTTTGTCTGACATCCAGCCACACAGCAGAGTGCCTGGAATACCGGCATATTCATAGAGGAAATATGCCCATGAGGATTTATCCAGAGCGAAGTGCTTCACTTCTTTCAGATAGGTCGGTGACCAGTCGAGGATACCGTAGCGCAGTAAGTAAACAAACACGTTCGCAATAGCGATATACCACAGTAATTTGTTCGGCAGTACGTACTGCATGAAGATTTGCTTCGCCGTAAGCTCTTCTTCTGCTTTTTCGTTGTAGTCGTCCGGATAGTCGTTTTTATACTCTTCGATAGGCGGCAAACCGCAGGATTGCGGTGTATCGCGCATCATCGCGAAAGCGAACAGCGCCACGACGATGGCGCCAAACGCCGGCATATAAAGCGCCGCTTTCCAGTCGTTAAACCAGGCCATCCCCAGCAGGAATAACAGTGGCGGGATCCCACCGCCGACGTTATGCGCACAGTTCCAGACCGATACAATCCCGCCGCGCTCTTTCTGCGACCACCAGTGTACCATCGTGCGGCCACACGGCGGCCACCCCATCCCCTGGAACCAACCGCAAAGGAATAGCAGCACAAACATCACGGCGATGCTGGACGTCGCCCACGGCACAAAGCCCATAAACAACATCACAGCGGCGGCCAGAATCAACCCTGCCGGTAAGAAAACGCGCGGATTCGAGCGATCGGACACCGAACCCATAATAAATTTCGAAAAACCATAAGCGATGGAAATTCCGGACAACGCAAAGCCCAGATCGCCGCGCGAAAAACCCTGTTCTACCAGATAGGGCATGGCGAGAGCAAAGTTCTTGCGCACCAGATAATACGCGGCATAGCCAAAGAATATCCCCAGGAAAATTTGCCAACGTAGCCGACGATAGGTCGGATCAATCTCCGCCGCTGGCAAGCGCGCTTTATGCGGCGCTGGTTTAAAAATACTCAACATATTGTAGCCTCCGTGGCCCGTCTTTTATTTAGAGGTAAACACCGCAGTTCGTTCAAACAATCCCGCTGCTCCCAGTGTGGCCGCGATGTTAAGTAAAGTTTTGTCTCATGAATGTGAATTAGAGCACATATTGTTACAGATTTATGAATAATGTTCAGAAAGGCGCACGAAATCACGTTTCATTTTCGAATAATGAGCGATTATGCGCGAAATCAAACATTCCATATGTTTTGTATGGCTAAATGATAAAAAACGAACTGTGAGGAAAAACAATGAAAACTCGTGACTCGCAAGCAAGTGACGTGATTATCATTGGCGGTGGAGCAACAGGCGCAGGGATCGCCCGTGACTGCGCGTTACGCGGTTTACGCGTCATCCTGGTGGAACGGCATGATATTGCGACCGGCGCGACCGGGCGTAATCACGGGTTGCTGCACAGTGGCGCTCGTTATGCAGTTACTGACGCGGAATCCGCCCGCGAGTGCATTAGCGAAAATCAGATCCTGAAACGAATCGCCCGTCATTGCGTCGAACCGACGGATGGTCTGTTTATCACATTACCAGAAGACGATCTTACGTTTCAGGCTACCTTTATTCGCGCCTGTGAAACGGCAGGCATTCGCGCTGAAGCTATCGATCCGCAACAGGCTCGCCTTATTGAGCCTTCCGTCAACCCTGCGCTTATCGGCGCGGTAAAAGTGCCGGACGGCACGGTGGACCCTTTCCGCCTCACCGCCGCCAATATGCTGGACGCCAGAGAACATAGCGCCATCGTGTTGACGGCGCATGAAGTGACCGGACTTATTCGCGAAGGCGCAACAATCTGTGGCGTTCATGTGCGCAACTCTCTCACTGGCGAAACCCAGACGTTCCATGCGCCAGTGGTGGTTAATGCGGCTGGTATCTGGGGTCAACGAATTGCTGAATATGCCGATTTAAACATTCGCATGTTCCCGGCAAAAGGGTCGTTGTTGATCATGGATCACCGAATCAATCAGCATGTGATTAACCGCTGCCGGAAGCCGTCGGATGCCGACATTCTGGTGCCCGGCGATACAATTTCGCTGATTGGCACCACGTCTACCCATATTGATTATAACGAGATAGACAGCAACCGCGTCACCGCCGAGGAAGTCGATATACTGTTACGTGAAGGGGAAAAACTGGCCCCCATCATGGCTAAGACGCGTATTCTGCGTGCTTATTCCGGCGTCCGCCCGCTGGTAGCCAGTGACGACGATCCCAGCGGCCGTAACGTCAGCCGCGGTATTGTCCTGTTCGACCACGCCGAGCGCGATGGACTTGAAGGCTTCATTACCATTACCGGCGGGAAGCTAATGACTTATCGCCTGATGGCAGAATGGGCTACCGACGCTGTATGCCGCAAGCTGGGCAATACCCGCCCCTGCACCACGGCGGATACGCCGCTGCCTGGCTCAAAAGAGTCTACAGAACGTACACTGAAACGTATTATCTCGCTTCCCGCGCCACTACGCGGATCGGCGGTTTATCGGCACGGCGATCGCACGCCGGAATGGCTAAGCGAAGGCCGCCAGCATCGTAGTCTGGTCTGTGAATGTGAGGCCGTCACGGCGGGTGAAGTACAGTATGCCGTCGAAAACTTAACCGTGAATAGCCTGCTGGATCTACGTCGTCGCACCCGCGTAGGCATGGGCACTTGCCAGGGCGAATTGTGCGCCTGCCGCGCCGCCGGGCTATTGCAGCGTTTTAATGTGACGACCGCCGCGCAATCTATTACACAACTCTCTGAATTCCTGAATGAACGCTGGAAGGGCGTGCAGCCGATCGCCTGGGGAGACGCGCTGCGCGAAAGTGAATTCACGCGCTGGGTTTACCAGGGATTATGCGGTCTGGAGAAGGAGCATCAGGATGAAATTTGATACGGTTATAATGGGTGGCGGCCTCGCCGGTTTGCTGTGCGGGTTGCAACTCCAGCAGCATGGATTACGCTGCGCTATCGTCACCCGCGGGCAAAGCGCGCTGCATTTTTCTTCCGGCTCTTTGGATCTCCTCAGCACGTTGCCTGACGGCCAACCGGTGACGGAAATTACCGCCGGGCTTGATGCGCTGCGCAGTCAGGCGCCGGAACATCCTTATTCGCGGTTAGGCACGCAAAAAGTCCTTACGCTGGCACAGCAGGCGCAAACGCTACTTAATGCCAGCGGCGCGCAGTTATACGGCGATGTTCAACAGGCGCATCAGCGCGTGACGCCGCTTGGCACATTGCGCTCAACCTGGCTTAGCTCGCCGGAAGTTCCGATCTGGCCGCTGTCAGCGCAACGAATTTGCGTCGTCGGTATTAGCGGGTTACTGGATTTCCAGGCGCACCTTGCGGCAGCGTCGCTACGCCAATACGCTCTCAACGTTGAAACCGCAGAAATCGACCTTCCGGAACTGGACGTACTGCGCGATAACCCAACAGAATTTCGGGCAGTCACTATTGCGCGCCTGCTCGATAATGAAGAAAAATGGCCGCTGCTTTACGACGCGCTGTCGCCGATAGCCGCAAACTGCGACATGATCATCATGCCCGCCTGTTTCGGGCTGGCGAACGATACGCTGTGGCGCTGGCTTAACGAGCGTCTGCCTAGCGCACTCACGCTATTGCCGACGCTGCCACCGTCGGTGCTCGGTATTCGTCTGCACAATCAGCTCCAGCGCCAGTTTGTCCGTCAGGGCGGTATCTGGATGCCCGGCGATGAAGTGAAGAAAGTCACCTGCCGCCACGGTATCGTGAGCGAAATATGGACCCGCAATCATGCCGATATCCCGCTGCGTCCGCGTTTTGCTGTACTCGCCAGCGGTAGCTTCTTTAGTGGTGGTCTGGTTGCAGAGCGAAAAGGGATCCTCGAACCGATTTTAGGACTGGACGTACAACAAACGGCTACCCGCGCCGAATGGTATCAACAAAATTTCTTCGACCCACAGCCATGGCAACAGTTTGGCGTTATGACGGATAACGCTTTCCGCCCTTCCCTTGCGGGCAACACGATAGAAAATCTGTATGCAATAGGATCTGTACTGGCGGGGTTCGATCCTATAGCCCAGGGATGCGGCGGCGGCGTCTGCGCAGTCAGCGCCCTTCAGGCCGCCCATCATATCGCCGAGCGTGCAGGAGAACAGCAATGAGCGACACACGTTTTGAAAGTTGTATTAAATGCACGGTGTGCACCACGGCGTGCCCGGTCAGCCGCGTTAATCCTGGCTACCCTGGCCCTAAACAGGCTGGACCGGATGGCGAACGCCTGCGTCTGAAAGACGGCGCACTGTATGACGAGGCGCTGAAATATTGCATTAACTGCAAACGGTGTGAGGTCGCCTGTCCGTCGGACGTGAAGATTGGCGATATTATCCAGCGCGCCCGCGCGAAATACGATACGACGCGCCCGTCATTGCGTAACTTTATTCTCAGCCATACCGATCTGATGGGCAGCGTTTCAACGCCGTTCGCGCCGGTGGTCAATACCGCCACCGCCTTAAAGCCAGTGCGCCAGTTGCTTGATTACGCGCTGAAAATCGATCATCGCCGCACCTTACCAAAATACGCTTTTGGCACGTTTCGTCGCTGGTATCGTAGCGTGGCGCAGCAGCAGGCCAGATACAAAGATCAGGTCGCCTTTTTCCACGGTTGCTTTGTGAATTACAACCATCCGCAGCTCGGTAAAGACCTTATTAAGGTACTGAACGCCATGGGTACTGGCGTACAACTCCTGCGTAAAGAGAAGTGTTGCGGCGTGCCGCTTATTGCCAACGGTTTTACGGATAAGGCCCGCAAACAGGCTATCAGCAATGTGGAATCGCTACGCGAAGCGATTGGCGTCAAAGGTATTCCGGTCATCGCCACCTCCTCCACCTGTACGTTTGCGTTGCGTGATGAATATCCTGAAGTACTGGACGTAGACAACACCGGGCTGCGCGAACATATCGAGCTGGCCACCCGCTGGCTGTGGCGCAAACTGGATACCGGCCAAACGCTACCGCTGAACCCTCTGCCGCTGAAAGTGGTTTACCATACGCCGTGTCATATGGAAAAAATGGGCTGGACGCTTTACACGCTTGAACTGTTGCGTCAAATCCCCGGGCTTGAGCTGACAGTGCTTGATTCACAGTGTTGCGGCATTGCCGGTACGTACGGCTTTAAAAAGGAAAACTATCCGGCATCTCAGTCCATCGGGGCACCGCTGTTCCGCCAGATCGAAGAAAGTGGCGCCGACCTGGTCGTCACCGATTGTGAAACCTGTAAGTGGCAAATTGAAATGTCCACAAGCAAACGCTGTGAACATCCAATTACTCTGCTGGCAAAAGCGCTGGGTTAAAGAATTTCCGGGTGGCGGCTTACACCTATCCGCTCTGTAAAGCCTACAGATGCTGATAAGGGTAAGCTGCACCCCGCTTTATTGCGTTTCCCCTTCCACAAAATTGCACCTGTTGCAATATGACGTATTTATTCCTCACTGCTCTTCGCAAAGAGAAAATTCTGCACATGCCATCGGCGTCTTAGACGCGTACCGTCATGCTAACTTATGCTGAAGGTGACGGATTACCATGGCCAAATCAACCACTTCAACACCCCACGATGCAATTTTTAAAAAAATGATGTCTTATCCTGAGATAGCTCGAGATTTTTTGGATATTCATCTTCCTGCGCCATTACGCGCCATTTGTGATTTAACTACGCTTAGCCTGGAGTCAACGTCTTTTATTGAAGAAGACCTTCGCGCCTATTATTCCGACATAGTGTGGTCGCTGAAAACCAGTAAAGGTGAAGGGTATATTTATTGCGTTATAGAGCATCAGAGTACGGCAGTGCCACATATGGCGTTCCGGCTGATGCGTTATGCCACCGCCGCAATGCAACACCATCTTGATGCAGGAAATAAAACATTGCCTTTAGTCATCCCGGTGCTCTTTTATCATGGTGAACAGAGCCCTTATCCATTTTCGCTTAACTGGCTGGATGAGTTTGACTATCCGCAACTCGCGCGGCAACTTTATTCGCAAACCTTTCCACTGGTAGACATTACGGTAATTCCAGACGATGACATCATGCAACATCAGCGCGTCGCACTGCTGGAACTGATGCAAAAACATATCCGTGATCGTGACTGGATGAGTATGGTTGACAAACTTACTTCCCTTTTAATTGCCGATATCGCTAATGACAGCCAACTGCAAACGCTGTTTAATTATCTGGTACAGTACGGCGATACTTCCCGGGTGAGCGAGTTTATCCGTGAAGTTGCTGAACGTTCCCCCCATCACAAGGAGAGCTTGATGACAATTGCTGAGAGGCTGCGACAGGAAGGCCATCACAATGGGCTACAGGAAGGATTACAACAAGGAATACAGCAAGGAATACAGCAAGGAATACAGCAAGGTCGGCACCAAGGAACGCAAGAAGAAGCGTTGCGAATCGCGCGCATGATGCTGGAAAAAGGAATCGATCGTGATGCGATTTTGGCCATTACCGGGTTTTCCGTCGAGGAAGCTATGGCGAACAGCCATTAATAAATAGCGCCAGCACGCAGGCCGGATAAGCGAAGTGAACTGAGATCCAAATGTTAGACACAATCTGACATCTGAGAGAGCCGTTCACATCACCTGTCCGGCCCAGTGTGTATTTTCTACCGCCAATAAGCGAAATATCACTATGCCGTCAGGGACTCGACCACGTCTATCCAGCCGTGTTCGCTGACAATATCCTCGCCATTAAGCCAGCGGCGCAGCATATTTAGCGCCATCATCGCGCAGACCTCCTGACGTATTGCCAGACTGTAGCGGTTGGCGCTAAAACGCACACGTAAAGCATACGTGCCATCCGGCGTCGCCAGCGCGAAATTAAGATGTTCATTTTCCAGCCCCGACACGGCCAGCGCCAGGCCGGCATAATGATTGCTGCGCCGTTCTGTTGTCCAGTGTGCCGTTTGCGCCAGCGTCTCCTCCTGAGAGGGAACCACTTCGCTGGCAAGAACAGGTGCTCCGGCGCGAGAAAGTTGCAGTGCCAGTAAGCCACTGGTGTACTGTTCACTCAACGTCACGCTCAGTTGCCTTTCCTGCAGGCAACGGGTGATTTGCGCCGGCAAGTCTTCCGTACCTTCAAAAATCATATTCTGCCCGGCCACCCGCCTGATCTCTGGCCACAACGCCAGCATAGCCTCCCGCTGCGTGGCTGGACCGGTCAACTTCAACTCAATGATCGGCATTGATGAGCGATATCCCATCGTCACGCCTGGCGGCAATGACAGCGAGTCCAGGGCCTGTGCCAGATCGCTTTCTGAACGTCCGAAAGTGGTTAAACGTAGACACAGCGGCGGCTGCGGCAGCGAAAAACGCGCGCGCAGCCGCGGCAAAATTTCATGCTCGACCATCACCTTAAATTCAGACGGCACGCCTGGAGTAAAAAATATCAGGCAGCGGTTTAGCTGCACGGCAAAACCGCAGGCGGTGCCAACCGGATTATGGATAAACTCTGCGCTGGCGGGCAGTTCAGCCTGTTTACGATTGCTCGGGGCCATCACGCGACCGCGTTCCTGAAAGTAACGTTCCATTTCGGTCAGCCACGCGTCGTGAAGTATCAATCCTTCGCCTTTTGCCGTTGCAGCAGCGAGCGCGCTTAAATCATCGCTTGTCGGCCCTAATCCACCATTAACAATCAAAACATCAGCATGTTGGCTACGTTCACGCAAGATTGCGACCAGATCGTTCAGGTTATCGCCTACTGTATTTCGCCGCGATAACGGAACGCCCTGATTAAAGAAAAAATCAGCCAGCCAGGCGGCATTGGTATCGACGATTTGTCCATGTAATACCTCATCCCCGGTGGACAGCATTTCCACATTTAGCATCGTGTTCTCCTGCTCTTATGATGAAAACACTATAACGCAAAGCCGGATATGACGTAGAAAGAAGAATAAAACAAAGAGAGGAATATGACGCGACGATTGTCGCGCCATTTATCATCAGAAGCTGGCGCTTACGCCAACGTAAGGGCCATCAGCAATCGCATTATCACGGTTACCGTCTTTACCCGCCAGGTTAAGGTAGCGATAACCGGCTTCAATGCTCAGCGGACGCATAATGGTGAAACGCGCGCCTGCATTAGCTTCTTCATAACTATCGATACCGCTGGACAGCGAATCAGGTGAATAATAATACTCGCCGAACAGACGGAAGCTGTTGCCGATTTTCCATTGTAACCCACCGCCGACAGCCGCCGCATAGCCTTCATCGCCGTCTTTCGGGTTGGTATAAATACCTTTACCGCCGACAGTCGCCAGCAGCGGTCCCACCGGAATGTTCAGCCCCAGGCCGACGCCCGCGGCATCGCCATCATCATCGTTATGCATCCAGTTGCCGCTTAGCGCCAGTCCGGTAGATTCGGTACCAAAACCCACGCCAATATTGGTGTAATCTTCGCCCGCCTGGCCGCTAATACTTATCGCGTGCGCCGATGCAGAAACAAACAGCATTCCGGCAAAACCTAATACTATACTTTTTTTCATTTTTACCCTTTCCAGCAAGCACATAAAGAAAAACGCCCCAAAACTGCAGAATTGTACTGCCAGACGCTGAGGAATCAATGTACTAAAAAACCATTACAAAAACATATTGTAACTAAATACTACTTACGTCAGGCGCCTCGTTACGCGATCGCATAACACCTCTTGTGAAGAAAAGACTCGCCACAATCACGCTCTGCGTTTTCGCTCCCATTTCTGGCAAAGAATTTCGCAGCGCGATTTGTTAAGCTTATAATTTATTTCTTTAAGGAACCGACTTATGCGTCAACGAACCATAGTTTGCCCATTAATTCAAAATGATGGCTGTTACCTGCTGTGCAAAATGGCCGACAACCGCGGTGTCTTTCCCGGTCAGTGGGCGCTAGCGGGCGGCGGTGTTGAACCCGGCGAGCGTATTGAAGAGGCTTTGCGGCGCGAAATTCGGGAAGAACTTGGCGAACAACTGATTTTAGACGATATCACACCGTGGACCTTCCGCGATGATATTCGTATTAAAACCTATGCTGACGGCAGCCAGGAAGAGATTTATATGATTTATCTGATCTTCGATTGTCTCTCCGCCAATCGCGATATCCGACTTAACGATGAGTTTCAGGACTATGCCTGGGTTAAGCCAGAAGAACTTGCCCTGTATGATTTAAACGTAGCGACACGCCACACCTTCGCGTTGAAAGGACTATTATAATGCTACGACAGCCGAATAAGGCTGTCTCTGTGCTTTATTAACCCCGCAGTTCCGGAACGAATTCGCCATCTAAAAAGAGTTTCCCGTTTTCCACATGCATCACAAGTGCATTCAGGTAGTCCGGTTCAAACTTTACGCCGCGTTTATTTTCTGCAATATAAGTCAAACAATGATTATGGGTAAAAATAACGATATTTTTATTCGGCGAGCTTTTCAATAACGTATTGATTGAAGCATAAATACCGCTGCCACAATCCATCATTTTTTTATCTACCGTAAGCGGTCTGCCTGCGGAAAACCAGGTCGCCGACTGGATGGTACGTACTGTATTACTGGAATAGAGATTATAATTTTGTATATCCGCGCTAAAGACTTTACCAAGCGCTCTGGCATCCTGCGCGCCATTAACTGTAATCCCCGTACTGTCTGACAGGCAGGTATTATCGGAACGATCACAACGCTCGGCATGGCGGAATAACACCACCACCTGATGCTGCTTCGCCAGCATTGCCAGTGTTTTACCATTAATCTGTGGCAGACCATTACCGCTCCAGGCATGTTGTGAGGTTAACCCGGCGAGAATAACCAACGCTCCTGCAAGGATCGCAAAGTAGCGTTTGTTTTTTATAAAACGTAGGGTAAATGCCAGCACATTAACCTCTCAGGCCTCAGGCGAACAGCGTAACTACCTTAATAGCAGTACGATTAAATGAAATTCCACAAGCAAAAACGTAAACCCGAAACATAAAAAGAGGTTCCGGGCGTGCATAAAATGCCTTAAACTTTTGGTGAAAGCAAAGCATAATTCCATTAAAGAGTATATTTTTACTTCATCTTAATTTCTTAATGTTAATTTAATCTTCATTCAGTAGGGTTTAGATAAATGCGTTAAAAAATAAGCCCTTTTCTATTCTCCGAATATTTGAAAAGCGGCTTTCAATGGCTGAAGGTAAAAATGATGTCGGACTTCTTGCCGTTCTCCCGCCCGGCGATGGGCGCGGAAGAACTCGCTGCAGTTAAGACCGTACTGGACTCCGGTTGGATAACAACCGGTCCTAAAAATCAGGAACTGGAAGCGGAATTTTGCCAGTTAACAGGCAACCAGTATGCTGTGGCCGTCTGTTCAGCCACCGCCGGGATGCACATTACGTTGATGGCGCTGGGCATTGGCGAAGGCGATGAAGTCATTACACCGTCAATGACGTGGGTTTCTACGCTAAATATGATTGTTTTACTCGGCGCGAAACCCGTCATGGTCGATGTTGATCGCGACACCTTAATGGTCACGCCAGAGCATATTGAAGCCGCTATAACGCCGCGAACAAAAGCGATCATCCCCGTCCATTACGCTGGCGCACCTGCCGATCTGGACGCTATTTATGCCCTTGGCGAGCGTTATGGTATTACGGTGATTGAAGATGCGGCGCATGCAACAGGAACCGGATACAAAGGCCGCCACGTAGGTGCCCGCGGTACCGCGATTTTTTCCTTCCACGCCATTAAAAATATTACCTGCGCCGAAGGCGGCATCGTTGTCACAGATAATGCGCAGTTGGCGGATAAACTGCGTAGTCTCAAGTTTCACGGACTTGGTGTGGATGCCTGGGATCGACAAAGCTGGGGGCGCACGCCGCAAGCGGAAGTTCTGGCGCCGGGCTACAAATATAATCTGACCGATCTCAACGCCGCTATCGCGCTTGCTCAATTACAAAAACGGGATGCCCTTAACGCTCGTCGCGCCGCCATTGCAGCCCAGTACCACCAGGCGATGACGGCCCTGCCCTTTCAACCCTTGAGCCTTCCGCCATGGGAACATATCCATGCCTGGCATCTGTTTATTATCCGGGTTGATGAAACACGCTGCGGCATCAATCGGGATGCTCTGATGGCATCGCTGAAAACAAAAGGCATTGGCACGGGTCTGCATTTCCGCGCCGCGCATACGCAAAAATATTATCGCGAACGTTTTACGACGCTCACGCTGCCCAATACTGAATGGAACAGCGAACGAATTTGCTCGCTGCCGCTCTTTCCCGACATGACCGGGAGTGACCTTGAACGGGTCATTACCGCACTTCATCAGATAGCCGGACAATAAGCATGTTTGACGCCGCACCAATAAAAAAAGTCTCGGTGGTAATTCCTGTCTATAACGAACAGGAAAGCCTACCGGAGCTGATAAAACGTACCACTGCCGCCTGCGAAAATCTGGGAAAAGCGTGGGAGCTGATATTGATAGACGACGGTAGCAGTGATAGATCGGCGGAGCTGTTGGTCAACGCGTCTAAAGAGGCCGGCAGCCATATCATCACTGTCTTACTCAATCGTAACTATGGTCAACATGCGGCGATCATGGCGGGGTTCAGTCATGTAAACGGCGATCTTATCATTACGCTTGATGCCGATCTGCAAAATCCGCCGGAGGAGATCCCACGTCTGGTAGCAAAGGCCGATGAAGGGTTCGACGTTGTGGGTACCGTGCGACAAAATCGACAGGACAGTCTGTTTCGCAAATCGGCGTCGAAAATTATTAATCTTCTGATCCAGCGCACAACGGGCAAAGCCATGGGCGATTACGGCTGTATGTTACGCGCCTATCGCCGTCATATTATTGATGCCATGTTGAGCTGCCATGAGCGAAGCACTTTTATCCCTATTCTGGCCAATATTTTCGCCCGTCGCGCTACCGAGATTCCCGTTCACCATGCCGAACGTGAATTTGGTGATTCCAAATACAGTTTTATGCGGCTCATTAACCTGATGTATGACCTGGTAACCTGCCTGACCACTACGCCTCTGCGTTTGTTAAGCCTGCTGGGCAGCGTCATCGCCATCGGCGGATTTAGCCTGTCAGTATTGCTCGTTGTACTTCGCCTGGCGCTGGGACCACAGTGGGCGGCGGAAGGTGTATTTATGCTCTTTGCCGTCCTGTTTACTTTTATTGGCGCGCAATTCATTGGTATGGGGCTACTGGGCGAATATATAGGCCGCATCTATAACGATGTCCGCGCCCGCCCCCGCTATTTTATTCAGCAAGTTATCTATCCGGAAAACACGCCATTCACTGAGGAAAATCACCAATGAAAGCCGTCATTTTTGCCTATCATGATATGGGATGTCAGGGCGTGCAGGCCGTACTGGATGCCGGATATGAGATTGCCGCGATTTTCACCCACGCCGACAACCCAGCGGAAAACGCTTTTTTTGGCTCCGTCTCCCGACAGGCGGCAGGACTGGGAATACCTGTTTATGCGCCGGATAATGTCAATCATCCTGTCTGGGTTGACCGTATCGCTGAGCTTGCCCCGGATATTATTTTTTCGTTCTATTATCGTCATCTGTTAAGCGAAGAAATTCTGCAACTCGCCCCGGCTGGCGCATTCAATCTACATGGTTCGCTATTGCCTAAATATCGTGGCCGCGCACCACTAAACTGGGTTCTGGTCAACGGCGAAAGCGAAACGGGCGTAACGCTACATCGTATGGTCAAACGTGCCGACGCCGGTGAAATTGTCGCCAACCAGCGCGTCGCTATTGCCCAGGACGACATGGCGATTACCCTGCATCATAAGCTGTGCCAGGCCGCGCGCCAGATGCTTGATCGCATTTTACCAGCCATGAAATGCGGTGATATATCTTCCGTTCCCCAGTGTGAATCTGACGCCACGTATTATGGCCGCCGCAGGCCGGAAGATGGTCTTATCGACTGGAATAAACCGGTTTCCACGGCGCATAACCTGGTGCGTGCGGTAGCCGCCCCCTGGCCCGGCGCCTTCAGCTATAGCGGCTCACAGAAATTTACTATCTGGTCCTCCCGTATATGTCCCGATGCTCCCGGCGCGCTTCCCGGTTCGGTGATTTCTGTCTCTCCGCTACGGATAGCCTGCGCAGATGGCGCACTGGAGATTATCACCGGTCAGGCCGGAGATGGCATTACGGTACAGGGTTCGCAGCTCGCGCAAACGCTGGGTCTGGTGGTGGGCGCGCGTTTAAACCGTCCGTCAGCAGCTGGCACTAAACGTCGCATTCGGGTTCTCATCCTCGGCGTTAACGGCTTTATCGGTAATCATCTGACCGAACGGCTGTTAAATGAAGAGAATTACGAGGTTTACGGTATGGATATCGGCAGTAACGCGATTGGCAGATTCCTGCTTCATCCGCGTTTTCATTTCGTGGAGGGCGATATTAGCATCCACTCGGAATGGATCGAATATCATGTCAAAAAATGCGATGTCGTACTGCCGCTGGTGGCGATTGCCACCCCGATTGAATACACGCGTAACCCGCTGCGCGTCTTTGAACTTGATTTCGAAGAGAACCTGCGGATTATTCGTTACTGCGTGAAATATCATAAACGTGTGGTTTTTCCATCCACCTCTGAAGTGTACGGCATGTGTACGGACACCTCTTTTGATGAAGATAAATCGAATCTGATCGTCGGACCGGTGAATAAACCGCGCTGGATTTACTCTGTTTCCAAACAGCTTCTCGACCGGGTAATTTGGGCCTATGGCGAAAAAGAGGGGCTACGTTTTACGCTTTTCCGTCCCTTTAACTGGATGGGGCCGCGGCTGGATAGCCTGAACGCGGCACGTATCGGCAGTTCACGCGCCATTACGCAATTGATCCTCAATCTGGTAGAAGGGACGCCGATCAAGCTTATCGACGGCGGTCAGCAGAAGCGCTGTTTCACCGATATTCGTGACGGGATCGAAGCATTATTCCGCATTATTGTGAATGATGGTGATCGGTGCGATGGCAAAATCATTAATATCGGTAATCCTGAAAACGAAGCCAGTATTCAGGAGCTGGCGACGCTGTTGCTCGACAGTTTTGATAAACATCCGCTGCGCCGTCATTTTCCGCCGTTTGCCGGTTTCCAGATCGTCGAAAGCGGTAGCTATTACGGCAAGGGGTATCAGGATGTCGCGCACCGGAAACCTAATATCAACAATGCCAGACGCTGTCTGGACTGGGAGCCGTCGATTACAATGCGCGATACGGTTGAAGAGACGCTGGATTTCTTTCTGCGCAGCGTCGAGATCGCGGATCGCGCATCATGACGAAAGTCGGTTTACGCATTGACGTGGATACCTTTAGGGGAACGCGTGAGGGCGTCCCCCGATTGCTGGCGACGTTACACCGCCACGGCGTTCAGGCCAGCTTTTTCTTCAGCGTCGGGCCGGACAATATGGGACGACATCTTTGGCGTCTGATCAGGCCGCAATTTTTATGGAAAATGCTACGTTCTAACGCCGCTTCGCTCTACGGCTGGGATATTTTGCTGGCGGGTACCGCATGGCCCGGAAAAAATATCGGCTACGCCAATGCCGATATTATTCGCGAAACAGCAACACACCATGAAACGGGACTACATGCCTGGGATCACTATGCGTGGCAGGCCCATAGCGGCCACTGGTGCATCCAGCAGCTTGAAAAAGATATCGCGCGCGGCATGACGGCGCTTGAAGCCATCACCGGAAAACCTGTCACCTGCTCAGCCGCGGCTGGCTGGCGCGCGGATGGGCGCGTTGTTCGCGCAAAAGAACCGTTCAACCTGCGGTATAACAGCGATTGCCGTGGGACTACCTTATTTCGGCCGGTACTGATGCCGAACCAGACAGGGACGCCGCAAATCCCCGTCACCTTACCTACATGGGATGAGGTTATCGGCCCCGCCGTACAGGCGCAGGCGTTCAATGCCTGGATTATCTCTCGCATGTTGCAGGATAAAGGCACGCCGGTCTACACCATCCATGCGGAAGTAGAAGGTATTGTTCATCAGCCACTGTTTGAAGATTTGCTCGTTCGCGCACGCGACGCCGGGGTCACCTTTTGTCCTCTGGGCGACCTGTTGCCGGCATCGCCCGATACCCTGCCGTTGGGGCAAATTGTACGTGGTCAGATCCCGGGCCGGGAAGGCTGGCTGGGGTGTCAGCAGCCAGTGAGCGCCTCATGATGAAATCGATACGCTATTATCTGGCTTTCGCCGCGTTTATCGCGCTCTACTATATTATTCCTGTCAACAGCCGCCTGCTCTGGCAGCCGGATGAAACGCGCTATGCTGAAATAAGCCGGGAGATGCTGGCATCTGGTGACTGGATCGTTCCACACTTTCTGGGATTACGTTATTTTGAAAAGCCGATAGCCGGTTACTGGATAAACAGTCTGGGTCAGTGGCTTTTTGGCGCCACTAATTTTGGCGTGCGGGCTGGCGCTATCTTAACGACATTGCTGACCGCAGTGCTGGTGGCGTGGCTGACGTTCCGCTTATGGCGGGATAAACGTACCGCATTGCTTGCCTCCGTTATCTTTCTAACTCTCTTTGCCGTTTATAGCATAGGGACGTATGCGGTGCTCGATCCGATGCTCGCACTTTGGCTTACCGCCGGTATGTGCTGTTTCTGGCAGGGGATACAGGCCAGGACCCGCACGGGTAAGATGGGAATGTTTTTGCTGCTGGGCGTCACCTGCGGGTTGGGCGTACTGACTAAAGGCTTCATCGCCCTGGCCGTACCGGTGGTGAGCGTACTGCCGTGGGTTGTTGTCCAGAAACGCTGGAAAGATTTTTTACTTTACGGCTGGCTGGCGGTATTGAGCTGTGTGGTGGTTGTTTTTCCCTGGGCACTTGCCATTGCCCGACGCGAAGCTGATTTCTGGCACTACTTTTTCTGGGTGGAACATATTCAGCGGTTCGCCATGAGCGATGCCCAGCATAAAGCCCCTTTCTGGTACTATCTGCCCGTACTTATCGTGGGGTGTTTACCCTGGTTAGGGTTATTGCCCGGCGCGCTTAAACTGGGCTGGCGCGATCGAAACAGCGCATTCTATTTGCTGGGATGGACGATTATGCCGATTTTCTTTTTCAGCATCGCGAAGGGGAAACTGCCCACCTATATTCTCTCCTGCTTCGCTCCAATAGCGATGCTGATGGCGCGTTTCGTCCTGTATAACGTGAAACAAGGGGTTGCTGCACTGCGTATCAACGGTGGACTCAATCTGGGGTTTGGCTTAATCGGGATCATCGCAACGTTTGTGGTCTCCTCATGGGGACCACTAAAATCGCCAGTCTGGACGCATATTGAAACGTACAAAGTTTTTTGTGCCTGGGGTGCCTTTACCGTTTGGGCGTTTGTGGGCTGGTATAGCCGCTTTAATAGCCAAAAATATCTATTACCCGCGCTTTGTCCGCTGGGGCTGGCGCTGCTGTTCGGCTTTTCCATTCCCGATAGGGTCATGGAATCCAAACAGCCGCAATTTTTTGTCGACATGACCTGGGCACCTTTGGCATCAAGCCGCTATATTCTTGCCGACAGCGTCGGCGTCGGAGCCGGACTCGCCTGGAGCCTGAAACGGGACGATATTATATTATATGGACACGCGGGAGAGCTCAGGTATGGTCTTAACTACCCGGATGTCCATAATAAATTCGTTAACGCCGGTGATTTTAAGCACTGGCTCAATCAGCACCGTCAGGAGGGCATTATTACCCTGGTACTCTCGCCGGACAAAGATGAAGACATTAGCACTCTTGCCATTCCCCCTGCGGACAATATTGATTATCTGGGGCGTCTGGTATTGATTCAGTATCGGCCTAAATGATCGGTATCGCTCTGGTGTTCGCCAGTCTGCTTAGCGTTGGCGGTCAGCTCTGCCAGAAGCAAGCAACGCGGCCACTGGCGGCGGCCATACGCCGTCGCCACCTGATATTGTGGCTGGGATTAGCTCTCGTATGCATGGGCGTCGCAATGGTGCTGTGGCTTCTGGTGTTGCAAACTTTGCCGGTGGGTATTGCCTATCCCATGTTAAGCCTGAATTTTGTCTGGGTCACGCTGGCGGCATGGAAAATCTGGCATGAACATGTTCCGCCCCGCCACTGGTTTGGCGTTGCCTTGATTATCAGCGGCATTATCATTCTGGGAAGCGCCGCATAGTGGGCATAATATGGGGACTGCTCAGCGTTGCGATTGCTTCTCTCGCCCAACTGAGCCTGGGGTTCGCCATGATGCGGTTGCCAGCCATAGCGCATCCGTTGGCGTTTATTTCCGGGTTGGGTGCTAATGCCGCAACCTCGGCGCTCTTCGCCGGTTTAACGGGATATCTCGTTTCCGTCTTCTGCTGGCATAAGACGTTGCATACCCTAGCACTCAGTAAAGCCTACGCGCTACTGAGTCTCAGCTACGTGCTTGTCTGGGTAGCCTCAATGCTGTTACCCGGCCTGCAAGGCGCTTTCAGCCTCAAAGCGATGCTCGGCGTATTGTGTATTATGGCAGGGGTCATGCTGATTTTCTTGCCCGCTAAATCATGATAGCTATCGTGTTAGCCGCTGCCATTCGTCGCAGGTATAACACCGCGCATCAAGGATTTTTAGCGTCTGGTGCTTTTTCCGATTGATACAATACTGCGCGTCTTTTAAAGGCGACAGGATATCGCCGGGACTCAGCAATATCATGGAGTTTGCCTCGGCGATCATTTTTAGCGAACCGCCGCTATCGCAAAGCACCAGGACATGACGCGCCATCTTTTTGACGTAATGCGATTTTTTAACCAACCATTCCATAGCGCCCCCGTTTCATGCTTAATGTCCATAGCACGTTACACATCAACGGATAAACAAAACGGCAATAGCAATGGAATGGTTGTATATTAACCCAACATTAATTTTTACAGGTTTCACATACCCATTGCTGAAGCGCGCGGCGCGCTATTTTTATCCCCCCGGTCTTCAGCTCTGACGGCAACGTCAGCCAGCGCACCGGCTGTTGAAAACGCGCCAGCTTATCGCTGACCCATTCGGCAAGGTTCACCTCCCCGGCTTGTGGGGCATATTCCACCACCGCAACAGGGCGGTGACCAAACTCTTTATCTTCCACCGGTACCACGAAGGCTTGCTGCACAAGCGGATGCGCGTTAATCACGCGTTCGACTTCCTCAGGCTGTATCCCCTCGCCGCCGCTGAAAAACAGATTATCCAGGCGCCCTGCTATGGTCAGCTTACCGTGGTTCAGTTCGCCACGATCGCGCGTGGCAAACCACCCTTCATGATTAACTAACGGAATGAGTTTGCCGTCACGCCAGTAGCCTTCAGCCATGCTGGCGGCACGCAGCCAGACTTCATTATTAACAATCCTGACCTCTCTGCCGGGCAGCGGCGCACCGACATCCTCCGATCCATCGGCCTCTTTGGCGCATACTGTAGAAGCGAACTCTGTGAGTCCATATCCGCACCAACAACGAATCCCCTGTCTACTGGCCTGGTCGGTTAGCTCAACCGGAATCACCGCCCCGCCCAGCAAGACGGCTTTCAACGTCACCACCGACTGGCTCATCAACAACCGCCACAATTGCGTCGGTACCAGAGAAGCATGGGTACACCCCGCCAGCATCTGCTCCAGAGGTTGCTTATCACGCACCGTCATTCGTGCCCCGGCGAAGAGCCAGCGCCACATAATGCCCTGTCCGGAAACGTGGAATAGTGGCAGCGACAGCAGCCAGTCATCCTGTGGGCCAAAAGGCATTAGCGAAAGCACGCCCTGCGCGCTGGCAAGATGCGCCTGGTACGTATGTACGGCGGCTTTTGGCAATCCAGTGGAGCCCGACGTCAGCGTCATAGAAACCAGACGCTGCGGTTGCCAGATCACGGCATACGCCCCGGTACGCTTCTGCATCTGCAACGCGCTTAACCCAGGAAACGCATCGTCGCCTTCCAGCATCAACGCAAAACGCAGCGTTAAATTCGGCGTCAGCGCCTCCAGCAGAGTCTGGGGCAACTGCGGGTTGATGGGCAGTACCCTCGCGCCGCACTGCATCAGGGCAAGCCATGCCAACAAGGTATGCGGATGATTCCTGGCGCGCAACAGGACGCCGTCGCCCTCGCGTACCCCCTGCGCGGCAAACCCGCCAGCCAGCGCATCAATACGTTCACAGAGCGCTCGCCAGCTTAGCACCTCATCGTTCAGCCGCAGTGCGGACGCAGGGCCGCGAACCTGACGCCAGTGGCGCCACGGCCAGTCCGTCAATGTCATAACAGTCGTTCCAGCTTATCACACATCAGACAGGGTAACGCGTTGCCGGGCCAGGCGCGAACTTGCTGAACCTGCATCAGATTCAATGTATCCAGTCCAGGCAGCGTGCCCGGCGTCAGCCAGGCGGCAATACGCGCCAATTGCGTCAGGCCGAGGCTCGACTCAATTGAAGAACTGATGACTGCCGTCAGGCCCAGCGCATGGGCGGCGGCGACTTGCTCACGCACTTTATCGATCGCGCCGGTCAACGTAGGCTTGATCACCACGGCGCTGACGCCCGTTTCGGCGTCGAAGACAAAGCCCGGCTCACGCAGGCTTTCATCCCAGGCAATCGCAATACCGGTTTCACGGGCAAATGCGCGGGAGTCATCGCGGGTCTTACAAGGCTCTTCGAGAAACGCGATACGCGAGCGGTGCGCTGGATTAACATATTTGGCAAACTGCTGCGCTTTCAACGGCGTCCAGGCGCGGTTAGCATCCAGACGCAGATGCAGATCCGGGATCACCTCCAGCAGCAAATTAACCACCATGCCGTCACGTACCGCTTCATAGAGACCCACTTTGACCTTAGCGATTTTCTCGCCGGGCATATCGGCAAGCCGCAGCACCAAATCGTCAGGATCGCCGGTACACAGCGGCGCAACGCGGTAATCCGCCGCCTCCGGCAACACGCCGGTCAGTTCCGCCAGCGCGCAGCTTGCGCCAAACGCGACCGAAGGCATCTCCGGTAACGTGTCGTTTCCCTGAAGCCAGTCACTTACCCATGCCAGCAGCGTTGTCTGCGCCTCTTCCCTGGTTTCCTGACTGAACCCAGGTAGCGGAGAGATTTCTCCCCATCCCTCACGCTCGCCGTCACGCAGACAGACGTACAGTCCGTCGCGGGTTTTTAACCGCCTGTCGCGCAGAACCACCCCCGCGTCCATGGGGATCTGCCAGCGGTATACCTGCGCGCTACGCATTATGGGTTCCGTTTGAATTTGCTGAAATCAGGCTGACGTTTCTGGTTAAAGGCGTTACGGCCTTCCTGTCCTTCTTCCGTCATGTAGAACAGCATAGTGGCATTGCCCGCCAGCTCCTGCAGCCCCGCCTGGCCATCGCAGTCGGCATTCAACGCGGCTTTCAGGCAACGCAGCGCCATCGGACTATTTTGCAGCATTTCACGGCACCAGCGAACCGTCTCTTTTTCGAGGTCGGCCAGCGGTACCACTGTATTCACCAGCCCCATATCCAGCGCCTGTTTTGCGTCGTACTGACGGCACAGGAACCAGATTTCACGTGCTTTTTTCTGCCCGACAATACGCGCCATGTAAGAGGCGCCCCAGCCGCCGTCAAAGGAACCGACTTTCGGTCCCGTCTGGCCGAAGATGGCATTTTCCGCCGCGATGGTCAGATCACACATCATATGCAGCACATGACCGCCGCCGATCGAGTAACCCGCGACCATCGCGACAACCGGTTTTGGACAGGTTCGAATCTGACGCTGGAAGTCCAGCACGTTCAGGTGATGCACGCCGGAATCATCCTGATATCCACCGTAATCGCCGCGTACCTTCTGGTCTCCGCCCGCACAAAACGCTTTCTCGCCTTCGCCGGTCAGAATAATAACGCCCACGTTGTCGTCGTAACGGGCATCCGCCAGCGCCTGAATCATCTCTTTAACGGTCAACGGACGGAATGCATTGCGCACCTGTGGACGGTTAATGGTGATTTTCGCAATACCGTCGGTGGATTTTTCATAACAAATGTCGGTGTAACCTTCCGAACAATCGTTCCATTCTACCGGTGCGTAAAGCATTGTTTCATCAGGATAGATCATAGTGTGTCCTTTAGTCAGAGACGCAGAATCTGAGCCAGACTGTCTACCACGCCAGCGGGATTTTCCCGATGCGCGTTGTGTCCGGCGTTACGAATAATATGGCCAGTCGCCGCTATTTCCTGCGCCAGGGCGCGGAATTTGCTGTCGCGTTCGCCACATAAATAATAAAACGGAAAGGTCAACGCGTTGAGCGCCTCACGCAAATCTGGCTGGACGGCAAGCGACGTCGCTTCCAGCATCGCCGCCAGCGTCTCGCCGTTATTCTGACTACGCAGCGCTGTTAACGCCAGCCGCTCCTGCGCCGTCAACGAGGCGAAAACCGGCTGTTTATACCAGTCGTGAAAAACTTCGCGCAATGGTTCACAACGAAAACGCGCTGCCCAATGCCCGTCGGCCTGGCGTCTTTCGGCACGCGCCTGTTCATTTTGCAACCCCGGATGCCCACCTTCGACCACCAGTCCGCACAGACCGGGGATTCCCTGGCAGGCCGCCATCATCGCCACCCGTCCGCCAAGAGAGTATCCCACTAACCAAAATTTAAGTATGTTGTAACTAAGCAAGGTCGTACGTAATAAAGTAATAACATCGGCAAATCCGCTGGCCGGGATTGCCGCAGACCCACCATGCCCCGGCAGGTCAATATAGAGCCGCGAACAGGAATGAAACTGTTCGCCCACTGGTTGCCATTCGCGGCAATCGCCAGAAAAACCGTGCAGAAAAACCAGCCAGGGCGCTCCGGGCTGCCCCTGCATTTTTTGCGCATGTAAAATCATAGATGGCTTACCTGCGCCAGCAACTGCTGTAACGTCTGCGCGCCGTCTGTATCATTGACCACCAGCTCAATCACCGTCGCTACCGGGGTTCGCCACGCATCAGACAATGCCGACTCCAGTTCTTCCCAGTTTTCCGGTCGATGATAGCGCAAATTAAACATCGCGGCCGCATGGTCAAAATGAACGTTCTGCGGCATCAGATAAAAACGTTCACGCTGGCTTTGTGGCGTCGGCAGCAGGGAGAAGATCTGCCCGCCGTTATTGTTGACCACAATCAACACAAACGGCGCAGACACCTCGCGTAGTAACGCCAGCGCGTTAAGATCGTACAGCGCGGATAAATCGCCCACAATGGCCAGCGTCGATTTAGCGCTGGCGCGCTGCACGCCTGCTGCCGTTGAGAGCAGGCCATCAATACCGCTCGCCCCGCGATTGCTGTATACCGGATACCCGACCGGAAGCTGCGACAGCGCGTCGATCAGACGTACCACCAGGCTGTTACCCACAAACAGTTGCCCCTGTTCCGGCAGATAGTCGCGGATACGGTGCGCCAGTTGCGCTTCGCCAAAGATGTCGCGCTGCGCGACTACCCGTTTCCATGCCTGTTCCGCCAGGTGTGGAATATCCACACACCACGGCTGACGTTTTTCCGCCGGATGCCATTCCAGCCAGTCGGCGATATTCGCCACCAGCCTGCGTCCACGATGGTGCGCCGGATCGAGACGGCCTTCGATATTATCGATTACCCAGTATTCTTCCGGCGCGCAGGTCGCCTGCCATTGCAATAATCGTTTTCCGGTCAGACCACTACCAAGCTGGACAACAATCTGCGCCTGTTGCAGCTCGGTCACCGCTTTAGCGTTGCCGAGCCACAGGTCAGCGCACGGCAGCGGCTGCCCGGTTTGCGATAATACGTCGCCAATTAATGGCCAGCCCAAAGTCTGCGCCCATAGCGCAACTTTTTTGCCCTCTTCCGCGCTCATGCGCCCGGCGACGACAACACCGCGTTTTTGCCGCCAGAAAAACCAGTCGCGTTGTTTGTCGCTTTCCAGCCGGCACGATTCGCGCAGCCAGGGTTTTTCATCCTGCCACCAGTCGCCGAGACGCTGCTGCCAGACCAGACCGGTATCATCCATATCGCCGTATAGCGGTTCGGCAAAAGGACAGTTAATGTGCAGCGCGCCCGCATGAAGCATGGCGAGCGCATTATCGATGGTCGACACCAGCCAGCGCGCCGGAATGTCCTGCGTGGGACGCGGCAATGACAAGGTTTGGGAGGGGTGCGAAGCAAACATGCCCACCTGGCGAATCGCCTGGTTGGCGCCGCAGTCAATCAGCTCCGGCGGACGATCAGCGGTAAGTAAAATGAGTTTCTCACCCGTTAGCCCCGCCTCAATTAACGCCGGATAGAGGTTCGCCACGGCGGTGCCTGAGGTCACAATAACGGCAACTGGTTGCTTGCTAACTTTCGCCAGCCCTAACGCCAGGTGTCCAAGCCCACGCTCATCAAAGTGCGTATGGTGAATAAAAGCTGGATTCTCTGCCGCCGCCAACGTGAGCGGCGTAGAACGGGAACCAGGGGCGATACAAACATGCCTGACGCCATGACGGGTTAAGGCTTCCAGGATGACCGCCGCCCAGCGCCGGTTAAATGCACTTACTGACATGAGTTTGTCCGGTATCAATCATTGGGACTAAGTATAAAGAGCTGCAAAAATGGATTATTGATATGGGTCGGGAATATGTGACTCATTACGCATCCATCTGCAATAATGTCCGTAACCCGGCCGCTTTATTATCTATTTCCTGCCATTCTTGTTCTGGATCGGAACCCCGGACGATTCCCGCACCGGCATATAATCGCACCACGTTCGCCGTCACTTTGGCTGAACGTAGCGTCACGCAAAACTCACTTTGCCGCGTAGAGAGATAGCCTGCCGACCCGGCATACCATTCGCGTTCAAACGGTTCATATTGTTCTATGAAACAACGTGCAGGTTCTCGAGGGAGTCCTGCGACCGCTGCGGTGGGCTGTAACTGATGCAGGCAGAGCGTGTCGTCCGCCTGATTAAGCGCCGTCCAGATGCAGCGGCGTAAATGCTGTACTTTACGCAGCCGGAGTACCTGTGGCGGCAACACATCCAGCGAATGAGTACAATTCTGCAGCCGCTGGCAAATGTCCTCAACAACCAGCATATTTTCTCGCTGGTTTTTATCGTCTTTCATTAACCATTCGCCAAGTTGCCAGGCTTTATGGTTATCCGGATGGTTCGCCACCGTCCCGGCCAGCGCTTCGGTGCGCAGCGCGGTTTCACGCCGCCGCCAGAGACGTTCCGGCGACGACCCCAGAAAAGCGGAGTCAGAGGAAAAGGCCATAAAAAAATGGTAACAGTTGAGATTTAAACGGCGGCTGGACGCCATCATCGCGCCGGCATTGACCGGACGGGAAAAGTGTAAGTCAGTGGCCCTTGCCAGCACGACTTTATCAAACGCCTCTTGCGCAATGGTATGGGTGGCCTGTTGAATCAGCTTCACCCAGCCGTCTTTATCCGGCCAGTGCCGCTCATCCGTTAAAGAGAGGCGTAGCGCCGGAAGGGGCTTAATGGCAACCAACGAAGTAAGAAACACTCTCGCCTGACGTGCATCATCACGTAGCGAAATATCGCTATAAAGATGTAATCGTAAGACCGCCGTCCCCCCATTTCGCCGCCACTCCAGCCGTGGCAACAATAAATAGCCCTCTTTCGGTTCAAACGCATTTAGCCCCCAAATACGCAGGTCGGGCTGTTGATGCTGACGTAAAAACTGTTGCGCCAGATCAAGTGATGAAAATACCGTGGCCGCCCCGAGAATGGCAGCCTCTTCGTCACCATTGCGCTGCTGCCAATAAAATTGGGGAAAGGATGACTGACTTGCCAGCCAGCTCAATGCATCAAAGGCATCGTTTAAAGGGAAAGGCGCATCGAAAACGCAAATGCCTGGCGCTGCCGGTATCTCTTGCGATAGCTGACGCGTCAGATTTTCCAGCGCAGTAGTAATTGAATGCACGCGGACCCTCCCTGTTAAAAACCCCACATTATACGGGGTACTGCCCTAAAAAAGCAGTACCTCGTTTAGGGAGGGTTGCGATTCTGTTCAGACAGCGGAAATTTAGCGTCGTGCCAGCAGCAATCCAAGTACCAGTCCTACCGCCGCGCCTACGCCAATACCCTGCCAGGGTTTTTCATGAACGTAGTCATCTGCTTTATAAACGGCCTGTTTTGCCCGGTAATAATAGCTGTCCGACGCATGGCTTACGCGGTTTTTCACCTCTTCCAGCGCCTTTTCCGCGCGTGCTTTCAGTTCAATGTATTTTTGATCGGCGGGATCGCCTGAGGAACGTAAAATCTCTTCCAGCGTTTCGCTGAGCAAAGTCAGATCATCATCAACGCGTGATTCACCAAATTGATATGACATTCTCATTCTCCGTTGTGTTAACACCTGCCCCTAACTATAGTCAACGGTTTCGGTTTATGCCTGATGAACCTCCCGCGCCATTCCCCGATGCGGAATGCCGTCTTCGTCATATACATCGGTGACCGGGATAAAACCAAAACGCGCATAAAAATGTTGCAGATGTGCCTGCGCGCCCAGATACAGCGGCTTATCCGGCCAATACTGCCTACAGGACTCCAGCGTTTTTGTCATTAGTTGTTGGCCCACTTGCGCCCCTCGCCAGGCGTCGCTGACTATCACCCGGCCAATGACAACCGGGTCTGACTCATTATCGCTTTTCAGAATCCTCGCATACGCTATCAATTCATCCTGATACCACCCCAGAATATGACGATTGTCACCGACCAAATCATCGCCATCCACATCCAGGTAAGGACAGCGCTGTTCTACCACAAAAACCGCACAGCGCAATTTAAGTAACGCATAAAGTTGAGGAACGGTAAGTTCGCTATGATGAAGATCCTGCCAGTGAATCATGATGCGCTCCTGTGTTGTGGTAACCTTGGGCTAAACAATAACCAAACGTGTTAAGGACAAGATGGAATTCATTTTTTTAGGCACGTCCGCAGGCGTTCCCACTCGTTCACGCAATGTAACGGCAATTTTATTACACCTGCAACATCCCACACAGCCAGGAGTATGGCTTTTTGATTGCGGCGAAGGGACACAGCATCAAATGCTTAATACCGCATTTCATCCCGGTAAGCTTGAGCGCATTTTTATTAGTCACCTTCACGGGGATCATGTGTTTGGTCTGCCGGGGCTGTTATGCAGCCGTTCGATGGCGGGCAATCCCCATCCGCTAACCGTGTACGGCCCTAAAGGCGTACGCGAGTTTATTGAAACCACGCTACGCCTTAGCGGTTCATGGACTGATTTTCCGTTGCACATAGAAGAGATTAGCGAGGGGGAGATCCTTGACGATGGCCTGCATAAAGTCACTGCATTCAGGCTGGCGCATCCACTGGAGTGCTACGGATATCGCATTGTTGAACATGACAAACCTGGTGCGCTGAATGCCAAAGCGTTAAAAGCCGCGGGTGTCACGCCCGGCCCACTGTTTCAAACGTTAAAAGCCGGGAAAACCGTCACACTTGCCGATGGGCGTCAGATCAACGGTGCCGATTATCTTGCTCCCGCCGTGGCCGGGAAATCAGTGGCGATTTTCGGCGATACCGCGCCCTGTGACGCCGCCCTCGCGCTGGCACAAGGTGTGGATGTAATGGTGCATGAAACAACGCTGGATGCCTCAATGGAAGCCAGGGCCAACAGTCGCGGACACAGCTCTACGCGTCAGGCGGCGACGCTGGCGCGGGAGGCCGCCGTCGGTCGACTGATCATGACCCACATTAGCTCACGCTATGACGATAAAGGCTGTCAGCGATTACTGGCGGAATGCCGCGCCATTTTCCCGGCGACAGAACTGGCTTACGATTTTTCTGTTTTCCCGGTTTAGCGCTCCATTTTTTGTCCTCTTTGCCGATAACACTAAAAAAGGCAGGCTTTCATAATGAGGTTAGGATGGACAATTTCCAGAAAGATATTGATGACAGGGCGAATTTAACCCTGTCAAACCGGTTTGAATTGCTGTTATTCCGTCTTGGGACATCGCTGCATGAACAGAAGTCAGAGCTGTTCGGCATTAATGTCTTTAAGCTGCGCGAAATCGTACCCATGCCCGCCTTTACACGCCCGGCAGGCATGAAGGCGCCACTGTTGGGCATGGTCAATATTCGCGATCAGGTCATTCCGGTGATTGATTTACCGGCGGTGGCTGGCTGCAAACCGGAGACCGGGCTGAATATTTTGCTGATCACCGAATATGCGCGCAGCGTACAGGCGTTTGCCGTCGAATCGGTAGAGAATATTATGCGTCTTGACTGGAAGCAGGTACATACCGCCGAGAAAGCCGTCAACGGGCGTTATATCACCAGCATTGCCTGCCTGGACGAAGACAAAGAGACCAATAATCTGGCGCTGGTGCTGGATGTCGAACAGATCCTCTATGATATTGTGCCTTCCAGCCACGATCTGCGTGCCACCAATCTGAAGACCAACAAATTTACGATTACCCCAGGTGCGGTAGCGATTGTAGCGGAAGACTCAAAAGTGGCGCGAGCCATGCTGGAAAAAGGACTGAACGCGATGGAGATTCCGCATCAGATGCATGTCACCGGCAAAGATGCCTGGGAAAAAATCCAGCAACTGGCGCAGGAAGCGGAAACCGAAGGTAAACCCATTAGCGAAAAAATCGCTCTGGTCCTGACGGATCTCGAAATGCCGGAGATGGATGGCTTTACGTTAACACGCAAAATTAAAACCGACGAACGGCTGAAGAAGATCCCGGTCGTCATTCATTCTTCCCTTTCCGGTAGCGCTAACGAAGATCACGTCCGCAAGGTGAAGGCCGACGGCTATGTGGCCAAGTTTGAAGTTAACGAGCTGTCATCGGTGATTCAGGAAGTGATGGAGCGCGCGGCGCAAAATATCAGCGGCCCGTTAGTGAGTCGGCAGTTGCCTGGTTAAGTTCTGCCGAATACCTGAGGATGCTCCACTTATCAGTCCTACAGAAGATCCTTATAACTCTCTTTATTAGCAATAAAAAAACCCGCTTCGTAAAGCGGGTTTTTGTCTTTTACATCAGCGGCATTGCCAACTGTACAATGCTGATGAGCGGCTGCGGCCAGACGCCCAGCACCAGCACCAGCAGCGCGGAAATCAACACCACAATACCGCCGGCACTGTACTGCCAGTTTGTCGGCGCATCGCGGTTCAGTTTCTGCGGGGCATGTAGGTAGAGGCTCACCGCTACGCGCAGGTAGTAGTACAGGCCAATCGCGGAACCCACTACCACAGCGGCAACCAACCACCACAGGCTAGCCTGGACGCCCACCGCCAGCACATAGAATTTGCCGATAAAGCCCAGCGTCATCGGGATACCGGCCAGCGACAGCATCATCACTGTCATTACCGCGGCCAGTACAGGACGGTGCCAGAACAAACCACGGTAAGAGAACAGCGAATCAGCATCCGGACCGCGGAACGGACTGGACATCAGGCTGACCACACCAAATGCGCCCAGACTGCTGAACAGATAACCGGCCAGATATACCCCTACCGCTTCCATCGACATCTCGCCGCTTTGCATGGCAATCAGCGCGACTAACAGATAGCCAAGATGAGAGATGGAGGAGTAACCGAGCAGACGTTTGATATTGGTCTGGCTCAGCGCCATCAGGTTACCGAAGAGGATAGAAGCAAAGGCGATGATGCCCAGCACCACACGTACCGCTTCGCTATCGCCCACTGGTGCATACAGGAACAGACGCATTACCACACTGAAGATGGCGATTTTACTTGCCGTCGCCAGGAAAGTGGAAACCGGCGCAGGCGCGCCCTGATAAACGTCCGGCGTCCACAGGTGGAACGGCACCAGAGAGAGTTTAAAGCCCAGCCCGACAATCATCAGGCCAAAGCCCGCCAGCAGCAACGGCTCGTGCAGCATACCATCGCCAAGGCTCTTACCGAGCGCTTCAAACGACAGATTGCCAGACTGCGCATAGACCAGCGCCATCCCGAACAGCAGGAAAGACGAGGCGGCAGCAGAGAGGATGGTGTATTTAATGCTGGCTTCCAGCGAACGTTTCTGACGGAAGGCGTAACCAATCAGGCCAAACAGCGGCAGCGAGATCAGTTCAATACCGAGGAACAGTGCCGCCAGATGATTAGCGTTCGCCAACAAAATGCCGCCCAGCGAGGCAATCAGTACCAGAAGATAGAACTCTTCCTGGTTATCGTTATAACCTTCCAGCCACGGGTAGGCAAAGGTACAGGTCGCGAGGCTCGCCAGCAGAACCAGTCCGGTATAGAGCATCGCGAAACCGTCAACGCGCATCAATGGCGTGACGTCCATGGCGCCAGCCTGGCCAACAAACCAAAGCGAAACCAGCGCAGCGTTAAGCCCAATGACCGACAGCGTGGCATTGAGGAAATGATTGCGTCGCCACGCAATGGAGAGCATCACAACCACCACCGTCAAGCCGACGATCAGCAGCGGTAGCAGCGCAATCAGGTGTTGTGGAGTTATTGTCATGGCGATTTACGGCCTTGTAGTAGTAACAGAATTAACAAACCACTGCTGGATGTTGCTCATCGCGGAATGCGAGGTATCCAGAATCGGCTGCGGATAGAAGCCAAGCAGTACCAGAAGCACGACCAGCAACAGGATGATAAACAGCTCACGCAGCGACATCCCTGGCAGTTCCTGACTGGCAATTTGGCTTTTCGCTTTACCAAAGTAAGCGCGATGCAGCATCGCCAGCGAGTAAACCGAGGCAAATACCAGCCCAAAGGTCGAGATCACGGTAATTGCCGGAACCACCTGGTAGCTGCCGAACAAGATCATGAATTCGCCGACGAAGTTACCGGTGCCCGGCATACCGAGCGTCGCCACAGCGAAGAACATTGACAGCGCAGGCAGCCATTTCATTTTGCCCCACAGACCGCCCATCATACGCATATCGCGGGTGTGCAGACGCTCGTACAATTGGCCGCACAGGATGAACAGACCCGCCGCGGACAGACCGTGCGCAATCATCTGGATCACCGCCCCCTGGTACGCCAGTTGGCTACCGGTGTAGATAGCAATCAGCACGAAGCCCATATGGGAAACGGAGGTATAAGCGATCAAACGCTTAATGTCGTACTGAGTGAAGGCCATCCACGCGCCATAGAAGATTCCGATCACACCCAGCCACATGGCGATGGGTGCGAACTCCGCCGATGCGTTGGGGAACAACGGCAGCGAGAAGCGCAGCAGACCGTAAGCGGCAGTTTTCAACAAGATACCGGCCAGGTCGACGGAACCTGCCGTCGGTGCCTGGGAGTGCGCGTCAGGCAGCCAGCCGTGTAGCGGAACCACCGGCATTTTCACCGCGAAGGCAATGAAGAAGCCCAGCATCAGCAGGTATTCCACGCCGTGAGACATCGGCGTATTCAAGAGCTCTTCGTAATTGAAGGTCCAGACGCCGGTCGCGTTGTAATGCACAAAAACCAGCGCCAGGATAGCAATCAGCATCACCAGACCGCTTGCCTGGGTATAAATGAAAAACTTGGTCGCCGCCGTGATACGCGTTTTACCATCGGACGCTTTATGCCCCCAGAGCGCGATCAGGAAGTACATCGGCACCAGCATCATTTCCCAGAAGAAAAAGAACAGGAACATGTCGATGGCAAGGAACACGCCGATCACGCCGCCCAGGATCCACATCAGGTTCAGATGAAAGAAACCCTGATATTTTTCAATTTCGCGCCAGGAGCAAAGCACCGCCAGCACACCCAGCAGACCGGTCAGCACCACCATCAGCAGCGACAGTCCGTCGAGCGCCAGATGGATAGAAATGCCAAAGCGCGGGATCCACGGCAGAACAAACTCAGATTGCCACTGTGGAATACCGGCAGATTGCGTCAGTGAATAGCCGCCCTGCAACCACAGCTGCAAGCCAAGCGCGAGCGTCAATCCCATGGTGATCAGGGCAATCCAGCGCGGTACCTTCACGCCAAAGCGTTCGGTCTGCCAGCACAGGAAGCCGCCGATAAAGGGGATTAGTATCAACCAAGGTAATAACATGGTGATCATTGTTCCTTGTTTTAGTCCGGGTCAGGCCGCTTTACTCATTAAACGCCTGTCCTTTTGGACCTGATTTTCAACGAATTTTACAAATTCTCTTTGAGTTCTGTCGGATGGCGCTAACGCTTACCCGACCTTCGGTCTTGTAAGCCCGGTAAGCGTTATCGCCACCGGGCAAAGACGTCATCTCAAACTCAACGCAGTACCATCAGCAGAGCCAGCACCACCACCGCGCCAATGCTCATTGATGCCACATACCAGCGCAGATAACCGTTCTCGCTCAGTACCAGGCCTTTGCCTGCATAGCGGGAAAGGAAAGCCGGAATGTTCATCAGCGCATTAAGCGGATCGCGTTTCAGCAACCAGGCGATACCGAGGAACGGTTTCACAAACACTTTGTCGTACAGCCAGTCAAAGCCCCAGGCGTTATACCACCAGGTCCCCAGCAAGCGGCCCGGCGCACTGTTGGCGATAGCGGTCACGAGCGTGCGTTTGCCCAGCCACAGCCATGCCGCAATCAGAATGCCCGCAATTGCCACCACGCCAGAAGTGATTTCCAGGGTCAGTACGCGACCATGCGCAAGTTCTGTTGTCTGCGGCAGTACACCCTGCAACGGCGGCACAATCAGTGCGCCAATAAAGGTGGACAGAATCATCAACACAATCAGCGGCAGATGGTGGGTAATCCCCTTCCCTGCATGAGCGTGAATTTGTTCTTTACCGTGGAAGACGATGAAAATCATCCGGAAGGTATACAGAGAGGTCATGAACGCGCCGACCAGCCCCGCCACCATCAGGTTGATATGACCATTCGCCATGGCGCCCGCCAGAATTTCATCCTTACTGAAGAAGCCAGCAGTGACGAGCGGTAGCGCCGACAACGCCGCGCCCCCCACCAGGAAGCAGGCATACACCAGCGGAATAGATTTGCGCAGGCCGCCCATCTTGAAGATGTTCTGTTCGTGATGGCAGGCGAGGATCACCGAGCCGGATGCCAGGAACAGCAACGCTTTAAAGAAGGCGTGGGTCATCAGGTGAAAAATCGCCGCGTCCCAGGCCTGTACGCCCAGCGCGAGGAACATGTAGCCTATCTGACTCATCGTTGAGTAAGCGAGCACGCGTTTGATGTCGGTCTGAACCAACGCGGCAAAACCGGCCATCACCAGGGTGATCGCCCCGATAATACCCACCAGATGGAGAATTTCCGGTGTCATCAGGAACAGGCCATGCGTGCGCGCAATGAGGTAGACGCCCGCGGTCACCATGGTGGCCGCGTGGATAAGCGCAGAGACAGGCGTCGGGCCGGCCATCGCGTCAGCAAGCCAGGTCTGCAACGGTAGCTGCGCAGACTTACCTACCGCACCGCCCAACAGCATCAGCGTCGCCCACATCAGCATGTTATTGCCGTCGGCAAAGTGCGCTGGCGCCAGTTCAACCATTTCGCGGAAGTTCAGGGTGCCCAGTTCGTTGTACAGAATGAACAGCGCGAAGGCGAGAAAGACGTCACCCACACGGGTGACGACAAACGCTTTCATTGCCGCTGCGCCATTCTTCGGATCGCTGTAATAGAAGCCAATCAGCAAGTAAGAGCACAGGCCCACGCCTTCCCAGCCGAGGTACATCAACAGCAGGTTATCCGACAGCACCAAAACTACCATGCTGGCGATAAACAAGTTGGTGTAAGCGAAGAAGCGGGAGTACCCCTCTTCGCCGCGCATGTACCAGGAAGCAAACATGTGGATCAGGAAGCCTACACCGGTCACCACGGAAAGCATGGTCAGCGACAGGCCGTCCAGCACCAGGTTGAAACCGATGTTGAAGTTTCCGACTGACATCCAGGTCCACAGCGGCTGGCTGAACGCCTGTTTGCCGTTCGCGAAGAAGTCCATCCCGACAAACGCGGTCACCAGCGCCGCCAGCCCAACAGACCCCACGCCCACGGTGGCGGAGAGGTTTTCAGACCAGCGACCGCGAGAGAACGCCAGTAATACAAAGCCAATCAATGGCAAAATAATGGTTAAGGCAAGCATGTTCATCCACGCATCTCACTTACTGAATCGATGTTCAGGTTCTGGCGACGGCGATGGAGTTGCAGCAACAGCGCAAGACCAATACTCGCTTCCGCCGCCGCAAGGCTGATAGCGAGAATATACATCACCTGACCATCCGTCTGGCCCCAGTAGCTTCCGGCGACCACAAAAGCCAGCGCAGAAGCGTTAATCATGATTTCCAGCCCAATCAGCATAAACAGCAGATTGCGGCGGATAACCAGACCGGTTAAGCCAAGGACAAATAAAATCGCAGCGAGGATCAGTCCATGTTGTAAGGGGATCATGCGTGCTCCTCCGTTTTTCTTTTCGCGCGGTCATCGGCGCGATTGCTCAGCACTTCGCCAGGACGCTCTTCACGCCCAACGTGGAAGGCGACAACCAGGCCTGCCAACAGCAGCATAGAGGCCAGCTCGACCGCCAGAACATACGGCCCGAACAGCGTAATACCGACCGCTTTCGCGCTAATCGGCGTGCCGTCGATTCCCTGATCGTTGACACCCAGAATGGCGTAAATAATCACCGCCAGCATGATGGCCGATAAAATCGACGGTCCAATCCACACCTGCGGTTTCAACCACTGGCGTTCCTGTTCGATTTCACTCCCACCGAGGTTAAGCATCATCACCACGAACACGAACAACACCATAATGGCGCCTGCGTAGACGATGATTTCCAGCGCACCAGCGAAGTAAGCGCCCAGCGAAAAGAACACCCCGGAAATCGCCAGCAGCGACGTTACCAGATACAACAGCGCATGCACCGGATTGGTATGGGTGATAACCCGCAGGGTTGCGAGGATGGCTATCAGGCCACAGATATAAAAAGCGAATTCCATTGCCCTCTCCTTACGGTAACAGGCTCTTGACGTCGATAGGCTTGGCTTCGTTCTCTGCTTCGCCCTTATCTTTGCCGTCGATTGCCATACCCGCCATCCGGTAGAAGTTATATTCCGGGTATTTGCCCGGACCGGAAATCAGCAGATCCTCTTTTTCGTACACCAAATCCTGACGTTTGTATTCACCCAGTTCAAAGTCCGGGGTCAACTGAATCGCCGTGGTCGGGCACGCCTCTTCGCACAGGCCGCAAAAAATGCAGCGCGAGAAGTTGATGCGGAAAAATTCCGGATACCAGCGGCCATCTTTGGTCTCAGCTTTTTGCAGAGAAATACAGCCAACCGGACACGCTACCGCACATAAGTTGCAGGCTACGCAGCGCTCTTCGCCGTCCGGGTCGCGCGTCAGCACGATACGGCCACGGTAACGGGGCGGCAGGTAGACCGGTTCTTCCGGATACATCTGCGTTTCGCGCTTGGCGAACGCATGTAGGCCGATCATCCAGATACTGCGTACCTGAGTGCCGAAACCTACTAATAATTCTTTTAAGGTCATGGTCTTTGTGTCCCTTATTGCGCCTGCCACAAGATGACAGCCGCCGTTACCAACAAGTTGATGAGCGTCAGCGGCAGGCAGACTTTCCAGCCGAAGGACATTACCTGGTCATAACGAGGACGCGGTAACGACGCACGAATCAAAATGAACATCATCATGAAGAACGCAGTTTTCAGAGCGAACCAGACGAAAGGCGGTAAGAACGGGCCATGCCAGCCACCGAAGAACAACGTAACCATCAGCGCGGAAACGGTGACGATACCGATGTACTCCCCCACGAAGAACAGACCGAATTTCATACCGGAATATTCGATGTGGTAACCATCCGCCAGTTCCTGCTCGGCTTCCGGCTGGTCAAACGGATGACGGTGACAGACCGCCACGCCTGCGATGGCAAAAGTGACAAAACCAAAGAATTGCGGAATGACGTTCCACAGATGCGCCTGGTTATTGACGATGTCGGTCATATTGAATGAACCGGCCTGCGCCACCACGCCCATCAGGGAAAGTCCGAGGAACACTTCGTAGCTCACCGTCTGGGCAGAGGCACGCATCGCCCCCAACAGAGAGTATTTGTTGTTGCTCGACCAACCGGCAAACAACACCGCATAAACCGCCAGACCGGCCATCATCAGGAAGAACAAAATCCCGATGTTCAGATCAGCAACGACCCAGTTGGGGCTAACCGGCACAATGGCGAAGGACAGCAACAACGAAGTAAAAGCGATCATCGGCGCCAGGGTAAAGATGACGCGATCCGAGAATTTCGGGATCCAGTCTTCTTTAAAGAACATTTTGATCATGTCCGCGACCAGCTGGAGCGAGCCGCCCCAACCCACGCGGTTTGGTCCATAACGGTTCTGGAACAGACCCAGCAGACGACGTTCGCCAAAGCTCATGAATGCCCCGCAGGTGACGACCACCAGCAGGATCACGACCGCTTTGAGAATGCTGAGCAGGATCTCAATCAGATCCGGTGTAATCCAACTCATTGTTGTGCCTCCCGCAGATCCTCAAGTCGCGCACCCGCCAGAACCGGCGCGATACCGGGCATACCCATCGGCAAACCGACCTGCCCTGCCGTTAACCCTTCTGAAATGTCGACCGGCAGCGTTACGGTATAACCGTCATAACTGAAGGAAACGTGCGTCCCCGCATTCACCCCCAGTTTCGCGGCATCCGCCGGGTTGAGTTTGATGTACGGTTGCGGCATACGACTCTGGAATACCGGCGAGCGCTGAGACAATTCATCACTGCCGAACAGATGATAGTAAGGCGCGATACGCCACTCCCCTTCCTGCGCCTGGAAGCTCGCCGGAACGCTGGTGAAATAATCCAGACCGTTTGCGGAGGCTTCAATCAGACGGACACCCGGATCGCCATGACGCAGTTTGCCACCAACTTCATCCTGGAACTTGTTCCACGCCTGCGGCGAGTTCCAGCCTGGCGCCCAGGCAAACGGAATTTGTGAACGCGGCGCCGACGGCTGGTTGTTACCTTCCATTGAGAAGGCGAACATGGTGTCTTTGTCCTGTGGCTGACGCGGTTCGTGCACGCTGATGTTGGCGCGCATCGCCGTGCGACCACTGTAGCGGTGCGGTTCACGCGCCAGTTTCTGGCCGCGAATACGGAATGTTGCATCCGGCGCCGCATCTTTAATGCCCGCAAACTCAGGCATTGCGGCAATCACCGCGTCGATAACATGGTCAAGTTGCGTCCAGTCTACTTCGCGGTTTTCGACAGTACTGTGCAGGGAATGCAGCCAGCGCCAGCTTTCCAGCATAATAGTGCTGCTGTCATAATAGGCTGGATCATAGACCTGGAAGAAACGCTGGGCGCGGCCTTCATTATTGATCACCGTACCGTCACTCTCGGCAAAGCTTGCCGCCGATAGCACCAGATGCGCGTTTTCCATGATCGCGGTACGCTGATGGTCAACCACCATTACCAGCGGCGCTTTAGAGAGCGCGGCATTAACGCGGGTAGCGGAAGCGTGACGATGCAGGTCATTTTCCAGTACCACGACGGCATCCGCACGCCCGGTTTCCAGCTCGGTCAGCGCATCGTCAAGCGAACCACCGCCCATCATGCCCAGCCCCATGCTATTTACGGAACGGGCAATCATAGTGATGCCAACGTCCGCGCCGCGACCTTTCAGCGCCTTCGCCACGTTAGCCGCTGCCTGAATCATCTCCAGGCTACCAGCGTTAGTGCCGGAAATAATCAGCGGTTTCTTCGCCCCGGCTAACGCCTGCACGATCACATCAATTTTGTTTTGCAGGTCGCTGCTGATACCGTCAACCGCCGGTGCCGTATTATCCAGCGCATGAGCAATCGCAAAACCTAAGCGCGCCTGATCTTCAACCGGCGCGCAGTAGGTCCACGCAGCGATGTCATCCAGACGGGTGTTATCCACGTTGGTGACAAATAACGGATGCTTCGCCCGCTGACCGATGTTAAGAATTGCCGCTATCTGCCAGTCAGCCACTTTCTGCGCCGCCGCCATTTCGCGCGCTTTGCCTTTTACCGCCTGGCGCACCGCCAGCGCAACGCGCGCCCCGGTTTGCGTCACGTCTTCACCCAATACCAGCACCGCATCGTAAGATTCAATCTCACGCAGCGCCGGCGTATGAATTCCCCCCTCGCGCAGTACTTTCAGCGACAGCTGCAGGCGTTCCTGCTCACCCTGGGCGATACCGGTATAGAAGTTTTCCGCCCCAACCAGCTCACGTAGAGCAAAGTTGCTTTCCACGCTGGCGCGCGGAGAACCGATGCCAATGACTTTCTTCGACTGACGCAGAATATCTGCCGCGCCCTGCATCGCCTGTTCAGCGTTCAGGGTGATGAAGTCATCGCCACGACGCTGTATCGGCTGACGTGGACGATCTTTCAGGTTCACATAGCCATAGCCGAAACGACCGCGGTCACAGAGGAAGTAGTGGTTTACCGTACCGTTATAGCGGTTTTCAATACGACGCAATTCACCATAGCGCTCGCCCGGGCTGATGTTACAGCCGATGGAACACTGTTGGCAGATGCTTGGCGCAAACTGCATATCCCATTTACGGTTATAGCGCTCGGAGTGCGTTTTATCGGTGAAGACACCGGTCGGACAAATTTCCACCAGGTTACCAGAGAATTCGCTCTCCAGCGTACCGTCTTCCGGACGCCCGAAGTAGACGTTGTCATGCGCGCCATAGACGCCCAGATCGGTGCCGTCGGCATAATCTTTGTAGTAACGCACACAGCGGTAACAGGCGATGCAGCGGTTCATTTCATGAGAGATGAACGGCCCCAGATCCTGATTGCGGTGGGTACGTTTGGTGAAACGGTAACGGCGGAAGCTGTGACCGGTCATGACGGTCATATCCTGAAGATGGCAGTTACCGCCCTCTTCACACACCGGACAGTCGTGCGGATGGTTAGTCATTAGCCACTCCACCACGCTTTCACGGAACTGTTTCGCTTCTTCGTCGTCAATAGAGATAAAGGTACCGTCGGTGGCCGGTGTCATACAGGACATCACCAGGCGACCACGCGTATCTTCCGCGTTTTGGTATTGCTTCACCGCACACTGGCGGCAAGCACCGACGCTTCCCAGCGCCGGGTGCCAGCAAAAATACGGAATATCAAGGCCGAGGGACAGACATGCCTGTAGCAGGTTGTCCGCGCCGTTGACCTCGTATTCTTTGCCGTCTACATGAATCGTAGCCATTAGCATGCTTCCAAATTAAAAATCGTTAACTCACCAGCGCTCTTTAAGCAGGTTCGGCTGAATCCCATTGATCACATGAGTATTGCTGAACGGCTGCCTGATGCCAGCTTCGAATTCTTCGCGGAAATACTTAATTGCGCTTTGCAGTGGCTCAACCGCGCCCGGCGCATGCGCACAGAAGGTTTTACCCGGTCCGAGGAAACGACACAGTTGCTCAAGTGTCTCGATATCCCCCGGCTGGCCTTCGCCGCGCTCCAGCGCGCGCAGAATTTTCACGCTCCACGGCAAACCATCGCGACACGGTGTACACCAGCCGCACGATTCACGGGCAAAGAACTCTTCCAGGTTACGCACCAGCGATACCATACCGATTTCGTGGTCAACGGCCATCGCCAGCGCGGTTCCCAGACGGCTACCCGCTTTACCAATGCTTTCAAATTCCATCGGCAAATCAAGGTGCGCTTCGGTCAGGAAGTCAGTGCCCGCACCGCCTGGCTGCCAGGCCTTGAATTTCAGGCCATCACGCATACCGCCCGCGTAATCTTCGAGGATCTCGCGCGCGGTAGTGCCAAACGGTAATTCCCACAGGCCCGGATTCTTCACGCGTCCCGAGAACCCCATCAGCTTGGTGCCCGCATCTTTGCTTTTCGAAATGTTCTGGTACCACTCTACGCCGTTGGCGAGGATTGCCGGGACGTTGCACAACGTTTCCACGTTGTTAACGCAGGTCGGTTTACCCCATACACCGGAAGTTGCCGGGAACGGTGGCTTAGAGCGCGGATTGGCGCGGCGGCCTTCGAGAGAGTTAATCAGCGCCGTTTCTTCGCCGCAGATGTAACGCCCAGCCCCGGTATGAACAAACAGTTCAAAATCAAAACCGGTGCCCATGATATTTTTGCCAAGCAAACCCGCTTCAGTCGCTTCGGCAATCGCGCGGCGCAGATGTACAGCCGCTTCGATATATTCGCCACGCAGGAAGATATAGCCGCGGTACGCTTTCAGCGCGAACGCGGAGATCAGCATCCCTTCCACCAGCAGGTGCGGCAGTTGTTCCATCAGCAGACGATCTTTATAAGTGCCCGGCTCCATTTCATCGGCATTACACAGCAGGTAACGGATGTTCATGGATTCGTCTTTCGGCATCAGACTCCACTTGAGACCGGTGGAAAAGCCCGCGCCGCCTCGCCCTTTCAGACCGGCGTCTTTCACCTGGCTGACAATCTCATCAGGTGACAGACCGGTTAAGGCTTTGCGCGCACCTTCATAGCCGTTTTTGCTACGATATTCGTCCAGCCATACCGGCTGTTTGTCATCGCGCAGACGCCAGGTTAGCGGATGAGTTTCGGGAGTACGGATAATATTTTTCATTTATACCGCTCCAGCAGTTCAGGAATCGCTTCCGGCGTCAAATGGCTGTGAGTGTCCTCATCAATCATCATATTCGGCCCTTTGTCGCAGTTGCCCAGACAACAGGTTGGCAATAACGTAAAGCGACCATCAAAGGTTGTCTGCCCCGGCTTGATATTGAGGTTTTTCTCCAGCGCGGCCTGAATCCCCTGATAGCCGGTGATATGGCACACCACACTGTCGCAGTAGCGAATCACGTGACGACCCACCGGTTGACGGAAGATCTGGCTGTAGAAGGTTGCGACCCCTTCGACGTCGCTCGCCGGGATACCCAGCACATCCGCGATCGCATAGATCGCGCCATCCGGCACCCAGCCACGCTGTTTTTGAACGATTTTCAGCGCTTCAATGGACGCCGCACGCGGGTCTTCGTAGTGGTGCTTCTCGTGCTCAATCGCCTCACGCTCTGCCGCACTCAGCTCAAAAGCCTCGATTTGTGGTTGTTGATTCTCGTGCATAATTAGCGGTCCACATCTGACATAACAAAATCGATACTACCCAGATAGACGATCAGGTCGGAAACCAGGCTACCGCGAATCGCCGACGGAATCTGCTGCAGATGCGCAAAGCTCGGCGTGCGCACACGGGTACGATAGCTCATGGTGCTACCGTCGCTGGTCAGGTAGTAACTGTTAATCCCCTTAGTCGCTTCCACCATCTGGAAAGACTCCTGTGCCGGCATCACCGGGCCCCAGGAAACCTGCAGGAAGTGGGTGATCAGGGTTTCGATATGTTGCAGCGTACGCTCTTTCGGCGGCGGCGTGGTCAGCGGGTGATCCGCTTTAAACGGCCCTTCCGGCATATTATCGAGGCACTGCTGGAGTATGCGCAGACTCTGACGCAGTTCTTCCACTTTTAGCATTACGCGGGTATAGCAGTCGGAAACGCCGCCGCCGACCGGGATTTCAAAGTCGAAGTTTTCATAGCCAGAATACGGACGCGCTTTACGCACATCGAAGTTGATACCCGTGGCACGCAGGCCAGCCCCGGTGGTGCCCCACTCCAGCGCTTCTTTTGCGCCGTAAGCGGCCACGCCCTGCGAACGTCCCTTCAGAATGGTGTTGCGCAGCGCGGCTTTCTCATAAGAATCCAGACGTTTCGGCATCCACTCCAGGAATTCACGCAGCAGACGATCCCAGCCACGCGGCAAATCGTGCGCCACGCCGCCAATGCGGAACCAGGCCGGGTGCATACGGAAACCGGTAATCGCTTCGACCAGATCGTAGATTTTCTGACGATCGGTAAAGGCGAAGAAGACCGGGGTCATGGCGCCAACGTCCTGAATGAACGTGGAGATATACAGCAGATGACTGTTAATGCGGAACAGTTCAGAAAGCATGACGCGAATCACGTTAACGCGGTCCGGCACGGTAATGCCGGCGAGTTTTTCTACTGCCAGCACATAAGGCATTTCGTTGACGCAGCCGCCGAGATATTCGATACGGTCGGTATACGGAATGTAGCTGTGCCAGGACTGACGCTCGCCCATCTTCTCGGCGCCACGATGGTGATAGCCGATGTCAGGCACGCAGTCGACGATCTCTTCGCCGTCAAGCTGAAGAATAATACGGAATGCACCGTGCGCAGACGGGTGGTTTGGACCGAGGTTAAGGAACATGAAGTCCTCGTTTTCGGTGCCGCGCTTCATGCCCCAGTCTTCCGGCTTGAAGGTTAATGCTTCCATTTCCAGATCCTGTTTGGCTTTGGTCAGCTCAAACGGGTCGAATTCGGTCGCGCGCGCCGGATAATCTTTACGCAGCGGATGGCCTTCCCAGGTTTGCGGCATCATGATGCGCGTCAGGTGCGGGTGGCCTTCGATATCAATACCAAACATTTCCCAGGTCTCACGCTCATACCAGTTAGCGTTCGGGAAAAGTTTGGTGAAGGTCGGCACGCGCAGGTCATTTTCAGACAGCGCCACCTTGAGCATGATATCGCGATTGCGCTCGATGGAAATCAGGTGATAGAAAACGGAAAAATCCGCGGCGGGTAATCCGTCACGGTGCGTACGCAGGCGTTCATCCATGCCGTGTAAGTCAAACAGCATGACATAAGGTTTCGGCAGTTTCTTTAAGAAATCGCCAACTTCCAGTAATTGTTCACGCTTGACCCAAACAACGGGTACGCCAGTGCGGGTCGCCTGAACAGTAAAGGCATCCGGCCCAAAACGGTTGCGCAGTTCGCCGATGACCGGATCATCAAGATGATCTCGGGTACTCCATGCAGCGTCTTGCGCGGTTAAGTCGGTCATATTGTTCACCATTGCAAATGGTCCGTGGTGGTCGGCAGTACTTCGCGCTATTGATATAGTGGTTAGCGAAGTGAAGTGCTGCTGCCGACAGGCGCAAATTAAATCTCGTCCGGGGTACGCAGGTTCGTGACGGCAATACGCTCGCCGCGTTTACGCTCGCGTTCTGACTGCATATTGGCGCGATACACGCCCTGATCGCCAACCACCCATGAAAGCGGACGGCGCTCTTTGCCAATCGACTCCTGCAGCAGCATCAGCGCCTGCATATACGCTTCCGGACGCGGCGGACAGCCAGGGATATACACATCCACCGGGATAAATTTATCAACGCCCTGTACAACCGAATAAATATCGTACATGCCGCCGGAGTTAGCGCAGGCGCCCATGGAAATGACCCATTTTGGCTCCAGCATCTGGTCATAGAGACGCTGAATAACCGGAGCCATTTTGGTAAAGCAGGTACCGGCTACCACCATCAGGTCAGCCTGACGTGGAGACGCACGCAGAACTTCCGCGCCGAAACGGGCGACATCATGCACTGCGGTAAAAGAGGTCACCATCTCTACATAGCAGCAAGAAAGGCCGAAGTTGTAGGGCCAAATCGAATTTTTACGGCCCCAGTTAACCATGTCATGCAGCTTGCCCATGAACACGTTTTTGTTAACTTCCTGCTCCAGGGGGTCAGTTACGATCTCCTGTTTTTGCAGGGGGTAACGGTCATTCTCACCGTTAGGATCTATGCGGGTGAGCGTATAATCCATCTTAATGCCTCGCGGTTAGCGTTGACGATTAGCGATACTGTTCGTTTCCGGGTTCATACGCTCGCGGCGTGAACGCGCGGGCGTCCAGTCCAACGCGCCAATACGCGCCAGATAAACCAGACCAGCCAGTAACACAAAAATAAAAATTGCAGCTTCCACAAAACCAACCCAACCGCTTTCGCGGATAGAAGTTGACCATGCGAACAGATACAGCGCTTCAACGTCGAAGATAACGAAGAACATGGCTACCAGATAAAACTTGGCAGACAGGCGTAAGCGGGCGGTGCCGACCGAGTCGATACCTGATTCAAACGGAACGTTTTTGTGCCTCGCGCGTGCGCGACCACCCAAAAACCAACCGCCTACCAGCATCAGACAACACAGGCCAATGGCAACGATAAGAAAGATAGCGAATGCCCAGTGATGAGCGATGACTTCAGTGGATGTTGACATACTCATTGCTTACTCATCAAAAGTAGCGCCAGTTTCTCTGCTCTTTACGGCAAATGGACGCCACATCGATTCATGGGGAGGAATAAAAAAAACCCTACAATTACTGTAGAAAATGATAAAAACAGCTAATTGATGTGGTTTTTTACTCCTTTCTATAACCTTTTGTCAACTTTAACAAAAGTTCCTTCACATTATTTTACATCAATTCATTATCATTAACATTAAATGCCATCCCGGGGAAAAATACACCTCCGACCAGGCGGAATTTTATGTTGTTGAATCGTGTCCGTTGTGAAGCAAAAGAAATAACACCCTCCTATTTTGACAGGAATTTGTGAAGATGCCTCCCCCTAAATAGGAGTATTTTCTTGATCTGTGACACGCTTTTGTTAATTCACCCCATAAAACAGCAACAATTTCTCTAGTTTTTTAACATGCAAATCCATAAAATGGATGTTCTGGCTATTTTTTACCCAGTTTAATAAGCGGCTCGCTACTCGCTGATTTGCCATATCTTTTACGATTTGTGCCATTAAGACGATAGCGATGGGCGTAAAAAAAGAGCCACTGAACGTTTTTTCATCGTCAGCGGCTCTTTTTTACATTTACTGTTTAGCACATTTTTGTAATGGACTATTCGAAACCGCCTTCCACCATCAGGGAATCATCTCCACCTTCCGCAGAATACGGGTTGTAATGCCATGGATTTTGGTAGCTTTCCATCGCGTGGAAAATCACCATCGCCAGTTCATTCTGGCTGTCAGGGTCGCGGCACAACAGATATTCCGTGTCTGGCAGAGGTGGTAACCCGTCTGCCGCGCCCAGCACGCGAAGGTCAGGACTCATCATCTCGACAGGCCGGGCCGTAACGCCCAGACCGGCTTTGACAGCCGCGCGAACCGCTGGCAATGTCGAGGCCACATAGGCCAGTCGCCATGCAACACCCGCAGCATTTAACGTTTCCAGTACCATATCGCGGAATGGACTGGGATCGTCCAGCAGTACTAATGGTATGGGTTCTCCCCTTTGCAAAACATATTCAGCCGCACAATACCAATGGGTAGGCGATGTCCGCAGATTCAGACAATCCAGCGAATGAGGTTGGTTAGTCGTCACCACCAAATCCACTTCCTGCGATTTAATCATGTCCACCATATAAGCGTTACGTTTTACCCGCACATCAAGCGCGAGTTTCGGATACACTGCGCTTATCCGGCTAAGTAAAAAAGGCAGGATAGTGTCTGCTGATTCATCAGACGCGCCGATGGTTAGCACCCCCTGAAGATTACTAAACATTAATGATGAACATGCTTCATCATTAAAACGTAGAATTTTTCTGGCATACCCCAGAAGCTGGATACCGTGTTCGGTCAAGAGTTTGTTACGCCCATGACGAGCGAACAATTCCTTTCCTACGAGTTGCTCAAGACGCTGCATTTGCTGACTCACCGCAGACTGAGTACGGCATACCGCAGCAGCCGCCGCGGCAAAGGTGTTCAGATCGGCAACAGCCACGAACGTTCTCAGCAGATCGAGGTCGAGATTAATGATCGGACGATTTGCATTTATCATAATTTTTCACTTACTGGCGGGTCATATCGGGCTGACCTGGTTAATGCTGTGCATACAGAAACAAGCAATTCCATTTGTAATGTGCATCCCTCGCAGTACCACCTGGTACCCCAGGTAAATGTGAGAATGTAATTGAAAAAACGGCCAAAACACTTCTCTCACACACCGATATAATACCGAATGCAACTTATCGGGATATATCGAAGAGAAGGTCTCATACCTTTAGGCGTCTACAGATTTCTGCTAATGATGGACGTGTAAATTTTGTAACGGCGTCAAATAGTTTACCGACACGTACTAATACAAAAAACAATATTCTGAACAATAGGTTATGTATAAACTCGCGTCATGAAAATTAGCAGATAACGCAGACTACGCCCCCGTTTCGGATCATTATCTTAACCTAAAACCGCTATATTTATAAGTATTATTACGAATAATCTTAACCCTCGATATGTTATACTAATCGGACCAGCGAGATATTATTACGATTTTAGTAAATGCTTTTTAAATATTAAATAATAATTAATTAAGATTTCCACCATTCATTAATTCTACTTAACAATAGTTTCACACCAGCCGTTGCCGGAAGGGTCTAACCTTATCATTTCCTCGCTAATACTCAGTATTTTCGAAATAGTCGACGCCACACTAATGACGAATGCTTATCTCTCATAAAACTAATAATTTTTAACAAAACAAAACACCACCAAAAAGGTGAATCATAAGAACAAAACGCCATGCAAATAAATAAAAATAGAAAATACATCTAAATAAATAGCATCACAAAGTTTTAAACAACAAAGAAGCGCATGAAAAATAAACGAAATCTTCTTCTGCCTACTCTTCAAAACTCCCCATCGTGGGAGTACATTGTTCCGTGCTGACTTCCACGGCAGGGAGTGGCAATAACAGCTAAAAGGTCAAGATTCATGTCCCCCATTGAAAAATCCAGCAAACTCGAAAATGTCTGTTATGACATACGTGGCCCCGTTCTGAAAGAAGCGAAACGCCTGGAAGAAGAAGGTAATAAAGTTCTTAAACTGAATATCGGCAACCCCGCCCCCTTCGGATTCGAAGCGCCGGACGAAATTCTGGTCGATGTCATTCGTAATCTGCCGACAGCGCAAGGCTATTGCGACTCGAAAGGGCTCTATTCCGCCCGTAAAGCAATTATGCAGCATTACCAGGCCCGGGGAATGCGCGATGTGACCGTGGAAGATATTTATATTGGTAATGGTGTTTCCGAACTGATCGTTCAGGCGATGCAAGCGTTGCTTAACAGCGGCGATGAAATGCTGGTTCCTGCGCCCGATTATCCGTTGTGGACAGCAGCGGTATCGCTCTCCGGCGGTAACGCAGTACACTATCTTTGTGATGAATCTTCCGACTGGTTCCCGGACCTTGACGATATCCGCGCCAAAATTACCCCGCGTACGCGTGGCATTGTGATTATTAATCCAAACAACCCTACCGGCGCCGTTTATTCTAAAGAATTGTTGATGGAAATTGTTAGCATTGCGCGCGAGCATAATCTCATCATCTTCGCCGATGAAATTTATGACAAGATCCTCTACGACGATGCCGAACATCACTCCATCGCCGCACTGGCGCCGGACCTGTTGACCGTCACCTTTAATGGTTTGTCTAAAACCTATCGTGTTGCCGGTTTTCGCCAGGGCTGGATGGTATTAAACGGGCCTAAAAAACATGCGAAGGGTTATATCGAAGGCCTGGAGATGTTGGCTTCAATGCGCCTGTGCGCCAATGTCCCGGCGCAACATGCCATTCAGACCGCGCTCGGCGGTTATCAAAGCATTAGTGAATTTATCCTGCCTGGTGGCCGTCTGTATGAACAGCGTAACCGCGCCTGGGAGTTGATTAACGATATTCCCGGCGTCTCCTGTGTAAAACCGCGCGGCGCGTTATACATGTTCCCGAAGATCGACGCTAAACGCTTTACTATCCATGATGACCAGAAGATGGTGCTGGATTTCCTGCTACAGGAAAAAGTGCTACTGGTGCAAGGCAGCGCCTTTAACTGGCCGTGGCCGGACCACTTCCGTATTGTGACACTACCGCGTGAAGATGACCTGGAGATGGCTATCAACCGCTTTGGGCGTTTTCTCTCAGGCTACCATCAATAATCTTAAATTCAGGCTGCTTCGGTAGCCTGAATTGCATCTTTGCCGCCCTCCCCGCACAATAAAGTCTGCCGCAGTGAAGATAAAAGGTAATTTATGAAGCAGAGCCATTTTTTCGCCCATCTCTCCCGCCTGAAACTGATTAACCGCTGGCCGCTGATGCGTAACGTGCGCACGGAAAACGTCTCCGAACATAGTTTGCAGGTAGCGATGGTCGCTCATGCTCTGGCGGCGATAAAAAACCGTAAATTCGGCGGACAGCTCAACGCTGAACGCATCGCGCTTCTGGCAATGTACCATGATGCTTCTGAAGTACTGACAGGCGATCTGCCGACGCCGGTAAAATATTTTAACTCCCAGATAGCCCAGGAATATAAAGCGATCGAAAAAATCGCCCAACAAAAGCTGGTTGATATGGTACCGGATGAACTGCGCGATATTTTTGCGCCGCTTATCGATGAGAATACCTGGAGCGAAGAAGAACAGTCGATTGTGAAACAGGCCGATGCGCTTTGTGCCTACCTGAAATGTCTGGAAGAGCTGGCAGCGGGAAATAATGAGTTTGGGCTTGCGAAAACACGGCTGGAAAAAACTCTGGAATTACGCCGCAGTCAGGAGATGGATTATTTTATGGCGGTGTTCGTACCAAGTTTCCATCTTTCTCTTGATGAGATTAGTCAGGACTCGCCGCTTTAGTTGCCGGATAGCGGCTGCGCCTCATCCGGCCTACTGTTTCCGACCGATACATTCCTGTAGGCCTGATAAGCATAGCGCCATCAGGCCGTTCACGGCGTAGCGTTAAAAGGGGAACAACACTGGTATCATCACAATACAAACCGCCATCACAATAAGCGTGAACGGCACCCCAAGCTTCACAAAGTCACTAAAACTATAATTTCCCGGCCCCAGAACCAGCGTATTGACTGGCGAAGACACTGGCGTCATAAAGGCGGCTGATGCCGCCATCGCCACCGCCATCGCAAACGGATAAGGCGATACGCCCATTGATTTCGCCGCCGCCAGCGCAATAGGCGCCATCAGTACCGCCGTTGCCGTATTGGAAATAAACAACCCGATAACGGCGCACAGCACAAACAGGCATCCCAGCATCATGTACGGCCCGTAGCCCCCGCCAATATCCATTAATCCTTTCACCACCAGCGAGACGCCGCCGGTTTTTTGCAGCGCCAGCGCAAATGGCATCATGCCGACAATCAAAATAATACTGGGCCAGTGGATCGCTTTGTAGGCGCTTTCAGCATCAATACAACGAAATTTTCCCATCAACAGGCAAGCAATAATTGCCGCAATCGGGTTGGGGATTTCGTCAGTCAGCATCAGCGCCACCATCAGTACCAGACAAAAAATGGCGTGCGGCGCCTGACTGTGTGCAGGAGAGGCTTCACTGACCTCAACCGGCATATTCAGCACCACAAAGTCGCGGCCTTTTTGCCCAAGCTGGCTGATCAGTTTCCAGTTACCCACCACCAGAATGATATCGCCCATCAGCAGCGGTTCATCGGCAAGTGAGCCCTCGAGCGCAACGCCGTCACGTTTCAGACCCACCACATTCAGCCCATAACGGGTACGGAAGGCGATTTCGCGCACCGACTTGCCTATCAATTCGGATTCCGGAATCAAAGAAATTTCCGCCATCCCGACATCCAGCGCCTGATCGGAAAAATATTCTCCCCGCAATACCATCGGTTCCAGCAGTTGCTCGCCGCAGAACTCCCTGAGGTCAACCTCCGCTGCCGACATATCAATCAGCAGCACGTCGCGAGCGCGAAACTCCGATACGCCGTTCACATTGACGATAACTCGTCGAAAGCGCCGCCAACGTTCAACGCCGATAACGTTCGCACCGTAACGTTCGCGAAGTTTAAGGTCGTCCAGTCGCTGCCCCACCATCGGCGAACCGGGACGAATCGCCAGACGGCGCGCGCGCCCCGTCAGACGGTACTCACGGATAAGATCGCGGAAAGTACGCCGCTTCCCTCCCTGCACGCCTGGCGTATCGCCTTTCAGCATAAAGCGCATGAGCAGCATATAAACTATACCGAGCGCCAGTACCACCAGTCCCAACGGCGTAACGCTAAAAAAGCTGAAACCGTGAAGCCCTTCACGCAGCAGCTCACTGTTAACCACCAGGTTCGGCGGGGTCGCCACCAGCGTCATCATTCCACTGATAAGCCCCGCAAAGCTAAGCGGCATCATCAGACGAGAAGGCGAGGTCTGCATATGCATAGAAACGCTCAGAACGACGGGGATGAAAATCGCCACCACGCCGGTTGAACTCATAAATGCACCAAGCCCGGCGACAGTAATCATGAGCAAAACCAGCATCTTGATTTCGCTGCTGCCCGCCATTTTAACCAGCCAGGTGCCAACCACCGTCGCGACACCGGTACGCACAAGACCATCACCGATAATAAATAAGGCAGCAATAAGAATGACGTTCGGATCGCTAAAGCCGGAAAAGGCTTCCGGAAGGGTCAAAGTGCCACTAAGGACAAAAGCGACAATGACGAATAAAGCAACCGCATCCATACGTACTTTGCCTGTCGCAAACAATACGACGGCAATCGCCAGTAAAGAGAGAACCCAAATCAATTCACCGTTCACAACATATCCTTGTCAGATGAGAAGATAACGTGATTCTGTCATAAATATGCCCCGCCAGGGCGGGGCAATATCATGATCAGGTCTTTCTTGACACGACCACATCGCCATTTGGCTGTTTAGCAACCGACAATTGCGTCAGGCTATCCAATGCAAAATCAACGTCCTTCAGGCGCGGCGTGTCGGCTGGCGCATTGACCGCAATGACATGACAACCGGCAGCCAGCCCCGACAGCACGCCTGCCGGGGCGTCCTCGACCACAGCGCACTCCCGGGGCGTCCTCGACCACAGCGCACTCCCGGGGCGCCAGGCCAAGTAACTGCGCGCCGAGCAAATACGCATCCGGCTCCGGTTTGCCACGTTTCACCCGCTCGGCGGTGACAAACACTTCAGGCGCCGGAAGGCCTGCAACCTGATGGCGCGCACGCGCAACCGGCATCGAACCGGAGGTGACAATGGCCCACGGTATTCCCGCTTTATTCAGGTGATTGAGTAAATCGATAGCCCCTGGCAACGCGGTGATCCCTGCAGTCTCAGTAGCTTCTATTTGCTCCAGGCGCGTAAACTCAGCAGCAATTTCCGCCTCCGGTTTCCCTGCCATAAAATGCCGCAGCGAGGTGATCGCCTGTTTGCCATGAATAAAGCCCAGCACCTCATCATGAGCAAGGTTAAAACGATCGGCCCAGTTACACCACGCGCGTTCAACGGCAGGCAATGAGTCAACCAGCGTACCATCCAGATCAAACAGAAAGCCTTTACACTGCACGCGGACCTCCTCAGGCATTAATGATTTGGTTAATTTCATTCGCACTCAGGTGGTACTGACGCGGGCAGGCGTGCCAGACCTTCAACATACGCTGATATTTTTCCCACATCGGCGTCTGGGCATTAAAGCCGTGCGTCCCGGCGTCAAAGTGGGTGTAACGCCCTTCGACATTCACCATAAAACGGACATAGCCCAGATAACGAGCCTCCGTCGCGGCATCAAATCCAAGGAAGGTAACGCGACGTTCGTCGATGGCTTGCGTATCTTTGAGGTTGGTCCAGGAGACGTGCAAAGCATGATACATCTCCATAATATCAATGATGGTACGACAGGTCTCTTCCGTCAGCTCGCCGAACTCGCGATCCAACTCACGCATCTGCAGGCCATAACCGCGTTCTATAATTGTCTGTAAGCGGCGGTAGCGCTCGGCGTTAGTGGGATCGAGCATTGTCATCATTTTGTACTGGTTAGACAAAATCAAACGTTGAGCGTTGGTCATTTCCATTTTGAACTCCTGTATCACGCCAGGGTGATGAAAAAAAAGAAGGCATTGGTATGCCTTCTTTTATATGCGTAATCCGGGGTCAATTACAAATCATCAAGGAAAGTTTTATCCAGTTGTTTGAAGGCGCGCTTAAGCGTGTCAGCTAATGCCTGATAATCCGGCTTGCCTTCTACTGGCGCCATCGCTTGTCCGGCCTCCTGCAATTTCCCCCGGACTTCATAAAACCAGTTGAGGATCGAAGGCGGCAATGGCGTCACAGAACGTTTCCCTAACCACCAGAGTCCCTGCATGGGTAAACTCAGCGCGAACAGTGCGGTCGCCACAGCCGGACCCAGCTGACCACCCAGAGCGATTTGCCAGCATAACGTAAAGACCGCGATAGGCGGCATAAACCGTATGGCATAGCGCGTCATACGAATAACGCGGTTTTCGACGAAAACGGGCGCCAGCCGCTTTTCCATCGGCCACGTCTTCGCGTAGTGCTGCCCCCGGCGAAATAAGCTAAAAAAATTTACGGAGCGATGATCCGGTGTCGACATGACCTACCTCAACTTCACATATAAAATTTAAAAAATTTGTGCAAAACAACAACTGAGAGGGACAACGTTCAAAACATTTTGTCTTCAAGACCCACTATCAGGTATCCTGTGTCGGCCTGTCAAAGGCCGGTAGTTTAAAATCGATGAGTCGTCAATATTACACATAGTATGCCATTGGCTGAAAAATACGCAAAATGGCATAGACTCAAAGGTATTTCTTCCATCATGCCAAAAAAGACTCCTGCGCATGATGTTAATCATAAATGTCAGGGCTATCATGCGCTACGCTCTATGGCTCATTGACGTTTTTTTAGCCACGTATCATAAATAGGTACTTCCATGTCGAGTAAGTTAGTACTGGTTCTGAACTGCGGTAGTTCTTCACTGAAATTTGCAATTATTGATGCAGTTAATGGTGATGAATACCTTTCTGGTTTAGCCGAATGTTTCCATCTGCCAGAAGCGCGTATCAAATGGAAAATGGACGGCAGTAAACAAGAAGCGGCTTTAGGTGCAGGCGCCGCTCACAGTGAAGCGCTGAACTTTATCGTTAACACTATTCTGGCACAAAAACCAGAACTGTCTGCGCAGTTAACTGCAATTGGTCACCGTATCGTACACGGCGGCGAGAAGTATACCAGTTCCGTCGTCATTGATGAGTCTGTTATTCAGGGCATCAAAGACTCCGCCTCTTTCGCACCGCTGCATAACCCGGCTCACCTGATTGGTATCGCCGAAGCGCTGAAATCCTTCCCGCAGCTGAAAGACAAAAACGTTGCCGTCTTTGATACCGCCTTCCATCAGACCATGCCGGAAGAGTCTTACCTGTATGCCCTGCCGTACAGCCTGTACAAAGAGCACGGCGTTCGCCGCTATGGCGCGCACGGTACCAGCCACTTCTATGTGACTCAGGAAGCGGCAAAAATGCTGAACAAACCGGTGGAAGAACTGAACATCATTACCTGCCACCTGGGCAACGGGGGCTCTGTTTCCGCTATCCGTAACGGTAAATGCGTCGATACCTCAATGGGTCTGACCCCGCTGGAAGGTCTGGTGATGGGTACCCGTTCCGGCGACATCGACCCGGCAATTATCTTCCACCTGCATGACACTCTGGGCATGAGCGTGGATCAGATCAACAAAATGCTGACCAAAGAATCCGGCCTGTTAGGTCTGACCGAAGTCACCAGCGACTGTCGTTATGTTGAAGACAACTACGCGACGAAGGAAGACGCGAAACGCGCGATGGACGTTTACTGCCACCGCCTGGCGAAATACATCGGTTCTTACACTGCGCTGATGGAGGGTCGCCTGGACGCAGTGGTGTTCACCGGTGGTATCGGTGAAAACGCCGCAATGGTTCGTGAACTGTCCCTGGGCAAACTGGGTGTGCTGGGCTTTGAAGTCGACCACGAACGTAACCTGGCCGCTCGTTTCGGCAAATCTGGTTTCATCAACAAAGAAGGTACCCGTCCGGCGGTGGTGATCCCAACCAACGAAGAACTGGTTATCGCGCAGGACGCGAGCCGTCTGACTGCCTGATTTCACACCGCCAGCTTCGCTGGCGGTGCTGTTTTGTAACCCGTCCCAAAAGACGGTAACGAAAGAGGATAAACCGTGTCCCGTATTATTATGCTGATCCCTACCGGAACCAGCGTCGGCCTGACCAGCGTCAGCCTCGGCGTCATCCGTGCTATGGAACGCAAAGGCGTTCGTCTGAGCGTCTTTAAACCTATCGCCCAACCGCGCGCTGGCGGCGATGCGCCTGACCAGACCACCACTATTGTTCGCGCAAACTCTAATTTGCCGGCGGCTGAACCGCTGAAAATGAGCCACGTTGAATCTCTGCTGTCCAGCAATCAGAAAGATGTGCTGATGGAAGAGATCATCGCCAACTACCATGCGAATACCAAAGACGCAGAAGTGGTGCTGGTTGAAGGTCTGGTTCCGACCCGTAAACACCAGTTCGCTCAGTCACTGAACTACGAAATCGCGAAAACGCTGAACGCGGAAATCGTTTTTGTCATGTCTCAGGGCACCGATACGCCAGAACAATTGAACGAGCGTATCGAACTGACGCGCAGCAGCTTCGGCGGCGCGAAAAACACCAATATTACTGGCGTCATTGTCAACAAACTGAATGCGCCGGTTGATGAACAAGGCCGTACTCGCCCGGATCTGTCAGAGATTTTTGACGACTCTTCCAAAGCGCAGGTCATCAAAATCGATCCTGCTAAACTGCAGGGATCCAGCCCGTTGCCGGTACTTGGCGCGGTGCCGTGGAGCTTCGATTTGATCGCTACCCGCGCTATCGATATGGCACGTCACCTGAACGCAACCATCATTAACGAAGGCGATATCAAAACCCGCCGCGTTAAATCCGTCACGTTCTGCGCGCGTAGCATTCCGCATATGTTGGAACACTTCCGTGCAGGGTCTCTGCTAGTGACCTCCGCAGACCGTCCGGACGTGCTGGTTGCTGCCTGTCTGGCCGCGATGAACGGCGTAGAAATCGGCGCCCTGCTGTTAACCGGCGGCTATGAAATGGACGCGCGTATTTCTAAACTGTGTGAGCGGGCTTTCGCCACCGGCCTGCCGGTATTTATGGTGAACACCAACACATGGCAGACCTCGCTAAGCCTGCAGAGCTTCAATCTGGAAGTCCCGGTTGATGACCACGAGCGCATTGAAAAAGTTCAGGAATACGTCGCGAATTACATTAACGCTGACTGGATCGAGTCGCTGACCGCGACCTCTGAGCGTAGCCGTCGCCTCTCTCCGCCAGCGTTCCGCTATCAGCTGACCGAGCTGGCGCGCAAAGCCGGCAAACGTGTGGTGCTGCCGGAAGGCGACGAACCGCGTACCGTGAAAGCGGCGGCCATTTGCGCTGAACGCGGTATCGCCACCTGCGTACTGTTAGGCAACCCGGATGAAATTAACCGCGTTGCGGCATCCCAGGGCGTTGAGCTGGGCGCGGGTATCGAAATTGTCGATCCGGAAGTGGTCCGTGAAAGCTACGTCGCCCGTCTGGTGGAATTGCGTAAGAGCAAAGGCATGACCGAACCCGTTGCCCGCGAACAGCTGGAAGACAACGTAGTACTCGGTACGCTAATGCTGGAGCAGGACGAAGTCGACGGTCTGGTTTCCGGTGCGGTTCACACTACTGCTAACACCATCCGTCCACCGCTGCAGCTGATCAAAACGGCGCCGGGCAGCTCTCTGGTTTCTTCTGTGTTCTTCATGCTGCTGCCGGAACAGGTTTACGTTTATGGCGACTGCGCGATCAACCCGGATCCGACCGCAGAACAACTGGCTGAAATCGCGATTCAGTCCGCAGACTCCGCTATTGCTTTCGGTATCGAACCGCGCGTAGCAATGCTCTCCTACTCCACCGGCACTTCTGGCGCAGGCAGCGACGTAGAGAAAGTCCGTGAAGCAACCCGTCTGGCGCAGGAAAAACGTCCTGACCTGATGATCGACGGTCCGTTGCAGTATGATGCCGCGGTGATGGCTGACGTGGCGAAGTCCAAAGCACCGAACTCACCGGTGGCTGGCCGCGCTACCGTGTTCATCTTCCCGGATCTGAACACCGGTAACACCACTTACAAAGCGGTACAGCGTTCTGCCGACCTGATCTCCATCGGGCCGATGCTACAGGGTATGCGCAAGCCGGTGAACGACCTGTCCCGTGGCGCGCTGGTTGACGATATCGTCTATACCATCGCCCTGACCGCGATTCAGGCTTCCCAACAGCAGTAACAGCAAATGCCGGATGGCGGCGTGAATGCTTTATCCGGCCTACAGGTACGATGCCAGTGTAGGCCGGACAGGAGGCATTAGCATCGCTATCCGGCATGCTATTATTTACCGCGCACTCTGAATTTTTTGCTTAGCTGCGCTGCATCAATGAATAACTATTCCCTTCTTCGCATACTTAGTCTCTTTGCTTTGCAACAGGGATAGTCTGTCATGTCTGTCATCACAGAATCAAAGCCAGCCAAAAAATGGGCGATGCCCGATACGCTGGTCATCATCTTTTTTGTCGCCATTTTAACCAGTATCGCCACCTGGGTAGTGCCCGTAGGGATGTTTGATAGCCAGGAGGTGCAATATCAGGTCGATGGCCAGACAAAAACCCGAAAAGTCGTCGATCCACATTCTTTCCGCATTGTAACCAATGAGGCCGGTGAAGCGCAGTATCACCGCGTACAATTTTTCACCACTGGCGATGAAAGACCGGGGCTGATGAATTTTCCCTTTGAAGGGTTAACGTCCGGCTCAAAATTCGGCACTGCCGTCGGTATCATCATGTTTATGCTGGTAATCGGCGGCGCATTCGGCATCGTCATGCGTACCGGTACTGTGGATAACGGTATTCTGGCGCTCATTCGCCACACGCGCGGTAACGAAGTCTTGTTTATTCCGGTGCTATTTATCCTCTTTTCGTTAGGGGGGGCAGTATTTGGCATGGGCGAAGAGGCGGTCGCCTTTGCGATTATCATTGCCCCACTCATGGTCAGGCTGGGCTATGACAGCATTACCACCGTTCTGGTGACCTATATCGCCACTCAAATTGGCTTTGCCAGTTCGTGGATGAACCCCTTCTGCGTGGTCGTCGCCCAGGGGATCGCTGGCGTGCCAGTGCTGTCCGGTTCCGGGCTACGTATTGGGGTCTGGGTTGTCGCCACACTGATTGGGCTGATTTTTACGCTGGTCTACGCTTCACGCGTGAAAAAGAATCCGCAGCTCTCCCGCGTTCACGAATCCGATCATTATTTCCGCGAACAGCAGGATGAAGTCGTGCAGCGCCCTTTCACTGTTGGTGACTGGCTGGTACTGCTGGTGCTGACCGGAGTAATGGTTTGGGTCATCTGGGGTGTAATCGTCCACGCCTGGTTTATTCCGGAGATCGCCAGCCAGTTTTTCACCATGGGCGTGGTGACAGGCCTTATCGGCGTCATCTTCCGCCTCAACGGGATGACGCTTAACGTGATGGCATCCTCATTTACCGAAGGAGCAAGAATGATGATCGCTCCGGCGTTACTGGTCGGTTTTGCTAAAGGCATTCTGCTACTGGCAGGCAACGGCGAAGCAGGGGAGCCCAGCGTACTCAATACACTGCTTAACAGTATCGCTCACGGTATAAGCGGGCTTAATAATGCCATCGCTGCCTGGTTTATGCTGCTTTTTCAGGCCGTATTTAATTTCTTTGTGACCTCCGGTTCGGGTCAGGCGGCATTGACCATGCCACTGCTGGCGCCGCTTGGCGATCTGGTCGGCGTTAACCGCCAGGTGACTGTTCTGGCCTTCCAGTTTGGTGATGGCTTCAGCCATATTATCTATCCGACCTCGGCCTCGCTGATGGCGACACTGGGCGTGTGCCGGGTCGACTTTCGCAATTGGCTGAAAGTGGGGGCATCACTCCTGGGGCTGCTGTTTATTATGTCCAGCATAGTGGTCATTGGCGCACAGATGATGGGATATCATTGATCTACAATGCCTGATGGAAACACCAGTGCGTCTTATCCGGCCTCGAAGGTTTTTCCCTGAGGGCCGGATAAGCATCAGCACCATCTGGCAATGGCTATATTTAACACATTGATTTCGCTGCCTCTACAATCGCATCTGCGGTGAGTCCATACTCCTGCTGTAAGAAATCCTGCGTTCCTACCTGCCCATAACGTTCTTTGACGCCGACACGACGCATCGGCACCGGGCAATTTTCGACCAGCACTTCCGCCACCGCAGACCCCAGCCCATTATGGATACTGTGGTTTTCACAAGTGACAATACGTTTGGTTTTTTCCGCGTAATTTTTCACTAACATGCGATCGATAGGCTTTAAGGTAAACATATCGATGACTGCGGCGCTGATGCCCTCCTGCTCCAGCTGGCGCGCCGCCTCCAGCGCCTCCGCCACCATAATGCCATTAGCGATAAGCGTAATATCATTCCCCTCGCGCAGTACGTTGCCTTTACCAATGGTGAAAGTAGAGCCCGGCGCATAGATACTCGGCGCCTGCTTACGAATGGTACGCAGCCAGTAAAAGCCGTCCAGGTCCATGAGCTGGCGCAAAATATCCGCGAACATCACCGCATCCGTTACCTCCAGTACTACGGAATGCGCCAGCCCGCGAATAATACCCATATCTTCAAAAGACATGTGAGTGCCGCCATTATGACAGGCCGTCACCCCGGCATCGGAGGCAATCACTTTGACGTTGTTACGCTGATAATCCAGCGCCATAAAGAGCTGATCAAAACAACGACGACTGGCAAAGGCGGTAAAGGTATGGACAAACGGCTTGCGTCCAGTCAACGCCAGTCCAGCCGCGGTGCCAATCACATTCGCTTCCATAATGCCGCAGTTAATGACATGCTGCGGGTAGTCACGCGCTACGCTGTCCATCGCCATTGAGCTCATTAAATCGGCCTCAAGTGCAATAATCGGGCTGCCAGCCTCAATCTGTCCGGCGACAAAACCAGCGTAAACTTTGCGCATTTCGATATCATCTTTAAGCCCTGCGGGCGCAAGCTTAATCATGCGTGACCTCCAGTTGCTGAATGGCCTCATTGAGCGTCTGCTTCATGTCAGCCGTCAGGCGTAAGTGGTGAGAATTCGTTAATTGTTCCAGGCACGGCACCCCCTGCCCTTTAATACTGTCGAGGATCACCACCCGTGGTCGAGCCCCGGCGGGCGGCACAGGCCCAACCACTTCCAGTAGCCCGGCGATATCATCGCCTTTGACAGTAGCGACATCGAAACCGAACGCGCGGAATTTCCCTTCCAGATCAAAAGGGTTAATAATGTCATCCAGTTCGCCGTCAAGTTGCTGCTTGTTCCAGTCGATGAAAACTGTCAGATTGTGTAGTCGGTGGTGGGCAATAAACTGGAATGCCTCCCAGCACTGCCCTTCATTCAATTCTCCATCGCCGACAATACAAAATACCCGATTGGGTCGCCCCGCCAGCTTATGCGACAGCGCCATACCTCCGGCGATAGAAATGCCCTGCCCCAGTGAGCCAGTTGTGGCGTCCACGCCGCGCGTTTTTAGTCGATCAGGATGGCTGGGCAGGCGCGTACCGTTCTGGTTAAGCGTGTTCAGCTCTTCCAGCGGAAAATAGCCTTTAATGGCCAGGGTACTGTACAAAGCGGGCCCCGCATGGCCTTTCGACAGTACGAAGTAATCGCGCTCCGGCCAGTCTGGATCGGCAGGATCGATTTTCATTACCCCGCCATACAGGACTGCCAGGGTCTCCACTACCGACATGCTGCCACCATAGTGCCCAAAGCCCAGATGAGTTAAGGATTTGAGCGTAGCGACGCGAATGTCGCGCGCCAGTTGGGTGATTTCTCTTACGTTCATTCTTTCGCTCCGCTGTTTTCCTGCGCATTGCCGTTGACTGATTTGTTTTTAGCAAACACGTTGTATGCCACCAGTAGCGCAAACAACGCCACCACCAGCCCCGTGATAGCCATCGGCGACAGATAACGCGCCAGGTTACCCAACAAAATACCGATCGCACCAAAGTCAGCATCCGAGAAGGTGGTATTGGCAAAACCGATCGCCCCCAGAACTGGCAGTAACAGCACTGGCAGGAAAGTGATCAACAAACCATTAGCAAACGCGCCAATCATCGCGCCGCGACGACCGCCAGTAGCATTGCCAAAGACGCCAGCGGTCGCGCCGGTAAAGAAGTGCGGCACTACGCCTGGCAGAATCAGTACCAGCTTCATCTGCCCAAGCAGGAATAACCCTACCAACCCGCCAAGGAAGCTAAACAAGAAGCCAATCAACACCGCGTTAGGGGCATAGGGATACACCACCGGACAGTCCAGAGCCGGACGTGCGTTTGGCACCAGCTTTTCAGAAAAGCCGGTAAAGGCCGGCACAATTTCCGCCAGAATCAGACGGACGCCTTGCAGAATGATGAATACGCCTGCAGCGAAAGTAATTGCCATGATGATGGCGTACACCAGATAGTTTTGCCCGCCGCTAAACGTCGCCTCCACATAGTCACGCCCTGCGCTAATGGCCATGATCAGATAGATAATCATCATGGTCAGCGAGATCGAGATAGAACTGTCGCGCAAAAAACTGAGATTCTTCGGCAGGTTCATCTCTTCTGTAGAACGGGAACCTTTACCACACAAGCTGCCAATCCAGCCGGAAAGCACATATCCCAGCGTGCCAAAGTGACCAAACGCAATATCGTCAGTGCCGGTAATCCGCTTCATGTAACGCTGAGCCAGGGCCGGGAAGAACGCCATGACTAACCCCAGGATCAGCGATCCGGTAAATACCAGTCCTACGCCCTCGAAACCCGCAACGGTCAGGATCACGCCAATCATACAGGCCATATAAAAAGTGTGATGCCCGGTCAAAAAGATATATTTAAGACGCGTAAAGCGTGCCACGACAATATTGGCTACCATGCCAAATGCCATAATTAATGCAGTAGAGGCACCATATTTCTCTAGCGCAATTGAGACTATCGCTTCATTATTGGGAATGATGCCCTGAATATTAAAGGCATGTTCAAACATACCGCCCAGCGGATTTAATGAGCCGACCAGTACGGTTGCGCCACCGCCAAGGACAATAAAGCCCAAAATAGTTTTAATCGTGCCTTTTACTACATCGGAAAAAGCTTTTTTCTGCGCCACTAAACCAATCAGGGCAATGAGGCCCACAAGGACCGATGGCACTTTTAAAATATCAACAACAAAATTCAGCGTTTCAAGGATAAACATATCCACCTCGCCAGCAAAAATTATTGTTTATCGAACCATGCGCGCAGTTGCGTTTCCAGTTCGTTGATGTCGATGATGTTATTGATCACCACCAATTGGCTTTCCGGTACGCTGGCGCTGGCAGCGATATCTTTTGCCATCACAAAAAGATCGGCAGCCCCGGGTACCGCCGACGAGAGATCGGAATGTTCCACCTCAGCATCAATATTGAGTTTTTTTAATACTTTTTTAATATTCATTTCTACCATAAAACTACTACCCAGGCCGGAACCGCAAATTGCCATGATTTTCATTATTGTCACCTTTTAAAAGTAGAGTTGGTCTGCATCACGCGTGGGCGTAATGTTTTGTACAGCAAAAAACAGAATAAGATCAGAAGCGGGCAATAATCGTTTTAATGTCCTCCACAGTTTTTGCCTGATGTAATTTTTCCATATCTGCATCACTGGAAAATAATTCTGCCAGCGCCGATATCATTTCGATATGGCTGTGTTTATCAGGAGCCGCCAGCATAATAATAACGTCAACCGGATCGAACTCTTCTGCGTCAAATGAAACACCGTGCTGTAGTTTCAATAACGACAAACCTAACCCTTTCGCCCCCTCTTCCGGTCTCGCATGGGGCATCGCTAATCCTGGCGCCAACACATAATACGGCCCAAGCTTTTGGTGCTGCTGAACAATAGCCGTGATGTACTCGGGTGCGATAATGCCCGCGTCCAGCAATGGCTTACCACATATTTCCAACGCCTGTGGCCACGTTTCCACACTCTCCTGAAGCGTGATGGTTGCGTCAGATAACCAGATTCCCAGCATGTTATTCGCCCCACTGTGTATCAAATTATGAACAAACTTTATTCAAGCCATTCGATATTAGCTGCGATCGTTATCACAAAGATAGCGCTACCAGAGACTATTACTCAGAATTGTGATAGCGCTATCAAATTAAAATCATCGTGTGAAATCACAGCAAAAAAGAGGATTTAAGGCGTATACTGCCCGTTATGCGAAGCAAAGAACGACAATAAAAAAGCATCTCAACATGTTGTAATGACGCAGGAATTTGTATGTCGATACCCCGTAAACGGCGCAGTACCGGTAAAGTCACTATCGCCGATGTAGCCCAACTTGCCGGTGTAGGCACGATGACCGTGTCGCGAGCCTTACGTACGCCGGAACAGGTTTCCGATAAACTCCGGGAAAAAATTGAAGCGGCAGTGCATGAGCTGGGTTATATGCCCAATCTCGCCGCCAGCGCGCTGGCGTCGGCCTCGTCGCACACCATCGCGATGGTCGTCCCAAATCTTGCAGAAGCGGGATGTTCTGAAATGTTCGCCGGCCTGCAACAGATCTTACAGCCCGCGGGCTATCAGATTATGCTGGCGGAGTCGCAGCATCGGGTAGAACAAGAGGAGAAGCTGCTCGAAACGCTGCTGGCGTCCAACATTGCCGCGGCGATTCTGCTTAGCGTCGAACATAGCGATACGGTGCGTCAGTGGCTGAAAAATGCCTCTATCCCGGTGATGGAGATGGGCGCGATTCGCAGCGATCCTATTGATATGAATATCGGTATTGATAACGTTGCGGCAATGTATGAGCTGACGGAAATGCTGATTCAGCGCGGTTACCAGAATATCGGACTGCTGTGCGCCAATCAGGAGCAGTGGATTTTTCAGCAACATCTGCACGGCTGGTACAAAGCGATGCTGCGCCACCACATGTCGCCCAACCGGGTCATTAACGCCGCCCTGCCGCCCAATTTTTCTACCGGCGCATCACAACTGCCGGAGTTTTTACTGGCGTGGCCAGAGTTGGATGCGCTGGTATGCGTATCAGATGAGCTGGCCTGCGGCGCGTTATACGAGTGCCAACGGCGGCGTATTAAAGTTCCGGACGAGTTGGCGGTTGTCGGATTTGGCGATAGCGATGTCAGCCGGGTATGTCAGCCGCCGCTAACGACAATGGCCGTACCGCATCGCAAAATTGGTAGCGAAGCCGGACGGGCGCTGCTGGAAAGGTTAAATCAGGGAAACTGGAGCGATCAAAAATCCATCGCTTCCAGTTTATGTATGCGGGAAAGTTGTTAAGACGCTTATTCTGTCTCTTCCGGTTTTTCCTGAAGCGCGGCTTCATTTTTGGCGTTGCGGGTCATCCACAACGCCAGCGCTTTCAGGGAGTCCGGGGTAAATTCATCACAGCGCGCAGTGATCTCTTCCGGAGTCAACCAGCAGACTTCGCTAACTTCATCTTCCTGAAGCGCAAAAGGCCCATGGGACACACAGCTAAACAACGCCCCCCAGACCCGGCAATGCTCGTCTTCAAAGTAAAACAGACCGTGTTCGGCAAACGGCACGCCTGCAATTCCCAACTCTTCTTCCGCTTCGCGGCGGGCAGATTCCAGTAGCGGTTCATCGGCCTGGACTACGCCGCCTGCGGTAGCATCTAACATACCGGGCAAAAAATCTTTTGTTTCGGTACGCCGCTGCACCAGAATTTTACCCATACCATCGTGAACAACGATATACGTCGCACGATGTCGTAAGCGTTGCGCACGCATCTGTTCCCGGCTGGACTGTGCAATGACTTCATTATCTTCATTCACAATATCCACCCATTCCGTACTTGCCAAACGACGCTGTTCCACCATCAGGAAACCTTCTTATTTCTGGCGCTCTTACGGCGCATTTACGTTTGTGGGGTAAATTACGAATTAATCGCGACCTGCGCAATGATACTTTGATCATTGAGTGCGATTACGCTCAACATATTATCATCCAGAATACCGTAGCTTGCCGCATATCCACCTTTCGGGATACTCACCGAACCGGGATTAAAGTGATATAGCCCTTCTTGCTGTTGCGCCACCGGCAAATGAGTATGACCGTAAACCAACACATCGCCGGTATTCAAAGCAGGCAGGTTTGTCGGCCCGAAGAGATGCCCATGCGTCAAAAAGAGCCGTCTCTCTTCCATCAATATTTGCTGCCACGGCGCCGTTATCGGGAAATGCAGCAACATCTGATCCACTTCGCTATCGCAGTTGCCGCGCACGGCAATAATCTGTGTCGCCACCGCGTTCAGGCGGTCAGCAACCTGGGCTGGCGCATAGCCTTCAGGTAACGCATTTCGCGGCCCGTGGTTAAGCACATCACCCAATATTACCAGCCAACGCGCGCCGCTTTGCCCAAACCGTTCAAGCACACGTTCCGTGGCGGGTAAAGAACCATGAATGTCCGATGCGAACATCAGTTTCATCGCTCACTCCTCGTTGTGAAAAACGACGTTATCATACTGGAATATGAATAGATTTTCAGCCTGAACGCTTCGCGGAAAGCGCAATAAAACGCTGTACGGAAGCACGTTGCCACTGGAATGCTGCATACTCCGTCAACGGCGCCGGCACGTCATCGCCATGCAGCGCCAGGCGATTGATCATCAAAGCCAAATCGGTATCGGCAATGCACCACTCGCCAAATAAATTTTGCATCCCTTGTCCCAATAGCGCTTCAGCTGTAGCAAACAATTTTGCCGCGCTGGCTTTTCCAGCCTCGCTTAGCGGCGCTTTTTTCGCCCCGGCAAATACCACGTCGGTAGACCGTTCTTCGCGAAGCGGCAGTAAATCGCTGCGTAGCCACGCCTGAATCTGTCGCGCGCGGGCCCGTTTTTGTAAATCGTGCGGATAGATACGCTCCCACTGTGGCGGTGCAAAACGCTCCTCCAGGTATTCCGCAATAGCAGACGATTCGCTCAGCTCAAAATCGTCTGTTTCCAGCACCGGTACGCGCTGCGTCAGCGCATATCCCCGCCAGGAAGGTTGCAGATGTTCTCCTTTACCCAAATCGCGGGTTTTCAGCGTAAAGGAAAGCCCTTTTTCTTGTAACGCCACCCAGGCGGACAATACGTAGGGAGAGAAAAAATTCGCATCAGACCACAGCACAATAACAGGCTTACTCATAATGTCCTCTTGAGAGCATATGGGGGCTTCCCAAAATATAGCGTCTTTCGCCTGCTGTCACCTGATGAAAACTCACACACATCGGGAGGCTTTCTATACTTAATTAAGCCCAGATTATTCACGGAAATGCAGGAGCCAAAATGATTGATCTTTACTACGCCCCTACGCCCAACGGGCATAAGATTACGCTGTTTCTGGAAGAGGCAGAGCTGGCGTATCGTTTGTTAAAAGTGGATATCAGTAAGGGCAACCAGTTTCGCCCTGACTTTTTGGCTATCTCTCCCAATAATAAAATTCCTGCCATCGTCGATCACACTCCGGCAGACGGTGGTCAACCGCTTAGCCTTTTTGAATCTGGTGAAATTCTTCTCTATCTGGCGGAAAAAAGCGGCAAACTGCTTAGCGGAGAGCTGCGTGAACGCCATACCACGCTGCAGTGGCTCTTCTGGCAGGTCAGCGGATTGGGACCGATGTTGGGCCAGAACCATCACTTTAATCACTTTGCGCCGCAAACTATTCCTTATGCGATTGAACGTTATCAGGTTGAAACACAACGCTTATATAACGTGTTGAATAAGCGGCTGGAAGCTTCTCCCTGGCTGGGCGGCGACCACTACAGTATTGCCGATATCGCCAGTTGGCCGTGGGTCAACGCCCACCAGCGTCAGCGAATCGACCTTGATACCTATCCGGCGGTGTATAACTGGTTTGAACGTATCCGCACGCGCCCTGCGACAGCGCGCGCCATGTTACAAGCGCAACTGCACTGTAACAGTACGAAAGAGTAACGCGGCCCTATTCTCATGTATGATGCGGAGGTTTATACAAGGAAAAACCAGCAATGGCGTTCTGACACGGTGACTGATATTAAAACCCTGGCATTAAGGGAGAGGAAATCCTCAATACTCTGGAGGTGATATGCAAATTCTGATTACCGGCGGTACGGGCCTGATTGGGCGTCATCTTATTCCTCGTCTGTTAACGCTGGGGCATCAGGTGATGGTCGTGACACGCAACCCTGATAAAGCGCGTCAGATCCTCGATTCCAGGGTCACATTATGGAGAGGGCTGGCGGATAAAACTCACTTCAATGAGATTGACGCTATCGTTAATCTGGCTGGTGAACCGATTGCAGATAAACGCTGGACGTCGCAGCAAAAAGAACAGTTATGCCAAAGCCGCTGGACTATCACGCAAAAGCTGGTGGATTTAATTCATGCCAGCGCAACACCGCCCGCGGTGTTGATATCCGGTTCCGCCACGGGCTATTACGGCGATTTAGGCGACGTTGTCGTCACGGAAGACGAACCGCCACACAATGAATTTACGCATAAACTTTGCGCTCGCTGGGAGCAGATTGCCTTGAGCGCGCAAAGTGAGCGGACCCGTGTCTGTCTGCTACGTACCGGCGTCGTGCTGGCTCCACAAGGTGGGATTCTGGGGAAAATGGTTCCGCCATTCCGCCTTGGCCTCGGCGGCCCTGTGGGTAATGGTCGGCAATACCTGGCCTGGATTCATATTGACGATATGGTCAACGGTATCCTGTGGCTGCTGGATAACGATCTTCGCGGTCCCTTCAATATGGTCTCGCCGTATCCCGTCCATAATGAGCATTTTGCTCATGCGCTGGGGCGCGTGCTGCGCCGCCCGGCGATTATCCGTATTCCGGCGACGGCAATCCGCGTATTGATGGGAGAGTCGTCAGTGCTGGTGCTGGGCGGACAGCGGGCGCTGCCGAAACGTCTTGAAGCGGCCGGATTCGCGTTTCGCTGGTATGACGTAGAAGAGGCACTGGCGGATGTGATTCGGTAATTGCCGAAGCGCCTAATCCAGCCTTTCCTCGCCCGGTAAGCGACGCGCCGCCGGGCCTCTTTTATTTCAACGAGCCTTTCAGGAATTGCTGTAAACGCGGGCTTTGCGGATTGCCGAACAGCTGCTCCGGATTGCCCTCTTCTTCAATTTTCCCCTGATGCAGAAAAATAACGTGCGAAGAAACATGGCGGGCAAAACCCATTTCATGCGTGACCACCACCATCGTTTTTCCCTCTTCCGCCAGTTGCTGCATAATGCGCAACACTTCACCGACCAGTTCAGGATCGAGCGCCGAAGTGGGTTCATCGAACAGTAAAACGTCAGGTTCCATCGCCAGCGCGCGCGCAATAGACACGCGTTGTTGTTGGCCGCCGGAAAGGTGAACAGGATATTTACCCTGGGCGCGTTCATCAATCCCCACCTTCGCCAGATATTTCAGCGCCCGCTCCCGCGATTCATGCTTGCTCAATCCCAGTACCTGAATCGGTGCCTCCATGACATTTTCCAGCACCGTCATATGGCTCCAGAGATTAAAGTGCTGAAACACCATCGTCAGGCGGGTACGTAACAGACGTAGCTGGTTTTTATCCGCCACTTTGAGCTGCCAGTCCTGGTCGCGCACCAGATTAATATTCTGGCCATTCACGATTATCGTGCCTTCGCTCGGTTTTTCGAGGAAGTTAATGCAGCGCAAAAAAGTGCTTTTACCGGAACCGGACGAGCCGATAATGCTAATCACATCTCCGGCGCGGGCCTGCAGCGATACCCCTTTCAGCACTTCATGACCGCCGTAGCGTTTGTGCAAATCGATAACGTGTAATTTATTTTCTGACATCATGTTACTCGAATTATTTAGAGGAAACGTGCTGCAACCAGCGTCTTTCCGCCCGACGGAACAGGCTTATCAGGACATACGAAATGAGTAAATACAACACGGCGGCAATGCCAAACGCGGTAAACGGCTGGTAAGTCGCAGAGTTGATATCACGGGCGATTTTCAACAAATCCGGCACCGTCGCGGTAAACGCCAGCGCCGTAGAGTGCAGCATTAAAATCACTTCGTTGCTGTAGGCAGGCAAGGCGATACGTAATGCCGACGGCAAGATAATGCAGCGATACATTTTAAACGATGAGAAACCGTACGCCCGCGCCGCTTCAATTTCACCATGCGGCACCGAGCGAATCGCGCCAGCGAAAATCTCCGTAGTGTATGCGCAGGTATTTAGCGTCAGCGCCAATACGGTACAATTCAGCCCGCTGCGAAAAAACGCATTAAGAAGGTCGGTACCTTTGACAATTTCCAGCGTATACATTCCCGAATAGAACACCAGCAGTTGTACGTACAGCGGCGTGCCGCGAAAAACATACGTAAACAGCCAGATGGGAAAACGGATGAATTTATTGCCGGACACGCGGCCCACTGCCAGAATCACCGCCAGAACGCCGCCCATCACCACCGATGAGATTAACAGCCACAACGTAATCGCCACGCCGGTAAAACGATAGCCATCCGTCCACAGCAGGGATTTCCAGTACTCCTGAATAATCTCAATCACAGATCGGCCCTCTTCACGCCCACGGAATAACGACGCTCAAGTAAGAGCAAAACGCCATTGGAGACGGTGGTAAATACCAGGTAGATGAGTCCGCACACGACAGCGAAATAGAAAGGCTCCCAGGTACTTTTACCGGCAAGCTGCGTGGCCTTGACAACATCTTCCAGGCCCAGCAGCGACACCAGTGCCGTCGCTTTGAGTATCACTTGCCAGTTATTGCCGATCCCCGGCAGGGCGTAACGCATCATTGCCGGAAACATAATCCGCCGGAACGTTTGCCCGCGGGTAAAACCAAATGCTGTCGCAGCTTCAATATGGCCTTTCGGCACCGCCATAAAGGCGCCGCGGAAGGTTTCCGTAAAATAGGCCCCGTAGATGAAACCGAGAGTGATAATACCGGCCACCATCGGATCTATATCAATCTGATTAAGACCCAACGAATCAGTTACTGCGTTAAGCGCAATTTGCAATCCGTAAAATATCAGCAGCATTAATACCAGATCCGGTATCCCACGAATCAGAGTGGTATACCCTTCAAAGATGAGCCCCGTCACCCGGCTTTGCGAAAGCTTCGCCCCCGCGCCGACAAGGCCGATAAGCACAGCCAGCACTACGGAACTGAGCGCCAGTTCCAGCGTGACGATAGCGCCCTGTAAAATTACGCCTGAAAACCCGTACAGCATGCACCCTGTCCTGTTATAAGTGGTGTGTAAGAAGCCTCTTTTGCATTTTTGCCTCGCATCATGCCGGATGGCGGCTTGCCTTATCCGGCCTCACTTCAGCGCGTCAAAAATCTACGGGCTTTATCTGCACCGGCGGTGATTAACCGCCATAAACATCAAAATCAAAATATTTTTTCGCCAGCTTTTCATAAGTGCCATCAGCGCGCATTTCCGCAAACGCTTTGTTCAGCGCTTCACGCAATTCATTATCTTCTTTGCGCAGCCCCATACCGGTTCCTACGCCGAATAGCTTCTCATCTTTCACCGACGGGCCGCCGAATTTATAGCCTTTACCGATAGGCTGTTTCAGAAAGCCTTCGCTGGCCGCAACCTCATCCTGAAACGCTGCATCAATGCGTCCAGCCGTCAGATCGGAATAAATATTGTCCTGCCCCTGGTAGGAGACGATCTCAATCCCTTTCGGCGCCCAGTGTTCGTTGCCGAAGGTTTCCTGCGTTGTCCCCTGCAGCACACCGACACGCTTGCCTTTCAGCGATGCGACGGTCGGCTGGATATCCGCGTTTTTCGCCACCACCAGACGTGAATCGGCGGCGTAAAGCTTGTCGGTAAACGCGATCTCTTGCTGGCGCTTTTCAGTAATGGACAGCGAGGACATGATGGCATCAATTTTCTTCGCTTTTAAAGAAGGAATCAGCGCATCCAGCGGATTTTCCACAAATGTACACTGTGTGTTGATACGTTTGCACAGTTCTTTGGCCAGATCGATGTCGAAGCCGACCAATTCACCCTGTGCATTTTTAGATTCAAACGGCGCGTAAGTCGGATCAGTACCGATACGAATCTTTTGCGGAATAGCGGCAAATGCTGCGGTAGCGCTGGAAAATGCCAGCACCAGAGAAAGAGATAACGCCAGTTTTTTCATAACTATCCTCAACAGACTGTCTTTATAAGAGATCTTTACAGACCCGATGCGGCTATCGTGCCATTAATCAGGCCGACAAGGCAAAGCATTCTACCTCACCAGCCGGTTTATTTTGCATAAATATCGCTTAACTATGCATTTATACCCGTATTCCGCAACGGCTTATGCACCTAAAAAGTGCAAAGCATCTATTTTGCACCGTGATAGCTCCCACACACAGTGCACTATCCCCTTATCTCAATCGCCATAAACATTAAAATCGAAGTACTTTTTGGCCATCTTGTCGTAAGTGCCGTCCTGGCGCAGATCGGCCAATGCTTTATCAAACGCGGCTTTTAGCCCGGTATCGTCTTTGCGCAACCCAACGCCCGTCCCGTCGCCAAAGTATTTTTTATCCTTAACAGAAGGACCGGCAAACGTATACTCTTTCCCCGCAGGCTGTTTCAAAAAGCCTTCGCTGGCGGCAACTTCATCTTGTAATGCGGCATCCAGGCGACCGGCGGCTAAATCGGAATAAATAAGGTCCTGATTGGCGTAAGCCACTACATCCACCCCTTTGCTGCGCCAGTTATCATTGGCGTAAGCCTCTTGCGTAGATCCCTGCAACACGCCGACATGCTTGCCTTTTAACGATTCCAGCGTCGGCTGAATGGGAGACCCTTTCGCCGCAATCAGGCGCGAATCCGCCGCATAAAGTTTGTCAGAGAAGGCGATTTCCTGCTGGCGTTTATCCGTGATGGAGAGCGATGAAATAATGGCGTCGATTTTTTTTGCTTTCAGTGAGGGAATCAGCGCATCAAAGTCGCTGGCGACCCAGGTACATTTCACTTGCATACGCTTACACATTTCATTACCGAGATCGATATCAAAGCCGATGAAGTCGCCTTTGGCATCTTTCGATGAGAAAGGTGCATAGGTGGTGTCCGTTCCAATGCGAATCGTTTGTGGAAGCGCGGCGTAACTGGCCGCTGTCGCGCCCAGACCTATCAGCAAAGACAAAGCGAGAACGGTCTTCTTCATACATCCCCCTCAAGTGGCATCATTTTCTTATGTTTTACGTGGTGGTGTGTTTGCAGGCTTTTTCATGCAGGTTTTATACCATTTTCACGTCAACGGAACGATTTGACGTTAAATTTGTTAATAAAACGTTGCAACATTGTCCTGATGTTGAAGATAGCAGGTATGACGGTTGAACCGCAGCGTTTCGGTAGCTTTTAACGAATTAAATGTTGAGGATATGATCACGGTTACAAAATTGCCCTGAAACAGGGCAACAGAGAGCATAGCATGCCAGACAGGTAATTCTATGCGCCTTGCCAGCGAGCGAATAGATCGTGAGGAAGAGGAATATCAAACTGATCCAGAACGCGGTTAACCGTTTGATTTATAATATCATCGAGTGTCCTGGGAAGATGATAAAAGGCCGGAACTGGCGGCATAATGACTGCGCCTATCTCGGCGGCCTGGGTCATTAAACGCAAATGCCCAATGTGCAGCGGCGTTTCCCGTACACACAGCACCAGAGGCCTCCGCTCTTTCAATATGACATCCGCCGCACGGGTAAGCAGTCCGTCAGTATAACTATGGACGATCCCCGAAAGCGTTTTAATCGAACAGGGCAGGATCACCATGCCCGCCGTCGGGTAAGAGCCCGATGAAATACTGGCGGCAATATCGCGCGCATCGTGCGTAACATCGGCCAGCGCCTGTACCTCGCGCAATGAAAAGTGGGTCTCCAGCGCTAAAGTCTGGCGGGCCGCCTGGCTCATCACCAGATGGGTTTCGACGTTTTCGACATCGCGCAAAATTTGTAATAAGCGCACGCCATAAATCGCGCCGCTGGCACCGCTAATCCCTACAATGAGTCGTTTCATATTCTCTTACCGTTTACGAGCGCCGTTCATCCCATCATGTCATATTATCGGCTCAAAGTGGGTCTGAAGAGATACCAGGAGACCAGAATCCCTGTCATAAAAGCCAGCTCAACCAACATTATCACTCCCCCCTGCTCACTAAACCAGGTCCGACCATAATGGCAAAGTTGGCGATAATGACAAATCGGGCCGTCCGGGGGAAAAGTGGCGATCGATAGCGTAGCAAATCAGTGGCGTACGTTCTATTACGCACCGATTGCCGGAAACGATACTGGCACCATCCTATGGTTATCCATGCCAGGCAGACCACCGCTCACTACGAAAGACATTTAATAGAAACCACGCTGGATACGCACCAGGGAAATATTGCCGCCGCTGCGCGCAGCCTTAACGTATCCCGCACCACATTACAATATAAAGTACAAAAATACGCGGCATGGTGCGTAATTGAAATCGGCCAGCGGCATCGCGCCGCTGGCAAAGCCATTAGCCTTCATTATGCATTTCCAGGTTTTCCATTTCGTTCTGGAACAGTACCGCTTTGGCGTCGTCATTACGTAATGAATCCAGGAAGTCGAGGTATTGCTGGTCTACGTCTTTGGTGACATATACTCCATTAAACACCGAACATTCAAACTGCTGGATATCCGGATTTTCCGCACGAACAGCGTCGATCAGATCGTTTAAATCCTGAAAGATAAGCCCGTCAGCGCCAATGATCTGACGAATCTCATCCACCTCGCGGCCATGCGCGATCAGTTCATTGGCGGTTGGCATATCAATGCCATAGACGTTCGGAAAACGAATTTCCGGCGCAGCAGACGCCAGATAAACCTTCTTCGCACCCGCTTCTCTGGCCATCTCAATAATCTGCTCTGACGTAGTGCCGCGAACAATAGAATCATCAACCAGCAGAACATTCTTATCACGGAACTCCGCACGATTGGCATTGAGCTTGCGGCGCACCGATTTCCGGCGTAACTGCTGACCCGGCATGATAAAAGTACGTCCTACGTAGCGATTTTTGACAAATCCCTGGCGGTACGGCTTGCCGAGAATGCGGGCGATTTCCAGTGCAATATCGCAGGAAGTTTCCGGGATAGGGATCACCACGTCGATGTCCAGATCTTCCCATTCACGAGCGATTTTCTCGCCCAGTTTGGTGCCCATGTTCACACGAGCGCTGTAGACGGAAATCTTGTCGATAAAGGAATCCGGACGGGCAAAGTAAACGTACTCGAACAGACATGGGTTACTGACCGGATTATCCGCGCACTGGCGCGTGAACAACTGACCTTTTTCGGTAATGTAGATAGCCTCGCCCGGCGCGACATCACGCAGAAACTCAAAGCCCAGGGTATCCAGCGCCACGCTTTCAGAGGCAACCATATACTCCGTACGACCATCGCCAACGTCACGCTTACCCAGCACTAATGGGCGAATACCGTGTGGATCGCGAAAAGCCACCATACCGTGGCCAATAATCATCGCCACGCACGCATAGGCGCCACGAATTTGACGGTTAGTCGCGGCAATCGCAGCAAAAATATTGTCGGCTTCCAGCGGATAGTGCCGGAAATTGTCAAGTTCGCTGGCGAAAATATTGAGCAGAATTTCGGAATCGGAAGTGGTGTTGATGTGACGGCGTTTCTCTTCAAACAGCTTTTTACGCAGCTCGTGAGCGTTCGTCAGATTGCCATTATGCGCCAACGTGATGCCATATGGCGAGTTGACGTAAAATGGCTGCGCTTCAGAAGCGCTGGAGCTACCTGCGGTAGGGTAACGCACGTGGCCGATCCCCATATTGCCCTGCAAACGCTGCATATGGCGAGCTTCAAAAATATCGTTCACCAGCCCGTTTGCTTTACGCAAGCGGAAGCAGTTATTCGCATCAATGGTGATGATACCGGCAGCATCCTGACCACGATGCTGGAGCACTGTTAACGCGTCATAAATCGACTGGTTGACCGGCATAACACCGGCGATACCGACAATACCGCACATACGTCATTTTCCTCGTTAAGCTACAACCCAACGCTTAAGCCCTGGGCAAGAAACTCGACGAGCTTTGCAGATAGTCAAAGAACCATCTGATGATGAAGCTGAACTGTGGGATAAGCTGTGACTTGCTCCAGTCTTCGCTTTTCGACAGGCCGGTAAAGGTATCAAGGAAGAACAAAATGGCGGCGACAATTAATGCTCCTCGCAACGCGCCGAAGCAGATCCCCAATACCCTGTCCGTACCCGACAGCCCGGTTTTTTCTACCAGCTGACCTATCACAAAATTCACGATAGCGCCGACGATAAGCGTCGCGATAAACAGTACCGCGATAGCAATCCCATTACGAACCAGTTCGTCTTCAAAGCCCGTAAACCAGACAGACAGGTAAGTGTAGTAGTGACTGGCGACAAAGAAAGCACACCCCCATGTCACCAGCGATAACGCTTCACGAACAAAGCCGCGGATCAGGCTAACCAGACAGGAAAAAGCAATCACCGCGATAATGGCGTAATCAATCCAGACCATAGATGTCCCACGATTTTACGCCCTGTCGTCCTGTTCGGGGCGCATTCTAACAGAAAAAGAAAACGTTTGCGTAGGGATTTCCTTCCCTCGCGTAAATAAAAATGGCGCTGAAAAAATATTCAACGCCATCACTTTTTTTACCTCATCAGGCATTGCCGGATGGCGGCGCAAACGCTTCACCCGACCTACAGAAGGTAAAACACAATGTGTAGATCTGATTAACGCAGCGCCATCAGACAAAACGCGCCTTAGTTCGGGGTATAACCCATCACCACGCCGCTTAGCCCGGAAATCTGCCTGAGCTCGCCAAGCGATCCTTTCATCTTATCTTTCGACGCATCCGGCCCGACGAGAATACGGGTTATTTTACCCTGTACTGGCGTTGAGGGGGAAGTATAAACCCGGAACCCGGCAGCACGAAGTTTGCCGACTATCTCATTGACCTTATCGGCATTTTTTAGCGCGCCCAACTGTACAACATAGGCTTTGCCGGTCGGCGCGGGCTTATCATCGACAACAGGTTTTGGTGCTGGCGTTGGCGTGGAAGCGGCGACAACCGGCTGTTGCGGCTTAGGCTGCGCCTGCGGTTTTTCAACCGGCTTCGGTTTAGGCGCCTCTACCGGCATAGGGTCGAGCTCAACATTGTTGGCCGTCATACGCGACGGGTCCAGCGACGGCGCCGCCGCATCTCCCGCCCGCACCTCTTCAGCCGCCCCTTCCGGCGGCTGGGTCGGCAGCGCCTGCGTTGCCGCGGGCATCATATCTGGTTCATCGCGATCGCCAGGTTTCGGCACCAAAGGAATCGCAGCAAATTCATCCTGATAATGTTTTTTCTGTCCGTCCAGCAGACCGGGAAGCACAATGACTCCCAGCGCGACCAACACAATCGTGCCGACTAAACGATTCTGAAACTTACTCGCCACCGATTCTCCCCGCGTCTATGACTTCCATTACATGTGCGACGGTGTGGAACGATCCGCACACCAGCACGGTATCTTCTGGCCGCGCCGCATCGATAGCGGCCAGCCATGCCTGCGCGACATTATCATAGACCTTCCCTTTTCCCAGATGTTCCAGAAGTTGTTCTGCCGTCGCGCCGCGTGGCCCTTCTAACGGAGCACAATACCAGTCGTCAACCACGCTTTTCAACCAGGCTAACGTTCCGGCGATATCTTTATCGTGCAGCATACCGATCACTGCAAGCACGCGTCCACTTTTTGGCAATGTTTTCAGACGCCCCGTCAGATATTCCGCCGCATGGGGATTGTGGGCGACATCAAAGATAACACGCGGCGACTCGCTCACGATTTGAAAACGTCCTGGCAAGGTAGCCTGCGCAATACCATCCCGGATTGCTTGCTCGTCAATAGTCAACCCGCTGGCGCGCAGCGCAGCCAGAGCCGTAGCGGCATTGGGCTGGGGAACCTGCGGCAGCGGCAATCCAATAAGCGTACCGCGGCTATCGGTAAAGGACCAATCGGTCGCTGACACCTCATAGCGCCAGTCAACGCCACGACGTCGCAGCAGCGCGCCGGTCTCCTGTGCGACATCCGCGATGGTCGCGGGCATTTCAGGTTCGCCGACAATCGCGGGTTTTTCCGCACGAAAAATACCGGCCTTCTCACGGCCAATACTTTCGCGATCCGGCCCCAGCCAGTCGGTATGGTCAAGCGCGATGCTGGTGATCACGGCTACATCCGCCTCCACCATGTTTGTGGCGTCCAGTCGTCCGCCCAGCCCCACTTCCAGAATCACTACGTCAAGATTAGCCTGCTTAAACAGCCACAGCGCCGACAGCGTGCCATATTCAAAATAGGTCAATGAAATATCGCCGCGCGCCGCTTCTATTTGCGCAAAGGACGCGGTATGCGCGGATTCCGCTAATTCCTGGCCCTGGATACGCACGCGCTCGGTATAACGAACCAGATGCGGCGAGCTATAGACGCCCACACGATATCCCGCCGCCATCAATACCGACTCCAGCGTCCGGCAGGTTGTGCCTTTACCGTTAGTGCCCGCAACGGTAAAAACGAACGGCGCAGGTTTAAGGACATCCAGACGTGCTGCTACCAGGCTTACGCGCTCAAGACCTAAATCGATACTCTTGCTGTGCAGGTTTTCCAGATAAGAAAGCCACGAGGCCAGAGGCGACGCAGCTTGAGGTATAGATTTATTTTTCATTGATTCCGCTGCTTCTTTACGGTGAAAAGCAAAAGGGCAGAGCCTGCGGCCCTGCCCTTTTCAGTTATCAGGCCTCAGACTCCTGATCCGGTGCCGGGGGCACCACCACGCCTTCACGCGGCGTATCCGGGTTTGGCGCAGGTAGATTCATCAGCTTCGCCAGAATGCTTGCCAGTTTCAGGCGCATTTCCGGGCGACGCACGATCATATCGATAGCCCCTTTTTCGATCAAAAACTCACTACGCTGGAATCCCGGCGGGAGTTTCTCACGGACAGTTTGTTCAATAACGCGCGGACCAGCAAAGCCAATCAGGGCTTTTGGTTCCGCGATATTGAGATCGCCCAGCATCGCAAAACTGGCGGAAACACCGCCCATGGTCGGATCGGTCAACACCGAAATATAGGGCAGACCACGCTCCTGCATTTTTGCCAGCGCCGCCGACGTTTTCGCCATCTGCATCAGCGACATCAGCGCTTCTTGCATACGTGCCCCGCCGGAAGCGGAAAAACACACTAACGGGCAGTTGTCTTCCAGTGCCTGTTCAACGGCACGGACAAAACGTGCGCCAACGACAGAGCCCATCGATCCGCCCATGAACGCGAATTCAAACGCGGCGGCGACAACCGGCATACCGTGAAGCGTTCCTTTCATGACCACCAGCGCGTCTTTCTCGCCGGTTTCTTTCTGTGCGGACGCCAGTCTGTCTTTATATTTTTTAGAATCGCGGAACTTGAGCACGTCTTTTGGCTCAAGCTCGCTGCCCAACTCGACAAGGGAACCTTCATCTAACAGGCTATGCAGGCGATTGCGCGCCGACATGCGCATATGATGGTCACACTTAGGACAGACCTCAAGATTACGTTCCAGCTCAGCGCGGTATAAAACCTGACCGCAGCTATCACACTTGGTCCACACCCCTTCAGGAATGCTTGCCTTGCGGGTGGGAGTAATGTTGCTTTTAATTCGTTCAATCCAGCTCATTGGTGACCTTTCTGCCTGAACCTTAGTCAGCTTTATTATAAGGGGCGCATAATGCCATTTTTGCCCCCAACAGACCATGAATGTTGCACATTAAAACATAACAGCCCGAAACTTTGGATAAAAAAGTGGTCGAACCGCTGAGTTACTTTCTATTTTGCGGCACGCGACGCTGCACGCTTATGCCGCACAATCTCAATGACGCCAGGTAATATAGAAACCACGATAATCCCGACAATCAGCAGCTTAAGGTTATCCTGAATCAACGGTATCGTACCGAAGAAATAACCGGCGTAGGTAAAGAGCAGTACCCACAACAACGCGCCAATCACGTTATAGGCGGCAAAATGACGATAGGACATGTGCCCCATCCCCGCGACAAATGGCGCAAAAGTTCTGACGATCGGCACAAAACGGGCAAGAATAATGGTTTTGCCGCCGTGCTTTTCATAGAACTGATGGGTTTTATCCAGGTAGCTGCGACGGAAAATTTTCGAATTCGGATTACTGAACAGTTTTTCACCAAATAGCCGCCCGATAGTATAATTCACGGCATCGCCCACAATCGCAGCAACCAACATTAACGCCACCATGATGTGCACGTTAAGATCGTTGGTTTCCAGCGACGCCAGCGCCCCCGCCACGAACAGCAGTGAGTCGCCCGGCAGGAACGGCGTGACCACCAGACCTGTTTCACAAAACAGAATCAAAAACAAAATGGCATATACCCAAACGCCGTACTCCGCGACCAGTTCCGCCAGATGCACGTCGATGTGCAGGATAAAATCAATAATAAAATAGATCAGGTCCATAGTTGCCTTTGCCTTTCTACCCGAAACGTTTCGGGTATGCGATTCGGATTAGTCCGCCAGAAATAGCGGGCCCATTGGCGGTTTTGGAAGGTCAAACCGGTCAGGGTAATCTACCGCAACCAAATATAATCCTTCCGCCTTCGCCGTTGCTGCTGCCAGCGTTCTGTCCTTCGCCACTAACAGCTCTGCGATCCAGCTCTCCGGCTGGTTGTGGGCGCCTACTTCCAGCAGGCTGCCGACAATATTCCTGACCATATGATGAACAAAGGCATTCGCTTTGATATCGACCACCACATACGGGCCGTGACGGGTTACGTTGATGTGCATCACATTACGCCACGGCGTGCGCGACTGGCACTGTACCGCGCGAAACGAGGTAAAATCATTTTCGCCAATCAAGCATTGTGCCGCGCGATGCATTCGCTCTGCATCCAGCGGCTCATAATAGTGCGTCACACCTTTCGCCAAAACCGCCGGACGCAGCCGATGATTGTAAATGATATAGCGATAACGGCGAGCCGTAGCGCTAAAGCGCGCGTGAAAATCTTCTGGTACAGTTTTCACCCAACGCACAGCAATGTCACCAGGCAAATTCGCATTTACGCCCAGCGTCCACGCCGCATCTTTACGCAAGGCGGTAGTTTCAAAATGGACAACCTGCCCGGTACCGTGAACGCCGGCATCGGTACGCCCGGCGCAAAACACGTTAATGGGTTCATTCGCGACCTGTGAGAGCGCCTTTTCCAGCTTTTCCTGCACACTACGCACTTCGTTCTGACGCTGCCAGCCATAATATTTACTGCCGTCGTACTCAATACCCAGCGCAATTTTATAGACCGGCGATGGTTGCTGTCCGGACATCAGTACAGATACTCCTGCACCAGCTTCTCCGCAATTTTAACGGCCATCAGCGCGCCGCCGAAACGAACGTTGTCCGCCACCGACCAGAACTGAATTTGTTCCGGCATACCGTAATCATTATGCACGCAGCCAATAGAAAGCTGTGGACTACCGGAAGCGTCGCCTACCTGCGTCGGGTAATCCGTTTCTTCTGACAGTACGATATCTTCGCCACGGGAAAATGCCTCTCGCGCCTCCTCCGCGGCCAGTGGACGAAGCGCTTCAAAGCTCACCATCTGCGCATGGCCATAAAACACGGGCGACTGCACGACACTGGCGGAGATCATCACGCCATCATCTTGCAAAATTTTACGTACTTCATCGACGATCCGACGCTCCTGGCGCACGCTTCCTTCACGATCTGGCAGCAACGGCAACATATTAAACGCCAGTTGGCGGCCAAAAAAATCATCTTCATCGATTGGAATACCATTAAGCAGCTTCGCACTTTGCCCGGCCAGCGCATCGACAGCTTTTTTCCCCTGCGCGGAGGCTGACAAAATACTGGTGACAGCGATGCGTGAAAGCCCCCCTTGATCGATCAACGGCTTGAGCGCCGCCAGCAGTTGGCAGGTCAGGCTATCGGCAACCGCAATGACATTACGGTTACGGTAATCCGCCAGTACATATGGGTTCACGTCCGGCACGACCAACGGTACATCAGGCTCCAGCGCGAACAGACCGCTGGAATCAATGACCAGGCAACCGGCGTTGGTCGCCTCTTCTACCCAGGCTGCTGATGCCTCTGCGCCCGCGACGAAAAATGCCAACTGTGCCTGCGTCCAGTCAAAGTCTGCCGCATCCTGCACAATGACCGACTTGCCACCAAAACGGAGGTGCTCGCCCGCGCTTTCATGACGCGCCAATGCATAAATTTCACCGACCGGGAACTGGCGTTCAGCCAGTGTTTCAAGCAGGGCTTCGCCTACGGCGCCCGTTGCGCCCAGAACGGCAATATTCCAGCCTTCAGACATGGTGGTTTACTCCAGAAAAGCGTAAGCTCCCCGCTCTGGCAGGGAGCGATAAAAAAGAGATTAACGAGCCGGGTGATGGACTGCGTTAAAACCGAGCTTTTGCAATAAAGCGGCTGCGCTGGCATCATCGCACATGACATACAGCGACGACCATTCGCGGCGCTCAAGATAGTTTTTACGCAACTTATCGAACTCGCCCGGTATTCCGGCGACCTTGCGCAGCGGCGCATCGTCGCGGCGCACATCATACACCAAATGCACCAGTCTTTTCAGCGTCGCTTGATCCAGCGGACCGTGGAGGGTGATACGGCCAAACTCAGGCGCTGGCAGTAACGTCTCAAGCGCGACACTCTGCTCGCGACCGATAAACGCGCTGTATGCCTCAAAGACCTGTGTAGTGCCACGCGCTTTGCCTTCCAGCGTATAGCCGGCAATATGCGATGTGCCAATATCCACGGCTTCCAGCAAAGCGACGTTAAGATCCGGTTCGCCCTCCCACACATCAAGCACCACACTAAGCGACTGCCCGGCATTAAGTCGCGCCAGCAACGCGGCGTTATCCACCACCGGGCCGCGGCAGGCGTTAATGAGGATAGCACCAGGTTTCAGCCGGCGGATCAACGTCTCATCGGCCAGATGCAGCGTTTTGTACGGGCCGTCTTTATAGAGCGGCGTGTGGAAAGTCAGGACATCCGCCTGCACCACCACCTCATCCAGCGTGCGAAAATCGCCCTCGTCCCCGCGATCGGCGCGTGGAGGATCGCACAGCAACGTACGGATACCCAATGCCTCAAGCCTCGCCTGCAGACGGCTTCCGACGTTACCCACGCCGATAATCCCAACGGTCCGATCGCGCAACGAAAAACTGTCACGCTCAGCCAGCATCAACAGCGCAGAAAACACATACTCCACCACCGCGATGGCATTACAGCCGGGCGCGGCTGAAAAACCGATTCCCGCCTGCTTTAACCATGCCTCATCCACATGATCGGTGCCTGCCGTAGCAGTACCGACGAAGTTAATCGGCTTGCCGCTCAGCAGCGATTCATTCACTTTCGTCACCGAACGCACCATTAACGCATCGGCATGATTCAATTCTTCAACGGGGATCGGACGCCCCGGCACCGCTTTAACCTCGCCCAGGCGGCTAAATAATTCGCGGGCATAAGGCATATTTTCATCAACGAGAATTTTCACGGCTGTCGTACCTGTTTGAGAACGAGAGTTAACCGGGCAAGTGTGCCATAATCTGGCCGCCAGGCATACATTGCTCAGATTTATGGTTAAAGGATAATTAATTATGCATCCCATCTCCGGCGCCCCCGCCCAGCCTCCAGGCGAAGGGCAAACTCCTCTTTCCACTGTGGGCGAGCAGCCGCTTTCCATGCAACAGCGTACGGTGCTGGAAAGACTGATCACGCGCCTGATTTCCCTGACCCAGCAACAAAGCGCGGAGGTGTGGGCCGGAATGAAACACGACCTGGGAATAAAAAATGATGCGCCGCTACTGTCGCGCCATTTCCCTGCCGCGGAGCAGAACCTCGCCCGGCGTCTGGGTGTAGCGCAGCAAAATCACGCGAACCGTCAGGTGCTCTCGCAACTCACAGAACTGCTTGGCGTAGGGAATAATCGTCAGGCCGTCAGCGATTTTATTCGTCAGCAATACGGTCAAACCGCCCTTAGTCAACTTACGCCCGACCAACTCAAAAATGTGCTGACGCTGCTGCAACAGGGACAGCTTTCCATTCCGCAGCCACAGCAACGTCCGGCAACGGACCGGCCATTACTGCCTGCTGAACACAATACGTTAAATCAGTTGGTGACGAAGCTGGCAGCTGCGACTGGCGAGTCAAGCAAACTTATCTGGCAATCGATGCTGGAGCTTTCCGGCGTGAAAAGCGGCGAACTGATTCCGGCAAAACAGTTTACGCACCTGGTGACATGGCTACAGGCGCGGCAGACGCTGTCGCTACAGCATACCCCCACTCTGCATACCCTTCAGGCTGCGTTAAAACAGCCACTTGAGCCGGACGAGTTCACGGCGATCAAAGAGTATGCGCTGCACACTTATCAAATTCAGCCGCAAACGGTGCTGACCACCGCTCAGGTACAGGATTTACTTAACCATATATTCCTGCGTCGCGTAGAGCGCGAAACCAATGCGCTGGAGCCGCTCTCTATACAGCCCATCTATCGCCCATTCGCACCGATGATAGAAACCGTGAAGAGCCTGTCAGCGCGGCCTGGCCTGCTGTTTATCGCGCTGATGATTGTGCTGGCGCTTTTCTGGCTGGTGTCTTAGCCGCGCCGGAAGGATAAAAGCGTCACCAGAATGCCCGCTACAGCGGAAATGGCTCCCGCGAGGAAGACGGAAGGATAGCCGCATGAGGTGGCCAGCATACCCGCCAGCGGGCCGGTCACGCCGTAGGAGATGTCCTGAAACGCGGCGTAACCGCCGAGCGCCGTGCCGCGAACCTGGGAAGGGACGCGCTTTACCACCTCTACGCCCAGCGCCGGGAAAATCAATGAACACCCGGCCCCGGTCAACGCCGCGCCTGACAGCGCTATCCAGGCGGTCGGCGCCAGCCACAAGAGCAGCAGCCCTGTCATCTCAACCAGTAAAGAGATAATTGCCACCTTTACACCGCCATAGCGGTCCGGCATCCAGCCAAACAGCACGCGTATCAGTACAAACGCGCCGCCAAAGGCCGTCAACGTAAAGCCCGCCATCGCCCAACCGTTACTGGCAAAATAAAGTGAAATAAAGGTGCCGATAACAGCAAACCCAACGCCCTGTAGCGCCAGACCCAGCCCGGGCTGCCAGATAAGCCCGACAACACTCCACAGTGATGGCCGCTCACCTGCATGAGCGGGCACTTTGCGCACCGTACCGTTAAAGGCCCATGCCAGCAACGGCAACGCCATGGTTGTTCCCGCCAGAGCAGCAAAACCGAAATGACTGTGAATCAATAATCCCAGCGGTGCTCCGGCGGCCAGCGCACCGTATATCGCCATTCCGTTCCACGACATCACCTTCCCGGAGCGTGCCGGCCCCACCAGCCCCAGCCCCCAGGTTAATGTGCCGGTCAGTAACTGACTTTCGCCGAAGCCGAGAATTAAACGCCCGATAATAAGTAACGCGAATTTTACCGGCGCGGAAACCGGCAATAGCGCAGCCAACAGCCAGGCGGCGCCCGCCAGCCCACAGGCAAGCATTCCCTGTAGCGCCGATCGTTTAGCGCCATATTGATCCGCCAGCCGTCCGGCATAGCCGCGCGTCAATACCGTCGCCAAAAACTGAATGCCCACGGCGATCCCAACCATCGTATTGCTATAGCCCAGTTCGTGATGGACAAAAAGCGGAATGACCGGTAACGGCAGGCCGACCGTCATATAAGTCAGAAAAACCGCAAAGGCGATGCGAAAAAGCGAAACATTCGCTGGCGAGCTGTTGGGTGTTTGGCTTGCTGCTGTCATGCATTACTCCAGAATGCAGAGTAAGGCGGGGAAATGCCACGCCCCCTCTACCTGAATGTCAGGGTTAAGGTGCGTTGGATAACGTTAAACGCGTACGCATTATCAGAAGGATAATGTAGAGCGTGAAGTCTGCCTGTGAGACGCGAAACTTGTCAACCCCGGAATTACAGGCCGTGGTATCAATAGGGCGACTTATCATCAAACAGAAAAGGGAAAACGGCTTTCATCCCTTTGACTTTAAACAATCCGGTCATTTGCTGACGCTGTTCTGGCATGAGTAGCCTGAACATCATATGCCAGATATCTCCAGGCTCTGCTTCCTGTGCAGACGCCACTTCTGTCTCTGACGGTTCCCCGTTTTCGCTCAGGTAATGACGGACATAGAGAGGGAAAACAGAGACAGGGAACTCCCCGGCCTTCGCGTTATGCCGATATACAGATGAAAAATGATGCTAACAGGGATAAGTAATCTTTAACTCTGAATAAATCAGCCTTAATTTATCAATCTCATTAATTAATAAATAATGTAGTTAATTTTATTGAGAATAGTAATAGCACTAGCTGTCATGCCCCTCAAACAAAAGACTGTTAAAGCAGTACGTAATTATTATTACGTGGTTTATTAACAGGAGCCATTATGAGCCGGGACAAAAGGACGGCCATTAATTATGCCAAAGCACACGCGGGCTCACATTCTCAAGGACGGTGTGCGGAGTTCACCCGAAAAGCAATTCAGGCGGACGGTATCACGCTGGGGCATACCTGGCATGACAAAGATTATGGCCCCATGTTAAGAAGCGCCGGATTCACCGCTATTGGCATCTATGAAACGCCGCGAGAGGGAGATGTGATCATTATTCAACCTTACGCTGGTGGAAACCCGAGCGGTCACATGGCGATATACGATGGTTACGGGTTGGAAAAGCGCGCCCTTTTCTCGGGGGCGAAAAAGTAGAGGTCCAACTGGGGACGGCGTCGACGCCCATTCGCCTGGAGGTTTATACGCGTCGGGAAGAGGGAGCTGGAAAATTTACCGCGTTCGGGATGCAGGCAATCGTTATGAACAGCCGATTTATGATGCAGGCGCAATTACTCAGGCAAAGGTCTGGTCAGCGAAAATCGCGCCAGAATATGAGAAGCATTAAAAAAGGGAACCAACAGGCTCCCTCGTAGATTAATCGGGTAATTATACCGCTATCCCGCGATATATCGCTTTACGCTTTTAGCTTACGCATGACCAGCGTCGCGTTAGTGCCGCCGAAACCGAAGCTGTTAGACATTACCGTGGTCAGTTCACGCTCGGTCGTTTCGGTTACGATATTCAAACCAACGGCCTGTTCATCCATCTCTTCAATGTTAATGCTCGGTGCGATAAAACCATGCTCCAGCATCAGCAGAGAATAGATAGCTTCCTGCACGCCTGCCGCGCCCAGCGAATGGCCAGTCATGGCCTTGGTCGCGGAGATGGCCGGGCTCTTATCACCAAACACTTCACGGATAGCACCCAGTTCTTTTACATCGCCTACTGGTGTGGACGTACCGTGGGAGTTGAGGTAATCGATCGGCGTATCAACGCCGTGCATGGCCATTTGCATACAGCGAACCGCGCCTTCGCCTGACGGAGCAACCATATCGGCGCCGTCAGACGTCGCACCATAGCCGACGATTTCCGCATAGATATGCGCACCGCGTGCCAGAGCGTGCTCCAGCTCTTCGACAACCACCATACCGCCACCGCCTGCAATCACAAACCCATCGCGGTGCGCATCATAGGTACGGGACGCTTTTTCAGGCGTATCGTTATATTTTGTGGACAGCGCGCCCATCGCGTCGAACTCACAGGCCATTTCCCAGCACAGCTCTTCGCCGCCGCCAGCAAAAACAATATCCTGCTTACCCAGTTGGATCTGCTCAACCGCATTGCCGATACAGTGTGCGGAGGTCGCGCAAGCGGAGCTAATGGAATAGTTCACACCATAAATTTTAAACGGCGTTGCGAGGCAGGCGGAAACACCGGATGCCATTGCTTTCGTAACCACGTAAGGTCCCACGGCTTTCAGACCACGCGGGCTACGCATGGCGTCTGCGCCAAAGACCTGGAATTTCGGGGAGCCGCCGCCGGAACCTGCAATCAGGCCGACACGCGGGTTATTCTGATAGACTTCCGGCGCCAGACCGGCGTCAGCCACTGCCTGCTCCATAGACAGATAAGCATAAATGGATGCGTCACTCATAAAGCGCACAACTTTGCGGTCAATGAGCCCAGTGGTATCCAGTTTTACGTTGCCCCATACCTGGCTACGCATGCCGGCGTCCTTCAGCTCCTGAGAGAAAGTGATCCCTGAACGTCCTTCACGCAGAGATGCCAGGACTTCCTGCTGGTTATTACCGATGCTGGAAACGATGCCCAGGCCAGTAATCACTGCACGTTTCATTCAATACCTCTGTAATTCGCACTATTTTAAGTTTCGATTGGCACAATAGCGTACACTTGTACGCCGAACAAGTCCGATCAGCCATTTAGTACGGAAATTTGCGCCGTCAGGCACACATCGTTAAGATCGCGATACCGCCTGTCAGACGAGTAACTTACGTGAAACAATACGCCATACAACCCGCCACACTCGAATTTAACGCTGAGGGTACACCTGTTTCCCGAGATTTTGATGATGTCTATTTTTCTAATGACAATGGACTCGAAGAGACACGCTACGTTTTTCTTGGCGGCAATCGTCTTGCGGAGCGATTTCCCGTACATTCACATCCATTATTTATAGTCGCGGAAAGCGGTTTTGGCACCGGGCTCAACTTCCTGACGCTGTGGCAGGCATTTGATAGCTTTCGGTCTGAGCATCCGCAGGCGACACTGCAAAGGCTGCATTTCGTCAGCTTTGAGAAATTTCCGTTAACGCGCGAGGACCTGGCGCTGGCGCACCAACACTGGCCGGAGCTCACCCCCTGGGCGGAGCAGTTACAGGCACAATGGCCGCAGCCGCTCCCAGGATGTCATCGGTTATTGTTAGATCAGGGCCGGGTGACGCTGGATTTATGGTTTGGCGATATTAATGAACTGATCGGCCAACTGGACGCCACGTTGAATCAGAAAGTAGATGCCTGGTTTCTCGACGGTTTCGCTCCGGCGAAAAACCCGGACATGTGGACGCAAAACCTGTTTAACGCGATGGCGCGACTGGCCCGGCCCGGCGCAACACTGGCGACGTTCACCTCGGCGGGTTTTGTACGCAGGGGATTACAGGAAGCTGGTTTTACCATGCAAAAACGCAAGGGCTTCGGGCGTAAACGCGAAATGCTTTGCGGCATGATGCAACACCCCCTCACGCCAACGCTTTCCACCCCCTGGTTTTACCGTAGCGGGAGCGAAAAACGTGAAACAGCAATCGTTGGCGGCGGCATCGCCAGCGCGCTGTTATCACTGGCGTTACTGCGTCGCGGCTGGCAGGTGACGCTTTATTGCGCGGACGACAACCCCGCCGGGGGCGCTTCCGGTAATCGGCAAGGTGCGCTTTATCCGCTCCTTAGCAAACATGACGCTGCTATTAATCGCTTTTTCCCGACCGCGTTCACTTTTGCCCGCCGACTGTATGACGTCCTGCCCGTCTCTTTTGATCATGACTGGTGCGGCGTGACGCAACTTGGATGGGATGAGAAAAGCCAGCAGAAAATTGCTCAGATGCTTTCACTGGCGCTACCCGATGGACTGGCCTCGGCGCTCAACGCCGAAGAGGTGGAACAGGCGGTTGGCGTTACCACACACTGCGGCGGTATTACCTATCCGGCAGGCGGCTGGCTGTGTCCGGCACAATTAACCCGCGCCGTCCTCGCCCTGGCGACCGAACAGGGTTTACAAACGCGCTTTCGGTATACGCTCACGTCTCTCGTTACGCAGGAGTCGCACTGGCAACTTCACTTTGCGTCAGGCGAAACGGCCAGCCATGATACCGTGGTTCTGGCGAATGGCCATCAGATTAACCGTTTTGATCAAACCCGGTCATTGCCGGTTTATGCGGTCAGCGGTCAGGTCAGTCATATTCCCACCACGCCCGCTCTCTCCGCGTTGCGTCAGGTATTGTGCTATGACGGCTATCTCACGCCGCAGAATCCCCATAATCATCAGCATTGCATTGGCGCCAGCTATCATCGGGGGGACGAAAGCGCCATCTGGCGTGCAGAAGATCAATACCAAAACCGACAGCGTCTGCTTGATTGTTTTCCGGATGCTGACTGGGCCAAAGAGGTTGACGTCAGCGATAACAGCGCCCGCTGCGGCGTGCGCTGCGCCACTCGCGATCATCTGCCGATGGTGGGGAATGTCCCGGATTACCAGGCTACGCTGACGCACTACGCCGATTTAGCAAATCATAAAACCTCGGCGGCGCCTGCTCCGGTATATGACGGGTTATTTATGCTCGGCGCGCTGGGATCACGTGGTTTGTGCTCGGCGCCATTATGTGCAGAGATTCTGGCGGCACAGATGAGCAATGAACCTATTCCTCTGGATGCCAGTACGCTGGCGGCGTTAAATCCCAATCGGTTATGGGTGAGGAAGCTACTGAAGGGTAAAATGGTGAAATAAGAGGGTAATGGCGGAAGGCGGCGAACGTCGCCTTCCGGCTTGCGGCATTATTGTTTTGCCCTGGCAAACAAATTGTCCCACATCGCTTTAACTAACGCCTGGTCGCGCGGCGACAGCTCGCCGGCGCCGATCGCTTTTTCCAGGCTTTGGCTCACATTGGCATAGACCGCCTCAACAGAGTGGTCATCAACGCTTTCCAGCTCGGCAATGGCTAACGTCAGGTGGCCACGCAGGTATCCACTGGCAAAAAGCTCATCATCACTGGCGTGCTCTACCATATCGTCAATTAATGCCAGAATGCGTGATTCAAACTCCGCGATCATCTTCTTTCCTCATTGTAAACGTGGCTCTGGCTTCAGTTGAGTGCTTCCGGCCACGGGAACTGTTCCGCCTTAAGTTCGGGCGTGTGATAATAATTCTGTAGCGCTTTGATGAAGCGGGCCGGGCGTTCAGGAATGCCCTGCTCCAGATACGCCATTACCTGCGCATGAACCCGGCGCTGAAACGCCACACGATCGGGCTCGAAATCCCCTTCCAGATTGTCGCAACTGACGTTAAAGGGATACCCCGCCGCCACGCAAAATAGCCAGTCTAGCGCCTGCGGCTTCACCTCAACATCTTCAAACCGACTCTGGGTCTGCGCATCGCGGCCATCCGGGCAATACCAGTAACCAAAGTCGACCAGCTCACGCCGCGCTTTTCCGGCGATACACCAGTGCGATATCTCATGAATCGCACTGGCATAAAAGCCATGAGCAAAGACAATGCGGTGATACGGCACCTGCGCGTCAGCAGGAAGATAGATCGGTTCGTCGTCGCCTTTAATCAGACGGGTATTAAATTCTTCAGCAAAGCAGCCGTTAAAAATCTCAATTAACTGTTCGTAGTGATGCGTATTGTTCATCAATTCATCCCCAACCAGTGGAGGATCTCCTGTCCGTGGCTATCATAAAGTAATTTAGCGCTCATCACCGCCGAGACAACGACAATCATCGGTCTGATGAGTTTTTGGCCTTTACTCAGTACCAGACGCGACCCCATTCGCGCCCCCAGAAACTGACCAACCAGCATCACGAAACCCGTCGCCCAGATCACTTTACCGCCGATAATGAATAACAGCAGGCCGCCAACGTTAGATGTAGCGTTAAGCACTTTGGCATGTGCCGTGGATTTCGCCAGGTTATAGCCACACAAGGTGACAAACGCCAGCGCGTAAAACGACCCGGCGGCAGGGCCGAAAAAGCCGTCGTAAAATCCGACGCATCCTCCGGCAATCAATGCGAAAGGTAATCCATACAGGCGGCGCTGGCGATCTTCCTCACCCAATTTCGGCATCAATAAAAAATAGAGGCCGATGCAAATCACCAGTATGGGCAGGATCTGGCGCAAAATATCCGCCTGAACGTGCTGCACCAGCAGCGCACCGCTCATCGAACCAATGAAAGTCATCAGGATATTGAGTTTTTGTTCGGCCAGGTTCACCACTTTGCGGCGAATAAAGTAGAGCGAAGATGAAAGGGAACCACCGCACGCCTGTAATTTATTGGTCGCCAGCGCGTTTGCCGGCGACATTCCGGCGGCCATCAGCGCAGGAATGGTAAGCAACCCTCCGCCCCCGGCGATAGAATCGATAAATCCTGCCAACACGGCGACAAAAAATAGCACAACCAGCAGCAGCGGGGAGACCATAAACAGATCAAGAAAATTGTCCATCAGAGTACATGCTCGTCCAGTAGCGCCTGACAGGAAGGCGGCAACGGCGGCGGTGTCTTCTTCTCAGGCTTTGTGGCGCCAGGTTTTGGTGGTTCGAACCAGCTTTGCAGTTCAGCGCCGCATCCATCACCTGGCGGGGGTAAAGGTTGATCTTCGCACTCCAGGCTATCGGCAGGACAGCGTAAACGCACATGCATATGTGCACGATGCTGGAACCAGGGGCGCACTTTGCGTAGCCAGTCGCGATCGCTTCCGGCATCAAGACAAAGCTGCTGTTTAATGGCAGGGTTGACGAAAATACGCGTAACGTCATTGTCCTCCGCCGCCAGTTTAATCAGACTGGCGATATCCGGCGACCAGCGAGACAGCACGACATGTTTACCATCACGGGACACCAGATCTAACGCCTGTGGGCGCAATAGCTGCGCCTGGCTCCAGCGCGTTTTCGGCAACTGCAAGAAAATATCCACATCCAGCCCGGTCTGATGACTGGCGTGCCCACCATTAAAACGGCCTCCGGCAGGCATCCCCATATCACCTATCAGGACGGTTCCAAGCCCCCGTTGATGCGCCTGATGGCTCAAGCGCTGGATAAACATCACTAAATCCGGGTGACCGAAATAACGGCGTTGATCGGTGCGCATCACCTGATAAGTGTCGGACTGTACCGGCAGCGTGTCGGCACCGATGATACATCCGTTGGCAAAGCTACCGATAGACTGCGCGCTACCGGGAACAGGATGGGTTATTTTCTGCCACGGCGTTGCCGCCAGGCTGGCGCTACTGACAAGCCATGCCAGCAGCGCAATCGTGGTTTTTTTCATCTCTTACCAGCGTGGAATCTCTGTCTTTACGTCCGCATTCTGTGCCCGATGGCGCAGCAGGTGATCCATCAGTACGATGGCCATCATGGCTTCTGCGATCGGTACCGCGCGGATCCCCACACATGGATCGTGACGCCCTTTGGTGATCATCTCGACTTCTTCACCCATCCGGTTAATCGTACGACCCGGCACGGTAATGCTGGACGTAGGTTTTAGCGCCATATGCGCTACAATATGTTGCCCACTACTGATGCCACCGAGGATGCCGCCCGCGTGGTTGCTCTGAAAACCCTGCGCCGTAATCTCATCACGATTCTGGCTGCCGCGTAGCGCCACCACGTTAAATCCTTCGCCGATCTCCACGCCTTTCACCGCATTGATACTCATCAACGCATGAGCGATATCCGCATCCAGCCGATCAAATACCGGCTCACCAAGCCCTGCCGGCACGCCGCTCGCCACCACCGTCACTTTCGCGCCAATAGAATCGCCCTCTTTTTTCAGCGCGCGCATCAGTTCGTCCAGCGCGTCGAGTTTATCCGGATCGGGACAAAAGAACGGATTAAGCTCAACCTGTTGCCAGTCTTTCATCTCCAGCGGAATGTCGCCCATCTGAGTCAGGCAGCCACGGACGTCGATACCACACTTTTTCGCCAGGTATTTTTTGGCGATCGCCCCCGCCGCTACGCGCATGGCGGTTTCACGTGCGGAAGAACGCCCGCCGCCGCGGTAATCGCGCAGGCCGTATTTCTGCTCATAGGTGTAATCCGCGTGCCCCGGACGAAAAACATCCTTAATCGCGCTATAGTCCTGCGAGCGTTGATCGGTATTTTCAATCAGCAAGCCAATGCTGGTACCGGTCGTTACGCCGTCAAACACGCCGGAAAGAATTTTTACCTGGTCCGGTTCGCGACGCTGGGTAGTATAGCGCGAGGTGCCGGGGCGACGTCTGTCGAGATCGTGCTGCAGATCGGCCTCTGTCAAAGGGATGCCCGGCGGTACGCCATCGACGATACACCCAAGCGCCAGCCCGTGTGATTCGCCGAAAGTCGTTACGCGAAAGAGTTGTCCAATTGTGTTTCCTGCCATCACGGCTCCGTTATCGTTGTTGTCGGTTTGCGTGTTTTAATCTTTATAAATGCTGAAATGTTCATGGGCCGCAAGTAACTGCGCTTTGGTCAACATAAAGACGCCATCGCCGCCGTTGTCAAATTCCAGCCAGGTGAACGGTACATCCGGATACTGCTCCATCAGATGTACCATGCTGTTTCCGACTTCACAAATCAGAACGCCGTCATCGGACAGATAATCTGGCGCGTTCCCCAGAATACGGCGGGTTAGTTTAAGACCATCACTCCCCGACGCCAGTCCCAACTCAGGTTCGTGGCGATATTCGTTCGGCAGATCGGACATATCTTCCGCGTCGACATAAGGCGGGTTAGTGACGATAAGGTCATACTGGACTTTCGGCAGATCACGGAACAGATCGGAGCGGATTGGCGTCACATGATGGATAAGACCGTGTTCTTCGATGTTATGTTCGGCAACGGCCAGCGCATCCGGCGAAATATCTACCGCATCTACCTCCGCATCCGGGAAGGCATAAGCACAGGCAATGGCGATACAACCGCTGCCGGTACACATATCCAGAACATATTTCGGCGGTTGATTAATAAGCCCGGCAAAGTGGTTATTAATAAGCTCGCCAATAGGCGAACGCGGCACCAGGACCCGCTCATCAACATAAAACTCATGGCCGCAGAACCAGGCTTTATTGGTCAGGTAAGCTACCGGGATACGATCGTTGATGCGACGAATAACCCGTTCGACAATACGATGTTTCTCGCTGGATGTCAGACGCGCGGTCCGCATATCTTCCGGAATATCCAGCGGCAAATAAAGAGACGGCAGCACCAGTTGCACCGCTTCATCCCACGGGTTATCGGTGCCATGTCCATACCAGATATTCGCCGCGCTAAAACGGCTTACCGCCCAGCGCAACATGTCCTGAATGGTATGCAGTTCATTCACTGCTTCATCGACGAAAATTTTATCCACGTATTCCTCCAGGCCATGCTCGCATTAAATTCGGCGGCTAGTTTGCCACGAAGACAGGGATAAATCAGCATTGACGCGGCGGGAGAATACGAAAAATCCGTTTTAGCCGTTCGGATATCCTCCGGGTCGGGTAAACTAAGGCAAAAAATCAGACGAGACACCCGAATGAAAAAGAAAGCATCGCTCAGCGAGGAGGATCAGGCGCTGTTCCGTCAGCTGATGGCTGGCACCCGACAGATTAAACAGGACACTATCGTCCATCGACCACAGCGCAAAAAAATCACGGAAGTGCCTGCCCGAAGGTTAATTCAGGAACAGGCGGACGCCAGCCACTATTTTTCCGATGAGTTCCAGCCGCTGTTAAATACAGAAGGGCCGGTAAAATATGTCCGTGAAGATGTCAGCCATTTTGAGCTAAAAAAAATGCGCCGCGGCGACTATTCGCCGGAGCTGTTTCTTGATTTGCACGGTTTAACGCAGATCCAGGCTAAGCAGGAACTGGGGGCGCTGATTGCCGCCTGCCGCCGGGAGCATATTTTCTGCGCCTGCGTCATGCATGGACACGGTAAACATATCCTGAAACAGCAGACACCATTATGGCTGGCGCAGCATCCGCATGTAATGGCTTTTCATCAGGCGCCAAAAGAGTACGGCGGCGACGCCGCGCTGCTGGTGTTGATTGAAGTAGAAGAGTGGCAACCACCCGAATTGCCCTGATGCGAGGTTGCCAGATGGCGGCGCAAGCGCTTTATCCGGCCTACGAAACATACAACGTTATCGCAGGCCTGATAAGCGAAGCGCCATCCGGCAGCAAAGATTAAATGGCTTTCGCCATTTTCAGATTGCAGGGGCTCATTTGCCAGTTGAATGTCCCTTTGCCACTTTCATCAAGCGTGACGTTAGCAATCGCGGACGTTGTGAACATTGGCGGCGTTTCGCCCGGACAAAGCTCAGATACCAGATATCCAACCAGGGGTAAGTGAGAGATCACCAGTACTGCGCCGATCTCTTCATTGGCCAGTGCCTGAAGATAGGCGCTGACCAGACCAACATCGCCGCAGGGGGTCAGCTCCGGCAGGACATCCACCTGAGCCGGCAGATTCATACAATCGCCGACCACATCTAATGTCTGTTCAGCCCGAAGAAACGGACTCACCAGAACACGTTCGATATCCACTTTTTGACCTTTCAGCCAGTTCGCCATCAGGCGAGACTCGTCACAACCACATGAGGTTAAGGGACGAACCGAATCACTGGCGGCATCGAGGGCTGCGTCGCCGTGACGCATGATAAAAACTTGCATATTGCACCGCTTTTGTTAACCAGTTTCACCAGCACGCTTACCACATACCCCTATTGGTTGCGGCAAAAATGCGGTGGCCGGCATTGTGCCTTATCCATTCACCGAATGAAACGCTGTTTTTTACCTCAATGGCGTAAGTATAGTCAATCCTTGATTATTATTTCGCCATTAAAGAAGCATTCAGTGCGGATTCATACTTTCTTTGACCTCATTTTCTCTGGTCAGTTTCCTCATTCGTCCAGAAATACTCCCTGCGCTCCGCCATGCGCACCAGTTGCTCACACGGCGCGTACCGGGGCCCGTATAACGTAGCCAGGCGCCGCAACGCCGCCACTACTTCACCCGCGCCAAGCGTATCCATATAACGGAACGGGCCGCCAAGAAACGGCGGAAAACCAATACCAAATACAGCGCCGATATCACCATCGCGCGCACTGCGAATCACCCTTTCGTCGAAACAGCGTGCCGCTTCATTGAGCATTAACATGACACAGCGCTCCGCCACCTGCTGTGCAGATAGTCGACTCTGCCCTTGCACGTTAATAAGCTTATAAATAGCAGGGTCAACCTGTTTTTTGCTTTTACGCCCTTTTTTGCCATAAAGATAGAAACCGCGACCATTTTTTCTACCTTTGCGATCGTCATTCAAAATTGAAGCAACAACATTTGCAGGCGCGCTAAAACGTTCTCCATACGCCGCCTCAAGCACAGGAATAATTTTAGTGCCCGTGTCGATTCCTACCTCATCCAAAAGTTGGATTGGCCCGACCGGAAAACCAAATTTTACCAGCGCGGTATCAATATGTTCGATACGTTCCCCTTCGGTGAGCATACGAATCGCCTCGTTGATGTACGGCGCCAATATTCGGTTAACATAAAAACCGGCTTTATCACTGACGACTATCGGGGTTTTACCCTGTTTTTTCGCCAGTTGAACGGTCGTAGCGATCGTCTGCGCGGAAGTAGACGCGTGGGGAATGACCTCAACCAGCGGCATTTTTTCAACCGGGCTAAAAAAGTGCAGTCCAATCACCTGCTGCGGTCTGGCCGCGTTTGCCGCAATATCGCTAATCGGCAAGGAAGACGTATTGGAGGCGAAAATAGTGTGAGGGGCGCAATGTTGTTCCACTTCCGCCACCATCTGTTGTTTTAACGCCAGATCTTCAAATACCGCTTCAATTACCACGTCGCGATGACTAAAACCGCGATAATCGGTCGAGCCTGAAATCAATGACAGTTGTTTATCACGTTGACTGGCTTTGATATGGCGTCGGCGTACTTTAGTTTCAAGTTGATCCCAGCTGTACTTCAGTGCATGGTTGATTCCCTTAGCATTTATATCCTTAATGCGTACTGGCAAGCCGCCTTTACAGGCGGTGACCCAGGCGATACCGCCGCCCATTAATCCGCCGCCCAATATGCCTACGCTATGCAGCGGGCCGGGCGGCGCATCGCTACCGGGATCTTTTTTCACCTGGGTGCTGGCAAAGAAAATAGCGCGCAGCGCCTGCGATTGAGGCGTCATCGCCAGCTCGCCGAAAGCGCGGGCTTCCGCGTCATAACCACTACTGCTTCCCTGCGCCAGTCCGGTTTCAATCACGTCAATGATTCGTTCTGTTGCAGGATAATTACCCTGCGTTTTTTGCGCTGTCTTTTTACGCACCAGGCGAAATAGCAGCGCGCGCCCCAACGGGCCCGCCAGGATACGCTCGCGTACGGGTAATCTCCGCTGCGCCAGACGTTCTTTTTTAGCCAGCTCAACCGCCGCTTCCAGTAAAATGGACTGTGGTACCACGTCATCAACCAGCCCGGTCTTCAGCGCCTGTCTGGCACGAAGCTGCTTCCCCGTCAGGATCATATCCAACGCGGTACTGATCCCCACCAGCCGTGGAAGTCGTTGCGTTCCCCCTGATCCGGGTAAAAGCCCTAACTGCACTTCCGGCAGGCCGAGAACGGTTTTAGCATCATCTGTACAGATACGCCGGTGACAGGCCAGCGCCATTTCGAGTCCGCCCCCCAGACAGGCTCCGTGAATGGCGGCGATGACCGGAACAGGCAATGCCTGAATCTCCGCCATCAGTTGCTGCCCTTGACGCGCCAGCGTTTCCGCCTCTTGCGCGCTTTGACAGGCATCTATCATGTTGATATCGGCACCAGCAATAAAGTTATCCGCCTTAGCCGAGATAAAAACGACGCCTTGTAACGTTTTATTTTCCCGGATCTGCTTCAGAAGGGCACGTACCTGAGCGGCAAACTCCGTTTTCAGGGTGTTCATCTTTTCCCCAGGGACATCTATAGCGACAACCGCGACATTATCCGGGCGCACGTTAAGCGTAAAAGCTGATGGAGTAGTCATTATTCCGCCTCCAGAACCATTGCCGCGCCAAGCCCACCAGCCGCGCAGGCCGTTACCAGGCCAAAACCGCCTCCCCGACGCCGTAATTCATGCAAGGTTTGAGTTATCATCCGCGCGCCCGTTGCGGCAAAAGGATGCCCATAGGCGATCGAGCCGCCGAGCACGTTGAATTTATTGTCATCTACCTCCCCGGTCGCATGTGCGCGCCCAAGCACGTCGCGGGCAAATCGCTCGCTGCCAAGCAGTTGCAAATTCGCCAGAGTCTGCGCAGCAAATGCTTCGTGCATATCAAAAAGCGTTAGATCGGCCATCGTCAGTCCGGCCCGTTCCAGCGCCAGCGGCGTTGACCAGGCCGGCCCCAACAGCATATCCTGCCAGACATCAATGGCAGTAAACGCATAACTGCGAAGATAGCCCAGCGGACGTAGCTCCAGCTCTTTGGCGCGCGATTCAGTCATCAGGATAACGGCAGCAGCGCCGTCGGTCAGCGGCGTACTATTGGCGGCCGTCACGGAACCATGTTTTCTGTCAAAAGCGGGACGTAGTTTGGCGTAGTCTGCCAGCGTGGAATTGCCGCGAATGTTGTTGTCTTCTGAAAAGGGATTTTTATACGGTGGCGCATAGGTCGTCATCACCTCTTCCGCCAGTTTGCCCTCCGCCCATGCCTGCGCGGCGCGCTGATGTGAACGATGCGCCAGCGCGTCCTGCTGCTCACGCGTAATACCATACGTTTTCGCCATCTGTTCGGCGGTATCGCCCATGCGCAAACCGGTAGAATATTCGGCAACAGCGGGAGGAACCGGCAACAGATCACGTAAGCGCAGGCGAGAGAAAAGCGTTAGCCGTTGACGAATCGTACGGGCTTTATTGACATCCACCAATACGCGCGCCAGGGTTTTACTCACGCCTATCGGCAGCACCGACGACGAGTCCGCGCCGCCGGCGATACCCGCGCGTATCGTGCCAGCCATCAGGCTTTCCGCCACATTCGCTACCGCCTGAAAACTGGTGGCGCAGGCGCGGCTTACGCTATAGGCATCGGTATGAACGTTCATCCCCGTACCCAGTACAATTTCACGCGCAATATTGGGCGCCTCCGGCATTTGTACAACCTGGCCGAAAACCAGTTGCTCGATCGTATCAGCGGGAATTTCACTACGCGCCAGCAACTCGCCGACGACCATCTTACCGAGATCAACCGCGGGAATACCATGAAATGCCGTCGCCTGCCGGGCAAAGGGGGTTCGCAATCCACTGACAATAGCAATGCGGTCGCCCTGACGGGTAACCAACGGTAAAGCCTGACGCATAGTACTCCCCTGTAAAAAAATATTTAGTGGTCTGACCTGATCACAGTCTTAACCAATTTTTTACATTTAGCCAAGCAGAGAGAAAAGAAAGTGGGAGCTATGGCACAGTGAAGGGAAGCGATAAAAAAGAAAACGCCCCCGCCAGACAATGACGGAGGCGTTGTGAATAAATGAATTAACGCAGACCAAGCTGGAAGATAAGCGTTTCTGCTTCACAAGCGAAAACAAAGTCAATATCCAGACGAACGCCACCAGACTCCTCAGTAAAGGTTGGCGTAATTTGGCAAGGTTCGGACTCCACGCTACGCGCTTTTTCCGTTAACGCCGCCAGCGTCTCTTCAGCTTCTGCGCGGGTAGCGAATACGCGGCTGTATGACGCGGTGCAATCGGAGTTGTCCATGATGGTTCCAACGTCCATACAGCAGCAAACCGGGGTTTCATCAGCACTGCATTTACTCATTGTAGATTTCCTCTGTATTTGCACCCAGGGTGCCAGATAAACGATGAGGGTATTTTACGCTCCCGGCATTCGCCTCTCCAGTCGTTAATGGTGGGAAACGCGTTAAGTGACCGAAATCACACTTAAAAATGATCTAAAACAAAAATCACGCGATCGGGTGACCGTTAAGCCCACCGATTTTGCCAACCAGATCTCGTTTCTAAGATCACAATTGAAAAAACTTATAAACATACTTGCAACATTCTAGCTGGTCAGACCTATACTCTCGCCACTGGTCTGATTTCTAAGTCGTACCGCAGACCCTACACTTCGCGCTCCTGTTACAGCATGTAACATAGTTTGTATAAAAATAATCAATGAGGTTATGGTCATGAGCCAGAAAACCCTGTTTACAAAGTCTGCTCTCGCAGTCGCAGTGGCAATCATCTCCACCCAGGCCTGGTCTGCAGGCTTTCAGTTAAACGAATTTTCTTCCTCTGGCCTTGGCCGGGCCTATTCGGGTGAAGGCGCAATCGCAGATGATGCGGGTAACGTTAGCCGCAACCCGGCGTTAATTACGATGTTTGACCGCCCGACATTTTCAGCGGGCGCGGTTTATATAGATCCTGATGTCAATATTAGCGGGACATCGCCATCTCGCCGGACGCTGGATGCAGATAATATCGCACCGACGGCATGGGTGCCGAACGTTCACTTTGTCGCCCCGATTAACGATCAGTTTGGCTGGGGGGCTTCGATTACCTCCAATTATGGTCTGGCGACAGAGTTTAACGACACATACGCAGGCGGCTCGGTTGGCGGTACGACCGATCTTCAAACCATGAACCTGAATTTAAGCGGCGCTTATCGCTTAAATGAGGCCTGGAGCTTCGGCCTCGGCTTTGATGCGGTATACGCGCGCGCGAAAATCGAACGTTATGCGGGCGATTTAGGCCAGTTGGTCGCGGCACAGAATCCGGCGCTGGCGCCCGTCGCCAGTCAGATTACCAGCGATACCAAAATCGCCCACCTGAACGGTAACCAGTGGGGCTTTGGCTGGAATGCCGGTATCCTTTATGAGCTGGATAAAAATAACCGCTACGCTCTGACCTATCGCTCGGAAGTCAAAATTGACTTTAAAGGTAATTACAGCAGCGATCTTCCCATCGGCATTAACCGATATAACCTGCCCATCCCAACGGCAACCGGCGGCGCGACGCAGTCGGGCTACCTGACACTAAACCTGCCGGAAATGTGGGAAGTGTCCGGTTATAACCGCGTGGCGCCGCAATGGGCCATCCACTATAGCCTGGCCTATACCAGCTGGAGTCAGTTCCAGGAATTGAAGGCAAAATCGACCGCAGGCGATACGCTCTTCGAGAAGCATGAAGGCTTTAAAGATGCTTACCGCATTGCGTTAGGGACCACCTATTACTACGATGATAACTGGACGTTCCGTACCGGTATCGCCTTCGATGACAGCCCGGTTCCGGCGCAAAACCGTTCTATCTCTATTCCCGATCAGGACCGTTTCTGGCTGAGCGCCGGTACGACTTACGCCTTTAATAAAGATGCGTCTGTCGACGTTGGGGTCTCTTATATGCATGGTCAGAGCGTGAAAATTAATGAAGGCCCCTATCAGTTTGAATCTGAAGGGAAGGCATGGCTGTTTGGGACTAACTTCAACTACGCGTTCTAATTCCTTCTTTGAAGGGATCAAAAAGGTGAGCATTGCGCTCACCTTTTTATTATCGTTTATTCAGAGTCGATTTCTTTGAGCTCGTCCTGAATCGCCTGCGCGTTCGGATTTTCCTGCGGCTTAAGTTTTCCGCCACTGGCAATAAAATCATGACGCTGGAAGTACGCCTCGCGCACCATAATATAAGGATCGGAAGACTGACGAAGGAGGCCGTCGGAATCCAGCAACTGCGCGCGGGTTTCTATCCCTTCGATAGTCCATTTCCCCACAGACATCGGCCAGGTCAGCCATGAGAGCACCGGATACAAGGTATCCACCATATCCCCACCATCTTCACGCAGCGTGAAACTGCCGTAGAACGGAAGTTGCACATAAGGTCCATAACCCACGCCATAATGGCCCAACGTACTGCCAAAACGATGCGGTTCAACGCGCTGCAGTTTCGGATTCGCCATTCCTGCTACATCAATAAAGCCGCCCATCCCTAATAAGGTATTGAGGAAGAAACGGGTGAAATGGACCATGCCCTGATAAGGATCGCCCTGCAGGAAATAGTTCACCATGATCGCAGGTTCTTCGAGGTTGCCGGTGAAATTGCTTAAACCGTTGCGTGCAGGCTGTGGAACATAATCACGCCAGGCAACGGCGACCGGCCGAACAACATACGGGTCCAGCACATTAAAGTTGAAGTTATACATGGTGCGGTTAAACCCTTCTAGCGGGTCTGAACGCCCCTGCTGTTCTGTACCGGAACTTGCACACCCGACCAGCAATGTGGTTCCCAGCGCCAGCGCCGACAGGCGAAGCTTCATAGATGTCTCCCTGTGAATTATGGCTATCGCTGATTGCCATCCATGACGGAACGCTACCGTATCCGCCTGTTTAGGTGTGAGCGATTTTAACAGCACGTCAAACGATGTCTATATGCGTGATCTCATTGCTCTGAGCATAGCCTGGTAACGCCAACAGCGTGACGGTGTCATTCTAACGAAACAGATAAAAACGGGCGTGATTATTTTTATTTTTTCGGAGAATGACCCCGCCTGGGTAAATCAAAAGCCGCTACGCTTTATCAATATATGTTAATCACAAGAGAGCATCATGGATAGCCTTAACGACGACAAAATTCACCAACACAGCAGCGATCTGGAAGTAGAAAGTGAAGAAAAACAAAGTGGAAAAAAAATAGAGGTGGATGAAGATCGTCTCCCCTCCCGCGCCATGGCGATTCATGAACATATTCGCCAGGATGGTGAAAAAGAGATGGAACGCGATGCGATGGCCTTGCTCTGGTCAGCCATTGCCGCAGGCCTTTCGATGGGGGCGTCACTGCTGGCAAAAGGGATTTTTCACGTGCAGCTTGAAGGCGTTCCCGGCGGTTTTTTGCTGGAAAATCTCGGTTACACCTTTGGCTTTATTATTGTCATCATGGCCCGCCAGCAATTATTTACTGAAAATACCGTTACCGCTGTACTTCCGGTAATGCAAAATCCCACACTGAGTAATATTGGATTGCTGATGCGCTTATGGGGTGTGGTCCTGTTAGGCAACCTGATTGGTACCGGGATTGCGGCCTGGGCGTTTGAATATATGCCCATATTTAATGAGGAAACCCGCGACGCCTTCGTCAAAATTGGTATGGAGGTCATGAAAAATAGCCCAACGGAGATGTTTGCTAACGCAATTATTTCAGGCTGGATCATCGCAACCATGGTGTGGATGTTTCCTGCTGCAGGCGGAGCAAAGATTGTGGTCATTATTTTGATGACCTGGCTTATCGCATTAGGCGATACCACCCATATCGTCGTAGGATCTGTTGAAATTTTGTATCTGGTTTTCAACGGCACGCTGCCCTGGAGCGACTTTCTCTGGCCCTTCGCCCTTCCCACACTTGCCGGAAATATCTGCGGCGGCACTTTTATTTTCGCCTTGATGAGCCACGCGCAGATCCGCAACGATATGAGCAATAAGCGTAAGGAAGAAGCGAGGCGGCGCGGTGAACGCCTGGAGCAGGAACGGAAAAAAGCGGAAAAGCAGGGCTGAGTGGCGACGGTTTAACCAGTCAGGTGGTGCCAGACTTACTCCGGGAAACAAAAAACGCTATACTGGCGCCGCGTTGTCCCCTTAGTTAAATGGATATAACGAGCCCCTCCTAAGGGCTAGTTGCAGGTTCGATTCCTGCAGGGGACACCATGACCGCTTTTACCCGCCTCTCACAAATCCCAGCAAACCCGCACCACACAAGGCTTTACAGCGTTTTTGATGTCTAACGATTTCCAGCGAATAGCACCTTAAGCCACGATCAAAAGTATCTCTTTTCGTTACTCTCATCCTGTTAGAACTTCGGGAGAGATACTTATGGCCTTAACTAATGTTCAGATTAAAAATGCAGCTCCCGGTGAGACGGACTACACCCTTTCAGATGGTTCCGGTTTGTTCATTATCATAAAACCTCAGGGTTCCAAGCTCTGGCGCTTTCGTTACCGTCGTGAAGGTAAGTTACGCCGTCTATCTTTGGGTGCCTACCCTGAGATATCCCTCTCGCAAGCGCGTATTAAAGCCGCTGAGGCTCGCGCAAAGCTGGCGCAAGGTATCAGCCCTGTAGACGAACGCCGGGAACAGAAAGAGGCCAGTAAGGTTATCAATTCCTTTGAGGGCGTTTGCCTTGAATGGCAGGCCACGCGAAAGGCTACATGGTCGGAAAGCTATGCTGACGATACAAAACGCCTGTTTGAGCGCAACGTGTTCCCAGTGCTGGGCGCACGCCCTATCGGGGATATTCAGCCGCTGGAACTGTTAGACCTGCTGCGTAAGATAGAAGATCGCGGCGCTAATGAACTCGCCACCAAAGTACGCCGCCGCTGTGGTGAGGTGTACGCCTACGCCATTGTGACCGGGAGAGCCAAGTATAATCCGGCACGCGACTTAGCCACCGCTATGCAACGCTTTCAGCGCGGGCATTATGCTTCTCTCGATACCGCCGATCTTCCTGCATTCCTCACAGCACTGGAGGCAACCACCGGGAACATTATGGTTAACCTTGCCGTTCGCCTGCTGATGCTTACCGGCTTACGCCCCGGCGAACTACGCAAAGGGGAATGGAAAGAGATTGATATAGATAACGCCCTGTGGGAGATCCCTGCCGAACGTATGAAGGCTCGCCGCCCTCACCTCGTGCCGCTGTCTAAACAGGCTATAGAACTGCTTCGCTCCGTTAAAGCCATCAGTGGTAATTACAGCCTGATGTTCCCCGGTAGAAATGACGTTACCCGCCCCATGTCTGATATGGCTATGAACCAGCTTATTAAGCGATGCGGTTACGGAGAAAAGCTCACCGGGCATGGATTCCGTCACATGATGAGCACCATTCTGCATGAGAAAGGCTTTAACAGCGCGTGGATAGAGCTACAGCTCGCTCACGTCGATAAAAATACCATTCGCGGCACGTACAACCGGGCGCAGTATCTGGAAGGCCGTAGAGAGATGATGCAGTGGTATGCAGATCACTTACAAAGCCTCAAAACCCAATAACCACCCTATTCCGTAACAGCGAATACTATGACCGATACATTAAAAACACTGAAAGAAACAGCGGAACAAAAAAAACTGGTGGCTGTAAACCTTCGCGTGCAAATGAGAGCTGCATATGCAGCAGCAGTACGTGCGCAAGAAGCATACAACACTGAAGAAAAGAGACTGAATGCAGGGAGCAAGGATAAATCAACCAACTCAGCCTACGCCGCCAATGTCGACGATGCTACGCATTCTCATGGCAATCAGATCTCCACACCCGAAGATTATCATAGAGACAGAATAGCCCAATCGGAGGTGAAAATTGCCAACCTTAAGTATGAGCTTTCGGAAGAAAAAGACAGGCTCGACGTATACAAACAAAATCTGCACGAATGCCAAAGCGGAGAGGACTTAAACAGACACGTTGAAAGAGATTGCCGTGCTGAGTTCTGGCTTGAACAGCTACAGACCAAATATCGCCATTATCCTGATTACGAAGTAGCTATGATTCTGGACGAGGCGGGATTCTCGTCTATCGACCTGTGCTGTCTGGTTGTCGATATGGCGAAGATAATCAAAGTTGAGAACAGGAAAAATATTGAAGCCATATTCAAGCTGGTGGACTGCAACGGTATGGTAACAACCCCCGGATTTGACCCCAAAAGCGCCGCAATTCTTCAGCAAATTTGGAACAGGCCATTTGATACCAATAGCCGAACCATCAAGCCTGTAAACATCCAAGATATGACAGACAGATTTGCACTTGAATTATCATTCCAAAAAACGCTAGACATCATCCGGCATTGCGCTACGGTAGAGCACATCAGGAGATCGACTAAAAATAAAACAGCAAAGCAAAATGAGAGGGATAGGCTAATTATTGAATTGTGGGAGGCACATCCAGAATTTCATAGTCCTATCAATTTGGAAGCATTTTGTAAATGCATACTTGTGATTGACTCCGGTGAAACTAAAGAATCAATACGAGATACCAATATTAAGGTAAGCTCATCAACGGTAAAACGTATCATAAATGCCATTAAAAACAGATGATTATACTTTTCACGCCAGTGGTGAAAACTGTTCCATAAAATAATAATTGAGAATATCCCCCATCGAATTGGAATTAGAAAGAGGGGTATTCAATGTTGACACTTCACCTGCGCTTAGCGCATCATAATCAAGCACCTGCAAAATCAGGTGTCGGGATTGGTCTCCCGGAAAATGTCAAAGGCGATAACACACGCGCCAAAGCGTGTTTTTTATTGTCTAATCATCAGCACGCCTTCAATGGTGGGCTGGTTGTGGAGCTTCTCACGAAGCGCCGGGATCCTTTGACACCGGTAAGACCAATCTGCAATCAGTTCACCACCAATCGATTGGTCTCGATTTGTGGTGATTTAAAATCACTGTCAAAGGAGATCGCCTCTATGGCTATCAACGCCCACTCACGCCTTAAAACCTTTATTTTTGCCGCCGTTGAGCGTGCAAACCTCAAATCAAGCCGCCCGGTAATGCTGCACATCACAGCCGCAACCGAACGCCTTGCCCGCCAGTCTGCAAGCCGCCAATACGTGCTCTCTTTCGCTGGTGTTATCCAGAACGGGGGGACTTTGTAATGGCTGCTACCGCTATCAACTTCAAACACAAACCTTTTGACCCCACTAAAAAACATATTCGCATTAACGAAGTTCGTGAAATGGTCTGGCGCTCTACTTCATGGATTTATGCCGAAATGAAAAAGGGCAACTTTCCGGCGTCGGTAAAGATTTCTCCTTGCCTGTGCGTATGGCGCACCGAGGACGTAGAAAACTACCTGATTGAAACAGCAAAGCGTATCGGTTCCGGCGTAGTAGAAGGGGCATCCAAATGAATAACCGCCCTTCTTCCGTATCAGCAAGCCCAAAAAAACATGCTCAAAACGGTAAAGCACCGGGGGTGGTTGTATCGCTGGTTGGTGAGTTCGTAGGTAAAACCTCCCCGGCCTCTGATGGTGTGACCCGCCGCTTTCGTGTGGATTCGTACTGTATCGCTGGTGGTTGTGCGGGCGAGACCATTACTCTGTACGCCAAAAATCTCCATGTTGCGGCGATTGATGCAGTCCCAGACGGAGTACCCGTTGAACTGCGTGAGGTGTATGTTGTGAACAAGGGGACGCACTCCTACGCATCAGCAAATTATAATTTCACCACTGATTACGAGCCAAAAACGGGAGAGAAGCGGAGTCAGAAAAAGAGTCGTCGCAACCAGCAAAAAAGAGCTGGCGTTACCATAAGAACTCCGAAAATCAAACCCGTTCGGGGGAAATGCAAATGAGCGCCCTCGATAACGTTAAGCACTGGATGAAAACCAACTACGCCGCCGCTTGCGCGGCGTTTTCAATCCCCTGCGAACAATCCACTAAAGAACATGAGTGCCCATTGTGCGGCAAAGCTAAGTTCCGGGTTCATATGACCGGCGCAGCCGCAGGCACTTACATTTGTACGTGCGGCGTTAAGGGCTACGGATTCGGCGTACTCGACTTAATTGCACGTAAAGAGCTAGGTGCACCATCTGATGAGCGTGTATCCGGATCGTTAATACGTCAGGCCGCTAAGCTGGTGGATGAGCGTATGGGATTAGGCTTCTTCTCTGCCGATGATAGCTATTCGCCCCCAACGGCCGAGGAGCGAGCCAAAAGAGAGCGGGAACAGAAAGAAGCCCTTGAACAGCGCCAGCGCGAATCCGCAGAACTGGAGAAGCAGCAAATTGCAGCCGCCACGCCGCGAGTTCGGGACGTTCTGGACAAAGCAAAACTATCGGAATGCGAGTACCTCAAGGATAAAGGCTTTGAAGATTGCGTTCTTCCCGTTACCGCGCGGGGTGATGGTGTAGTACGTCTGACGGACATTGATAATCGTGACCGTTCAGTGCAATACCTACCCGCACCAAACGCTGTAGATAATGAAGGACAGCCACGACACAAAAGCCTAATGAAGAATGCGCCAATTTCCGGTGCGTTTATCGACATACAGCCAAATGACAAAGCAAACACCCTCATCATTACCGAGGGATACGCCACAGGACGATCTGTGTCGATCTGTGCGCCATTTTCACGTGTAGTAGCTGCCATATCTGCTTCAAACCTTAAAAACGTCGCTACGGCCTTTATAGATCGTTTCCCGGCGCTTGAGATTGTTATAGCCGCAGATAACGACTACCACGCGCCCAGCGATGTAGACGCGAACGGCAAGCCAAAACCTAACACGGGACTAGTAAAAGCTAATGAAGCCGCTAAAGCCGTTGGTGGGCTGGTGGTTGCCCCGCTATGCCTTGGCAGAAAGAAACAGGATTGGGACGATGTACGCATGGAACTAGGGGTGGAACGGATGGCGGAGGAATTTAACCGCGCACTGGAGAAGGCCAAAAAAGAAAAAGCCTCCGGGCAAGAGGCTTTATCGGGTACAGCTCAAAATAACGGTGCAAATAGTAATCCATATCCATGGGATAGCAATACTTCAAATGTAACGACAGGAAAATCACCAGTAAGCCTTCCCGTTGCTAGTGTTCCGCGCATCCCTGCCACGGTAAACATTGCAAAATTCCGTATTCCCGATCACTACAAAAAATACTATTCCGACAAGGTTACGCCGCAAGACCAGCAACCAGACGGCACGGATTTCATCGTCGAACGTGAGGATAAATCAATCGCGCTGGTAGACCCGACAACCGGACGCGGTGAGGACGGACAATCCGGGGTATTTAAACACGCCAGAACCTCCGAGATTTTACGTGGAGTTAGGCCAGTGCTGAGGGGATACAAAGAGCATGAAGCGTATATCACCTTTGAAAATATCGGCAATTCTTCGCGCCGCGTTTCTTTGCCATGGTCAAGCGATGCTAAACGCCTCGCCGCCGCTTTAAGGTCGCTCGGCTCAGAAGTCGTTGTGGATGGGGCTTACATTGATTTCTATCGCAACGCTTATCTTGTTGAGCAAAATTTGCCATCCGCAATATATGGATCCGCTCCCGGATGGCATGAACACGATGGAGTAAAGTTTTATGTCTCACAAGCAGGCAAGACATATCTGTCTGAAAATGTACTGTTTGAGTTAGATAACCCTATCGATAGCAAATACAAATGCGTCCCCGCAGGAAATATTGAGGATTATCGGTCTAATGTCATTAATCTGACCAAAGACAATGCAGGCTTCGTATTTCAAATCCTGCTAGAGCTGGCGTCCGTTCTGTTTCCTGTCCGTAACGGCTCAATCAAGGCCGAGGGCATCACCGTAAATATTTACGGGCATTCCGGTAAAGGTAAAACACTGGCTATGAAGCTTGGCGCAAGCTTATGGGGCAACCCTGACCAGCTCACCGAAAGTGCGAACGCCACTTATACAGCGATAATTAACAGCGCGGTGAACTCCAGTGGCTCCGCGATGCGGATTGATGACCTGTCGGCAATGCCCAATCTTCGCGGGGCCGATTTTGAGAACCTTGTTTACTCAATTGCCAACGGTAAGGCCAAAGGCCGTAGCGGTCAGGACGGGAAAAATCTGCCAGTAACTTCGTTTAGTACCATTTGCCTGATGACTGCGGAAAAGACGATTGCTGACGAACTGTGGCAAAAAGAAAAACACCGCTTTAAAGCTGGCGCGGAAGGGCGTCTGATTGAGCAACCGTTTATTGAACCGCAAGACCTTAAAGGTTGTTGTGACATAAGGAGTTACGCCAGCACGCTAACGTCTGCAATGCTGTTATACAACGGCGTAGCGGGCGTGGAATGGCTAAATCATTTGAGCAAGCTTGGATGGGACGGCGTTCAAGCTAACTTAAAAACCTACTCAATGCAGTTTGAAGACTTGATGCGCGAGCAGTATTCCGAAGCAATGAACGCACGTGAGGGACATAAAGTCAGGGCGCATTCCCTGTACAGCGTAGTTTATGCGGCCGGGATTATGTCAGCAGGTATCACCGGTTACACCGAAGATGAAATTTTTGAAGCTGTACAGGAAAACATGATTGCAGAGATGGCAAGCAATGATGTAGGCCATGCGCGGGACATGGCCGCGGCTGTCGAGCTTTGGGACTATCTGACGGGCGCAATCAACCGCATGGGAGCTATAGCCAGAGAGGGCAATAAGGCCAACCTTCAGCGCGGCGGCGATGAGTCAGCAGGATGGCTTGATATGGTTGAATCTGGCGACGATGATGAATGCCGCCCGGTTTTCTATCTCAATAAGCGACAACTTAATAACGCGGCAAAAGAGGCTTGTGGTATGTCTGGTGGAGACCTGCTATCGATACTCACCAAGTACGGCTATCACGAAACACCAACGGATGCGCGTGGCGAAAGAGATGGAACAGTGCAGCGAAGAGTTAGAAGCGGATCAGCGACGACTAATGTAAGGGTGATAAAAATATCAGCCCCAGAGGAAATAACAGAGGCTTAACCCTCTATCTTGTCGGCTGACTCCCCCTAACAACCTCACCTCTATAAAACACCCAAAAGAAAAATACAGCCCTAACGGAATGGGGCTGAATTTTCGCGCTGCGCTACATCCATATCTGTTCGGTTCGCCAAAAAATATTTTTTCGGTCGCTTTGCATACAAAACAGCGAGCATATCTGTTCATTTAATATGCGCTTGTCTGCACAGGAGCTGTTTTGTCTGCATGATGTCTGCATAAAAAAAAGCTTAACATAATGTTATATATACATATTTAATACAATGCAGACATGCAGACAATGCAGACAATGCAGACATGCGTTTTTCCGTGTTTGAGAAAACTATCGCGACGTGCTCCATGTATTTTTAATACAGCGCCACACTATCGCTTGTACGTATATAGGTATTTTTTGTTGTCTGCATTGTCTGCATGTCTGCATGTAGAATTGAGTGTTATTCAAAAGATCTAATTGGAAATCAATTCTTGCAGACAAAAACGCCCGCTATGCAGACAAAACAGCTCCTGTGCAGACAAATGGCATACTGAGCCAATGCCTTACCCCCCCTTTTCCGTTCCCGCCACTGACTTAACGAATATTTGCGGCGCTGAGTTCCAACGCTGTGTGTGGGTAAAAGGGGAAGAACATAATCTTATTTTTACAAGGCTAATTGCTGAAGCGTAAGCACTGGTGCTAACCTGCCGATGCATAATTCAAAAAGGATCGGAACAAATGGAAATTGATGAGCAAGAGCAAATCGTAACCGAACAGCTTCAGGAACTGGCGTTACAAGAGATAGAGGGTGTTGCCGCAGGGCTTATCATTGCAGGAGAGTATTTAGATCACATTCTTCATAAAGATGACGCAGCCTCACTAGAGAAACAAAAAGCCATGTCTTCCATATTAGCGTGTTTTGCCCTGTTTGCTGGGCGCGATATTATGCGCAGCCTCGGAGCGTTTCGCTAAAGTTCTAAGCAAGACTAGCGTCCTTCTGAATTTTAATTAACAGCCGCTTTCTTCCTCAATTAAATCATGAGTTCGTAAAGGAACCCCTTTACGAACAGCATAATAAATCCATACCGCATCGTTCGTAAAGATTGATTTAGCATTTATGAACTCATATAATTTACGGAATGACTTTACGAACAAAAGGCAAATGAAATGGCTGTTATCTCTTACCTACGCGTATCCACTGACGAACAGAACGCAAAAAACCAGATTCAGCAAATAGAGGCGGCTGGTTACGCGGTAGAAGCAGACTTTCAATTTTGCGACGAAGGATTAAGCGGTAGCATTCCTGCCAGCAAGCGCCCCGCACTGAATGAAGCAATAAAAATGGCGCGTAAGGGGGATGTATTCGTGGTGGTTGCAATTGACCGCCTCGGTCGCGATGCCGTTGACGTGCTGACAACGGTCAAGACGCTGGCAGATAAAGGCGTGAAAGTCGTCAGCCTCCGGGAGGGGTTCGATCTCAGCACGCCAGCCGGAAAAATGATGCTTCACATGATGGCCGGTTTTGCTGAGATGGAAAAAAGTATCATCGCCGAACGCCGCGATGCGGGGATCGCTCGCGCAAAGTCTGAGGGCGTGCATTGTGGTCGGCCTCAATTCGAACACGGTGATTTAATCGCTTCTCTTTGGGCGGATGGCCTGAGTTATCCGCAAATCGTTTCCGAGCTGGCGTCCAAAGGCATTAAAGCCGGGAAAACTACCATTTACCGCTTTAAGAATTGAACGTCCTTTTCCGTCACCGCCAAGGAAGTACCATGCTGACTGATAGCCCCAAATATATGAGCGATACCAGATTCACAAAATCAACCACCGAAGCAGCGCAAAAACTCAAAGTCTCAATGCGGCAACTTCGCGAAATTCAGGAAAATGCACGAGCGTTTGCCGTCCGTGAGTTCGATGCGGCACCTAATAATGCGCTCGGTATCCGCGCCCACGCCATCAAAGCTTTTTTCAGTAACCGTAATACAGAAATGTTAGCGGAGTACCTTTCAGGGTTAGGATTCGTCAGGCAGAACCTTATAGCCGCTCGTGATGTGCTTAATGCTGAGGGTAAAAAGAAATATGAGGCATACATAAAAAACGCCGTAGAAACGCTACCAGCTCGATTTAGCGGGCTTAAGCCTTACTTTTTGAATATCCTTACCGACCTGATGTCTATCCCCTTCAGGAGAAGTGCAGAGAAGGACAGGCGCGAGATTTCTGACTCACTTTGCCTGATTGCTGACTTTATTGAAGAATACAGATACCGTGGCACTGACGAACGCTATAGAGAATACGCGCAGACAATCATCAACGGTATAGATACAGAACGATTACCAACGATGATCGCCGGGCTTATCATTCAGGAAGTGACGGCGCTGATAGATGCCGCTTGCATTACCAATGTGATGACCTTTGCGAATTCTGGTATAACACATGAAGAATTCTGGCGGTTTACAGACCCAGACGACTACGCCGAAGCCTATCCTGATGGCGAGATACCTGAAGATGCTTCGCCTCTTGAAACCCTTGATATTTATCCTTTACATGAAGGGATAGCACAGCAAAGCCTGTGGTACGGGCTTGATGATTATGTTGATGATTTCATTGTGTCGATAGCTGGTGGTCTGCTGTATGCGAAGCAGTCCCTGAATCGAATCAATTAACCAAATATTAAGAGCTTATTTATGCCTGTCATACTAAGATTTAAGGGGTATCGGTTCTTTTTCTATTCGAATGAGGGAGACCCCCGCGAACCGGCACACATTCACGTTCGCGGTACTGATGGTGAGGCAAAATTCTGGCTAACACCTGAAGTGCTGCTGGCGCGTAATGATGGTTTTAATGCTCGCGATCTGAAGGAACTGGTGGGCGTGGTTGAAGAAAATCGCAAACGACTAATGGAGGCGTGGAATGACTATTTCGCCTAAGAACGTAAAGTTCGACGAATACAATATGTGGGTAGAGTTAAGCGATGCCCGCACGCTGGGTGTTCCGTTGGCATGGTTTCCCAAATTAATGCACGCCAGCGCTGATGAGCGAAACGACTTTGAGTTAAGCCGCCGTGGTATTCACTGGGATAGCCTCAATGAGGATATTTCTATTGAAGGACTCCTGGCCGGGCGTGGCGATGTGACATTCAGGCCACACAGCGCCGCATAAAATTCCACTGGCGGTAATGCCCTTCCTTCCGTTACCGCCATTCTGCTTAATATCCCTCAATGTATCCCATTCAAACACACAACTCATAAATATCATTAGTAGTCATGATGTTACCTTGCTTAATCATTCCTGCAGGGGACACCATGACCGCTTTTACCCGCCTCTCACAAATCCCAGCAAACCCGCACCACACAAGGCCTTGCAGCGTTTTTGATGTCTAACGATTTCCAGCGAATAGCACCTATAAACACTACGATATGTTGGTACGTCGATGAACATATCGTCGCGGTACTCTCTTACCAGCCAGCAATGTGTATATTGCGGTCATAACACAAAAGTGATCTTACCCAGCAATAGTGGACATGCGACTAAGTGAGTAAACTCTCAACCAGAGGTGACTCACATGACAAAGCCTGTATCGACTACCAAAAAGCCACGCAAACAGCACACGCCTGAGTTTCGTCAGGAAGCACTGAAACTGTCTGAACACATTGGGGTGACCGCTGCCGTCCGCGAACTTAGCCTGTATGAATCACAGCTCTACAACTGGCGAAGCAAACAGCAAAATCAGCTCTCTTCTTCTGAACGCGAACAGGAAATGTCCGCTGAAATCGCCCGTCTGAAACGTTAACTGGCAGAACGGGAGGAGGAACTGGCCATTCTCCAAAAGGCCGCGACATACTTCGTGAAACGCCTGAAATGAGGTATGTCTTCATCGAAAAACATCAGGCTGAGTTCACTATCAAGGCTATGTGCCGTGTACTTCAGGTCGCCCGTAGTGGCTGGTACGTCTGGCATCAGCGTCGTCATCAGATAAACCGGCGTCAGCAGTTCCGCCTTGTCTGTGATAACGTCGTCCGGGAAGCATTCAGTAACGCAAAACAGCGCTATGGTGCGCCACGCCTGACGGATGAGCTTCGTGCTCAGGGGCGGGTGTATAACATAAAAACCGTGGCGGCCAGCTTGCATCGACAGGGACTGTGGGCAAAAGCCTCGCGCCGGTTCTGCCCGTTCAGTTACCGTGAGTATGGTCTGTCAGTATTAGAGGATCCTCGTCTTTCAGGGCACCAAATATTTATATGAAATATCATAAAGCAAGCGCTTTCCACTCCGTAGAATTTAGTTCAGTTGTACTAATAATTTTAACTAGTTTAGTAGTAGTGTAGTTTATGACATAATGACCTCCTCTAATTGGAGATAAGATATCAGTAGCGTTGACAGGGTGTGTTGATAATACCATGGCCATTATTTTCAGCAGTCTACTGTCAAGAGTAAGAAGATAATATCCTTCATCTATACATACTGATTGAGTGACTCGCCATTTTATATCATAGTTCTTACTCATAAATATACCACATATATAATCCATCTAAGTTTTGCTTTTCCTTCCCTGGCCGGGAATTATTTAATAACATTACACTTAAAACAAATTAGTAATACGTGATATTAACTGTCAAGTCAGCCTGATAACGTCCCGGTGCTAATGAGGTGGCACTTGGATTTAAGTTTAATGGGTAAACCTTTAGCGAACTGTCGTATACGCCCGATCGCACCTCTGCATCTTTCATCGCCAGCAAATCTGTAGTGTTAGATAAATCGATTATCCGCTCACCATTACGCTTCCATCGGATAAGAAGGGCGATGTTTGCCATAGTAGTATTTATTAAACCATTCGCTGCATTCTGAAAGCCAGGTTTGGCTGATGTAAATGAAATCGTTAACGCACCGAGCTTAGCACCTTTAGTGCAATCGATTATCAGTGGTACATCCGTGTAACTGATGCGGTCAATGATCTTCCCCTGGTCATTCATTAGCGGCAAATTATATGTCCCAGAAAAACCTGTTCCGCCATTAACAATACAATTGGCATGTGTAATTCTCATTTTCACCCCAATATTTGATGTCGTACCACCGGCAACCGCGGCTAGCGAATACATTGATAACAGTACAATCATTGAGCAAAACAAAAGCAGTTTTCTAATCATAGGTCAGCCTTAAAATAATGGATGTGTTAATTTTCCCTGCTGCTATTTCCTCTGCCTGGATGGGCAATAACTTAAACCTTAAATCAATGACTTTTTCACCATATGGATAATCCTGATTAAAATTCAGGACACCATAAAGCCCCATTTTCACTATACCGATACCAATACCATTCAACCCTGATTTCATTATTGACTTACCATAGTGAGTTTGACCTGACACGATTCCCAGCGTAGGAACGAACCTCATCTGAGTATTTGCCTCCGTCAAATCACAGTTGCGTGTAAAGTTAATTGATTTCTCTATATTACCAGCAACTATATCATGTGTAGTGATGGGACCAAAGTTGACCTCAGAAGAGATACTAATAGAGCAGGTCGCTTCTGTAATTGCGCCATTTATATTCACGACAGTATCCGTCGCCCTGGCATTTACGCTGTGAACAAAAAGTACCACGACAAAAAAACACATAATAAATGGCATTATTTAAACTCCCGTAAAATATAACTAATCGTAAGATAATCGAATAATTAGCGTTGTATCAATATTACCAATAGCAATATTTTCTGAAGGTATAGCTACAGGCTTTATTTTAAGCCGCAGAGCTTTCATACCGCCACCATTAGGTATTTCAGTGGCAGGCAAGGTATGTTCAGTATTGAATGATAAGTTTTGTAAACCCAACCACTGCAGTAAGGGCAATTTAAAACCGACCCCAGCCAGGCCTGATTGCATCGTTTTATTGTCACCCACAACGATCGCACGGGGAATAAACGAGAGTTTCATGTTCGTTGCCTTCCAGTCACAATCAATCTTCATATTGATATCTTTTTCCGGAACGGTGTTATTATTAATGTCTAACGCGGTGACAGAACCAAAATTCACTACTGTATCAGCCATAAAAGAGCAGGTCGATGACGTTATGGTTCCCTTAATTGGGACATTAACCATTGCCGTTGATGCCATTAAACAGGGAGAAAAGACTGACATTAATAGTAGGATTCTTTTCATATTTTAACCTTAATCATACTGAACGCTGATCGCCAGGCTGGTATTAACATTACCTGCCGCAATATCTTCGCCAGTAATATAGAAAGGTTTAAGCGCAATTTTGCCCCCTAAGCCATAAGGTGATGCCGTTGACGACGTATTTGCCCAGGTTTGCTGTACACCAAAAGGTGTATCAGTCAATGTGCCCGAAGTGGTGTTAGCAAACTGTAACTTAAATCCTAACCCCGTCTTACCTGAGCGCATCACACTGGCATTACCGGTAACGGTTCCGTCAGTAGGGGTGAATGTCACTTTGACCTGTTTAGCAATCCAGTCACAGTTCAGTGCAAGGCTAACTTCTTTGGCATTAATTTTGTTGTGGCCAATGTCCGCTGCGGTCAGAGTATTAAAGTTAATTTCTGTCGGTGTTGGTACAATGGTACAGGTTGCTCCTGTAACGTTGGCTTTAATCGCTACAGACGTATCTGCAGTTTTTGCATATACATTTGTTGCTGCACTCAACAAAACAACAGCTGGAATGATATTTTTCATATAACACCTTTAATTTAAATATAAGTTAACTGAATCGTCATAGAGGTATTGAAACCCCCTTTGGTTAAGGTACCGTTCGTACCCAGGACCATCCTGACGGATGTCGTTCCTGGCGATGGCCAAACTATTTTATTATTAAAATCGATATTATTACTCCCTAAACCAGGTAATGAAATTGTGTACATTACACTGGCGTTACTGGTTAATGCAGCATTATTTCTACCACTTACCGTGCCATTTCGCGGAACGAACATCAGCTCAACTCGTGAAACATTATGGCAAGAAGCAGTAATATCAAAAGCTCTGGTTCTTAAATTCTGGCTACCGTTTAAAAAATCATTTCTGTTGATATCTCCAAAATTAAGTTCTGTGGGAGCATTTAATGTACATGTGGGATTAATAAGATTTGCCCCCACGATTATGCTTAAACTACTATTCTTAGCTAATACACCATGACTACATAGCAGTAATATAAACATAATTGTTTTTAGCATCACTGTATCCTATGTATAGGTCAACTCAGCATTAAGCACTACGGATACTGTCCCTGAGGAGATTGTTCCGTTGCTGCTTTTTTTTACGAGTTTAAATTTTATTTTGTATCCAGAACCACTCAGGTTTTTTAAATTATAGTCGGCGTTGAATTGCATCCGGGCGTTATTAAAAAAAGGAAGAATAGCAACGTTATGCCCAGCATCTAAAAAATCACCTCCAGTACCCGCCGTACTCGCGGGGGAAGAGAAACGTAAATTCGCTGACTGTAAAGCACTAATCGCATTATTCCCGATTAACTCTGGCATGGAGGTATCAAGACGACATGTTAGCGTCAGATCGGATTCGATTTCAGGCCCCTCAGTAAGAGTTAAAGTTGTGATATTAACATTACCAAAACTTAAATTACTTCCCCTGCTGGATGCAATATTACATGTAAACTCGCGAAACTTAACAGAGAGATTAATCGTCGTACTTGTTATTTTAGCGGCTGCCTCAACAGTAACGAAGCATAGTAAAGACAAACAAACAAGCATTACGCGCATTACATCAACTCCGTTTAGTTATAGCTAATCTCAAAAGTTACCGCACCATTCCAGTCGGCACTATTTCCTTGAGACGTTCCGTACTTGTATGGATAAATAGGTATAGGAATATTATTTAATGTATTAATATTTAAAGCACTGCCCGTCTGGAACCTTAACCCCCAGCCATTTCCGATGCGCAAGCCAAAACTATTAGATGATGCAAGCCATTCATTATTTGCAGTTGTCGATGATACTGCATTCATTCTGGCAGAACCTGAAATAATAAATGATGGATAATTTGAAGTCATATTCCCGCCCCCAACTCCCAACCCACACTTCATTGACAAAACGATAGTCGCCAACGGCGTATTGAGATCTTTATGAATATTAACAACTCCTAAGTCAAGGTTACTTACATTACTTGTAACAGAGCATGTTACCGTATTTGTATATTTCAATGTAAAGCTGTTATTTATTATAGTAGGTGTAATATTCCTATTACCCATAGACTTTACTCCACCAGGGGTATAGACGACTGGGTTATTAAAGAGAGAAACAACTTCGTTTTTTGATGGCACATTCCCCGCCATTTTTTTGCTATATATAGCATATTTGTGTTTAATACTCTTTTGATTTGTCATAAATCCCCCCTCCATCACCTTACTGAATCCTGTGAAACTTATGTTTGGAAATCCCCATGAATTTCCATTTGCTGGTGAGAAAGAACTGGCGGTATTACCACTGTCTGGGGCTATATAAATCAATCCATTGCGATGATCCATTCTTCTGGAGTTTGTGTAGTTAAATTCGTTCAATGCTATAAACACTCTCCCGACATCTCCACCGTCGATATCATCCTCTCCCCAATATCCCCCCATCAAACTGTAGGGACAGGTAAACTCTATCGCTACTGAACCTATTCTCTCATTGTCCATAGTTTCCGTTGTAATGTTGCTCTGGAGGATATTTACCTCTATGGCTACGGAAGGTGGGAAGAAATAATTATTATTCATATTGCTGGAGCTTATACATCCTGCATATGCGGAAGGCAGTATTAATATTGATAAAAAAACACTTAATACAGATATGTTTCTCATTTGCTTACCTGATATTCATTATTTGCACCGTAATCGTCAATCGTATTTATTGTCACATTTCCGTTTAACGCGTTACTGATTTGCACGTTACTGAACGGTGCGAATTTGGCTAACTGTGGTCCTTCCTTCTTGTTGAGTTTCACTTCTGTGCCATTCACTTTTATACCGGTAATTGCAAAATAATAGGGAGTCGGATTCTCAAGAAAATATTTACCATTGTTTTTTAATAGCCTAATTTTTCTTTCCGCCTCTTTACGCCCATCAGCTAAGGTTTGTGGACGATAAATCAGCTTAACACGTGTGTTCAGCGCAATAGCCAAAACATTACCGCCTGCTTTAGGTGCCGGTGGAATTTCCTGAACGTTGAGCCACGTTAACGTTTCACGATCTTGCGGCAGGTCAGGGTTGATATCCAGAATCCTGATTGTCTGCTTACTTTTAGGGTCTACTTTAAAAAATGTCGGACTGGTTGTGAAATACACGTTTTTATCTTTTGCATTATCATTATCAATCCACACTTGTCCGGCATACTTTTGTTCACTTTCATTAGAAACCATCACCGACAAGCTTTTTTTGCCACCTTCATAAACATAGCGGGTACCATTCAGACTAAAAGCGGCATTACTGCTCAGACTAATGGAAATCATAGCAATAGTAATACAGGCTTTAATTTTGCTATTAACAGTAAACATCTTGGATTGTTCTCCTGGTTAGACTCAGTTTTTCTAAATTAATGACACACTGATCGAGTGTGATGTTTTTTAATTTGCTATCAACGTTAAGCAACAATACGCCACCATTACTGACAAAACCCACTTCCTTATCTGCCTCATCCTTTGCAACGGTTCCCATTGGAATAACGTATTTATTTTTTCCGAACACGCGTAATATATAGTGATGAACACGCCGATACTTTATCTTCCTGTAGATAATAGCTTTCTCTGTCGGTACAACATTAATCACATTACCCTGTATTTCAATATCTGTTGGTAAATTATCGACATCAATATTAATAGCATTTGCGGAATAGCTCGCCAGAGATATCACCGCTCTCCCACTACTGTCTGTCGGAAGACTGCCATTAATCACCGCGCCGCTGATCCCATCCATATCAATCACTGCCAGCGTACTACCACTGTTTTGTGATAACATTAGGCCGCCACCATAGACACCCAATATAGAACCGCTCAGTTGCAAGCTCAGGTTTTGGCTACTTGAACCTTTTGAATACATGCTGTTTAATTGGGCATAATCTGATGCGTAGCCAGTTGATAACGAAATATTATTCCCATTATTGTCTCTGTTCATACTAACATTGTAGCTCAGTCGATCGTTAAGATTTGCTGAACTACCTGCCATATAACTCATTCCACCTCCACGGGTATATGTCATCGAGGTATTACTGTAATGCATCACATCAAACGCACTAAATGGAATGTTAAAGGATAGACTGGTCATATATTCTCCACCGCCCTCCCCTTTCTTATTGTAATTTCCGATCAGCGATGCCGAAAACAGGCTAAATGATTTGCTGAACATGAAACTAACTCCGCTTTCCTGCGGCTTGTTCCAATATTGTTGTATCCATCCACTCATACTCAGATAGATATTTTGTTCCGGTATACGGTGAGCCAGGATCGCCTCATAGCGATTTTTCGATTTGAGCCCATTCGTGCTGTCACTCACATAATCATAATTAGCGTACTCTACATATCCGCGGTCTGTGAACCGATAGCCTATTAGCTGTAAATCCGTTGTATCAGTGAGTGAGCGAGCATATTTAACGGACGCACTGTAGCCTTGTTGTTCATTTTTCCGTTTAAAACTGGCTTTTGACAGGTTCAAACTGGTTGATAATGCCCCAAACCATCCGAGAGAATGTGTACTGCCAATACCTATATTTTGATAGTTCTGACTCAGCAATAATGCAGAGTTAAACGTTACATAGTTAAAGCCATAATCTAAGCTACCTAGCACAAAAGTACCGTCAGCGGAGCTTTTATTCGTGCCCGCTATTTTTTTACCCACGGCGAATCCGTAATCCATGGCACCAGGACGAAGGAGGGTACCCATCACGGTCACAGGAAAACGTTCCGTTCTTTTACTGCCATTTTCCTCTGTAATGGTCATCACCAGATCACCGCTGCTAATAGCCCCAAGATCGCTAATTTCAAATGGCCCCGGTGGCACTACAATAGATTCTAATACGCGCCCATTTTGTTCTACCGTTACTCTGGCATTACTGGTAGCAATCCCCTGCAGCTTAGGTGCGTAGGTTCTGCTTAACCATGACGACATGTTCGCATTCGAGGTTAATTGAATACCGCAAAAGCTAAATCCATTCATTAATGGACTATAGGTACTCTGTGTCTGCCCAATACTCAGATCGGCCTTAATCGATTCCAGCGCCCGCGTTAAACGTAGATCGTTGGTGTTAAAACCGCCTTCATTGGTTGCATTCGTAGTGAATGAAAATACCCATTTGCCAATATTCACATTACCATTCACGCCCAGATAGTTGGTACGTTGCTGTCCTGAGCTTTTGCTGGTATTCGCGTTGTACGCTAATTGAAAACCGGGAGCGCCATAATCCCAGGGACGCTGACTATGCTCCCCAGACAACAAGGCAGCCTGGGGAATATGAAATCTTAGCGTTTGCGTACCATTATCCAACTCAACTTTTGTGTTTTTATTATTGCTTAAGACATAACATCTTTTATTTACATTAAATTCCTGCTCATAAAAATCCTCCTTGATAAAAATGCCTTGGCTGGTTAGCCATTCTGTTGTCAGACAAAGGGCCTGCTTATCATTGTCGGTAACGGTAAGAAAACCGTTACCGATCTTTTCACCATTAAGCTCAACGTCAAGCAAATATTCACCAGGTACAAAGTTAACGTTTTTATCAAAGACTTCTGGTAATTTATCCTGTGCACCACCACGAATAAAACTCATGTTAAATTCGTCGTCGGCCATTACAGCACATACAGGCTGTAAAAATGTACCAATCAGTATTAATAATATTTTCTTTTTAAACATATTATATATTATTTCAACTGCAAAATAGACAGGCTGCATAAAATATGCAGCCCGGAGGCGCATGAGGATAATACGATTACTTATAGGCTACGGTATAGGATGCTGAAGTCGCAAAACTACCGGCGCTAACCTTACCACTCTTAACTGTTTTAACCAGCTGAGCTTCGTACTCAAAAGAGGTCAATGGCGAAGCTGGTGAACCAGTATTTGTATATGTAATAGTGCGGTGGGTGTCGGTCACCAGTTCGTCAGCGGTAGCAGCATTCTTAGCTTTCAACTGCAGCGATACGCCGGTTGCCGAACCACCACTATTTCCCAGTCCCGCCGCATCCATATTTGGTGCGCTCCAGCTTATATCCGCAGCCGTTTTAGCCAGACATCCGGCGGCAGTGGGGCCGGCTGGCGCCAGTGAAAATTGTACAGATTTAGCCGCTGATAAATCCGTACCCGGTGTACCCAAGTCGATTGTGCTTGCTACCCCACCGCCAACAACAGGACTAACCGTACAGGTGGCAGACGTGATAGTACCGGTAAAATTAATGGTGCCACTGTTTGCTGCTGCGACAGATGAAAATACTACCGCAGAAGCCAGTACACCCCAAATAAATACTTTTCTCATTTTAACTCCATTTTTTATATTACATCGCTGCCAGCAAATAAAATCTGGTGCCGTTAAGGAACACGACTATATTAACTTTTAAATGGAACTCAGCAATCCGCAAAACATATGATTGAGCCAAATATGAAATAAATATAATCTCTTAATAGTACGTTTTATTACAATAAAACGCTGTTACTTATAAATTAGCCAATAGTTCATCAAACACATCATCTTTTTTAAATAGGAGGTTGCCCCAAGAACCTTGGTATCCAGAGAGGTTGAGGTACAGCGATTAAGAAAAACTGCCAGTGCACGCCAACCGTTGTATTTGTTGTCAGCCAACAACTGCGGAAATAAAAACGATATGGTTAAGCAATGCAACCGGAAACTAATGGAAAGTCTGATGCGCGAAAAAAATGTACATCTGGCGAAGAAGGGAGAGGCAGGGAAAGAGTCCGACTCCCCCCTGCTTATTGCTCTCTCAGTCCTTACAAAAGGAAGGAAATTGTTGGTCTGGCCCCCAAATTTATCGGCTGGTCAATACATCGTAAACGTACAGCCCGATCAAGCCGCAGACTCATCCACCTGCGTCAATGAACTATAATGTGGCGATCATTTGGAGGAAGCTGCTTGCTGGACGTATGTCCGCCGCAAAATAAAAAGAGTGTATTTCCATCGTAGTGAGAAACAGTTTCAGTTTCATTTTCATTTTGCATTTCGTGAGCCACTTATTCTGCAAGCATTCCCTTTTAGTTACCCCAATGACGTTCAACTCGCCGACTGGCTTCATACTTCCTCATCAGGGCCAAGGCTGATTTATTATGCGGAAGACAGCTGGGCCTAAGCGGATAATAGCACCGAAGAAAATTTCCTGCGGATGGTCAGTCTGGAAATTGGCCGTTCTTCGATTCGGACATTATGGCCAACCTTATGCGCTCGTCGTCAATACGGTTCTCGCTGTACGCTTACGATGAAATCACTACAGATACATTTTCCGGGCGGAAATTACTGTCTAAATATTATATATATGTGACCATAACTTCAGTGATTAGTCAGTTTCATAAATGTATATGGTGTCATCTGAAAATATTTTCTGAATGTGGTGATAAAAAAAGAGGGGCGATTGTACCCGCACATCACGGCAACCTGGTTAATATTATGGTCTCCTGTACGCAATAATCTTGCAGCCCTGTGCATCCTGGCATTAAGATAGATTTCACTAAATGATGTTCCCTCTGCAGCGAGCTTACGCTTGAGCGTAGAGCGACTCATGTACAGGTTCATCGCAACATCATCAAGATTCCAGTGTCTGGAGGGGTCGCTGTTAATGATGTTAAATGTTTTCTCCCTTAAACTTGATTTTAACGTTCGGGACAGTATACCAATACCATCTTCATGAGTAGTAAAAGCAGAAAGCAGGAACATTAGCGTGAAATCCAGCGGAGAGCCTTCGGATTCTGAATGACAGCCAGTACAATCTCCACATTCACTGCGCTCTACTTTTCGAAGACAGTCAAACACATTGTCAAAGGCTTCATTCATTCCCGGGCTTAGTGGTGACGAAAGCATACGGGAACTAATGTCTTTTTTCATATTTAACATAGTTCCCGGTTTACTCTCAGAAAGAAACAATGAGTACATTTTACTCATTAGGTTATATGGAATATCAATTACCTTAAAATCCAGATGGTTATCAATCTCACTGCAACTTATACTTAAGGTTTGATTTTTCTCGATAAGAATAAGACATTCTCCGGAGCAATTCAGCACCTCATTCCAACTGGAAGCAATATTCAATGATCCTGCACTTAATTTGATAAGTGTAGTGTTAGTAACATAGATATGATTAAGTGAAACCCCGGTATCTGACTGACACAGAAGGACACTATTAATATTTTTTTGTTTACAATTTACCACGCCTGCACACTTCGTGTTATTAATAATGCTTCTCATAAAACAACCTTTTCTTTTGGTGCCGATTGACAGTATTACCTAAATTTTACTATTTTTAATCTTTTTTACGTAAAACAGTCCAATAGTGTTAAAATTCTAACCCATCCTAATATATTAGCGATCGATGATATTAATTACGGCGGTTATTAAATCACAAGGGGAGAATTAGAATATCATAGGCAAGAGTCAGATCACTACAACAATTGATAATAATAATCATACTTATATAGTTTCAGTAATGTCGTACTATCCTTATCACATCTGCATTTAATGTTAGAATATAACAATACAGGTAAAAAGCTCATGACACCGATTATTTTGCTGATTTATATAAATTTATTTATTCGCTTACGCTTCAATTATTGAAAAAGATTTCAGACCTAACATTTTATTTTACCGGAAGTTTTTACCGCTTTTTAAGCGAATGCTACTACTTTTATGTGTTGGTGAATTTTCAGTACTGAGAAAGTTCGTATCCCCCATATTAGCTTCGTCAATTACAGTCAGAGTGACAGGTCGTTGCTCCTGTGCCGAAGCATCGCTTCCCAGCCTCCTGCCGACCATTCTGGTCAGTGGTAAAAATGCACATAAGCAAGCGTCATTTCATACAGTGACATCCAACACCACCTCCTCTCACTTGCCCTGCGTTATAGTGTGAGGTATGGCGTGGCAGATAAAAAATAGTGGTATTAAATATGGTAAAAGTCTGATTAAAAATGATGACTGACGCGTTGCGCTGCCAGCTTTAAGTATGAATCACACGGCACCAAAACCTTTCCATTCCAGGTATGAAGTGATTAAATTTGAAGATTCTAATAGCCAGATGAAGTATCTTTTTCAGCGGATAATGATGAAGTAAGAAGAAGTCATCGTCCTTTTTCTGGCCGATGACTTCCTGTTGTATTCTAGAAGCGGTACTGAAGTCCCGCGGTAACCGTGTAGTTATTATTAGCGATACCTGCGGCATCACCACCAAAATACGCCGTATCACCGTTGGTTTTATCTATAATTTGCGTACCGCCCTTACCTTCTTCATATTTACTGTAAGCGAAATCGGCAAAGATTTTTGCATTACTGGTAATATAATACCCTGTATTGATAGAGGCACCATAATACCGTGAGTTTTCCGTTTTTTCACGAAAAGTAAGGTCGCGCATGTAGTGTTCGTCATTATCATGCGCCTGTACCCAATCACTGTATTTAAACAATATATTACACTCAAAATCATTAATACGATATTGCCCTGCCAGTCCAATATAGGGCATTTCAAAACGCTGACTATAGCCTATGCCGCGTTCGCCGCGAGGAAAGTTACCAATGTATTGACCATTATCATAACTATACGATCCACCTCTTGCCGTCCAGCTAAAACGGGTTTCCTGATAACCCACTGTGACACCCGCTTTATAGTTATCGCCCTGCCATAACCAGCCTTTTACGTTGAAATCGTATTCATTAGCATAATTGGCGCTGGTGTCCGGATGAATTGAACGATCGGTCCAGCCTGACTGCTCACTGCTCATCCAGTCGCGGTCAACCATATGACCCGACCCCGACGCCAGAGAAGTCCAACCGCGGGCATTCAGCGTCAAAAACGAATAGGGCTCCCATGAAACATCCCCCTGCAAAATGGCGATATTTTTTATTTTCCAGTCCAGTTGACTAATCTTCCGCCCGGTGTCGGTGTCATAAACCAGTTCCCTGGATTTGCCATTTAACACGCCCGCGGAAAGGGATGTCGTGACGCTATCAGGAGAGAAGTTCGGTATAAATAAGGTGGACGCCGCATAAGCCGATTCAGAAAATACGGCAATCATCATTACAGCAATAACCTGTTTTTTCATTTCTCTTGCCCTCATATTCAGATTTTATCTGGAGAGGTGATGACAATTTCATCCTGGCAAATTGACGGACAAGAGTACATTCATCCTAATGGGAAATATGTCTGATTTTTACCTTATATTTAAGTTGCGCAGCATAATTCTATGCTCAGGTTAATAATAAGGAGCCTATACTAAAGATAAAACAACTTGCCTGAACAATTCTTCAGCGTTATCAGACGAACGATATCACTGCCGATGGTCGCCAGTCAGATGTAAGGCACCAGAAGCCTCATAATTTTTAATGCTCTTTACTTAAACCCTATTTTTTCATGCGTAAGTAACGTTTTTTACGGCGGAATTGTAGATACTCCATCACTTCATTCATTCGTCCCGGATGAATATTTTATGCTTCGGTAATAAGTTGCCGCTCATATTCTTCAACGCGCTGCTTAATCTGGGTTGGCTCCTGAAGGAGCAACTGCGGGTTGACTATGTCCGCCAGCACAATGCACCAACAGCAAAAACTCCGCTGCATTGACCAGTTCGCGTATAGTGTTATGCCATGTGCACCGCATTATACCTTTCCGTACTTCCCCGCTCATTTCCGGTACTGGATGGAGTGCATAGCGTACCACCGGGCCTTTCGCGTTACGCCCCGGTGGTGGAAATTTTCTCGCCTATTGTCGATGCAGCTTTCGCCATACCGGGCAGCGAACACTGGCAAAGCGCCAGTTATATTGTTCTGGCCTGCGCCGCCGTCTTTTTTGCTTTAATTATTCTGGTATTGGGAAAGGAAGCGCCGACGCTGCCGGGCTTCCTGTTAACCAGCATGATGTGTACTAACGCTTGCCGTCCCCCACCATAAAGCGAATGATTAACCCACACGCTGGCGCAAGGAAGAGCAATAATCCACTAACGAATTCATCGCCATCCTGCAACCACACATTGAGTAAATAAATCAGTGCGGCAAGGATAACCATTCCCGTAAAAGATAAAACCGCAGAAAAAGCGCCCATCACCTGGCCGATATAGCCACTCACGGCAAGTATACTTATTGCAAGAAATGTCCATAAATAGATCATCTATAATACTCCTGTTGTAACAAGGCTTTCGTATTGCCTTACTGTCTTTCTCCTTTCACCTTTAAGATAAACCTTATTAATAAGTCATTTCTATAACATTTATCTCACATTTTGTTTTTCTTATCATTTTTCAATGACCTTCGTCTGAAATAAAATTAATACAGAAAAAACAATAAATTAAAAATAGATTTTGCGTTATTTTTATTGTCAGCGAAATATTTACGCTTCTTGATGAAGATTTTCTGGGCGCAAGTAAATATCTGATGGTACATTAAGCGGCCAGGCATTCATGCCCCTCGTGGTTTAGTACTGACTTAGCTTTACACTCTTTACGGGAACCATTGTCGTACATGATAACCTAACTATCAGAGTGTACCGCTGTGGATAATGACTCTTCTGCGATACATTGTTTTCGTATCTACAGAAGGTATTTTATGTTTCCTCAAAGCAAATTTTCATGCGCGTTTTTGCATCCGCGCTACTGGCTGACATGGTTTGGCGTCGGCGTCCTCTGGTTACTGGTGCAACTCCCCTATCCTGTTTTACGTTTTCTGGGCACCCGTACCGGTAAGTTGGCCCGCCCCTTCCTGAAACGGCGCGAATCGATCGCCCAGAAAAATATTGAGCTCTGTTTTCCAACGCTCTCCCGGGAAGAAAGAGAAACACTGATCGCCGAAAACTTCCATTCTCTTGGCATGGCATTGCTTGAAACAGGCATGGCCTGGTTCTGGCCAGATAACCGGGTCCGAAAATGGTTTGATGTAGACGGGCTGGATAACCTTACCCGCGCGCAGGCGCAAAATCGCGGCGTCATGGTGGTCGGCGTGCATTTTATGTCGCTGGAATTAGGAGGCCGGGTGATGGGTCTGTGTCAGCCGATGATGGCTACCTATCGTCCACATAACAATCCGCTCATGGAGTGGGTGCAAACGCGCGGCCGTATGCGTTCAAACAAAGCGATGATCGGCAGAAATAATCTGCGCGGCATCGTGGGAGCGCTGAAAAAAGGCGAAGCCGTTTGGTTTGCTCCCGATCAGGACTATGGCCCTAAAGGCAGCTCCTTTGCCCCCTTTTTCGCAGTTGAAAACGTCGCCACCACAAACGGTACCTATGTGCTATCCAGACTGTCTGGCGCCGCTATGTTGACCGTCACGATGGTGAGAAAAAGCGATAATACGGGCTATCGTTTATTTATTACGCCTGAAATGGAAGGTTACCCGGCCGATGAAAGCCAGGCCGCCGCTTACATGAATAAAATTATTGAGAAAGAGATCATGCGCGCGCCGGAGCAGTATCTCTGGATCCATCGCCGTTTCAAGACTCGCCCGCTGGGAGAAGCGTCGCTCTATATCTGAAAATAATGGCAAATTCGAGGATGCCTGATGGCGCAACGCGTATCAGGCCTGCATTCGTAAACGATACGGTAAGCCGGATAAGGTATTTATGCCGCCATCCGGCAAAATGAATCCAGGTTTGTCATCAACCTCAGGCTGAAAGGCCCTTTATTTTGCCCTGCTGTATTTTAGCGAGGTATTCATACCGTAACTCATTTATCTTCGCTTTCAGTACCCCCCTCCTGCTTAGTGTCTATTTTTAATACTTTATAGCGTCGCTCAATAACGATTCATCACTGTCAGAAATTAAACTGTCGCCGTTCCACGACACCTGTAAGTTACTAAAAGTAAATAAGAAAATGCCTCTTGTTTCACCTCATTTTTAGGCGTACATTAGCGCCGTCTGGAGCAATGAAGCACAGAATTCTGAGGTGATGCAGGCAATCGAAACACGAATAATTCTCAATTTCGTATTGTCCGGCATCAGCTCTCTATAATCAGGTAAGTGTAAGTTCATTTAGGCGTACGACAGGTACGCGGAGAGATGAAACGTGAAATATTTCTTTATGGGCATTTCATTTATGGTCATCGTTTGGGCCGGTACTTTCGCCCTGATGATTTAAACGTACAACGCAGAGAAAAACAGGAGCCCAGAGGCTCCTGTTTGCTTTTCTATTCCGCACGCGCTTCAGCGGGTCTGGAATGCGCCGGTAACAGGCCATCGGCACGAAACATCGCTTTAATTCCTCTGACGGCTTGCCGAATACGATCGCGATTCTCTATTAATGCAAAACGTACATGCGTGTCGCCATAGTCACCAAAGCCTATCCCTGGCGAAACGCATACCTTCGCCTCATTCAATAGCTTTTTAGCAAACTCAAGCGAGCCCATTGCCGCATATTGCGCAGGAATTTTCGCCCAGACATACATTGAGGCTTTCGGCATTTCAACCATCCAGCCCGCCTCATGCAGCCCTTTTACCAGCACATCACGGCGACGTTTATACTGTGCTGCGATATCGCGCACACATTGCTGATCGCCTTCCAGAGCAGCGATAGCCGCCACCTGAAGCGGGGTAAACGTACCATAATCGTGATAACTTTTGATTCGCGCCAGCGCGCTGACCAGGGTTTTATTTCCCACCATAAACCCGATACGCCAGCCTGCCATATTATAACTTTTCGACAGGGTGAAAAATTCGACCGCCACGTCACGCGCGCCGGGGACCTGCATAATCGATGGTGCTTTCCAGCCGTCGTATACGATGTCGGCATAAGCCAGATCGTGCACTACCAACACATCATAACGTTTAGCCAGAGCGACCACTTTTTCAAAAAATTCCAGCTCGACGCACTGGGCCGTTGGGTTAGACGGAAACCCAAGAATCATCATCTTCGGTTTCGGATAACTTTCGCGGATGGCACGCTCCAGCTCGTTGAAGAAATCAACGCCCTCCACTAAAGGAACCGAACGCACCTGCGCTCCGGCGATAACGGCGCCATAAATATGAATCGGGTAACTGGGATTCGGCACCAGTACTGTATCGCCATGATCCAGCGTCGCTAACATCAGATGCGCCAGCCCCTCTTTAGAGCCGATGGTCACAATCGCTTCGGTTTCCGGATCGATATCGACATCATAACGTTCCTGATACCAGTGAGAAATTGCGCGGCGTAAACGCGGTATCCCGCGAGACGTTGAATAACCATGCGTATCCGGACGCTGCGCGACGGTGCAAAGTTTTTCGACAATGTGAGGCGGGGTTGCGCCATCAGGATTACCCATACTGAAATCAATAATATCTTCACCGCGCCGACGCGCAGCCATTTTGAGTTCAGCGGTGATGTTAAAAACATAGGGTGGAAGGCGATCGATACGCGTAAAGCGACGTTCAGGGCGGAAGTCAGCCATATTATCCTCAGATTCACGTTAGCGCCCGGACCGTCCGAGCGACGCTGCCACGATGGTGGCTCCTTTAGAAAATAGCCTGAAAAATTTCTTTCTGTCGAGAGGGTAACAAAAATATTTTTGGTGACATAAAAGAGGAACAAGAGAAAAAAAACCTCATTTAGTCTGGTCAGATATAGCACGTGACGAAGCAATTCATTAACAAATCAACATCATAGATATTACCAAACGTCCTGTTACTCAGCGATAATTTCCTGTAAGTAAACCTTCTATTCACTCATCCCCTTTTGGTTTTGTGGTTTTTCCTCATTAGCCAATACCCACGTCAATATAAAGGGTATTCTTCAGGTACATTTTATTGAGAACGGCTCTCGGTTCAGACACTCTGACGTGATGAAACAGTAAATAAGGCAGTAAACCGGACACGGGCAGTAAAAAAAATCCCTATTTTTCTGCGTTGCCGTCACCGTTATGGTAGGGTTTAACACGCTGGCGTTTGACCTTTCGCCCGGCAAGAGTAAAGTGAGTTAATTCAGTCAGTTGATGTCGTTATGGCGCAGAAATGGCAATGAAAAACCCAGACTTACCGGCAGACCAACAATTTTTTGCCGATCTGTTCAGCGGTCTGGTATTTAATCCACAACGGTTAGGGCATGTGTGGTTTGCCAGTCAACCCTCCTCTCTACCCTCCGGTAGCTTATGCATCGACCTGCCCCGGTTGGATATCGTGCTGCGTGGAGAATATGGTAATCAACTGGAAAAAACGCAGCATCGGCTGGCAGAAGGCGAAATGTTGTTTATTCCCGCGCGTGCGGCCAACCTGCCGGTAAGCGAAAAGCCAGTGATGTTGCTCAGTCTGGTATTCGCGCCTTCCTGGCTGGGGTTATCATTTTACGAGAATCGTTCAGCGTCGCTTTTGCGTCCGGTACGCCGTATTGAATTACCACATTTACAACGTGGCGAAGGCGAGGCAATACTGACCGCGCTTACTCATCTAAGCCGGTCGCCTCAGGAGCAGAATATTATCCAACCGCTGGTGCTCAGCCTGCTGCATATGTGCCGGAACGTGGTGAATACACGCCCTGATACCTGCCGTCCACGCACCGAATTTCTCTATCATAGTATCTGTAATTGGGTACAAGATAATTACGCCCAGCCGTTAAGCAGAGAAAGCGTGGCGCAGTTTTTTAATATCACCGCCAACCATCTGTCTAAACTTTTTACACAGCATGGCACAATGAGCTTTGTAGAGTATGTACGCTGGGTACGAATGGCAAAGGCGCGCATTATGCTGCAAAAATACCACTTGCCGATTAACGAAGTGGCGCTGCGTTGCGGATATCAGGATAGCGATTATTTTTGCCGCCTTTTCCGGCGTCAGTTTGGCCTGACGCCGGGGGATTACAGCGCGCGGTTTCAGTAACAGGCCGCTCGCCGGATGGCGGCGTAAACGCCCTATCTGACCTACCATATTACCCAGGAACGTAAGCCTGATAGCACAGCACCATCAGGCTATTAATTCACGTCAGAACGTTAATTCCGCCTCCAGTAATGCCAGAATACTTTCGGCATCATCGGCGGCAAACAACGACTGACGGAAGCTTTTATTCACCAGCTTACGGGCGAGCTGCGAAAAAACCTTCACATGATTTATCCCTTCCTCCGCCCCGAGCGTCAGCATAATGACCAACTCCACGTCTCCCATCTCCGACTGCCAGTCTACAGGTTGTGTGAGGCGCGCAATGCTGATCGACGAGTGGCGGATCCATTGCGATTTCGTATGAGGAATAGCCACACCAAAACCGACAGCAGTAGTCACAATCTCCTCACGCTGCCAGACATCTTCTTCGAGTTCAAAGGGGTGTTCAGTACGCCCGTTAACGCCAAGGTTGCCGCACAGAAACTGGATAACCTGCTCTTTATTACTGAGCGACTCACCGACAACAATATTTTCCAGCGCCAACAGCGGACGCACCTCTTTTTCCGGCGCGAATTGATTCAGTAGCGCTTCTATCTCCTGGGCGCTGCGACACTCGCACGCCTGACGCGCCAGCGCCCGACATGCCTGGCTATTCAGATAGCGTAGCTGGCTTTTCACCGCCGGGATACGTGGACTGCTCATACTCAATTCATCCAGACCCAGCCCCAAAAGTAACGGCAAATAGCGACCTTCTCCCCCCAGTTCTCCGCAAATACCGACCCACTTCCCCCGTTCATGAGCAACATGGATAATCTGCTGCAGCATCCGTAAAAACGATGGTGTAATTGGATTATACAGCGGCGAGACCCGCGGATTATTACGATCAACCGCGTACAGATATTGCGTCATATCATTCGAACCGATGCTAAAAAAATCCACTTCATCACAGAAGTGGTCGATGATGTAACAAACCGACGGCACTTCAACCATAATCCCCAGTGGAATAGACTGCACATGGCGCAACCTTTCCTCTTTCAGCTCCTCAATCGCTTTTTTCAGTTCGCTTTTTACCCATAAAATCTGGTCAAGACTATGTACCATCGGAATCATCAACTGTGCATTGCCGGAAACAGCAGCCCGCAAAATAGCGCGAAGTTGAGTGCGAAAAAGTCCGGAAAATTCAGGGTAGATGCGCACCGCACGATAGCCAAGGAAAGGGTTTTCTTCCTGCGGGATATTGAGATAGCGGATATTTTTATCGCCGCCAATATCCATTGTACGGAAAATCACAGGTTTCTCGCCCGCCGCCAGCAATACCTGTTGGTAGGCTTCAAACTGCTCCTGCTCATCCGGCGCGCTGTCGCGATCCATAAACAACATTTCTGTACGAAACAGACCTATTCCTTCCGCACCGTTGGCAAAGGCGCCAGGCGCCTCCAAAGCAGTGCCAATATTCGCCGCGATATCGATACGCTGGTTATCCTGCGTACAGGCAAGCAGCGCCGCATCACGCGCCTGCCGTTGTTGCTGTTTATCCGCCAGTTTCTGCGCTACGGCGTAATAGCCGAGCACTGCTGCATTTGGGCTAATGGCCAGTACGCCGCACTGCGCATCCAGGACAGCAGGCCGGGTTGCATAGCGGCCAATGGACTCGGCAGACAGCCCGCTAAGCACCGGGATCGCGGAGGAGCGCGCCAGAATCAAGGTATGTGACGTCCGCCCGGTTTTTTCCAGGATCATGCCGGACAAGTACTGTAAATCAAGGCTTAAAAACTGGCTGGGCGTCAAGTCTTCCGCCACCAGAATAGTGGGACGTGTTAACACCAGCGCATTACGCGGCTGCCTTTCAGGCCAGGTAATATGCAGCAGTTGCTCGCTAATATCACGAATGTCGCTCACCCGCTCGCGCAGATAGTCACTTGCCGAGGCCGAAAGCTGGCTGCAAACCTGCTCCATATTGGCAATAATCGCCGCGCCCAGCGCCAGATGGCGTTCAACCATTAAGCGCCTGATATTCCCTACGAACTCATCGTCCTGAATCAGCGAAAGATGAGCGCTTAAAATGGTTTTACTCTCGCCGTCACGCTCGCGAAGCTGTTGATTAAGCTGTTCCGCCAGCGTCGCCAGACTATTTTCCAGCCGGGTAAGATCCTCCGCGCTTACAGGAATGGTGCGGTAGCCCTCCAGGTTATCGCTCTGCCACAGCGTCAGAATCCCTTCGCCAACGCCGCTTGCCAGTACTTCACCGTAAAGCAAATCCGGGTTCAGGCGAAGCAACGATCGGGGCAGCGGATGCGCCGCCAGTTCGGCGGGCCCAGGCTGTACGCTATCGCTGTCGATAAACTGGTGCGTAAGCCAGGCCTCCAGTGTTCGTTTAGCCTGTTCTTCGTCACGCCCACTGATGTGCAACGCACAACTGTCATTGAACAACGTACTCGTGCCGATAAGTGCCAACGAGCTTTTCGCGTCCGCCCGCGTGTTATGGCGATAATTAATAAAAGTAATATCGCTTTGCCACTGGCTACACTGCTCTTTCAACTCCCACGCGGGACGTGCATGAATACCATTAGGCAGCGGGCAGAGAAATTCAATCGTTAACATAACTACTCCTTTAGCGCAAAATCAGCATCTGAAATCCGTCAGGCGAGCCACTGTATCGCGCGTAAGATCGGTAATCAGCGCCGACAACAGCTGCTGTGTTTGCAGAATGTCGCGGCAGTCGGCAATCGAGGCGGCACAGTGTCCGTAGCGAGTGGCGGGGCCGAGCACCACTGTCGGGACGCCCGTTCCGCTTACATGTACCGCCCCGCCATCCGTGCCACCATTGCTGAACATATCCAGCTGTAGCGGTATCCCCGCCTGCGCCGCAACGTTCTCAATCCAGGCGGTCAGTTTTGGCGGCGCTATAAGCGATTTATCGCTGAGCACCAGCATTGGCCCCTTACCAATTTGCCGATGATTAGCCGCACCATAGTCAAAATTTTTCGCCCAACAGGCGGTATCCAGCACAATGGCTAAATCCGGCGCAACGGCGCGGGCCGCCGTTTGACCGCCGCGTAATCCCACCTCTTCGCTGGAACTGGCTGCCAGCCAGATCTCCGCCGGTAACTCCGCGTCATACCATTCACGCAGCAAGGCTATCAGCAGATAACACCCCAGTCGGTCATCAAAAGCTTTGCCCATCACCCGCTGATGCGGCAGCACCTGAAACGCGCTATCAAACGTCACACGATCACCAGGACGAACTCCCGCCTCTATCACCTCGTCACAGGAACGCGCGCCGATATCTACCCGCAATCCACTCACCTCATTACCGTTGCGATCGCCGTCAAGCAGGCCGGGGATTTTGCATTCCTCCCGCGTGGTGATACGGACCGGCTGGAGCTGCCGCGCCGCCATCCGTACATTGCCTACTGGCAGCACATCAATCGCCCCCGCGGTGGAAATACTGCGCACGATAAATCCCACTTCATCCATGTGCGCGCAGATCATGACTTTCGGACCATCCGAGACATTAAGCCGGATCAGTACCGATCCTAAGCCATCGAAGCGCACCTCTTTATGCAGGCGATCTGCTTCGTCAAGTAAGATCTGACGAACCTCCTGTTCTGACGCGGCGATCGCATCCGCCTCGCATAGCGCTTTTAATAGCGATAAATCCATCATGCGGCTCCTGTCAGTAATACGGTTTTTGGCATGGAATAGAGCACCTCCGCGCCTTCCGGCGTGACCAGCACAATATCTTCTATCCGTACCCCGCCCTGCTCCGGTAGATAAATGCCCGGTTCCACAGTCAGTAACATCCCTGACTCAAGCACCGTGTGGTCCTCAGGCGAAAAGCGTGGATCTTCATGTACCTCAATGCCGATAGAATGGCCTGTGTTATGGGCGAAAAACTCGCCATATCCCGCCCGGTCAATAACGTCGCGCGCGGCGGCATCCACCGCCAGACAGCGCACGCCGGGACGAATAGCCGCAATGGCGGCAAGCTGCGCCTCAAGGACAATGTGGTAAACGGAAAACAGCGGATGCTCCTGCGGGACGCTGGCGCCGGGTACCAAAAAGGTGCGGGTCATGTCGGAACAATATCCCTGATACACCGCGCCGAAATCGAGGGTTATCCATTCCCCCGCCGCCACGATTTTACGGCTGGCTTTACCGTGCGGCAGCGCGCCGCGCCAGCCGCTGGCGACAATCGTATCGAAAGAGGCTTTCTCTGCGCCGCGTTGACACATAAACCACTCCAGCTCAGCGGCAATCTCCCGCTCGCTTTGGCCTGGCGCGATAAAGCGGCGAATATGCTCCGCCCCCGCATCGGCAATGCGACACGCCTCACGGATGCAGTCGATTTCCGCCGCCGTTTTAATGTGCCGTAGAGCGTCAATGGAGACGCTGGTCATGGTCACCTGTAATTCCGTCTGCCAGAGACGCGCCGTCTCCCAACTGACCTGCGCGCCTTCAAACCCCATCGTTTGCAGATTTTCCGCAGCGATAATGTGGTTCACCAGCGACGTCAGCGTCTGTCCTCCACCAAGCAGATGGATGCAATATCCGTTTGTGCGCGCTTTTACATCAGCGTAATAACGAGCATCGACCAAAATATGTGCGTGGCGATGGCTGATCAGTACGAACCCTGACCCGCTGGAAATGCCAAGATGCGGCTGCTTGTTTGGGCGCGAGGAGATCAGTATCGCATCCAGTTGGCGCTCGCTAAGCCATTGGCGAAGCGAAGTCAATAGTGTCATGATATGGATCCTTTTTTCACAAGCTTTCGATCAGTAATTTGCCCCGGCGGTACATCAAGTGACGCAGGAAAACGACCATTAGCGCCGTAATAACCGCGCCCAATAAAATGCCCGCGATATAGACGCCGAGATGGCTTACCAGCGGCCACGCCCAGATAGCCGATTCAGGAAACCACTGCACTGCGCCCAGCCAGACGGCAACCGACGACCCCACGATAGCGCCAACCATATAAGACGGGATCGCGGTGATGGGGCTTTCCAGCGCAAATGGAATTGCCCCTTCACTGATCCCCATAAATGCCAGGAACATTGCTGTTTTGCCCTGCGGATAAAGCTGGGCGCTGAACAGACGTTTGCCGGTCAGACGGTGGTCGAGCAGCGTCGCCAGCCCCAGCCCAATCGGCGGGATTACGATTGCAATGGAACGCGCCGTCACCGGTAACACATGGTCAGTGGTAAAACTGAAGGCAACAAATCCTGCGGCTTTGTTAATAGGGCCGCCGAGGTCGATAGCGGTCGCGGCGGCGATCCCCATCGCGTACATTAATGCCCCTTTTTCACCTGCCGCGGTGAGCAGAGTGCGAATCCCGCCGTTGATCCAGCCACCAAAGGGCGTAATGACGTAGTACATCGCCAGCATGACAAAAATGGCGGAGAGGATCGGCAGTAAAAAGGTCGTCTTAAAGGCCAGCAGAAAGTCAGGCAACTGGATTTTTTGGTTCATCCACTTCACCAGGTATCCCGCGACAATAGAAATAATCAGCGCGCCGATAAACGTTGACGGAACCGGCGCGGTTGTTACCCAATGCAGGCTGGCCGGATCAAAGTTCAGCACCTGTGTTGGCTGAGTGGACATTAATCCACCGATAAAGCCGGCGGGAAACGCCAGTTTGCCGCCAATGGAATTAGCGACAAAGGCGGCAAACATCGGGATGGCGAAACCAAACAGCACACCACCGAAAGATTGTGACAACCAGGCGAACTTCAGTAAGGAGAGGTTAAAGCCAGTGAATTTGCCACTGTTCAGCGCCTCCATGATGCCAGCGTCGGCTGGGATTTCCAGCCAGCTATAAGCGATTAACTGCGAGAAAGCGAGGATCACCCCGCCCATGATTAACGTCGGCACCATGCGCGAAATACCGGACATGACGTGCTGTGGTAACTCGCCCCAGAAACTGTTGCGGGAGGCCTCGGCTTTTTTAATTGTCGCTGCCGCGCCGGATGCACCGGGCGCAATGGTCGCACTGCGTTTTTTAATGGCCATATCTGTATCCCTGTCGAGAATTACTGTTGATCGGCGGCAATCATCTCTTCTATTTCTTTGATAATGCCCGTTGCGTTTTTAATGGCATCCTGGAGCGTAATCTCATATACATCGCGCGATTCAAAACGCTCGTTATCTTCCGGCGTTACCGCCACGGAATGGATAATTAACGTTGCTTCAGCAATGTCCTGTGCCGTAAGACGGTTTTGAATACCATCGGCACCCTGAGTTTCGATTTTGACTTCATATCCCGCTTCCACAGCCGCCTCTTCCAGCGCCTGCGCCGCCATAAAGGTGTGGGCCAGCCCCATCGGACATGCACAGACAGCAATTAATTTTTTAGTCATAACGTTTTCCTCATAATAGTTAACGTGTGAAATTATGACGGCGAGAACCCAGGGATTGTTACCAGACGAATAATGCTTTCACTGGATAAATAATCCCGCTAAGCAAAAATGTGACGTATGTCGGCATGACGAGTGACGGGCGAAAAAAAACCGCGTGAGGCACGCGGTTAGAGACTGATAATAAATGTGGAAACCACCTGATGGCGCTGCGCTGACCAGGCTTACAGTAGGGATACTTTTCCAGGCTGGATAACGCTTTTACACCGCCATCCGGCAATGCTCATCTTACTTATAGAATATGGCCTAACGCCTGGCGCAGATGTGCCCCGGCTCCCAACAGGCCTGGGTTGTCATGTACAATCAAATAAACTGGAATAGTGTGTACATAATCTTTAAACCGGCCTTTATCTTCAAAACCACCGCGGAAACCAGACGCTTTAAAGAATTCCAGGAAACGCGGAACAATGCCGCCAGCAATATAAACGCCGCCGAATGTCCCCATCGTTAAGGCCAGATCGCCGCCAAATCGCCCTAAAATAACGCAAAAGAGCGACAAAGCACGGCGACAATCGATACAGCTATCGGCCAGGGCGCGCTCGGTAATATCTTTCGGACGCAGATTTTCCGGCAGACGGTCATCGGATTTCACAATCGCGCGGTAAAGATTCACCAGTCCCGGTCCGGAAAGAACACGTTCGGCGGAAACATGGCCAATTTCGGCGCGCAATATCTCCAGAATCATAGCCTCTTCTTCGCTGTTAGGCGCAAAATCGACATGTCCGCCTTCGCCTGGAAGGCTAATCCAGCGTCTGTCCACATGTACCAGATGCGCCACGCCCAGCCCGGTTCCCGCACCGTAGACCGCAATGGGTTTGCCGTCTACCGGTTCGCCGCCGCCGAACTGAATGACATGCTCTTTTTTCAGCATCGGGATCGCCATCGATACGGCGGTGAAATCGTTGATAATTTCCAGATGGCTAAAGCCGAGGTTTTTTTTCATTTCTGCAATAGAAAATGCCCAGGTATGGTTAGTCATCGCTACCCAGTCACCGGTAATCGGACAGGCAATAGCGATACAACCATCTTCCACACTGACGCTATGCTCATCGAGATAAACGCGCACCACGGCCTCAAGACTGGGATAATCCAGACCGGAATACGTTTTGGCCTGCGAGATTTCTCCACTGGCGATATCACACAGGGCAAGCCGTGCGTTAGTGCCGCCTACATCTCCTACTAAAGCATACTTTGTCATTCTTCTACTGCTCCGCTAAAGTCAAAATAAGTCTTTGTCACACTGTAAATTCATGGGGGCATAACAACAACGGCCATCAGGCTGACTGCCTATAAATATAGATCTTCATCACAAAATTACTTTCTTGTTTCAGCACCAATTGCAGCAATGTTGTTGGGCAGGCTGTGCAAAATAGGCATACGACCCCGTGTAAGGAAGAGATTATGCTCCATCCGCGTGCCCGAACGATGCTGTTACTGTCGCTCCCCGCACTGATTATTGGCGTAGCGTCAAGTTTACTTTTAATTGCCGCGATGAAAATCGCGTCAGTTTTTCAGCAATTTCTTTGGCAACGCCTGCCTGCCAGTATCGGCATCGCTTATGATTCGCCATTCTGGATGGTGGGTATACTTACGCTGACCGGGATCGTGGTTGGTTTGATTATCCGTTACAGTCCAGGCCATGCTGGCCCCGATCCGGCTATCGAACCACTAATCAGTATGCCTGTCTCGCCCTCGGCTCTGCCTGGATTGCTTCTCGCTTTAATCATTGGCCTTGCCGGTGGGGTCAGCCTGGGACCGGAGCATCCGATAATGACAGTGAATATTGCGTTGGCGGTCGCGTTTGGATCCCGTCTGTTCCCTCGCATCACGGCGTTAGACTGGACGATTCTGGCCTCGGCAGGCACCATCGGCGCGCTATTCGGCACGCCCGTCGCCGCCGCACTGATTTTCTCGCAAACGCTTAGCGGCGCTAACGATGTTCCCGTGTGGGATCGCCTGTTTGCGCCCTTAATGGCGGCAGCGGCGGGGTCATTAACCACCAGTCTGTTCTTCCAGCCGCATTTTTCGTTGCCCATTGCCCATTATACGCAGATGCGGCTGGTGGATATTGCCAGCGGTGCGATTGTCGCAACGATAGCCATTGCCGCAGGGATGGTCGCCGTCTGGTGCCTCCCACGTCTGCATGAGTTGCTGCATCGGCTGAAAAATCCGGTCCTTATTCTCGGCATAGGTGGTTTTATGCTGGGTATACTGGGCCTCATTGGCGGGCCGCTGACCTTGTTTAAAGGGCTGGACGAAATGCAACAAATGGCATTTAGCCAGACGCTGGGCGCGGGGGATTATTTTACCTTAGCCATCGTCAAACTGGCCGCGCTGGTTATCGCAGCCGCGAGCGGCTTTCGCGGCGGGCGCATTTTTCCGGCTGTGTTTATCGGCGCGGCGCTGGGGCTCATGCTCCATGCCCATGTCGACGCCGTTCCGGCGGCCATCACGGTTTCCTGCGCGATACTTGGGTTAGTACTGGTGGTAACGCGCGACGGCTGGCTCAGCCTGTTTATGGCGGCAGTCGTCGTACCGGATACCAACCTGTTGCCGCTGCTGTGTATCGTTATGCTCCCCGCATGGCTATTGCTGGCGGGTAAACCGTTACTGGCCGCCAACCATCACGAGCCTTAATCCGGGGCAACGGGGAAACATTATCCCCCGTTGCGCATTTCCAGTGCGCGGGTCACGGTACGCAATAGTTCAGGCAGGTCGGCTTTTGGCAGCATCACTTCAATCAATGACAAACGCTGCGGACGCGCCAGTCGTGCGAGTATTTCTTCCAGTTGAATAGCCTGCGTCACCCGCCAGCACTCCGCCTGTTGCGCCGCGCTTAGCGCCTGCGGTATCTGCGTCCAGTTCCAGCTCGCGATGTCGTTATATCGCTGAGCGGCGCCGTGAATGGCACGTTCTACGGTATAACCCTCATTGTTGAGCAGCAGGATGATCGGCGCCTGTTCGTCGCGTAACATCGAGCCCATTTCCTGAATCGTTAGCTGAGCCGCACCATCGCCAATAATCAATATCACCCGTCGATCAGGGCAGGCCGTTTGGGCGCCAAACGCAGCCGGCAAGGAATAGCCAATAGACCCCCACAGTGGCTGCACCAGAACTTCCGCGCCATCAGGCAGCGACAGCGCGGCGGCGCCAAAGGCAGCGGTGCCCTGATCGACCAGAATAATATCGCCGGGTTTGATAAATTGCTGTAAGGTTTGCCAGAAGTTTTCCTGGGTTAGTGCCCCCTTTTCAACCGGAATAGATTGCCCGGAGGAACGCGTCGGCGATGGGGCGAAGGCGCATTCAAGACACAGTTCACGCAATATAGATACCGCCAGCTCCATAGGGAGGGTGAACCAGGAATCGCCAATACGCGACGCGTAAGGCTGGATCTCCAACGTTCGCTCCGCTGGCAACTGTTGGGTAAACCCGGCAGTAAGCGTATCGACAAAACGGGTACCAACACAGATGACCATATCGGCATCTTCTATGGCCTGACGGACCTCTTTGCTGCTGGCGCCGGCGCTGTAGGTGCCGACAAAGTTCGGATGCTGCTCATTAAAAAGCCCCTTCCCCATCAGTAGCGTCGCATGGGCAATAGGCGTTTCCACCATCCAGCGTTGTAGCAGAGGTCGTAAGCCAAAACGCCGGGCGAGAAAGTCGGCCAATAGCGCAATGCGCCGGCTGTTCATCAGACACTGGCGAGCATGGTAACGAAATGCCGTCTCCACGCTGCTTTGCGCTTTATTCGCGGGTAACATCAGAGTTTCTGTGGGTGGAATGGCCGGTTTTTTCGCCACATCAGCGGGCAACAGGATGTAGCACGGTCTGTGGGCAGTAAGCATCTCACCCAATACACGGTCAATCTCGTAACAGGCATTCTGCTCATTTAAAACAGCGCTGGCGGCAGATATCGCCTGACTCATGCGATAAAAATGACGAAAGTCGCCATCGCCAAGCGTGTGATGCATCAGTTCACCGCGCTGCTGCGCATCGCTACAGGGCGCGCCGACGATATGCAATACGGGTACGTATTCCGCGTAACTGCCCGCGATACCGTTAATGGCGCTAAGCTCTCCGACGCCAAAGGTCGTTAGCAACGCGCCAGCACCCGACATACGGGCATAACCGTCAGCAGCGTAAGCAGCGTTCAGTTCATTGGCGCATCCCACCCAACGAAGGGTTGGGTGGTCAATAACATGGTCAAGAAACTGCAAATTATAATCGCCCGGCACGCCAAAAAGGTGGTCAATGCCGCATCCTGCCAGTCTGTCCAGCAAATAATCGGCCACAGTATAGGGGGTTTGCATGACAGCTTTCCTTCTGACGTTAATATTATGTTGAGTATTAAGGAACCGTTGTGGCTGTCCAGCATGACGGGTATGAAAGCCTGGAAAACAATGTTTACAGCCGCGAACCGTGAAATCCTGTTGCCTGCTGCTGAGTGTAACCGTATACACTATTTATTCATGCCATAGGGGGAATATTATGGTTTATCAGCCCGATGAGAATCGTTATCACACAATGGAATATCGTCGCTGCGGGCGCAGTGGCATCAAACTCCCCGCCATTTCGTTGGGGTTATGGCACAACTTCGGCGATGCAACACGGGCAGAAAACAGCCGCGCGCTGCTGCAACGCGCGTTCGATCTGGGCATTACCCACTTCGACCTCGCCAATAATTACGGTCCGCCGCCGGGATCTGCAGAATATAATTTTGGCCGCATTTTGCAGGAAGATTTTTTACCGTGGCGCGATGAGTTGATTATCTCCACCAAAGCGGGCTACACCATGTGGGATGGCCCTTATGGCGACTGGGGGTCACGGAAATATCTGATAGCCAGCCTCGATCAAAGTCTGAAACGTATGGGGCTGGAGTATGTCGATATCTTTTATCACCATCGCCCCGATCCCGAAACACCGCTGGAAGAGACCATGAAAGCGTTGGATCACCTTGTCCGTCAGGGCAAAGCATTGTACGTGGGGATTTCTAACTATCCTGCTGAACGAGCCAGACAGGCTATTGATATCCTGGAGGATCTCGGCACGCCTTGTCTGATTCATCAGCCTAAATATTCACTTTTTGAACGTTGGGTGGAAGATGAGCTCCTGGCATTGTTACAGGAAAAGGGCGTCGGCAGTATTGCGTTCTCGCCGCTGGCTGGCGGGCAACTCACTGACCGTTATCTGAATGGTATTCCACAAGATTCCCGCGCGGCAAGCGGAAGTCGTTTTCTTAAACCGGAACACATTACCGCCGACAAACTGGAAAAAGTCCGTCAATTGAATGATCTGGCTGCGCGGCGGGGACAAAAATTAGCCCAGATGGCGCTCGCCTGGGTACTACGTAACGATAATGTTACCTCGGTGCTGATTGGCGCCAGTAAACCGTCGCAAATTGAAGATGCGGTCGGTATGCTGGCGAACCGGCACTTTTCATCGACAGAATGCGCAGAAATTGACGCTATCCTGAACACGGAGCTTTAGCAAAAAATGCTCTCCTTCCTGATTTAAGAGTTAGGGCGATGAAACAAACCTTTACTGATTTGTAATATTGCATTAACAGGCCGGCGACGGCTCGATCGTGAAGGAGAGAAAGTATGTTCAGGTCACTGATTCTGGCGGCAGCCTTGCTGGCTTTTACACCGCTTGCCGCGAATGCGGGTGAAATCACCCTGTTACCCTCGATAAAATTACAAATTGGCGATCGCGATGATTACGGTAACTACTGGGATGGCGGTCGCTGGCGCGATCGTGACTACTGGCACAACCATTATGAATGGCGTAAAAATCGCTGGTGGCGCCATGACAACGGGTATCATCGCGGCTGGGATAAACGTAAAGCGTATGAACGCGGTTATCGGGAAGGCTGGCGCGATCGCAACGATCATCGCGGGCGAGGACGCGGGCATAAACATCACCACTAATCCCCGCAGAATGATAGCCCGATGACGCCACCGCATCGGGCCTGTCCGCTATGACAAGCCCATCACCGTTCCGACCAGTAACCAGAGGTTCAGGGCGACGACCAGCGCCACAATCATCCAGCCAATCTGTTTCACCCGGCGCGTATTCACCAGTTCCCCCATCAGTGCGCGGTTACTGGTGAAAATCAGTAACGGCACCAATGCCAGCGCAATGCCGAAACTCAACAGCACCTGGCTCATCACCAGTATTCGGGTAGGGTCCAGTCCCAGCAGAATCACAATAAATGATGGCAGCATGGTAATAGTGCGCCGCACCCACAGCGGGATATGAAAATGAACAAACCCCTGCATAACCACCTGCCCCGCCAGCGTGCCGACAACGGTAGAAGAAAGCCCGGCCGCCACCAGGCTAAGGCCAAATACCGTTGCCGCTGCATGGCTAAGCAAAGGTTCCAGCGTCAGGTATGCCTGATCGAGATCGGCGATGCCAGTGTGTCCGCTGAAATGAAACGCCGCGGCGGCGGTGGCCATCATTGCCAGATTAACAAAACCGGCAATAGTCATGGCAATAGCCACATCCCATTTTGTAGCTGAATAGCGCTGTTGCCGCGTTCCGCCATGCAGATGCTGCGTTAAGGAAGAGTGTAAATAAATGACATGCGGCATAATCGTCGCACCAAGCACGCCGGCGGCTAAGAATACCGCTTCCGAGTCAGGCAGCGCCGGAATAACCATCCCTTTGCCGAGTTGTGCTATATCAGGCTGAGAGAAAAACAGCTCCACAATGTAAGCGGCAGCGACAAAAAGTAGTAAGCCGCCAATCACTTTTTCAAGCGGCTTTTGACCATGACGCTGTAACATTAAAATCAGAAACGTCGCAATACCGGTCAATACCGCCCCCTGTAATAAAGAGACGCCAAGAATCAGCTTAAAACCAATTGCCGCGCCGATAAATTCCGCCAAGTCGGTGGCCATCGCGATGATTTCTGCCTGTACCCAGTAAAACCAGACTACCGGGCGCGGATAATGGTCGCGAATTTGCTCTGCCAGATTCTTACCGGTGGCGATTCCAAGCTTTGCTGAGAGGATTTGAATCAGCATTGCCATCAGGTTCGCCCACACCACGACCCAAAGCAGCTGATAGCCAAAGCTGGCGCCGGCCTGAATATTGGTTGCGAAGTTACCTGGGTCGATATAACCAATCGCGGCAATGAACGCAGGTCCCATTAATGCGAGCCTTAACTTGCGCGCCGCCCGTCCGCTGCTATTCTCTACGCGATTGTCAGTCATCTTGTGCCTCAAAAACATAGCATTTGCTATGTTTTATGCTATGTTCATTGATAATGATTATCAAGTGCATTTCAATGGATACGGGTGATTACATTAATAGTGTGAAACGATAGACCGATATCATGACGATCTGCATCGGAACAGTTGGATTAACATTACAAGATTAGCACACTGACATAACTTTTCATTTTCATATTCAGTATAGTAAAAGTGTATTACAGATCACTAATTTTGAATCTCGTCACAGCTCCTTATTATTGTGTGTGTTGGATCTCGTTTTCTTTACGGTTGTTACATAGAATGTGCACGAAAATTAAACCTGCCTCATATTTGGAGCAAATATGGACCGCGTCCTTCATTTTGTCCTGGCGCTTGCCGTTGTTGCGGTACTCGCACTGCTGGTTAGCAGCGACCGTAAAAAAATTCGCATTCGTTACGTCATTCAGTTACTCGTTATCGAAGTGTTACTGGCCTGGTTCTTCCTGAACTCTAATGTGGGTCTTGGCTTCGTGAAAGGTTTCTCCGAGATGTTTGAAAAACTCCTCGGATTTGCCAACGAAGGGACAAACTTCGTCTTCGGTAGTATGAACGATCAAGGTTTGGCGTTCTTCTTCCTGAAAGTTTTGTGTCCGATCGTTTTTATTTCCGCTCTGATCGGTATTCTCCAGCATATCCGCGTTCTGCCAGTGGTCATTCGCGCAATTGGTTTCCTGCTGTCCAAAGTTAACGGGATGGGTAAACTGGAATCCTTTAACGCCGTCAGCTCGCTGATCCTGGGCCAGTCCGAGAACTTTATCGCGTATAAAGATATTCTCGGTAAAATGTCCCGCAACCGTATGTACACCATGGCGGCTACCGCAATGTCTACCGTTTCCATGTCTATCGTGGGCGCATACATGACGATGCTGGATCCTAAGTATGTGGTGGCTGCACTGGTTCTGAACATGTTCAGCACCTTTATCGTTCTGTCGCTGATCAACCCGTACCGCGTGGATGCCAGCGAAGAAAATATCCAGATGTCGAACCTACACGAAGGCCAAAGCTTCTTCGAAATGCTGGGCGAATACATTCTGGCAGGTTTTAAAGTGGCCATTATCGTCGCGGCGATGCTTATCGGCTTTATCGCGCTGATCGCGGCGCTGAACGCTCTGTTCGCTACAGTGACTGGCTGGTTTGGCTACAGCATTTCCTTCCAGGGCATTCTGGGCTACATTTTCTACCCGGTGGCGTGGGTGATGGGCGTACCGTCCAGCGAAGCGCTACAGGTAGGAAGCATCATGGCGACTAAACTGGTTTCTAACGAATTCGTGGCGATGATGGATCTGCAGAAAATTGCCTCTACTCTTTCTCCGCGCGCAGAAGGCATTATCTCCGTCTTCCTGGTGTCCTTCGCGAACTTCTCTTCTATCGGGATTATCGCAGGTGCGATTAAAGGCCTGAACGAAGAACAGGGCAATGTGGTTTCCCGTTTTGGCCTGAAACTGGTTTATGGCTCCACGTTAGTGAGCGTCCTGTCCGCCTCTATCGCTGCGCTGGTACTGTAAAGCACTACGCTTATCAGGCCTCCAGATTCAGGCGTATCAATTCAGAAACCGGGGAGGTATCCCCGGTTTTTTTATACTACTTACTCACCTAGCGGGCGCGGACGGCCAATCAGGTATCCCTGCAAACTGTGGACGCCCAGTTGTAATAACAAGTCGCGCTGCGCCGGCGTCTCAACAAACTCGGCGACAACACTCAGCGATTTCGCTTTTGCTAAATCAGTGATTGATTTCACAATCATCGCATCCAGGGAGTCCGTCAGAATATCTTTTACGAAACAGCCGTCGATTTTAATAATATCGGCCTTAAGGCGTTTAAGGCGCTCATAGTTTGCATAACCGGTGCCGAAATCATCAATCGCGATTTTTAAGCCAAACTTACGCAATTGGTTGATATTATGCATACTGGCTTCTGAATGAGAAAACGCCTGTTCTTCGGTAATTTCTATGATGACCGAAGCAGGTGGAACGCCATAGCGTTTAAAGAGCTGAATAATGCGCGGCGCCGTCTCTTTTTGCAGCAGAGTCAGCGGCATCAGGTTAACCGAGAAACGCGCCCCCTGATCTGCCGAAGGATGTGCGGAGAGCCATTGCAAAAGCGCTTCCATCACCTGCATATCGAACCGCACGCTCAGGTTAAATTGGGCAATAAGCGGAATAAATTGGTTCGGCATCATCATGCCGTCGTCACATCTGAGCCGCGTCAAAATCTCGTCATACCCTTTCCCCTGCGCATCGCGGATAGGTTGCGCGTACAGCACAAGCGCGCCGCGCTCCAGCGCCTGACGGATTTTCTGTAACCGTAACACTCGCTCAGTAGTCTGACCTGAAGCAGCTTCAACGCTATGCGTCAGTGAAAGTACCCGATGGTGTGAACAGGATTGTTCCGCCAACCAGCTTAGCTGGCCCAGCAACGGTTGTAAGGTTTCCTGGCGGCCATCAAACGTTCCCCACGCCGCGCCATACTCCATTTCCAGACCGGTATTGTTCCAGTAAATTTTCCGGTTATTAAGCACATTGAGCATATGTTGCAGGCGGGCTTCGGTCTCCGGTCCGGTTAACACCAGCAGCAATTCACTACCCGGTAGATGAAAAATCTTCTCCTTTTCCAGTAGCAGCGGCTGTAACTCACGAAACACCGCGCGTTCACAATGAACACGCATCTGCATACCATAATGTCGACTCAGAAACTCCAGGTTTTCCATGCGTAAATAGCACACACTTTGCCCGGCCCCCTGCAAAAGAAACTGTTCCAGCGCACGTAAATTAGGCAGCCGTGTCAGCGGATCGGTCAGTGCCTGCGTGTGCCACTGCCGGTTCAACCATTCGCTGCGCTGGTTAATCCGCGCCATATACAACAAACAAATACTAAAAGAAATGAGAACCGAAAGAATAAATGCCAGCGAATATTCTGATCCTACGCCCTGCAGAAAATTGCGGTTATAGCTAAGCAGGAACAGCGCAGTGATAGCCCAGCTTAAATTCAGCAATGGATAACGGATTTTTCCCACGCCAAGTGTAAATCCGATAAACAATACCGGCACCAGGTAACCAGCAATATACTTCGTCTCGAAAGGCGTACACAGCACCGCTAACAGCGTTGCCAATGATCCAAACCAGAGAAACGTAAACAGACGCTTTTCTCTGGCGAGATAAGGGGAAACATTCCTGCGCCAGAAAATACGAATATAGTGCGGACTGGCCATCATTCGCATAGGATAATAAAAAAAGAAGGTAAAAATGAGCGCAGCAGAAATCAGACTCAGTGTATCGACAATAGAGAAAATAGCAGTGCCGGTACCAAAAAAAGTAGAGATCGTTACCGGAAAAGCGAGGTAGTGCCCCGCCAGATGCATACTGATTTTTATTCCGAATGGCGTCATCAGTCCTAACCAGAAGACGCGTAGCCAGATACCTTTATTGAGTATGCCATAGCGCCAGCGCGTCCCCAACAACCAGCGCACAATGGCGCAAACCACCAACACGGGAAACGTCTGGCAAAATAGCAGTACCATCGCCTGCGGCAGGGGTAAATGAAAATTCCACTCATTGGTCAACGTCATTGCGACTATCATCGGCGCGACGCCGCGGCGGCCAAATAAGAACAAAACGGCAAACATGACGCAAAGAGGTAGCCAGGCCAAAAAAATGTAGCTGGAATCAATAGTAGCGCGAGGAGAAATGGCACGGGAAACAAGAATAGCCGGAACGGTCAGGCATAAAGCCAGTAAAAATATTTTTATATTTTTTAGGAGATTATACTTATCCGGCATTACGTTAATGCTCACATCATTATATAAGGCACATGAATAATAAGTATATTCACATCATGAAGCAATCTAACAAAAGCTCATATTGACAGACAGAGTAGTACCAACAAACGAAAGTAAAGAACAGGCTGGAAGCAATAAAGTCAGTAGCATAAAGCAAAAACCCCCGCTTTGCAGCGAGGGTTTGAAAGTGGTGGAGCTAAGCGGGATCGAACCGCTGACCTCTTGCATGCCATGCAAGCGCTCTCCCAGCTGAGCTATAGCCCCACATTGCTTTACGTACAAACCAAATTTATTGGGAGTAAATTTGGTGGAGCTAAGCGGGATCGAACCGCTGACCTCTTGCATGCCATGCAAGCGCTCTCCCAGCTGAGCTATAGCCCCACTACGTAAAGCTTGTCGAGTTGACGGGCGGCATCATATGAATTCCCTTCGCATGTGTCAACGGCAAAATGAACTTGTCGAATTCAATCGCTGAAAAAGCATTCAAATAAAAGACAATGCGGCACAACTCGCATTCAGTAGTTAAACACGTCACGGTTTCGACTAAAATGGTGCTATAAAATAAACCCCTAATTAACCCCACGTCTATTCAGGGAATCGTTATGTTCAAGGAACGGATGACGCCAGAAGAACTCGCTAATCTCACCGGTTACAGCCGACAAACCATCAATAAATGGGTACGGAAAGAAGGCTGGGCGACGTCACCCAAACCCGGCGTCCAGGGCGGTAAAGCCCGCCTGGTTCATGTAAACGAACAGGTTCGTGAATATATCCGCAGCGCTGAGCGTTCGGTTGACCACCAGGCAGACACATTCACGCCTGCCGGCGACGCGTCACTTGAAGCGCTACTCATGACGCTCGCCAAAGAGATGACATTATCCGAGCAGAAACAGCTTACCTCTCTCCTCGTTCGTGAAGGGATTACAGGTTTGTTACAACGCTTAGGGATACGCGATAGCAAATAATATGAAAAGATTACGCAGTAAAATGACCACAGAAGAGCTGGCTGAATGCCTCGGCGTGGCCAGACAGACCGTCAATCGCTGGATCAGAGAACAACACTGGAAAACCGAAAAATTCCCGGGTGTTAAAGGCGGACGCGCAAGACTCATTCACATTGATGCCAGCGTGCGGGAGTTTATTCTGAACATTCCGGCTTTTCGCAAACTGCCTGCTTTTTATCAGGCTGAAGAGCCTTTTGCAGAATATGCGAACGCGGTACACAGCCACGCTTATCGGCAAATCATTGATGCTGTTGAAAACATGTCTGCTCAGGAACAGGAAAAACTGGCGCTATTTTTATCGCGGGAAGGCATTCGTGGTTTTCTGACGCGCTTAGGTATCAATGAGTCGGACTAAAAGGTAAAAACGGCAGGTGTTTTTCCTGCCGTGTCGTCTATTTCAGCTCTTGCTACTGCTGATGTTCACGCTCTGCAATAAAAGCCAGAGCTTTATTGATACGATCGATGCTGCGTGATTTGCCAATGGCATGTACGGTGACGTCCAGCGCCGGAGACTGCCCGGCGCCAGTGACGGCTACGCGCAACGGCATCCCCACTTTCCCCATACCGACTTCCAGCTCATCGGCAGTCGCCTGAATCGCATGGTGGATGTTTTCTGCGGTCCATTCGCCAATAGCGGCCAGTTTGTCACGCACCACCTCCAACGGCTGACGGGCCACCGGACGGAGATGTTTTTTCGCCGCATCAGCGTCAAACTCAGCAAAATCTTCATAGAAGTAGCGGCAGCTTTGCGCCATCTCTTTTAGCGTTTTGCAGCGTTCGCCCAGTAGTTTCACCAGTTCCGCAAGCTGCGGCCCATTCCGGGTATCAATATTTTCTTGCTCAATATGCCACTGCAGATGTGTCGCCACATATTCCGGCGCCAGCGTATTAATGTAGTGGTGGTTCAGCCACAGCAGTTTATCCGTGTTAAAGGCGCTGGCAGATTTACTTACAGCCCCCAAAGAGAACAGTTTAATCATCTCTTCACGGGTGAAGATCTCTTGATCGCCGCTGGACCAGCCCAGGCGAACCAGGTAGTTCAGCAATGCTTCCGGCAGATAACCATCGTCGCGATACTGCATTACACTAACCGCGCCGTGGCGTTTAGACAGTTTTTTACCGTCGTCGCCGTTAATCATCGACACATGCGCGTACAGCGGCACCGGCGCGTTCAGCGCTTTCAGGATATTGATCTGCCGCGGGGTGTTATTGATGTGGTCTTCACCACGAATCACGTGGGTGATTTCCATATCCCAGTCATCCACCACCACACAGAAATTGTAGGTCGGAGAACCGTCTGTACGGCGAATGATCAGATCGTCCAGCTCCTGGTTACTGAACTCAATCGGGCCACGGATCTGATCGTCAAAAATAACGGAACCGTCTTGCGGGTTGGCAAAACGCACCACGCACGGCTCATCGTCGGCATGATGTTCATGGCTATGACGGCAACGTCCGTCATAACGCGGTTTCTCGCCCTTCGCCATCTGCTCTTCACGCAGTTGCTCCAGACGCTCTTTAGAGCAATAACATTTATAGGCCGTTCCCGCTGCCAGCATCTCGTCAATAACCGCATTATAGCGATCAAAGCGTTTGGTCTGGAAATACGGGCCCTCGTCCCATTCCAGGTTCAGCCAGTTCATACCATCCATAATGGCTTCGATGGCTTCCGGCGTGGAACGCTCAAGATCGGTGTCTTCAATACGCAGCACGAACTCACCGCCGTGGTGACGTGCGAAAAGCCAGGAATAAAGAGCAGTACGCGCGCCGCCGACATGCAGATATCCTGTCGGGCTAGGCGCGAAGCGAGTTTTGATTTTCATGAAATGGCCTTACGTTTATAAAGATGCCGACAACCGGCAAATCCTGGAAAGATGAATAGCCTTGTATTCTATCACTGTGGCTTGATTCCTCAATGTTGATCCGGTCAGAACGCTGCGCTTTGCTATTTCCGTATAGAAATCATGCAGCGCGGGGCAATTCACGATCGTTTTGTTTAATTTTACGACGAACAAACAAAAACTTTAGAAAATGCGTTGACTCATTTTCAACTCTCCCTATAATGCGACTCCACACAGCGGGGGTGATTAGCTCAGCTGGGAGAGCACCTCCCTTACAAGGAGGGGGTCGGCGGTTCGATCCCGTCATCACCCACCAACTACTTTATGTAGTCTCCGCCGTGTAGATAAGAAATTGAGAAGTGGGTGATTAGCTCAGCTGGGAGAGCACCTCCCTTACAAGGAGGGGGTCGGCGGTTCGATCCCGTCATCACCCACCACTTTCTCGCCAGCTAAATTTCTTATTATGAAGTACCGAAGTGGGTGATTAGCTCAGCTGGGAGAGCACCTCCCTTACAAGGAGGGGGTCGGCGGTTCGATCCCGTCATCACCCACCACTTCGGGTCGTTAGCTCAGTTGGTAGAGCAGTTGACTTTTAATCAATTGGTCGCAGGTTCGAATCCTGCACGACCCACCAATGCAAAAAAGCGCCCTAAAGGCGCTTTTTTGCTATCTGCGATTTATAAGATTCGGACCTGCGGTAGGGTCGGGTCTCACGCAGTGAGACAACGGAGCCGTTTACGGCGACGGCCAGAAGGGCGAGCAAAGCGAGTCATCCTGCACAACCCACCAACACCTGTTCCCGGGGTATCTCAGGAAATCAGAGAAAGTAAGAAACTGTATCACTGTCAAAGCGATACGTTTTTTTCGTCCGTATATATTCCTTATTGTATCGGGGAAAGCCAGAGCAAAAGGGCCTGCGCTTCTGGTGGTGGAGATCCTGTAGGCCCATTTTCATTTTCTGGCTGAAAAAATCCCAAAATAAACAGAATATTGCACAACTACGTCAATATCGTTTTTAACTGACATTGAAGGCGTGTTTTATGGCCCTCCCCTCCCGTATTCAGAGACGCGTTATATAGCATTTTTTGAGGATGGCACGCAAACGCATGGGGAAACTGATAAAGAAATACAGAACTATTTACTACCAGGAAATGCGCTTATTGAGTCAACGCGGCGAAGCCGCCACCCGGCATAAATACCGTAGCAACGCTACCGGCTCACTTACAGTCTACATCTGATACAGCGGATCTTTCTCCCTTGCGGCGGTTAATTCGCTGGCCTGGGTACGTACTACATCCCATAATGCCTGCGCCGCCGTGGAGAGCGATCGGTTTTTTCGCCGCGCCAGCATGAGCTGTCTTTCAACGACGGGCGTCAGCCGTTTAACCAGCAAGTGGCTGCCTTGCGGGAGTGGTAACGCCAGCGCGGGCAGCACGCTGATGCCGATTCCCGCTTCCACCATTGGAAAGAGCGTAGCGGGATGGCCAATCTCCTGCACGATATCCGCCTCAATTGCAAAATGGGCAAGCGCCGCATCAATCAGTGGTCGGCTACCGGACGCATAATCCTGTAAGACCAGCCGCGCCTGTTTAAGATCCTGCCAGCTCACCCATTCCTGTCGCGCCAGCGGATGATCCTGGCGACACAATAGTAAAAAAGGCTCTGATAAGATGGCTTCACACTGTAAATCCACCGCTGCGCCGGGATCGATAACGATCCCAAAATCCACTTCCCCCTGACGGATACTCTCCAGTACCCACTGCTGCGGGCGATCGTGCAGTACAAAATCAATAGCGGGGTAGAGTAAGTCGCTTTGGGCAATGCACTGCGGAATAAGGTGCGCAGAAATGGTCTGGCTGGCGGCAACGCGCACGGTGCCGGTTAATTGTGTCCCTACTCTGCCTGCATCGCGCAGTATACTGTTCAGTTCATCAAGCACCCGCTCCAGACGCGTCGCCAGCTGTTGCCCCGCCTCGGTCAGCACCACCTCACGTGTGGTGCGATCCAGCAATCTGACGCCGGTTTGCCGCTCCAGCTCTTTTACGCTATGACTAACCGCAGACTGGCTCAGCCCAATCATATCCCCTGCCCGGCTAAAACTTTTTGCCCGGGCGACGGTAATAAAAATACGCAGTTGACGCAGTGAATAATTCATCGATTAGATTCATATATAGATGCAATAAATCAATTTTATTTCTCAAAATGAAAAACGCAAAATAGCTGCACCGACTTTCAGGAGTTTTTATGAAACTTTTTCGTATTCTTGACCCTTTTACTCTGACGCTTATTACGGTGGTATTGCTGGCCTCTTTTTTCCCGGCGGAAGGCGGCTTTGTGCCTGTCGTTGAAGGCATCACGACAGCAGCCATCGCCCTGCTGTTTTTTATGCATGGCGCAAAGCTGTCACGTGAGGCGATTATCGCTGGCGGCAGCCACTGGCGATTACATTTGTGGGTCATGTGCAGCACTTTTGTGCTCTTTCCTGTCCTCGGCGTGCTGTTTGCCTGGTGGGCGCCTGTCAATGTCGACCCGATGCTCTACAGCGGCTTCCTGTATCTGTGTATTTTGCCCGCCACCGTGCAGTCTGCGATTGCGTTTACCTCGCTTGCAGGCGGCAACGTCGCGGCTGCGGTGTGCTCAGCGTCTGCGTCCAGTCTGCTGGGCATTTTCCTGTCACCTCTACTGGTCGGTCTGGTAATGAATATTCACGGCGCACAGGGCAGCCTGGAAGAGGTAGGCAAAATTATGCTGCAACTGCTACTGCCTTTCGTGCTGGGACACCTGTCTCGTCCGTGGATCGGCAACTGGGTCGCGCGCAACAAAAAGTGGATAGCGAAAACGGATCAGACCTCTATTTTGCTGGTGGTCTACTCGGCGTTCAGCGAAGCGGTGGTTAATGGTATCTGGCACAAAGTCGGCTGGGGTTCTCTACTGTTTATTGTCGTGGTCAGCCTCGTACTGCTGGCGATCGTCATAGCCATTAACGTCTTTGTCGCCCGTCAATGCGGCTTCAATAAAGCCGACGAAATCACTATCGTCTTCTGTGGTTCGAAAAAGAGTCTGGCTAACGGGATTCCGATGGCCAATATTCTGTTTCCGACGTCAGTGCTGGGTATGATGGTATTACCGCTGATGATCTTCCACCAGATCCAACTGATGGTCTGCGCGGGGCTGGCGCGACGCTACAAACGCCAGACTGAAAAATTGGCACGGCAGGAAGGCCGTGCCGCGAAAGCTTAAATCGGGCGTTTCAGGGGCTGTACCAGTTGCGTCAGCCCCTCGGTTTTAATGAGCAGCGTAATTTGCATCAGTTCCCCGAGCTTACCCGCCGGAAATTGATCCTTACGGGCAAACCACAACAAATATTCTTCCGGAAGGTCGATCAATCGACGTCCCTGATATTTGCCGAACGGCATCAGCGTATTCGCGATGGCAATCAGTTGCTCTTTCTCCATATCAGACGCCCAGCAAACGGAGCATTTCCGCTTCATCAATGACATTGATGCCCAGTTCCTGCGCTTTAGCAAGTTTGGAACCCGCCGCTTCACCCGCAATCACCAGATCGGTTTTCTTCGATACGCTACCTGCCACTTTCGCGCCCAGTTCCACTAAACGCGCTTTAGCGTCATCACGGGACATCTGGCTTAAGCTACCGGTTAGCACCACAGTTTTACCGGCAAACGGACTGTCGATCTCTTGCGCATTAATCACTACCGGCGCTGGCCAGTGAACCCCTTCCGCCAGTAGCTGACCGATCACGTCACGATTGCTCTCTTCGGCAAAAAAGTTAAAGACGTGCGTAGCGACTACAATTCCTACATCAGGCACTTTTTGCAATTCGTCAATAGAGGCGGCCTGCAGCGCCTCCAGCGTACCGAAATACGCCGCCAGCCCTGCCGCCGTTGCTTCACCGACTTCTCGAATACCCAATGCATAAAGAAAGCGGGCAAAGGTCGTTTCTTTGGCTTTTTCCAACGCGTTAACGACATTTTGCGCAGACTTTGGCCCCATTCGGTCCAGGCCGGTCAGTTTACCCGCCGTGAGACGGAATAAATCCGCGGGTGTATGGACATACTCCCTTTCCACCAATTGGTCGATAATCTTATCTCCCATCCCGTCTACGTCCATCGCCCGGCGCGACACAAAGTGTTTGAGCGACTCTTTACGCTGCGCGCCACAAATCAGTCCGCCAGTACAACGGGTAACGGCCTCGCCTTCAACGCGTTCTACGTCAGACCCGCATACCGGACAATGCGCCGGAAACACAACCGGACGCGTCGCGTCAGGACGTTCCGAAAGGACTACGTTCACCACCTGGGGAATAACATCCCCAGCCCTACGGATAACCACCTTATCGCCGATGCGCAAGCCAAGACGCTCAATTTCATCGGCATTATGCAGCGTGGCGTTACTGACTAATACACCTGCTACCTGAACCGGTTCCAGACGCGCTACCGGCGTAATCGCCCCGGTGCGTCCAACCTGAAACTCAACCTCGCGTACAAAAGTCATCTGCTCCTGGGCTGGAAATTTAAACGCCACCGCCCAGCGCGGCGCGCGGGCCACAAAGCCAAGTTGTTCCTGCAAGACCAGCGAGTTGACTTTAATGACCACGCCGTCGATATCAAAGCCCAGCGTCGGGCGGTCTGCCTCGACTTTATGGTAAAAATCCAGCACCGCTTGCGGAGAATCGCACAGCGTCACGCGATCGCTGACCGGTAGTCCCCACGCTTTAAATTGCAGCAAACGCCCCAGATGCGTATCCGGCAACTCGCCGCCTTCAAGGATACCGACGCCGTAGCAGAAGAACGTCAGCGGTCGCTTCGCGGTAATGCGCGGGTCGAGTTGACGCAGTGAACCCGCCGCCGCGTTACGCGGGTTGGCAAACACTTTGCCGCCAGTACGACGCGCTTCGTCATTGATCTTTTCAAACCCGGCCTGCGGTAAAAATACCTCTCCGCGAACCTCAAGGCGCGCCGGAATGTTATCGCCGTGAAGTTTTAACGGAATAGCGCGAATCGTGCGCACGTTCGCGGTAATATCCTCACCGGTGGTACCATCGCCACGCGTCGCAGCCCTTACCAGAACGCCGTTTTCATACAGAATGCTAACCGCCAGACCATCCAGCTTCAGCTCACAGCACCAGGTCACTTTTTCCTTACTTTTTAAGCGATCCTGTACCCGTTTGTTAAACGCCAGAAAGCTCTCTTCATCAAACACGTTATCAAGCGACAGCATCGGCACTTCATGGCGAATCTGCCTGAATGCCGTCAGCGGCGCCGCGCCAACGCGTTGCGTGGGCGAATCCGCCGTAATCAGATCCGGACGCTGCGCCTCCAACTCCCGCAGCTCCCGCATCAGGCGGTCATATTCGGCGTCGGGAATCTCTGGTGCATCCATCACATGATACAGATACTCATGATGGCGAAGCGTGGTTCGCAGTTCTGTCAATTGTTGTTCGATTGGTTCCATATCACACCATCAATGATAAAAAACCCCCGACAGGCGGGGGTTACGTTAAAAATGTCACACCTGGGTTAACCTCAGGCGTTAGCGTCCATCACCTCGCGGATGCGGTCCTGATATTCGCGTAATTTCTGCGGCGTCATCATCCGACGCTGGTCATCCAGCACAACGCCGCCGACCTCATCCGCGATATGTTGCGCGGATTGCAGCATCAGCTTGAAGTTCTGCAGCGCATCGCCATAAGACGGCACCTGCATAAAAATGGTGACGCCAGGCGTAGTGAAGTCCGTCATTTCAGGATCGAACGTTCCCGGATTGACCATATTCGCGAGACTGAACAAGGCCGGGCCGCTGCCGTCCGGGCTTAAATGACGATGGAAGATGTTCATATCGCCAAATTTAAAACCAGATTGCTGAATACTGTTCAATAAAACTTCACCATTAAGTTCGCTGCCATGATGGGCCGCAACGTTCATAATGATGACCGCCTCTTTACGCTGCGGCTTTTCAACAACCGGCGTTTCTTCCCTCACCGGTTCTGTCTCAACGACAGGTTCCGCAGGCTGGAGGGTTTGCGCTGTTGCTGGCTGTACGGGCTGCGCGACAGGCTGCGGCGCTTGCGGCGGCTGTTGCACAGGCGACGCAGGCGGCTGGACCGGTTGCGGCTGCGGCACAGGCGGTGCAGGTTGCTGGACCGGCGCCGCTGGCGCTTGCGGCGGAGCTGCTGAACGCGGCTGCGCAGACGCATAAGGCGGCTGGTACTGGTGTTGCGGCGGCTGACGAGGGGCGTCATGCTCCTGCGGCTGGCCGGGGGCATGATTCACGCGGTGAACACGAACTTCACCTACGCCTTCGTCTTCTTCGACATCGTCGTCATACGAGTCGTCGTCGCGTTTTGATTTCATGCGTTTTAGTGGACGATCGCGGAACATAGAAGATCGTTCTTTACGGCTGGTCCAGAAACCATGTACCAGTAAAGCGATTATGGCGATCGCGCCAACAATGATTAATATCAGACGCAAATCCTGCATCATTATATTCTCTGTTGTTCTAACACCTTGCCACCACGGCAAACATTTACTCACTAAGAGTATTTGCCGATTACGTCAAGTGCAAGTGTACTGTTGGCTTTCGCCGCATAAAGATGAAGGAAAATGTGCTTTTTGCTGTTTTTTCGAACATTTCCGAACTATCCACCGTCTGATAACCGGGTAAGATATCTACGTTTACCCAGGGCTTTAAGAAAAGGAGTATGTCCTGAATATGGTTTCATCATCATCTACAACCGTACCACGCAGCGGCGTTTATTATTTCTCGCAAGGATGGAAACTGGTTACTCTACCAGGCATCCGTCGCTTTGTTATTTTACCTTTGCTGGTCAATATTGTGCTGATGGGCGGCGCATTCTGGTGGCTGTTTACACAGCTTGACGCCTGGATACCTGCGTTGATGCGGTATGTGCCAGACTGGCTGCAATGGCTAAGCTATCTGCTGTGGCCGATTGCCGTTATCTCTGTACTACTGGTCTTTGGTTACTTTTTCTCGACTCTCGCCAACTGGATTGCCGCACCGTTTAACGGCCTTTTAGCTGAACAACTTGAGGCGCGGTTAACCGGCGCCACGCCGCCAGATGCCGGTGTACTCGGCATCATGAAAGATATACCGCGTATTATGAAGCGTGAATGGCAAAAACTGGCGTGGTATCTACCGCGCGCTATTGTGCTGCTGATTCTCTATTTCATTCCTGGTATTGGCCAAACCATCGCGCCAGTGCTGTGGTTTTTGTTCAGCGCCTGGATGCTGGCGATCCAGTACTGCGATTATCCTTTCGATAACCATAAAGTCCCCTTTAAAGAGATGCGCGTCGCCCTGCGCGGACGCAAGGTTGCAAATATGCAGTTTGGTGCGCTCACCAGCCTCTTCACAATGATTCCAGTGCTTAACCTTTTCATTATGCCTGTCGCCGTTTGCGGCGCAACGGCAATGTGGGTGGATTGCTGGCGTGCTAAGCACGCGTTATGGAAATAAAGTAAAAATGTATAAATAAGGGATGGCTTATGCGGTCTCTTATTCCATACTGATAACCATTATTTCCCATCAGCATATAGATATGCGAATTCCTTACTTCCCCATATCTGGCTGGAAGGTATGCTGGGAAGGTATCCCAATTTCATACAGTTAAGGACAGGCCATGAGTAAGATTTATGAAGATAACTCGCTGACTATCGGTCATACGCCGCTGGTTCGACTGAACCGTATCGGTAACGGACGCATTCTGGCAAAGGTGGAATCACGCAACCCAAGCTTTAGCGTTAAGTGCCGTATCGGCGCCAATATGATTTGGGATGCGGAAAAACGCGGCGTACTGAAGCCCGGCGTGGAACTGGTAGAGCCAACCAGCGGTAACACCGGTATTGCGCTGGCATATGTGGCCGCCGCACGCGGTTATAAGCTCACCCTAACCATGCCGGAGACCATGAGCATCGAACGCCGCAAACTGCTTAAAGCACTGGGCGCGAATCTGGTGCTGACCGAAGGCGCAAAGGGGATGAAGGGCGCCATTCAGAAGGCCGAAGAAATTGTCGCCAGCGACCCGCAAAAATATCTCCTGCTTCAGCAGTTCAGCAACCCGGCCAACCCGGAAATCCACGAAAAAACCACCGGCCCGGAAATCTGGGAAGATACTGATGGCCAGGTTGACGTCTTTATCTCAGGTGTCGGCACTGGCGGTACGTTGACTGGCGTCACACGTTACATCAAAGGGACTAAGGGTAAAACGGATTTAATCACCGTTGCGGTCGAACCTACCGACTCTCCGGTTATCGCTCAGGCGCTGGCAGGCGTTGAGCTGAAGCCCGGCCCACACAAAATTCAGGGGATCGGTGCAGGCTTCATTCCTGGCAACCTGGACCTGAAGCTCATTGATAAAGTGGTGGGTATTACTAACGATGAGGCTATTTCTACCGCACGCCGCCTGATGGAAGAAGAAGGCATTCTGGCGGGAATCTCTTCCGGCGCGGCGGTGGCGGCAGCGCTTAAGCTGCAGGAAGATGAAAGCTTTACCAATAAGAACATTGTGGTTATCCTACCCTCATCAGGTGAGCGTTATCTGAGCACCGCGCTGTTCGCCGATCTCTTTACCGAGAAAGAACTGCAACAGTGATGCCAGAATGTTAAAACTGCGTAAAAAAGCACCTTTTCAGGTGCTTTTTTGTGGTCTGCTTCAAAGTTTCACCTCTCCTGGCATTGATTCACCCTGCCGGAACTGGTATTTAACCAGACTAATTATTTTGATGCGCGAAATTAATCGTTACAGGAAAAGCGTTAGCTGAATCGATTTTATGATTTGGTTCAAATCTTCCTTTCGCGGCATAATGTTTAATGACGAGCGAAACGTCAGCGGCCAGAAGTTGCCGGCAACGGATTGCGTAGAACACCTTTTGTGTCGCGTCCCGTTTACGTCGGCGCTAACAATACAGGCTAAAGTTGAGCCGCCAGGCTAGACTTTAGTTCCACAACACTAAACCTATAAGTTGGGGAAATACAATGTTCCAGCAAGAAGTTACCATTACCGCTCCGAACGGTCTGCACACCCGCCCTGCTGCTCAGTTTGTTAAAGAAGCAAAAGGCTTCACTTCTGAGATTACTGTGACTTCCAACGGCAAAAGCGCCAGCGCAAAAAGCCTGTTTAAACTGCAGACTCTGGGCCTGACTCAAGGCACCGTCGTCACCATCTCCGCAGAGGGTGAAGATGAGCAGAAAGCGGTTGAACATCTGGTCAAACTGATGGCGGAACTCGAATAAGTCTTTTTTCCGGGTTCTTTTAAAAATCAGTCACAAGTAAGGTAGGGTTATGATTTCAGGCATTTTAGCATCCCCGGGTATCGCTTTCGGCAAAGCACTATTGCTGAAAGAAGACGAAATCGTCATTGACCGGAAAAAAATTTCTGCCGACAAGGTTGATCAGGAAGTTGAACGTTTTCTGAGCGGTCGTGCCAAGGCATCTGCGCAACTGGAAGCGATCAAAACAAAAGCTGGTGAAACGTTCGGTGAAGAAAAAGAAGCCATTTTCGAAGGGCATATTATGCTGCTCGAAGATGAGGAGCTGGAGCAGGAAATCATAGCCCTGATTAAAGATAAGCATATGACGGCTGACGCAGCCGCGCATGAAGTTATCGAAGGTCAGGCCACTGCCCTGGAAGAACTGGATGACGAATACCTGAAAGAGCGTGCGGCTGACGTGCGCGATATCGGTAAGCGCCTGCTGCGCAACATCCTGGGTCTGGCAATTATCGACCTGAGTGCAATCCAGGACGAAGTCATCCTGGTAGCTGCTGATTTGACCCCGTCTGAAACCGCACAGTTAAACCTGCAGAAGGTGCTGGGCTTTATCACCGACGCGGGCGGCCGCACTTCCCATACCTCTATCATGGCGCGTTCCCTGGAACTGCCAGCGATCGTAGGGACAGGTAGCGTTACGTCTCAGGTGAAAAACGGCGACTTTATTATTCTGGATGCCGTAAACAATCAGGTTTACGTCAACCCGACCAACGAGGTAATCGACCAGCTGCGCGCCGTTCAGGAGCAGGTGGCAACCGAGAAAGCAGAACTTGCTAAACTGAAAGATTTGCCCGCTATTACGCTGGATGGACATCAGGTAGAAGTCTGCGCCAACATCGGTACCGTTCGTGACGTTGAAGGCGCTGAGCGCAACGGCGCGGAAGGTGTTGGTCTGTATCGTACTGAATTCCTGTTCATGGACCGCGACGCACTGCCGACAGAAGAAGAACAATTTGCGGCGTATAAAGCGGTGGCTGAAGCGTGCGGCTCGCAGGCGGTTATCGTGCGTACCATGGACATCGGCGGCGACAAAGAACTGCCGTACATGAACTTCCCGAAAGAAGAGAACCCGTTCCTGGGCTGGCGCGCCGTACGTATCGCTATGGATCGTAAAGAAATCCTGCGTGATCAGGTGCGCGCCATCCTGCGTGCGTCCGCTTTCGGTAAATTGCGCATCATGTTCCCAATGATCATCTCTGTTGAAGAAGTGCGCGCACTGCGCAAAGAGATTGAAATCTACAAGCAGGAACTGCGTGATGAAGGCAAAGCATTTGACGAGTCAATTGAAATTGGCGTGATGGTCGAAACTCCGGCTGCGGCGACCATTGCTCGTCATTTAGCCAAAGAAGTTGATTTCTTTAGTATCGGCACCAATGATTTAACGCAGTACACCCTGGCAGTTGACCGTGGTAATGATATGATTTCACATCTTTACCAGCCAATGTCACCGTCCGTACTGAACTTGATTAAGCAAGTTATTGATGCTTCTCACGCAGAAGGTAAATGGACTGGCATGTGTGGTGAGCTTGCAGGCGACGAACGTGCTACACTTCTGTTGCTGGGGATGGGTCTGGACGAATTCTCTATGAGCGCCATTTCTATCCCGCGCATTAAGAAGATTATCCGTAACACGAACTTCGAAGATGCGAAGGTGTTAGCAGAGCAGGCTCTTGCTCAACCGACAACGGACGAGTTAATGACGCTGGTTAACAAGTTCATTGAAGAAAAAACAATCTGCTAATCCACGAGATGCGGCCCAATTTACTGCTTAGGAGAAGATCATGGGTTTGTTCGATAAACTAAAATCTCTGGTTTCTGATGATAAGAAAGACACCGGAACTATTGAGATTGTTGCCCCGCTCTCTGGCGAGATCGTCAACATCGAAGACGTGCCGGATGTAGTTTTTGCTGAAAAAATCGTTGGTGATGGCATCGCTATCAAACCGACCGGTAATAAAATGGTAGCGCCTGTTGACGGTACCATCGGCAAAATCTTTGAAACCAACCATGCGTTCTCTATTGAATCTGATAGCGGCATTGAACTGTTCGTTCACTTCGGCATCGACACCGTTGAGCTGAAAGGCGAAGGCTTCAAACGTATCGCTGAAGAAGGCCAGCGCGTGAAAGTTGGCGATCCGGTCATTGAGTTCGATTTGCCGCTGCTGGAAGAAAAAGCCAAGTCTACCCTGACTCCGGTGGTTATCTCCAACATGGACGAAATTAAAGAACTGATCAAACTGTCCGGTAGCGTAACTGTGGGTGAAACCCCGGTTATCCGTATTAAGAAGTAATTTTTGCGTAGGCCGGATGAGGCGTTTATGCCGGCATCCGGCAATCGGGCAGTACCTTGCCGGATGATACTGCGTTTATCTGGCCTACAAGACGTAGGCCGGATAAGACGGTTATGCCGCCATCTGGCATTAAATTTGCGAAGTGAGTGGACGATAACACTTCTCCTGCATCAGGATTTTCATCCCTTCCGGCCCGCTCTCCAGCACGCGTCTTTCTGAATCGGACACCAATAGTTCACACTGATACCCACCCGCCATACCAAACATTGCTCGCGCCACGCAAATATCCTCCAGCGCATCCCGTCCGCTGGTTTCAAAATGCCCTACGATACGTCCCTGCTGACGAACCACCAACCGATAACTCTTCATCGCCGCCCCTCCTTTGCTGGTGGCAGAATTAACTCATCGCCCCCACATTGCTGTGTCCACATCATGACCTCCAGTACGCGTTGCGCAGCATCTTTTGCCGCGGTTATCAGTTTTTTACCCCGCACAAGACCACTGACCAGTTCGGCGCAAAAGAGATCTCCCGTCCCTTTTAACTCCGTCGCTACCCGCGGATGCGCAAAGACTTCCACGGCCTGCGCAGTCACGACAGCAACTGTTATTGTTTCCGGCGACTCACCTGGCGCGCTGGTAATAACGACCCATTTTAGCGTGTCGGAAAGCAACGATTGCGCCGCCGCTACCGCCTCTTCCAGCGTGCGGCACGGTTTGCCGCTTAGCATTTCCAGTTCGAACACGTTTGGTGTTACTCCCTGCGCCTGCGGCAGTAAATGCGTACGGTAGGCTTGTGGAATCTCTGCTTTCACATACATTCCGCTGTCGGTATCCCCCATCACCGGATCCACAAGAATACACACATCCGGATGCGAAGCCCGTACCGCCTTCAACCATTCCGAGAGCGTGACAATTTGCTCAGAGCTGCCCATATAACCGGTCGTTACCGCTTTTACTTCGCGTAATGCATCGCGCTCATTCAGCGCCGTAAGGTAGCCAGCAAACCACTCAACGGGAATAATGCCGCCATAAAACGTTTTATAGTGTGGTGTATTGCTAAACAGGACCGTCGGGACTGCCGTCACCCGTAACCCCTGGGCTTTAATCGCCGGGACGGCAATACTGTTACCGACGCTGCCATATACCACTTGTGACTGAACGGCGACAATGTCGGTCTGTAATGCCCGATGGTTATCGTCGAAGAGTACTGACTGGATATCACTCTCTTGCCCCATAAATTTTCCCTCTCGCTGGACAGCAGGCTATCGCCTCATTATTATCGTCATATGCTAAAATTCATTTTGTCATAGGTCAATAATGATCGACGGAAAAACCGCCAGCGAAATTTTTAACAGTATTCGTCAGCACATTATCGCAGGCACGTTACAGGCGGAAGATGCGCTTCCACCGGTGCGAGAGCTGGCGAGCGAACTAAATGTGAACCGCAATACCGTCGCCGCGGCCTACAAAAGGCTGATAACCGCGGGACTGGCGCAAAGTTTAGGCCGCAATGGCACAGTGATTAAAGGCAATCCGTCTCCCGTTGCTCTGGAAGGGGGCAATCCGGATACGCTGCTGCACGACCTTTCCGGCGGCAACCCCGACCCACAGCGTCTGCCAGACCTCAGCCGTTATTTTGCCCGGCTTAGCCGTACGCCGCATTTATACGGCGATGCGCCCGTTTCACCTGAACTTCACGCGTGGGCGCTACGCTGGTTACAGGAGGCCATGCCAGGCCCAGGTGAAATTGATATTACCAGCGGGGCGCTCGATGCTATTGAAAGACTGCTTTGGGCGCATTTGTTACCAGGCGACAGCGTAGCAGTGGAAGATCCCTGTTTTTTAAGCAGTATCAACATGCTGCGATATGCCGGTTTTAATGCCAGCCCGGTCAGCGTGGATAGCGAAGGTATGCAGCCTGAAAAACTGGAACAGGCGCTAAGTCAGGGTGCGCGGGCAGTTATCTTAACCCCACGAGCGCACAACCCGACCGGATGTAGCCTGAGCGCTCGCCGCGCTGCTACGTTGCAAAATATCCTGGCGCGTTATCCTCAGGTACTGGTGATTGTTGATGATCACTTTGCCCTGCTTTCTTCGTCGTCCTGGCAGCCAGTTATTGCGCAGACAACGCAGCACTGGGCGGTGATACGCTCTGTTTCCAAGACTCTTGGCCCCGATTTGCGTCTCGCCGTTGTCGCCAGCGATAGCGTGACGTCAGCAAAACTTCGGCTACGGCTAAATGCCGGTAGCCAGTGGGTTAGTCATCTTCTACAGGATCTGGTCTGCGCCTGCCTGACCGATCCTGATTATCAGCACAGGCTGGCGCAAACACGACAGTTTTATGCCGCCCGGCAACAAAAATTCGCCAGCGCCCTGCTGCAGCATGGTATCGCCATTTCCCCCGGCGACGGACTGAATGCCTGGCTCCCGCTGGAAGCCCATAGCCAGGCGACGGCTTTTACCCTGGCAAAAGCCGGCTGGCTGGTGCGTGAGGGAGAAGCCTTTGGCGTAAGCGGGCCATCTCACGGCCTGCGAATTACGCTGTCGACATTAAGCGACAGTGAAATCAACACGCTGGCGGCTGATATCTATCAGGCGCTACACCGATAACAGGAGTAAATGACATGCGAGTGCATTTTGTTGTCCATGAGTCGTTTGAATCCGCTGGCGCTTACCTGAAATGGGCTGAAGATCGCGGTTATGCCATTTCATGGTCGCGCGTCTATGACGGAGAAGCGTTGCCGGTCAATGCCGATGGGTTCGATATGCTTGTCGTATTTGGCGGTCCGCAGTCGCCGCGCACCACCCGCGAAGAGTGCCCCTATTTTGACTCTCGCGCCGAACAGCATTTAATTAATCAGGCTATCGTTGCCCGGCGAATCGTCGTCGGCATCTGTCTTGGTTCGCAGCTCATTGGCGAGGCGCTGGGCGCCAGAGTGTGTCAAAGCCCGGAAAAAGAGATTGGGCATTACCCTATTACGCTTACCGACGCAGGTCGGCGACATCCGTTAATCGCCCACTTTGGTTCCCCGTTAATCGTCGGCCACTGGCACAACGATATGCCGGGACTCACCGATCAGGCGATAGTATTAGCAGAAAGCGAAGGCTGTCCGCGCCAGATAGTGCAGTATGGCAACATTGTCTATGGCTTCCAGTGTCATATGGAATTTACCACAGAGGCGGTGGAAGAGTTAATCCAACATTCGCAACAGGAACTGGCCGATGCACAAGGGAAGCGTTTTATCCGCTCGGTCACCGAGATGCGCGCATGGAATTATCAGGAGATGAATGAAAAACTGTGGGGATTCCTTGATAAGCTAGTGGAAAAACGTAACGACTAAACATTGTAGGCCGGATAAGACGCGTTGCGTCGATCCGGCGATCGTACCGTACGTTTGCCTGATGGCGCTATGCTTATCAGGCCTACACGCTAAATCCCTGCCCCCTGGCTGAAATGCTCTTCGCCAAAAACGCCAGTGGAAAGATAGCGATCGCCGCGATCGCAGATCATTGCCACTACCACTGCGCCCGGATTAGCCTGCGCCACGTGAAGTGCACCAGCAACCGCGCCGCCGGAGCTGACACCGCAGAAAATACCTTCCCGCACAGCCAGTGCACGCATGGTGTTTTCAGCCTCCTGCTGGTAAATATCCAGTACCTCATCCACCAGGCTGGCGTTGAAAATCCCTGGCATATATTCCGCCGGCCAGCGGCGAATACCAGGAATACTGCTCCCTTCCTGCGGCTGTAAACCAACAATTGTCACCGCTTTTGCCTGCTCACGTAGAAAACGCGCCACCCCGGTAATGGTGCCAGTGGTGCCCATACTGGAGACAAAATGGCTGATCCGCCCGTCGGTTTGCTGCCAGATCTCAGGCCCGGTGGTAGTGTAGTGCGCGTAAGGGTTATCAGGATTATTGAACTGGTCGAGCAGTTTTCCTTCGCCGCGTTCAGACATCGACAGCGCCAGATCGCGTGCCCCTTCCATTCCCTGCGCTTTGCTCACCAGAATCAACTCTGCACCGTAGGCGCGCATGGCGGCGCGGCGTTCCTGGCTCATATTTTCAGGCATCAGCAGTTTCATACGGTAGCCTTTGAGCGCGGCTATCATCGCCAGCGCTATACCGGTATTACCACTGGTCGCCTCAATCAGAACGTCGCCGGGCTTAATCTCACCGCGTTTTTCCGCCTGCACAATCATCGACAACGCGGCCCTGTCTTTCACCGAACCCGCCGGATTATTGCCTTCCAGTTTGAGCCAAATTTCACTGCCGTTATCCGGCCCCAGACGTTGTAATTTGACCAGCGGCGTGTTGCCGATCGTTTGTTCTAATGTCTTCACTGTCTCTTTCCAACAAAATGCCTGATAGCGTTTCGCTTATCAGGCCTACATTACGCTATTTCCGCGAAAAGGGTATCATCATGACGCTCAATACGCTGGTCGCCGTTATACAAACGTGCGTTCTGCAAACCGACAAACAGCCGCGCGCCGCGCTGCGGCGCATCATCGCCCGTCATTACTACCGTCAGCGGCTCGTGATACCAGCCGAGAGGTTGCACCACTAATTGGGTGTAGTGCCCCTTCGGACTCGCTTCCAGCACCTGTACCGGCAACGGCGAATCAAGACTGGTGCGACGGCTGATATCCACTTCCCACGGACGCAGGAACAGATCGACCGGCCCCTGATACCCAGGCGTATAGCCTAACGGCCAGCGATGTGCGCCAACGTGGAACTGTCCGCCGCGAATCGTTCCTTTCAGGCGATTGACCTCGCCCATAAACTCCAGCACGAAGCGGGTGGCGGGCTCGCGCCATACCCGGTCCGGCGCATCGGCCTGCTCAATATTACCCTGACTCATCACCACCACGCGATCCGCTACTTCGGTCGCTTCTTCCTGATCGTGGGTGACAAAAACGCTGGTGAACTTCAGTTCTTCGTGCAACTGACGCAGCCAGCGGCGTAATTCTTTTCGAACCTGCGCATCCAGTGCACCAAACGGTTCATCCAGCAACAGGATCTGCGGTTCCACGGCCAGCGCCCGCGCCAGGGCAACACGTTGTTTCTGCCCACCGGAGAGCTGCGCCGGGAAACGATCTGCCATAGCGCTAAGCTGCACCATCTCCAGTAACTTCATCACTTTCGCTTTAATCGCTGCCGCGTTCGGACGCTCGCGCCGGGGCAGTACCGTCAGACCAAATGCAATATTGTCGAATACCGTCATATGGCGAAACAGGGCATAGTGCTGAAACACAAAGCCGACTTTACGTTCACGCGCATGAAGGCGGCTGACGTCGGTACCATGAAAGCGAATATGGCCGCTGGACTGATGCTCCAGCCCGGCAATAATACGCAGCAATGTGGTTTTACCCGATCCCGACGGCCCCAGTAGCGCGACCATTTGACCGGAAGGAATATCCAGAGAGATATCGTTCAACACCTGAGTGCGGCCAAAGGACTTCTTAATATTAGCAATCTCAATGCTCATGATTTACCTCCTGTCGCGCGCGTTTTTCCTGGTTTTCCAGACGCCATTGCAACATGCTCTTCAAAAACAGGGTAATAATCGCCATCAGCGTCAACAGCGCGGCGGCGGTAAAGGAGCCAACGGTGTTATAGTCCTGTTCCAGCAGTTCAATTTGTAACGGCAGCGACAGGGTTTCGCCGCGAATCGAGCCAGAAACCACCGACACCGCGCCAAACTCACCGATGGCGCGGGCGTTGGTCAGTACCACGCCATATAACAGCGCCCAGCGGATATTCGGCAGTGTTACCCGACGGAACATTTGCCAGCCCGAGGCGCCAAGTAAAACTGCCGCCTCATCTTCCTGGCTCCCCTGGCTTAGCATCACGGGCACCAGTTCGCGCACCACGAATGGACAGGTGACAAAAATTGTCACCAGCACCATGCCCGGCCAGGAGAACATAATTTGCAGATTATGCGCATCCAGCCAGCCGCCCAGCGGCCCGTTGGAACCGTAAAACAGCAGATAAACCAGCCCCGCCACTACCGGCGAAACGGCAAAGGGAATATCCAGCAGCGTCAGCAATAACTGACGTCCGGGAAAGTTAAACCGCGTCACCAGCCAGGCCAACAGAATACCGAACACCAGATTGACCGGCACCGCGATCAGCGCAATCAATACCGTCAGCCAGATGGCATGCAGCATGTCTGGATCGGCCAGATTCTGCAGAACCGGCATCAGACCCAGGCTAAACGCCTGGACAAAGATATAAACCATCGGCACCAGCAGGATAAATGCCGAAACCAGCATTCCGGTGCCAATCAAAAACCATTTCCCCCCGTTAAAACGGGGCACGTCATAGCGTTTCAAGTGCGTAATATCCGCCATTAGTGACCTACCACACGTCGGCCAAAGCGACTTTGCAGAGTGTTAATTGAGAACAGAAGCAGCAGCGAAGCCGCGAGGATCACCGAAGCAATCGCGCTGGCAGCGGGATAATCAAACTCCTGCAAGCGGACAAAAATCATCAGCGAGGTGACTTCCGTTTTCCACGCAATGTTGCCGGCAATAAAAATCACCGCGCCAAACTCGCCGAGGCTGCGGGTAAATGAGAGCGCGATGCCGGCGATCAATGCCGGTGATAACTCCGGCAATACCACTTTACGAAAGCTTTGCAGGCGGGTCGCGCCAAGGGTTTGTGCCGCTTCTTCATATTCCGGCCCCAACTCTTCCAGTACCGGCTGGACGGTGCGCACCACAAACGGAATACTGGTGAAAGCCATCGCCACCGCAATGCCGAGCCAGGTATAGGTCACTTTGATGTCAAACTGTGCGAGAAAGTGACCATAAAAACCGTTTACCGAAAACAGCGACGCCAGCGTCAAACCTGCCACCGCCGTTGGCAACGCAAAGGGCAGATCCATCAGCGCATCAAGCAGAGTACGTCCTGGAAAACGGTAACGGGTCAGGATCCACGCCATCAGCAGACCAAAAACACCGTTAAAAATCGACGCCACAAATGCCGCCAGCAGCGTCACTTTGTAGGCCGCCACCACCTGAGCATTGGTAATAACGTCCCAGTATTGCGCCCAGCTCATCTGTGCTAACTGCATCACCAACGCGCTAAGCGGCAGCAGCAATATCAGGCAGACAAACAGCAGGCTGGTGCCGAGGCTTAACGTAAAGCCCGGCAGCACCCGCCTGGAGGAAACGGCAAACATCACTTACGCCCCGCCGCCAGCAGTTTGTCCAGCTCGCCGCCGCTGGCAAAGTGAGTTTTCATCACCTCAGGCCAGGAGCCGAACTTGTCTTCTACACGAAACAGTTCAGTCCGCGGGAATTTATCCTGCTGCTTGTCCATCACCTGAGGATTATTCACACGGTAGTAATAATCGGTGATGATGGTTTGCGCCTGTGGGCTGTACAGGTAGTTGAGGTAGGCTTTCGCCGCTTTTTCCGTTCCGTTAGCCTTGACGTTTTTATCGACCCACGCCACCGGGAATTCCGCCAGGATATTGGTTTTCGGGATCACGACCTCAAATCCCTGCGCTTCGTACTGCTTACGGATGTTATTGACTTCCGATTCGAAGCTTATCAGCACATCGCCCAGCCCACGCTCAGCAAAGGTGGTCGTTGCCCCACGTCCGCCGGTATCAAATACCTCGACGTTTTTCAGAAACTGAGTCATGAACTGTTCTGTTTTCGCTTTATCGCCGCCGTCCGCTTTATCCGCCGCGCCCCACGCCGCCAGGTACGTATACCGGGCGTTACCGGATGTTTTTGGATTAGGGAAAATCAGCTTCACATCAGAACGCACGAGATCGTTCCAGTCATGTATATTTTTCGGATTCCCTTTACGTACCAGGAATCCCATCGTGGAATAGAACGGCGAGCTATTATTGGGCAAACGGCTTTGCCAGTTAGCCGGGAGCAGCTTACCCCTATCGTGAAGAATTTGTACATCCGCCACCTGGTTATAGGTGACAACATCAGCCTTCAGGCCCTGTAAAATAGCCAGCGCCTGTTTTGATGAACCTGCGTGAGACTGTTTTATCGTCAGTTTATCGCCCGCATTCTCTTTCGCCCACTGCTGCTCAAATGGCGGGTTAAGGGCGGCAAACAGCTCGCGGGAGACATCGTAAGAGCTGTTAAGCAGCTCCGTCGCCTGCGCCTGACCAACCAATAACAGCATTGCAGCCAGCGTCAGCGGGCTTTTTTTCAGTAAGTTAACGGCCATTGCACACTCTTATAAATTTAATGACTTTCTTAGGGTCATCATATTTATAACCAGTGCTAAAGGAGTAACGGTTTTATATACCGTTTGATGATTTGAAAGTTGAAAAGAGAATAAGGGGTATCTCCTCCCCACTCGGCGTGAGGAGGAGACTGGCATCAATCAGACGCCTACACTCACGCTTTCAGGCAGGGTACTACCGCCATCAATGACGTTTTGCGTTCCGGTAAGATAGCTGGACTCATCGGAGGCCAGAAATGCCGCCAGTTCCCCTACTTCCAGCGGGCAGGCAAGACGGCGTAGCGGAATAGCTTTTGCCATCTCAGTTAATACCGATTCCGGATCGTCAGGGTTAGACTGACGGGCGATACTTTCTGCCATTGGCGTTCTTACATAACCCGGACAAATAGCGTTGACGCGAACGCCGCACTGCGCATACTCGACCGCCAGCGACTTAGTTAAACCCACAATCGCGGCTTTCGACAGCGCATAGGCGGACTCCCCCGGATCGGCGACCATATCCCCGGTGACGGAAGACATCATCACAATACGACCATCTTTACGTTTGATCATCTCTGGCAGCACGGCTTTGGTGACGTTCCATACGCCTTTGATGTTGATATCTATGTGAAAATCGCGATCTTCATCACTCATTTCAAGGAAGTTGCCCAGACGACATACGCCCGCGTTATTCACCAGGATATCAATTTTCCCTTCGGTTTTTTTAGCGCGCGCAATCGCCGCCTGCACCGAAGCAAAATCTCTGACGTCAGCCTTCACGGCTGTACAGCGGTGACCGCGCCCGCCCAGTTCATCCGCCAGCTTTTCAATCTCATCGGCGATATCCAGCAAGATCAGGTTGGCGCCATGACGGGCAAACACTCTGGCGATCCCTTCGCCAATGCCCTGTGATGCGCCCGTAATCAGTGCCGTCTTGCCTGTGAGTTTACCCATTTCAATGTTCTCCTTTTGAATATGAAGCCTTACACTCCATTAACACTGAAAATACAGCAATAACAAATAAGTGCTGAGGAACCGGTCACTAATTCAGGTAAATCTTAAGTAAAAAAATCCCCGCTAAGACGGGGATGGGTTTTGATGCTTTTCTGCCTGGGGCGCTGCGTTTGCGCCGCCATCCGACAGGATTTTAGCTTACAGCGCTAACAGGCGATCCAACGACGGCGCAAAGTAATAGCCGCCAGTCACCGGTTTGGTGAACCGCAGCATTGCGTCACGTTTACCATCGGTATCGCCGAACATGCTCAGCAACTGTTGCTCAATGTTGTGCAAACGAGCACAGTAGGCACAGAAATAGAGGCCATGGGTGCCGCTGGCCGTTCCGTACGGCAGGCTCTGGCGCACAATCTTCAAACCTTTGCCGTCCTCTTTCAGATCGACACGGCTCAGGTGAGAAGTCGCCGGACGCGCATCGCCGTCGATCTCTTCGTTGGCCACTTTGGTACGGCCAATCATCATCTCCTGGTCATGAATGCTCATGCGGTTAAGCTGCTTGAGGTTGTGCTCCCAACGTTGAACGAACACATAACTCCCACCAGCATCCACGCCGTCTTTAATTACCGCCACTTCACGACGGGTTTCTTCGCCTGCCGGATTTTCCGTACCGTCAACAAAGCCGCTCAGATCGCGCTCTTCCACCCAGCGGAAACCATGCGTTTCTTCTTTAACGTCGATGCAATCACCAAAGGCTTCCATCGCCGCCTGGGCAACGGAGAAGTTGATGTCGTGACGCAGGGAGAGAATATGGATCAAAACGTCATACTGCGTTGCTGGTGCCAGTCCTTTCCCATAAGGGATGAAATCTTTCAGTTCTGTCGCCCCTGCGCCGCCGCTCAGCGCACGCCAGGTATCATGACCAAACGCAACTACTGCGCCTAAGTGTGCCTCAGGGAATTTCGCTTCGAAGGTGGCAAGTTTATCGGCAAAAACCTTACTGGCCGTCCGCAGGGCGTTCACATCCCCTTTGATATTGGCTTCAATCCAAATCGCCGCACGGCAATGTTCCGGCAAAATGCCACTCTGAACCTGAGACATAATTCCTCCTGAAAAAAAGATGCCACGACGTCGTGGCATTGATGGAAGTTATTTTACCTTGTTTTTAAGCGAAGCGGTTTGTCCGGACGCAAATTAACGACGCCAGATAATTTTGCTCACTTTCCAGTTTTTCAGGGTATCGTCAGACGGCATTAAGCCTTCAGGACCGCTCCACTCGCCGGAGAAAACATAGCTAATGTGCTGACTTCCCTCGGCTTTACATTCAACATTTGTATGGTTATCGCTGGAAACTGACTCGCAGTGACCAAAGGCCTTGCTGTAAAGGTCACTAAACGGTGTACCGATGTCGACACCCGCGGCGGAAGGGATATCGCTATCCAGCACATCAATACGGCTTATTGTTCCCTGCTCTCCGTTGATAACCATCGCTACCTTGTCGTCTTTCATCGCTTCGAAAAAACGCACCACATTGCCGTTATCGGTTTTCATCCCGCTACGCAGGCGATAATCACCGTCTAATGCGTCAGCGATAGCCTGTTCCTCCAGCGGCGTGGCGGCGGTCAGCTCACCTACGCCTTGTTCAGTGACTTTTGTCGAGGAACCAAACCAGTTCCATGGATTTGCGGCAGACCAGTTGACCGATGAGAGCGTCGAACAGCCGGTCAGAGCCAGTGGCAGCGCGAGTAAAGTCAAACGCAGCGATTTCATCTCACTTCCTTTCTTTAATCATCAACGTTGGTTGGAGTGCGGCGTCGGCAAAAAGTGCCGTTATTCTTTTCCGGCAACAAAACAAGCGCGGCAGCGACGGTGGGTGGCCAGCCAGATAAGCGCGGCGATATCCACCACGAACAGCGCGATCCCTGAACCACTCACCGCTTCACCCGTCAGCCATAACACGGGTTGCCAGCAGAGCAAAACCCATTGCGCCAGAATGAGCCATCCACGCAACATACGCCACAGAACAGGATATGCCTCCCGCCGCCCGCAGAGCAAAAACGCCGCTACCGCCGGAATGCCCGGCAGCAACCCCAGCCAAAAATGATTATGGTCGGGATAAAAAAAGTTTAACAGAGTATTACCCTGTTCACGTGAGGCACCGGCAATCACAAAGAGTATCCAGGCGCGCGCCTGAAGCAACAGCACACACCAGAAAAGAAACGGCAAGCGTAAACGCCCATGTGCATCATAATCGGCTGGATGAAACTCAGTACTCTTCATCTTCAATCAGACGCTTACCTAAGCTCAGGGCGTCTGAATGCTCATATCCCAGACGTTCATACATGCCGAGCACCACGTCGTTATCTTCCCGCACCATAATTTGAATTTTCGGGCAACCACGGGCAATGAGCTTTTTTTCCAGCCGGTTAAGCAGCGCATTAGCAATGCCACGCCCGCGGAACTCCGGGTGAACACCCAGGTAATACGCCGAACCGCGATGCCCGTCATAACCGCCCATCACCGTACCGACCACTTCGCCGCTCACTTCCGCCACGAGGAACAAACTGACGTCGTGATTCACTTTGCGCTCAATATCCATTTCAGGATCGTTCCATGGACGCAGCAGATCGCAACGCTCCCAGAGGGTGATCACCTCTTCGAAATCTTCCTGGCGAAAAACGCGTATTTCCATGGTCTTCGTTGCCTTTTTGGGTGGAAAAAACCAGATTATGGCGCAAACATCTGATTCAGCCAATATCTGACGCGATGTAGCGGAAAAAATGGCATAATGGCGACGCACCACGTATTGAAATGAAAAGTAAAACAATTCTCATCACGAACCGTCGTAACGGATGACGCGATACGATATAACATCTTGAACTTAATTTTCACAACTCAGGCCGTATGAGCACTTTTAAACTCCTAAAAACTCTCACATCGCGCCGCCAGGTACTCAAAACAGGTCTGGCGGCCCTGACGCTGTCAGGTATGTCACAGGCATTAGCCAAAGAAGAAGCGCTAAAAACCAACAATGGTCACAGCAAACCCAAAACTAAAAAAGCCGGCAGTAAACGGCTGGTAATGCTTGATCCCGGACACGGCGGTATCGATACCGGCGCGATTGGCCGCAACGGTTCTCAGGAAAAACATGTGGTGCTGGCCATCGCCAAAAACGTGCGTGCGATTTTGCGCAATCACGGAATCGATGCGCGTTTAACCAGGACCGGAGATACCTTTATTCCGCTGTACGATCGGGTGGAAATCGCCCACAAACACGGCGCAGATCTGTTTATGTCGATTCATGCCGATGGATTTACTAACCCGAAAGCGGCGGGCGCATCCGTTTTTGCCCTTTCCAACCGCGGAGCCAGTAGCGCTATGGCGAAGTATCTGTCTGAGCGTGAAAACCGCGCCGATGAAGTGGCCGGTAAAAAAACCACCGATCGCGATCACCTACTACAACAAGTCCTGTTCGATCTGGTACAGACCGATACCATTAAAAACAGTCTGACTCTGGGGTCGCATATTCTTAAAAAAATTAAGCCAGTGCATAAATTGCACAGCCGCACGACCGAACAAGCAGCCTTTGTAGTGCTAAAATCACCATCAATTCCGTCGGTATTGGTGGAAACGTCGTTCATTACTAACCCGGAAGAAGAACGGCTGCTGGGAACAACGGCATTTCGCCAGAAAATCGCTACGGCGATTGCCAACGGCATCATCAGCTATTTTCACTGGTTTGATAACCAGAAAGCGCATACGAAGAAACGGTAATCATGAAACCCGATGCACAGCACGTAAAACAGTTTCTGCTACGCCTGCAGGATGATATTTGCCAGCAGCTCTCTGCGGTTGATGGCGGCCGCTTTGTTGAGGATAGCTGGCAGCGTGAGGCCGGCGGCGGAGGGCGCAGCCGGGTTCTGCGTAACGGCGCTATTTTCGAACAGGCTGGGGTGAATTTTTCTCACGTTCACGGCGATGCCATGCCCGCGTCGGCCACTGCGCATCGCCCCGAGCTTGCCGGACGTAGCTTCGAGGCAATGGGCGTTTCGCTGGTGGTGCATCCTGAAACCCCCTACATCCCCACCAGTCATGCTAATGTGCGCTTTTTTATCGCCGAGAAACCAGGCGCTGATCCGGTGTGGTGGTTTGGCGGTGGGTTCGATTTAACGCCCTATTACGGTTTTGAAGAAGATGCCGTTCACTGGCATCGAACCGCCCGCTCTCTATGCCAGCCGTTTGGCGAAGATGTCTATCCACGTTACAAAAAGTGGTGCGATGATTATTTTTTCCTGAAGCATCGCAACGAGCAGCGTGGTATTGGCGGACTATTCTTTGACGATTTAAACACCCCGGACTTCGATCACTGTTTCGCCTTTATGAAGGCGGTGGGTAATGGTTACATCAAGGCGTATTTGCCGATTGTTGAACGCCGTAAAGCGATGCGCTGGGGTGAGCGCGAGCGCAGTTTCCAACTTTATCGGCGCGGCCGCTATGTGGAATTCAACCTGGTCTGGGACAGAGGCACACTGTTCGGTTTACAGACCGGTGGGCGTACCGAATCGATCCTGATGTCGATGCCGCCGCTGGTACGCTGGGAGTATGACTGGCAACCCGAGGCGGGCAGTCCGGAAGCAGCACTAAGTGAATTTATCCAGGTGCGCGATTGGGTGTAATTGCCTGATGGCGCTACGCGGTAGACCGGATAAGAGATAAAAAGGCGCGGGAGAAATCCGCGCCGAAATGAATTAAAGCGAAGTTACAGCGGATGCGTTTGCGCTTCCACGACCGCCAGCGCCACCATATTTACGATACGACGAACAGATGCAATCGGCGTTAATACGTGAACCGGTTTGGAAACGCCCATTAATACCGGGCCAACCGTTACCCCTTCGGAACTGGAAACGCGTAGTAAGTTGTAACTAATACGGGCCGCTTCCATATTTGGCATCACCAGAATATTGGCGCATCCTTTTAACGGACTGTCTGGCATACGATCATTGCGAATACTTTCGACCAGCGCTGCATCGCCATGCATCTCACCATCAATCATCAGATCCGGCGCGCGGGACTTAATCAGCGCCAGGGCATCGCGCATTTTGCTGGCAGATGGGCCGTTAGACGAACCAAAGTTGGAATGTGACAACAGCGCCACCTTCGGCTCAATACCAAAACGACGCACCGTTTCCGCCGCCATAACGGTAATTTCCGCCAGTTGTTCCGGCGTCGGGTCGTCATTAACGTAGGTATCGGCAATAAAGGTGTTACCGCTCGGCAGCAGCAACGCGTTCATTGCCCCTGCCGTATGAACGCCGTCACGATAGCCAAAGACTTGTTTCACCACGCTGAAATGCTCGTGATAATCGCCGATGGTACCGCAGATCATCGCATCGGCCTCGCCACGTTGTACCATGATAGCGCCAATGGCGGTATGGTTGCCGATCATCGCGCGCTGCGCCTGCTCCTGGGTGATCCCCCGGCGTTTCATAATCTGATAGTATTCGCTCCAGTACTCTTTAAAGCGCGGATCGGATTCATTATTAACGATCTCAAAATCCACCCCCGATCGGATCTGCAGTCCCAGTTTCTGGATGCGCATTTCGATTACGCTCGGACGACCGATGAGAATGGGTTTCGCCAGCCCCAGGGTAATCAATTCCTGAGTCGCGTGCAGAACACGCGCCTCTTCCCCTTCCGGCAGCACGACGCGCTTCGGCGCTTTGCGCGCCTGCGAGAAAATCGGCTTCATGAACAGGTTGGTTTTGTAGACAAACTCGGTCAGCTTATCTACATAGGCATCGAAGTCTTCGATAGGACGCGTCGCCACGCCGGAATCCATCGCCGCTTTCGCCACCGCCGGCGCAATCTTCACAATGAGGCGCGGGTCGAACGGTTTCGGAATAATGTACTCCGGGCCAAAACTCAGATCCTGATCGCCGTAGGCGGAGGCCACCACTTCGCTCTGCTCGGCGTGCGCCAGTTCGGCAATCGCATGCACCGCCGCCAGTTTCATCTCTTCGTTAATCGCCGTCGCCCCTACGTCAAGCGCACCACGGAAGATGAACGGGAAGCACAGCACGTTGTTGACCTGGTTGGGATAGTCAGAACGCCCGGTACAGATAATGGCATCGGAACGAACCTCTTTCGCCAGCGGCGGCAGAATTTCCGGCTCCGGGTTAGCCAGCGCCAGAATCATGGGCGCGCGCGCCATTTTTTTCACCATCTCCTGGGTAAGTACTTTCGGACCGGAACAACCCAGGAAGATATCCGCGCCGTCGATCACATCATCCAGCGTACGTTTACCGTTATCTTCGACCGCGTAGGCAGCTTTGGTTTCCGCCATGTTTGGCTCACGACCTTTGTAAATAACGCCTTTCGAATCGCAAACCACAATGTTGTGCTTCTGCATCCCCAGCGCCACCAGCAGGTTCATACAGGCGATAGCCGCCGCACCTGCTCCGGAAACCACCATCCGTACGTCGGAAATATTCTTTTCGACCACCCGCAAACCGTTAAGGATCGCCGCCGTACTGATAATCGCCGTCCCGTGCTGGTCGTCATGGAAAACCGGAATATTCATTCGTTCGCGCAGTTTCTGCTCAATATAGAAACATTCCGGCGCTTTAATGTCCTCCAGGTTGATACCGCCAAACGTCGGTTCCAGAGCCGCAACAACATCAATAAATTTATCCGGGTTAAGCTCGTCTACTTCGATATCGAAGACGTCAATCCCGGCGAATTTTTTAAACAGAACCCCCTTCCCTTCCATCACCGGCTTCCCGGCTAACGCGCCGATATTGCCTAATCCCAGAACTGCCGTTCCGTTGGAAACCACTGCCACCAGATTTCCACGCGCGGTGTATTTGTAGGCCGCCAATGGGTCTTTTTCGATTTCAAGACACGGCGCGGCAACACCCGGCGAATAGGCCAGCGCCAGATCGCGCTGGGTCGCTAACGGTTTGGTGGGTGAAACCTGGATTTTGCCTGGTACCGGAAATTCGTGGAAATCAAGGGCGCTTTGTTTTAACTGCTCATCCATCTTGTTGTTCCTTTCACGTATCGTTCAAAAAGTGACGCGGCCTGGTGCGCCGTACATTATTACCCTACGGCGCAACACAAACGTTGAAGGTCTGCAAACTCTCACAACGCGGCGCAAGAGTTTGTTATCAACTTATAACGACCATGTTACCTGCTTATACCAGCAATACCATGCCTGTCTGCTATGCTTTTTGGTTATGCAGGAGATGAATTTTTCAGAAGTGTGAATCAACACACTCATCTAACACTTTACTTTTCAAGGAGTATTTCCTATGAACCAGCTAGACGGCATCAAACAATTCACTACCGTCGTCGCCGACAGCGGCGATATTGAGTCCATTCGCCACTATCAGCCGCAGGACGCCACCACCAATCCCTCGTTACTGCTAAAAGCCGCCGGACTTGAGCAGTATGGCCATTTGATTGAGGATGCCATTGCCTGGGGGAAAAAACATGGCGGCACGCAGGAGCAGCAGGTCGCAGCAGCCTGTGACAAGCTGGCGGTCAATTTTGGTGCGGAAATTCTGAAAAGCATCCCTGGTCGCGTCTCGACGGAAGTGGACGCACGACTGTCGTTTGATAAGGCGAAAAGCATCGAAAAAGCCCGCCACCTGGTTGACCTTTACCAGCAACAAGGCATCGACAAATCACGCATTTTGATCAAGCTGGCCTCCACCTGGGAGGGCATTCGCGCCGCCGAAGAACTGGAAAAAGAAGGCATTCACTGCAACCTGACGCTGCTGTTCTCTTTTGCCCAGGCGCGCGCCTGCGCCGAAGCCGGGGTATACCTGATTTCGCCGTTTGTCGGGCGTATTTACGACTGGTATCAGGCCCGTAGCCCAATGGATCCCTACGTGGTGGATGAGGACCCCGGCGTGAAATCAGTGCGTAATATTTACGATTACTACAAGCAACACCGCTACGAAACCATTGTGATGGGCGCCAGCTTCCGCCGCACCGAGCAAATCCTCGCCCTGACCGGCTGCGATCGCCTGACCATCTCCCCTAACCTGCTCAAAGAGCTGCAAGAAAAAGAGGAGACCGTGATCCGTAAACTGGTGCCCTCATCACAGCTGTTCCACCGCCCTGAGCCAATGAGCGAAGCGGAATTCCGCTGGGAACATAATCAGGACGCGATGGCCGTCGAAAAACTGTCGGAAGGTATCCGTCTGTTCGCCATTGACCAGCGCAAGCTGGAAGACCTGCTCGCCGCCAAACTATAAAACGGAGTGATTTATGTCCCGTAAAGACCTTGCTAATGCGATTCGTGCCCTCAGCATGGACGCCGTCCAGAAAGCCAATTCCGGCCACCCCGGCGCGCCAATGGGCATGGCGGATATCGCCGAAGTGCTTTGGAATGACTTTCTGAAGCATAACCCAAACGACCCGACCTGGTATGACCGCGACCGTTTTATTCTGTCGAACGGTCACGCCTCAATGCTGCTCTACAGCCTGTTACACCTTACGGGTTACGATTTGCCGCTTGAGGAACTGAAAAACTTCCGCCAGCTACACTCTAAAACCCCCGGACACCCGGAGATTGGCTACACGCCAGGCGTCGAAACCACCACCGGCCCGTTGGGACAGGGGCTGGCGAATGCCGTAGGCCTGGCAATTGCCGAACGCACGCTGGCTGCCCAGTTTAACCAGCCGGAGCATGAGATTGTCGATCATTACACCTATGTGTTTATGGGCGACGGCTGTTTGATGGAAGGCATTTCTCACGAGGTGTGTTCTTTAGCCGGTACATTAGGACTCGGCAAGCTCATCGGCTTTTACGATCACAACGGTATTTCGATTGATGGCGAAACCGAAGGCTGGTTTACCGACGATACCGCCAAACGTTTTGAAGCCTACCACTGGCACGTCGTGCACGAGATAGACGGCCACGATCCGGAGGCGGTCAAACGGGCCATTCTCGAAGCCCAAAGCGTGAAAGATAAACCGTCGCTGATTATCTGCCGCACAGTGATTGGCTTTGGTTCGCCCAATAAAGCCGGCAAAGAAGAGTCTCACGGCGCAGCGCTTGGCGAAGAAGAGGTGGCGCTGACCCGCCAGAAGCTGGGCTGGCATCATCCGGCATTTGAAATCCCGAAAGACATTTATCGGGCGTGGGACGCTCGTGAAAAAGGCGAGAAAGCGCAGCAAGGCTGGAAGGAAAAATTTGCCGCTTATGAACAGGCTTATCCTGAGCTGGCAGCAGAATTTACCCGGCGGATGACCGGTGGCCTGCCGGAGAACTGGCAGCAGGCCACCGAAAAATATATTAACGACTTACAGGCTACCCCGGCGAAAATCGCCACTCGTAAAGCCTCACAAAATACACTGAACGCCTATGGTCCACTGCTGCCGGAACTGCTCGGCGGATCGGCGGATCTCGCGCCCAGCAACCTGACTATCTGGAAAGGGTCAACCTCACTGAAAGAGAACCCGGCAGGAAATTATATTCATTACGGCGTACGTGAGTTTGGTATGACTGCGATTGCCAACGGCATTGCCCACCACGGCGGCTTTGTCCCTTATACCGCTACCTTCCTGATGTTTGTAGAATATGCGCGCAACGCGGCGCGTATGGCGGCGCTGATGAAAGCGCGGCAGATTATGGTATATACCCACGACTCGATTGGTCTGGGAGAAGATGGTCCGACGCACCAGGCCGTGGAGCAACTGGCAAGTCTGCGCTTAACGCCTAACTTCAGCACCTGGCGGCCCTGCGATCAGGTGGAAGCGGCGGTGGGCTGGAAGCTGGCGATAGAGCGACATAATGGCCCGACCGCCCTGATTCTGTCTCGACAGAATCTGGCGCAGATTGAGCGTACGCCGCAGCAGGTTAAAGAGATTGCGCGTGGCGGCTACATTCTCAAAGACAGCGGCGGCAAACCGGATATTATTCTGATTGCCACCGGCTCAGAGATGGAGATTACGCTTCAGGCCGCTGAAAAACTGACTGGTGAAGGGCGAAACGTGCGCGTGGTGTCGCTCCCCTCAACCGATATTTTCGATGCTCAGGATGAGGCATACCGGGAATCGGTGCTACCCTCGCATGTCACCGCCCGCGTTGCGGTAGAAGCGGGTATAGCTGACTACTGGTATAAATATGTTGGCTTAAAAGGCGCCATTATTGGCATGACAGGATACGGAGAATCCGCCCCGGCAGATAAACTGTTCCCGTACTTTGGCTTTACCGTAGACAATATTGTCGAAAAAGCCCACCGGGTACTCAGCGTCAAAGGCTAAGGACGAGCATCAGAAAGCCGAATTTGTGCAGTCTGCAGACGTATTCTGTAGGCTGTGCAAAATTACGTTGTAGACTCAGATTTCCCGATGATGGTCTCGTCAATAGATTTATGGCACATCAGGCAAAATGCCTTTTTTTTATGCGCCTGCAATGTCGAATTCCATGCCTTTGGGCCTCCTTCTTTATTCACCTTTTCTCTTATCGCCGCCAAACGATCTATTTCATAATAAGCGCTCAGGCAGCCGCAATGGGGACATAATATAGGGCCATTATTTATTTTCATGCTATATCCTGCCGTAGTGAAGCTCACTGGTAAAGTAGCAATCTTACCGTAACGGAGCAATCTCTATACCATAAATGGAGCCTCAACAGGCGTATCCCCATTCCGAAAATAGCAATAATGACCGTGGTTCAACGCGTAATCCATAGCGTGGGCCAGGCATCCGGTCCGTGCCAGTTATCACAGCTCGGTTCTTCGGCATAACGTACCAGGCGAAAACGATCGCCATCAAAACGCCAGCGCGTCTGGATACCGCAGTCCGTTAATCCGCGCCCTTTTGCCAACGTCACCAACTCGCGTGTTTGCTGATCAAAAAAGGCGTTCATCAGTTCCATGTCATTATTTTCGACGCCGCGATTAAACGGTAGCCGCAGGCGTACGGCGCGCGAGGCAAGCGGTTTTTTACGCGAAACTATCCAGGCGAGATCGATAGTGTTATAGGCTCCGGCTTCGCAGTTAACAATCAATAACGCTTTGTCATCCGTCAGCGCACTGATCTGCACCTCGCGACGCATCGGATCGAGCGAACAACGAATCCCTTTTATCCGCCATGTCGCGTACTCCAGCAGATCATTACGTTCTGCCTCACTAAGCGGCGCAGGCGTTGGGTTGATGACGGCGATCCCCTTTAATGCCGGTGCCGGGGGAACACTTAGCGGCGGCTCGTTACCTTTTTCAATCCAGGCGGTTTCGCTCCCCACTCGCTTTTGCTGTGCGTCAATGAACAGCAATGCGGCTTTTAATCCCGCCAGCGAAAGCATCTGGGCGCCATTTTTTAAAGTGATGGCTTGCGCATCCTGAATAGTCTGTAAAAACGCGGTGATAGTGGCGGGATCGTCTGTCATGAGGTGCCAGGGCAACACATGCCAGTGAGGATTGCTTAAGAAAAGCGGCTTTCCATCCAACAATAAACGAGGCGCAATAGCGGCTTCATTAACGTCGGGCGGTGCCAGACCGCCGCGGTCGATACGCAACACCGCATCAGTACGCGCTCCAGCGCTACGGCTTAACGTCATCACCAGTCCATGATGTTCGCCGGTATTGCGCGCTACGCAAAAATTTTGGTTGTTGCAGGTGACCTGCCAGTCAGAAAAAGTCCGTTGTGCTGGCGCGGCCCACAATAGCTGGGTCGGTAACAGGCCAAGCAGACAAAAAAGAATAACGCGGTAGCGCATGAACAGTACAATCCCAGATTCAGAACAACACAGCTAAGGCGGTATCTTCCTTGCGCGCTTCAGGGTTCTCAATCAGATTTATCGGATTGGTCGTTTTTTGTGTAAAGAAATATATTTCTTTTTTTTCAGTCCATTAGATGAGAATTCTGTAAATAGTTAAGTAATAACACCGCCTTACCGTCCCGAATCTCACCTGACCTCACCATTTCCAGTGCCCTGGAAAACGGCAGTTCAAGCACTTCAATATCTTCGTCCTCTATACCACCGCCAGTACTGGCGCGCTGGCTATCACGGTATTCGGCAATAAAGAAATGAATCAGCTCCGTAACGCCGCCAGGCGACATATAAAGCTCAAATACTTTACGTACCTCACCGACTTCATACCCTGTCTCTTCAATGGCTTCTTTGCGAATACAGACCTCCGGCTCGTCGTTATCCAGCAAGCCAGCGCAGGTCTCAATTAACATGCCGTCGTCATTACCATTTACCCATGTCGCCACACGAAACTGACGAACCAGAACCACGGTTTTTTGGGTTGAGTTGTACAGCAAAATGGTGGCACCATTCCCGCGATCATAAACTTCACGCTTGTGACGGATGACCTCACCATTACGACGGGTCAGGTCATAAGTGATGTTACGTAGAGTAAAATAATTATCAGAAAGAATTTTGTCCTTAATAAGCGTAATATTTTGCGACATACCGGCTCCACGGTGTAAAAGAAGCATTAATAATACGCCGTGAAACCCGTTTTGTCTGCCGAAGAGGCTGGCCCTCTATACCGACTGAACAGATGTACAACCGTATTCTTTCTGTCCTTGCCCTTTCTGCGGATATTCTGCTGCTATAGATACCACAGCCCTTAATCGCGGCATGAACTAACGACTGAATTGAGACCGAGGAAAGAATGATGAAATCTACTATCGTTACGGTAGCGTTACTTACTTTTTCCATTTCAGCTTTTGCCGTTGAGTATCCGGTATTGACCACCGCCAGCCCTGACCTGGTGGGTTTTGATAGCCACAAACTTAACCGACTTGATGGCTGGATCCAAAATCAAATTGATGCCGGATATCCCAGTATTAATCTTCTGGTGATCAAAGATAATCATATCGTGATGCAAAAAGCCTGGGGCTATGCGAAAAAATATGAAGGATCGACTCTGTTAGCCGATCCCATTCTGGCAACCACAACTACGATGTATGACCTGGCGTCAAATACAAAAATGTATGCCACTAATTTTGCATTGCAAAAACTGGTGTATGAAGGAAAAATCAATGCCAATGATTTAGTATCAAAATACATACCCGGTTTTAAGGATGCGCCTGGTGATAAAATTAAGGGAAAAGACAGGCTCCGTATCATTGACATTCTTCATCATGAAGCTGGCTTTCCCGCCGACCCGCAATATCCCAATCCAAACGTAGCCGGTAAATTATTCTCACAAAATAAAAGCACCACGCTGGAGATGATTAAAAAGACTCCGCTGGAATATCACCCCGGGTCGAAGCATATCTATAGCGATGTGGATTATATGATTCTTGGTTTTATCATTGAATCAGTAACGGCAATGCCATTAGATCGCTATGTCGAAACAACGATTTATAAACCGCTCGGATTAAAACATACCGTCTTTAACCCGCTAATGAAAGGGTTCACGCCGCCACAAATCGCCGCAACGGAACTCAATGGCAACACACGTGACGGCGAGATCCATTTCCCTAATATTCGCACCAGTACAGTATGGGGGCAGGCACATGATGAAAAGGCCTGGTACTCGATGAGCGGCGTATCAGGACACGCCGGACTCTTTTCTAACACTCATGATATGGCTGTGTTAATGCAAGTCATGCTCAATGGCGGCGGATACGGTAATGTGAAGCTCTTCGATGAGAAAACGGTTGAACAGTTTACTCGCCGTTCGCCAGAAGAGGCTACCTTTGGCTTAGGGTGGCGCATAAACAGCAACGCCTCGATGACGCCAACGTTTGGGGTATTAGCCAGTCCAGAAACGTATGGTCATACCGGATGGACTGGAACGCTAACGTCTATCGATCCGGTTAACCATATGGCTATCGTGATTTTAGGTAACAGGCCACACTCGCCAGTGGCAGATCCTAAAGTGAATCCAAACGTTTTTGTCAGTGGGTTATTACCTGCGGCGACGTATGGCTGGATTGTTGATCAGATATATGGCGCATTGAAAAAATAAATATGCTAAAGCCCTCTAAGTGGAGGGCTTTTTATTAAAAACTAAAAATATCAGGACCAAAAAATATATTAAGAAATACAAAACAAGCAAATACCATAAAACCTAGCAACCAAAATACCGCTTCAACTTTAAAACCTATTGTTAATTCCCCCGGTAAGTTTCTGATAAAATTATATGCCTCGATACTCATATCATGATTTGTAACTCTATTATAGGGATAAATTAAGCTCCCCATAATAAAACCGATCTTTGCATGATATACAGCAGGTGAACCGATTAAACTAGCTCCTTTTGTCATTCTTGCTGTTTGAGGAAGACAACCAAATTTATTCTCATACAGTGATACTATTTTTTTATAATTTTCACTGTTAATAACATATGACATAAAAATTAGAATCAAAAGTATAAAAATAAGTAATGTAATTAAGATTACATTAACTTTTTCAAAATTTTCCATTAAATAATTTTTCATATATAAGCCTACCAGCCTCTTCATTGAAAGTGTCAGGATCATGTATGAACTCATCTGAATTTTCAATTTTGTTGTATATTACTTTCCCCAACGATTCACCTGCATTTTCTCCAAACCTTTCTACAATTTTTCCCCCGGCAATACCTGAACCAATACCCACGACTAAACACAACCCAGCACCAATACCTCCACCTTCTGATGTGAGTAGTCCCATTACCCACATACATGCGCTCCTTCCGATAGCCCCTCCAGCAATTCCTCCAAATGCACTCGCTGTTTGTTTACCACCAAATTTGCTGTATTCTATTATAGCCGCTTTTCTACATTCGCTCTCTCGGCCCTTTGCGCAAGCCTCATAGACGTTAGTTGTATAACTTGAAAAATCAAGTCCAATACCTACATAGCCTGTTGTTCTCATTACTTTCATCAGTTTGGCAGATTTTTCTATGTAACTTGCATAACCTTCAATATCTCTCACACCTGTTTGATCCCACTTATGCATAATGGATTTTGTAGATAAACCCAATGCTTGTTTTATTTGTTCGTATTGTTTTAAATTCAATTGTTCTTTTGAAAATTTATTCAAAATACCATCAAGCTGTTTAAACAATCTTTCTCGCTGACCAAAAAACTCCTCTCCAGAAATGCGTCCAGAATTTTGGCTATATGTTTTTTTATAAAGCTCCTGAATTTCATTTAGTATTTTATTTATCTCTTCATAATAACCTCCTCCAGCATCTTTTATATAACCAAAAATATCCCCACTTTGTCCTAAAGCATCACTGTATATATTAGATGAAAACATATCTATTGGGGTTCTGTTTTCATATAGTAATTTAGCTTCCTCATTAGTCAGTGGTTCAAGTGCTTTATCAATTTTGTCCCTTGCTGTTTGTATTTGCGCAATTTTTTCAGGTGACCTGGATAGTGGATCAGCAACAACTAAGATTGAACCTGGTTTTTTCTTTTTTTCCGGATTCAACTGATGATATAACTCTTTTACTCCTGATGGTGGATTAACCATTAACTCACATTCATATGATTTAGGTGTCGTCAATTCTGGTACTACACAAAAGCCCGGTTCAACTGATTGCCTGGACTCTGAAATTTGTCTTGTTGTGTGAGCCAGAGGTGTGGAATTTTGAGGCCTATTTGCTGCTTCATAGCGTGCTAAAATATAATTATCATATCTGTATGTAATATTCAAATGGGGTATAAATCGACATTGGCACGGACATGTACCTCTGCTATGTGCTGAACCAGCCAGTAAACAGATAATTTCAGTCTCATATTGAGACATATCATGTCCCATTATTAAGTAATGATCGTATAAATCTTTACTTATTCTTTCCCGGAATAGGAAATTAGAATTCCTATGAGAAAATATATCTTCGTTTTCATCGTTACCGATTATTTTTTTCCTGAGATTTATCGTCCCCCCCGCACTTCCGAGAAACCTACAATGTTCATTTATTTTTTCACCCCCCCGAAGATAATCGAGTTGACGCTTATACAAAGAAGTTTCTTCTTTGAGTCGCTTTATCCTTGATGATGGTGATTCTACTTTTCGCCCCTCCGAGTCAATATCACTATCCCAGGAACTTACGCTTGTTCGACGAAATAAATTTTTCCCTCTTTCAATCCATGAACCTTTCGGTACGCCACCTCTTATTTTATATGTTTTACCATTAACTCCGCATACATATTCATCCATTTCATATACTATTTCCATTCCTTCGATAGTATGGCATTCCTTACTCCTTTTTATAAAGCCGCCACAACTTGTTCGATCTCCTGGCGATAATAAAAATCCTTCAGAACGCTTATCAGAAAAGCGCATAATTTAAGTTCTCACATGTAATGTCAAAGTTTGATATCAAACTATTTTCATTGCTTTTATTGTGATGCTACTCTCAAACCTCAAAAAAAAATTTGAATCTTCATATTGAAGATTCAGGATGTAAATATCATGCAGGTGATTCATTTGCCTGGTGTGTTAAAGCTCTCGTTCCTTTTCAATTATCAATTGAATCTCAGCAATCCCATCATTTGTTAGCAGGTTCTGCATTGCTTTCTTCCATTTTATTGTTACCTCACGTTCTTCAATGATATAATAGGATCTATCATAATGTTTTTTACCTATATTTTTATTTGCATTCTGATTAACAATATCTTTCTCATTTTGAATGTTAGTTGTTGGATTATGAGGGATGTTGAATTCGATTCTATTTGCGACAGAAGCTCCTGGTGAATCATTGTCAGCAACTATTCCATAAGCGAACACTGCATAAAGTTTTTTCTTATCTTATCAGATTGTGCCAGAAAACCATTTTTAGCCCAACTTTGAAGTCATTGCGTGACTTGTGCGGGTGTGATTTCGTTTGCTGTTTCATTTCCAGTTTTCAACTTTCATTTGATTAGTTGATCCAGCAATGTTTTGTGCATCTATGTCCCTCTCTTTCTTTGTATGCGATAAAGGCTACAAATAACTCTCTTAATGTCCCATAGCGCATTTTTTTAACGAAATTTTCACTTCTTACTTTGTGCATCATCCCTGCTAGCTCGGCGTAACGCTGACTTGCCTGATCAAGTGTGTAGCGAGGCCAGTTTCCTCATGTTTTGAAGTTACGTTTACCCTCTAACTGGAGCCGATAGCGACCAGAAGGAAACATCTTGCTCCCTGGTCGCCCGGTTCCGCGAGTACCGTCGTTTCTGAAAACATAGTAAGATTGGTCGGTAGTTTAAGGTTTTTAATAACACTATCATTTAACCGCATGTTGATCTCCTTTGCATAATGATTGCATACAATCTGCATAACAGCGGGTGATGTTGTGAGTGCTGTTACTGTAAAATCGTATGCACGTATTTGAGATTTCACAACTGTTAAATAACCATAAAATCATAGAGTTATGGCTAATTTGCGATTAAATTATAGTCAATAATTTTGAACAATGTAGGCCTTAACCGGCCTACAGATACGATTATTTACCAAACCAGTCGAGCATCCCTTGCGCGGCATGTCGGCCTTCTGCCATCGCCGTCACCACCAGATCGGCGCCACGTACCGCATCGCCGCCGGCAAAAATTTTCGGGTTAGACGTCTGGTAACGAAACGCACTTTCAACACTGGCGGCAATACGTCCCCGGTTATCTACCTTCACGCCATGCGATTCCAGCCATGGCATATCGTGCGGATGAAAACCAAATGCCATAATGACCGCATCCGCCGGCATGACGAACTCGCTGCCAGCGACAGGAACCGGTCGCCGCCGCCCCTGGCTATCCGGTTCGCCAAGCCGCGTACGTAAAAAACGAATACCGCTGACACGCCCTTGCACATTTAGCATCAGTTCAACCGGCTGAACGTTAAATTCAAAGTGCGCGCCCTCTTCCCGCGCGTTTTTCACCTCTTTTTTCGCCCCCGGCATGTTGGCCTCATCGCGGCGATAAGCGCAGGTGACGTTTGCCGCACCTTGACGCAGCGCCGTACGTACACAATCCATTGCGGTATCACCGCCGCCCAGCACGACCACGTTAAGGCCCGCAGTATCGATAAACGGCGCCTCAGGCGATGCCGGAAGCCCCATTACCTGTTTGGTATTGGCGATAAGGAATGGCAACGCATCATACACGCCCGGCGCATCTTCATTCGGCAAATCAGCCTTCATAGATCGGTAGGTTCCCACACCGACAAACACGGCATCATAGCTCTCCAGCAGCGTCCCGAGCGAAATATCTTTCCCCACGTCGCAGTTGAGTTCGAAGTGAATCCCCATTGCGCTAAAAATCTCCCGACGACGCGCCAGCAGAGATTTATCCAGTTTGAAAGCCGGAATACCAAACGTCAGCAAACCGCCGATTTCCGGATGACGATCGTAGACGGTGGCGCTTACGCCATTACGCGCCAGTACGTCCGCGCAGGCCAGCCCCGCCGGCCCCGCACCGATAATCGCCACGCGCTTGTCAATCTTCTGTACAGCCGATAAGTCAGGACGCCAGCCTTTGCTCAGAGCACGATCGGAGATATAGCGTTCAATATTACCGATGGTCACTGCGCCATACTCATCACGGAGCGTACATGCGCCTTCGCATAGCCTGTCCTGTGGACAGACGCGCCCGGTAATTTCCGGCAGACAGTTAGTCTGGTGAGAAAGCTCCACCGCCGCATCAATATCACCGGCTTTCACCAGTTCGATCCACTGGGGAATATGATTATGCAACGGACAAGTCCATTCGCAGATACTATGTTCGCCGCACGTAAGGCAACGTGCCGCTTCATGCTCTGCCTGTACTGTGCGAAACGGCAAATAAATTTCGTCAAAGGTGATTTTACGCGCCTCAATCGCCAGCTTATCCGGTTCGCCGCGCGGCGGCGTTGCCTGCATACGCTCGGCTTTGCTTCTCTTCGCCGGACGGCGTTCCATATCAACGGTATGCCAGGGATGACTCTCCTGACGAGCGGAACGCAACCGCCGCGCTTTAGCAAGACGGGTTAACGACGCTTCAGTGACCAGTTGCAGCGCATCCGCCGGGCAATTCTCCACACAGGCGGGGCCATTTTCACGCCCCTGACATAGATCGCATTTATGCGCGCTGGCTTTAAGCTGATTCGGCGCAACAGGGGTTAATACTATCTGCATGGTACCGAACGGGCAGGCAATAACGCAGGATTTACAGCCGATACACTGCTGCGCATTGACCTGTATGCTGTCGTTAATATGACGGATGGCGCCGTTCGGACAGCTACGGGCACAGGGCGCATCTTCACAATGATGGCATGTTACCGCGCTGCGCTGATGCTGATGTTTGATGACGGTAATTCGGGGCTGATAGCGCTCTGGTGTCAGTACATGCCGCTCATCATTGTGGGCCATTACGCAGGCGACCTCGCAGGCGTGGCATCCCAGGCACTGCTGGCTATTGGCCATAATAAAACGATTCATGGCGTCCTTCTGTTTTGGTTACAAAAACCTTATTCTTTATACGAGCATTGTTATTAACTGACGAAGGCGGGGTCGGCAATGTTCATTTGCCCAGAAAGCACAACTATCTATCCAGAACCTGTGGCAGATCAATTTATTTCATAACCAATGAAATTGCGGTTCAGTTAATTGTGGGGAGTACCAGTGTGACGGTTAAACGCCCGGTCTCGGCCAGTCTGGCTAAGGCTTTTTTCTATATTGTGCTGTTGTCTATTTTGTCCACTGGTAGCGCATTACTGACGCTAACCAGCAGTTTACGGGATGCCGAGGCGATCAATATTGCCGGTTCGCTGCGGATGCAGAGCTATCGGCTGGGTTACGATCTGCAAAGTCGTAGCCCGCAGATTAATGCGCATCGTCAGCTTTTCCAGCACGCGCTAAATTCGCCAGTACTGCAAAATCTCAACGCCTGGTATGTGCCGCAGGCGGTAAAAAATCGCTATGCGCACCTGCACGCAAACTGGCTGGAGATGAATACTCGCCTACAGAACGGCGATATCACCTGGTATCAGGCGAATATCAACAGTTACGTCGATCAGATTGATCTCTTCGTTCTGGCGTTACAGCATTACGCTGAGCGTAAAGTCATGCTGGTCGTCGCCATTTCACTGGCGGGCGGTATCGGCATATTTACGTTGGTCTTTTTTACCCTACGGCGTATTCGCCAGCAGGTCGTTCGCCCGCTCAATCAACTGGTGACTGCCAGTCAACGTATTGAACACGGTCAGTTTGACCTACTGCCGCTGGATACCAGTTTACCCAATGAGCTGGGTTTACTGGCGAAGACGTTTAGCCAAATGTCGAGCGAGCTACATAAACTTTACCGTTCGCTGGAAGCCTCGGTGGAGGAAAAAACGCACGATCTTCATGAAGCTCACCGCCGTCTGGAGGTGTTATACCAGTGCTCTCAGGCGCTGAATACCAGCCAAATCGATGTCCACTGTTTTCGTCATATTCTGCAAATCGTCCGTGAACATGACGCTGCCTGGTACCTGGAGTTAACCGTGGGCGATAACTGGCGGATTAGCGAAGGCATGCAAAGCCCCGATCTGCCGGTGCAAATCCTGCCGGTTACGATGCAGGATACGGTCTATGGCGAACTTCGCTGGCAAAGCCCCAATACTCATGCCTCCACGCCGCTATTGAACAGCGTTTCCACGATGCTGGGCCGCGGTCTGTACTTTAATCAGGCGCAAAAACACTTCCAGCAGCTTTTATTAATGGAAGAACGCGCGACGATTGCTCGTGAACTGCACGACTCGTTGGCACAGGTACTTTCTTATTTACGCATTCAGTTAACCCTTTTAAAGCGCGCCATTCCAGAAGATAACGCCTGCGCGCAAAGCATCATGGCGGATTTCTCAAGAGCACTGAACGACGCCTACCGTCAACTTCGTGAGCTGCTCACTACGTTCCGTCTGACGCTGCAGCAAGCCGATTTGCCCTGCGCACTCCACGAAATGCTGGAAGACTTACAGAGCCAGACCCCGGCCAAACTCACGCTGGATTGCCGTTTACCCACGCTGGCGCTGGATGCGCAAATGCAAGTGCATTTATTACAAATTGTGCGTGAAGCGGTACTGAACGCGATTAAACACGCCAACGCAACAGAAATCGCAGTAAGTTGTGTCACTGCGCCTGATGGCGACCATACTGTTTATATTCGTGATAATGGCATTGGTATCGGCGAGCCGCATGAGCCTGTCGGGCATTATGGTCTGAACATTATGCGCGAGCGCGCGGAGCGGCTTGGCGGCACGCTAAATTTTTCGCAGCCTTCCGGCGGCGGCACGCTTGTCAGCATCAGTTTTCGCTCCTCAAGCGATGAGGAGAGTCAGTTAACGTAAAGAATGGCAAAGCGCCGGAAGGCCTGATATCAGGTTTTCCGGCGTTGACACAAAAAGTATGCTGTAAAAGCGCATGATAATTTACATTATCTCCTTTATTTCTCCACGTTTGGCTCGTAGCTTGCCGCTACAGTGAAGCAGGTCATACCTATAACGATACGTAGAAACACGAGGTTTCCCTTTAATGGCGAATTTTTTTATCGATCGCCCCATCTTTGCCTGGGTGCTGGCTATCCTGTTGTGTCTGACAGGAGCATTAGCCATTTTTTCATTACCCGTTGAACAATATCCCGATCTGGCACCGCCCAACGTACGTATTACCGCTAACTATCCGGGAGCGTCGGCGCAAACGCTGGAAAATACGGTAACGCAGGTTATTGAGCAGAATATGACAGGTCTCGATAATCTGATGTACATGTCATCACAAAGCAGCGGAACCGGACAGGCGACCATCACGCTGAGCTTTATTGCAGGTACTGACCCTGATGAGGCGGTTCAGCAGGTGCAAAACCAGCTGCAATCCGCAATGCGCAAACTGCCGCAAGCGGTCCAGGATCAGGGCGTGACGGTCCGTAAAACGGGCGATACCAACATTTTGACTATCGCCTTCGTTTCTACCGACGGCTCTATGGACAAGCAGGATATTGCCGACTACGTCGCCAGTAATATTCAGGACCCGCTCAGTCGCGTTAACGGCGTGGGCGATATTGACGCCTATGGTTCCCAGTACTCTATGCGTATCTGGCTCGATCCGGCCAAATTAAACAGTTTTCAGATGACCGCTAAAGACGTGACCGACGCGATCGAGTCGCAGAATGCGCAAATCGCCGTCGGGCAGCTTGGCGGTACGCCTTCGGTCGACAAGCAGGCGCTGAACGCCACCATTAATGCGCAGTCTCTGCTGCAAACGCCGCAACAATTTCGCGATATCACCCTGCGCGTTAATCAGGATGGTTCCGAGGTAAAACTGGGCGATGTCGCCACCGTGGAGCTGGGGGCGGAAAAATATGACTACCTCAGCCGTTTTAACGGCAATCCGGCCTCCGGCCTCGGCGTTAAGCTGGCCTCAGGCGCGAATGAAATGGCAACCGCGAAGCTGGTGCTGGATCGACTTAACGAGCTGGCGCAGTACTTCCCTCACGGTCTGGAATACAAAATCGCGTATGAAACCACCTCCTTTGTCAAAGCATCGATTATCGACGTGGTCAAAACATTGCTGGAAGCCATCGCGCTGGTTTTCCTGGTGATGTATCTGTTCCTGCAAAACTTCCGCGCCACGCTTATCCCAACCATCGCTGTACCCGTCGTATTGATGGGCACCTTCTCCGTGCTTTATGCGTTCGGCTACAGTATTAACACGTTAACGATGTTTGCCATGGTGCTGGCGATCGGGCTATTGGTCGATGACGCCATCGTGGTGGTGGAAAACGTCGAACGTATCATGAGCGAAGAAGGCCTCACGCCGCGTGAAGCGACGCGCAAGTCCATGGGGCAAATCCAGGGCGCGCTGGTCGGCATCGCGATGGTGCTTTCTGCGGTATTCGTGCCGATGGCGTTCTTTGGCGGCACAACCGGCGCTATTTATCGCCAGTTTTCTATTACCATTGTCTCAGCGATGGTGCTTTCCGTCCTGGTCGCTATGATTCTGACGCCGGCGCTGTGCTCAACGTTGTTAAAACCGCTGCATAAAGGCGAGCTGCACGGACAAACCGGTTTTTTCGGCTGGTTTAACCGTACCTTCAATCGTAATGCCGAACGCTATGAGAAAGGCGTGGCAAAAATTTTGCATCGTAGCCTGCGCTGGATCCTGATTTATGTTCTACTGCTCGGTGGCATGGTGTTCCTGTTTCTGCGCCTCCCTACCTCCTTCCTGCCGCAGGAAGACCGCGGCATGTTTACCACCTCCATCCAGCTACCGAGCGGTTCTACGCAGCAGCAGACGTTGAAAGTGGTTGAAAAAGTTGAAAACTATTATTTCACCCATGAGAAAGACAACATTATGTCGGTCTTCTCGACGGTAGGCTCCGGGCCTGGCGGGAATGGGCAAAACGTCGCGCGTATGTTTATCCGCTTAAAAGACTGGGATGCGCGCGATCCTACCACCGGTAGCTCGTTCGCCATTATTGAACGCGCGACAAAAGCATTTAATCAGATTAAAGAAGCTCGCGTCTTCGCCAGCAGTCCGCCGGCCATCAGCGGTCTGGGCAGCTCCGCCGGGTTTGATATGGAGTTGCAGGATCACGCCGGAGCAGGTCATGACGCACTGATGGCGGCACGAGACCAACTCATTGAACTTGCCGGGAAAAATAGCGCATTGACCCGCGTACGCCATAATGGTCTGGACGATAGCCCACAGTTACAAATTGATATCGATCAGCGTAAAGCACAGGCGCTTGGCGTATCGATTGACGATATCAACGACACCCTGCAAACGGCCTGGGGGTCGAGTTACGTCAACGACTTTATGGACCGGGGCCGCGTGAAAAAGGTTTATGTTCAGGCGGCGGCAAAATACCGTATGCTGCCGGATGACATTAACCTCTGGTACGTCCGCAATAAAGACGGCGGCATGGTGCCATTCTCTGCCTTCGCCACCTCGCGCTGGGAAACCGGATCACCACGTCTGGAGCGTTATAACGGCTATTCGGCGGTAGAAATTGTCGGGGAGGCCGCACCGGGCGTCAGTACCGGTACGGCTATGGACATTATGGAGTCGTTAGTACACCAGCTACCGGGCGGCTTTGGCCTGGAATGGACGGCCATGTCTTACCAGGAACGGCTCTCCGGCGCACAGGCGCCTGCACTGTACGCCATCTCGCTATTAGTGGTCTTCTTGTGTCTGGCGGCATTGTATGAAAGCTGGTCGGTGCCCTTCTCAGTAATGCTGGTTGTGCCGCTTGGCGTCATTGGCGCGCTGCTCGCCACCTGGATGCGTGGACTGGAAAACGATGTTTACTTCCAGGTGGGATTGTTGACCGTTATCGGCCTTTCAGCGAAAAACGCCATCCTGATTGTGGAATTCGCCAATGAAATGAATCAGAAGGGGCACGATCTTTTAGATGCCACGCTGCACGCCAGCCGTCAGCGACTGCGCCCGATACTGATGACATCTCTGGCGTTTATCTTCGGCGTATTGCCGATGGCGACCAGTAACGGCGCAGGATCGGGTAGCCAACATGCTGTGGGAACCGGCGTGATGGGGGGAATGATCTCCGCAACGGTACTGGCTATCTTCTTTGTACCGCTGTTCTTCGTGCTGGTGCGCCGCCGTTTCCCGCTGAAGCCGCGCCCGGAGTAAGAGAGTTGAATGCCTGGCTGGCAATATCAGGCACGAAAAAGGCGACTTTCGTTGAGTCGCCTTTTTTATCCCTATGGGATCGTAGTGCCTTCCAGACGTTTATTTACGAAGCATAACTTCGATAAAATCTTTCCAGTTCCCCAGTTCACGTTCAATCATATTAACCTCTCTTATTATTATGAGTATTCTACGTTGCTGGCAGTATAGAGAGAAGTTCATTTAACCGATTGTTGCGATATCCTCCGGTCATGCTGTTTATGATATTACTATGGCGCTGAAGCTATAAATTTTATGTGACTTACTGCAATATTTAGCAACATTAATACCTTTTCTACTACTCTTACAAATACGAATAAAAAACAGTCAGTTGCATGCTTGAGAAATGTGATTCATTCAATAAATCATAAATAGCTCTTTCTGGAACGTTTTAGAAACATTATTCACATTTACTGAACAATGTTATATTGAGCTCCAGCCAGTGTTGGGTAAATAACCATTCACGGCCATACTTAATTATCCCGCAGACGATACCATTGATTATTTATTCGAATTTTGCGTTAAAGGATTCAATATGATTACCCTCTATGGCATTAAAAATTGCGACACTATCAAAAAAGCGCGCCGCTGGCTGGAGGAGCAAGGCATTGATTATCGTTTTCACGACTACCGCCTGGATGGAATAGACCTCTCTCTGATTAACACCTTTATTGCCGAACTCGGCTGGCAGCCTTTACTGAATACACGCGGCACAACATGGCGCAAGCTGGATGAAGCCGCCCGCAGCAGGATTACCGATGCCGACTCCGCCGCCGCCTTACTGGTTGAACAGCCGGCAATCATTAAACGCCCATTGCTCTGTGCGCCCGGGAAGCCTATGCTGCTTGGTTTCAGTGAATCCCGTTATCAGCAGTTTTTTGATGAGGTGTAGTCTATGTCGTGCCCGGTTATTGAGCTGACACAGCAACTTATTCGTCGCCCCTCCCTGAGTCCGGATGACGCAGGCTGCCAGGCATTAATGATTGATCGCCTGCGTAAAATTGGTTTTACCATTGAGCACATGGATTTTGGCGACACGCAAAACTTTTGGGCATGGCGTGGACGTGGTGAAACACTGGCATTCGCCGGGCATACTGATGTCGTGCCAGCAGGCGATGTCGATCGCTGGATCAACCCACCGTTTGAGCCTACGATTCGCGATGGAATGCTGTTTGGTCGCGGCGCGGCGGATATGAAAGGTTCACTGGCGGCCATGGTGGTGGCAGCTGAGCGTTTTGTCGCGCAGCATCCTCATCACCGCGGTCGCCTGGCATTTTTGATTACTTCTGATGAAGAAGCCAGCGCGAAAAATGGCACTGTAAAGGTGGTTGAGGCGCTGATGGCCCGTAACGAGCGGCTGGATTACTGTCTGGTTGGCGAACCTTCCAGTACTGAAATTGTGGGCGATGTCGTCAAAAATGGGCGTCGTGGCTCACTTACCTGCAACCTCACTATTCATGGCGTTCAGGGACACGTCGCGTATCCGCATCTGGCGGACAACCCCGTTCATCGCGCCGCGCCTTTTCTCCATGAACTGGTCGCCATTGAATGGGATCGCGGCAATGACTTTTTCCCGGCCACCAGTATGCAGGTAGCCAATATCCAGGCAGGCACCGGCAGCAATAACGTCATTCCCGGTGAACTGTTCGTGCAGTTTAACTTTCGTTTCAGCACGGAACTGACCGATCAAATGATCAAAGATCAGGTCCATGCGCTGCTTGAGAAGTATCAGCTACGCTATACCGTAGACTGGTGGCTTTCCGGTCAGCCGTTCCTGACCGCGCGCGGCAAGCTGGTGGACGCGGTGGTGAATGCTATTGAGCACTATAATGAAATTAAACCGCAATTACTGACGACGGGCGGTACGTCTGACGGACGTTTTATCGCTCGTATGGGAGCACAGGTGGTAGAACTGGGGCCGGTAAACGCCACGATTCATAAAATTAATGAATGTGTGAATGCCGCCGATCTCCAGCTACTGGCCCGTATGTATCAACGTATTATGGAACAACTCGTCGCCTGATGAGCGTTCCTGTAAGAGGAAATAAGCATGGACTGGCTGGCAAAATATTGGTGGATTTTGGTTCTGGTATTTCTGGTAGGCGTACTGCTGAATGTGATCAAAGATCTCAAGCGTATCGACCATAAGAAATTCCTGGCCAATAAACCTGAGTTGCCCCCACATCGTGATTTTAATGATAAGTGGGATGATGAAGACGACTGGCCGAAGAAGGATCAGCCGAAAAAGTAAGCTGATAACATGCCGGAAAGACGCCGCTATCCGGCATGTTGCCTCCCGTCGGGCATAGCATCACGCAGACGTTGCGTTCGCCCGGCATCCAGTACAATCAACGCCTGCGCCGCCTGCGCGCGCTGCAACGCCAGCAGCGCTTTACGCCCTGTAATCTGAAGCCGGGCGCACAGTTCGGCATCACTGGCTTTTGCTTCCAGCCGCCCCCGCAGCGCCGGTAGCGGCAGTGTGCTGTATTGTAGCAAACGATGCAGGCAGCCTAACGATGTCAGTAGTGGGCGATGCGCAAAGGCAAAACCGACCAGTTCACGCCAGTCCTCATCATTCAGCGCCTCGTCGGTTAACGGTGCCAGCGGCATCGCCTCGCCGTTCCACTGCGCCAGAATGTCCGCATCGCGACGTAAACGTCGGTGTTCCTGCCAGGCCAGTCGTTTTCCCGCCTCGCTCAAGGGCAATAACGCCATCGCCGTATAGCAACCACTGCTCGCTTCCCGATGGTTACCCATCCGCACCAGCACAAAGCCGCAGCGTTGCCAGAAGCGCCACAACTCCGCTGTATAGCCGAAGCTAACGGAAAGATAATCACACTGCGCCGCCTGCAGGCAGGCACAGGCAATTAATTGCTGGCCAATGCCTTCGCGTTGGCGGGCGGGATGCACCGCAATACGGCTGACACGACGCCCGACAAGCGTCGCGGCTAAGGGGTCACTCCCATGCGCCGCCAGCGACTGTGCGACCAGATTCCCGCGCGGACGCCGAAAACCGCCCCAGATTGCCTGGCTGAGTTCGGCGGATAACCCCCCCTCTTCGACCAACCAGAGAGCGCCCGCAACACGGCTACTCACCGAAACCTGTAAGAAATGCTGCCCCGGCGCATCCATCATCCGACGCAAATCCAGCGGTGAAGTACGATAGTGCGCCCCCGACAGTAACTGATACACGGCCCTCGGCAAAGCAGGATTCTCCCGCCACGCCTGCTGATGAAACGCTGAAATTGACATCGTGCCATGCGGCGCCTGCGCAAGCGCTTCATCGTCGAATATCAGCGCCTCGCTGACGATATGTTCCAGCGGGCATCCCCGTGCCCAGCGGATGGGTTGGCTAAGCACAAAACGGTGAAGATAAGGGAAATGGGCGCAAAACTTGAGTAAAAAACCACGTCCGGTGCCTTCGTACCCCTGAACGGTTGTAGTCAATAATGTACGCGGAAAGCGCGAGACCAGTTTTAGCAGCATCGGCGCGGGTATTGCTGCCGCCTCGTCAACCACCAGCCAGTCAGCCGATGCATCGCTTGCCAGCAGCGCATCCGGCGCCATAAAACAGAATCGCGCGCCTGCATACGTTGCCAGTATGTCTGTTGCCGCTTTCGCTGGCGCAGTCACAATGGCTGTTCCCGTCATCTGTGAGATTAATTGCCCGGCCAGCGCGGATTTGCCGCGCCCACGAGCGGCTGTCACCGTCGCCACGCCGGGCGGCATCTCAAGCAGATGCGCCAAAATGGCAGCCTGCGCCGGCTGCGGCTCGCCGGTAGCGGGTCGCCAGCGTTCACGAGGGGAATAAGACGGCCAGTCGAACGGTTCATGCTGCCGCCAAATCAGCGTTTGCGGATCGCAACCGATCGTTCGTTTAAGATGCTGTACAAATTGCGGCGTGGGGATCGGCTGCGCACAGTCGCTCCAGCGCAATGAATCCCTGTCAGGGCTGTTTTCCCAGACCTCATACGGCGGCGTTAACAAAAGCAGCCAGCTGCCAGCCTGCAGGGTGCCACTCAGGGCGGCAAACGCCGCAGCGTCAAAGCCTTGTCTGGCGTCAAATATCGCATGGCGGAATTCACGCCCCAGCAGTGTTTGTAGTGCCTGCGGCGTACAGCGCGGTTCGGCGGGCGCGTCTGGCGAGACCCATAGCCAGTCACCGGGCAGCGCAGCGCGCATTGTTTCAGCCCGTTCCCGGCACCAGTTCGCGTCGCCACTGATAACCAGTAAACGACGAATACCTTCCTGTGTCATTTGCGACGTTAAGGTCTTTAACGCATCGATATCAGTCATCCCTGCTCCGATCTATCAAAAATTTTTGCCAAACGTATTACATTGCGCCGGATCGCCACTGTCAAATCCACGCTTAAACCAGCTATAGCGCTGTTCTGACGTGCCGTGAGTAAAGCTGTCCGGCACCACGCGTCCCTGTCCCTGCTGCTGTAAGCGATCGTCGCCAATGGCCTGCGCAGCGTTGAGCGCCTCTTCCAGGTCCCCCGCCTCCAGTACGCCTTGCTGCTGCATACTGTGTCCCCACACGCCGGCAAAGCAATCTGCTTGCAGCTCCATGCGCACTGAAAGACGGTTTGCCTCCGTTTGCGACGCATTTTGCTGTAGCTGGCGCACTTTAGGCTCGATACCTAACAATTTTTGTACATGATGACCGACTTCGTGGGCGATGACATAGCCCTGGGCAAAATCACCGTCCGCGCCCAGTTTATTTTTCATGTCATCATAAAAAGAGAGATCGATATAGACAGTTCCATCTGCCGGGCAGTAGAACGGCCCCATCACAGATTGTCCCGCGCCGCAACCGGTGCGCGTCATGCCGCGGTACATCACCAGTTTTGGCTGCTGGTAGCCACGCCCCATTTTTTCAAAGAGCTGCCCCCAGGTATCTTCAGTTGTCGCCAGGATCACCGAAGTAAATTTCGCGGCCTCGTCATCATTCGGGCTTATCGAGCGCGTTGACTGCTGCTGCGAAACCGGCTGGCCAGTTAACAGTCCCGTTAAATCCACTCCGTAGTATCCTGCCACCAGCACCACTATCAGCAAAATGATGCCACCTTTACCACTCGGGATACGGAAGCCAGGACCGCCCAGCGAAGGCCCGCCTGACTGATTACGTCTGTCTTCTACATTGTTACTTTCACGACGCCCTTGCCAGCGCATAATCACCTCATTCTTTATTTGTTATACAGATGATCGTAGGCGGTCAGGCGCAGGATTACCACAGGTAAACGTGATCAGAATGAGGAAAGGAGGAGACCGGAGAGCGGTTACCCCCCGGTCAGAAACAGAATTAATCTAATTTCACGCCCAGACGATGCGCGACGGCTTCATAGGCTTCTATCAGGCCGCCCAATTCCTGACGGAAACGGTCTTTGTCCATTTTATCCAGCGTCTCTTTATCCCACAGGCGGCTGCCGTCCGGCGAAAACTCATCGCCCAGCACCACTTCGCCTTTATACAGGCCAAACTCCAGCTTGAAATCCACCAGGATCAGACCTGCGTCATCAAACAGTTTTTTCAGTACGTCGTTGGCTTTGTAGGTTAATTCTTTCATCCGCGCCAGATTTTGCTGACTTACCCAGCCGAAGGTTTCACAGTAGGAGCCATTCACCATCGGGTCGTGCAGGGCATCATTTTTCAGAAACAGATCGAAGATCGGTGGGTTTAACTCCATACCTTCTTCTACCCCCAGACGCTTAACCAGCGACCCCGCCGCCCGGTTGCGTACCACGCATTCAACCGGCACCATTTCCAGCTTTTTCACCAGACACTCCGTATCAGACAGCAGACGTTCCATCTGGGTCGGGATACCCGCCTCTTCGAGTTTGGTCATAATGAAATGGTTGAACTTATTATTTACCATACCTTTGCGATCAAACTGTTCAATACGCGCGCCATCCCCTGCTGACGTATCATTGCGGAATTCGAGCACCAACAGGTCCGGGTTTTCCGTGCTGTATACGGTTTTCGCTTTACCACGATACAACTCAGCTTGCTTTTGCATCTTTAACACTCCTGGGTGTGAATTAATGATAAATATTCATTTCCTGATACGCCTTGCCGGAAGGAGCTGTGCTTATCCGACCTGTGATTCTGGCGTGAAATAACGGTAAAATCGCGTTTTTCCGCTGACGCACACGTTTGCGTATCCTATCAGAAAAAAGGGCCGGATTACTCCGGCCCTGATAAATTACTTGTTAAACGCCGCCTGGAAAACGGCAACCAGCGCATCGTTCTGGCTTTGCGTCAGGGTATGCCCCTTAGGATCGATAAATTGCAAACTGCTGCGATTATCTAAATCGCCGACCTGCAATTTATAGTCTCCGGACACCAGACCCGGGTCGCTCGCGCCCAGCTCCCGCCAGTCGCTGTCAGACAGCGGTTTGTAAGTTACCGCCATGCTGCCCTGCGAACGCGTACTGTCAGTGACTTTCATGCCCACTTTCTCCAGTGCGGCTGGCAGACGCTGCCATACCACATTGAACGGACCGCGAACGACCAGCATTGGTAAGCCGGTGTCATCAGCGGCGCTCTGTACGTCCATCGTTGCGGCGGAACGGCTTTGCGCGGCCTTCGCCGCATCCGTTGCGGTTTTATCCAGACCAGCGGAAATGACGTTCATCATTTCCGTGCTGTAACGCTGCAGCGACGCCGCATCGGCGACCGGCTTGCCAGCCTGTTCCAGATTAACCAGTTTTACTGTTACTGCCTGCTGGTAACCCTGCGGCTTCACCGAGATTTGATAACGTCCGCGATACTGTTCGTCTTCATCCAGACGGTTCCAGTTCACCCAATCGGTCGTCAGAGTCTGGCCGGCATCATCACGTTTTTCAATCGGATAATTTTTTTCCTGAATCACACTGACCACTTGCGGCCACAGCGTGTTGCCACGGCCATTTTCCACCAACAGAGTCGTGGTATCGCCAGAGAACTGGGTACGCGCACCGCTCACCAACGCTAACGGCTGCGCCGGTGGACGGATATCCAACGCCTTACCAACCGCGCCGCTCCCCTTCGTAACCGGGATAACGTAGTCGCCGGTCGTTATGGGCAGAATCATTCCTGCCGGGGCGTGAAGCTCAGCAAGCGGCGCGGCATCCAGATAGGATTCATCGCCGCTTACCTGGCGCTTGTAGCGCGAATCGGAACTACAGGCAGCGAGCAACAAAACAAGCGAAACACCCGCAACCTTCGCCAGGCGCGACTTTTGTACTGAGTAAGCCATCAAATCTCCCTAAACTTTACAGCAGGCCAGCATGCTGAAGCGCTGCTTTAACGATGTCACGACCCTTATCTGTGATAGGCGTCATTGGCAGGCGCAGCGTGTCGGTCGCCACAAGACCCAATGCCTTACATGCCCATTTCACCGGGATAGGATTGGGTTCGACAAATAATTTGTTGTGTAACGGCATCAGACGCTGATTGATGAGACGCGCCTCGGCAAATCGCCCTTCCGCCGCCAGTTTGCACATTTCAGCCATATCGCGTGCCGCTACGTTAGCCGTAACGGAAATCACGCCATGACCACCGAGTTGCATAAAGTCCAGCGCAGACGCATCATCGCCGCTCAGCAAAATAAAATCGTCTGAAACCAGCTCTTTGATCTGGTGAACACGACTTAAGTTCCCTGTCGCCTCTTTAATAGCGATAATATTTTTTATTTCCGCCAGACGACCCACGGTTTCCGGCAACATATCGCAACCGGTACGGGACGGCACATTATACAGAATTTGCGGCAAGTCAGTGTGTTCCGCGATGGCTTTGAAATGCTGGAACAAACCTTCCTGCGTAGGGCGATTGTAGTACGGCGTTACTGTCAGGCAGCCAACAACGCCGCTGTCATTAAAACGCTGCGTCAGGCTAATCGCTTCCGCGGTCGCATTCGCACCCGTGCCGGCGATAACCGGAATACGTCCGTCAGCCAGCTCCAGCGTCATCATAACGACGTCGCCATGTTCATCATGACTTAGCGTGGCGGACTCGCCGGTCGTACCAACCGAAACAATCGCCGAGGTACCGTTGGCGACATGATAATCAATCAGTTTTTTCAGGCTCGACCGGCAGACATTACCTTTTTCATCCATCGGTGTAACAAGCGCGACAATACTTCCCGTGAACATGGGCCATCCTCTGTGCAAACAAGTCCCTCAATGGTACGTTTGGTATGGCAATAAAAGCAAGCGACCAGAGCCGTTCTGATTGTTGTATGCAGGTTTTTTTTATGCTTTCCTTATGATTACCTCACCGCTCAAAGGAAGAACTGGTTTGACACCGTCATCACAACACTATCTGGTTATCACTGCTCTGGGTGCCGACAGGCCCGGTATTGTGAATACCATTACTCGCCACGTCAGTAGTTGCGGTTGTAATATCGAAGACAGCCGACTGGCGATGCTGGGCGATGAATTCACATTTATTATGTTGTTGTCCGGCACGTGGAACGCGATTACCCTGATTGAATCGACGCTGCCGCTGAAGGGCGCTGAACTGGATCTGCTGATTGTGATGAAACGGACATCCGACCGCCCCCGCCCGGCAATGCCTGCGACGGTATGGGTACAGGTTGAGGTCGCCGACTCCCCGCATTTAATTGAGCGATTCACTGCATTGTTTGATAGTCATGAAATGAATATTGCGGAGCTGGTCTCCCGTACGCAGCCGGCTGAAGACGATAAGGCCGCGCAGCTATTTATTCAGATCACCGCACATAGCCCGGCGTCGCAAAATTCCGCAAATATTGAGCAAGCCTTTAAAGCACTATGTACAGAACTCAATGCGCAAGGCAGTATAAACGTCGTCAATTACTCACAACATGATGAACAGGATGGAGTTAAGTAATGAATCCACTGAAAGCCGGTGATATCGCACCGAAATTTAGCTTGCCGGATCAAGACGGAGAACAAGTAAATTTGACCGACTTCCAGGGACAGCGCGTTCTGGTTTACTTCTACCCAAAAGCCATGACACCCGGCTGTACCGTGCAGGCCTGCGGCTTACGCGATAACATGGACGAACTTAAAAAAGCAGGCGTGGACGTGCTGGGTATCAGCACCGATAAACCTGAAAAACTCTCCCGTTTCGCTGAAAAAGAGCTGCTGAATTTTACCCTTTTGTCCGATGAAAACCATCAGGTGTGCGAACAATTCGGCGTCTGGGGTGAAAAATCATTTATGGGCAAAACCTATGACGGCATTCACCGTATTAGTTTTTTGATTGACGCTGACGGTAAAATTGAGCATGTCTTTAATGATTTTAAAACCAGCAATCACCACGATGTGGTGCTGAACTGGCTGAAAGAAAACGCGTAATAAGCCTCAGGCCGCGCTGATGTGCGGCCTGGAAAAGAGGAGATGCCGTCAGGCTTGCCGCGCCAGACGCCATATCGCCGCCACATTCCGCGCCGACAGGCTCAGGTTATATTCCGCCTCATGTAAGGCTTCCGGTAGCGTAACGATATGCGACAAGATAGATAACGCCGCATCGATCCCTTGTTGATACACAACATAATGATCATGTTGCAGTCCGCCAGCGAGCGCAATAACCGGTTTATGATACCGCTTAGCCACTCTGGCGACGCCAATCGGCGTCTTGCCGCAAATACTTTGACTGTCCAGACGCCCTTCCCCGGTAATCACCAGATCGGCATCTTTAACGGCCTGTTCAAGCTGTAGCGTTTCCACGACGATCTCTACACCAGCCCGTAATTCCGCATTGAGCAATCCTAAAAGCGCGGCGCCCATCCCGCCTGCCGCGCCTGCACCGGGAGCGTTAACCACTTCACGTCCCGTAGCCTGATAAATATGTCGGCCCCAGTTTTCCAGCGCCGCATCCAGCGTACGCACCATTTCAGCGGTCGCTCCTTTTTGGGGGCCAAAAACAGCCGACGCTCCCTGAGGTCCACACAGCGGATTGTTGACATCACACGCCACGGTTATCGCTACATTACGTAGTAACGGGTGACAACCGGCCAGATCGATAGAGGCCAACGCCGCCAGCGCCTCACCGCCCCTGGGAAGCAAGCGGCCCTCCTTATCGCGCAATATAACGCCAAGCGCCTGCATCATCCCCGCACCGCCGTCATTCGTCGCGCTGCCGCCAATCCCCAGAATAATATGCTTTACGCCATGCTCCAGCGCCGCGACGATTAACTCGCCGGTCCCATAGCTGGTAGTATGAAGCGGGTTGCGCAATTCAGGTGAAACATGATGCAACCCGGATGCCGCTGCCATTTCAATCACGGCAGTATCGCTATCGCCCAGCATTCCCCAACGTGCGGTCACTGGTTGCCCCAGTGGCCCTTGTACCCCCTGGTCGATATAGCGCCCGCCGCTGGCTTCCACCATTGATTGCACCGTTCCTTCCCCACCATCTGCCATAGGTACCTTGATGTAGTCGGCATCGGGATAAATTTCACGGAACCCTTTTTCTATCGCCTCGGCGACCGCCATTGCGGACAAACTTTCTTTAAATGAATCAGGAGCAATAACAATTTTCATAGGGATTATCCTGCAAAACCGAAGAAGCCGAACATCAGGGTAGAAATAAAGGTAATGGTTAAACCCACCAGCGTTTCATACGGCATTAGCTTTAACCGCTCATGAATTTGCATATTAACGCTGCCGCCCGTCGCATGGAAAAAGCTACCGTGTGGTAAATGGTCCAGCACCGTGGCGCCCGCGTGGATCATGGCGGCGCCCGCCAGGGCAGAAACGCCAAGTTCAAGCAATGTGGGAGAGAAAACGCCGGAGGCTACCGCCGTTCCCGCGGTGGTTGAGGCCGTCGCCATTGACATCATTGCGCCAGACACAGGCGCCAGCAGCCAGGAAGGTAATCCCGACGCAGTAAGGCCGTGAATCAGAACATCTTTAAGTTCGGAGTTAGCGATAATTCCGGCCAGCGTGCCGGTTCCCAACAACATAATAGCAACCGGGGCCATACGCATCAGACCGGCGACCATATACTGATTACAATGGCGCGCTCGTCCCATAAACAGCAGACCGACGAGCCCCCCAAGGGGTAGCGCTATTAACGGGTCAATGGAAATGCCGGCAAATGGGCGTAAAGAAAGCAGCAGAATAGCGACCAGCGGCGCGCTAATTGCTACCAGAAAGCCGGGCCTGGCGACGGTGTCATCATGGTGAGTGACTTCGTGTTCGGCAACGCCTACGCCTTTTTTATTCAACCGTTTCGCTAACAGATAGGCGATAATAAGACCAATGACGCCCGGAATAACGCCCGCCAGCATAATAGAGGTAAGAGGGACATGAAACGCATCGGAGGCAGCAATAGCATTCGGGTTGGGAGACATTACGTTACCCGCTTTACCTCCACCGATCATCGCCAGCAAAATAGCGCTTTTTGACAGCCCCGCATTACGCGCAATCGACAGCGCAATCGGCGCGACGGTAATCACCGCCACATCAATAAATACGCCGACGGCGGTCAGACATAGCGTTGCAATGGCTAATGCCAATAACGCCCGGGTCTCTCCCACCTTGCGAACAACCGTTTCGGCAATCGTATTCGCCGCGCCGGACTCTATCAATACGCCAGCCAGTACGCCTGCAGCCAGAATACGTAATACGGCATTAACGATGCCCTGCGCGCCTGACACCATCAGAGAAACGGTTTGCAGAAGATCGGCACCGCCAATCAAACCGCCGGCCAGTGCCCCCGCCATCATGCCGTAAGCCGGCGACACTTTTCTTAAAATTAATACGATGGCCACCACCAATGCGGCAATGGCTCCCAGCGTGGATATCGACGTCATATACTGCGCCTCCTTTAACATGGAGCGCGCAGTATGGAAAAACCAGCCTGGAAATCCGCTGGAGCTTTCAACAAATTTCGGTCCGGCCAGACTGAGGTAACTTGTCGGACGGTACAGATTCGGTTTGGAGTTCCATACCGATATAAAGCCAAAGTGTATTTTTTAACTCGTTGATTTTTATATGTGTAATATCTTCACAACGCTGTAAGCGGTAGCGCAATGTATTCACATGAATATGCAATGCTTTGGCCGTTTGCGTCAGGTCACAATTATGTTCAAACCAGGCCCGAAGGGTCTGTTGCAATACGCCTTTCGCATCATGTTGGACCAGTTGCAGCCACAAACGCGATAACTCCTGCACTTGCCAGCTTTCAGACAGCCCGCTTAGCAGCGCCGGAAGCGCGTAGTCATGATAAAAAATATACTGGCTGCGCAGCTTTTGTCTTTTCGCCATCGCTTGTGTGGCTCTGGCGGTAAGCAAAGAACGATGCAGTCCCGTCTCACCGGCAAAAAAACCGCCAACCAAAATACGGCTGAAACCTGATGACGCGGCCCATGATTTAAAAATCTGCAACTCCCCCATTTCCTGGCGGGTATTCCATTTCCCGTCCTTTAACGTGATAGGCTTGATAATGATTAATTCGTTAAATTCGGTAAACGTCACCAAATGGTTACGCGCATGGTTCTCGAAATAATCCATCACATTGCGCAGCGCTTCACGATCCGGCTGGGAAAGTTCAATGATGAGCACCACCCTGGGCACTGCCAAATCGATCCCCAGATAGGCCGCCATGGAACGCAACGATTCTGTCGAGTTTTCCCGTAAAATTAATTGGTTGATTAACTCTTCGCGATAACGTTTATCCCACTGTCTCTGTTCAATCAGCACCATATGCTCGATCACCAGTTCCGCTGCCATTTTGACCAGCTCCGCATAAGCGCGAACCTGCTCCGGCTCTCCGGTAATGCCGACCACACCAATGAGCTGTTCATGAAAGGAGATGGGAAGATTAATACCAGATCGCACGCCTTTGAGTTGATTTGCGGTAGCGGAGTCAATTTCTACTATACGGTTTTCCTTCAGCGCCAGAATCGCCCCTTCGTGACGCTGCTGAAGCCGTGAAGGTTCACCAGACGCGATAATGACGCCATGTTCATCCATAACGTTTACCGAGTAAGGAATAATTTTCATGGCACGCTGTACAATTTGCCGCGCGGTATACCCTTTCAAGTAATGTTTTCTCAACACACGCATTCCCTGTTTCGTTATTGCTTTACCTTAAAAAAGCAATCTCGCCTTAATGATGTCATTTCTTAACGAATTTCACAGAAGAATGCTTAGGCTAAGTCACCAAATTTTGGCGGCTTTACACGAAGAGATTTGTAGGTTTCAACAATAAAAATGCCGCAACACGGTGCGGCATTAAAAAAAGATCGGCTTTCTAAGCGCTTGTCCTGCATCGGGGATGCGCAAAATGACAACAGGGCACTATGATGCCGTTCACGCTTTACGACTTTCGTACCGGCGGCTCAGGATGAAGTGTCCGTCACCTGACTATCCGGCCAGGCGTGGACGACGGCTTTAATCAGCGTCGCCAATGGGATAGCGAAAAATACACCCCAGAACCCCCACAAACCGCCAAAAATCACCACCGACAGGATAATGACCAGCGGATGCAAATTCACCGCTTCGGAAAAGAGTACCGGTACCAGCAGATTGCCGTCCAGCGCCTGAATAATCAGATAAACGGCAAAGCAGCTCCAGAACTCCGTCCCCAGGCCAAACTGAAACAGCGCGACGCCCACCACCGGAATTGTCACCACAAAGGCGCCGATATACGGGATCAGGACCGAAAAGCCCACCAGTACCGCCAGCAGTAGCGAATAGTTGAGGCCAAACAACAAAAAGCCCAGCCAGGTTGCCACGCCCACCACCACCATCTCCAGCACTTTTCCGCGGATATAGTTGGTGATCTGCTGGTTCATCTCATTCCACACCTGCCCCGCCAGCCCACGGTTGCGCGGCAGCACGCGACGTACAGCGTTCAGCATCTGTTCTTTATCTTTTACCAGGAAAAAGACCATCAGCGGCACCAGAACCAGATAAACTGCCAGCGTCAGTAGCCCAACCAACGATGCCAATGAATACTTCACCACCGAATCGCCCATATTGAGCATTCGGGTTCGCATATTTTCCGCCATTGCATCAATAATGCCCGCATCCATTAGCGCCGGATAACGTCGCGGCAAGGTTGCGGCAAAGTCGGATAGTTTATTCAGCATACCGGGCATATCCCGAATCAGATAAATGCCCTGCTGCCAGGCAATCGGCATGACCACAAACGCCATTAATAACAGAATGCCGACAAAGAGGATAAGAACAATGGAGGTCGCCCAACGTCGGGAACAGCCGATCGCCTGCAAACGCGCCGTCGGCCACTCCAGAAGATAGGCCAGTACGATGGCGACCAGTAGCGGCGCCAACAGGCCGCTAAAGAAAAAGAGAATGCTAAAACCAGCCACCAGAATAACCAGCAAGGCAATCGCCTCCGGGTCGCTGAAGCGACGGCGATACCATTGCATTAACATTTCGAGCATAAAACCCTTCCCAGAACTCAACCGCGGGATTGTGATGCCGAATTGTATCGAAATGTCACAAAAAAGACTTCGCTTTTTATCGTTGATTCAGGAAACTAAAACAGTGCGTCTGTGCTCATCACAGTTACACTTCTGAAGTGTCGGAGCGTGGAACGATATTTCACGGTATTGGTCAAAGGGCTATCTCAAATAACAGGATAGAGGTTATGTTCAGGCAGTTGAAAAAAAACCTGGTAGCAACCCTCATTGCAGCATTGGCTCTCGGTCAGGTGGCACCATCATTTGCTGACCCTGCGGACACGCTGCCCGATATGGGAACCTCAGCAGGAAGCACGCTTTCTATTGCGCAAGAGATGCAAATGGGCGACTTTTATGTGCGCCAACTGCGTGGTAGCGCGCCATTAATCAACGATCCGCTACTGGTGCAATATATCAATGCGCTGGGTATGCGACTGGTCTCGCACGCCGACTCCGTCAAAACGCCTTTCCATTTCTTCTTGATCAATAATGACGAAATTAATGCCTTCGCGTTCTTTGGCGGCAATGTGGTGTTGCATTCGGCGCTTTTCCGCTACGCGGACAACGAAAGCCAACTGGCCTCGGTCATGGCGCATGAAATCTCCCACGTTACACAGCGCCATCTGGCGCGCGCGATGGAAGATCAAAAACGCAGCGCACCGCTCACCTGGGTGGGCGCGCTCGGTTCCATTCTGTTGGCAATGGCCAGCCCACAGGCCGGTATGGCGGCGCTGACCGGCACCCTGGCAGGAACGCGCCAGGGGATGATAAGTTTCACGCAACAAAACGAGCAAGAAGCCGACCGTATTGGAATTCAGGTGCTGCAACGCGCCGGATTTGACCCACAGGCGATGCCCTCTTTCCTCGAAAAGCTGCTCGACCAGGCGCGTTATTCCACGCGTCCGCCTGAAATCTTGCTCACTCACCCCTTACCGGAAAGCCGTCTTGCGGATGCCCGCAACCGCGCGAACCAGATGCGGCCTGTCGTGGTACAATCCTCTGCCGACTTTTATCTCGCCAAAGCGCGTACGCTGGGAATGTACAATTCTGGTCGTAATCAACTTACCAGCGACCTGTTGGAGCAGTGGTCTAAAGGCAACGTGCGTCAGCAACATGCAGCGCAATATGGCCGGGCGCTACAAGCCATGGAGGCGAGCAAGTACGATGAAGCGCGCAAAACCTTGCAGCCGCTATTAAGCGCAGAACCGAACAATGCCTGGTATCTTGACCTCGCCACCGATATTGACCTGGGGCAGAAGAGAGCCAACGACGCGATTAATCGCCTGAAAAATGCCCGCGATCTGCGCGTTAACCCGGTATTGCAGCTAAACCTCGCCAACGCGTACCTCCAGGGAGGCCAGCCGAAAGCGGCGGAAACCATTCTGAATCGCTATACCTTTAGCCATAAAGATGACGGCAACGGTTGGGATCTGCTGGCACAGGCGGAAGCCGCGCTGAACAACCGCGATCAGGAGCTGGCGGCGCGCGCCGAAGGTTATGCGCTGGCGGGACGGTTGGATCAGGCAATCTCATTGCTTAGCAGTGCCAGCTCACAGGCAAAACTGGGCAGCCAGCAACAGGCGCGTTACGATGCGCGCATAGACCAGTTGCGCCAGTTACAAGAGCGCTTCAAGCCATACACGAAAATGTAATGCCGTTTATTAGCCGGATAGCGTCATAAGGAGAACGCATGACCAATACGATTAAAATTTATCATAACCCACGTTGCTCGAAGAGCCGCGACACGCTGAACCTGCTGAAGTCGAATGGCGTGGAACCGGAAGTGGTGCTTTATCTGGATACGCCTGCCGATGCCGCCACAGTGCGTGAACTACTGCGTATGTTGGGCATGTCGAGCGCTCGAGAACTGATGCGCCAGAAAGAAGACCTTTATCAAACGCTTCACCTGGCGGACAGCCAGCTCAGCGAAGAGGCATTGATCCAGGCGCTGGTTGATCACCCCAGACTGATGGAGCGCCCCATTGTCGTGGCGAATGGTCAGGCACGCATCGGCCGACCGCCTGAGCAAGTGCTGGACATCCTCGGCTAATCTTTTAACGCCGCTGTCGCGGCGTATTACAGTTTCAGAATCTCTTTAACAAAAGGGATCGTCAGTTTCCGCTGGGCAGAGATCGAAGCGTGATCGAGCTGATCCAGCGTCATAAACAACGTACGCATTTCGCGATCGAGCCGTTTGAGCAAAAAACGTCCGACATCTTCCGGCAGTTCAAATCCTCGCAACCGGGCGCGCAACTGCAATGCCTGAAGTTTATCCTCATCCGAGAGAGGCTGGAGTTTATAGATTTGCCCCCAGTCCAGACGGGAAGCGAGATCCGGCAATCCCAGGTTTAACTGTCTGGGCGGGCGATCGCCGGTAATGAGTAACCGCGTTTTACCGGACTCCAGAATGCGGTTATAGAGATCAAAGATCGCCATCTCCCACAATTCATCGCCAGCGACACACTCAATGTTATCAATACACACCAGCGAGAGGTGTTCCATACCGTCGAGCACTTCTGGCACGAACCAGGTGCGTTTATCAAGCGGTACGTAGCCTACCGCATCTCCGCGCTGCGACAATTCCGCACAGGCGGCGTGCAGTAAATGGCTGCGGCCTGCGCCTTCACGCGCCCAAAGATAGATATATCCACTATGTTCCTGGCGCAACACGTTTTGTAACGCGGCCAGTAGAGAGGCGTTATCCCCCGGCCAGAAACTTGCGAAAGTTTCGTCGTCAGGAAGATACAGTGGCAAAGAGAGCTGTGCCGGTGTGTTCAGAGATACCTCAACCCAGGATTGCATAAAATCGCGCTGAGTTTACCACATAATTCCATCGAGATAGAACCGGGCAGCATCGCTGCCCGGCAACCCATTAGCGATGCGGCGGCTCCGCATCGTTTGCCTCCAGCACGACTTCTTCCGGGCGCAACAGACTTATCAGTTTAAAAATCAGGCTCAGGCCAATTCCGACGATAGTCGCCAGCGCCATCCCCTTCAATTCTGCCGCGCCGATATGCACTTTCGCGCCGCTCACGCCGATGATCAAAATCACTGAGGTAAGGATCAGGTTTTGTGCTTTGTTATAGTCAACTTTTGATTCGATCAATACGCGAATCCCCGACGCGCCGATGACGCCGTACAGCAGCAGCGAAACGCCGCCCATCACCGGTAACGGGATAATCTGAATCGCCGCCGCCAGTTTACCGACGCAGGAAAGCAGAATGGCGAAAATCGCCGCACCGCCGATAACCCAGGTACTGTAAACGCGAGTTATCGCCATGACGCCAATATTCTCACCATAGGTGGTGTTAGGCGTGGAGCCGAAGAAGCCGGAGATGATCGTCGACAATCCATTGGCGAACATGGAACGGTGCAAACCGGGATCGCGCACTAAATCTTTTTTGACGATATTCGCCGTCACGACCAGATGCCCGACATGTTCGGCAATTACCACCAGCGCCGCGGGCAGGATTGTCAGGATCGCAAACCATTCAAAACGCGGTGTATAGAAGGTCGGCAGCGCAAACCAGTGCGCCTGGGCAATCGGCGTGGTATCGACCACTCCCAGCGCGAACGACAGCGCATAGCCCGCCAGCACGCCAATCAAAATAGGAATGATCGCCAGGAAACCACGAAACAGTACGGAGCCAAACACCGTCACCGCCAGCGTAACCATGGAGATAATAATCGTTTTTGTGTCCGGCGACTGCCCTTGCGCAGGCAGCAATCCGGCCATCCCCGCCGCGACGCCTGCCAGCTCCAGACCAATGACGGCAACGATTGCCCCCATTGCCGCAGGCGGGAACATCACATCCAGCCAACCTGTGCCCGCTTTTTTAACGATGAAAGAGACCAGACAGAACAACACGCCGCACATAATAAAACCGCCCAGCGCCACTTCATAACCCAGCGGTAACAGCAGTAATACCGGCGAAATAAAGGCAAAGCTCGACCCCAGGTAAGCAGGAATTTTACCTTTGCAGATAAAGAGATACAGCAACGTTCCGATACCGTTAAAGAGCAGAACCGTCGCGGGGTTAATATGAAACAGAACCGGCACCAGCACGGTCGCGCCAAACATGGCGAAAAGGTGCTGCAAACTAAGCGGGATTGTTTGTAAAAGCGGCGGTCTTTCACTCACCCCGATAGCACGGCGCGTCATAGTATATTCCTCTGAGTGTGTTTGTTATGAGTTGTTTTATTCAAAAAAAAGCCGACTCTTAAAGTCGGCTTTTTATTTACTTATTCACTTATTTAGTACCAAAAATCTTATCGCCGGCATCGCCAAGCCCCGGAATAATGTATCCGTGTTCGTTCAGCCCCTTATCGATAGAAGCGGTGTACAGTTCAACGTCCGGGTGGGCTTTTTCCAGCGCCGCAATGCCTTCCGGGGCAGCCACCAGCACCAATACCTTAATACTGCTACAGCCCGCTTTTTTCAACAGGTCGATGGTCGCGATGACGGAACCGCCGGTTGCCAGCATCGGGTCGACGATCAACGCCATGCGTTCATCAATATTCGATACCAGCTTCTGGAAATAAGGCACCGGCTCAAGCGTCTCTTCGTTACGGTACATCCCTACCACGCTGATGCGCGCGCTCGGTACATTTTCCAGTACGCCTTCCATCATGCCCAGGCCCGCACGCAAGATCGGCACAACGGTAATTTTTTTGCCTTTAATCTGGTCGATTTCTACCGGGCCGTTCCAGCCTTCAATGGTGACTTTTTCCGTTTCCAGATCGGCTGTCGCTTCATACGTCAGCAGGCTGCCTACTTCTGAGGCGAGTTCACGAAAGCGTTTAGTGCTAATGTCGTTTTCACGCATCAGACCCAGCTTGTGTTTGACGAGTGGGTGTTTGACTTCCACGATCTTCATACTCTTCTCCTATCCTCAGATGACTGGCAACCACAAAAAAATCGCCGGATTATACCGCTTTTCCTCTCTGGCGCAACACCGCGTGTAGTTGATCTGGATCAACTAAAGCCGCTGATATCTGAAAAATGAGTATAAATCACTCTCGTTAAAACAGGCGACCTCCGCTGACAACGCATTGAATTTTTGAAGTTAAACTGATTATTTTGTCTGTCTGCCGTGTGAGGTAATCCGGGTAAGGGATACCCTTTTCTTTTTTTACACGCCGGGAGCATGTTCAGGCGATAACCAAATCCATGGCAAAAAATCCCCCGGGCATACAGGACGCAGACCACGCTCGCAAACGTTTGCTTTCCCTGTTAGAATTGCGCCGAATTTAACTTTTACCGCAAAAAACGTGGGGAACCAGGCAGTGACCGATAAAACCTCTCTTAGCTATAAAGATGCCGGCGTCGATATTGATGCGGGTAATGCTCTGGTTGATCGAATCAAAGGCGTAGTGAAGAAAACTCGCCGCCCGGAAGTTATGGGAGGTCTGGGCGGTTTCGGTGCTCTGTGCGCATTGCCGCAAAAATATCGTGAACCGGTACTGGTTTCCGGCACTGACGGCGTAGGCACCAAACTTCGCCTGGCGATGGATTTAAAGCGTCACGATGCTATCGGCATTGATCTGGTGGCAATGTGTGTAAACGATCTGGTCGTGCAGGGCGCAGAACCGCTGTTTTTCCTGGATTACTACGCTACCGGTAAGCTGGATGTCGATACCGCCGCCAGCGTGATCAACGGTATTGCCGAAGGCTGTCTGCAATCCGGTTGCGCGCTGGTAGGCGGTGAAACCGCGGAAATGCCGGGCATGTACCATGGCGAAGATTACGACGTGGCGGGTTTCTGCGTCGGCGTGGTAGAAAAATCAGAAATTATCGACGGTTCCCGGGTTGCCGACGGCGACGTGCTGATTGCACTCGGCTCCAGCGGCCCACACTCGAACGGCTATTCGCTGGTGCGTAAAATTATTGAGGTCAGCGGCTGCGATCCGCAAACCACGCAGCTGGAAGGAAAATCACTGGCCGATCATCTGCTTGCACCGACGCGTATCTACGTAAAATCAGTTCTGGAGCTGATTGAAAAAGTCGATGTACACGCTATTGCGCACCTCACCGGCGGCGGCTTCTGGGAAAATATCCCGCGCGTTCTGCCGGAGAATACCCAGGCAGTCATTGACGAATCCTCCTGGCAGTGGCCTGCCGTTTTTACCTGGCTGCAAACTGCCGGTAACGTCAGTCGACATGAAATGTACCGTACCTTTAACTGCGGCGTCGGCATGGTGATTGCGCTATCCGCTCCGGAAGCGGACAAAGCGCTTGCTCTGCTAAGCGAGAAAGGTGAAACCGCGTGGAAAATCGGTATCATCAAAACCTCTGATTCCGAACAGCGTGTGGTTATTGAATAATGAATATTGTGGTGCTGATTTCCGGCAACGGAAGCAATTTACAGGCGATTATTGATGCCTGCGAAGCAAAAAAAATTAAAGGCACCCTCCGGGCAGTATTCAGCAACAAGGCCGACGCGTTCGGCCTTGAGCGCGCCAGGGAAGCCGGAATTCCGGCGTATGCACTGACTGCCGATCGATTTGACAGCCGCGACGCCTTTGATCGCGAGCTGATTCGCGAAATCGACGCCTGGGCGCCCAACGTTGTTGTACTGGCCGGTTTTATGCGTATTCTGAGTCCCGCGTTTGTCGCGCATTACCACGGACGTCTGCTGAACATACACCCTTCCCTGCTGCCAAAATATCCGGGGTTGCATACTCATCGCCAGGCGCTGGTAAACGGCGATGAGGAACACGGTACGTCGGTGCATTTCGTCACAGACGAACTTGATGGCGGTCCGGTTATTCTCCAGGCGAAAGTGCCGGTTTTCGCCAACGACAGCGAAGATGATATCACCGCACGCGTACAGACTCAGGAACACGCGATTTATCCATTGGTGCTCAGCTGGTTTGTCGAGGGGCGGTTGAAGATGCGCGAGAACGCCGCCTGGCTGGACGGGCATCGTCTGCCGCCGCAGGGTTATGCGTCCGACGAATAATATGTCATCTGCCATTGCAGTGTCTGATTGCCGGATGGCGGCATAAATGCCTTATCCGGCCTACTCTTCTTCCCTCCTTTATGCTAACAGTTTATTGTCATACTTTTCTGGCGCAATTGGACATTAACGCGTAATGCTCGCCATAATAATCAGGCAGTGTCCCGTGAATAAAACGGAGTATAAGTAGTAATGGGTCAGGAAAAGCTATATATCGAGAAAGAGCTGAGCTGGTTAGCATTTAACGAACGCGTGTTACAGGAAGCAGCGGACAAATCCAACCCGTTGATTGAGAGAATGCGGTTCTTGGGCATCTATTCCAATAACCTCGACGAGTTCTACAAGGTTCGTTTCGCCGAGCTGAAGCGACGCATTATTATCAGCGAAGAGCAGGGCTCAAATTCACATTCACGCCATCTGTTAGGCAAAATTCAGTCCCGTGTTCTGAAAGCAGACCAGGAGTTCGACGGGCTGTACAATGAATTACTGCTGGAGATGGCGCGGAACCAAATTTTCCTGATCAACGAGCGTCAACTCTCGGTGAATCAGCAAAGCTGGCTGCGCCACTATTTTAAACACTATTTGCGCCAGCATATCACCCCAATACTCATTAATCGGGAAACGGACCTTGTTCAGTTTTTGAAAGATGATTACACCTATCTGGCAGTAGAGATTATCCGCGGCGACGCTATTAGCTATGCGTTGCTGGAGATACCGTCCGATAAAGTGCCGCGCTTCGTCAATCTGCCGCCGGAGACACCGCGCAGACGCAAGCCGATGATTCTTCTGGATAATATCCTCCGCTACTGCCTGGATGACATCTTCAAAGGGTTCTTCGACTATGATGTACTTAACGCCTATTCGATGAAAATGACCCGCGACGCCGAATATGACCTGGTGCATGAAATGGAATCCAGTCTGATGGAACTGATGTCTTCCAGCCTGAAGCAGCGTCTAACCGCCGAACCGGTGCGCTTTGTCTATCAGCGCGATATGCCCGCCGCCCTGGTTGACGTACTGCGGGAAAAACTGACTATTTCCCGCTATGACTCAATCGTGCCTGGCGGACGCTACCATAACTTCAAAGACTTTATTAACTTTCCGAATGTTGGTAAAGCCAATCTGGTCAACAAGCCGTTACCGCGATTACGCCATCTCTGGTTCGATAAAGAGAAGTTTCGCAACGGTTTCGATGCGATTCGCGAGCGTGATGTGCTGCTTTATTATCCGTATCATACGTTCGAGCATGTACTGGAGTTGCTGCGCCAGGCATCGTTTGACCCAAGTGTACTGGCGATCAAAATCAATATTTATCGCGTGGCGAAAGACTCGCGCATTATTGACTCTATGATCCATGCCGCCCACAACGGCAAAAAAGTCACCGTCGTGGTGGAATTGCAAGCGCGCTTCGACGAAGAAGCGAATATCCATTGGGCCAAGCGATTAACTGAAGCGGGCGTACATGTGATTTTCTCTGCGCCGGGGTTAAAAATTCACGCCAAGCTCTTTCTTATTTCACGCAAAGAGGGCGATGACGTAGTGCGTTATGCGCATATCGGCACCGGTAACTTCAACGAAAAAACGGCGCGGCTGTATACCGATTATTCGCTGCTGACTGCCGATGCGCGCATCACTAATGAAGTACGTCGGGTCTTTAATTTTATCGAAAACCCTTATCGTCCAGTCACGTTCGATTATCTGATGGTCTCTCCGCAAAACTCACGGCGTCTGCTTTATGAGATGATCGATCGTGAAATCGCCAATGCACAGCAAGGTTTGCCGTCAGGGATCACGTTAAAACTTAATAACCTGGTCGACAAAGGACTGGTCGACAGGCTATACGCCGCCTCAGGTTCAGGTGTGCCGGTCAATTTGCTGGTACGCGGCATGTGCTCTCTTATCCCATTACTGGAAGGCATTAGCGATAATATTCGCGCGATTAGTATTGTGGATCGCTATCTTGAACACGATCGGGTTTATATTTTTGAAAATGGCGGCGATAAGCAAGTTTGGCTCTCTTCAGCTGACTGGATGACGCGTAATATTGACTATCGCATCGAAGTCGCTACGCCTATCCTCGACCCGCGTCTTAAACAACGCGTGTTGGATATCATTGACATTTTGTTTAGCGACACGGTAAAAGCGCGTTTTATCGATAAAGAACTCAGCAATCGCTACGTACCGCGCGGCAATCGCCGCAAAGTCCGGGCGCAGCTGGCGATTTATGACTACATTAAATCACTCGAGCAACCAGACTAACGCTATGCCAATTTATGACAAATCCCCTCGCCCGCAGGAGTTCGCCGCGGTCGATCTCGGCTCAAACAGCTTTCATATGGTTATTGCCCGCGTGGTTGACGGCGCAATGCAGATTATTGGGCGATTAAAGCAGCGCGTCCATCTGGCGGATGGGCTGGGCGCCGATAACATGCTCAGCGAAGAAGCCATGGCGCGAGGGCTTAGCTGTCTGTCGCTATTTGCCGAACGCTTGCAAGGCTTTTCCCCTTCGAGTGTCTGTATTGTGGGTACCCACACGTTACGTCAGGCGCGAAATGCCGCGGATTTTCTCAAACGCGCGGAAAAGGTTATTCCCTATCCGATCGAGATTATTTCCGGCAACGAAGAGGCACGTCTGATTTTTATGGGCGTGGAGCATACGCAGCCGGAAAAAGGCCGCAAACTGGTGATCGATATCGGTGGCGGTTCAACTGAGCTGGTCATTGGTGAAAACTTCGAACCTAAGCTGGTTGAAAGTCGTCGTATGGGCTGCGTGAGCTTCGCGCAAATGTACTTTCCCGGCGGCGTTATCAATAAAGAAAACTTCCAGCGCGCCCGCATGGCGGCGGCTCAAAAACTGGAAACCTTAACCTGGCAGTATCGCATTCAGGGATGGAACGTAGCAATGGGTGCCTCCGGTACGATCAAGGCGGCTCATGAGGTACTGCTGGCACTGGGCGAGAAAGATGGTTTTATTACCCCGGAACGCCTCGACAAACTCAGGTCGGAGGTGCTGAAGCATCGTACCTTTAATGCATTAAGCCTGCCGGGCCTCTCTGAAGAACGAAAAGCGGTCTTTGTACCAGGCCTGGCAATTCTGTGCGGTGTCTTTGACGCGTTGGCTATCCGCGAACTCCGCCTTTCCGACGGCGCACTACGCGAAGGCGTGCTATATGAAATGGAGGGCCGCTTTCGCCATCAGGATGTCCGCAGCCGTACAGCGAAAAGTCTGGCAAATCAATATAACATCGACAGAGAACAGGCCCGGCGCGTGCTGGAAACCACTATGCAGATGTACGAACAGTGGCAGGCCCAGCAGCCTAAGCTGGCGCATCCGCAACTCGAAGCGTTGCTTCGCTGGGCGGCGATGCTGCATGAGGTCGGGTTGAATATTAATCACAGCGGCCTACATCGTCACTCGGCTTATATTCTGCAACACAGCGATTTGCCCGGTTTCAATCAGGAACAGCAGATGATGATGGCGACACTGGTACGTTATCACCGTAAAGCCATAAAGCTCGACGATTTACCCCGCTTTACGTTATTTAAAAAGAAACAATATCTGCCGTTAATTCAGTTGCTACGCCTGGGCGTACTGTTGAATAACCAGCGGCAGGCGACCACCACGCCGCCGACTCTGCAACTGATTACCGATGACAGCCACTGGACGTTACGTTTTCCGCATGACTGGTTCAACCAAAATGCGTTGGTACTGCTCGATCTGGAAAAAGAACAGCAGTACTGGGAAGCGGTCACTGGCTGGCAGCTCAACATTGAAGAAGAACGTTCGCCGGAGATTGCAGCGTAAAACCCCAATCAGACGCCGGGCTACGGCGTCTGCTTTACTGAATCCCGGATAATAGCTGTGGCTCGCCAATTAAATATCCCTGAAGATAATCGATCCCCAGGGCAAGCACCGCGCTACGTATTTCTTCGCTCTCGACATACTCCGCTACCACCTGCATTTTTTTCATTCGCGCTAAATGGCAAATGGAAGCCACAATCTGATAATCGAGACTGTTAGACACAATATTTCGGATAAAACTGCCATCAATTTTAAGAATATCAGCGTTAACGTTTTTCAGGCGCGCATAGCTGGCGTAGCCGGTGCCAAAATCATCAATCGCTATCTGACAACCAAATTGCTGTAACTGCCCCAGTGTCAGTTGCGCCTGCTCAGCACTGGTAAGAGCGTTGCTTTCCGTCACCTCAAAAACCAGTTGCCAGGGCTCAACCTGGTATTGGTTAAGTAACTGGCTGACTTCGGCAGGGAAACGGGCCCGGCATACCGACGTTGGCGACAGATTGATGGCAAAGCGATGTGCGGGCATATATTCCCGGCTGGCCGCCATAAACCGCAGGGTATTTTCAATAACCCAGAGATCGATAGCGGAGGACAAACCAAACTCATGCGCAACGGGCAAAAAACGCTCCGGATTAATGACGTCGCCGTTATCATCCTTGAGCCGCAGTAAAATTTCGTGGTAAACATCGCCACGCACACCGGAAATAGGCTGCGCCATCAGGAAAAAATGATCGTGCTCCAGCGCCTGTTGCAGGCGGTTCATCATCGCAATTTTTCCCTTCAAATCGCGTTGCAGGTGTACCGCGCCGCGCCGCTGTAAATCTTCCGGCGCATTAGTCGTTAGTGACAGATCGGAACTGGTGCTTAACTCGCCCAGCAAAAGATAAAGATGACTAACCGGGGAACGCACACAACAGTAGCTCACGCCGACGGGCGGCTGTAGCGGCATTCCGTCCCAGATAAAACGAAATTGCTTAATATGTTTATCCAGCGCTTCAATACGTTGCTGATGCGATTCGGTATTAAGGCGCAGCACCAAATCGTGCCCTGACATCTGATAGACACACTCATTCGAAGCCAGCATCGGCGTGATCCAGTGAGAAAGCTTCTGCTTATACTGAATGCGCAACATGACGCCATAATTTTTACCCAGTAACTCCAGCCCCGGTACGTGTAAAAAACAGATCGTGGACCAGGGCGTGTTTTTGAGCGCGCGGTTTAGTGCGCGTAAATTAGGAAGATGTACCACCGGGTCCAGATAGGCCAGTCGCCGCGCACGGCCGCTCACAACCCGCTGCCGCGTAGCCAGTACGGCCATATAATTGACAATAAAAGAAAAAACCAGATAGCTCGAAGAGGTAATCGCTAATTGCGTATCATAGCCTGAATACCAGGGCGTATAGCGCTGATAATAATGGATGGAGGTAATCAGTACGACAGCCCAGATGATTGAAATAAATTTATAGCCATAACGCATCGCGCCCCACAGCATGACCGGCAATAATAACGAAAGCATATAGTTAGTACTAAATATTGAGCTATTATCGGTCAATGGCATACACAGTATAAACATCAGCATAATCAATACGGCCAGCCAAATAACAATCTCCTTTTTGGTGACCTTACTGTCAATTTGCAACTTTAATTGCTGATAATACCCCCGCAGGTGCAGCGGATTACGGATAGTACGGATAATAAAATAGCACAGCGGCACACCGATAAGATTACCGACCAGTAATGCCTGGTAATTAATTAGCGTGTTGATATTAAAGGGCATTACTCCCATCAGGCTGACTTTACTTTCGTACATCCCAACAAAAACGGCAAACTGGTAGATAACCAGGAATAATGTTGCCGAGCAAAATACCTGCCAGAACATTCGTTGAAACATCAGATGGGCGTCGCCGTGAGAAACATTGTTACGCCGGGGGGAAAAGACGCGGTAGCCGCCCCAACTGAGCACGATGGTAATGATAAAATGCATCGCTACGGAGAGCGTTTCATATAATCCTGTTTGCGAGTATCTGCGCCAGAAAATAGCAGCCACAATGCCTGGCAGCGCTGCCCAACCGAAAAACAACATCAGGCTAAGCGTAAAAGCTAAAGGCAGATAAAACAGAACCACATTTCCGGTGCTGGTATGCGCATAAGTATTTGCGCTGCTTAAAACAGGTAATAGAATTGAGGGCAGCACGAGTGGGAGTCCCCACCATTTATCTCTGATATTTATATAAGTTTTATTTAGCTTCATAGATGCTCAGCAGAACCCCCCAATCCCAAAGGGGCGTTAACAGACAGGCATCCCACCTGACCTTAAATTGATGATGAGATATACATCACACTATAGTCATCGATTGTAATTATTAAATAAAAGTAACATTTGATTTAAGTCAATTATTACCCTTCTCTCGATGCCTTTATTCACCTTTTTATCCTTCGTTATCATTAATTTATTATTAATGTAAATACTAAAATTATTTTCCATAACAATATAAGATAAATTAACTGACGCAATTTTACATCATGAGGAATTGACCAGCGGTTCGCAGTATGCCTTAATGTAGATTGAACGCAGGCTCGTTACGTTCTTCGCCTTGAGAACATTCTCTGAAGATCCCAGCCTGATACCGCCCACGACGCTGGGCATACTTTAAGGAACCCTTTGTGAGTCAGGCCAACAGTATGCGAAAACGACATCGATTTAACAGTCGCATGACCCGTATCGTACTGCTTATCAGCTTTATCTTCTTCTTTGGACGTTTTGTCTACTCTTCTATCGGTGCCTGGCACCACCACCAGGATAAAAAAGAAGCGCAACAGTCAACGCTCTCTGTTGACACGCCAGTCCAGCGTTAAATGGCTTTCATCCGTTAAATAAAAGAGCGATCGTGGTACTATCGCACAGGCCTGCTATGTGTTATCCAGCCCTTCCTTCCTGTTCCCTGCTTGTCTTATTAACAGAATAAAAACAAAGCATAAAGCCAATTAATGCTTTGTTTTTTAATGAAAAAACACAATCAACTACAAGAAAGGATAGTTTACTTTTTTTAGGATTACTCTTAAATACATCCTTTTTTATGCTATTAATTTTTACAAGGATTAGTGATGTATTTTAAAAAAAATGCTTTGCCTCTGGTTATTATCGCCTCTTTTTCTCTTGCTGGATGCCAGTCCAATGCGGATGACTACGCCGCAGATGTTTATCAAACCGGGCAGTTAAACGCAAAACAAGAGACCAGGACGGTGAATATAATTTCTGTTTTGCCCGCTAAAGTCGCCGTAGATAATACGGCCAACAAAAAGGCTGCTCAGACCTTTGGCGCAATACTTGGCGCCGTGGCTGGTGGTGTTACCGGTCATAATGTCGGATCGGGCAGCGGTTTAGGTACAACCGCCGGGGCTGTGGGCGGTGGAGCCGTTGGCGCGGCAGCCGGTTCATTGGTGAAAGATAAAACGTTAGTTGAAGGCGTCTCTCTGACGTACAAAGAAGGAACGAAGATTTATACCTCCACCCAGGTGGGAAAATCTTGCCAGTTTACAACGGGTCTGGCCATCGTTATCTCTACTAAAGATAATGAAACGCGAATTCAGCCGAATACGAAATGCCCTGAAAAAAGCTAAATATCAGGAGATTTCATGAAGAAGGTTATTTTAGGCGCTATTTTATTCACGATAAGCGGGTCGGCGTTATCTTCTTCCTTACAGGATCAGCTCGCGGCGGTCGCCCAGGCTGAACAGCAGGGAAAAAATGAAGAAAACAGACAACGTGACTCTTTGCAAGCCAAACGAGACAGAGAGGCTCAGCAGGAACGACAAAGGCAAGCCAATGCAGCGGCGCTTGCTCAACAGCGAGCAAAAGCGGCAGAAGCTGAAAGAAAAGCACGGCGAGCAAAATTAGATGCAGAAGCCGCTCAGGATAAACAGCGCGATCAGAGCTACGAGGATGAGCTTCGTCAATTAGAAATTCAGAAGCAAAAACTGGCGCTGGCCAGAGAAGAAGCCAGGGTTAAACGAGAAAATGAATTTATCGATCAGGAGCTTAAAAGTCAGGCTGCCCGGACAGATGTGATTCAATCTCACGCTGACGCAAACAGGAATCTATCTGAAGGCAGCCGCGATCTGTTGCAAAGTGAAGGTAAAGCCCGTGAGGAGAAGGCCAGCGGTTGGTTTAACTGATTAATTATTTCTGACCTGTAAAAAAACCTCTGTGCGAGCAGAGGTTTCTGCCTGAAAATGGGAGGATATCGGTCCTGACAGCGTGCGGCATAACTCGTTTCAATAAATAATAAAGTCGACACTACACTGTAGTAACTTGCATTTTAAAATAAATGGAAGGCGCTAATAATGCCCTTATTATAATACCCGCCTGCATATTAACGCATAGTTATAATACCCCAACACTATTTTAGTCACGATTTTATTCCCGAAAACTTATTATTGAGATAAAAAAACCCGCTGAGAAGCGGGTTGTGTATCAACGTTCTAATTTAACAAGGGAAAATCATTCCCACTCAATGGTTGCCGGCGGCTTACCGCTGATGTCATACACCACGCGGGAAATGCCGTTGACTTCATTGATAATGCGGTTCGAAACGCGCCCCAGGAAGTCATAAGGCAGGTGTGCCCAGTGTGCGGTCATAAAGTCAATGGTTTCAACAGCACGTAGGGATACAACCCAGTCGTATTTACGCCCATCGCCCATCACGCCGACGGAACGTACCGGCAGGAAGACGGTGAATGCCTGGCTTACTTTGTCGTACAGATCGGCTTTGCGTAGCTCTTCAATGAAAATGGCATCAGCGCGACGCAGCAGGTCGCAGTACTCTTTCTTCACTTCTCCCAACACACGAACGCCCAGACCCGGTCCCGGGAATGGATGACGGTACAGCATGTCATACGGCAGGCCCAACTCCAGACCAATCTTACGCACTTCGTCTTTGAACAGCTCTTTCAGCGGCTCAACCAGCCCCATCTTCATCTCTTTCGGCAGTCCGCCGACGTTGTGGTGAGATTTGATGACGTGTGCTTTACCGGTGGCAGAAGCAGCAGATTCGATCACGTCAGGGTAGATAGTCCCCTGCGCCAGCCATTTCACATCTTCCAGTTTCAGCGCTTCTTCATCGAACACTTCGACGAACACACGACCGATGATCTTACGTTTCGCTTCCGGATCATTCTCTCCTGCCAGCGCAGACAGGAAGCGATCTTCTGCCGGAACGTGCACAATGTTCAGACCAAAGTGGTCGCCGAACATGTCCATCACCTGCTCCGCTTCGTTTAAACGCAGCAGACCGTTATCAACGAACACGCAGGTCAGGTTTTTGCCGATAGCACGGTGCAGCAGCATGGCGGTGACGGAGGAGTCAACGCCACCGGACAAGCCGAGAATAACGTTGTCTTCACCGACCTGCTCACGAATACGCGCTACCGCGTCGTCGATAATCTTCGCCGGCGTCCAGAGGGCTTCACACTGGCAGATATCGCGCACAAAACGCTCCAGCATACGCATTCCCTGGCGGGTATGGGTTACTTCCGGGTGGAACTGTACGCCATAGAAACGTTTTTCTTCATTCGCCATAATGGCAAACGGACAACTCTCGGTGCTGGCAACGGTAACGAAATCCGCCGGGATCGCCGTCACTTTATCGCCGTGGCTCATCCAGACATCCAGCAGAGGTTTGCCATCGGCAGTCAGGGAGTCTTCAATGCCGCGCACCAGCGCGCTGTCATTGACCACTTCAACCTGCGCATAGCCAAACTCACGCTCGTTAGAGCCTTCCACATGACCACCCAACTGCATAGCCATGGTCTGCATGCCGTAACATACGCCAAATACCGGCACGCCAGCTTCAAAAACATACTGTGGTGCGCGCGGGCTGTTTTCTTCAGTGGTGCTTTCCGGGCCGCCGGAAAGAATAATACCGCTTGGATTGAATTCGCGAATTTGTGCTTCCGTCACATCCCATGCCCACAGTTCGCAATAAACGCCCAGTTCACGCACGCGGCGTGCGACTAACTGTGTGTATTGCGATCCGAAATCAAGAATGAGAATGCGATGTTTATGAATATTGTCTGTCATTGACGCTAATTCCGAGGCAAGTGAAACAGATTAAATAAATCGCCCGACGCGAAGGTCGGGCGAAGAAAATCAGGAACCCAGACGGTAGTTCGGGGACTCTTTGGTAATGGTCACGTCGTGAACGTGGCTTTCCTGAATGCCCGCACCGCTGATACGTACGAACTCTGCTTTAGTACGAAGCTCGTCGATGGTAGCACAACCGGTCAGCCCCATACAGGAACGCAGGCCGCCCATCTGCTGGTGAATGATCTCTTTCAGGCGGCCTTTATAGGCCACGCGCCCTTCAATGCCTTCCGGGACCAGTTTGTCCGCGGCGTTATCGCTCTGGAAATAACGGTCAGAAGAACCTTTGGACATTGCGCCCAGCGAGCCCATCCCACGGTAAGATTTGTAAGAGCGTCCCTGATACAGTTCGATTTCGCCCGGAGATTCTTCGGTACCGGCCAGCATGGAACCCACCATTACCGCGCTGGCACCAGCAGCAATTGCTTTCGCGATATCGCCGGAGAAACGGATACCACCATCGGCGATAACCGGAATACCGGTGCCTTCCAGCGCTTCAACCGCATCAGAAACGGCGGTGATCTGCGGTACGCCGACGCCGGTTACAATACGCGTGGTACAGATGGAGCCCGGGCCGATACCCACTTTCACCGCGCTGCAACCCGCTTCCGCCAGCGCGCGTGCGCCTGCGCCCGTTGCGATATTGCCGCCGATGATTTGCAGATCCGGATATTTAGCGCGCGTTTCACGAATACGTTGCAGAACCCCTTCGGAATGACCATGAGATGAGTCAATCAACAGCACGTCCACACCTGCCGCCACCAGCGCGTCGACACGCTCCTCGTTACCCGCTCCTGCGCCAACTGCCGCGCCGACTCGCAACCGGCCCTGCTCATCTTTACAGGAATTGGGTTTACGTTCCGCTTTCTGGAAATCTTTTACAGTAATCATGCCGAGCAGATGAAAATTATCATCAACGACCAGCGCTTTTTCCACGCGCTTTTCGTGCATCTTTGCCAGAACCACTTCGCGGGCTTCGCCTTCGCGAACAGTCACCAGACGCGCTTTCGGCGTCATATATACGCTCACCGGCTGGCTCAGATCGGTGACAAAACGCACGTCACGACCGGTAATAATCCCGACCAGTTCATTATCTTCGGTCACTACCGGATAGCCAGCAAAGCCGTTACGTTCGGTCAGTTCTTTTACTTCACGCAGGGTGGTGGTCGGCAGCACGGTCTGCGGATCGGTGACGACGCCTGATTCATGTTTTTTCACCCGGCGAACTTCTTCCGCCTGACGCGCAATAGACATGTTTTTGTGGATAAAACCGATGCCGCCTTCCTGGGCCAGAGCAATAGCCAGGCGCGCTTCCGTCACGGTGTCCATCGCCGCAGAGAGCATAGGAATGTTCAGACGAATGGTTTTCGTTAACTGCGTGCTGAGATCGGCAGTATTCGGCAGAACGGTGGAATGAGCGGGAACGAGGAGGACGTCGTCAAACGTCAGGGCTTCTTTAGCGATACGTAGCATGGGCAATATCTCACCTGGGAGGTTAATAAATATTGCCGCGGCATTATACAGAACGTAATCGGTTGCATCTACATTTTTTTGCAAATAGTGCTTGCGATCCCCTGTGAGCAGGTTACTATCGATTGAATAACCTGCTGATTTAGAATTTGATCCCGCTCACATGTTATCCTCTCAGACCTCCTCAATTTTTACTGTAAGCCGCCTCAACCAGACGGTTCGTCTGCTGTTAGAACAGGAGATGGGACAGGTGTGGCTCAGCGGCGAGATCTCTAATTTTACACAGCCCGCGTCTGGCCATTGGTACTTCACTTTAAAAGACGATAACGCCCAGGTACGCTGCGCGATGTTTCGCAACAGCAATCGCCGGGTAACCTTTCGGCCACTGCATGGTCAGCAGGTACTGGTTCGCGCCAATATCACCTTATACGAACCGCGCGGCGACTATCAGATCATTGTTGAGAGTATGCAGCCGGCGGGTGAAGGTCTCTTACAGCAAAAATATGAGCAGCTAAAGGCCAAATTGCAGGCTGAGGGGCTGTTCGATCAGCAGTTCAAACAAGCTCTTCCCTCCCCAGCGCACTGCGTGGGGATTATCACCTCAAAAACCGGTGCGGCGTTGCACGATATTCTGCATGTGCTGAAACGGCGCGACCCTTCTCTGCCAGTGATGATTTACCCTACCGCCGTTCAGGGCGACGATGCGCCAGGACAGATTGTGCGCGCCATAGAACTGGCAAACCATCGCAATGAATGCGACGTATTAATTGTCGGTCGCGGCGGCGGTTCGCTGGAAGATTTATGGAGTTTTAACGACGAGCGCGTCGCCCGGGCGATTTTTGCAAGTGCCATCCCGGTGGTGAGTGCCGTCGGCCATGAAACTGATGTCACAATTGCCGATTTTGTCGCTGACCTGCGTGCGCCCACGCCGTCGGCAGCAGCGGAAATAGTCAGCCGCAACCAACAGGAGTTACTGCGCCAGATTCAGTCTACACAGCAACGTCTGGGGATGGCGATGGACTATTATCTCGCCAGCCGCAGCCGTCGCTTTACGCAGATTTTTCACCGCCTGCAACAACAGCATCCGCAGTTGCGTCTGGCACGTCAACAAACGGCACTGGAGAAACTGCAGCAGCGGATGCGTGTTGCACTGGATAGCCAGCTTAAACGGGCCGATCAGCGTCAGTTGCGATTAGTCCAGCGGCTGAGGCAGCATAACCCACAGCCGCGCATTCATCGTGCGCAAACCCGTATTCAGCAGCTTGAATATCGTCTGGCAGAAAATATCCGCGCGCGCTTAAGCGAACGGCGCGAACGCTTCGGCAATGCGGTTACCCATCTGGAAGCGGTCAGCCCACTGGCAACGCTGGCGCGCGGCTACAGCGTTACAGCCACCGCCGATGGCAATGTACTTAAACAGCGCAAGCAGGTTAACGCCGGCGATAGGCTCACCACCCGTCTGGCAGATGGCTGGATAGAAAGCGAGGTTACCGCTGTAACGCCGCTTAAAAAGACGCGCTCCCGTAAGGCGGGGTAAGCGCGCCTTTATCGTACACAAACCGCAAAACCGGGCGTTGTTTTACTATCAATAATGCAGCTATCATGCCCGGTAGTCTGATTAAATCCGCAATAATATTTACCGCTCGGCGATTGAGATAAATAGCTATAACTGGACGAGGTCGGCCACCCCGTATCACTGAAAATAGTATGTAACTCTTCCAGGTCTTTCAGCACCGGCGCTTTGGCAAGACTGCCGCACTGCGCCGCCAGATCCCATGTACTGGCATCAATAGTATGTGCCATCGACCAGACCTCATTATTCATGGTGATATGCAGCGGCGGCGTAATTCCCGCAGGCAATTCGGCTAATAAAAGCGGACGCTGTAGCGTCTTACCGTTGGCCTGCACGGTTTCCGGCATGTGTCCCCAATAGTTCGCCTTATCGCTATCGGGACTGGTCAGCACGGTAAAAATCGTATCCAGCGACGTCTGAATCGCTGTCTTGCTCGCGAGCTGCGCCGTTAACGTCGTTTTCAGCCCAATACTGTTATCCTGATGCAGTGCAAATGTCGCTGTGCCGTCTGCACCCGTGGTTGCACTTATTTTGCTGCCCTTAATGGCCATCGTACTGGTGACGCTGGACGGAGACTGCTCGATAAGCTTAAGGTCGTCCTCGTTGTTAGCGGTTACGACAATGCCGGACCGACTCAGAGCATCGCCACGCATTAACGTAAAGGATTGATTAGCCAAAGGCTTGCCTGACGCATCGGTAATCGTAACGGTCAACGGCATGGCAGCCCCTTTTTTCACTACTGCTGCCTTTTTCGTGGCGTCCATCGCTGTCGATGTCAGTGTAATCGTTGCAGGATCGGAAACATGTGGCTCCACTAAACAAACCTGCCGATAGTACGTCGTCGGTGAGGTAGTATTGTGCTTAGCACCATTGCTCAGATTGATAGTCTGGTAGGTAGACGTAACGGCATCTTCATCCGACGCCCACCAGTAGTTGTTCGTCCCGTCAATTGGCCAACCATAGGTTGTACCTAGCGCACCGTCTGGATTAGCGTCATACAGCGATTGCAGATCGCTATAACGAGGCTGATAATCGCTATCACAGCCCGTTTTGCCCGTTTTCTGCATATTGGTGGCGGTCACCGATGACCACGATTCGTTATTAATGCTATAGCTGCCGTTACCTGACGGTGCCTCCACAGCCAGTAGCGGACGGTGAAATTTCACGCCGCCATTCCCGGTGACCGTTTCCGGCATATGGCCCCACATCACGGCCTTGTCGCTGTCCGGACTGGTAAGAACGGTAAAGATGACATCCTTACTTATCAGCGACGAACTGTCATCTGTCAGGACGACGTTGAGGGGGGTTTTAAGGCCCACGGTGTTATCTTGCGACACGGTAAACGTTATCTTCCCCTGGGCGTCCGTTTGCGCGTAGAGATAGGATGTTAGATCCTTCAGGAGCGTCGATGACCCGGAGGGCTGAACGTTATTTAAGGTAATATCGTCCGCGCCGTTTGCGGTATACGTGTTCCCTTCACGCGTCTGCGCATTGCCTCGGGTAATCTTCACCGCCGCGTTGCTAACCGGCTTCCCGGTGCTGTCCGTTACCGTGATGGTCGCCGCTATCTGCTCACCTTTTTTCGCCACTGCCGCAGATTTACTGTCATCCCACGGCGTCAGGCTAAGCGCAATTTTATCTTTCGGGCGCGGCGCGGTCAGGCAAAGCTGATAATAAAAGTTACCGTTTGCCGATATGGAACTCGCGACACCGCTTTTCAAATTGATGTACTGCCAGTAAAGCGCCTGGCCTTTTAGTATCCGATCCGCAGCCCACCAGGTTTTAGCGACCGGTAAGCCAAGATCCGTCGTCACCGCTCCGCCAGGGTGCGCAGCGTATAGCGACTGATAATCCGCCATTGTTGCCATCTGTTCCCAGGAACATGCGCCGGAATCACTGGTATCAAAATAGTTGATGGTATACCAGGACTCGTTTGATTCCGTAGATGAATACACTTCACCTGAGTCGATACTCTTCTGCGGCAGTTCCTTATACAGCAGAGGCCGCTTAAATTCCGCGCCGTTCCCTGCGCTAAAGGTTTCCGGCATATGGCCCCACATATTCGCCTGGTCGCTGTCCGGACTGGTAATGGTGGTAAATATCACCGGTAGCGCCGACGTTACCGTGGGCGTTTTTGACAAACTCGCCGTCAACACGTTTTTAATCCCCGGCCCATTGGTTTCAGTGAGATCAAGTGTGTAGGTGCCATCAGCGCCGGTGACGCCGTAAACCGTAGTGGCAGAAGTGAACGAAATCGCTGAACCCGAAGCGGGCGTCAACGTCATGGCAGGCATTGACCATTTTGTATAGGTAGCGTTGCGCGCCGTTCCCGCGTCCCGCGTAAGCATAAACGGAACATTGCCGACCGGATTGCCCGCCGCATCGGTGGTGGTCACCGTCAGCGGTAGAGTTTCACTGTTTTTCACCTTCACAGCCTGTGCGACAGCATCCGTCGCCAGGGGCGAGGTCAGCGCAATTTGCATGGCCTGTACGGTTGGCGTTGCCCGACAAATTTGATACTGCATATCGCCAGGCGCACGGTTCGACAGGCTCCGATGCGCGCCATCGCCCAGGTCAACAGTCACATAGTTATAAGGCTCTGAGGTAGAGAACGCGCTGGCTGGCGTTCCGCTCCAGTAGCTGTGATTGACAGGCCAGCCCTGGGTCGTTTTTATCGCCTGCCCTGGGTATTTGCTGTAGAGCGAATCCAGGTCACTGGCCGTGGGATAGTAGCCGTTGCCGCAGGACTCTGGATTGGTTTTGTCGCTATTCGGCCCATAAAAACCCGCCCAGACCTCATTATCTTCGTTAAACGTGACGGCATTCGTCGTACTGCTTAGCTCGTTGTAGAGCAACGGACGCTGATATTGCGAGCCGTCTGCCGCCGTCAACGAAGGCGGCATATGCCCCCACATCTCTGCTTTATCGCTGTCCGGACTGGTAATAACGGTAAAAATGGTATCAATGCTGGCGCTGACGGCAGGATTATCATACAGCGTGGCGGTGAGAGCCGTCAGGGTGCCATGGGTGTCCGGGCGCGTAACGTTGATAATTATCGTACCGTCAGCGCCTGTCACCATTCCCATTTTCGTTGTATTCCAGGCCAGTGATTTTCCGTCAATAACGACCGGGGTAACAATGTTCTGCGCACCTTCTTTGGCGACGTATTTGTCACCATCACGGCCATAACCGTCGCCACGCGTTAACACGAAGGGCGCCTGGGGAACCGGTTTACCGCTGGCGTCTTTTACCGTTACTTTCAACTTCAGCGTATCGCCCTTTTTCACCTTTACTGCGTGAACCTTGCCATTGTCATACCACACAGATGCATCCACCGGTTCCAGGGTAATGGATGCCGCCGCAGGATTATCGCTGGCCAGACAGGTGACGTAATCAGAATCGCTGCTGCCACCAGCCACCTCATTGCCGTTAGCCAAAGAAAGCTGTTGCCAACTACTGGCGCTCTGGAACGTAGCCGACCAGTACTCCATCGACACCGGCCAGCCCTTGACGTTATGTATGTCACCACCACTGTTGGCGCTATACAACGCCGCAAGCTGATCGGCGCGCGGCAGACGATTTGCCGCACAGCCGCCCGCCGCCGTATTCCCTGCGGCATCGGCATGAATCACACGCGCCCAGTTTTCATTCGCCTCCTCCTGCAGACCGATAGCGGAGACTTCATCGGCCAGCTTCGGCCGCTCAAAGGTCAGATCACCAACGGTAATCGTCTCAGGCATATGGCCCCACATTCGCGCCGTCGCCACGTCCGGGCTGGTAGCGACGGTGAACTTCACGCTACGGGAGACTGGCCTGGTTATCAGCGAATTAACCGGCACAATGCTAAGCGGTGTCAGAACCCCCACGCCACGCGGCTGTTCAATGATAACTTCGGCGTTTCCCTGCGCATCCGTCATCCCTTTATAGGTCATTGAGGCTTCTCCGGCACCGTAAGCCACACCGTCAATAATCAGTTGCCCGTGGCTGGGATCGGTAAACCCGGTCGCCAGCCCGTCACGCCGTCTGGCGGGCGACAGGGTGATGGTGAATTCGGCATTCGGCACCGTCAGGTTGTTGAGCGCGTTGAACGAACGCACATTCATTTTGATTTGCTGACCGACTTCAGCCGCCATCGAATTGTCCTCTGCGGGATCGTCGTTAAAGTAGACGCTGAGCATCGCAACTTTCTCGTTCGCCGAGCAGGTCAGGTAGTTATCAGCCTGGGTAAACAGACCGTCATCACCGGTCGACAGGTTGACGTGCGCGGTCTGCGTCCCGTCACTATCTCCCGAAATATAAGACAGCTTCTGCGTCGGCCAGCCGTGCACCGTTTCCATCGCATTCTCTGAGTTTTCACTGTACAAATGGTCAAGCGACAGCTGATCCGGTACCTGTCCTGCGCCGCACTGGAGATTAGCAGCCTCTACAGAATTAAATGTTGCCCAGTCTTCGTTATTCTCGCTTTGTTGTCCGGTCTTGTGGCTGGCTTCAACCGCCAGCAGCGGGCGTTTATACAGGTTACCAGCGTCCACCACGCCCTGCATGTGACCGTACATGTTAGCGCCGTCCACGTCCGGGCTGGTTTCTACGGTAAAAATAACGCTGAATGGCAGCTCGGTTTTTTCGCCTTCATCATCCGTCATCACGATACGAATCGGCGTCTCCACGCCCATCCCGTTATCGTGCTTCAACGTCAGGTGCGCCTGACCGTTGCCATCGGTTATACCGGTGTAGTGTTCCGGCGAAGAGGCACGCATATCTGCACTTTCAATAGTGACGCGCAGATTATCCCAGACGTCTTCATGATTGCCCTTACGGTTAGTCGCCGGATCGACAAACAGCTCCATATAACGATAAGGCAGTGGTTTTTTCGTGTCCCGGTCGACCACGGTCATCACTAAGTCAATGGACTCCCCTACCTGTGCTTTATAGGGGCCAGCCGGAGAGAGCGAGATTTGCGGGTGCGCCGCTGGTAAGGCCTTATCCACACAGCTCACCAGAAAAGCTGAACTGTTGCTTTCCCGCTCGACCGTACCCGAACGGGTATGAACGGCATAGTGATACGTATCCAGCTGATCGTTGGTCGACGACCAGTACTCCGCATCGTTAGAGACCGGCCAGCCTGGATAGGTTGCCATCGTGCTCAACGCGTTACGCAGTGCCACCAGTTGTTCGGCGGCGGGCAAGATATCGCAGTGTTCATCTGCGCCGCTCCAGTTAAACTGCGCCCAGGTTTCGTTAACGTCGACCACCGTCCCGCTGGTTCCACGGGTTTCTGCCGCCAGCGCAGGCCGGGTGAACGTATAGGTTACGCCATCCACCACCGCGCTGGCATGTTCCGGCATATGGCCATACATATTCGCCTGCTCGCTGTCGGGGCTGGTCAGCACGGTAAAAATGACATCGGTACCGGCAACCAACTTCGGATAGTTTTCTGAACTGACGATAAGGTGTGTTTTGACACCGGGGCCCTCGGGTTGCGTCACGGCCACAGTTGCCTTGCCCTGTGCATCCGTTACTCCGCGATAAAGCGTCTGCGTGGTGGTCAACTCAGTATTGCCAACATGGACTGGCGCATTGTTATTCACCGCGCCTTTACGTGTCAGCGCATCCTCCCGGCGAATAACAAAAGGAGCATTGCCAACAGGCTGGCCATCGCAACCACGAGTGGTCACCGTCAGGGTAATGCTCTCTCCAACTTTCACTTTTGACGCCTTCAATGTGTCATCAACGTGATCGGCGCTTACCGCCACCGGATCGCCTTCGGCAGGTGCGATATCAATAACGATTTTTTGCTGTAGCAGCGGCAACGCATTTTTCGCTGGCGTGCCGGTAGCAGTCCAAAGATAGAGCGCAGGCGTGGGTGAGGCATCATCAGTCTCAATTTCCGGCCAGGCCACCAGATGGCGCCCGGCCAGATTCTGCGTACAAAATGACAGGTTCGGCGACGGTTGAGGAGAGAGCGGCGTGTCCGGAGTCTCCGCATCGGCCCACAGCAGCCCTACCGTCGGCGGCTGCTGGTTTTCCCAGCGCAGCGGCGTGGCCGTAAAAATATCGCCTTCCGTATCCAGTTCGTTAACGGCCTGCATCGCGCTGTCGGAGGCATCAACACTAAAATCGCGCGGCATTGCGGTATAGGCGACCAAATGCGTCTGCCCAGGCTGCAACAGCGTGCTTCCCTGATACACCGGCACCGCCGCACCGTCGGCTTGCGGTACGGTACCATTAACCGCCGCGGTAGACGAACTCAGCTCCTGCCAGGTTCCCCCCTTGCGGCTTGCAGAAGCAGGGGCTACACACATTCCCACCATCAGCAGTAAAGCCAGTGAAAAGCGGTATAAATTATTATGCAGTTTCCCATCCATGAGTCACATCCATCCGATTTTCGTCTTAATATTGCTTCAACACACTTTGCTTAACGACGGGCTAAGCAAAATGCACGGAAAATACCACTCCCCGCAGGGAGTGGTAAGGCCTGAGTTATTTGCGTTTGTAGTCGATAGACAAGCCAAAACCTTGTACGCCATCGGTACCGATGGTAACGCCGCCGTCTGCGCCTTCGAAAGCCGCCTTCGCTTCGGCGTTGGTAAGCGGAATAACGAGGTCGTGGTTGTTGTAACTTTCGTTGACAATACCGGCCTTCCCTGTATTGGCAATTGCGCTGCTGCCGGTAAATTTCCAGCGGTAGTCGTACTGGTCGGTAACATCCTCGCCAGTATCGTATTTGCTGTTGCCGTTTTTATCGCTCCACAGCAGAACTTTATAGGTGGTGTTTGTTTTAAGTTTGGTGTCAGTGCCCAACAGGTTAGTGGTAGTACCATCCTCGTAAATCGACACTTTCACGCTTTCGTTGACCACTGGACCTTCCGGAATATCATCGTCATCAGAGCCACCGCCTGCGTTGGTAGACAGGTCGTTCAGCAACAGTTCTGTCGCAACAGCAGGGTCACCGGTGGTGGTGGTCGGCGTGATTTTGATACCAATGTAACGATCGGCATCATCCGCCTGAATCTCATAGGTATCGCTCCCCCTGGTACCAATCTCTTTTGCATCACTGCCGTTCTGATCGCTGTAGCTCATCCACTGAATGGTACCTTTAGTTGCCGCGTTGCCCGCATCCAGGTCGCCTTCCGTATCGCCAATCGCCCAGTTGACCGTGACCTTATCGCCAATGTGAAACTGTTTTTCGCCATCGGTGCTGGCAGCGCGGCCACCGCGATCGACACTCACTGTGACGTGGTTTTTATCCGTGTCGGCAATTTTATTCTCGTCACGAGTGATCCAGGGCACCGTCCCCTGAATAGTGCCTGTTGTTTCACTGACACTTTGCCACTGTCCCGATTTCAGCTTCGCGTCCGCCGCTACCGCAGGCATGGTGCAGTACCCGGCGAAAGCTAACGCCAGTGCGACTTTGGTCAGTCGCTGCTTAGTTAACAAATGCATTAAGATTCTCCTTTTTCTTTACTCTTCAGCGACTGGCGCTATTTCTTTTGGCTATACGCCACGCGTATGCCATAGCCCTGCACGCCATCTTCTTCATTCGCGGCAAACTTCTGCGCCGCTTCCCGGTTGGTAACGGGCAGAACTAAATCTTCATTGCGGGTATTGGCCTGTGCGCCGGTATGCCCGTTAGTACTCTGCCCGGTAAACTCCCACTGGTAGTCGTATTGCGCCATCTCCTCAACGCTTAACTGCTCCGACATCTGAAACACGCCATCTTTGTTTTTGTCACGCCAGAGCAAGAAACGATAAGTGTTATTTACCGTCGGGTGTTTATCTTCTTTGCCGATGAGATTGACGGGATTTTTAGTCTTGACCTGATAAATCAAGGTATTGAGCGGTTCGAGCGCCTCACCGGTAAACGTCACGTCAACATAGTTACTGTCACCGTAAGCATCCTCTTTTGCTTTCCAGCGGAAAGTGCCCGGTAGCGTGCTGGAGAGTGTGACCGTCCCGGCCGCTTTATCGCGCTTCGCGATAAATACGCACGGCGCCTGCGTACTGCAAGGCGTCTGCGCCAGCGTCACTTTTTTATCGTTGCTGTCGTACAATTCCGGTGCCATGGTGTCATCCACCAGTTCATTACCATTACGATCTGTAGAATCGCCGAAAGCGTCCGTTAACAGCAGATCCATCACGACGCCATCTTCGCCGTCTGCCAGGGCGCTGGCAGTATGGCTGTGATCGGTACGATCGGGGTCGGCGATATTATCGACAATCAGCTCAATTTTGCGGTTCTGCTGAACGGTAATCTCTACGACACCAGAGTTCTGCTTGTTGCCTTTTTCATCTTCCAGTGTCATCCGCACTTTCCAGGTATTCAATGCGATACGCTGCGCGTCGGTGTCCGCATTGACCCACGCCGGTAATATCAAATTCCAGCGGTTATTATTACCTTCGGTTAACGCATCGGCTTTTACCACCGGCATTACCAGCGTACGGGCAGCGTTGTTTTTCGCCTGCCAGGAGGCAGAGACAATTTTGTAGTGATGATTGATCAGCGCATTGACGGTCCACTTACATTTTTCAAGACCGACTGCCGCCTCTGGCGTATCCTGGATGACGCACTCCGGGTGTTCATTGGTGGCGTCTGCTTTCAGCCACAGAGTGACATCTAATGGATCTTTCTCGCGGTATTCGAGCACGATAAAATTATTACGATCGACGAAATCAGTACGGCTGCCCATCAGGGAGTGCTGGATATTGACATTGTCCGGGTCGAGCTGCGCCGCAAGTGGCGTGCCTGGCTGATAAGTCACGGTCGCATTAACGCTAAAATCGTTACTATCGCCCGTACCGGCTTTGTAATCAGCCCCCAGCGTCAATAGTGGCACCGGCGTGTAATTGAGCCCTACAGTAACGGCATGAGGATCTTTTTGTAAGTTGTCCGTTCCGAACAGCGCCACCTCATCACCGTAGTACTGTTCGTAGACTAATTTAGCGCCAAGTTGCGGATAAAACGGTAGCCAGCTTTCTGCCCGGATATCCCAACCGCGTGCCGGTCGCTCTTCATAAAAATCGAAATCTTTGGAATCTTTCCAGTCAGAAAGAGGATGATAATAGTTGCCTGAGAATTTCAGGTAATTCGTCCAGGCTTCAGTTCCCAGACCGAGACGCCGATGACCACGGGTAAAATCGTAATCATAAAATAGATTGCCGCCCAGCAGCCAGTTGCCGACATTTTGCCGCAGGCCAAAACCCAGGTTACCGATGGATCTGTCTTCTTTACGCTGGGCCGAAATCTGACTAAAGAAAAGCGTGCTCTGATTGTCATACCAGGGGATAAAATAATCCAGCGAACTGCCGTCCAGATCGCCGCCTTCGCCGACAGATAAACTGGTACGAACTTTGCCATAAGGTGAAAGCATACCTTCGAGATATGATTGCGCAGAAGACGTTATTTTCCCCTGAATATAATTACGCGCCTCGGATTGCAACGCTTCCGGGGTTAAATTATCAAAACCCTGGGTGGCGGAATTAATAAAATAATCCGTCCCCTGTTCGTTAAGCGTTTTTCCTTTATTCTCCTGTTCTTCTTTTTTTACGGATTCACTGGCTAAATCAGGCAGGGAGGCTTGGCTTTCATCGTTTGCAGACACAGAAACAGCTGCACCAGAAGCCGCAACTGACGCTCCCGACACCAACAGTAAAACCAGAACGCGAATCCTTCGCACCATATAGTATCCCTGTCTGTAAACAATCACACCTCCATAAAGAAATATTATAGGGATGACGCACATGAATTATAGTCAACAAGCCTAAATATATTCCTAAAAAGAGCCAGTTAATATGAAACCATCTAATAGTATTGATATAATAAATAAGAAAGTCAGCCATTATTTATTTTAAATATTAATTCCAGGAAGCAATATAAAAAATATATAATAAAAAGTGGGTAAGTGGATAATACGCGGATGATTAATTGAGTATTACTGGAATAGCGAATAACTATTTTGTTATCGCCGGATAAGACATCTGTCTTTCTCCGGCGTAAGGTTGTCACAAGTTATGGATTGGTAATGATGAAACTAACCCGTTTTTTGGAAATTAAACCATGGCCGTTCTGGCAAAAGTAGTCGACCGCGCCGCAGGCTTTCAAAACCTGTAACGGCTGGCGACAGTCGGGACAGATCGCCTGTAATGCAAAATGTTTGTTACATGTTGCACAATGCGCGGTATCGCCATTACGCTCCAGCGCGTGATGACAAACGGGACAGCTCATTTCCATAACTCCCTCCTTAACCGGCTGGTGCATTTGCATTTTGAATAAAAATGCCTGATGGCGCTATGCTTTCAGGCTGGTCCCGCTAAGCATAACACCATCGGACCAGAAGGCGCTTTGTAGTGATTACTTACTTTTCTTGATGTGCTTCATCAGACGCTTACGCTTGCGCATCTGCGTTGGCGTCAGCGTGTTGCGCTTGTTCGCATACGGGTTTTCCCCTTCTTTGAACTGAATACGAATCGGCGTTCCCATTACTTCCAGCGATTTGCGGAAATAGTTCATCAGGTAGCGCTTGTAGGAATCTGGCAGATCTTTTACCTGATTGCCATGGATGACCACAATCGGCGGGTTATAACCGCCAGCATGGGCATATTTCAGCTTCACGCGGCGACCACGCACCAGCGGCGGCTGGTGATCTTCTACCGCCATCGTCATGATGCGGGTCAGCATCGCGGTGCTTACGCGACGGGTGGAACTGTCATATGCTTCACGTACCGATTCAAACAGGTTACCAACACCACTACCGTGCAGAGCAGAGATAAAGTGGACGCGGGCAAAATCGATAAAGCCCAGACGGAAATCCAGCGTCTCTTTTACCTGCTCTTTCACTTCCTGGCTCAGACCGTCCCATTTATTAACTACAATAACAAGTGAGCGCCCACTATTGAGGATAAAACCCAGCAGCGACAAATCCTGGTCAGAAATCCCCTCACGGGCGTCAATCACCAGCAGCACAACGTTAGCGTCTTCAATAGCCTGTAATGTTTTAATTACCGAGAACTTTTCTACCGCATCAGTGATTTTGCCGCGCTTACGCACTCCCGCCGTGTCAATCAGCACATACTCACGCTCGTCGCGCTCCATCGGGATATAGATGCTGTCACGCGTGGTGCCAGGCATGTCATACACCACCACGCGCTCTTCGCCAAGAATACGGTTAGTAAGCGTAGACTTACCGACGTTCGGGCGGCCAACAATCGCCAGCTTAATCGGCAGATCCTGTGGATTGAAATTATCTTCAGGTTCTTCTTCGCCGTTTTCTTCTGCCTCTAATTGCGCCCAATATGCCGCGTCTTCATCCACCTCTTCCTGCGGCGCGACGTCTTCCATCCACGGCAGAAGCACATGTTCCAGCAGACTCAATACGCCGCGGCCATGCGATGCGGCGATCGGGTAAATTTCGCCTAATCCCAGTGAATAAAAATCAACAACAGCCTGGTCCGGATCGAGGCCATCAGTTTTATTCGCCACAAGGAAGGTCGGTTTTTCACGGGAACGCAGATGTTTGGCAATTGCTTCATCTGCCGGCATCAGGCCAGCGCGCGCGTCCACCATAAACAGCACCACATCCGCTTCTTCAATCGCCAGCAGCGACTGTTCTGCCATCCGCGTTTCAACGCCATCTTCGGTGCCGTCGATACCGCCGGTGTCGATACAGATAAACTCGCGGCCTTCAATCTCCGCACGACCGTACTTACGGTCACGAGTCAGACCCGGGAAATCCGCAACCAGCGCATCTCGGGTGCGGGTCAGACGGTTAAATAGCGTGGATTTTCCGACGTTAGGGCGCCCGACAAGCGCGACCACAGGTACCATGTTTAAAGCCTCATTTAAAAAATCATCAGACAACGCGCGCCTTTTGCGCCGTTGTTAAAAACAGGAAAACGGCCCCTACACCAGGAGCCGTTTTTTAAAACACACAACCGTGACGATTAACGCGTCATCGCGTAGACCGTACCATCTTTGGCCTGGATGAACAGTTTACCATCCGCTACCGTCGGTTCGGTCAGGAAACCAGAGCTGTCTACTTTTTGTTGGGCAACAAAACGCCCGTCATCGACATTAATCCAGTGCAGATAACCTTCGCTATCGCCGACGACTAAGTCTCCATTATACAGTACCGGAGAAGTCAGCAAACGGTGCAGCAGATCGCTTTGCGTCCACAGCGTTACGCCACCGTCGGTGGTCAACGCCAGCACGCGATCGTTCTGATCAACCAGGTAGATACGGTCACCTTCGACGATAAAGTCATTGACCGAACCCAGCTCCCGTTTCCACATAATCTGACCGCTACGCAGATCCAGAGCCGTTAAATTACCATTGTAAGCCAACGCATAGACAACGCCATTCACTACTACCGGCGTAGTATCGACGTCACTCAGACGGTCAATTTCCGTTGGGCCAGTAGCCTGTGAGATACGCTGTTGCCAAATCATCTGCCCCTGCTGCATCAACACGGCACTGACGCGGCCATTATCCCCACCGACGATAGCCGCGCCGAACGCGGTAGCTGGCGCAGATTCGCCGCGCAGAGACAGCGAAGGCATATCCAGGTTCACGGTCCATTTAATCGCACCATCTGCCTGGTTTAGCGCCTGCAACTGACCGTTGCTGGTATGGATAAGTACAATGCCATCACTGACGACCGGGCGAGACAACGCTTCTCCAGCGACCTTCGTCTGCCATGCCGTCGTCCCGTCGCTGGTGTTCAGCGCATACACCTCGGCCTTTTCACTGCCAATATAGACGTGACCACCTGCGACCGTGACGCCGCCGGATAACAGCGCAGACGAACGGGAGAACCAGCCGTCTTTCTCGCCCAGGTTCACAGACCAGATCTCTTTGCCATCATCCGCATTGAGCGCTTTTACCACGCCGGCGCGATCGGCTGCATAGACCACATTATCTGCCATTACCGGATGGAGGTTAGAATAAAAGTCGCCAATTCCGTTACCGACAGAGGTGCTCCAGGCGGTCGTCGGAGTGAACTGATTTTCAACTTCCGGTAATGGTGACATCTTGACGACATCTTCTTCGCCGCTAAATAGTGAACAGCCACTGAGCAGGGTAACGGAAAGCAACCCTGGCAGAAGTAATTTACGCAATTGCATCGGGTCCCTCTCAGATGGACAAATTATTGATTTTCATCTGCATCATTTCACTCAACGCTGGAGAAGCGTCGCTATTAACGCCCGCTTCCCATGCGCTGCGCGCGCCTTTTTTATCACCCTTACTCAGTAACGCTTCGCCGCGCAAATCAGCGACAATTGCCGTCCACCCTTCGCCTTTAATGGCGTCCAGAGTTTTCAGCGCGGCGTCAGCTTGCTTGAGTTGTACCTGAACGCGAGCAAGACGCAGATTAATCACCGCTTTAAGATTCTCATCACTGGTGGCCGCCAGCCCTTGCTGCAACTGGGCTTCGGCTTTTTTCAGTTCATTCTTATCCACAAACTGCTGCGCCAGTTCCATAGACGCCAGCGCACCATAGGTATTTTTATTCTCAGCCGCGAATTTTTCAGCAGCAGGAATGCTATCCGGCTTATCGGCGCTTACCGCCGCCACCGCATTTTGGTATGCCAGAGAGGTTGTACGCGCGGACTCCGTCTGATGGCTGTTCCAGTAACGCCAGCCAATCAGCGCGCCAACCCCTAAAATCACGCCGACGACCAGGGCTTTGCCATTTTCAGCAAAGAAACGTTTAATCGCGTCTACCTGGTCGTGTTCGTTCTCGTAAATTTCCACGCTGTCCTTCTCCTTAGCCCAATAAAGTGCGCAAATGCGCGGCAACGCTGTCCTGCGCCACTGCCGTTTGCTCACCGGAGCGTAAATCCTTCACTACAACAGTCCCATCGGCGACCTCAGATTCGCCAAGAACCAGTGCAATACGGGCGCCCCACTTATCAGCGCGGGCAAACTGTTTTTTAAAGTTGCCGCCGCCGTGGTTCGTCATTAGCTTCACGCCAGGCATTTCATCACGCAACCGTTCTGCTAACGTCATTGCCGCAGACTGCGTTTGTGCGCCAGCAGCAACCAGGTATATATCGACAACAGGAGATGCAATAAATTCCGGATTAACTGCCTGAACCAACAAAACAAGTCGCTCCAGGCCCATCGCAAAACCCACTGCTGGCGTTGCGCGCCCCCCCAGTTGTTCCACCAGCCCGTCATAACGACCGCCGGCACAGACGGTGCCCTGTGACCCCAGACTGTTAGTAACCCATTCAAATACAGTACGATTGTAGTAGTCAAGACCGCGTACCAGACGCTGGTTGACAGTGTAGGCAATCCCTGCGGCCTCCAGCAGTTGGCAAAGGCCCGCAAAGTGCTCGCGTGAATCGTCGTCCAGATAGTCGCCCAAAGCAGGCGCGTCATTAAGCAACGCCTGTACGTCCGGATTTTTTGAATCCAGCACGCGCAGCGGATTGGTATACATACGGCGTTTACAGTCTTCGTCCAGAGTCTCTTTATGTTGTTCGAGGAACGCCACCAGAGCATCACGATAATTTGCTCGCGCTTCCAACGACCCAATAGAGTTCAGCTCCAGGCGAACATGTTCAGAGATACCCAGCGCACGCCACCAGCGCGCAGTCAGCATAATTAATTCCGCGTCAATATCCGGGCCTTGTAAGCCAAAGACTTCAGCGCCTAGCTGGTGGAACTGACGGTAACGACCTTTTTGCGGACGTTCGTGACGGAACATCGGCCCGATATACCACAAACGCTGTTCCTGATTGTACAGGAGACCATGTTCGATGCCGGCGCGTACACAGCCCGCCGTACCTTCAGGACGCAATGTCAGACTATCGCCGTTGCGATCCTCAAAGGTGTACATCTCTTTTTCAACCACGTCAGTAACTTCACCGATCGCACGTTTGAATAACGGGGTCTGCTCTACAATCGGCAAGCGGATTTCACTGTAACCGTAGCTGCCGAGCACGTTTTTGAGTGTGCCTTCAATGCGCTGCCAGATGGCGGTTTCGCCAGGCAGATAATCGTTCATGCCGCGAATGGCTTGAATGTTTTTTGCCACGTTTATTCTCTTTCTGAATATAAAAATGAACCCTCAGCGCTTCCCCAAACCATGCGGGAGCCATGCGGGTTCAATCATACACGGGAAGGCGGTTACTTCCCATCACGTTATTATTTTTCAACCTGCAGCACGTCAATCCGACGCATTTCATCAAGTTGGCTGGCTTTTGCGCGAATACGCGCTTCAAGCTGGGCAATCATATCGTCGTTGTCGAGGCGATCTTTACGTACGCCGTCTTCATACAGGCCGCTTTTCTTATTACCGCCCGTCACGCCCAGCGTCGATACCAGCGCTTCGCCCGGCCCGTTCACGACACAGCCAATGATCGAGACGTCCATCGGGGTGATGATATCTTCCAGACGCTGCTCCAGCGCGTTTACCGTGCCGATAACGTCAAATTCCTGGCGAGAGCAGGTCGGGCAGGCAATGAAGTTAATGCCGCGCGAACGAATGCGCAACGACTTCAGAATATCAAACCCCACTTTGATCTCTTCCACCGGGTCAGCAGCTAACGACACTCGCAACGTATCGCCGATACCTTCCGAGAGCAGAAGGCCCAGACCGATCGCAGATTTCACCGCCCCGCTCCGCGCGCCCCCTGCTTCAGTGATCCCCAGATGCAGCGGCTGATCGATCTGTTTAGCCAACAAACGATAAGATTCCACGGCAAGGAAGACATCAGATGCTTTTACGCTGACTTTGAACTGATCGAAGTTCAGGCGATCGAGATGATCCACATGACGCATGGCAGATTCCAGCAGCGCCTGCGGCGTAGGTTCCCCATACCTTTCTTGCAGATCTTTTTCCAGCGATCCGGCGTTAACGCCGATACGGATAGGAATATTTTTGTCGCGTGCGCAATCTACCACCATGCGGATGCGTTCTTCGTTACCAATGTTGCCGGGGTTGATGCGCAAACAGTCAACGCCGTATTCCGCCACTTTCAGCGCAATACGGTAGTCGAAGTGAATATCGGCGACCAATGGGACGCTCACCTGCTGTTTAATGAGCTTAAAGGCTTCGGCGGCGTCCATGGTTGGCACGGAAACACGCACAATATCCGCGCCTACGCGCTCAAGCGCTTTAATTTGACTCACTGTCGCTTCCACATCAGTGGTGCGCGTGTTAGTCATAGACTGTACGGCGATGGGGGCGCCATCACCGATCGGCACATTCCCAACGTAAATACGTGTCGATTTTCTACGTTGAATCGGAGCCTGGTTATGCATGTAAAATCTCCCGCGTTACCCGTCTGTTACTGTGCCGGTGTTGGTTCGGCATTGAGGGTCAGACGCGCAACCTGATTAGTTCTGATAAAGCGGCTCAGATCGACTGGTTTTCCTTGATACTGAATCTGCACCGCTGCCGGCGCGCCAATTTTAAGCTTATAAGGCGCCTGACCGGTAAGGTTTAAATTGCCATCTTTACGCTGCATACCGCTGAACAATTTTTTACCCGTGGCATCGGTCACCTCAAGCCAGCAGTCGGCGGTAAAATTCATCACCAGCGCGTTAGGATCGGCAGCAGGTGCCGCTACGCCAGCCTGATCGGTCGGCAGCGCGGATGGTGTCTCCGTTGCCGCTGAGGCGGCCGATGTGGCAGCCGTATCGACATTAGCCTGGGAAGGCGCGACGACAGTATTCTGCGACGCCGCCGGGGTTGATGTTGGCGCCGGTGGCGTCACCGCCGCCGTCGAATCCGCAGACGTCGCCGGAGCCGTTTGCGCAAGCGTCGTATCCTGACTTGCCGCGGCGCTGGCATCCAGCGGTACGCTTTGGCCGCTGTCTTTATCGGCATTCAGTTCAGCCGTGCTTTGATCGGCCATCGTGGTAATCTCTTCCTGCTGTGCCTTATGGTTTTGCCACCACCAGGCACCGGTCAACCCCACCACCACAAACAGTACCAGCCAGGTAAAAGACATTAACCAGCCGTCGCGTTTTTTACGGCGTTTACCTAACGAGAAACTCTGCATTGGAGCAACTTTCGCAGCGCGTAACGGAGCCTGTTTTTCCAGTCCCGGCAGCAGTTCCTCTTCAGGAACATGCACCAGCCGCGCATAAGAGCGGATATATCCGCGCAGAAAAGTTGAGGCAAGATCGGACGGCGCCTTATCTTCTTCAATATCGCGTACCGTAGAAACCTTCAGGCAAAGTCGCTCAGCGACAGCCTGCTGGCTGAGTCCGAGTTGTTCACGGGCATTGCGCAGACGAACGCCGGTGGTTTGTGCTTCATTTTGGTCGTGCGTGGCTTCAGTATTCATTCGCTACAGCTACAGGTACGTGTAAATTAGGATTCAGGCGCCGGCGAGCTATAATACCCGCCCACACCGCGAAAACATCAGGTTACTAACCTTAGTCAGACAGTATAAGCCTGTCGGACTGCAGATGACAAAACTGCTTAAGACATAAGGCTAACTTCTTGTTGCACCGCTACATACTGCCTTAAAGTCGACAAAAACGCACCGTTAATATTGACCAGACGAGTGCAACGCAAGACATTATTCAACTGGCATTGCGCCACGGTATAATGAACGTACCATAGCGCAACGGCCATCAGACAGCCCTGATATCGATGGCTTCTCCCTGCATACGCTTACGCAGAGTGCGCTTGGTACGGTCAATGACATCGCCTGCCAGCTGTCCGCACGCCGCATCGATATCATCGCCGCGCGTCTTACGCACGATAGTCGTGAAACCATAGCTCATCAACACCTTAGAAAAGCGATCGATACGGCTGTTGGAGCTGCGGCCATACGGCGCGCCAGGGAACGGGTTCCATGGAATCAGATTGATCTTACAAGGCGTATCTTTTAATAGCTCCGCCAGCTGGTGCGCGTGCTCGGTGCCGTCGTTAACGTGATCGAGCATCACATACTCAATCGTTACGCGCCCCTGGTTGGCATTGGATTTCTCCAGGTAGCGGCGAACCGCGCCGAGGAACGTGTCGATATTGTATTTTTTGTTGATCGGGACGATTTCATCACGAATCGCGTCATTTGGCGCGTGCAAAGAGATAGCCAGCGCAACGTCGATCATATCGCCCAGTTTATCCAGCGCAGGCACCACGCCGGACGTTGAGAGTGTTACACGGCGTTTGGACAGACCGAAACCGAAGTCATCAAGCATAATTTCCATCGCCGGAACAACGTTGGTCAGGTTAAGCAACGGTTCGCCCATTCCCATCATGACCACATTGGTGATCGGGCGCTGGCCGGTGACTTTAGCCGCGCCGACAATTTTTGCCGCACGCCAGACCTGACCGATAATTTCCGATACGCGCAGGTTGCGGTTAAATCCCTGCTGCGCGGTTGAACAAAACTTGCATTCCAGTGCGCATCCCACCTGTGAGGAGACGCACAACGTAGCGCGGTCATCCTCGGGAATGTATACCGTTTCAACACGCTGATCGCCAACGGCAATCGCCCACTTAATGGTACCGTCTGAGGAACGCTGCTCTTCCACTACCTCCGGCGCACGGATTTCCGCGACCTCTTTTAATTTGCCGCGCAGCACTTTATTGATGTCGGTCATCTCATCAAAATTATCGCAGCAATAGTGATACATCCATTTCATCACCTGATCGGCGCGGAAAGGTTTTTCACCTAAGTTTTTAAAAAACTCGCGCATCTGCTGACGATTCAAATCCAGCAGGTTGATTTTTGCTTCTTTATTAGGAACTACCGGGGTACTGCTTTCAGGTGTGACAATTTGTTCAGACATATTCTATTCCGGCCTCGTTATTACACGTTATGGCCCCTGGAGGGTTGAAAAAAGAAACGCCCCGGCTGAGCACGCTGCTCGTCCGGGGGCGCTGCATTGTACAAATTCTGGCGCAAGGATGCCACGCCTGCACGCGGCATTAGCGAAAATAATATTTGAATCGATAATTTATCTCCAAAGGATTTCGCGTTGCAAAAAGGCGGCAAGTTCGTGACAAATTCGTCGTGAACGAATTTGCACAGCCAAAGGCTGACCTTCGGTGAGAGACATGGATGTCTCTCATCAATCCCCGGGAGCATAGATAACTATGTGACCGGGGTGAACGAACGCAGCCAACGCATTTGCAGCGTGAAAGACGAAGGAGATTAACGGGTGCGCGGGCACACTTCGCCTTCACCAAAGAAAAAAGCGATTTCGCGTTGCGCCGACTCCAGCGAATCCGAACCGTGGGTACCGTTTTCAGTAAAGCTGTCAGCGTAGTCGGCGCGCAGCGTCCCCGCCAGTGCGTTCGCCGGATTAGTAGCGCCGAGCAGATCGCGGTGACGCTGTACTGCATTTTCACTTTCCAGCACAGATACCACGATAGGACCAGAGGTCATGAACTCCACCAGACCGTCAAAGAATGGCTTACCGTCATGCTCAGCATAGAAGCCGCGAGCCTGCTCAACGGTCAGGTGCAACATTTTAGTACCGACAATTTTGAACCCTGCTGCTTCAAAGCGCGCAAAGATACTGCCAATAACGTTTTTTGCCACCGCGTTAGGTTTAATGATGGAAAAAGTCCGTTCAATAGCCATGTTTACCTCTGAAATAAGTTCTGGTGTGATGTCAGGCGCGGATTATAAAGAGCATCCCATCAATTGCCTATGGATATAGGTAACATTTTTTTAAAATAAAATGAGCATTAGCAACAAAAGTTAAAGGCGCATACCAAACTCATGGTACTGACACAGTACGCAGTGCGTGTGTCCAGGCGTGAGAGCATTGAAAGTACGTTTGCAGCTTTCGCAGGTGAGCGTATGCGCCGCAATATGCCTCGTTTGCGCAGGTTCTGTTTCAAACCGTAGCTGCAGTGCCTGGTGCGGGCATACCGCCGCACAGACCCCACATCCCGTACAGCGTGCCGCCGCTATCGTCAGCGTATCGTCGGCAAACCGGAGAACGTTTTCCGGGCAGCTTCGCCAACAGGCGCCGCACATCCTACACTTCTCCGGACTGATGTCGGGTACGCATTCACTGAGTGTAGAAAACGCCTGCCTGAGACGCCGTTTACCTGGTTCGACGGCGCAAGGAGTAACGGCATCGCGCGGGACATGGAACAGTGTGCGCCGCGAAGCATTAATTTCAGCCCCAACACTATATTTAAAAGACCAGCACGGCTCTCCATAGCGGCGTAGCGCCAGATTGAGTCCCGCCAGCGCTATCAGCCACTGCGCCGACCGCTCTACCGCAATGTCAATAAAGTGAATGCCATATTGGTGATGCCAGAGGAGCAGTTCATCAACCTCTGGCGCCTGTAGCGAAAACGGCCCCACCAGCGTATCTCCCTGCACAAAGCGCTTAACCGGTTTGATACCCGTAATGGCGTCCACCGGACAGACAAACAGGCAGTGACCACATGCAATACAGCGTGTCGCATCAACACTGACCTGCCCTTGCATTAGTGAAAACGCCTGCGCCGGACAAACGTCGGCGCAGGCACGGCAGGAAGAGAAACGAAAGCGACGGCGGACGCAAGCTTGCGTCACGTCTACCGTCGGTTCGCTCGTCAGATTGACCATCAGCCAATACTAAAAAAGACGTAGCGCAGCACAATCTCGCCGATAAGCAGCAGTATGCCGCCCGCCACCAGAGTGCCTCTGACGTTTCGCAGTCCCCCAGCGGCAAAGCAGACCATGCCCGCGGCCGAGACGCACCAACCGAGAAGATACACGTCTCGCAACTGTGCCAGCATCTGTAGTGGGCGATGCGGGAACGTCACGCCCGCCGTATCCACCGCATTGATATACGCCAGCCATGCCGGCTGCATGATGAGACGCATCAGCACTAACAGGGCGACCGCCACCACGGCGCAGCGCATTGCGATACCAGCACTACGCAGGCAGGTCAATGCGATGATTACTGAACCGATAATGCCTACTGAGCCAAAGAAAAGCGCCAGCGTATTGCCATGCTGCCAGGTCACCACCGAGGCATGAATATAGATCTGCGCCATGCAGAATACATCCACCAGCCCAAGCGCTGCCGCCAGCATCAGCAGCGGCTGCCAACCCGGTTTGCGAAAGAACAGTAGCACAACGCCCAGTCCCAGCGCCGCCAGATAAAGGCTGGCAAAGACGATTTCTCGGCTCAGCCACGAACTGGCAATATGACGTAACGCGTTCAGTGCATTCAATGGATAGCCCATGTGCAGCGCTGAGGCGAGCAGGCCCACGCAGGCCATTAAGAATGCGCCCGCCATTACAGGTAGTGCGCCACGCCGGGGCTCTCGTCCGTCTACGGCGTACCGGCGCCCCAGGGCCAGCCACAGCGTCACGCCTACAGATCCCTGCAAACAGAGCGTAAAAATCAGCAGCGGTAATTCATGCATGGTGTTTACCCTCTTTTTCGGCACCCTGATGCGCTTTGACAACCAGGTTAGGCTTAGTAATTGATGAATCTGGCAGCCCGTTAACATCGCATACGCTGCCGTATTTCGCGCGCAGCTCATCAATAGGGCCAAACTTGATGGCCTCCAGCGGACAGGTCGCGACGCAGACGGGCTGTTCACCTTGCGTTTGCAAATCAACGCACATGTCGCATTTGGACATTTGTCCGGTCTTCTCATTAAGTTGCGGCGCGCCGTAGGGGCAAGACCAGGCGCAATAACCACAACCGACGCATTTGTCGGTGTCAACACGTACAATGCCATCGCCAGGACGTTTATGCATCGCGGTGGTCGGACAGTTTTTAGTGCAGATCGGGTCCGCACAGTGGTTGCAGGAAATGGAAAGCGTATAAGCAAATACATTGTTGCTGGCCCCGCCCTGCCCGGTCGGGATGAAACTCCCGCCGGTGACTTCGTACACGCGGCGGAAACGACGGCCCACCTCCAGATTATTTTTATCTTTACAGGCCACCTGGCAGGCTTTGCAGCCGGAGCAGCGCGAGGAGTCAATGAAAAATCCCAGTTGCTTATCGCTCACGGGCGGATAATGTGTAAACTGACTCATGCTTTTGCCACCTCCACCAGCATGGTTTGATGTGAATTTCCTTTCGCCAGTGCGGTGATGCGGGCCGAACTGAGCACGTTCGCACAGCCGCCTTTATCTACACCGTTCTCATCCGGCTGCCACCATGCACCAGCCTGCATCGCGACAACACCGGGAATCACGCGCGGAGTGACTTCCGCCGGGATTTCACATATCCCGCGTTGATTATGAATGCGCACCATATCGCCCTGCGTAATGCCACGCTTTTGTGCATCCTGCGGGTTAATCCACACTTTCTGCTGCTGAACTTCAATCAGCCACGGGTTAGCGTATTGCGTCGAGTTGGCGCGGTTTTTCCCTTTCCACGTAATTAACTGGAGCGGAAAGTCTTTTACCAGCGCATCTTCCGGTCCTTCATGGGCGGGAACGTAGTGCGATAGCGCCGGGATTTCCGGATGCTTCATGTCGTACAGGCGCTTCGAGAAGATCTCAATTTTTCCTGACGGCGTCGGGAAAGGATGATTTTCCGGATCGCGAATATTGTCTTCAAAAGCGACAAACGGCGCGCTTTTGAACAGATGCTGACGTGTCTTTTGCAGCGTCGCAAAATCCGGCAAATTCTCGTCCGGCATCGCCAGGCGAGTCTGTTCCCAGATGTGCTCAATCCACGCTTTTTCATCGCGTCCCTGGCTAAAGTCGTCCTCAATACCTAATTTCGCCGCCACCTCACGCAGCCAGTCATAGTCAGAACGACGTTCAAACTCAGGCTCGATCAGTTTTTCAGAGAGGATCAGGTAGTTTGCCGTCCCCCAGGTTTCGCCGATATTCCAGCGTTCCATGAAGCTGGTTTCCGGTAGCAGCAGATCGGCGTATTTCGCGCTCGGCGTCATAAACAGATCGCTGGCGACGATAAACTGGATTTTTGATTCATCCTCCAGCACGCGTACCGCCTGATGCAGATCGGGGTTCTGATTCGCCAGATAATTTCCAGCCAGCGAGAACAGAATACGAATATTGCTGTCCAGCTTATTGGCCTCTTTCAGTCCAACCTCCGGGGTCACCAGGCTGGCGTCGTCTGCGGCCTGCACCCAGTTCATCACTGAAATTTTGGCTTTCACCGGGTTATCCGGCATTTCCGGGCCGGCCGCGAATTTACGATTTGGGCAGCCGCCATAACCCGCCGCCCAGCCGCCCTTGACGCCCACATTACCGGTAATGGTCGCCAGCAGAGTCGAGCCCCGCGCCGTGCGTTCGCCACAATTATGGCGCTGGGGTCCCCAGCCCTGGATAAGCGCGGCAGGTTTGGTATTCGCGTAATCACGCGCCAGCTGGCGAATGGTTTGCGCCGGAACATGGGTAATCTTTTCTGCCCACTCGGGTGTCTTAACGACACCGTCTTTCGCGCCGGTCAAATAGGCTACCAGCGATTCGTTAGCTGGTACGCCTTCTGGCATTGAGGCTTCATCAAAACCTATCGCGTAGCGTTCAATAAACGCGCGATCGTGCAGATTCTCACTGATGATGACGTACATCATCGCGTCCATCAGGGCGTTGTCGGTAGTAGGCAACAGCGGGATCCACTGATCGGCAAGTGACGCAACCGTATCAGAATAGCGCGGATCGACCACAATAAACCGCGTACCATTCTGCTTCATCTGCTGGAAAAAATAGTTGGTATGACCAAAAATGGTCTCCGTCGGGTTATGGCCCCACAGAATCACCAGTTTGGTATCTAAAAGCGTATCCAGCGAACTGCCGCTGGCGGCGGTGCCGTACGTATACGGCGTCGCGGCCGCCGTGTTGCCCATACTCACAGAATGGTAGCTTTCCAGATAGCCGCCAGTCAGATTCAGCAGGCGACGCACCATTTTATCACCAGAAAACGTGCCGCCGGAAACAGCGGTACCAACATGCACATACCGTGAAGCCGGGCCATATTTTTCAGTAATGGATGTTAAATTATTGGCGATTAACGTTGTCGCTTCATCCCATGAAATTCGCTCAAATTTTCCTTCCCCGCGTTTTCCTACGCGCTTCATGGGATATTTAAGTCTGTCAGGATGATAAACAAATTTCCGGTATGCACGTCCACGAACACAGGCACGCATCACCGGCATTTGCGGGTCCAGCGCATTATCAGGCCGCGTTGAAATTCGTGTTACTATACCTTCACTGACATGCGCCCGAATATCGCATTTGCCCCCACAGTCAAATGTGCTGCATGTCTGTACAACGGTTTCTGTCGACATATTTTCAGCCGCAGGTGCCGTTCGCGCCCGTGCTGTAGCTGTGGAAGAGATAAATGGTAGCGCAATCATCGCGGAACTGGCCTGTATAAAATTACGCCGGGAAATAGCGGGCTGATCGCCATTTCCCTGGCTTTTTATTTTTTTCATGATCCGACTCTGTAAATAAAAACGCATTCTCGCGTTTTTAAGTGTTAGATCTCTTGATATTTATCAAGCTCCCTCATTAAGGGTAATTCCGGAAAAATTAATAATTCTCATTAACTTTAAATTAAATGAAATTCGTAATTTATTCTGAAGAGTTGTTAACGTATTAATTCAAAATTAACCGCAGCAACCTGACCTGACTCATCCATTACGACAAGTTGATAACGCCCCGGCGTATTTAATAATAAAGAAAGGCGATGATTTTCACTGTTAACAGGTTCGCCATTCAGAAACCACCAACGGCGCCCCTTACCGCCAGTCGTTGAGACCGGCAGCGTGGCGTTTTCCTGGCCTGGTAATTGCCTGATAACCGCGCCTTCCCTTACGCCTGACACGATTAACGGCGCAGCATCACTGCCCTGTAACGGCGGGCAGTGGGCTGATGCCTCAGGCAACAGGGCGCTACGTCTTTCCGCTGGCGGCAGCCAGAGCTCCAGCGGTTGCGGCCACACGATAAAAGTCTGCTCCCGCGCCTGCGGGCAGTCGGCAGCGACTCGCTGTCCTGTATCATCCAGCCAGACCGGGAAGCGAATACCGTTTATGCCTTCCTGCTCAGGCAACAGTAAGGTGGGCGGCTGACTGTCGTCCAGTAGCCAGGTCGTCAGCCGACGGCGACAATTGCTGTCGCCAGCGGGCAATGATTGTCCGCCCGGCCAACAAATCACGCCGCGGCTTACCGCTTGCGGACGCGGATCTTCCGGTAGGCGTCCCGTGTGCGCCAGCAGCAGGTTATTAACCTGGTTAAGCAGTGGTACCGCGCTGGCAAAACCAAACTGCCCCACAACGGGTGTGCCATCGGGTCTGCCTGTCCAGATACCGATAATATAGCGCGCGTTAACGCCAATGGCCCACGCATCACGATAGCCGTAGCTGGTGCCAGTTTTCCACGCCAGCGGCACAATGCGCGGCAATGCGTTATCCGGTAAGGGTTGCGCTTCATCCGCCATAATTCGTCGAATGATCCATGCAGCCCCCGGCGACATTAAGGGTCTTTCCAGGAGTGGATCACGCGGCTGCAAGCGCAATTTCGCCGCTTTTCCATGACGAGCGAATGCACTGTACGCCGCCACCATATCATCAAGTCGCGCGCCCGCGCCGCCCAGTATTAGCGAAAGATTCGGCGCCGCCCCAGCAGGCAAATATAGCGGCAGACCGATATTACGTAGTTTCGCCGCAAACCGTTTCGGCCCATAGGCTTCGAGTACCTGAACAGCAGGCAAATTCAGCGAGCGTACCAGCGCATCGCTCATGCTAACCGGCCCATGAAATCCGCTGTCGAAGTTTCCCGGACGATAATCTCCGGTACGGCGTGGAACATCCTGTAATAATGATGCGGGGTGGATCAGAGCGTCATCCAGCGCCAGGCCGTAAACAAATGGCTTGAGTACCGATCCCGGCGATCGGATCGCTGTTACCATATCGACATGGCCAAAACGGCTGTCGTCAATAAGGTCTACCGATCCTACCCAACCACGCACGCTCATGTCGGTATGATCGACCACGATCATTGCCAGAGAACTGCGTGCAGGTAACCGACCTTTCCACGTCCGCGCCAGATCTTCCAACCGGCGCTGCAACCCGGCGTCCAGCGTGGTCATAATCTTGTCGTTCTGGCTTTTCCCCAGCATCATGCGGGAAAAAAGCGGCGCCAGTTGCGGCATTTGACGGGGTGCCAGCCAGACCGGTTCTTCACGCGACTCGCGTACCGTTTCTGCAGACCAGACTCCCTGCGCCGCCATCCGATCCAGCACTTTATTTCGTGCCGCTTCGGCTCTTGCTGGCCAGCGGTCAGGGCGTAACCGGCTTGGCGCCTGCGGTAACACGGCCAGTAACGCCGCGTCAGCGTAGCTGAGGTGCGCTGGCGGCTTGCCGAAGTAGGCCCAGCTTGCGGCGCCAATGCCTTGTAGCGTGCCGCCGAACGGCGCGCGGTTAAGGTACAGAGTCAGGATATCGCGCTTTGACAAGTGCCATTCAAGCTGGAGGGCGCGCCATAGCTGGCGAACTTTGCCGCCGAAGGTGCGTGGATGCGGGTCCAGCAATCTCGCCACCTGCATGGTCAGCGTACTGCCGCCGGAAATGATGCGTCCGGCGGTGAGATCCTGCCATGCCGCGCGTGCAACGGAAAAAGGATTCACGCCGGGGTGTTTCCAGAACCAGCGATCCTCGTAATTGATCAACGCCTCAAGGTAACGGGGAGAGACTTCGTCAATCGTGACCGGATAACGCCAGATCCCCCCGGCGTCGGCAAAGCGCCAGAGCGGTGTACCGTCATGGGCTACCACCACCCGCGCCGGATTGACCTCATTGAGCGGCAGCGGCCAGAGGTTATCCGCTGCCCATAGCGCCAGAATAATAAAAAAGGGCGCAACCGCCAGCCACAGCCAGCGGCCACGTTGACCACGGGGACCGTTCATTTACGGCGTCACAATCAATAGCCCCTCGCTCGCGCCAGTCGCCCGCCACTGCGGAACGTACATCGACTCCACCTGAGGCTGCGAAAGCTGATACGTTCCCGGCGTTACCGCGCGCGCCAGGTAGACCAGCGTAACGGGCTGGCCTTCATTGACGGCGACGGCAGCTACAAAGCGATCGTCGCGGAATTCTATATGCTGAATATCCGCCTGCTGCATCTGATTAAGCAGATTTTGTACTTCGCTACCGCTTTCCGACAGGCTGGCGCTGCTGTCAGCCAGATTTTGATTTTCCAGCTCCAGCCCGGCAGGGAGTAGATCGACCACCAGCGCATCCGGTACATTACGATCGGCCAGCACCGTTAACCAGACCAGCACCAGATCGCCGCTATGCAACGAGGAGAGCGATTTGCGTTGTCCATCAGTCCCCAGTATTTGTCGTTCAATCTGCAAAACGTTGCTGGCAGGCTCAGGCGCGGAGGATGGATAACCGCTGCTATCCAGACGCAGCCATAGCGGCTGGCTGCCAGAGTTCGTCACCGTAAGGGCGGCCAGTTGGTCAGCATCCAGATTACGGGTGAGCGCCTTGTCGCCCGATAACGGCTGCGCCGCAAACGATGTCTGCGCCTGCCAGGCCCCCGCGCTGGCCTGTAGCGAATGCGCGGCGAGGAACAAAGCATTATTTTCCTGGGTGGAGAGCCAACGCTGACCGAAGGCCTGTTCGGAAAGCGAGCTTAATAGCGCGTTTTGCGCGTCCGGCCTGAGGTTATTCTCTTCCAGCAGCGATAGCATGAGGGCATTATCGCGTAAGGCGCTGCCGTAATCCGCCGTCCATTGACGCTCGTCCTGACGGGGCGTGTTCAGGGCCTGAGTGATGGCCTCTTCGCCACGCCTGGCGTCTCCCGACATTTTTAACGCAATACCCAATTGCATCAGCGGCAATCCTGATGCAGCCTGGCGATGTCGTTCCCAGATTTCACGCAGCGCGCCGAGCGGAGCTTTCTGCTGGCGCGCCAGCACCAGAGCGGCGTATGTCTGCGCGGCAAATTTACCGGCTTGTGTATTATCGCTATAACGAATCAACATCATGCCGGGATCTTGCAGATAACGCAGCAGTCGCGCATTACCCTCGTTAATCGCCTCCGGCGGAACACTGTACCCCTGTTCGCCCGCGCGAATCAGGAAATCCATCGCGTAGGCTGTCAGCCAATACTCTTCCGGCCCATTTTTATCCCATAGCGCAAAACCGCCGTCATCACGCTGCATCTGCAGTATCCGGGAAATGCCGATATCCACCGCGGCGCGACGTTTTTCATCGCTATCGCCGACAATTCCGAGCGTCTGCAACTGGGCTGCGTTGGTATAAAGCGCCGGGAATAATCCACTGACAGTTTGTTCCAGGCATCCGTACGGATACGCTTTCAGCTCGCGAATATAGCGCGCCAGATTTAATGGCGGTTTTCCACTCAACAACAGTTGTCCCTGTAGTGTGGCAGGCGAGAGGTTTGCCAGATGCTGCGCTGGCGCACGCCAGCTCTCTCCCGGCGCCAGCGCAACGCCGCTATTCACCGTTTGGGCAGGCCAGGCCGGACGCACGCCGATTTTCCACTGTTTATGCTGCGCGGCGAACGTTTCTCCTGGCAAATTCAGACCGGTAATGGTCGCCTGAAGTTCGCCTTCACCAAAACCGTCCAGCGCACGTACCGGAACAAATAACGTGGTGCGCACACCCGGCGCCAGCTTAACCGGCTGCGGCTGTTGGCTCAGCAGTTCCAACAGTCCACTGGCGGCGAGTGTAATATTGAGCGTCTGTGGACGATCGGTGAGGTTGGTGACGTCAAGAACCAGTCGCGAAACATCGCCTCCCGCCAGAAAACGCGGCATATTCAGCTCAGCAATCACCGGCGCGGCGACAACCACCTTGCTTTCACCGCTACCAAAATCTTCCGCTGTCCAGGCCTGCGCCATAACCCGTAGCTCACCGTTAAAGTCGCCAATCGGCAGCGTTACGACACCCTCGCCCTGGTCATTAAGTGTAACCGGTTGCGCCTGCTGCGCGATGATATTGATATGGTTTACCGGCGGTTTTCCACCGCGCTTAAGCGCGTCGCCGTCACCGCCAAAACGTAACGCCGCCAGACGGCCCTGCCCTTCAATGACCTGACCGTAAATATCATAGATATCCGCGCCATAACGTTTTTGTCCAAAGAATGCCTGCCACGGGTCCGGCGTGGCATAATCAGTGATATTTAATACGCCGCTATCGACTGCGGAGACCAGGACATTGATCTGTTTTGGCATGTCGCCGTGGTTAGCCCGGGCCTTCACCCTGACAGTGAGAGGCTGATTCGGACGCATTTTTGCCGGACTTTCCAGCGCCAGATCCAGACGGCGGTTTTCATCCCCCAGCGGTAGGTGCAGCAGCCCGACAGCGCGTTTTGGCGTCGCGGAACGGGATTTATCGCCAGGACGCACCACCAGCGCGCTGAGATAAAGATCGTGGCGATTCCAGGTTTTACCCACCGGAATCGTGAGATCCAGCCCCTGCGCCGGCACATCGATCTCCTGCCACCAGAGCGGACCATCGCTCGACTCCACCATGGCATAGCCTTTCCCGGCGACCGGCGCGGCGATATGCAATTTCATGGTGTCGCCTGGACGATAATTCGGTTTATCCAGTTTAAGGGTGACGCGATCCGGACGCACTGCGCCGCTACCGTCGCTGTTATCCTGCCAACGGTATCCCGCCCAGAAACGGACGCTGCTGACCGTCTCATTCGGCGCTTTGACCTCCAGACGGTAAGCGCCCCATTCCACCGGGAAGCTTATTTTGCCGATTTCATCCGCGTTCAGATCCAGCGTCTGTTCACCTTCCACCAGATCTTTTTGATCAAATTGCGATTGCCAACCCTCACTTTCTGACCAGTTCCAGTAATAGTCACGACGCTCGCGGATAAGCCGCACCTGCAGGCCGGACACCGCTTTTTTCTCGCCCTGCGCATTGATATAAATAATATCAAACGCAGCATTGCTGTCTTCGTCGACAATCGGTTGGTTGACGGTGGTGTCCGTACGGTAGTCGTATACCGCTTTAGCGGCAAATTGTGGACGGATCCCCGGTAAAGTATCGGCAGGCCAAATCGCCTGTTCTACGCGGCGGGTGACCGGGCGACCGCCAGATTCCAGCAGGCTGGCCTGTAAAATTACCTGCAACGGCGAATGCGTTTCCGACCATTGGCTTGCGGCGCTCACTTCACCACGTCCGCTTTTATCCAGCGTAAGCTGAACTTCATCCAGACTGCGTGAAAGGTTCTCTTCGGCAATATTGCCAAACTGGAAGCCTGGTAACGTCGCGACAGCATCGCGCAGCGGGCGCAGGAAAAGCTGCCCTTGAAGGGTATTGCCGTTAGCTGGCGCGCCATACAGGTAATAACCGACCACAGAGAATTTCACCGCATCCGCAGGCGTTAGCGGCGTTTTTTGCGCCGTCAGGTTGAGCGCCATCCGCTCCGGCATAAAATCTTCAACATGGAAATCCCACGTCCGCAGCACGTTATCGCCGGTATTGGCGCGGACATGCCACAAACCGGTCGGCGCGCTGCTATCCAGTGGATAATTCAAACGGTATAGCCCGTTTTCCGGCTGGCTGACGATGGTCCGCATCACTTGTCCATCTGGTTTTATCACCTCCAGCTTAACGGGCTGATCGGGCAGCGTTTTACCGTCGCTATCACGCAGTAATCCGTTAAGGATTACCGTTTCGCCGGGTCGGTAGAGATCACGCGGGCCGAACATAAAGAACTGTTTGCTATAACCCGGCGCGCCAGCGATATTAAATTCCGAAAGATCCAGCGCCGGAAGTTTGAGATCGAGCAGCGTAGTCTGCCCCTCTTTTCGCGCCAGTAATAACGCTGCCGCTTTATCCGTCTCCAGTTGCACATGGCCCTGAGCATCGCTTGTCGCTTGCGCCAGCGTCTGCCCTTTATCATTCAGAAGAACGATCTCAATTCCCGACTGCGCTGCGCCGTTTTCCAGACTTTGCGTAAAAACGTCCAGCCGGTTATGGTAGCGATGCGCCGACACACCGATATCACTAAGCGTAAACAGCGTGGCGGCATTGCTATAATTGTAGTGTCCGGCCTGATTCATTACCGCCACGTATACGCCCGCCTGTTGCAGCGGTTTAATCTTGCTGAGTGGTAACAGCAATTTCTCACGCGTATTGCGCGCCGGATTAAGATCAAAACGCCCGGTATAGACCAGATCCGCCATTTTCAGCAGATTGTCGGATTCCCAGTTAGACAGCGAGCTACGGTACTCCCACTGACTGACGAATGCCGCCAGCGATTCAGGTTTTACGCGAAAGAAGTTCACATCGACATGGTTGACGTTGAGCGCCATGATCGGCAGTCCTTCCACCATTTTTCCCGGCAACAGCGATCCCCGACTGGCAAAACCGACGCCTGGCTGAACATCACGTGTGGTAATCGTTTTTTCATATGGCTTACCAAAAGTGGCGTTATTCAGCGCCTTAATGCCGGGATCTACCGTGACTACCAGTACGCGCTCAGGTTCCAGATGACGTAACCTAAGCTCTTTTAAATTTGGCGCCAGTTCCCATGCACCGTCAACGCTGCCGCTTTTCTTATCGACAACATGAACTACACGGGAGAAATCTTGTTCGGGATCTAACGGAATAGAGAACGTCAGCACCAGCGTCGCCGCACCGTCGAGTTGCGCTTCGGAAGCGTCTAATAGCGTGAGCGCTTTCCCCTGGCTTTGCTGCGCCAGCTTTTGCAGCTGTACCGGATCTTGTGCCTGTGAGGTTTGCGCCGCGGCTGGCGCCTCATTTCTTGTCGTCGGGGCGGTTTTATCGTTGTTATCGCATCCCGCCAGCGCCAGCATGATCATGCAGGCCACTACGCGTAAATGTTTCATCTTTCATCCCTGGCCTTAATGGCCTGTCAGCAACCGTTGATGAGATATTATGCGCGAGAAATTTTATTGTGTAAGTCCGTATTGCAACTATGAAGAGAGATTTTTGCGCAGAAACGTGGGGTCACCAGCCAAATTAGTCTCCTTGACTTGTTCCTTTTCGGGAAACATCCGACAATTTGACCATAATCTGGTAACAATGGAGATCCCCATGACCACCGCCTTTTTTGTCGCCACCGACTGGCTTGCCGAACATATTGATGATCCGGAAATACAGATTCTTGATGCCCGTATGGCGCCTCCAGGACAGGAAGATCGTGATATGGCAGGCGAATATCGCGCCGGGCATATTCCCGGCGCTCTGTTTTTTGATATTGAAGCGCTTTCCGATCGCACATCGCCGCTACCGCATATGATGCCGCGCCCGGAAGCGTTTGCAGTGGCCATGCGTGAACTGGGCGTTCGCCAGGACAAACACCTGGTTATATATGATGAAGGCAATTTGTTCTCCGCTCCCCGGGCATGGTGGATGCTACGCACGTTCGGCGCTGAGAATATTTCCATTCTGGCAGGCGGACTGGCTGGCTGGCAGCGCGACGAATGGCTATTGCGCGAAGGCAATGAAGCGCATGAAGAAGGCGAGTTTGAAGCGAAATTCGCGCCGAAAGCCGTGGTACGGCTAACCGATGTATTGCTGGCAAGCCATGAAAAAACCGCGCAGATCGTCGACGCGCGCCCGGCGGCGCGTTTTAACGCGCAGGCTGATGAACCACGTCCGGGACTGAGACGCGGACACATTCCCGGCGCGCTCAACGTACCGTGGACGGAGCTGGTGTATGAGGGCGAATTAAAGACCACTGACGAACTGAATGAGGTTTTTTTCAGCCATGGCGTCAGTTTCGACAGACCCATTATCGCCAGCTGCGGTTCCGGCGTGACGGCTGCGGTGGTGGTGCTGGCGCTCGCCACGCTGGACGTGCCTGACGTCACACTTTACGACGGCGCGTGGAGCGAATGGGGCGCGCGTACTGATTTACTGGTTGAACCCGCTTAATATTTGCCATGCCGGATGGCGCTTACACGTATCCTACAATGCTTTTGTAACGTGCTTCTTGTTTCTGGCACGTTGTGTCTCCACGCAGACAGAAGCTATCAGGATAATTCTGCTCCCGTAACGCTCAACGTCGAGAGCAGGTAAGCCAGGAGGCCGCCCTGTTGGGCGGCTTTCTTTTCTTCAGATGATGCGGTTCTGTTTAAAATCGCGCAGAAACCCACCCCAGCGGCGCTCGTAGAACGGCGTGATATGCTCGGTGATAAAGTGGCTGATACCCTGCTCGCCCTTTCTCACCTGACAAATATCGATCGGTTCGTCACCCGGTAACGTGTCGGTCGCCACGCTGCCCGCCGCGTGAATGATCTCTTCAATATCGCCGTCAGCTTCAATACCAATTAGCAGGTTAGGTTCTGCCTCGGCGCGCTCTTTAATCGAACACAAAAACGCGCGTTTCACCGGTTTGATGGTTTTAAACAGAGTGGTAAGGGAGTCAATCATCTGCGCTGGCGGCTCAGCCACTTCGGATAAAATCAGCGACTCGCCCCCCTCCAGCACTTCCTGTGTATATAACGGGCTGCCTTCCTCACCAAGAAGCAAACGGATTTCACGCGGCATAAACTCTTTGCCGGTCGGCAGCTTAGCGTTGAGGAATAACGTTTCGCCAGGCGTCATTTCAAACAGCGTACGTACCGGCATCACCACAAATGCCTGTTCGTCTTCCACCGCCTGTTGCAGCGCCTCCAAAGAGGTAAAGAAGGGAATAACAGTCGTACCGTCTTCTTTTTCCCAGTGCTGCAAATCCAGCGCGCTGTCTTCCACTATCGCCTCGCCTTCGGCAGCACTGCCCGGCACCCAGACGGTAGACTCCAGTAAGATACGGAAAAATGCCGGACGATGCGCGGGTTCAGTCGCCGCTTTCTCCAACAGGGTTTCTAATTCGTTTTTAGTTTCGGACATAGGCATCACAAATTGATATACGTGTAACATGCAGGCCTGATAAGACACATCCGCGTCACCATCAGGCAAAATGCCGGGTAGCGCTTCGCTTACCCGGACAACAAGAACGCCATTCAGGCGGTCAGCAAATTAGCAATCGTGCGAACACCCAAACCGGTGGCACCAGCAGACCACTGTTCAACCGGCGCTTTGCGATAAGTGGCGGAACAGTCAATGTGCAACCAGCCTTCACGGTAGTTCTCGACAAAGTGCGACAGGAAACCGGCTGCGGTACTTGCCCCGGCAGGATAAGCCGCGCTACCAGTGTTGTTCAGTTCGGCAAAGTTAGAGGGGAGTTGATTACGGTGGAACTCCGCCAGCGGTAGACGCCAGAACGGTTCATTCTCTTGCGCCGCACTTGCCAGCAAACGCGCCGCCAACGCATCGTCAAAACTGAACAAAGCATGGTAGTCGTTACCCAGCGCCGTTTTCGCCGCGCCGGTTAACGTCGCCATGTCAATGATTAGCTGCGGGTGTTGCGCGCTGGCGTCAATCAAACCATCCGCCAGCACCAGCCGACCTTCCGCATCAGTATTCATTACTTCAACATTCTTACCATTACGGTAGTGAATAATATCGCCCAGCTTGAAAGCATTGCCGCTGATCAAATTGTCGGCGCAACACAGGAACAGTTTCACGCGTTTATTCAATCCACGGGTAATAGCAAATGCCAGCGCGCCCGTTACCGTCGCCGCGCCGCCCATATCGGATTTCATCGAGTCCATAAAGGCACTTTGTTTGATGCTGTAACCGCCAGAGTCAAAGGTGATGCCTTTGCCGACCAGACAAGCATAAACAGGCGCTTCTTTGTCGCCCGTCGGGTTGTAATCCAGCGCCAACAGTACCGGCGGACGCTCCGAACCACGGCCTACGGTGTGCAGCCCCATATAATTCTGCTCACGAAGGTCTTCACCTTTGGTGATGCGGTAAGTGACGCTATCGCACGCGACGCTACACAACAGATCCACAGCGCGCTGCGCCAATTGCTCCGGACCAAGCTCTTCCGCCGGGGCGTTAATGGTGTCGCGTACCCAGTCAATAATGGTCAGGCGGTTATCCAGTTCCTGGCGTTGGGCATCATCTAAATCCGGCCACATCACTGTACGGGTGCCTTTTGGCCCTTTGTAACCCGCCCAGAATGCCCAGCAACGCTCGGTATCCCACCCTTCGCCAGCCAGCGCGACGTGTTTTATTCCCAGACCGTCAATTTTACGCGCCGCGCGCTGGATTAACCCCGGATCGTCTTTACCGTTAAGATGCAGGGTAATACCATCGTTATTAATACTGTACGTTGCTGTGTCGCCCCAGCGCGCATCGGCTGGCTGGGTAGACAGGGTAATTTTCATCGCTTCTGTCATTTTATTTATCCTTATTAGCAAACGGGCCGCCGAATGGCAGCCCGTTATTTGACTTACTCTGCCTCATCCAACCAGACTAGCAGAATCGCCTCCAGAATTTTTTCATTGGATGCGTTAGGGTCGTCATCAAAGTCTTCCAGTTCGCAAATCCACTGATGCAGATCGGTGAAACGTACGGTTTTCGGATCGACATCAGGATATGCGTCATATAACGCTTCGCCGATCTCGCGGCTATCGGTCCACTTGAGTCCCATACTACCCTCTGTTAATGCTCGCGAGCATGGTTGATTGTGTAACGTGGAATTTCGATAACCAGATCGTCATCGGTAACGCGAGCCTGGCAGCTCAGGCGGCTTTCCGGCTCCAGCCCCCAGGCTTTATCCAGCATATCGTCTTCTTCTTCCGAGCTTTCCGGCAGGGAGTCGAAGCCTTCACGTACAATACAGTGACAGGTGGTGCAGGCGCATGATTTCTCACAGGCGTGTTCAATCTCGATCCCGTTGCGCAGAGCAACGTCAAGAATGGTTTCGCCGGTCTCAGCTTCCAGAACTGCGCCATCCGGACAAAGATCCTGATGAGGCAGAATAACAATCTTCGGCATGTTAAACCTCGTCTACGGAATGGCCTTTCAGCGCGCGACGAACCGACTGGTCCATGCGGCGAGCGGCAAATTCCTGGGTTTGTTTATCTACGTTTTTAATCGCTTGTTCTATGGCGTCAACATCATCACCCTGCGCAACCGCGTTCAAATGTGCGGTGGCATCATCAATGCATTGACGTTCTGCGGCGCTTAACAGCGCGGCGTCAGCAGCCAGCGCGCCGGCCAAACTTTCCAGCACGCGCGCAGCTTCGACTTTTTGCTCCGCCAGCATACGTGCTTTCACGTCCTGCTCGGCAAAACTCATGGAATCCTTGATCATCGAGGCGATTTCGCTATCGGTCAGGCCATAGGAAGGCTTAACCTGTATGGAGGCCTCAACACCGGTGGATTTCTCCATGGCGGTAACGCTCAACAGGCCGTCGGCATCCACCTGGAAGGTCACGCGAATATGCGCCCCGCCAGCTGGCAGCGCCGGAATACCGCGCAACGCAAAGCGCGCCAGAGAGCGGCAGTCCTGCACCAGTTCGCGTTCGCCCTGCATTACATGGATAGACATCGCGGTCTGGCCATCTTTGAAGGTGGTGAAATCCTGCGCGCGAGCCACCGGGATGGTAGTGTTGCGCGGAATGACTTTTTCCACCAGCCCACCCATCGTCTCCAGCCCAAGAGAGAGCGGAATCACGTCCAGCAGCAGCATTTCGCTGTCCGGCTTGTTGCCAACCAGAATATCGGCCTGAATGGCCGCACCGATGGCGACCACTTTATCCGGGTCAATGGCGGTTAGCGGCGTGCGACGAAAAAATTCGCCCACGCGCTCACGCACCAGCGGCACACGGGTCGAACCGCCAACCATGACCACTTCCAGAACCTCCTGCGCCTCAACGCCCGCATCTTTCAAAGCGCGGCGGCAGGCCAGCAGCGTACGCTTAACCAGCGCGGAGATCAGTTCGTTAAACTGGTCGCGGGTAATTTCCCCCTGCCAGCCTGCAACATTGACGTTGACCACATCGACATCACTTAGCGCAATTTTTGCCGCGATCGCCGCATCCAGCAGCTCGCGCTGAACGCGATTATCGCTACGATCGGCAATCCCCGCCTGCTCACGAATGTAGTCCGCCAGCAGATGGTCGAAGTCATCGCCGCCCAGCGCGGAATCGCCCCCCGTCGCCAGCACTTCAAAAACGCCACGGCTGAGACGTAAAATCGAAATATCGAAAGTACCGCCGCCAAGGTCATACACCGCAATAATGCCTTCCTGACCTGAGTCCAGGCCATAAGCAATGGCGGCTGCGGTAGGCTCATTGAGCAGACGCAGCACATGCAGCCCGGCCAGTCGCGCGGCGTCTTTCGTCCCCTGACGCTGGGCATCATCGAAATAGGCGGGAACGGTAATGACCACGCCATCCAGTTCGCCGGACAGCGATTCGCTCGCCCGCGCCGCCAGCGCCTTCAGAATATCCGCAGAAACGCGCACCGGATTGAGTAACCCTGCTGCCGTTTCAATCATCGGCAGTCCATTAACGCTTGCTTTAAACTGGTAAGGTAAATGCGGATAACGCGCCTGGATATCCGCCAACGAGCGTCCCATCATGCGTTTCACAGAGCTGATCGTGTTGGCGGTATCCTGCGCGGCATTGTCACGCGCAGCATAACCGACCATGTGGCCCTGCGGTTGATAGTGAACGACTGACGGCAACAGGTGACGCCCTTCGTGGTCAGGCAGCGTTTCCGCCTGGCCGCTGCGAACCGTCGCAACCAGTGAGTTGGTAGTGCCTAAGTCGATGCCCACCGCCAGACGGCGCTGATGCGGCGCAGCGCTCAGACCAGGCTCACTAATTTGTAATAAGGCCATGTTAGATTCCAGTTAAAAATCGAGCAGCTTTTCTTCGAGTTGTTCTGCACTGCTTCGCAGTTTATCGAGAAACCGCAGTTTGCGCACCGTATCGGCCGCCGCGTCCCAGGCCGCGTTGTCCAGTTGCTCCACCATCTGCTGATGGCGAGTATCAAACATCTTACGCACACGTTGGATAAAGCTTTCCAGGCGTACGTCGTCCTTTGTCTGTTCGATATCGTCCAGCTCTTCGCGAAGCGTAAGCTGCTCCATCAGAAACGCAGTGTCGCGCACCGTATGCTGCTCACTGGCCAAATCGAACCCGTGTAAGGAAAGCAGATATTCTGCACGTAATAACGGATGGCGCAACGTCTGCCAGGCCTGGTTGATCGTGGCGGATTGCTGGACAGCGGCAAGCTGCTGCGCCTGAGTGCCGCTGGCGAATTTATCAGGGTGATACTGGCGTTGCAGATCCTGAAAACGGAGGCTCAGCGCCTGCGTATCAAGTTGATAACGGGCCGGTAAGCCAAAGAGGGTGAAGTAATCCATAACATTCTCAGGAGTAGCCTGTCAAAACAAACCCCACACGCAGGCGACCACGGTGGGGTTATACCTTCTTACTTCGCGCCGCAGAGACGTGGTCTGCGCTGGCTCCCCCGGTCACTTACTTAAATAAGCGCCAGGGGACTCACTCGCTTGCCATCTTTCTGCACCACGAATTACCTGGTATAACAGCGGAACACGGTTACACGTGGAAGCTTTCGCCGCAACCACACTCATCTTTCACATTCGGGTTGGAGAACTTAAACCCTTCGTTCAGGCCTTCTTTTACGAAGTCCAGTTGTGTACCGTCCAGAAATTGCAGACTCTTGCCGTCAACCACTACCTTAACGCCTTTGTCTTCAAACACGGTGTCTTCCGCCGTCGGTTCGTCAACAAATTCCAGTACATATGCCATACCTGAACAGCCGGAGGTTCTCACGCCCAGACGCAGACCAAACCCTTTACCACGGTTGGCCAGGAAGGTATTGACTCGCGCTGCTGCACTGTCGCTAAGTGTAATCGACATAACAAAACCTCAAATTTAACGTTCTATTTTATTTCGCTTCGCGTTTGCTTTTGTAATCTGCAATAGCGGCTTTAATCGCGTCTTCCGCCAGAATCGAGCAGTGGATTTTCACCGGCGGCAGCTCAAGTTCATCTGCGATGTCGGTGTTTTTAATCGCCTGCGCTTCATCCAGCGATTTTCCTTTCACCCACTCCGTGACCAGAGAGCTGGAAGCGATGGCGGAGCCGCAACCGTAAGTCTTGAAGCGCGCGTCCTCAATGATACCTTCATCATTCACTTTAATCTGCAACTTCATGACGTCACCGCAGGCTGGGGCGCCAACCATGCCGCTTCCCACGTTATCGTCGTTATTGTCAAACGACCCTACGTTACGCGGATTCTCATAGTGATCGATTACTTTTTCGCTGTAAGCCATTATAAATTCTCCTGATTCCGATACCGATTAATGATGAGCCCATTCGATGCTGTTCAGATCCACGCCCTGCTTGTACATTTCCCACAGCGGAGAAAGGTCACGCAGACGACCAATGGATTTACGCACCAGCTCAATGGTGTAGTCGATCTCTTCTTCAGTGGTAAAACGACCTAAAGAGAAACGGATAGAGCTATGTGCCAGCTCGTCATTCATGCCCAGCGCGCGCAGCACGTAGGACGGTTCCAGACTGGCGGAGGTACAGGCAGATCCGGAAGAGACCGCCAGGTCTTTCAGCGCCATAATCAGCGACTCGCCTTCAACGTAGTTAAAGCTCACGTTGAGAATATTTGGCGCGCCCTGCTCAAGGTCGCCGTTCAGGTAAACTTCTTCGATATCCTTGATGCCGTTCCACAAACGATTACGCAGACCGCGCAGACGAGCCATTTCGGTCTCCATCTCTTCCTTCGCGATACGATAAGCTTCGCCCATGCCAACGATCTGGTGAACGGGCAGCGTACCAGAACGCATACCGCGTTCGTGACCGCCGCCGTGCATCTGCGCTTCAATACGAATACGCGGCTTACGACGCACATACAGCGCACCGATGCCTTTCGGGCCGTAAATTTTATGACCGGAAAAAGACATCAGATCCACTTTCAACTGGCTCAGGTCGATAGGCAGTTTCCCCACGCTCTGGGTGGCGTCAACGTGGTAGATGATACCGCGCGCGCGGCACATTTCGCCGATGGTCGCGATGTCCTGCACCACGCCAATCTCGTTATTCACGTGCATAATAGAAACGAGAATGGTGTCATCACGCATCGCCGCTTCAAGTTCGTTAAGATCGATAATCCCGTTACGTTGCGGCGCCAGGTAGGTCACTTCAAACCCTTCGCGCTCTAACTGACGGCAGGTGTCCAGTACCGCTTTGTGTTCGGTCTTGCTGGTGATGATGTGCTTGCCTTTTTTCTGATAAAAGTTGGCTGCGCCTTTAATCGCCAGGTTGTCGGACTCCGTCGCGCCGGACGTAAAAACGATTTCACGCGGGTCGGCGCCAACCAGCTCAGCTATCTGGTTACGGGCGATATCGACCGCTTCCTCAGCCTGCCAGCCGAAACGGTGTGAACGAGACGCCGGGTTCCCAAAGGTTCCGTCCAGGGTCAGAAACTGCATCATTTTCTCGGCAACACGCGGGTCCACCGGCGTGGTTGCGGAGTAGTCGAGATAAATCGGTAATTTCATTGCTCTTAAACTCCGTACATCACTCAATGCAAGGAATCAGGCAACCGGCTGGATGTACGACCGTGTTGACGGGACGTCCACGTCCCGGCCTGATTCTGAATTCTTTTTTACGCTTCCTCCTTCCGACGCTCTGTGTATTAACCGCATGAGGCTGCCAGAAGAAACGGCGTACTATTTTAATTAAGCGCGTAATTTAACGTCGATAGCGTCCTGCGTACGGCCATTGGCGCGTGGCGCATCATGCGTATGCTGACGGCCAGAGACATCCAGAACTTCCTGGTTATTCACCAACTCGCCTAACGTAATATTGTTGAGGAATCCGGTCAGACGATCGCTTAAATCACGCCACAGCGCATGGGTCAGGCACTTATCACCGCCCTGACACCCACCTTTTCCCTGGCAACGGGTCGCGTCAACGGATTCATCAACCGCGCTGATCACCTCGCCGACCGCGATACTACCGGCATCTTTGCCGAGCAGATAACCGCCGCCTGGCCCGCGTACACTGGAAACCAGACCGTTTTTACGTAAGCGAGAAAACAGCTGTTCCAGATAAGAAAGGGAAATACCCTGACGTTCAGAAATATCAGCCAACGGTACCGGGCCCGCTTCGGAGTTGAGCGCAACGTCCAACATTGCGGTCACGGCATAACGCCCTTTAGATGTCAGTCTCATGTCTTACTTAACCTCAAACTCGCCCCTGCCCGGGGTTTTTTATTGTAAATAGGGATGTTGCATAGCAGGGATAAGTCTGACATTCCTGAGTAATTTGGTCAACTATTTACTTGACTGTTTTAGTCAGGTATTTGACGTTCAGTGCCATTTTTGTTTTACCGGATAACGCTTCGCTTATGGGCCTACAATGAGCGCTATCAGTCATCACATTGACTACTTTCCTTTATTCTGCTGCTCAATCGACGCCAGCATTCCACGCAGAATATTCAACTCCTGGCTTTCCGGGCGCGCGCGCGTAAACAGGCGGCGTAATTTATTCATCACCTGCCCCGGATGGTTTTCGCGAATAAAACCGGTAGAGAGTAACGTTTGCTCCAGATGCCCATAAAAACGCTCCAGATCATCTACCAGCGGATATGGCGTCTCTTCATGCGCCGCCGCGTCGCCATTTTCCTGCGCGGCAAGCCAGGCCATACGAACTTCATATGCGATGACCTGTACCGCCATCGCCAGATTCAACGAACTGTATTCCGGATTAGCGGCGATGGCGACGTGATAATGGCATTTTTGCAACTCGTCATTAGTCAACCCGACACGCTCACGGCCAAAAACTAAGGCGACTGGCGTATTTGCCGCTTCTGCCACGCTTTTTAAACCGCACTCGCGCGGATCAAGCATTGGCCACGGCAGAGTACGGGAACGCGCGCTGGTACCAACCACCAGGCTACAGCCAGCCAGTGCCTCGTCGAGTGTATCGACGATCTGCGCGTTTCCAATCACATCGCTGGCGCCCGCCGCCAAAGCAATGGCCTGAGAGTCCGGTTTCACCAGCGGGTTCACCAGCCACAGATTGGTTAAGCCCATGGTTTTCATGGCCCGGGCCACCGAGCCCATATTGCCGGTGTGAGAAGTTTCTACCAGCACAATTCGAATGTTTTGCAGCATTGTCTTTCTTCAGCTAAAGATTATTCAGACATCTTACCATAAAACCAAGACAGATTCCGATCTCGCTGCTATACTCTGCGCCGTTTTCCCGTTCTTTAACATCCAGTGAGAGAGACCGATGCATCCGATGCTGACCATCGCCGTGCGCGCAGCGCGCAAGGCGGGTAATGTAATTGCCAAAAACTATGAAACTCCGGACGCTGTTGAAGCGAGCCAAAAAGGCAGTAACGATTTTGTGACTAACGTAGATAAAGCCGCTGAAGCGGTGATTATCGACACGATTCGTAAATCTTACCCGCAACATACTATTATCACCGAAGAAAGCGGTGAACACGTTGGCACAGATCAGGATGTTCAATGGGTTATCGATCCACTGGATGGCACCACCAATTTCATCAAACGCCTGCCGCACTTTGCAGTATCCATCGCAGTACGTATTAAAGGCCGTACTGAGGTTGCCGTGGTTTACGATCCGATGCGTAACGAACTGTTCACCGCCACCCGCGGTCAGGGCGCACAGTTGAACGGTTACCGCCTGCGCGGCAGCACTGCTCGCGATCTGGACGGTACCATCCTTGCCACCGGTTTCCCGTTTAAAGCCAAACAATACGCGACAACCTACATTAATGTTATCGGCAAACTGTTCACCGAATGCGCCGATTTCCGCCGCACCGGTTCCGCCGCGCTGGATCTGGCGTATGTGGCGGCAGGTCGCGTCGATGGTTTCTTTGAAATTGGCCTGCGTCCGTGGGATTTCGCCGCGGGCGAGCTGCTGGTTCGTGAAGCAGGCGGTATTGTCAGCGATTTTACCGGCGGGCATAACTACATGATGACCGGTAATATCGTGGCGGGTAACCCTCGCGTCGTTAAAGCCATGCTGGCGAACATGCGCGATGAACTGAGCGATGCGCTGAAGCGTTAATGTATGTTGGCGGGTGTGCTTTGCGCATCCGCCCTCCCTCTTTCAGGCCAAATGCCGAGACCGACGTCCACCGTTTGACTTCCCTCTGACACTTTCGCACTCGCCTCTCCGCGCTTTATTGCAGCACGCCCACTCCCGGTGAATACCTATAAACCTTTCCTGACAGGAGAGTGAAACAGGGAATGGCTTCGCCCTGGCGCTAAAACTAAAAAATTCGCTTTTCCTCCGCAAATGCAGTGATGCATTTAGCGGATATTATGCCATCCTGTACTGCGATACGGTGATTAAGTTTACTCAGCCCGCGCTGTTGTATGAATAGCGTGGTGCAGTCTATATGCATGTTTTATGATTAAGAATATATTTATTATACAGATATCAAGAACCATTTTTTCCCGTTAGCGAACATGACGCATTAGCGCTAGCGTAACAGTAATATTCTTCTGATTTTTATAACAATTTATTTTCATTTGTTTTTCCTGAATATTACTGTGGAGTATGTGATGGCTATCAAAATTACGCCAGAGGAGTTTAGTCTGCTTATCCAGCGATTAAGCAAAAAGTGGCGCGTGTTTGCCCCATCCGCAGAGTTTCGCGGCGGACGTTTTTCCGATACTGACAACATTATTTATCAACAAATTCGCAGTTGGCGCGATCTCATCTGGCGAGAGAAATCACACATGTCGCCGAATACTATTATCGCCCCTATCACCGAAACGCTCTTTTATTTTGATAAAGACACAATTCAAATTGCCGGGACGGATACCTCCCCAATATTAATCTTTGCCCGCGCCTGCGATATTCACGCTATGTCGCGACTGGATTATATGTATTTATCAAATGGGAATAACTCCGATTACAGTTATCAACTATTACGGAAACAGATTCGTTTCATCCTTATTGAATGCGAAGAAAGCTTCGAAAATTGTTTCTGCGTCTCAATGGGCACTAATAAAACCGAGCGCTATAGCGCCGCAATGCGCTTTAGCGAGGAGGGCGCGCTTGTCAGCATTCGCGATCCTTTTGTTGAGGCGGCGATTCAAGGGCTGGGGCAGAATATCGACTATGCTCCCTCTTTTGTCAGCGAAAATCGGGAAACCGTCATCACACCGGACAGTGTTTGCCAGGATCCGCAAAAAATTCGCGACATTCTCACTCGCCACCCACTATGGGACGCTTACGACAGCCGTTGTATCAGCTGTGGACGCTGCACCACCGGATGCCCAACCTGCACCTGCTATAGCGTCTTTGACGTCGCCTATGATGAAAATCCGCAGCGCGGCGAACGTCGTCGCCAGTGGGCCAGTTGCATGGTGCCAGGTTTTAGCGATATGGCCGGCGGTCATGGCTTTCGCGAAAAACCCGGCGAACGTCTGCGCTACCGCGCCCTACATAAGGTCAATGACTACAAAGCGCGCAACGGCATTGAGCATATGTGCGTTGGCTGCGGGCGCTGTGACGATCGTTGTCCGCAATACATCAAGTTCTCTCTCATTATTAACAAAATGACCGCCGCCGTTCGCCAGGCGCTGGCTGAGGAGGCATAACGCATGTCACATTGTTCCTGTCATGATAAACCGCAGCACAGCTTGCTTCCTGCGGCGTACCGCATCCTCAGCATTACCCGCCACACGCCGCAGGAGTGGAACTTCCGTGTGGCGGTTGATTTTCCCGCGCACTGGGGGCAATTTGTTGAAATTTCGTTGCCGCGCGTCGGCGAAGCGCCAATCTCTGTTTCCGACTACGGCGATGGCTGGATAGATCTGTTGATTCGTAACGTCGGAAAAGTGACCGGCGCCCTCTTTACTCTGAAGGAAGGCGATAACGTGTGGCTGCGCGGCTGCTATGGCAACGGTTATCCGGTTGATACGTTACGTCATAAACCCTTACTGGTTGTCGCAGGCGGCACCGGCGTCGCGCCAGTGAAAGGATTGATGCGCTATTTCGTTGAGAATCCGCAGGAAATTGGTCAGTTGGATATGATTCTCGGCTATAAAAACCACGACGGCGTGCTGTACAAAGAAGAGATGGCAGCATGGCATGGCAAACATAATCTGGTGCTCACGCTGGATGAAGGTGAGGCCGATGACCGCTTCCAGATTGGTCGGGTGACCGATCGCCTTGCCGAAATGGCACTTAGCGATATCGACACGATGCAGGCTATCGTCGTTGGCCCACCGATAATGATCGCCTTTACCGTAAAAATGTTGCTGCAAAAAGGGCTGAAACCAGAGCACATCTGGGTGGACTACGAACGCCGGATGGCCTGCTCCGTCGGGAAGTGCGGCCACTGCCGTATGGGCGAGGTCTATGTCTGTACCGACGGCCCTGTATTTAACTATGCCGTCGCGCAACATTTTGCCGATTGAGGAGAAACATCATGAGCATTGATATTGATATCATTAAAGCCCGTGCGAAAAACGAATATCGCCTGTCAAAAGTACGTGGCGAAGCCATGATCAGCGTCCGTATTCCTGGCGGTATTTTACCTGCGCATTTGCTGACGGTAGCGCGTGATATCGCCGAAACCTGGGGTAATGGGCAAATCCACCTCACTACCCGCCAGAAACTGGCTATGCCGGGCATCCGGTACGAAGATATCGACAGTGTCAACGCCGCGCTGGAACCGTTTCTTCGCGAAATTGAAATGGAACTGTGCGACGTTCAGGTTGAGGATACCAAAGCGGGATACCTCGCTATTGGCGGGCGAAATATTGTCGCCTGCCAGGGGAACCGCATCTGCCAGAAAGCCAACACCGATACCACCGGCCTGGCGCGCCGTCTTGAAAAACTGGTCTATCCCAGCCCTTATCATCTCAAAACGGTAATCGTCGGCTGTCCGAATGACTGCGCAAAAGCATCAATGGCCGATCTGGGGATTATTGGCGTGGCGAAAATACGCTTCACGGCCGAGCGCTGTATCGGCTGCGGCGCCTGCGTGAAGGCCTGTAGCCACCATGCCGTCGGCTGTCTGGCGCTGAAAAATGGCAAAGCGGTCAAAGAAGAATCTGCCTGTATCGGCTGCGGCGAATGCGTGCTGGCCTGCCCGACGCTGGCCTGGCAGCGTAAACCGGACCAGCTCTGGCAGGTGCGTCTGGGCGGACGCACCAGTAAAAAAACGCCGCGCGTTGGCAAACTCTTTCTTAACTGGGTGACCGAAGAGGTCATAAGCCAGGTGATCGTTAACCTGTATGAGTTTGAAAAAGAGATGCTCGGCGGAAAACCAATCTATCTGCATATGGGGCACCTGATTGACAAAGGCGGTTATCTGCGTTTTAAAGAACGGGTACTACGCGATGTTCAGCTTAACCCGGAAGCGATGGTTGCCGAGCGAATTTACTGGGCCGAAGACGAATCCGTCGCGCGGATGCATCTTAAACCCGCCGGACACTAATCAACCGCGAAATGGCCGCAGCCCTGCCACCGGCTGCGGCACACTAAACCACATGACCAGGGCGGCGATGAGCAGTACGACTCCACCGGCCAACGCCAGCGTTGACCAGCCCACCTGCCGCCATAATGCAGGCGCATTGTTTCCGCTACATCTCACCACCAGGGAGCGAAAACTCTGTATCAGCAGCGCCAGCGAAGTAATCGTCAGTGAGGTTCCTGCCGCCATCGCCAATACCGAGGCCATTCCCCAGCTAAAAACACCAATAACTTTACTGAATAACAGCACCATTATCGCGCCAGAACAGGGACGCATCCCCATAGACAGCACAATCATCAGTCGCGCGCGCCAGTCATCGCTACTGTGTAACTGTTCCCGGGTCGGGAAGTGCTGATGTCCGCAGCCACATTTTTTATGGGGAACAGGGTACGGCGTGAAGGTGATAACCTCAGGTTTACGTAGCAACGTGCGTAATTTTTTTGCTGCCCGCCAGCACAACAAAGCACCCAGTACGCCGACCAGCGCATAGCTACCCTTCTCGAGCCAGAAGCCGCTCAGATGCAACTGCCTTGCCGGAAGTTGTAATACCGTCAATACAACCACCACCAGCACGATAGCCACCAGCCCCTGCAATAACGCGGCGGCCAGAGTTAACGCAATGCTGGATTTCAGCTTCGAAGGATGCGTTGCCAGCCAGGTCGCAATCACCACTTTGCCATGTCCTGGCCCCAGAGCATGAAGTACGCCATAAATGAAACTCAGCAGGAGCAGCGAACCGCCCGCCCGATCGGGATGCATCGCTACCACTTTAAGCAATGCGCTCAACTGTTGATGTACCTCCCGCTGCCAAAGGGCGCTTTTTATTATCACCTGCGGCCAGGCCTGCCAAATCCACAGACCGCCAACCAGTATTAGCAGCAGTAATAGCGCCAGTGGCCACAAAGATAGCCAGCGGCGCACCGGAGCCTGTTGAGAAAAAATTACTGACATTGCAGCGTCACCCTTTGTGCAAATTGTTTACCTAAATCCATATCCTCTGGCGGCGCGTCCTCTTTATCCAGCGACCGGGCGAAACGTAATGTCTCTTCGCCGGGCACAGGCGTATGGACCTGAATCCGACACCTTTCGCGCAGCGGCTCCGGCATGGTGACATCATTGTCCTGGTCATAATACATATCGACATAATAAGAAGGATCAAATGTTGAAAAGGTATAGGTTTGCCCGCTTAACGCCTGCGGTTCAGCCAGCGGCAGCGTAAAAGTCAATACTGCCTGATGCGCCTCGCGTGTCATGCCGTATTCCGTCGGACGATTTTTAAATTTCACCTTTTGTCCGTTATGCCACACTTCGGTGAAATAGTACTGCCCCAGTACGTTAGCCATTACCTCCGCCGCCAGTTTTTTCCATATTTCCGATCCCGGTGCAGCGTTTCCGGCGTCATACAGCAGATCCGCTGATGTCAACTCGTCCATTGTCCAGCGCATTTTTAACGCCACGAATTGCTGATTTTCACTGACCACCTGCGTTTGCAGACGGATAAAGCTGTGCGGATGCGCCACCGCAGCAGAAGATAAAACGGCGAGAAAAAGCGTTAAGGCGCTGCGTTTCACTGGCTTCATCTGATCCTCACGATAAAAATTCTGTGACGCTCCCCAGCATTCCTGGCCTAAAAGCACGCTTATAACATTTTTCACTCGCAAACTTTAGCTATCCTTACCAGACAAACTAACGGGGGACCTGACAGATGATGCCGACAATTGCCTCACCATCTGTGCTTTCCGCTCCCCAGCGCCGTTGCCAGGTATTGCTGACGCTTTTCCAGCCAGGGCAAATCGCCACGGTGGAAGGTTTCAGCGCGCTTAATGGCGTTGATGATGATATTGCCCGTGAGGATATCACTGAAATCAGTCTGGAGATCCAGCGCTATCATCGCCTTGCCATCACAACATGCCAGAACGGTTGCTACCGGATCGAAGGTACAGCACTCGATCAACGCCTTTGCCTTTTACACTGGCTCAGGCGTGGCCTGCGTTTATGTCCAACCTTTGTCACGCAACAGTTTACGCCGGCATTAAAAAATGCGCTCAGGCAGCGCGGTATTGCACGCCCGCTGTATGACGATATCAATCTGCACGCACTCATCAACCTTTGCGCCCGGCGGCTGCAAAAACCTTTTGAAAACCGCGATGTGCAGTTCCTGCGTCTCTTTTTACAATATTGTCTGCTACAACACCATGCGGGTATCACCCCGGCATTTACCCCTGCACAGCAGATCTGGGCCCAGTCGTGTGCGGAATATCCGCTCGCACAGGAGATTGGCCGTCACTGGCAGCGCCATGTGATGCAGGCCGCGCCGCTGAATGAAGCGCTGTTTATGGCGTTACTATTTTCAATGATTCGTATCCCGGATCCGATTCGCGACACACATCAACGGGCGCAAAAGTTGCGACTGGAGGTTGCGCGACTGGTACTGCGCTTTAAAGAAACAGGAAATGTACGCTTCAGCGATGAACAAGGGCTTAACGATCAGCTGTATGTCCATCTCGCCCAGGCGCTGAACCGAAGTTTATTCACCATTGGCATTGATAATACGCTACCGGAGGAGTTCAACCGGCTTTATCCGCGTCTGGTACGCACTACGCGTGAGGCGCTCGCCGGGTTTGAAGCCGAATACGGCGTCCGCTTTTCTGACGAAGAAACGGGACTGGTGGCGGTAATTTTTGGTGCCTGGCTGATGCAGGATAACGATCTGCATGAAAAACAAATCGTATTATTAGCGGATAAAAATGACGCGCTGGAAACCTATATTGAGCAGCAACTGCGTGAGCTGACCCTGTTGCCGCTCAATATTAAACGGGTATCAACCCGGGCGTTTCAAAAAGAGGGATGTCCGCGCGGCGTAGCGCTCATTGTCACACCTTACGCTACGCCGCTACCGCTCTTCTCACCGCCATTGATTCATGCGGACCACGCTCTCACGGCGCACCAGCAGCAACAGATCCGCAAGATCCTGGAGTCATGAGGCCGCAATCACTTTGGGTCGCAGGAAGATTGCCGGCAATGCCACCAGCGCCATAATCCAGAATACGCCGCTGCCCAGATGTTGGTACAGAAAACCGGCAAATACCGTCATGATAGCAATACTGCCGCCCATCGCCACAGCGGAATAGACGGCTTGCAAACGAATCACTTCACTTCCCTGACGCGCAGCGATATAACGCATGGCGGCCAGGTGGCACACGGTAAACGTGCCACAGTGCAGGATTTGTATCACAATCAGCCACGGTAGCGCCGTACTCCAGCCCATTAGCCCCCAACGTACCACGCCACAGACGGCGGAAAGCAGCAGTAAGTCGCGGGCGCTAAATCGGCGGAATAACTTTTTGCTCAGGGCGAAGATGATCACCTCCGCCACCACGCCCAGTGACCATAAATAGCCGACCGCCGACGCTGAATAGCCTGCCCCTTGCCAGTATATAGCGCTAAAACCGTAGTAGGCAGCGTGCGCCCCTTGCAGCAAACAAACACAGGCGAGAAAACGCCAGCTTTGTGTCACCAGCATACGCCAGGCGGGAAAGCCTGCGCTTTCCTGCTGACGAGTTTCCCCCTGGGGCGGTACGCTGGGACGTAACAGCATACCCAGCAACATTGAGGCGACGCCGAGAGACAACAGCGTCAGAATCGCCTGGTAATCAAACAGGCTAACCAGCTTACCGGTAAGGGCCGAACCAATCACGAAAGCAACAGACCCCCACAGCCGCACCCGGCCATAATCAAGGGTGATTTGCTTTTGCCAGGTATTGGCCAGCGCATCAGTCAGCGGTACCAGGGGTGAAAAAAAGAGGTTAAAACCGACCATCACCACCATGAGCCACGCGACATACGTTCCCGCCCAGAATGCCAGCGCAAACACCAGCGTCAGCAACGCCAGGACACGCAACGCGAAAATCAACCGTGAGGGATCGCTCACGCGGGGAGCAATGAGCAGGCTACCGAGAAAACGCGCGACCAGACCCACGCCCAGCAGAAGGCCAATGGTTTCCGGCGTTAGCCCAAGACCTTTGAGCCAGACGCTCCAGAATGGCAGAAAAATACCGTAACTAAAGAAGTAGGTGAAATAACTGAGCGCCAGCCAGCGCGTGGAATGCAATGCCATGATTCCCTCCCGTTTGGAGGCGATAGTCTGGCGATAAACGATTGCGCTGGCAAGAGTAACATAAGATTCACAAGCGGAGGGAGAAGTTCAAACGGCAACGCCGCCGGATAATGGCTTCCGGCGGTGTCACGTTATGGCGCATAAGTAATGCCCGACAGACGCAGCGCCATCGGGCCATTTTCACAACACAAGCGCTTACGCGTAAACCGGGAAGCGTGCGCAGATATCCAGCACTTTCGCTTTCACGCGTTCAATGGTGGCGTCATCATTGATGTTGTCCAGCACGTCGCACATCCAGCCAGCCAGCTCTTTCACTTCCGCTTCTTTGAAGCCGCGACGAGTGACCGCCGGAGAACCGATACGGATACCGGAGGTTACGAACGGGCTCTTCGGATCGTTGGGCACGCTGTTTTTGTTCACGGTGATATTGGCACGGCCCAGGGCGGCGTCGGCTTCTTTACCGGTCAGGTTTTTATCCACCAGGTCCAGCAGGAACAGGTGGTTTTCAGTGCCGCCAGACACCACTTTGTAGCCGCGGTTCAGGAACACTTCCACCATCGCTTTGGCGTTTTTCGCAACCTGCTGCTGGTAAACTTTGAATTCCGGCTCCATCGCTTCTTTCAGCGCCACCGCTTTACCGGCGATCACGTGCATCAGCGGGCCGCCCTGCGCGCTTGGGAAGACGGCGGAGTTCAGTTTTTTGTACAGTTCTTCGTCGCCGCCCTTCGCCAGAATCAGGCCGCCGCGCGGACCCGCCAGGGTTTTATGGGTGGTGGTAGTGACCACATGCGCATGGGGAACTGGGTTCGGGTAAACGCCTGCGGCAATCAGGCCCGCCACGTGCGCCATGTCGACAAACAGGTATGCGCCGATGCTGTCAGCGATTTCACGCATTTTTGCCCAGTCAACCACGCCGGAGTAGGCAGAGAAGCCACCGATAATCATCTTCGGCTTGTGCTCTTTGGCCAGCTTCGCCATCTCGTCATAGTCAATTTTACCGGACTCATCAATACCGTAAGGTACGATGTTGTACAGTTTACCGGAGAAGTTAACCGGGGAGCCGTGAGTCAGGTGGCCGCCCTGCGCCAAATTCATACCCAAAACGGTATCGCCCGGTTGCAGTAGCGCGGTATAGACCGCAAAGTTAGCCTGAGAGCCAGAATGCGGCTGGACGTTAGCATAGTCGGCGCCGAACAGTTCTTTTGCGCGATCGATAGCCAGTTGCTCAACGATATCCACATATTCGCAACCACCGTAGTAGCGCTTACCCGGATACCCTTCAGCGTATTTGTTGGTCAGCTGAGACCCCTGCGCCTGCATCACGCGCGGGCTGGTGTAGTTTTCGGAGGCGATCAGTTCAATGTGCTCTTCCTGACGTACTTTTTCCTGCTCCATAGCCTGCCACAATTCGGCATCATAATCGGCAATGTTCATTTCACGCTTTAACATCCGCATCTCCTGACTCAGCTAACAATAAAATTTGTGCCTGAAACGGCAGTCCGTGGGACTTCGGCCAACAGTATAACCGAATCATTCTTCGATAACAGGTCTTGACAAAGGTTTTTACGCAAACGTTTACCTACGCGCCAAATCAGACTTTCTTGATACAAAGCCTTGTGAATTTCAATGGATTTCTTTTCAGCTTTGTGATGCAGATTTTTCACGTTGTTACGTTCGCAACGTAAAGCTATGAAGAACCATTTACAATGCAAGGGTATTTTTATAAGATGTATTTGATATACATCATTAGATTTTCACATAAAGGAAGCACGTATGCTTGACGCACAAACCATCGCTACAGTAAAGGCTACCATTCCCCTGCTGGTTGAAACGGGGCCGAAGCTTACCGCCCACTTTTACGACCGCATGTTTACGCATAACCCAGAGCTCAAAGAAATCTTTAATATGAGCAACCAGCGTAACGGCGATCAGCGAGAAGCCCTGTTTAACGCCATCGCAGCCTATGCCAGCAATATCGAAAATTTACCGGCGCTGCTGCCAGCGGTAGAAAAAATCGCGCAGAAGCACACCAGTTTCCAGATTAAGCCAGAGCAGTACACTATCGTTGGGACGCATCTGCTGGCGACACTGGACGAAATGTTCAGCCCGGGTCAGGAAGTGCTGGACGCGTGGGGCAAGGCTTATGGCGTACTGGCTAATGTCTTTATCAACCGGGAAGCCGAGATTTATCACGAAAATGCCAGTAAAGAGGGTGGCTGGGAAGGCACGCGTCCGTTCCGCATCGTCGCGAAAACCCCACGCAGCGCATTGATTACCAGCTTTGAGTTTGAGCCGGTCGACGGCGGTACGGTGGCGGAATACCGTCCCGGGCAGTATCTGGGCGTCTGGCTGAAGCCGGAAGGTTTTGCGCATCAGGAGATCCGCCAATATTCACTGACCCGTAAACCGGATGGCAAAGGTTATCGTATTGCCGTGAAGCGCGAAGACGGCGGCCAGGTATCAAACTGGTTGCACAACCATGCCAGCGTTGGTGATGTGGTGCATCTGGCCGCGCCAGCAGGCGATTTCTTTATGGATGTCGTTACCGATACCCCCGTGTCACTGATTTCCGCAGGCGTCGGCCAGACGCCAATGCTGGCGATGCTTGATACGCTGGCGAAAGCGCGCCATACCGCGCAGGTGAACTGGTTCCACGCGGCGGAAAATGGTGACGTTCATGCGTTTGCTGACGAAGTGAGCGAACTGGGTCGCACCCTGCCGCGTTTCACCGCACATACCTGGTATCGCGAGCCGACCGAGGCCGATCGCGCTCAGGGGGGATTTGACAGCGAAGGTCTGATGGATTTCAGCAAACTGGAAACAGCCATCAGCGATCCGACAATGCAGTTCTATCTTTGTGGTCCGGTGGGTTTTATGCAGTTTGCCGCAAAACAGTTGGTATCCCTTGGCGTGAATAACGAAAACATTCATTACGAATGCTTCGGCCCGCATAAAGTACTGTAATCGCAAAAAATCATCTGTAAACACGGGCGTTGTCGCCATGGCGAACGCCCGTTTACCTCTCAGTCCTCCGGCTTAATTGCGCTGCTTTTTACGCCCTTCTTTTACAAAAAAGGAGAATAAAAAAAGTCTGTGCAAATCGTGTTATTATTAACGTTTGACTTAGCTCGTTAGGGCATCTTTTTATGCAGCAACCTGTTGTACGCATTGGAGAGTGGCTGGTTACACCTTCTGTTAATCAAATCAGTCGTCAGGGACGCCAGATTACCCTTGAACCACGACTGATCGATCTTCTGATGTATTTTGCGCACCATCCGGATGAAGTGTTGAGCCGGGATAACATTATTGATCATGTCTGGATGCGCACCATCGTGACCAACCATGTTGTCACCCAAAGCATTTCTGAACTGCGCAAATCGTTAAGAGACGGCGGAGACAGCAATGCAGAATACATCGTTACCGTACCCAAACGCGGCTACAAGCTAACGGCACCTGTCATCTGGTGCGAAGAAAATAGCGATGAAATCGATAATTCATCGACATCGCCGCCAGTCGTAGCAACGTATACAGAACCGACGGACGTTGTGCCTGCCGCGACGCCTGCACAGCCCGCACTTCCACAAGTGTCCGCTAAAAAGACGAAGAAGCCGCGTATCGCCGCCTTCTGGACATGGTTTATGTTTCTGCTCTCGCTGGCGACTCTGGTCGTGTTTATCGTCATGTCGGTCGTGGACCATAATGCCGCGGTAACCAAAACGCGGTTATTGCTTAACCCACGAGATATAGATGTTCGTTTTGAAGGCGGTAATTCCTGTAATAACTGGGTCTCGCAGGAGTCTTACGCCATCGGTCTGGGCGGCTTAATTACCGACCTGCTGAACACCTACTCGACCTTTATGGTGCATGATAAAACTAATTACCGGGTCAATGAGCCAAGCAGTTCCGGTAAGACGTTAACCATTCAGTTTGTCAATCAGCGCCACTACCGGGCACAACAATGCTTTATGTCTGTGGTGTTAATCGATAACGCCGATGGCTCAACCATGCTGGATAAGCGCTATTTCGTGACCAATACTAACCAGTTGTCCATCCAGGATGATCTGTTCAACAGCCTCTCTTTCGTTTTAACCCAGCCCTGGCCTGATCGTATGCGGGAACAACTGGCCCTGTTCAGAACACCGCAGAATACTGCGCTAATGCATTTCTATGAAGCGCGTCAGCTTATCCTGAGTGGAGATGCACAGGCGCTAGGTAAAGCCAGCGATATTCTGAATGGCATTATTAAGGAAACGCCTGATTTCAACTATGCCTATGAATATAAAGTGCTGGTAGATGTATTACGGCAATCGCAACAGCCGTTTGATAAAGAGCAAGTGGCTGCGCTGAACGAAGAGTTTAAAAAAATAGATCAAATTCCTGGTGTGGAGAAAACGTCCGTTTATTATAAGATCAAGACCGTCGATCTGTTAGGCAAAGGTGATATTGATGCCGCGTATGAGGAAATTAATAAAAGTATTGAGCTTGAAATGTCATGGTTTAACTATGTCCTGTTAGGCAAAGTTTATGAGATGAAAGGTGAGAATCGTCTGGCGGCAGATGCCTATCTGACAGCATTTAATTTGCGCCCCGGAGAAAACACTCTGTACTGGATTGAGAATGGTGTATTTCAGACATCTGTTCAGAAAATCGTACCTTACCTGAATAGTTTTTTGGCTGAAGATTAACTTCGATGCTGAAACATGACAAATAAAAGCGAAAATATATTAAAATTTTCGCTTTTAAATTGTAAATCACATGTTGCCAAAAATAGATTATGTTAACTTTGGCAACATGCTAAACGCAAAGAATCGTAAATATAACCCTTTGTAATTAAAGAATGTTTATACTTTCATGATATTTTCCATGATATTTATATGTTAATTCGAAAATATCAATCTATCAATTTTCCGGTGTTTGTTTTTATTTCACTTTTTCTTTAGGACTTATCTCACTCAATTCATTAATCTTATCGACAGTTGAACGGGCACGCAGCATATATGAAGCATAAGCCCGGTTCTTAAAAATACAGCTCAGGAGAAATGAACATGAGTTCTGTCAAAAAGATCGGGCTATTTGCCTGTACTGGCGTCGTTGCCGGTAATATGATGGGGAGCGGGATTGCATTATTACCTGCCAACCTTGCCAGTATTGGTGGCATTGCCATCTGGGGCTGGGTAATTTCTATTATTGGGGCAATGTCGCTGGCTTATGTCTATGCGAGGCTGGCGACCAAAAACCCTCAGCAGGGTGGACCTATCGCCTATGCCGGGGAAATATCTCCGGCGTTTGGTTTCCAGACCGGGGTGCTTTATTATCATGCAAACTGGATTGGTAATTTAGCCATCGGTATTACCGCCGTTTCTTATCTTTCTACATTCTTCCCGGCATTAAATAATCCAATACCGGCAGGTATTGCCTGTATTGCCATCGTGTGGCTGTTTACCTTTATTAATATGCTGGGTGGAGCATGGGTCAGCCGCTTGACGACTATTGGTCTGTTCCTGGTTTTGATCCCGGTAGTATTGACCGCCGTGGCCGGCTGGCATTGGTTTGATATTGCCACCTACCACGCGAACTGGAATACCTCTACGACGACCGATTCTCACGCCATTGTCAAAAGTATTCTGCTCTGCCTGTGGGCGTTCGTTGGCGTTGAATCTGCTGCCGTCAGCACTGGCATGGTAAAAAACCCGAAACGTACCGTACCGCTGGCAACCATGCTGGGTACCGCACTGGCAGGCATCATTTATATCGCCGCAACTCAGGTTATCGCCGGGATGTTCCCTGCATCCGTTATGGCCTCTTCCGGCGCGCCGTTTGCTATCAGTACCTCCACTATTTTGGGTAACTGGGCCGCGCCGCTGGTTTCCGCCTTTACCGCTTTCGCCTGCCTGACGTCTCTGGGCTCGTGGATGATGCTGGTAGGCCAGGCTGGGGTTCGTGCCGCCAATGACGGTAACTTCCCGAAAATTTATGGCGAAATGGATAAAAACGGTATTCCGAAAAAAGGTCTGCTGTTAGCTGCGGTGAAAATGACTGCGCTGATGATTCTGATCACTATCATGAACTCCAGCGGCGGTAAAGCGTCCGACCTGTTCGGTGAACTGACCGGGATCGCCGTACTGCTTACCATGTTACCGTACTTCTACTCTTGTGTTGACCTGATTCGCTTCGAAGGGTTCAACATCCGTAACTCAGTAAGCCTGATCTGTTCTGTGCTGGGCTGCGCGTTTTGTTTCATCGCGCTGATGGGAGCAAGCTCTTTCGAACTCTCCGGCACCTTTATCGTCAGTCTGATCATCCTGATGTTCTATGGCCGCAAAATGCACCAGCGCCAGAACAACGACAGCGAAAACAATACGGCTGAAGCGCTTTAATCGCTAACTCCTTTTTCTTAAAGCCCCTTTCGTCACCTGCTATAGCGTAGCGGGAGGGGCCCACTTTACCAGGAACAAGACTATGAACGTTATTGCTATCATGAACCACATGGGCGTCTACTTTAAAGAAGAGCCTATTCGTGAACTGCATCGTGCACTGGAAGGTTTAAATTTCCGTATCGTCTATCCAAACGACCGGGAAGACCTGCTGAAGCTGATTGAAAATAACTCTCGCCTTTGCGGCGTCATTTTCGACTGGGACAAATATAACCTTGAGCTTTGCGAAGAGATTAGCAAGCTGAACGAATATATGCCGCTGTACGCCTTTGCCAACAGCTACTCTACTCTGGACGTCAGCCTCAACGATCTGAGAATGCAGGTTCGCTTCTTTGAATATGCTTTAGGCGCCGCGGCTGATATCGCAGCGAAAATTCGCCAGAATACCGATGAGTATATCGACAACATTCTGCCTCCTCTGACAAAAGCCCTGTTTAAATATGTACGTGAAGGAAAATACACCTTCTGTACGCCAGGCCACATGGGCGGGACCGCTTTCCAGAAAAGCCCGGTCGGCAGCATCTTTTATGATTTCTTCGGCCCGAACACGATGAAATCTGATATTTCGATTTCCGTTTCCGAACTCGGTTCGCTGCTGGACCACTCTGGCCCACATAAAGAAGCGGAAGAGTATATCGCTCGCGTCTTTAATGCCGAACGTAGCTATATGGTCACTAACGGCACCTCTACGGCGAACAAAATCGTTGGTATGTACTCCGCGCCGGCAGGCAGCACAGTGCTGATTGACCGTAACTGCCATAAATCGCTGACGCATCTGATGATGATGAGCGACATTACGCCGATTTATTTCCGCCCAACCCGTAATGCTTACGGTATTCTTGGCGGTATTCCACAAAGCGAGTTCCAGCACGCCACTATCGCTAAACGGGTCAAAGAGACGCCAAACGCAACCTGGCCAGTCCATGCTGTTATTACTAACTCAACCTATGACGGTCTGTTATATAACACTGATTACATCAAGAAAACGCTGGATGTGAAGTCCATTCATTTTGACTCCGCCTGGGTGCCTTACACCAATTTCTCCCCTATTTATCAGGGTAAATGCGGTATGAGCGGCGACCGTGTAGAAGGCAAAATCATTTATGAAACCCAGTCAACGCATAAACTGCTGGCGGCGTTTTCACAGGCATCCATGATTCATGTTAAAGGTGACATCAACGAAGAAACCTTTAACGAAGCCTACATGATGCATACCACGACCTCTCCGCACTACGGTATTGTAGCCTCGACGGAAACCGCAGCGGCGATGATGAAAGGCAATGCCGGTAAGCGTCTGATTAATGGTTCTATCGAACGTGCGATTAAGTTCCGTAAAGAAATTAAACGCCTGAAAAGCGAATCCGACGGCTGGTTCTTTGACGTATGGCAGCCGGAACATATCGATGGGGCTGAATGTTGGCCGCTGCGTTCAGACAGCGCATGGCACGGCTTCAAAAATATCGATAACGAACACATGTACCTCGACCCGATCAAAGTCACTATCCTGACCCCGGGGATGAAAAAAGACGGTACGATGGATGAATTCGGTATTCCGGCAAGTCTGGTCGCCAAATACCTTGATGAACGCGGCATCATCGTAGAAAAAACCGGCCCGTACAATCTGTTGTTCCTGTTCAGCATTGGTATCGATAAAACTAAAGCATTGAGCCTGCTGCGCGCGCTCACTGAATTTAAACGCGCCTTTGACCTGAACCTGCGCGTCAAAAACATTCTGCCGGCACTGTACCGCGAAGCGCCTGAGTTCTATGAAAATATGCGAATCCAGGAACTGGCGCAGAATATTCATAAACTGGTCGAACACCATAATCTGCCGGACTTAATGTACCGTGCGTTTGAAGTACTGCCGACAATGGTGATGACGCCGTATACCGCGTTCCAGAAAGAGCTGCATGGCGAAACGGAAGAGGTTTACCTTGAAGAGATGGTTGGACGCGTCAACGCCAACATGATCCTTCCTTACCCGCCGGGAGTACCGCTGGTGATGCCTGGTGAAATGATCACCGAGGAAAGCCGTCCGGTACTGGAATTCCTGCAAATGCTGTGCGAAATCGGCGCTCACTATCCGGGCTTCGAAACCGATATCCATGGCGCTTATCGTCAGGCGAACGGACGTTACACCGTTAAGGTGCTGAAAGAAAATACGAAATAAGCACCAAAGGGAAGTGGCTTGCCACTTCCCTTTTTTCACGCTGCAAGGAGACTTTATGAAAACACCCTCACAACCGCGCGCGATTTTTTATATCGTGGCGATTCAAATTTGGGAATACTTCAGCTTTTACGGCATGCGTGCCTTACTCATTCTTTATCTCACCCACCAGCTTGGTTTTAACGACAGTCACGCGATCAACCTCTTCAGTGCTTACGCATCCTTAGTTTACGTTACCCCTATTCTCGGCGGCTGGATTGCCGACCGCCTGCTTGGCAACCGCGTGGCGGTTATCACCGGCGCTTTATTAATGACGCTGGGTCACGTGGTATTAGGCTTAGAATCTGATTCAACCCTGAGTTTATATGCGGCGCTGGCCATTATTATCTGTGGCTACGGCTTATTTAAATCCAATATTAGCTGTCTGCTGGGCGAACTTTACGCACCTGATGACAACCGCCGCGACGGGGGATTCTCGCTGCTCTACGCCGCCGGGAATATTGGATCGATAGCCGCACCGATCGCCTGTGGTCTGGCGGCGCAGTGGTACGGCTGGCACGTTGGCTTTGCGCTGGCGGGCGTGGGGATGTTCATCGGCCTGCTCATCTTTTTAAGCGGTCATCGCCACTTTCAGCAGACGCGCGGCGTTAACCGCCCGGCGCTGCGGGCGGTTAAATTCGTCCTTCCAACCTGGGGTTGGCTGGTATTAATGCTGTGCATCGCGCCGGTGTTCTTCACACTTCTGCTGGAAAATAACTGGTCTGGCTATGTGCTGGCCATCGTCTGCGTCTTCGCGGCGCAACTCATCGCCCGTATTATGGTTAAATTTCCCGAACACCGTCGCGCCTTGTGGCAAATCGTTCTGTTAATGATCACCGGCACGCTCTTCTGGGTTCTGGCGCAGCAGGGCGGAAGTTCAATAAGCCTATTTATCGACCGTTTTGTTAACCGTCACTGGTTACACATGACCGTTCCCACTGCCCTGTTTCAGTCGGTCAATGCGATTGCGGTGATGGCGGCAGGCGTGATGCTGGCGTGGCTGAGCAGCCCGAAAGAGAGTGCCCGCCCGGTACTGCTCGTCTGGCTTAAATTTGCTGTTGGGCTGCTGTTAATGGGCGGGGGCTTTATGCTGCTGGCGCTAAACGCGCATCAGGCCCGGTTAGACGGGCAGGCATCAATGGGAATGATGATCGCAGGGCTGGCGCTGATGGGCTTTGCGGAGCTGTTTATTGATCCGGTCGCGATGGCGCAAATTACCCGCCTCAACCTGCCTGGCGTCACGGGCGTACTGACCGGTATTTATATGCTGGCCACCGGCGCGGTTGCTAACTGGCTGGCTGGCGTCGTCGCGCAACAAACAACAGAGTCACAAATTAGCGATACGGCAGTTGCCGCTTACGGACACTTTTTCTCGCAAATGGGAGAGTGGACGCTGAGTTGCGTGGCGCTGATTATAGCCGTTGTCGGCCTGAGATGGCTGTGTAATCGTACTACTGCACCAGCGCTACCGCAGGCGCGTCGCGATTAAGCGGTTGAACGCTGCCCACAAGGAAGAGACGGGCAGCGCATCGGCACATCAGATAGCCGCGTCGTCTTCTTCGCCAGTACGGATACGAATAACGCGGGCGACATCAAAGACAAAAATCTTACCGTCACCGATTTTCCCCGTCTGCGCGGTGCGAATGATGGTATCAACACAGGTATCCACGATGTCGTCAGGGACCACGATTTCAATTTTTACCTTCGGCAAAAAATCCACCATATATTCCGCGCCGCGATACAGCTCGGTATGGCCCTTTTGACGGCCAAAGCCTTTAACTTCAGTTACCGTCATCCCGGTAATACCTACCTCGGCCAGAGCTTCACGGACGTCGTCCAGCTTGAAGGGTTTAATAATCGCATCAATCTTTTTCATGCTATTCCTTGAAAAGGTCGCCTGTATTTTGATCGGTTAAACGTAACATATTTCGCACTACGTTACGGCATGGAAACTACTCTTTGAAATCATTCGCATCAAGTTCGTGACGGGAGAGTAGCTTGTAGAATTCTGTGCGGTTGCGCCCCGCCATTCTTGCCGCATGCGTCACATTACCTTTGGTAATTTGCAGCAACTTGCGCAGATAATTCAGTTCAAATTGATTCCGCGCTTCGGCAAAGGTTGGCAACGCGGTATTTTCCCCTTCCAGCGCTTGCTCAACCAGCGCATCGCTGATCACTGGCGAGGAGGTTAACGCCACACATTGTTCAATGACATTGACCAGTTGGCGCACATTACCCGGCCAGCTTGCCGTCATCAGCCGCTTCATCGCGTCGGTAGAAAAGGCGCGGACAAAGGGCTTATGTCGCTGTGCCGACTGCCTTAGCAGGTGATTAGCCAGTAGCGGAATATCCTCAGTACGCTCGGCCAGCGACGGAATCTTCAGGCTGACTACATTCAGACGGTAGTACAAATCTTCCCGAAATTCGCCCCGCGTCATCGCTTTCGGCAAATCGCGGTGCGTTGCAGAGATAATCCGCACGTCAATATCGATATCGCGATTACTGCCCAGGGGTCTGACTTTACGCTCCTGCAGCACCCGTAACAACTTCACCTGTAACGGCGCAGGCATATCGCCAATTTCATCCAGAAACAGCGTCCCGCCCTCTGCCGCCTGGAACAGCCCTTCGCGATTACTCACCGCCCCGGTAAAGGCGCCGCGCGCGTGGCCGAATAATTCAGACTCCAGCAACTGTTCCGGCAACGCGCCGCAGTTGATGGCGATAAACGGCTTGTTACTGCGCGGGCTGGCGTTATGAATGGCCTGGGCGAAAATTTCTTTCCCGGTACCGCTTTGGCCATGAATCAGCACGCTGACATCCGACTGTGCGACCATACGCGCCTGTTCAAGCAACCGCAGCATCAGTGGGCTGCGGGTAACGATAGATTTTCGCCAGCTATCGTCCGTCGCGGGAGCGGACTGTTCAAGCGCTTCATCTATCGCTTTATACAGCGCGTCTCTGTCAATCGGTTTCGTCAGAAAGCTGAATACGCCCTTCTGGGTGGCTGCCACCGCATCAGGGATGGAACCGTGCGCCGTCAGGATGATAACGGGCATTCCCGGCTGCACTTTCTGGATTTCCGTGAACAGTTGCATACCGTCCATTTCATCCATGCGCAGATCACTTATCACCAAATCCACTTTTTCCCGATTCAGTACCCGTAGCCCCTCCTGACCGTTTTCTGCGGTAACCACACTGTATCCTTCGCTGGTCAGGCGCATACCGAGTAATTTCAGTAATCCGGGATCATCATCCACCAACAGCAAGTGTGCTGGTTTACGGCTTATCATGGCGTTACCTCATCTTGTGACGGCGACGGCGCTGCGCCATCTCCGGAGATGGCGGGTTTATCATCCGTATGCGGCGTATCGGCATTGTAATTCCCTGCGGGTTTACGCGTAGACAGCTGCCGTTCAATATCGGTTAAATTCTCCAGTTTACGGGTGGTAAGATCGAGCTGCGTTTGCAGGGCCTGTTGCTGCTGGCGCAACGCATCCAGCTCACTATCTGACGTTTGCTGAAGTTTGCTATAGCGCTGACGTTCAGCAGAAAGTGCTAATTGCAGCGTCTGGCCGTCATGCCAGATTTGGTAGACAGGCCGCACCTGAGCGGGTATTTGCGCGCTTAATGCCTCCAGACGCGTCACCATCGCGCGGCGTTCCGGCGGCGTAATTTTTGCGTCCGCCAGTAAGATCCCACGTCTGAAGGCATTCTGCCAGCCATTGTCCGTTAGCGCGCGCGCCTCTGCACGCGACTGAACCGGCATCAGACGATCGGCACAATCAATCGCGCGTAACCAGTAAAGCGGATTCGTCTCCACCGCCTGTCCGCGTAGCGACCAAATATCCGCGCATGCCGTCGGGAGATAATCTGCCAGTTGATAATGAGGAAGTTTATCCTGCGCCGGGCCGCCGGGCCGTTGCTGTGCAGCATGAGGAACGCAGGCGGTCAGCGCCAGACACGATATGCTCGCCGGTATTCCCCAGCGGGAAAGGAATCGTTTAACAATCAGGAATAAAACGTGTGGCATACTCACCAGGCTTAAATTCATATTAGTGTTTGTCAGGTGCAGGGATCGGCAGTGAGATACGAAAACAGACTTCTTGCGCATTGTCATCTACCAGCCAGAGCTCTCCCTGCATTCGACGCATACAATCTCTGGCAATACTCAGCCCTAATCCACTGCCTTTTACCGCCCCTTTTCGCTGGTGGCTTCCCTGGAAAAAAGGTTCAAAGATCATTTCCCTTTCCGTTTGTGGAATCGGCTCGCCGCTATTAGTCACATCAATATAGACCGTGGAATCCTGACAGCGACTACGGATACAAATGTTACCGGATTCAGCGCCATAGTGCACCGCGTTGGAATAGAGATTGTCCAGTACGCTCATCAGCAGCATGGGCTCCGCCAGACAGCGCCCGGCCTCCAGGTCGACATCGGTATGCATCATTTTCGCGCGGGCAGGTAAACTGTGGGCGGCAACGACCATATCCACAAGCGGTGCAATTTCAACCGCCTCCAGCTTTGTGGGAGAGTCCACTAATTTCCGGTTGTAATCAAGTAATTGCTCAATCAATTTTTGTAAATTGCGGCTACTGTCATCCAGAATGCCGACCACCTCTTTTTGCTCCGGCGTCAACGGCCCAACCACCTGATCGGCCAGCAGCTCGGTTCCCTCGCGCATACTGGCTAGCGGGGTTTTCAGCTCATGGGACAGATGGCGTAAAAATTGATGCCGCTGAGACTCCAGCCACGCCAGACGCTCGCTCAGCCAGATAATGCGCTGCCCTACCGATCGCAATTCACGCGGGCCGGTAAAGGAGACGGTATTACCTAAAGAACGTCCTTCGCCGAGGCGATTGATCATCCGTTCAATCCCTTTCACCGGGCCGATAATCATACGGGTAAAAAGCAGCACCATTGCCAGGCTCACCAGAAATAACACCAGCGCCTGCCAACCGAAAAATTGCCCGCGCTCGGCGATCTCTTGTTGTAACTGCTGCCCGCGCGAATAAACAACGGTGCGCGTCGCCTGTACCATTTCCGTATTGGCGTTAGCAAAGGCTTCCAGACGCGCGGCAGCGGCGGCCTCCGGGCCGCTATCTTTACACTGCAATTGCGCCAGAGCGTTTAAATCCTGACGTAACGCCTGATACAGCTTATCATCTGGCAGCACACCGGCATGCGCATCCAGCATATCGCTGTAGCGCTTACGCTGGCTCTGGTACACCTTTGCCAGCGTCGGATCGTCAAGCACGCAATATTGTCGATAGCTTCGCTCCATCTCCAGCGCGACGTTAGTCATTGCCTCACTGCGTCGGGCGTCAATAAGTGTGCTGCGGTTAGTCACCGCAGCTTGATCGCTTAATGCGTTAAGGCTTTGCCATGCCTGCCAGGCCAGAACCAGCAGCGGCAGCAGGATCAGCAAAAAGGCCAGCATGACCAGTTGCCGTAGCGATCGGGGGAAAACGGACCAGCGCTTCAACGTGTCGCTCACCTAAAAGAACCATAAAAAGATGCTAACCGAGGGAAGCGTCAGATACAACAAAGCCGGGTTAAACCCGGCTTTGTTGTGGAATAAGGCGGTGCCTAACTCGACGTTTCGCCCGGAGGTTGATAAAGCGACGCTATTATCAGAAGTTGGACGGCAGGCACCTTGTTGTGCGTCATTCGAAGTTTATGTAGCGCGTCCCTAAGGGGCTGACATAAGAAGGTGAATGAGCCACTGATTACTATTATGCATTTATTGTGCCAACAAATGAAACATTTTAATAACTAATTGATTTGTTTTTATTTTATATGTTTTTCTGTATAACACCTTTATGAACAAAAATTCACCTTAACGTCGCCAAAAGGAGACACTTCATCACAACATCAAAAAAACAAATGGAAATCAACAGGTTAAATGTCTCTTTTTGGAGACACCCATAAACATACACTGTCGCAAATTGCAGACATAAAAAAACGCCCGTACATCGGGCGCTTCTTTAGATGAAATATTAACCCAGTTGCTTACGCGCGTTGCGGAAAATGCGCATCCACGGGCCATCCTCACCCCAGTTTTCCGGATGCCAGGAGTTAGCGACAGTGCGGAATACCCGTTCCGGGTGCGGCATCATAATCGTCACCCGACCGCTTTCTGTCGTCACCGCCGTGATGCCGTTCGGCGAACCGTTCGGGTTAGCCGGGTAACGTTCGGTCACGTAACCGAAATTGTCTACGTAGCGCAGGGCAACCAGGCCTTTGCTCTCAAGTGCTGCAAGATGCGCATCGTCACGGACTTCAACACGCCCTTCCCCATGGGACACCGCAATGGGCATCTGTGAACCTGCCATTCCTTGCAGCAGTAAAGATGGACTTTGTGTCACCTCTACCAGACTGAAGCGGGCTTCAAAACGGTCAGAATGGTTACGTACAAACCGTGGCCACAACTCGCTGCCCGGGATCAGCTCGCGCAGATTCGACATCATCTGGCAACCGTTGCACACGCCCAGCGCCAGCGTCTGCGGACGATGGAAGAAGGTTTCGAATTCGTCGCGCACGCGATGGTTAAACAGAATGGATTTCGCCCAGCCTTCGCCCGCGCCCAGCACGTCGCCGTAGGAAAAGCCACCGCAAGCCACCAACGCCTGGAAGTTCCCCAGACCGATACGACCGCCGAGCAGGTCGCTCATATGGACGTCAATGGCGTCAAAGCCCGCACGGTGAAACGCCGCCGCCATCTCCACGTGAGAGTTCACCCCCTGCTCGCGCAGTACAGCGACTTTCGGTCGTGCGCCAGTTGCGATGTACGGCGCGGCGATATCGTCATTTATATCAAATGACAACTTCACATTGAGGCCGGGATCGGCATCGTTAGCTTTCGCCTCGTGTTCCTGATCGGCACATTGCGGATTGTCGCGCAGACGCTGCATCTGCCAGGTGGTTTCCGCCCACCAGACACGCAGCGTGGTACGGCTTTCGGTGTATACCGTCTGATCATTAGCGGTAATCACAAAGCGATCGCCAGCCAGCGCCTGACCAAGGTAGTGGACGCAATCCGCAAGGCCGTACTGCGCCAACAGCGCTTCTACTGCTTCTCTGTCTTCAGCGCGTACCTGAATCACGCCGCCCAGTTCCTCGTTAAACAGCGCAGCCAGATGATCATCGCCCAACGCGGCGATATCGACCGCCACACCGCAGTGCCCGGCAAAGGCCATCTCGGCCAGCGTCACCAACAGACCGCCATCGGAACGGTCGTGCCAGGCTAACAATTTGCGCTGCGCCACCAGCGCCTGCATGGCGTCGTAGAAGCCTTTCAGTTGCGCGACGTCACGCACGTCTGCCGGCTTATCACCAAGCTGACGGTACACCTGCGCCAACGCTGTTGCGCCCAGTGCGTTATGCCCCTTGCCGAGATCGATCAGTATCAGGGCGTTATCTTCCGTTGAAAGCTGCGGCGTAATGGTATGACGCACATCTTCCACGCGGGCAAACGCGGAAATCACCAGCGACAGCGGCGAGGTCATTTCACGTTGCTCGTTACCTTCCTGCCAGCGGGTTTTCATCGACATCGAGTCTTTACCCACCGGGATAGTCAGCCCCAACTGCGGACACATCTCTTCACCGATGGCTTTCACCGCCTCATACAAACCGGCATCTTCGCCCGGATGACCAGCTGCCGCCATCCAGTTAGCGGAAAGTTTAATGCGCCTGATATCACCAATCTGAGTGGCAGCAATATTAGTCAGCGCTTCGCCGACAGCCAGACGGGCGGAAGCAGCAAAATCAAGCAAGGCGACTGGGGCACGCTCGCCAATCGACATTGCCTCGCCGTAGTAGCTGTCGAGGCTGGCGGTAGTGACCGCACAGTTAGCCACCGGAACCTGCCACGGGCCAACCATCTGATCACGCGCCACCATGCCGGTGACGGTACGGTCGCCAATAGTGACGAGGAAGGTTTTCTCCGCCACGGTTGGCAGATGCAACACGCGATTTACGGCGTCGGCAATGGTGATCTCCGCGCGGTTCAGCGCTTCGCCTTTTGCCTTCAATGTTTGCACGTCGCGGGTCATTTTTGGCGTTTTGCCCAGAAGAACATCCAGCGGCAGATCGATCGGCTGATTGTCGAAATGGTTATCATGCAACGAGAGATGCTGTTCTTCGGTAGCGTCGCCAATGACCGCATACGGCGCGCGTTCGCGCTTGCACAGTTCATCGAACAGCGGCAACTGATCGGCAGCAACTGCCAGTACATACCGCTCCTGCGATTCGTTACACCAGATTTCCAGCGGACTCATACCCGGCTCGTCGCTCAGAATGTCGCGCAGTTCGAACTTCCCGCCGCGCCCGCCGTCGCTCACCAATTCCGGCATCGCATTAGAGAGACCGCCCGCGCCCACGTCGTGAATAAACAGGATGGGGTTAGCGTCGCCCAGCTGCCAGCAGCGGTCGATCACTTCCTGGCAGCGGCGTTCCATTTCCGGGTTATCGCGCTGAACAGAGGCAAAATCAAGATCGGCATCGGACTGGCCGGACGCCATCGACGATGCCGCGCCACCGCCGAGGCCGATATTCATCGCCGGGCCGCCGAGGACAATCAGCTTCGCGCCCACGACGATCTCGCCTTTCTGCACGTGATCGGCGCGGATATTACCGATCCCGCCCGCCAGCATGACAGGCTTGTGATAACCGCGCAGCTCTTCACCGTTGTGGCTGTTCACTTTCTCTTCATAAGTACGGAAGTAGCCGGTCAATGCCGGGCGACCAAATTCGTTGTTAAACGCCGCGCCGCCCAGCGGACCTTCGGTCATGATATCCAGCGCGGTGACTATACGTTCCGGCTTGCCAAAATCCTCTTCCCACGGCTGTTCAAAGCCTGGGATGCGCAGGTTAGAAACCGAGAACCCCACCAGACCCGCTTTGGGCTTAGCGCCCCGCCCGGTGGCGCCTTCATCACGAATTTCGCCGCCGGAACCGGTCGCCGCCCCCGGCCACGGAGAGATGGCGGTGGGGTGGTTATGCGTTTCAACCTTCATCAGAATGTGCGCGGGCTCCTGATGAAAATCGTAACGGCCAGTATTGTGGTCGGCGAAGTAGCGCCCCACCGCAGATCCTTCCATCACTGCGGCATTATCTTTATAGGCGGAGAGCACATAATCCGGCGTGGTTTCGAAGGTGTTTTTTATCATTTTAAACAGCGATTTCGGCTGCGGTTTACCGTCGATAATCCAGTCGGCGTTAAAAATCTTGTGGCGACAGTGCTCAGAATTTGCCTGGGCAAACATATACAGTTCGATATCGTTCGGGTTGCGCCCCAGTTCGGTAAACGCCGCCTGTAGATAATCAATTTCATCCTCCGCCAGTGCCAGACCGAGACGCTGATTCGCATCAATCAGCGCCTGGCGGCCTTTCCCCAGCAGATCGACGCTGGAAACCGGCGTAGGCTGATGATGGATAAACAATTTTTCCGCATCGGTTAATGAAGAGAACACCGTCTCCATCATACGGTCGTGCAGTTCTGCGGCAACCTGTCGCCACTGTTCAGCCGTCAACGTAGAAGCCTCAATATAATACGCTACGCCGCGCTCCAGACGGTCAACCTGTTGCAAACCGCAGTTGTGGGCGATATCCGTTGCTTTTGAAGACCAGGGGGAGATGGTACCGGGACGCGGCGTGACCAGCAGGAGTTTTCCCGTCGGCGTATGACTGCTAAGCGCCGGGCCGTATTGCAACAGACGGATAAGCTGCGCCTGCTCGCGATCATTTAATGGGGCGTTCAGGTCAGCAAAATGGACATACTCAGCGTATATATTGTGGACCTGGAGGTTGGCAGCCTGAAAGCGCGCCAGCAGTTTATTGATACGGAATGCAGACAGTGCAGGCGAACCACGCAGAATTTCCATCATAAGTCTCTCGTCTTCTAAGCTTCGGTGTGCGCAAGGGGGGAAACGGGCGTCATTATAAAGAATCTGACGCGCCGACGAAACCGTTTGCGTCGAAATAAAATCACCGCGTTTTCTTATCATACGGTGCGGCTATCGTTGCGAATAAGTTGCCAACTGGCGCATTGTTACGCAAAATGCCGCTCATTAATGACTTATCGATTGCAGCAAAACATCTTTTTCAGCCCGAGGCAACGCACGATTCAGAGAATTAACTAATTGAAAAAATTAAAGATTAATTATCTGTTCATCGGCATATTGACGCTGCTGCTGGCAGCAGCCCTTTGGCCTTCTATCCCCTGGTTCGGCAAAACCGAAAATTCTGTCGCCGCGATTCAAGCCCGGGGGGTACTGCGCGTCAGTACGATCGACTCGCCATTAACCTATTCCGTCATCAACGGTAAAAAATATGGTCTGGACTATGAGCTGGCAAAACAGTTCGCCAACTATCTGGGGGTAAAACTGCAAGTGACGGTACGCCAGAATATCAGCCAGTTGTTTGACGATCTGGACAATGGCAACGCCGACTTGCTCGCGGCAGGGCTGGTCTACGACAGCGCGCGCGTTAAAAATTATCAGCCCGGTCCCATGTATTACTCGGTTTCGCAACAGCTCGTCTACCGGGTCGGACAATATCGCCCACGTTCGCTGGCGACCGTTAACGAAAATCAGCTTACCATTGCGCCAGGGCACGTCGTGGTCAATGATTTACAGCGTTTAAAAGAGACAAAATTTCCCGACCTCAGCTGGAAGGTGGATGATAAAAAAGGCTCGACGACGCTGCTGGAAGAGGTCATCAGCGGCAAACTGGATTATACCATTGCCGATTCAGTGGCGATCAGTCTGTTTCAACGCGTCCATCCCGAACTGGCCGTGGCGCTGGATGTCACGGATGAACAGCCTGTGACCTGGTTTAGCCGACTGGACGACGATAATACGCTCTCCGCCGCGCTGCTCGATTTTTTCAATTCGATCAATGAAGATGGTTCGCTGGCACGGGTAGAAGAGAAATACCTGGGGCACGGCGATGATTTCGATTACGTTGATACCCGCTCTTTTCTGCGGGCGGTGGATAACGTTCTGCCGGAGCTGGAGCCCTTATTTAAGAAGTACGCCAAAGCGATAGACTGGCGTTTGCTGGCGGCGATTTCTTATCAGGAATCACACTGGGACCCACTGGCAACATCACCCACTGGCGTGCGCGGCCTGATGATGTTGACGAAAAATACGGCCCAAAGTCTGGGGCTGACCGATCGTACCGACGCGGAACAAAGTATCAGCGGTGGCGCTCGCTATCTTGAAGATATGATGGCTAAAGTTCCTGAAACCGTTCCGGAAGACGAGCGTATCTGGTTTGCTTTAGCCGCCTACAATATGGGGTACGCGCATATGCTTGACGCCAGGGCGCTGACGGTAAAAACCAAAGGTAATCCGGATAGCTGGACCGATGTGAAGCAACGTTTGCCGCTATTAAGCCAAAAACCGTATTACAGTAAGTTAACCTACGGTTACGCGCGTGGGCATGAGGCTTATGCTTATGTGGAAAATATCCGTAAATACCAGATAAGCCTGGTGGGATATTTGCAGGAAAAAGAGAAACAGAAAGCAGAAGCGATGAAACTGGCGCAGAATTATCCGATCGTCTCCCCGGAAGAACTGGATAAAGCTCCCTTCCCCTTCCTGTCGTTTTTAACACAGTCATCGGGTTATCTGGCGCATTCACCGTCTTTACTGTTTACCTCACAGAAAAAAGAAGAAAAATAGCGGGTGGTCTTGCCGGAGACGACGTGCAATGTTTTATCCAGCCTACCGCCCGCAGGCCTGATAAGCGCAGCGCCACCAGGCATTGCGTCTTGTACATTACGCGCGTGCAGATTTCTTCAGAGCTTTAATTTCCTGACGACGCATCCGGAAAAAATCACTGAGCAGTGTCGCACATTCATCGCGCAGCACCCCTTCAATAATCTCGACCCGGTGATTCATTCCCGGATGGTGCAGCACATCAATTAGCGATCCGGCCGCACCAGTCTTTGCATCACGCGCACCAAAGACGACACGTCCAATACGGCTATGTATCATTGCGCCTGCGCACATCACACACGGTTCCAGAGTGACATACAGCGTGGCGTCCAGTAACCGGTAATTCTGCAGCACCAGGCCGCCCTGACGCAGCGCCATAATTTCGGCATGCGCAGTAGGATCGTGGCGGCTAATGGGCCGATTCCAGCCCTCTCCAATGACACAATGGTTATGCACCAATACTGCGCCAACCGGAACCTCACGCTCATCCCATGCACGTTTCGCCAGCGTCAGCGCGTGGCGCATCCAGTATTCGTGATTTAATTCAACATCAGACAAAGAGGTGACTCCGGTAATAAAAGCGGGCGGCATTATACACAGACGCTATGCTTTACACTATTCGAGCTGCTGCAACTCACCGTGTGGCGTCACCCGCCAGCGATGCTGGCAAAAATAGAGCAGCGGGTTATCCTGTTTACTGTCGCTGTAGCCACTATAAAGACGCAGCGGCGTACCAATTTTTCGCTCCAGTTGAGCAACTTTTTCATGGCCCAGACAGCGCACGGTCAATACCCAGCCGCCATATCCTCGCGCCATCTGGCTGGCAATAAGGTTCACGCGCGGCAGCCACGGCGTATCAAAATAGACCTGCTCCACCAGGGATTGTGGAGAGCCGGTAATCAGCCAGATATCCGCATCAGAGCTCAACAGATAGGTGGTCAGACGCTCCTGCACGACCGGAAACGCCGTAACGTTAGCGCGAAACCAGCGGACAAAATCTGCCTGATGCGCCTGTAATCGCGTTTCACTATGGCCGAAAGTACATCCCCACAACAACAGACTCATTGGCCAGCGGGCCGCACGGCCTTTTACCAGTAAACCGATACCGATAATGGGCAACAGCGGCAGTACGAGCAGCGCATTGAGCGGCTGGCGGCGCAACAAATAGCGCAGAAAACTGCCGAACATATCCTGTTGATGTAACGTTCCATCCAAATCAAAAAAGACGACACGACGCTCGTGGCTGGCCAAACCTTACTCCTCTGGATCGTTGAACCCCAGCAGCCAGGTAAAAATAAACCCGGCAATTACCGCTACTAAATAGCCTAACAGATAGAACACGACTTTTCCGGCAACAATTGTTAATGCCAGCGGTAAACCGGAAATGCCAAAGGTAATTACCGTCGCCACTTTCCAGTAGCTGATCAATGCTCCCCCTACCGCGCCGCCAAGACAAGCGCCAATAAATGGCTTACCCAAGGGTAAGGTCACGCCAAAAATCAGCGGCTCGCCAATACCCAGCAGCCCGACCGGAAGCGCGCCTTTAATCACCTTTTTGAGTCGCGCGTTGCGGGTTTTCATCAATACGGCAATAGCGGCGCCTATCTGACCAACGCCCGCCATCGCCAGGATGGGAAACAGCGCGTTATAGCCGTGCGCTTGCACCAGTTCCACATGAATAGGTACCAGTCCCTGATGTAATCCAGTCAGTACCAATGGCAGAAATGCTCCGGCTAACACCGCCCCCACCAGAAAACCGCCACGATCAATAGCCCAGGACGCGCCATGAGCGATCGCATCTGAGATCCAGCCCCCAAGCGGTTGCAGCGCGACAATCGCTATCGCCCCGGTGATCATGGTCGTCAACAAAGGGTTAAGAATTAACTCCAGCGACCCGGGCAGCAGTTTACGGAACTGACGCTCAATCCAGCACATTAACGCCACCACCAGCAGAACAGCGATAACGCCGCCCCGTCCCGGCTGGAGCACCTCGCCGAAGAGGGTAATCTGCGCCAATTGTGGGCTGGAGAGTATCCCCGCCATCACGCCGCCTAACGCCTGCGATCCGCCAAAGACTTTCGCGGTATTGACGCCGACCAGAATGTTCATGATAGCGAACACCGCGCTACCGAATATCCCCATCAGGCCCAGCAGATTAGGATAGTGGACGGCAACATCGCCGACGATATCCGGGCGTTTAAGAATGTTGATAATGCCGGTAATCAAACCGGATGCAATAAAAGCAGGGATAAGTGGGATAAAAACATTCGCCAGCTTACGCAACGCATCGCTCATTGGCGCTTTATACTTCGCTTTCGCTTCGGATTTGGTACGTTCTATCTCGTTGACATCCGGCATTTCGCCGCCTGCGGCAATCTGGACGCGCATCGCATCCACCACCTGGGCTGCTTTCCCTGGCCCCACGATCAGCTGATGTTGCGCCCCTTGCTTGATATATCCACTAACGCCGGGCAGCGTTTTTAAGCGTGGAATATCCAGTTGGCTATCGTCTTGCACCTCAACTCTGACACGTGTCATACAGTTTTCCAAGCGTTGAATGTTTTTCACTCCACCGATACCACGTAAAATATCGCTGGCGAACGCTGCCGTCTTATCCATACACACCTCTTTAGTGCTGTAACGCCGCTCTTAAAAATCCCTGATGAGCAGCGAGTTTTTCCCTTGCGGCTGCGGCATCCAGCCCCGTAAGCGCCATCAAAATGGCGGGCTTAACCTCAAAATCGGTCTGCTTCAGCAGAGTTTCCGCCTCCTCACGACCTATTCCCGTCGCTTCGACGACCATTCGACACGCGCGATCGATCAGCTTGATATTGGTGGCTTTCATATCCACCATCAGGTTTTGATAGACCTTGCCGAACTTCACCATGGCGCCGGTAGAGATCATATTGAGCACCATTTTCTGCGCCGTGCCGGATTTCAGCCGCGTGGAGCCAGTAAGCGCTTCCGGCCCGACGACCGGCGAAATAGCGATATCAGCTTCCCGGGCAACAGGAGAATCCGGATTGCAGGAAACGGCAACGGTGGTGCAACCTGATTGACGCGCATAGCGCAGACCGCCAATCACATAGGGCGTACGACCCGACGCCGCCAGCCCTACCACCAGATCCTGTCGTTGCAGGTTTAGCGCGATAAGATCGTCTTCGCCAGCCTGTAGGCTGTCTTCCGCACCTTCAACCGCCTTCAACAGCGCGCCTGGCCCGCCGGCAATCAGCCCGACGACCAGGCCGTGCGGGACACCAAACGTTGGTGGGCATTCAGAGGCATCCAGTACGCCAAGCCGACCGCTGGTGCCCGCCCCCATATAAATGATACGTCCACCAGACTTCAGCGCTTCCGCTGCGGCATCTACCGCACGCGCAATCTCCGGCAAAGTGGCTTTTACTGCTTCCGCTACCAGCGTATCCTGTTCATTAAAACGCTTAACTAATTCACAGGTGGATAGCGCATCCAGATCCATTGTTTGCGGGTTACGGGTTTCAGACACTAGCGCACCAAGATTCATTTTTTGTCCCTCTGGAATTTTTAATTCATAATAAGCGTCTATGATGGAATAGAATATTCCCCCAGGCGAGTGAAATTTTATTTTGTTGTCGCCATCACGTTTTCGCAGGAGTCGCCCATGAACTGTTTGATTCGTATTCGTCAGCGTTATCCGGATCTTGCGCAAAGCGACAAGAAACTGGCGGATTATCTCCTTGCGCAGCCGGACACAGCGCGCCATCTGAGCTCTCAGCAACTGGCGGCGGAATCGGGAGTCAGTCAGTCCAGCGTAGTAAAGTTTGCGCAAAAACTGGGATTTAAAGGTTTTCCGGCGTTGAAACTGGCCATCAGCGAAGCACTGGTCAGCAATCCGGACCCACATTCTGTGCCCGTTCATAATCAGATTCGCGGTGACGACCCGATGCGCCTGGTCGGGGAAAAATTAATTAAAGAGAATGTGGCGGCGATGCATGCCACGCTGGACGTTAACAGCGAAGAAAAGCTGTCTGAGAGTGTCGCAATGCTGCGCCACGCCCGGCGTATTGTTATTACAGGGATTGGCGCTTCGGGGCTGGTGGCGCAAAACTTTGCCTGGAAGCTGCTGAAGATTGGCATTAACGCGGTGGTTGAACGTGATATGCACGCGCTACTGGCGACGGTGCAGGCGCTGGCGCCAGAAGATCTGTTGCTGGCGATCTCTTATTCCGGGGAACGGCGGGAGCTGAATCTGGCGGCAGACGAAACATTACGTACAGGCGCGAAGATCCTGGCCATCACCGGTTTTTCACCCAACGCTCTACAACAACGCGCCACACGCTGCCTGTATACCATTGCTGAAGAGCAGGCTACGCGTAGCGCCGCCATCTCCTCCACACATGCGCAAATGATGCTGACCGATTTATTATTCATGGCTCTGGTGCAGCAGGATTTAGAGCGGGCACCGGATCGTATTCGCCATAGTGAGGCGCTGGTAAAAAAACTGGTTTGAGTAAAGAATGCGCGTATAATGCCCGCCCGGTTTATGATGTTTTGAGAGTTTCCTGATGGCCCTGTTAATCACCAAAAAATGTATCAATTGCGATATGTGCGAGCCTGAATGCCCCAATGAGGCGATTTCAATGGGCGACAGCATTTATGAGATTAACAGCGACAAGTGTACCGAATGCGTAGGCCATTACGAAACGCCGACATGCCAGAAAGTTTGCCCAATCCCCAATACGATTTTGCAGGATCCTGCCCATATCGAAACCGAAGAACAATTGTGGGATAAATTTGTTCTGATGCATCACGCGGATAAGCTGCAGACCGAATAAGGCTTTTCCGGTGCAACACAAGAGCCTGATGGCACTACGCTTATCAGGCCTACAAGATGTCGGCCCGTAGACCGGATAAGGCCTTTCCGCCGCCATCCGGCCAAACCAAACAACGCCTGAACAGGAAAAGCTAACTTTCCAGAATAACCGTGGCACAGGCATAGTGCCGTTCATCAGCCAGGGTGACATGCATATGCGCCACACCTAATTTTTCCGCCAGTGTTAGTGCCTCTCCCCACAACCGTAAACGTGGTTTTCCCAGCTCATCGTTAAATACTTCGAACTGATTAAACGCCAGACCATTACGGATACCGGTGCCAAAAGCTTTCGCTGCTGCTTCTTTCACCGCAAAACGCTTGGCGAGAAAACGTACCGGTTGCTGATGCGTCTCCCAGATAGCCCACTCGTTATCGCTGAGCACGCGCCTTGCCAGACGTTCCCCGGAACGGGAAATCACCGCCTCAATTCGGGCAATCTCTACAATATCCGTCCCCAAACCGAGAATCGCCATTAGCCGCGCGCTTCCAGCATCAGACGTTTCATTTCAGCCACTGCCTCTTGCAGGCCAGTCATCACCGCCCGACCAATAATGGCATGACCGATATTGAGTTCGTGCATTTGCGGCAACGCGGCAATGGCTTTTACGTTATGGTAGGTCAGGCCATGGCCAGCATTTACTTTTAGACCGAGGCTGGCGGCCAGGGCCGCGGCGCTGGCAATACGTGCCAGCTCTTCTGCCTGTTCCGCCTCGGTTTTTGCGTTGGCATAGCAGCCGGTATGAATTTCGATAAACGGCGCGCCCACTTCCGCCGCAGCGTTGATTTGCGCTTCATCGGCATCAATAAAGAGCGAAACCTGGATACCAGCCGCCGCCAGACGCGCGCAGGCATCACGCATTTTTTCGCGCTGCCCGGCCACATCCAGACCGCCTTCAGTGGTGACTTCCTGACGTTTTTCCGGCACCAGACAGCAGAAATACGGCTTTGTTTCTACGGCGATCGCCAGCATCTCTTCGGTCACCGCCATCTCCAGATTCATGCGCGTGTGCAGCGTCTGCCGCAGAATACGCACATCGCGGTCGGTAATATGACGACGATCTTCGCGCAGGTGAACGGTAATACCATCTGCTCCCGCCTGTTCAGCAATAAACGCCGCCTGTACCGGGTCCGGATAGTCGGTGCCGCGTGCGTTACGTAACGTGGCAATGTGGTCAATATTGACGCCTAACAGTAATTCAGCCATGACAATCCTCGTTAATCTTTCTTCGGTTTTACGGTGCGTTTGGGCATAAATTGCCGGAACAGTTCCCGGCTTTTTAACGGTTTTCCCCCAAGATACGGCTTTAACGCCATACGGGTAAAGCGTTTCGCAGCACGCAGGGTATCCACATCCGGAAACTCCCGCGCCTCCAGCGCCTTCAGGTGCCGGCCGGTAAAGGTATTGTTATCAATGACGACACTGGCAATAAAACCTTTTTCTTCGCGGTAACGATAGGTCATCGTGTCATCCACACGCTCACCGCTTCCCGCACAGTGGGTGAAATTGACGCCATAGCCCAGATGTCCCAGCAGCGCCAGTTCGAAACGTCGCAATGCCGGTTCAGGCGAGCCGGTCGTACCTGCCAGCGTCTGAATGCAGTTCAAATAATCAAAAAAGAGTTCGGAGAAGCGCGTTTCATATTCCAGCACGCGAGAGAGAAGTTCATTGATATACAGGCCGCTATAGAGCGTAATACCGCTTAACGGCAGCGCCAGAGAAACTGCCTCGGCGCTGCGCAGGGTTTTGACCTCGCCACGTCCGCTATAGCGTAACAATAACGGCGTAAAAGGCTGTAGCGCGCCTTTCAGGCTGGAACGTTTAGACCGTGCGCCTTTGGCGACAAGGCGCACGCGCCCCGACTCTTCCGTAAAGACGTCCAGCATCAGGCTGGTTTCGCTCCAGGGGCGACTATGCAGGACAAATGCGCGCTGCCACCCTTCCATCATACCCGGCACCTTTCAGGTTGCAGGTGCGCTGGCCGCCAGGCTACCCGGTGCTGCTGGCAGCGTTCAAATGTGTTCCGAACAAATTCGTCCTTCCAGAAAGCAATCTGAGCCAGTTTCTGAAAGTTCACGGTCGTGCCGCCTGCCTGCCCCCTGAAAGCCATAGAGTATGTACAATTACAGGTCGTCTACGTAACCGAGACTGCGCAGTGCGCGTTCGTCATCGGCCCAGCCGGATTTCACTTTTACCCACAGCTCCAGATGGACCGGCGCTTCAAACATCTCCTGCATGTCTTTGCGCGCTTCAATACCGATGGTTTTGATTTTGGCGCCTTTGTTGCCAATGACCATTTTCTTCTGCCCTTCGCGCTCGACGAGGATCAACCCGTTGATGTCATAGCCGCCACGCTCGTTGGTAATAAAACGCTCAATCTCAACGGTAACGGAATATGGCAGCTCCGCGCCGAGAAAACGCATCAGCTTTTCGCGGATGATCTCAGACGCCATAAAGCGCTGGGAGCGATCGGTAATGTAATCTTCCGGGAAGTGGTGAATAGCTTCCGGCAAATGTTTACGCACGATGTTGGCAATAGTATCGACGTTCATGCCGGTTTCTGCTGAGATCGGCACGATGTCGAGAAAATTCATCTGGCCAGACAGAAATTGCAAATGTGGTAACAACTCCGCTTTTTCTTGCACGTTATCTACTTTATTAACAGCAAGAATAACCGGCGCTTTGCCGTCGCGCAGTTTGTTCAGTACCATCTCATCATCAGGGGTCCAGCGGGTGCCTTCCACAACGAAAATCACCAACTCAACGTCGCCAATTGAACTACTTGCTGCTTTATTCATCAGGCGGTTGATGGCGCGCTTTTCTTCCATGTGCAAACCCGGCGTATCGACATAGATTGCCTGATACGGGCCTTCGGTATGAATACCGACAATGCGGTGACGTGTGGTCTGCGCTTTACGGGACGTAATTGAAATTTTCTGCCCGAGCAGCTTGTTAAGCAGAGTGGATTTGCCAACGTTGGGACGCCCGACGATGGCGATAAATCCGCAATAAGTTTTGTCGATGCTCATTCCAGCTCCAGTTTTTTCAGCGCCTGTTCGGCGGCAGCCTGCTCCGCCTTACGGCGGCTGGAACCCGTGCCAACCACCGGTTCACTGAGGCCACTGACCTGGCAGTGGATAGTAAACTCCTGATCGTGCGCCTCACCGCGTACCTGCACCACCAGATAAGACGGCAGCGGCAGATGGCGACCCTGCAAATACTCCTGCAAGCGCGTTTTCGGGTCTTTTTGTTTGTCGCCCGGACTGATTTCATCCAGACGGGTTTTATACCAGTTCAGGATAAGCTGCTCGACGGTCTGAATATTGCTATCAAGAAATACCCCGCCAATTAACGCTTCAACAGTATCCGCCAGAATAGACTCACGACGGAATCCGCCGCTTTTCAATTCGCCCGGTCCTAAACGCAGACACTCGCCTAAGTCAAATTCTCGGGCTAATTCTGCCAGCGTATTCCCACGCACCAGCGTAGCGCGCATACGGCTCATATCTCCCTCATCCACACGCGGAAAACGGTGATAAAGCGCGTTAGCGATAACGAAGCTCAAGATGGAGTCGCCTAAAAATTCCAGACGTTCGTTATGCTTACTGCTGGCGCTGCGGTGAGTTAATGCCTGCTGCAACAGCTCCTGATGATTAAAAGTGTAGCCCAGCTTCCGTTGAAGCCGATTAATTACGATGGGGTTCATGCGATACCAATAAATGAATGCGTCAACAATCCAGCACACGAAACAGACCTGATATACGTCATCTATTCTGCCGCATCGCCGCAGCGGGAAAATGATGTATATAACCAACGCGGTTTCGTGTGCCGTGGCGACCCAATGGCGCCAACCTAAAACTTCGGGGGAATATTCTATACACAACGACAGGGGATGTCGTTAGTCTAAGGGAATTTATCCAGGAAATAATTCACGCTGCCACCAAAAAGTCGGCAGCGTGAATGATCATTTCGCCACAGTTAGTGAATGCCGCCGATACGACTCAGGCGTACGCCTGTCGGCCACTCCCCTTCCTGCTTATCAAAACTCATCCAGATAGCAACTGCTTTACCAACCAGGTTCGCTTCCGGAACAAATCCCCAGTATCGGCTATCCGCGCTATTATCGCGGTTATCACCCATCATGAAATATTGTCCCGGCGGTACAACCCACGTCGCCAGCGGTTGCCCCGGCTGTTGATAATACATGCCTAACTGATCCTGAGCGATCGGCACCATCAGGATACGATGCGTCACATCACCCAGAGTCTCTTTACGTTCGGTCAGACGTATGCCGTTTTCTTTCGTCTCGTTTAACGGGACTTCAAAGAAACCACTGGTCGCTTCTCCGCCGTTACGACGGGCAAAAGTTTGCACAAAATCGCTCGGTTCAACATTAGAGTAGGTCACTGGCAGAGCATTTTCACACGCCTGCCCTGAACGACAACCAGGCTGAATGGTCACCTCTTTCGCAACCGGATCATAAGTGATCTTATCGCCCGGCAAGCCCACTGCGCGTTTGATGTAATCTAACTTAGGGTCTTCCGGGTATTTAAATACCACTATATCCCCGCGTTTTGGGTGACCGGTTTCAATCAGCGTTTTCTGGTAGATCGGATCTTTAATACCATAGGCAAATTTTTCCACCAGAATAAAATCGCCAATGAGCAATGTCGGCATCATCGAGCCTGACGGTATCTGAAAGGGTTCATAAATAAAAGAACGCACGATCAGCACGATCGCCAGCACCGGGAAAACAGATGCGCCCGTCTCCAGCCAGCCTGGCTTGGGCTCGACTTTTTCCAGCGTCGCTTTATCCAGGGCTTCTCCCGTCGCCGTTTGCGCAGCGGCCTGACGCGCCCGACGTTTTGGCGCGAAAACAAACTTATCTACGCACCATAAAATGCCCGTCACCAGTGTGGCTATCACCAGAATCAGGGCAAACATGTTCGCCATGCCAACTCCTTAGGGATTATTTATTGTCTTTACCGACATGCAGAATGGCGAGGAACGCTTCCTGAGGCAGCTCAACGTTACCGATTTGCTTCATGCGTTTCTTACCTTCTTTCTGTTTCTGCAGCAGTTTTTTCTTACGACTAATATCACCGCCATAGCACTTCGCCAGAACGTTTTTACGTAACTGTTTTACCGTCGAACGGGCAATAATATGCGTACCAATCGCCGCCTGAATCGCGATATCAAACTGCTGGCGCGGAATCAGATCTTTCATTTTATCAACCAGTTCACGGCCACGATTCTGAGCGTTATCACGGTGGGTAATCAGCGCCAGAGCGTCCACACGTTCATTGTTTATCAACACATCGACACGCACCATGTCAGATGCCTGGAAGCGCTTGAAGTTGTAATCCAAAGACGCATAGCCGCGCGACGTTGATTTCAGGCGATCAAAGAAATCAAGCACCACTTCCGCCATCGGGATTTCATAGGTCAGCGCGACCTGGTTGCCGTGGTACACCATATTAGTTTGTACGCCGCGTTTCTCAATACACAGAGTAATAACGTTGCCTAAATAAGCTTGCGGCAACAGCATATGACATTCGGCGATAGGCTCGCGCAATTCATAAATGTTATTCAGCGGCGGCAGCTTGGAGGGACTATCGACATAGACAATCTCTTTCGCCGTCGTTTCTACTTCATAAACTACAGTCGGCGCGGTGGTTATCAGATCCAGATCGTATTCGCGCTCAAGACGTTCCTGAATGATCTCCATGTGCAGCAGACCGAGGAATCCGCAGCGGAAGCCAAAACCCAGCGCCGAGGAACTTTCCGGCTCATAAAACAGTGAAGCATCATTCAGACTCAGCTTGCCGAGCGCGTCGCGGAAACTTTCATAATCGTCGGAGCTGACCGGGAACAGCCCTGCATAGACCTGCGGTTTCACTTTTTTAAATCCTGGCAGCGCTTTTTCTGCCGGATTACGCGCCTGAGTCAGGGTATCGCCAACCGGTGCGCCAAGAATGTCTTTAATCGCACAGACCAGCCAGCCTACCTCGCCACATTTAAGTTCGGTACGGTCAACCTGTTTCGGCGTGAAGATCCCCAGGCGGTCAGCGTTGTAGGTCTGCCCGGTGCTCATCACTTTAATTTTGTCGCCTTTACGCATCGTACCGTTTTTAATGCGCACCAGTGAGACCACGCCCAGGTAATTATCGAACCAGGAGTCAATAATCAGCGCCTGCAACGGTCCGTCCGGATCACCCTGCGGCGGCGGGATATCGCGCACCAGGCGTTCCAGGACATCGGTCACGCCAACACCGGTTTTAGCGGAGCAACGTACGGCATCCGTCGCATCAATGCCGACAATATCTTCAATTTCTTCGGCCACACGCTCCGGATCGGCAGCCGGCAAATCAATTTTGTTAAGCACCGGCACCACTTCAAGATCCATTTCCATCGCGGTGTAGCAGTTCGCCAATGTTTGCGCTTCTACGCCCTGCCCGGCATCAACGACCAGCAGAGCGCCCTCGCAGGCTGCCAACGAGCGGGAGACTTCATAGGAAAAGTCAACGTGACCCGGCGTGTCGATAAAGTTCAGTTGATAAGTTTCACCATCAGACGCTTTAAAATCCAGCGTCACACTCTGGGCTTTAATAGTGATGCCGCGCTCACGTTCAAGATCCATAGAATCAAGTACCTGAGCTTCCATTTCACGGTCAGACAGGCCACCGCAGATCTGGATAATACGGTCAGACAGCGTCGATTTACCGTGGTCAATGTGAGCAATGATCGAAAAGTTACGTATGTTCTTCATAGAGATAAATTATTATGCCTTACGCCTGGTTGACCAGACTTTAGAGGTCGCTGTTCTGAGCTTAACGTCTGTTTTAACTGAAACGCCGCATTCTACACTACAACGCTAAGGCGAGGAAATGTTCATAATGTAAGGAGAGCGGGAACTGGCAAGCGTCTCACTTTTTACGTAAGTCACTGTAACGCCGAAAAAGCCCCTGATAGCGCAAGCTTATCGGCCCGACATCTCCTGCATGGCAGGAAAAAATGACCTTAGCAGACCAGCTAAACGCAGCGCTATCCGGCACAGCGTCTACTGGCGCGTTTCGATTGATGTGGTTTCGACGCGAACAAGCTCGGACGGGAGGGCAACGCTTAAAATCACCGGTTGCCAGGTATCGCGCTCCGCCAGTTTCCGGGAATAGCCTCGGGCAAGCAAAAAACCGCCAACGCCACCTAAAACAGCGCCGCTTAATGCCGCAAGGTCAGATCCAAACAATACCTGGAAAAGCACTGCAAAGAGAAATAACCCCGCTAAAGGCGACATATAGACCAACAATGCCGACCCTAAGAGGCTTTTTTCGGCGATGCCAAGCTCAACTTTCTGCCCCGGCGACAGCGGCTCCACGCTTGGCACCACAATTGTATGAGTCGTTTGCGGCCCTAATTTATTCAGCACGCGGCTGCCGCATCCCGCCCGGGAGGCGCAGTTGCTGCACGATGTTTTAACATCACAACTCACGACCGCCTGGCCATTCCGCCAGGAGACGACCGTCGCCCACTCTTTAATCATTGTACTGCCCTGAACTTGATACTGTCTGCAATACGCTTCGCCGTTTGTGGCGGAAGCTCGCCGACAACGGTAATTTCCGCATTGTCGCGTACGCTGCTATACACTGTCCGGCGTCCGGTACGCAACATCTGATCGCTGCTGTTCTGCGTCGCCCGGTTAACGTTGACGGAAAAGCTGAACAGACCATCCGAATAAAGCCGCGATTCAATCGGTAAATTATCCATCGTTGGCAATGGACGACGACTGCTGGAAACCTCGCTAAAGCCTTGCGGCACCCAGGACGGACTCCAGTTAAATTTCATTTTCTCGCCGCCAGGAACGGAGAGCAGCGGTGGAAGGTTAGCCTTTGCCAGTGTTTGCATAGTGCTGCCGATATCCTGGCTCACCGTGAATGCGATAACGCGGAACTGCTCCAGCGTTTCTCCATCGCGGTCCAGCAAATCGACGCGCATCGGTAGTTTGGTGTCCATATCCATCCAGACAATATAGCTGTACCGCGTACCATCGCGTGCCACGACGCGGATCACTTCGCATAACCGGTCTGCGATACGGGTACGTCCGACCGAAATAAAGTCGTAGTAAGGCGCCAGACGTTTAAAGTCGGTGTAGATCAGGGAAGGCAGGGAATCAACAATATAATCACCGTTCAGGGTGAACGGCTCAAGGCCAGGTTCAAAATAGCTGATTTCATTACCACGCTGTACGACCTCCCGGCGAGGACCATCCAACTGCAGTAATTGCGCAAGCGGGCGGCTATCCAGGCGTGCGTGTCGATAACGCAGAGATTCAACGCCTTGTTTCGTGATGCTGACAAATGACAGCTCGTAATTCAGTGACTGGCTGGCGATGTTCATCTGCTGCAATAACGCCCCGGACGCAGGGTCGGCCGAGGCGTTTACGGAGAAGAACAGGCTACCCGCCACAAGGGACATGGCAAACCAAAGTTGCTTCATTACTGCGATTGCGTTCCTAAAGTTTGGATTCCTGGCACCTGTACCGCGGCTTGCTGGGTTTGCGCCTGCTCAAACTGAAGCTGTTCAGAGTGCAGTCGGCGTTGCAGTTCGTAGTCCTGCAACATGGCGTTGATGCGACGACGCTGCTCCTGTACCTGCTGTTGCTGACTGCCGACAGGCGTTGCTTCAGAAGGTACTCCCAGACTTACCGGGCTGGCTTTTCCCATCATCGGCAGGGTATTGAAAACCGGCGTTTCAGGTTGCTGGGATGTTTCAGATTGTCCATTATAGTGCTGGACGCCGACAATAACTGCAAGTGAAACGCACGCCGCCACCCCCATTTGGGTAAGCTGCGCCGCCCACGGACGTACTTTTTTCCAGAACGGCATTTTCTGCCACTGGTGCGGAGCGGGCTGGGCCTCAGGAATTAATGGCGCAACCTGACGTACTGGCTCGTTTTCAATAGCGGCCATCACGCGAGCAGATATATCGAAATGGAGAACGTCAGGCGTATCCCCTCGCATTGAATCGCGGATCAGGTGATAACCCTCCCACGTTTTCTGCATTTCCGGGTCGTGCGTAAGCGCTTTGAGCAGCTCACTGTCCAACGTTTCGCCATCCATCAAAGCGGAAAGTTTTTCTTTCTGCATGCCTAATACCTTTTCCAGTATCCCGCTATCGTCAACGCCTGATAAGCGGTTGAACTTTATTATCAATAGCTTCCCGCGCCCGGAAGATACGTGAACGCACCGTCCCCACCGGACAATCCATGATAGCCGCTATCTCTTCATAACTCAGGCCATCCAACTCCCGTAAGGTAATTGCCATACGTAAATCTTCCGGGAGGGATTCAATAGTTCGGAAAACTATCTGTCTCAGTTCTTCTGACAACATTAAGTTCTCAGGGTTCGAAATTTCTTTCAGCGCGCCGCCGCTTTCAAAGTTTTCTGCTTCAATCGCGTCTACATCACTGGAAGGCGGACGACGCCCCTGAGCAACCAGGTAGTTCTTCGCGGTATTAACCGCAATACGATACAACCAGGTATAAAAAGCGCTATCCCCCCGGAAAGAATCCAGCGCGCGATAGGCCTTAATAAAAGATTCTTGTACCACATCGGGAACGTCGCCCGATGGCACATAGCGGGAAACCAGACTCGCCACTTTATGCTGGTAGCGCACTACCAGTAAATTAAAGGCTTTCTGATCTCCCTTCTGGACCCGCTCAACCAGGACCTGGTCCGTTAACTGCTCGCTCATCCGAGGTAATGTCTCCCCAAACCAAATTTCCACGCGCTTTCGAAACGCCACTCCATAAGCCGCACTATGAGCAAGCAACAGGTTAGAGTGTCTATGTTTCGTAAAGTTCCGTTACGCATTTGTTTTTGTTTGTCATGTTGTAGACAGGTCTTATCTTCCATTATAAGTCTACAGATACTGAACAACGCACTATCTGCACAGAAATGCCCATTTCGTTGTTTGCAGAGTAACCCAACAGCATCTTTATTTCACTACAAAATCTGACGCTAACACCCTGCCCTACAAAATATTTTTTGCCGTTTATCTCCTATTCTGTTTTTATTTTATGTTTAATAAGCGCAACAAAAATGCAATCAGATCGTGCTTTTTACTCTCTGATAGTGCTAATCTGCCGCAACACTGTTTAGTAAATTAAACAAAGACTCTAATGACAACTTCCGAACTGTCCTGTGATGTGTTGATTATCGGCAGTGGCGCAGCCGGGCTCTCGCTGGCGCTGCGTCTGGCTGAACAACATAAGGTCATCGTCCTCAGTAAAGGGTCGGTGAATGAAGGTTCCACGTTTTATGCACAAGGCGGTATTGCCGCCGTGTTCGATGATACCGACAGTATTGCGTCTCATGTCGAAGATACACTGATTGCTGGCGCCGGGATTTGCGATCGCCATGCGGTGGAATTTGTCGCCAGCAACGCCCGTGCCTGCGTGCAGTGGCTTATCGATCAGGGCGTTTTGTTTGATACCTACGTCCAGCCAAACGGCGAGGAGAGCTATCATCTCACGCGTGAAGGTGGCCATAGCCATCGACGAATCCTTCATGCTGCCGACGCCACCGGAAAAGAAGTTGAGACCACTCTGGTCAGCCGGGCACAAAATCATCCTAATATTCAGGTGCTGGAACGCAGCAACGCCGTTGATTTAATTATCTCCGATAAAATTGGCCTGCCGGGGCCTCGCCGGGTCGTCGGCGCATGGAGTTGGAACCGCAATAAAGCGTTAGTTGAAACCTGTAATGCAAAGTCGGTGGTGCTGGCGACAGGCGGTGCATCAAAAGTTTATCAATATACGACTAATCCGGATATTTCCTCGGGTGACGGTATCGCCATGGCCTGGCGCGCTGGCTGTCGGGTCGCTAATCTGGAGTTTAACCAGTTTCATCCGACCGCACTTTATCATCCACAGGCGCGCAATTTTTTACTCACCGAAGCGCTACGCGGCGAAGGTGCGTATCTTAAACGCCCGGATGGAACACGGTTTATGCCGGACTTTGATGAACGCGGCGAACTGGCGCCGCGCGATATTGTCGCCCGCGCCATCGATCATGAGATGAAACGACTCGGCGCAGATTGCATGTTTCTTGATATTAGTCATAAGCCTGAATATTTTGTCCGCCAGCACTTCCCGATGATCTATGAAAAATTGCTCGGACTGGGCCTCGATCTAACGAAAGACCGGGTTCCCGTCGTTCCCGCAGCACACTATACCTGCGGCGGCGTAATGGTTGATGACTTTGGCCGTACTGACGTTGACGGGCTGTATGCTATTGGCGAAGTGAGCTATACCGGCCTGCACGGCGCTAACCGTATGGCGTCCAACTCGCTGCTGGAATGCCTGGTCTATAGTTGGTCAGCCGCAGAAGATATCGACAGACGTATGCCTTATACCCACGGCGTTGACGCCCTTCCCGCCTGGGATGAAAGTCAGGTGGAGAACGCGGACGAACAAGTGGTGATTCAACATAACTGGCATGAGCTGCGGCTGTTGATGTGGGACTATGTCGGGATTGTGCGCACCACCAAACGTCTGGAGCGCGCCCTGCGGCGCATCACTATGCTGCAACAGGAGATCGATGAGTACTATGCGAACTTTCGCGTATCGAATAACCTGCTGGAGTTGCGTAACCTGGTGCAGGTTGCAGAGCTTATCGTACGTTGTGCGATGATGCGTAAAGAGAGTCGCGGCCTGCATTACACCCTGGATTATCCGGATCTGCAGGCCGAATCCGGACCGTCAGTGCTCACGCCGTCAAACGTTCACATAAACAGATAAAATGCCTGGGTCAGCGCCGTGTAGCCTTCTGAGTATCGCTGGTCTGGCCCACGAATCACTACACGGTCGCTGTAGCACTCCCCTGCTTGCGGTGAAAAAGCTAACAGTACCCGGTGAGGCGGTCGGGCGTCGGTTTCCGCAACGTCAGTACGTAGCCGCAAATGCCACCCTATGTTAAGCGCTTGCTGCGTAAAAGCATTACCGATTTGTTCCGGCAACACCACGCAAAAAAAACCGTCTTCTGTAATACAATCCGCCGCAATAGCCAGTAATGTCTGGTGATCCAACGTAGCGGTATAGCGCGCCTGCTCCCGCTGCGGCGTAGCGCATTCCACGCCGGGTTCATAATACGGCGGGTTGCTAATAATAAGATCAAAACGCACTGTCTGACGAGGCGCCCAGCGCTGAATATCATCAGTATGCACCATTATTCGATGGGACCAGGGAGACCGGGTGACGTTTTCCTGCGCTTGCATTGCAGCCCCGGCATCCAGTTCCACGGCGTCAATAGGCACATTGTCATCTGTTCTCTGCGCCAGCATTAACGCCAGAAGACCGCTTCCAGTACCGATATCCAGAATTCGCTTTACATCCGCGACTGGCGCCCACGCCCCAAGTAAAATACCGTCAGTTCCTACTTTCATCGCACACCGATCGTGCGCAACAAAAAACTGCTTAAACGTAAATCCGTTACGACGGAGAACGGAGTCAGACTGAGACATGTAAAAACAACCTTGCAAAAAACGGCGACAGCGCCGGGTGAAAACAATACCTGAGAAGGGATATCCATACAAACAGATGAAGATTGCGGCCGTAACGTCTATAATCAGCGCCCCACACAGAGGTAGAACATGACTGTAACGACTTTTTCCGAACTTGAACTCGACGAAAGCCTGCTGGATGCCCTCCAGGATAAAGGATTCACTCGCCCGACCGCCATTCAGGCTGCCGCCATTCCGCCTGCGCTCGATGGCCGCGATGTACTCGGTTCTGCGCCGACAGGCACCGGTAAAACGGCGGCATATCTGCTGCCGGCGTTGCAGCACTTGCTCGACTTCCCGCGTAAAAAATCCGGGCCGCCGCGTATTCTGATCCTGACGCCAACCCGCGAGCTGGCAATGCAGGTGGCCGATCACGCCCGCGAACTGGCGAAGCATACCCATCTGGATATCGCCACCATTACTGGCGGCGTCGCGTACATGAACCATGCCGAAGTATTCAGCGAAAACCAGGATATCGTGGTCGCCACCACGGGCCGTCTGCTGCAATATATTAAAGAAGAGAACTTTGACTGCCGCGCGGTTGAAACACTGATCCTCGACGAGGCCGACCGGATGCTGGACATGGGCTTTGCTCAGGACATTGAACATATCGCCGGGGAAACCCGTTGGCGTAAGCAGACCATGCTGTTCTCCGCGACACTGGAAGGCGATGCGATCAAAGATTTTGCCGAGCGTCTGCTGAAAGATCCGGTCGAAGTTTCCGCCACCCCATCCATTCGTGAGCGTAAAAAGATTCATCAGTGGTATTACCGTGCGGATAACTACGAGCATAAGTTCGAACTGCTTAAGCACTTACTGAAGCAGGATGATGCCACCCGTACCATCGTGTTTGTGCGTAAGCGCGAGCGTGTCCATGAACTGGCTGAGCAACTGCGTCTGGCGGGGATCAACAACTGCTATCTCGAAGGCGAGATGGCGCAGATCAAACGCAACGAAGGCATTAAGCGTCTCACCGATGGCCGCGTTAACGTGCTGGTCGCGACCGACGTTGCCGCGCGCGGGATCGATATTCCTGACGTAAGCCACGTTATTAACTTCGACATGCCGCGCAGTGGCGATACCTACCTGCATCGCATTGGTCGTACAGGCCGTGCGGGGCGCAAAGGCACCGCTATTTCTCTGGTCGAAGCCCACGACCATCTCCTGCTGTTGAAGATTGGCCGCTACATCGAAGAGCCGCTGAAAGCGCGTGTTATTGACGAGCTACGCCCGATTACGCGTGCACCCAGTGAAAAGATGACCGGTAAACCATCGAAGAAAGTGCTGGCAAAACGCGCCGAGAAGAAAAAAGAGAAAGAAAAAGAGAAACCGCGCGTGAAGAAACGTCACCGCGATACTAAAAACATCGGTAAGCGCCGCAAGCCAAGCGGTACGCAGACGCTGGAGCAATCCAGCGAAGAGTAATAATAATGCCGGGTTCGTTAACCCGGCATTTTTTTATCTTCCACGGTAAAACACGCCTCCATACACTGCATAAATATCTGCATTGCCGGGCTGACCGCTTTCCCGGCATGATGGGCGCACAGCGCCATGATCGACGGCGGCGGCGCGCCAAACGGCAGCTCTTTCAACTGACCGGTACTAAGTTCTCGTTCAACGGTAAAACGTGGTAAAAAGCTGATGCCCAGGTTAGCAGCCACACACTGTTTAATGCTTTCAATACTCCACAGTTCAATCGTGTTTTCCAGCGTAATCCGCCTCTGCCGTAGCGTACTTTCAAACAGCTGGCGGAAGACACATTGCGGTTCATTGATGATGAAGCTGCAGGGGATATGCTGATCTGGCTGCGTAAAATCAGCATCCTGTAGCAGTGGAGAGGCCACCAGCGCCAGCGACTGCTCCCCCAGTTGCTGCATCGTGAGCGCATCATCATTACCTACGCGATAAAAAACGCCCAGATCGACCTCGTCATTCAGCAACGCATCACGTATCACATAGCAATTCAGCGACTGTAGCGACAATCTGACATTCGGCGCTCGCAGCTTAAAACGTTGTAAAACCTGCGGCATTTTGTACGCCAGTAAGGTTTCACCTGTCGCCACGCGCAGCTCTCCGCCTGGTTCCGCATCCTGTCTTGCGGCTTCACGAATCGACTCCATCACACGCGTCAGTTCATGGATATGCGGCATCAGCTTTTTCCCCTCAGTGGTCAGGCACATTCGGCGCCCTATTTTCTCGAACAGTTGCAGGGAAAACTCACGTTCAAGCTGTTGAATATGAAAAGTTACCGTCGACTGAGTACAGCACAGCTTTTGCGAAGCCCGCAGAAACGAGCCCTCTTCCACTACCGTTTTCAGCGTAATAAACCGACGCAGATCCATGACCACCAACCTATCGAAAATCTCGAATTCAGAATTAAAAAACATTCATTTTTTTAAATATTTCATATCGGGTACTGTCTGCTAAAACAGAGGAGATGACAAGTGACACCGATGCTTTTAAGCGCTTTCTGGACTTACACATTAATCACCGCCCTTACCCCCGGCCCTAACAATATTCTCGCGCTTAGCGCAGCAACTGCACATGGTTTTCGGCAGAGTATTCGTGTACTGGCAGGTATGAGTCTGGGATTTTTGGTCGTCATGCTGCTGTGCGCCGGGATCGCGTTTTCCCTTGCGGTTATCGATCCGGCAATCATTCATTTACTCAGTTGGGTGGGGGCTGCGTATATCCTGTGGCTGGCGTGGAAAATTGCCACCGGTCCAGCGGCGGATGAGAACGCCAGACCAAAACCGGTTGGCTTTTGGGTAAGCTTTGTCCTGCAGTTTGTGAACGTCAAAATTATTCTGTACGGCATTACCGCTCTGTCTACATTTGTTTTACCGCAAACGCAGGCGCTGAATTGGGTCATCGGCGTCAGTATATTGCTGGCATTGATCGGCACGTTCGGTAATGTGTGTTGGGCGCTGGCGGGACATCTGTTTCAGCGGGCGTTTCGCCATTATGGTCGCCAGTTAAATATCATTCTGGCGTTACTGCTGGTGTACTGCGCGGTGCGGATTTTTTACTGACACAAATAAAACAAAAGCGGAAAAGGCCCGGCCTCTTCCGCTTGTTATTACCGGATAAGCCTTACAGGCTTTCGGTAAAGGTACGAGCGATAACGTCGCGCTGCTGTTCCGGCGTCAGGGAGTTAAAACGCACCGCATACCCAGAAACACGAATAGTCAGCTGCGGGTATTTTTCCGGATGCTTAACCGCGTCTTCCAGAGTTTCACGACGCAGAACGTTAACGTTCAGATGCTGACCGCCTTCAACGCGTACTTCCGGTTTAACTTCCATCGGAATTTCACGGTATTCAATCTCGCCCAGTTTGCTGACAGCCACAACTTCATCTTCAGCAAAGCCGGATTTTGCAACGATGCAGCGCGCTTCGCCTTTTTCGCTGTCCAGCAGCCAGAAGGAATTCAGCAGGTCGTCGTTAGCGGCTTTAGTAATCTGGATACCTGTAATCATGTGATGCCTCCCCAGGCAAAATTATTTGATTTCGGTCGGCCTAATCCCGGCCAATTGGTAAAACCATTGTTGCTTGAGTGTATATATACCCCTCGACCACCCTTCATTCTTTGATTTAAATCAATAAAAACCACACCATAAAAAGGGTGATACGAGGAATATATTGTTTTACATCAACTTACACCATCCAATCCCATAAACTTTTTACATAAACTTTCAACTATCTTTTGTGGGTAACGTTGTTGATGGCACAGAGAATTTTGCACAGCAGAAAGAAGCAGTTAAGCTAAGGAGACTGGAAATTCGCAGGAGAGCGAGATGGCGACTGAGTTAACCTGGCACGATGTACTGGCTGATGAGAAACAGCAACCTTACTTTATCAATACGCTTCACACTGTTGCTGGCGAGCGTCAGTCGGGTATCACGGTCTACCCGCCGCAAAAAGATGTGTTTAACGCCTTTCGCTTCACGGAACTGGGCGACGTTAAGGTGGTGATCCTGGGACAAGATCCTTACCACGGCCCGGGTCAGGCACACGGTCTGGCGTTCTCCGTGCGTCCTGGGATCGCCCCCCCGCCGTCATTAGTGAATATGTACAAAGAGCTGGAAGCCTCCATTCCCGGCTTTGTTCGCCCCGCGCACGGTTATCTGGAAAGCTGGGCGCGCCAGGGCGTACTGTTACTGAATACGGTGCTCACGGTACGGGCAGGCCAGGCGCACTCTCATGCCAGCCTGGGGTGGGAAACCTTTACGGATAAAGTGATAAGCCTGATTAACCAACACCGCGAAGGGGTTGTCTTCTTGCTGTGGGGCTCGCACGCCCAGAAGAAAGGCGCGATTATTGATCCGCAGCGCCACCATATTCTGAAAGCCCCGCATCCCTCACCACTTTCTGCACACCGCGGATTTTTTGGTTGCAACCACTTTGTGTTAACGAATCAATGGCTGGAACAACACGGCGAGAAAACTATCGACTGGACGCCAGTATTACCGGCTGAGAGTGAATAACATTGGCGGCTCGCCATGTTAATGCCGAATGACGGCGCGAGACTGAGCGCTGAAAACGTGTCCCTACTTTGGCCCAGCGCGCGTTATGCGACCGGGCCGTATCCGTTACGCTTTATTCTGCCGCCACCACTCGGCGAGCAGCACGCCTGTCGCAACCGACACATTCAGGCTTTCCACGTTCCCTGTGCCGTTAATTTTCACGCACAGATCGCCGGGTTCGCGCGCCGCTTCCGGCAGGAAATCATATTCCCGGCCTAATACCAGTACCATTTTTTCCGGTAGCGTCGTGCTAAACAACGCCTGGCCGCGTTCGCTGGACGTCGTTACCACGGTGTACCCCGCCTGGCGAAAATCATCCAGTACATCGACAATATTTTCGCCAGTGATTGGCTGGACATGTTCCGCGCCGCCTTCCGCCGTACGAATCGCCGCGCCGGATTCCAGCAACGCTGCATCCTGTACCACCACACCCTTCACGCCGAAGTGCGCACAGCTACGCATCATGCCGCCAAGATTATGCGGGTTAGCGACATCTTCCAGCGCCAGCACGCAGTCTTTATCCGCCGCCTGACTGACCCATTGCTTAACTGTTGTGCCATTACGCTTTTTAATCAGGAAGCACACGCCGCCATGGTGCTCAGTACCGGAAGCTTTTGCCAGTTCGGTCTCATCGACAACATGGTAGGCTTTACGATTTGCTGCCATCCAACGCAGCGCCTCTTTAAAACGCGGCGTCACGCTCTGGATAAACCAGGCGCGCACAATGGCATCTGGACGACTCTGGAATAACGCCTGGCAAGCATTTTCGCCATAGACGCGGGTCTCTTCCGCCCGCTGGCGACGCAACACTTCAGGATCGATAAAACTTTTACCGCTAATACCACCGTGATCGGCTTTTTCCGGCGTCTCGTCTCCCGGCGCGCGGGATATTGTACGCCATGGCGAGGTTTCATGTTTACGGTCACGGCTCTGATTATTTCGCTCATCACGGGCGGGGCGACGTCCGCCATCAGTGCGAGACTTTGCCGGGCGGCCTCCCCCTTTCCCGGTACGTGGGTTATGGGTGCGTTTATCAGAGTCATCGTCACTACGGACATACATCACTTTAACTTTGCCGCTTTTATTTTTTAATTCATCGTTCATGCTTTTCTCCACCAGCGCTGCGCGAAGCGCGAAGATTACCCGATGTGCATCTGGTTAGCCATGATTTCGTTTAAAAGCCTGCGACTATTATAACCATTGAATAAAACACATTGTTGTTTAGCACCGACTCTTCGATAATATGTAACATTATAGAAACATCCTGCACTTGGTGGGATGCCTTCCGACGTATTCAGAGGTTAGCTATGAACACCGTTTGTACCCATTGCCAGGCCATCAACCGCATCCCTGACGATCGGCTTCAGGATGCGGCAAAATGTGGACGTTGCGGTCATGAGTTGTTTGACGGAGAAGTCATTAATGCAACCGGCGAAACGCTGGACAAACTGTTAAAAGACGATCTGCCCGTGGTGATCGACTTCTGGGCGCCATGGTGCGGCCCCTGTCGTAACTTTGCGCCTATTTTTGAGGATGTCGCTGAAGAACGCAGCGGTAAAGTCCGTTTTGTTAAAGTAAATACTGAGGCAGAGCGCGAACTTAGCGCCCGTTTCGGTATCCGTAGCATTCCGACGATTATGATCTTTAAGCACGGGCAAATGGTCGATATGCTCAATGGCGCAGTGCCTAAAGCCCCTTTTGACAGTTGGCTGAACGAATCGCTATAAACGCCACGGGGCATATCTTGTGCCCCGTTTTCACCTCTGCCACAATAGCGTTTTTCGCCACTCACGCTTTCTATGACCGATAACGCTGTCCTTCAACTACGCGCCGAACGACTTGCGCGCGCTACGCGTCCTTTTCTTGCCCGAGGTAATCGGGTTCGCCGCTGCCAGCGTTGCCTGCTGCCGCAAAAACTTTGCTTGTGTGATACGCTAACGCCTTCTCAGGCGAAAAGCCGTTTTTGTCTGGTGATGTTTGACACTGAACCGTTGAAACCCAGCAATACTGGCCGCCTGATAGCCGATATCTTGCCGGACACTGCCGCATTTCAGTGGTCGCGCACCGAGCCGCCGCAGGCGCTGCTGGAGTTAGTACAACATCCGGATTACCAGCCGATGGTGGTTTTTCCCGCCTCCTACGCAGACGAAACGCGAGATGTCATTTTTACTCCCCCCACAGGAAAACCGCCGCTGTTTATCATGCTCGATGGCACCTGGCCCGAAGCGCGAAAAATGTTTCGGAAAAGCCCTTATCTGGATAACCTGCCCGTGATCTCCGTCGACTTGTCACGTCTTTCTGCTTATCGGCTGCGTGAAATGCACGCCGAAGGACAATACTGTACCGCCGAAGTCGCAATCGCCCTGTTAGACATGGCGGGAGATACCGAGGCCGCAAGCGGCTTAGGCGAACATTTCACACGTTTTAAAACACGTTATCTGGCAGGAAAAACGCAACATCCGGGAAACATCACAGCAGAAAATAGAGAAAACGTTTAAAATCATCCGGTCACTTCTGCGTAAGGGAGACCGGTATGAGCCAGCAAGGACTGGAAGCACTGCTACGACCAAAATCGATCGCGGTGATTGGCGCTTCAATGAAAACCCACCGAGCGGGTTACCTGATGATGCGTAACTTGTTGGCGGGAGGATTCAATGGTCCCGTCCTGCCCGTGACGCCCGCCTGGAAAGCTGTTTTAGGCGTTATGGCCTGGCCGGATATCGCTAGCCTCCCTTTTACCCCCGATCTGGCTATTTTATGCACCAACGCCAGCCGTAATCTGGCGCTACTGGACGCGCTTGGCGCGAAAGGCTGTAAGACGTGCATTATTCTCTCAGCTCCCGCGTCTCAACATGCAGAACTTCTTGCCTGCGCCCGGCGTTATAAAATGCGTCTGCTGGGCCCAAACAGTCTTGGGCTCCTCGCGCCATGGCAAGGACTAAACGCCAGCTTTTCGCCGGTCCCGATTAAACAGGGCAAGCTCGCCTTTATTTCCCAGTCTGCCGCCGTATCCAATACTATTCTTGACTGGGCGCAACAGCGTGAAATGGGCTTTTCCTATTTTATCGCGCTGGGCGATAGTCTGGATATTGACGTCGATGAACTGCTGGACTACCTGGCGCGCGACGGCAAGACCAGCGCGATTTTGCTCTATCTGGAACAGTTAAGTGACGCCCGTCGTTTTGTTTCCGCTGCCCGTAGCGCTTCACGTAACAAACCGATTCTGGTAATTAAAAGCGGCCGAAGCCCGGCAGCCCAGCGTTTACTCAATACCAGCGCAGGGATGGACCCGGCATGGGATGCGGCAATACAGCGCGCAGGTCTGCTGCGAGTCCAGGATACGCACGAGCTTTTTTCCGCCGTCGAAACGCTCAGCCATATGCGTCCGCTACGCGGCGACAGATTGATGATCATCAGCAATGGCGCCGCGCCTGCTGCGCTGGCGTTGGATGAGCTATGGTCGCGCAATGGCAAACTGGCAACGTTAAGTGAAGAAACCTGTTTTCAGCTACGGCAGGCGCTTCCCGTTCATATTGATATCGCTAACCCATTGGATCTGCGTGATGATGCCAGCAGCGAACATTACGTTAAAGCTCTGGATATCCTGCTCGCCTGCCAGGATTTTGATGCGCTTATGGTCATTCACTCTCCCAGCGCTGCCGCGCCAGGGACAGAAAGCGCCCATGCGCTGATCGAAACCCTTAAACGCCATCCCAGAGGCAAATTCGTTACACTGCTAACAAACTGGTGCGGCGAGTTCTCGTCTCAGGAGGCAAGACGGCTGTTCAGCGAAGCTGGATTACCGACCTACCGCACGCCAGAAGGCACGATTACCGCGTTTATGCATATGGTGGAATATCGGCGTAACCAGAAGCAGTTGCGGGAAACGCCAGCGTTGCCGAGTAATCTGACGTCTAATACCTCAGACGCGCATAACTTGTTGCAACAAGCAATTGCGGAAGGCGCCACCTCACTGGATACCCATGAAGTACAGCCGATTTTACACGCCTATGGGCTGCATACACTCCCAACCTGGATTGCCAGCGACAGCGCTGAAGCGGTGCATATCGCCGAACAAATAGGTTATCCGGTAGCTCTCAAGCTACGTTCGCCCGACATTCCGCATAAATCTGAAGTCCAGGGGGTCATGCTTTACCTGCGGACCGCAAACGAGGTACAACAGGCCGCGAACGCTATTTTCGACCGTGTGAAGATGGCCTGGCCGCAGGCGCGTATCCATGGTTTGCTGGTACAAAGCATGGCTAACCGCGCCGGAGCGCAGGAGCTTCGCGTTGTGGTCGAGCACGATCCGGTGTTCGGCCCTTTAATTATGCTGGGTGAAGGTGGCGTGGAGTGGCGTCCGGAAGAGCAGGCCGTCGTCGCGCTGCCGCCACTCAACATGAATCTGGCACGCTACCTGGTGATTCAGGGCATAAAACAACGAAAAATTCGCGCCCGTAGCGCGCTGCGTCCTCTGGATATCGTCGGATTAAGCCAGCTACTGGTCCAGGTTTCAAACCTGATTGTCGATTGTCCGGAAATTCAGCGTCTGGATATCCATCCACTGTTGGCTTCCGCCAGTGAGTTTACCGCGCTGGATGTGACACTGGATATCGCTCCGTTTGACGGCGATAACGAAAGCCGACTTGCTGTACGCCCCTACCCTCACCAGCTTGAAGAGTGGGTAGAGATGAAAAATGGCGATCGCTGCTTGTTCCGTCCGATCCTGCCGGAAGATGAACCCCAACTACGACAATTCATCGCACAGGTCACCAAAGAAGATCTCTACTACCGTTATTTCAGCGAGATCAACGAATTCACCCATGAAGATTTAGCCAACATGACGCAGATCGACTACGATCGAGAAATGGCCTTTGTGGCCGTGAGGCGGATGGACAACGCTGAAGAGATCCTCGGCGTAACGCGCGCGATCTCCGATCCTGACAACGTAGATGCCGAATTTGCCGTATTGGTGCGTTCAGATCTCAAAGGGTTAGGTTTAGGACGCCGTTTAATGGAGAAATTGATTACCTATACTCGCGATCACGGATTGAGACGGCTGAACGGTATTACGATGCCCAACAATCGCGGCATGGTCGCGCTGGCCAGAAAATTAGGATTTCAGGTCGATATTCAGCTCGAAGAGGGTATCGTTGGATTAACGCTAAATCTGGCTCAATATGATGAATCGTGAGTAATGCACTGGAAATGTTGACCACTTTAACAGGGACTGGTGTTATTATTGCTCGCTTATGTCGTCTGCATAGCACAGAGGACCCTTCAATGAACAGAGAAGAAATGCACTGTGATGTTGTCAAAATTTAAGCGTAATAAACATCAACAACACCTTGCCCAACTCCCTAAGATTTCTCAGTCAGTTGATGATGTAGATTTCTTTTATACTCCCGCCGCTTTCCGGGAGACACTGCTGGAGAAAATCGCCAGCGCGACGCAGCGTATTTGTATCGTTGCCCTGTATCTGGAACAGGACGATGGGGGTAAAGGCATACTCGACGCGCTCTATGCGGCTAAACGGCAGCGTCCTGAGCTGGACGTACGGGTGCTGGTCGACTGGCATCGCGCACAGCGTGGGCGCATTGGCGCTGCGGCCTCTAATACTAACGCAGACTGGTATTGCCGACTGGCGCAGGAAAATCCAGGAATTGATGTCCCGGTCTACGGCGTACCGATCAATACGCGAGAAGCGCTTGGCGTACTGCATTTTAAAGGCTTTATCATTGATGATAGCGTCCTGTACAGCGGTGCCAGCCTGAACGATGTTTATCTGCATCAGCATGATAAATACCGTTACGACCGCTATCAGCTGATTCGTAATCCGCAAATGGCTGACATCATGTTTGACTGGGTTACGCGGAATCTGATGAAGGGTCGCGGCGTGAATCGTCTGGATAATACCCAACGACCGAAAAGCCCGGAGATTAAAAATGATATCCGCTTATACCGCCAGGAACTGCGCGATGCGTCATATCATTTTCAGGGCGACGCTAATGATGAACAACTCTCCGTTACGCCGCTGGTCGGGCTTGGTAAATCCAGTCTGCTGAACAAAACCATTTTCCATCTTATGCCCTGTGCAGAGCAGAAGCTTACCATTTGCACGCCTTACTTTAATCTGCCAGCGATACTGGTACGGAATATTATTCAGCTATTGCGCGACGGTAAGAAAGTCGAAATCATTGTTGGCGATAAAACCGCGAATGATTTTTATATTCCGGAAGATGAACCGTTCAAGATCATTGGCGCACTACCCTATCTCTATGAGATTAATCTGCGCCGCTTCCTGAGCCGTTTACAGTATTACGTCAATACCGATCAACTTGTGGTGCGTCTGTGGAAAGACGACGACAATACCTATCATCTGAAAGGGATGTGGGTAGATGATAAATGGATGCTGCTCACTGGCAACAATCTGAATCCCCGCGCCTGGCGTCTGGATCTGGAAAACGCCATTCTGATCCACGATCCTAAGCAGGAACTTGCCCCTCAGCGGGAAAAAGAGTTGGAGCTTATCCGGACGCACACGACTATTGTAAAACACTATCGCGACCTGCAGAGCATTGCCGACTATCCGGTAAAAGTGCGTAAATTGATTCGCCGTCTGCGCCGGATCCGCATCGACAGATTAATTAGCCGTATCCTGTAATCGAAGCCCCGTCCTGTACGGGGTTTTCTCTTAGGAGTGAACTGGTGCGCGTGTTGATTCCTTTTACGGTGTTGTTTCTCTCCGGCTGTAGCCACCTGGCTAACGACCGCTGGAGTGGTCAGGATAAAGCCCAGCATTTTATGGCATCAGCGATGTTATCAGCAGCGGGTAATGAGTATGCGCGCCAACAGGGAGAGAACTCCGACCGCAGCGCAGCGATAGGGCTGATGTTTTCTTTGAGTCTCGGAGCTTCAAAAGAATTCTGGGACAGCCGCCCGCAAGGAAGCGGCTGGAGCTGGAAAGATTTTGCCTGGGATGTCGCTGGCGCTACAGCCGGTTACGCTATCTGGCAGATAGCACAGCACTAAAGACGCAGACCCTTTCCTTTACGATGCAACATCAGTGAAACCAGGAAGGCCAGGATAGCCATCGCGGTTACATACCAGAAGAACGAGCTCTCCATACCGACAGATTTTAGCGACAATGCGACATATTCCGCTGAACCGCCGAATAACGCATTGGCAACTGCGTAAGATAAACCGACGCCCAGCGCACGAACTTGTGCCGGAAACATTTCCGCTTTCAGGATCCCGCTAATCGACGTGTAAAAGCTCACTATCAATAACGCACACATGACCAAAGCGAATGCGGCATAAGGCGACGTGACATTCTGCAATGCCGACAGAATCGGAACGGTAAAAAAGGTCGCGAGCGCACCAAAACATAGCATTGAGGTACGTCTGCCTATCTTATCGGATAACGCGCCAAAAAGCGGCTGCACTAACATAAAGACACACAGCGCGGCCGTCATAATGCCACTGGCGACATTGGCATGGATACCCGCCGTATTCACCAGATATTTCTGCATATAGGTTGTAAAGGTGTAAAAACACAGCGACCCCGCAGCGGTAAATCCGAGTACGATTAAAAAGGCTTTGCGATTACGCCACAGTCCTTTCAACGAACCGGCTTCTTTCAACGCACGAGTCTCATGTTTTGAGGTCTCATCCAACTGGCGACGTAACCATAACGCCACAATCGCCAGCACGGCACCCAACGCAAAGGGAATACGCCAGCCCCAGGCACGAAGCGCAGCGTCCTCCATAACTTGCTGCAAAACCACAACGACCAGCAGTGCCAGGAGTTGTCCACCGATCAGCGTGACATACTGAAACGAGGCGAAGAATCCTTTATGTCCTTCAAGCGCAACTTCACTCATATACGTTGCACTGGTTCCGTACTCACCACCCACCGAAAGTCCCTGAAAGAGGCGAGCAATAAGTAACAGCGCCGGAGCCCAGGTACCGATAGTATCGTAACCAGGTAGACAAGCAATCATTAGCGACCCCATGCACATCATGCACACCGAAATCAACATTGAGGCTTTACGACCACGCCGGTCGGCAATACGTCCAAATAACCAACCACCGATAGGCCGCATTAAAAAACCCGCTGCAAAAACACCTGCCGTTTGCAAAAGTTGAGTAGTAGTGTTACCGGAAGGAAAAAAGATATGAGCAAAATAGAGCGAGCAAAAGGAGTAAACATAGAAATCAAACCATTCCACTAAGTTCCCGGAAGATGCTCCTACGATAGCCCACACGCGACGTCGAACCTCCGGAACCTCAGCGTTGTTTTTATCTATGTGCTGAATAATTACTGCCATACTGTTCTCCTTATTACCAGGCTTGCTGAGCCTTTTATTTTGGAGATCCAGATTACGCGAGCCACAAAAGTAAATAAAGTGTTAATTATTTGTTTGATAATTTTTAACCCCAACGTGCCTGATGCTCGCGTTTTCTTTTTAAATAGTCTTCATCCTGACGAATTTTATCCCACCAACCTTTGAAAACAGTTGCTGCTGCTGCTTTGGTAGGATCATTACCTCGTGTATTCAAACTACCGTCTTCTGCATACTTTTTGCCGCCTTTATAGTTAGCGTAACGCCTGGCACGGGTATATCCCATCTGAATAAATTTACGCGCCATATCCATACCAACGAAATCATCCTGCTGGCGGTAAGTTTCAAACAGTTGGTAGATCTGTTCTGCTGATGTAACCGCAGATGCTTCATCTTTGTATCGCCAGAAAGGAAGAATTTCGCTTTTGTAGGGCTCAACCAGTAAAACCCCCTGTTCCCCCCGTCCAACCTGATACAATTCAGGATGCTGACGGAAGTCGATACTGGAGAAATCCTGTTGGTAGTTGAAAGGTTTAATAGCCAATGGAGATCCTCACCGCTTACATAAGCGAATTTAAGGATAGCTCATCATTGATAATGAGACAGTTTTTACCTGGTGGCACTAAAGTTACCGGCTTACAATAGCGTCGGTTTCGTAAGTCGGATAGGGAAAAGTCGCCATCCGGCAACGCCGGAAAGGTGCAGACAGACTGCCTGATGACGCTACGCTTACCTGGTCTGCGGGACACAGACGCAAAAAAGCCCATCCGTCAGGATGGGCTTCTTCTTGTTTGGTGCCTGGCAGTTCCCTACTCTCGCATGGGGAGACCCCACACTACCATCGGCGCTACGGCGTTTCACTTCTGAGTTCGGCATGGGGTCAGGTGGGACCACCGCGCTAGTGCCGCCAGGCAAATTCTTTGTGCTCTGAAAACGAATCTTTTCCACTGATACGGCGTTGGCTGCTCGTGCGGGCGTCAGTCACATACTTCTGTATGCTCCTTCCTTTCCTTCGCTTGCCGCCTTGTCTCAGCGTAAAATCTTTCGTTTTTGCAAATTCTGAATCAGGCTGAAAAATCTCTCAATCCGCCAAAACATCTTCGGCGTTGTAAGGTTAAGCCTCACGGTTCATTAGTACCGGTTAGCTCAACGCATCGCTGCGCTTACACACCCGGCCTATCAACGTCGTCGTCTTCAACGTTCCTTCAGGAGACTTAAAGTCTCAGGGAAGATTCATCTCGGGGCAAGTTTCGTGCTTAGATGCTTTCAGCACTTATCTCTTCCGCATTTAGCTACCGGGCAGTGCCATTGGCATGACAACCCGAACACCAGTGATGCGTCCACTCCGGTCCTCTCGTACTAGGAGCAGCCCCCCTCAATCTTCCAGCGCCCACGGCAGATAGGGACCGAACTGTCTCACGACGTTCTAAACCCAGCTCGCGTACCACTTTAAATGGCGAACAGCCATACCCTTGGGACCTACTTCAGCCCCAGGATGTGATGAGCCGACATCGAGGTGCCAAACACCGCCGTCGATATGAACTCTTGGGCGGTATCAGCCTGTTATCCCCGGAGTACCTTTTATCCGTTGAGCGATGGCCCTTCCATTCAGAACCACCGGATCACTATGACCTGCTTTCGCACCTGCTCGCGCCGTCACGCTCGCAGTCAAGCTGGCTTATGCCATTGCACTAACCTCCTGATGTCCGACCAGGATTAGCCAACCTTCGTGCTCCTCCGTTACTCTTTGGGAGGAGACCGCCCCAGTCAAACTACCCACCAGACACTGTCCGCAACCCCGGTCAGGGGCCCACGTTAGAACACCAGCCATTAAAGGGTGGTATTTCAAGGATGGCTCCACGCAGACTGGCGTCCACGCTTCAAAGCCTCCCACCTATCCTGCACATCAAGGACCAGTGTTCAGTGTCAAGCTATAGTAAAGGTTCACGGGGTCTTTCCGTCTTGCCGCGGGTACACTGCATCTTCACAGCGAGTTCAATTTCACTGAGTCTCGGGTGGAGACAGCCTGGCCATCATTACGCCATTCGTGCAGGTCGGAACTTACCCGACAAGGAATTTCGCTACCTTAGGACCGTTATAGTTACGGCCGCCGTTTACCGGGGCTTCGATCAGGAGCTTCGCGTTACCGCTGACCCCATCAATTAACCTTCCGGCACCGGGCAGGCGTCACACCGTATACGTCCACTTTCGTGTTTGCACAGTGCTGTGTTTTTAATAAACAGTTGCAGCCAGCTGGTATCTTCGACTGACTTCAGCTCCACGGGTAAACCGCTTCACCTACATGTCAGCGTGCCTTCTCCCGAAGTTACGGCACCATTTTGCCTAGTTCCTTCACCCGAGTTCTCTCAAGCGCCTTGGTATTCTCTACCTGACCACCTGTGTCGGTTTGGGGTACGATTTGATGTTACCTGACGCTTAGAGGCTTTTCCTGGAAGCAGGGCATTTGTTGCTTCAGCACCGTGGTGCCTCGTCGTCACGCCTCAGCCTTGATTTTCCGGATTTGCCTGGAAAACCAGCCTACACGCTTAAACCGGGACAACCGTCGCCCGGCCAACATAGCCTTCTCCGTCCCCCCTTCGCAGTAACACCAAGTACGGGAATATTAACCCGTTTCCCATCGACTACGCCTTTCGGCCTCGCCTTAGGGGTCGACTCACCCTGCCCCGATTAACGTTGGACAGGAACCCTTGGTCTTCCGGCGAGCGGGCTTTTCACCCGCTTTATCGTTACTTATGTCAGCATTCGCACTTCTGATACCTCCAGCATGCCTCACAGCACACCTTCAACGGCTTACAGAACGCTCCCCTACCCAACAACACTTGCGTGCCGCTGCCGCAGCTTCGGTGCATGGTTTAGCCCCGTTACATCTTCCGCGCAGGCCGACTCGACCAGTGAGCTATTACGCTTTCTTTAAATGATGGCTGCTTCTAAGCCAACATCCTGGCTGTCTGGGCCTTCCCACATCGTTTCCCACTTAACCATGACTTTGGGACCTTAGCTGGCGGTCTGGGTTGTTTCCCTCTTCACGACGGACGTTAGCACCCGCCGTGTGTCTCCCGTGATAACATTCTCCGGTATTCGCAGTTTGCATCGGGTTGGTAAGCCGGGATGGCCCCCTAGCCGAAACAGTGCTCTACCCCCGGAGATGAGTTCACGAGGCGCTACCTAAATAGCTTTCGGGGAGAACCAGCTATCTCCCGGTTTGATTGGCCTTTCACCCCCAGCCACAGGTCATCCGCTAATTTTTCAACATTAGTCGGTTCGGTCCTCCAGTTAGTGTTACCCAACCTTCAACCTGCCCATGGCTAGATCACCGGGTTTCGGGTCTATACCCTGCAACTTAACGCCCAATTAAGACTCGGTTTCCCTCCGGCTCCCCTATTCGGTTAACCTTGCTACAGAATATAAGTCGCTGACCCATTATACAAAAGGTACGCAGTCACACAGGTAAACCTGTGCTCCCACTGCTTGTACGTACACGGTTTCAGGTTCTTTTTCACTCCCCTCGCCGGGGTTCTTTTCGCCTTTCCCTCACGGTACTGGTTCACTATCGGTCAGTCAGGAGTATTTAGCCTTGGAGGATGGTCCCCCCATATTCAGACAGGATACCACGTGTCCCGCCCTACTCATCGAGCTCACACCAGGTGCATTTTCGTGTACGGGGCTCTCACCCTGTATCGCGCGCCTTTCCAGACGCTTCCACTAACACACCTGCTGATTCAGGCTCTGGGCTCCTCCCCGTTCGCTCGCCGCTACTGGGGGAATCTCGGTTGATTTCTTTTCCTCGGGGTACTTAGATGTTTCAGTTCCCCCGGTTCGCCTCATTAACCTATGGATTCAGTTAATGATAGTGTGACGAGTCACACTGGGTTTCCCCATTCGGACATCGCCGGGTCAAGGGTTCATATCACCTCGCCGGCGCTTTTCGCAGATTAGCACGTCCTTCATCGCCTCTGACTGCCAGGGCATCCACCGTGTACGCTTGGTCGCTTAACCTCACAACCCGAAGATGTTTCTCTTCGTGTTGCGATAATTGAGAGACTCACGAACAACTTTCGTTGTTCTGTGTTTCAATTTTCAGCTTGATCCAGATTTTTAAAGAGCAAATATCTCAAACGTGACTCGTAAGTCAGTTTTGAGATATTAAGGCCGGTGACTTTCACTCACAAACCAGCAAGTGGCGTCCCCTAGGGGATTCGAACCCCTGTTACCGCCGTGAAAGGGCGGTGTCCTGGGCCTCTAGACGAAGGGGACACTGAAGTCTCAATCGCAAGACGCCTTGCTTTTCACTTTTCATCAGACAATCTGTGTGAGCACTGCAAAGACCGTTTCTTTCAGGTAAGGAGGTGATCCAACCGCAGGTTCCCCTACGGTTACCTTGTTACGACTTCACCCCAGTCATGAATCACAAAGTGGTAAGCGCCCTCCCGGAGGTTAAGCTACCTACTTCTTTTGCAACCCACTCCCATGGTGTGACGGGCGGTGTGTACAAGGCCCGGGAACGTATTCACCGTGGCATTCTGATCCACGATTACTAGCGATTCCGACTTCATGGAGTCGAGTTGCAGACTCCAATCCGGACTACGACGCACTTTATGAGGTCCGCTTGCTCTCGCGAGGTCGCTTCTCTTTGTATGCGCCATTGTAGCACGTGTGTAGCCCTGGTCGTAAGGGCCATGATGACTTGACGTCATCCCCACCTTCCTCCAGTTTATCACTGGCAGTCTCCTTTGAGTTCCCGACCTAATCGCTGGCAACAAAGGATAAGGGTTGCGCTCGTTGCGGGACTTAACCCAACATTTCACAACACGAGCTGACGACAGCCATGCAGCACCTGTCTCACAGTTCCCGAAGGCACCCTCGTATCTCTACAAGGTTCTGTGGATGTCAAGACCAGGTAAGGTTCTTCGCGTTGCATCGAATTAAACCACATGCTCCACCGCTTGTGCGGGCCCCCGTCAATTCATTTGAGTTTTAACCTTGCGGCCGTACTCCCCAGGCGGTCGACTTAACGCGTTAGCTCCGGAAGCCACGCCTCAAGGGCACAACCTCCAAGTCGACATCGTTTACGGCGTGGACTACCAGGGTATCTAATCCTGTTTGCTCCCCACGCTTTCGCACCTGAGCGTCAGTCTTCGTCCAGGGGGCCGCCTTCGCCACCGGTATTCCTCCAGATCTCTACGCATTTCACCGCTACACCTGGAATTCTACCCCCCTCTACGAGACTCAAGCCTGCCAGTTTCGGATGCAGTTCCCAGGTTGAGCCCGGGGATTTCACATCCGACTTGACAGACCGCCTGCGTGCGCTTTACGCCCAGTAATTCCGATTAACGCTTGCACCCTCCGTATTACCGCGGCTGCTGGCACGGAGTTAGCCGGTGCTTCTTCTGCGGGTAACGTCAATCAACAAGGTTATTAACCTTGTCGCCTTCCTCCCCGCTGAAAGTACTTTACAACCCGAAGGCCTTCTTCATACACGCGGCATGGCTGCATCAGGCTTGCGCCCATTGTGCAATATTCCCCACTGCTGCCTCCCGTAGGAGTCTGGACCGTGTCTCAGTTCCAGTGTGGCTGGTCATCCTCTCAGACCAGCTAGGGATCGTCGCCTTGGTGGGCCGTTACCCCACCAACAAGCTAATCCCATCTGGGCACATCTGATGGCAAGAGGCCCGAAGGTCCCCCTCTTTGGTCTTGCGACGTTATGCGGTATTAGCCACCGTTTCCAGTAGTTATCCCCCTCCACCAGGCAGTTTCCCAGACATTACTCACCCGTCCGCCACTCGTCAGCAAAGCAGCAAGCTGCTTCCTGTTACCGTTCGACTTGCATGTGTTAGGCCTGCCGCCAGCGTTCAATCTGAGCCATGATCAAACTCTTCAATTTAAAAGTTTGATGCTCGTGAATTAAACTTCGTAATGAATTACGTGTTCACTCAGAGACTTGGTATTCATTTTTCGTCCGAGGACGTTAAGAATCCGTATCTTCGAGTGCCCACACAGATTGTCTGATAAATTGTTAAAGAGCAGTGCCGCTGCGCTTTTCTCAGCGGCGCGGGGTGTGCATATTACGCTTTCCCGCTTCAGAGTCAAGCGTTTGTTTTCGCTTTTCTCCGTGAGGTTCTGGTCTGAACCCCGCTGACCCGGCGGCCTGTGTGCCGTTGTTCCGTGTCAGTGGTGGCGCATTATAGGGAGTTATTTGGGTCTGACAAGGCTTAAATACAAAAAAAAGCTCAACCGCTCATTTTTCAGACAAAATATGCGCTGATAGTTTATTTCCGCCTGGATTTTAAACAAAAACGGGCCCTGGCGGGCCCGTTTTATTCAAATTTGCGACTTACTGCACTGCCACAATTCGATTATCGTTGGCTTCCAGACGAATAACTTTCCCTGGCACCAGCTCACCAGACAGGATTTGCTGTGCCAGTGGGTTTTCGATCTGTTGCTGGATAGCGCGTTTCAGTGGCCGCGCCCCGTAGACTGGATCGTAACCGTTAGCGCTCAGCAGTTTCAGCGCCTCGTCAGAAATGTGGATTTCATAACCGCGCTCTTCCAGACGTTTGTACAGACGTTGCAACTGGATCCGGGCAATAGAGGCAATGTGTTGTTCACCCAGCGGATGGAACACAACGACTTCATCTATACGGTTAATAAATTCCGGACGGAAGTTATGGCTCACCACGCCCAATACCATTTCTTTCATCCGACCATAATCCAGTTCGCCAAAGCGTTCCTGAATTAAATCAGAGCCGAGGTTAGACGTCATAATGACGACCGTATTACGGAAGTCGACCGTACGCCCCTGTCCGTCAGTCAGACGACCATCATCCAGCACCTGCAACAGGATGTTAAAGACATCCGGATGCGCTTTTTCAACTTCATCCAGCAGGATGACGGAGTAAGGCCGACGGCGCACCGCCTCCGTTAAATAACCGCCCTCTTCATAGCCGACATATCCCGGAGGCGCACCAACCAGACGAGACACGGAGTGTTTCTCCATAAATTCGGACATGTCGATACGCACCATGGCGTCATCGCTATCAAACATAAAGTTTGCCAATGCCTTACACAGCTCGGTTTTACCAACGCCAGTCGGCCCAAGGAACAGGAAAGAACCGATCGGTCGATTTGGATCTGCAAGACCAGCACGGCTACGACGGATGGCGTTTGATACCGCTTCTACCGCTTCGTTCTGACCAATCACCCGGCTATGTAATTCCTGCTCCATGCGCAACAGCTTTTCACGCTCGCCTTCCAGCATTCTGGAAACAGGAATGCCCGTCCAGCGCGCCAGCACTTCGGCAATTTCCGCATCCGTCACTTTATTACGCAGCAAACGCATGGTCTTCCCTTCGGACTGGGTTGCCGCTTCAAGCTGCTTTTCCAGCTCCGGGATTTTCCCGTATTGCAACTCAGACATCCGCGCCAGATCACCCACGCGACGCGCCTGTTCAATCGCAATTTTCGCCTGTTCCAGCTCGGCCTTAATTGTTTGTGTGCCGGAGAGCGAGGCTTTTTCCGCTTTCCACTCTTCTTCTAACTCAGAGTATTGACGTTCTTTGTCGTTCAGTTCTTCGTTCAGCATATCGAGACGTTTTTTACTCGCCTCGTCAGACTCTTTCATCAGCGCCTGCTGTTCCAGTTTGAGCTGGATAATGCGACGGTCAAGTCTGTCCAGTTCCTCCGGTTTGGAGTCAATCTGCATACGAATGCTGGATGCGGCTTCATCGATCAAGTCAATGGCTTTATCCGGCAGCTGGCGGTCAGCAATATAGCGATGCGATAAGGTTGCCGCCGCAACGATTGCCGGGTCCGTGATCTGCACATGGTGGTGTAGCTCATAGCGTTCTTTCAGACCGCGCAGGATGGCGATGGTATCTTCCACTGAGGGTTCGGCAACGAATACTTTCTGGAAACGGCGTTCCAGCGCAGCATCCTTCTCAATGTACTGACGATACTCATCAAGCGTTGTGGCGCCGACGCAGTGCAGTTCCCCGCGCGCCAGCGCCGGTTTCAGCATGTTGCCGGCATCCATTGCGCCATCGGCCTTACCGGCCCCGACCATGGTGTGCAATTCGTCAATAAACAGGATGACGTTGCCTTCCTGTTTGGCGAGATCGTTAAGGACGCCTTTCAGACGCTCTTCAAATTCACCACGATATTTCGCTCCGGCCACCAGCGCGCCCATATCCAGCGCCAGTACACGGCGGCCTTTTAACCCCTCCGGCACTTCGCCATTAATGATCCGTTGCGCCAGCCCTTCAACGATGGCAGTTTTACCCACGCCTGGCTCCCCGATTAACACCGGGTTGTTTTTAGTACGGCGTTGCAGTACCTGAATAGTACGGCGAATTTCTTCGTCACGACCAATTACCGGGTCGAGCTTACCCTGCTCGGCCCGTTCAGTCAGATCGACGGTATATTTTTTCAAGGCCTGGCGCTGGTCTTCAGCCCCTTGATCGTTCACGCTTTCACCTCCACGCATTTGTTCAATTGCCTGCGTCATATTAGCGGTCGTCGCACCGGCTGATTTCAGCAAATCGGCTAACGTGCCGCGAGACTCAAGCGCTGCCAGAACGAATAGCTCTGACGAGATAAAGTTGTCCCCCCGTTTTTGCGCCAGCTTGTCGCAAAGATTCAATACACGCACTAGATCCTGTGACGGCTGCACGTCGCCACCGGTACCTTCCACCTGAGGTAATCGACTCAACGCCTGATCAATGGCGGTGCGTAGCTGGCCTGCATTGATGCCAGCAGAGGTTAATAAAGGACGAACCGATCCCCCTTCCTGGTTCAGCAAGGCGCTCATTAAATGAAGAGGTTCGATGAATTGGTTGTCGTGCCCCAGCGCGAGAGACTGGGCATCGGCAAGAGCAAGCTGGAATTTATTAGTAAGACGATCCAGACGCATAACTCCTCCCATAACAGGTCAAAATTGCTACTGGAGATTAAATGAGGTCATCCCTCAATTATTCAAGGTGAATGACCTGAATTATGTGAAAAGAAAGTTACCCGTACCGGATCGTCTTGATTCTTTAGGTTATATCAGCCAAATAAAACTTGCCATACGGCCTGTCGTCTTGTCACGACGATAAGAGAAGAAAGTCTCACTTTCGCTGAAAGTACAGCGCTCCCCGCCATAGACGTGTTCAACCCCGGTATTCGCCAGACGTTGGCGTGCAAGCTGATAAATATCCGCCAGAAATTTATCCCTGCGCGGCAAAAATGCGCGATTGGCTTGCGCATCTTTTGCTAAAAATGCCTCGCGCACTTCCGGTCCTACTTCAAAAGCAGCGGGGCCGATCGCCGGACCTAACCAGGCGATAATATTTTCTGGCTTATCAGCAAAGCAGGCGACAGTTTCCTCCAGTACGCCTTCACATAATCCGCGCCAGCCCGCATGGGCCGCCGCCACTTCTGTTCCCTCTCGATTACAGAATAGCACAGGCAAACAGTCTGCTGTCATTACTGCGCAGACGGTTCCCGGCGTATTGCTGTAAGACGCATCCGCACGCCTGGAGTCATAGGGTTCGCCGGTAAGTCTCAATACATTTTTACCGTGAACCTGTTCAAGCCAGACGGGTTTTGAAGGCAGATTGCCCGCCGCAAACAGACGTTTGCGATTCTCGTCAACATGCTCCGGATTATCGCCACAATGCGCGCCCAGATTCAGCGAGTCGTAAGGCGGTAAACTTACGCCGCCAACACGGGTAGAACTACAGGCAGCAACGCCTTTCGGCAGCGGCCACTGCGGGACAATCAGCGAAGTCATAACCAATCCACATTATCTTTATGTTCGTCGAAATCAGCGCGCATCGCGTCGATAAGTTCCACCATATCCTGGGGAATCGGCGCGTGCCATTCCATTTCGATACCTGATACAGGGTGGTAAAGGCGAAGCATCGTTGCATGGAGCGCCTGACGGTCGAACTTACGCAGCGTAGAGATAAATTCTTCCGATGCGCCTTTTGGCGGGCGTGGACGACCACCATATACCGGGTCTCCGACCAGCGGATGCGTGATGTGCGCCATATGCACGCGGATCTGGTGCGTGCGGCCAGTTTCCAGACGCAATCTAAGACGCGTGTGCACACGAAAATGCTCCATAATACGGTAATGGGTCACCGCCGGCTTGCCCATCGGGTGTACCGACATATGGGTTCGTTTGGTCGGGTGACGACTGATAGGTTCATTCACTGTTCCTCCCGCCGTCATATGGCCAATCGCGACCGCTTCATATTCGCGAGTAATCTCGCGCAGCTGTAAAGACTCCACCAGACGTGTTTGCGCCGGAACCGTTTTCGCCACCACCATCAGCCCTGTCGTGTCCTTATCCAGACGATGCACAATACCCGCACGGGGCACATCAGCAATCGGCGGATAATAGTGCAGCAACGCGTTCAATACCGTCCCGTCCGGGTTACCAGCACCTGGGTGTACGACCAGATCGCGGGGTTTGTTGATAACAATGATATCGTCATCTTCATAAACGATGTCCAGCGGGATATCCTGGGGCTCGAAGCGACTCTCTTCGTCGATCTCCGCATCGATGGCCACCAGCTCGCCGCCTAACATTTTTTCTTTTGGTTTATCGCAAAGCTGACCATTAACCAGCACGCGCTGGTTCAAAATCCATTCTTTTATACGTGAACGTGAATAATCCGGGAACATTTCGGCCAAAGCCTGATCTAAGCGTTGACCGAGTTGGTTTTCGGAGACCGTTGCGGTGAGTTGTACTCGTTGTGCCATATACAGCTTCTTCGTTTAACGTTGGGTTTTACGGCTTTGCCGTTTAATATAGTGTGCTATTGTAGCTGGTCTTAACCGGGAGCAGGAACAGAGAATCTCCCGTAAAACATTTTGAGGAAAGTCAAAACGTCATGACGCGCATGAAATATCTGGTGGCAGCAGCCACGTTGAGCCTGTTTCTGGCGGGTTGCTCGGGTTCAAAGGAAGAGGTGCCCGATAATCCGCCTAATGAAATCTACGCGACTGCTCAGCAAAAGCTGCAGGACGGTAACTGGAAACAGGCGATAACGCAATTGGAAGCGTTAGATAACCGCTATCCATTTGGACCGTATTCTCAGCAGGTGCAGTTGGATCTTATCTACGCCTATTATAAAAACGCCGATTTGCCGCTCGCGCAGGCCGCCATCGATCGTTTTATGCGCCTTAACCCAACGCACCCCAACATTGACTACGTCATGTACATGCGTGGCCTGACGAACATGGCGCTGGATGATAGCGCGTTGCAAGGTTTCTTTGGCGTCGATCGCAGCGATCGCGATCCGCAACATGCGCGGGCGGCGTTCAATGACTTTTCGAAACTGGTACGCAATTATCCTAATAGCCAGTATACGACCGACGCCACTAAGCGCCTGGTATTCCTGAAAGACCGTCTGGCAAAATATGAATATTCCGTCGCGGAGTACTATACCGCACGCGGCGCATGGGTCGCAGTAGTTAACCGGGTAGAAGGTATGCTGCGTAATTATCCGGATACGCAGGCCACACGCGATGCGTTACCGCTGATGGAAAACGCCTATCGTCAGATGCAGCTCAATGCGCAGGCTGACAAAGTGGCAAAAATCATTGCCGCCAACAGCAAAAACACGTGATGTCATGCAGACAAGCAAAACGGCAGCCTCCTGGCTGCCGTTTTTTTCGGTATCAAGCGTTACAGAGACGAGTTTACTGCAACATATCCAGTCAACTATGGCCTCCTTTCAGGCTTTCCTCAAGTAAAAAATCGCCTCTTCCTGCGATGCCTCACAAAATGTTCTCCTTGACAAAAAGTGACAAAATAATGTGATTTACATCACACATTTTGACATTAGGAACGGTATGCTGGAATTACCAAGACGGGAAAGACAAGAGGTAAAATTTATGACAATGAACATTACCAGTAAACAAATGGAAATTACTCCGGCAATCCGCCAACATGTCGCAGACCGTCTCGCCAAACTGGAAAAATGGCAAACTCACCTGATTAATCCGCATATCATTCTGTCTAAAGAGCCACAGGGCTTTATTGCCGATGCGACCATCAATACGCCAAACGGTCACCTGGTCGCCAGTGCAAAACACGAAGATATGTACACCGCTATTAATGAATTGATCAATAAGCTGGAACGCCAGCTCAATAAAGTGCAGCACAAAGGCGAAGCCCGTCGGGCCACCGCGTCGGTGAAAGACGCTAACTTCGTCGAAGCAGAAGAAGAGTAGTCCCTTACATTGAGTGTATCGCCAACGCGCCTTCGGGCGCGTTTCATTTACGTGTAAAGCATCAAAAGAATAGGTTTTATTTTAAACCGTATCCATATATTGACCACATCGACAATAAAATCCCCGTCTTCCGTTGTTTTCATCGTTAGAAGGAGAACCCTTGCATCAGACACCATTTGACGGCGATAGGCTTACTTCTGCTCCTGAATTCCCCTCGGTAATAGAAGAATACTTTAAAATTAACGGCTTTGATGTTAGCCATGCTTTTTACTTTTCTACCAACCCCCCGGATAAACTCAATTTTATCTTTGAACTGGCCACTCAGGTCAGTAAATTAACAGTGGCTATATGAGACTACTGAACAGAAGCTAAATGAGTCTGATATAAATTTTAAAGCCCCGGCGAGCGAGGCTTTATTTTCTGGTTTAAAACTAATTAAACCGCTATAAATTTTAATATCATCCGAATCGTGTTTAGCCCCATCCAGATGATACAGGCATATCTATTTTTTGTTCACTGGATAGATATCAACATTGACCTTTGCCGTTTCCGGAAGAGTTATGATAAACGGCTCTCCTAATCTTAATGCACAAGATTCATCCGGATAAACTTTCGCACCTTTCTCAAGGAGCTCTGTCAACGGTGCAACCACCCAGCTTTTATTTACATTACCTCCATATTGTTTCTGTAAATTATCAGCATTTAATACTTTTTCATCAAAGACATTTTTTTCCATCAACATGACATTCATGGCATTTCTACACTCTTTTTTTGCCACATCGGATGATGACTCAAGTCGCCCCATAGGAATACCAAGATAATTTTCATATGGATTATACCAATCTCTTACTTTTGCCACCGTCTCCTTATGACCTTGTATCTCTTTGTTTTTAAAATCTGTAAATTTATCCTCCTGAACTCTTACTGCAACAAAATCTTTGCGAATTCCGAAATTTGACAAGACGCTCTGTGTAATAAAACGCTCTTTTGATAAATCTGCATTTCTATGTGTAAGCAATTCTACAGGTGAATTTTTTACAGCTAATACCCCTCCCAAAAATTTACTTGCCACATGTCCTTCTGAAACCGCATATGACCTACAACTTATACCTAAAAGATTGTTGAGTGATGAAAGACAGTTTTTTATAACATTCATTTTAACTAATCCGGTTTAAAATAATGAAATAACATCAAGTATCTGTATCAAGTTAAAATAATATTTACAAGATACGACACCCTTATATAACACATAACTGGACTTAATGGATGTCAATAAAAGCTTAAAAAATATATATACCAAAAATAGTTGCATGCGGCCTCTCCTTCATTGAATCGCCACGGAGAATACAGACGCTTCTGAGCCGTTGATAATAGGGGGTCACATATTCAGCTGTTGGCATTTGGTAGCCGAACCATGCCAACGCTTACAGTTATAAAAAATTTCGATGGAATAAAAGTATTACTGCGATTTTCTTCCCGCCTTACGTAGATTTTTTCTTTATCCGCTCGCATTTCAGTAGCCGGAAAAGCTTTCTACAACCGCATTATCGTGACAGTCACCACGGCGACTCATGCTATCTTACAGGCCACGTGATTTAAGGAATGATACCCACTCATCGCTTGTGTACTGACAGTCCTGATCCGGGTGAACCTTGCTCCTGCTTTCGGGGAGTACGCCGCGGCTTTTTTAATATGCTCTGTTCGTCCGTAACCCGCTTCAGTTCCTTCTGGAGTCGCCATATCTCCGTCTGAGCATCTGACTGCTCTTTGCCAGTGGAAGAATCCGGCCCGTACTTTTTTATCCAAAAGGAGCAGACCGACCTGACATTCACTTACTCTATTGGGCGGTTCCCCTTAAAATAAAGAGATTAACGCGATACGCTAACCTGAGTTGCCATATGGTTAACCACCAGCACCCTACCTCAGATTAAATGCCGGGTTGGTGAGCTTTGGTTGATATGTTTCATGTTATATCCATAGATATCAAATGAAAACAGAGATCAGAAAAAGAAGATAATACCCAGATAAAAGACGTTTTATTACATATCACATCTGAGATAATCGGAGGAATTTCATGAAAAAGAAGATTTTTTCTATTTGTGCTTTCCTTAGTTTGATTGGTTCATATGATTCAAATGCAGCAGTAAATAGCTGGTATCTTAAAGACACCGTAAAATATGAACATATGAGAATCACTAATGTTTTTTATGCCCCGTACTTACATTCGCCAAGAATTTGTGCCTTTTTCACTGCCCAACCGGGAAAACAAAACGTTACCGGATGCGCTGTAGCTGACAATAGTTACTATGCAAAAAATAATGCAGGCACATCTCCTTTTGATGAAATATTTAATACACTACGATATTTCTATGCCACAGGCGAAGACATATCAGTTTATATCCGAAGTAATGCTTTTAGTGATTTTGATACTTCCATATCAAGAAACGAGATCGTAGCAATTGGCACGTGTAATGGCTGGTGCTTTGGTGAAACAATACGGTAAGTGCTCTATCCGTTAACAACTTATTGCTATGGCAAAACAATAAAAATGAGATGCCTTTTTCAAAATGGCTTTGATCACCCTATTGTCCAGCAGAATTATGCCACTGCAGGAGGACATTTCATGGTTACCATGGCGGGCGGCATCGTTACACGCAAAATCAGGAAAGTTGACAAGGTCAAATTGGATATCATAGAGATAACCAATTGATTGAATTAAAAATAATTTATTTTGTACCTATTTAAATCTCGCATTCTGGCACGTTTTGTGTTGACAGGGTTAAAACAGTACGGGTACTGTACTGACGTACACAAAGGAAACAGTTATGCAGCTATCCCGGTTTTTCTTCGCATTCTTTTTTACCTTCCCCTGACAGGGAGGCGTTTCGTCGTATGATAAAGAATGCGAAGACGAACAAGAAGGCCTCCCCCATCGGGAGGCCTTTTTTATTGATAACAAAAAAGGCAACACTATGACATCTGAAAATCCGTTACTGGCGCTGCGAGATAAGATAAGCGCGTTAGACGAAGAGTTACTGGCCTTACTGGCGAAACGACGTGCGCTGGCGATCGAAGTAGGAAAAGCGAAACTCCTCTCACATCGGCCGGTTCGGGATATCGATCGTGAACGTGCACTACTGGACAGACTTATTTATCTTGGTAAAGCCCACCATCTCGACGCTCACTACATTACCCGCCTGTTCCAGCTCGTTATTGAAGACTCCGTGCTAACCCAGCAAGCGCTGCTGCAGCAGCATCTGAATAATACTTACCCTCATTCGGCGCGCGTTGCGTTTCTCGGACCGAAAGGGTCTTATTCTCATCTCGCAGCACGCCAGTACGCCGCACGCCATTTTGAACAATTTATTGAACGTGGCTGCGCAAAATTTGCCGACATTTTTCAACAGGTCGAAACCGGGCAGGCAGATTACGCCGTAGTCCCTATCGAGAACACCAGTTCTGGTGCCATCAACGATGTGTACGATTTGCTACAACATACCAGCCTGTCGATTGTCGGCGAAATGACTGTGACTATCGATCACTGCGTACTGGTGTCCGGCACCACGGATCTGAATACCATCGAAACGGTATACAGCCATCCGCAGCCTTTTCAGCAGTGCAGTAAATTTTTGAGCCGCTATCCGCACTGGAAAATCAACTATACCGAAAGTACGTCGGCTGCGATGGAAAAAGTCGCGCAGGAAAACTCTCCGCGCGTCGCAGCGCTTGGCAGCGAGGCGGGAGGTATGTTACATGGTTTACAGGTACTGGAACGTATAGCCGCGAACCAAACACAGAACATCACCCGCTTCCTGGTGCTGGCGCGCAAAGCCATTAACGTCTCCGCTCAGGTTCCCGCTAAAACCACACTGTTAATCGCGACAGGCCAGCAGGCTGGCGCGCTGGTCGAAGCGCTGCTGGTGCTGCGTAACCACAATCTCATCATGACGAAACTGGAGTCGCGCCCAATTCACGGCAATCCGTGGGAAGAGATGTTTTATCTCGATATTCAGGCGAACCTGGAGTCGCAGGTCATGCAAAGCGCGCTAAAAGAATTGGGCGAGATCACGCGCTCCATGAAAGTGCTTGGTTGTTACCCCAGCGAAAACGTCGTGCCGGTAGAACCTGCCTGACGCTCAATAAAACAGCTTTTCTTCATTCCTGCAACGTTGACCTGCAGGGTGAAGATAGCGCCTGAGAGCGGATAATCCGCCACTTCCTGGGCAGACATATTTTCTCTGGCGGTTGTAATGAACAGCGTTTTCATGTCTGCGCCGCCAAAGCAAACCATTGTCGGACAACGTACCGGCAATCGGTACTCCTGCAGTTGTTCCCCTTGCGGTGAGAAACGCGCCACGCGCCAGCCGTCAAACATCGCGCTCCAGTAGCACCCTTCGCTATCCATCGCTGCGCCGTCAGGAAGCCCTTCTTCTGCGCCAAAATGCCGAAAAAGTTCCCGCTTACCAGGCTCACCATGCTTATCAAGTAACGAGCGGTAAATCACGCCATTTGGCGTATCAGACGTATACATCCACCTTTTATCCGGACTGAATGCCAGGCCGTTGTGTCCCTGAATATCGCACTGAATCACTTTTACCGTCAGGTCATGTTCAATTCGCATCAGCAACGCGCCATTATAATCACCCGGCGCCCAGAACGTCCCGGCATAAAAACGCCCATCGCTATCGGTGCCGCCATCGTTAAAACGCGCCAGTTTCGGGTTAGAGGGATTGTCGCAAACCTTACGCTGCAATAATCCGTTTTTATCAGCCAGCCAGATGGCATTACGCATTGCCACAATAAACCCGCCCTGCTCACGTAAGGCAAAACAACCTACCTCTTCCGGAAATGCCAGCACGCTATGCGCCCCGCTCGCCAGATGATAACGATGAATCTCTTGTTCCAGGATGTCGGCCCAATACAGCGCGCCTTCATCCTCGTTCCAGGTAGGGCATTCTGGTAAATGTCCGACATAATCCAATAAAACGTGCGGCGTAGTCATAATGGTTCCTTAAACAAAAAAAGCCAGCAGTGCTGGCTTTTAGTATATACAGCATTTTATTACTGTCGGCTGTCGTTAGCCTGGCGTAACAACACGCGGCTTTCATTGTGGAAGCGTTTAGCATAATCGCCAAACCAGTGTTCAACTTTGCGAAAACTGTCGATAAAAGCCTGCTTATCGCCCTGCTCCAGTAAGTCGATCGCATCGCCAAAACGTTTATAGTAACGCTTAATAAGCGCCAGATTACGCTCTGAGGACATTATAATGTCAGCATATAGTTGTGGATCCTGGGCAAACAGCCGCCCGACCATCGCCAGTTCCAGTCGATAAATGGGCGATGAGAGCGCCAGAAGCTGTTCAAGCTGAACGTTCTCCTCCGCCAGATGCAGCCCATAAGCGAAGGTGGCAAAATGGCGCAGCGCCTGTATAAACGCCATGTTCTGATCATGCTCAACGGCGCTAATCCGGTGTAACCGTGCCCCCCAAACCTGGATCTGCTCCAGGAACCACTGATAAGCCTCCGGTTGACGACCATCGCACCAGACTACGACCTGTTTCGCCAGGCTGCCGCTATCCGGGCCAAACATCGGATGCAAGCCCAGCACAGGGCCATCGTGAGCCGCCAGCATTGCCTGCAACGGGCCGCTTTTCACCGAGGCCAGATCGACCAAAATACAATCAGACGGCAGGCGCGGTAGTTGGGCAATAACCTGTTCGGTGACATGTATTGGCACGCTGACGATCACCATTCCAGCATCGGAGACGATATCTCCGGCGTGCGGCCAGTCCTGTTGTTCCAGAATACGCACCTGATAGCCCGACAGGGTGAGCATTTTTTCAAACAGTCTCCCCATCTGCCCACCGCCGCCCACAATGACGACGGGACGCAGAGAAGGACAAAGCGTTTTGAATCCCCTCTCATTTTCGCTGGAGTATGATTCACGCATTACCCGGCGCAAGACATCTTCAATGAGATCGGGCGGAACGCCGATCGCTTCCGCCTCTGCCCGACGCGAAGCCAGCATAGAGGCCTCACGCTCCGGTACGTAAATAGGCAGACCAAAGCGACTTTTCACCTCGCCGACTTCAGCAACCAGTTCCATGCGCTTAGCCAGTAAATTCAGCAGCGCTTTATCGACATCATCTATTTGATCGCGTAATGCGGTCAATTCTGCAACCATAACAACCTCTCATGCCACACGCACCGCCAGCTGGCCGCTTAAATCGTTATGAATCTCACGTAGTAGGGCATCCGTCATTTCCCAGCTAATACAAGCGTCAGTAACGGAGACGCCATATTTCATTTCACTGCGCGGTTGCTCAGAAGACTGATTACCCTCGTGAATGTTACTTTCAATCATTAAGCCGATGATTGAACGATTACCATCTTTAATCTGCGCAACCACAGATTCGGCAACGGCAGGCTGGCGGCGATAATCTTTATTGGAGTTACCATGACTGCAATCTACCATCAGAGAAGGACGTAGTCCTGCCTGTTCCATCTCTTTTTCACACTGAGCGACATCTGCCGGGCTATAATTTGGCGCCTTGCCGCCACGCAGAATTACGTGGCCATGCGGATTCCCCTGGGTTTGTAATAATGCCACTTGCCCGGCCTGGTTAATGCCAACAAAACGGTGGGGCTGAGCAGCGGCGCGCATAGCGTTAATCGCTGTCGCCAGACTGCCGTCCGTTCCGTTTTTAAAGCCGACCGGCATAGAAAGGCCGGACGCCATTTCGCGGTGGGTTTGCGATTCAGTTGTACGCGCGCCAATCGCTGACCAACTAAACAGATCGCCCAGATATTGTGGACTATTCGGATCCAGCGCTTCGGTCGCCAGCGGTAGCCCCATACTCACCAGTTCCACCAGTAACTGACGCGCTATCTTCAACCCGGTTTCAACATCAAATGAGCCATCCATGTGGGGATCGTTAATCAGCCCCTTCCAGCCAACCGTAGTCCGGGGTTTTTCAAAATAGACGCGCATGACCAGATAGAGGCTATCGCTGACCTCTGCGGCAAGGGCTTTAAATCGACGAGCATATTCCAGAGCGGTTTCAGGATCGTGAATAGAACAAGGACCACATACCACCAAAAGACGCGGATCACGCCCGGCAATAATGTCAGAAATGATTCCTCGGGACTGCGCTATCTGCGCTTCCTGCGCCAGGCTCAGCGGAAAGGCCGCTTTAAGCTGCTCCGGCGTCATTAATACCTGTTCATCGGTGATACGTACGTTATTCAGCGCGTCTTTTTGCATGATGGCGATCCTGTCTTTTCTCGTTTGCGATAGTTGATCCTCTGCGAGGATGTTTAAACCATACCACAAAAAGTAAAGATTTCAATCCACATTTCGTAATACAAACTTTACACGCACATTAAAATGCGATTTATGATACCAAAATCGTATCAAAAAGTTTACAACAGCAAAAAATCATTTGATTCCCTTATCAAGAAGAGCAATAAGGTAGGAATGGCTGCCATTTTTGATTATTTTTCCCACACCTGTACAATTTTCTTCCTGATATATGACAATTAATACCGTTATCACAAAAAATTAAGAGTAGAATTTCATTTTAGTTATTCATATTATCAATAAGGTGTAATGACGACAGGGCAAAATAATGTTATTTTGCTACAAACATATCATAGATGTATTTAATGCCTTACGACTGAAGATGGTGGGGACTTGTTAATGCGTTTTTCTCACCGGGTTCTCCTTCTGTTATTGCTATTATTAGCAGGCTTGCCTTTATATGCTCAACGCATCACAGCAGAGGAAAAATCCGTACGCGCCATCGTCTCCGGCATCGTTAGCTATACACACTGGCCAGAACTTTCAGGTCCACCGCGGTTATGCCTATTTTCTTCTTCGCGTTTTACCAGGGTACTTAGCGAGGACGTTGACTGGGTTTTTCCTTATCAACCTGTCGTCATCCGTACAACGCAAGAGGCATTGAGTGCCCGTTGTGATGGTTTTTACTTTGGAAATGAATCGCCATCTTATCAGGTGGAATGAATGAGCCATTATCCAGTTAAAGCCTTGTTATTAATTGCTGAGCAAAATATTAAATGTATTATCGGTAGCGCTTTTTGTCTGACCATTAACAATAATGAAGTCAGATTTTCCGTTAATCTGGACTCGCTTTCGCGTAGCGGCGTTAGGGTCAGTCCAGAAGTATTAATGCTTGCACGGAATCAAAAGCATGAATAAGGAACGTTCTCTATCCAGGCCAACATTTAAGCGCACATTACGGCGAATTAGTATAATCAGCGTATTGCTTACTATGACATTGATCTGGCTAGTCATTTGTATAGCGTCTGTTCTTACACTCAAACAGTATGCGCAAAAAAATCTCGATTTAACCGCCGCTACGATGACCCATAGCCTTGAAGCCGCTCTGGTATTTTCCGATAACGCGGCTGTAGCAGACACGCTGGCTACTTTGGGGCGACAAGGACAGTTTGCGGCAGCAGAAGTCCGCAACAAAAATGGCCACATCATTGCCTCATGGCGTTATAACGCGCAAGCTGCGGATGATAAATTCATTGGTTTAATTAGCCAGTGGCTTTTCCCCTTACCAGTGTCACAACCGATCTGGCACAACGGCAGGGCTATTGGCGAGGTACAGCTTGTCGCCCGTGATAGCCTTATTGGCCATTTTATCTGGCTATCTCTGGCCGTACTGACAGGGTGTATTCTTCTGGCATCCGCTATTGCCTTGCTTCTCACGCGCTATTTGCACAACGGCGTTGTGGATGCGCTGCAAAATATAACTGAAGTCGTACACGACGCTCGCATTAATCGGAATTTTTCACGTCGGGTGCCTGATGAACCTATCGAAGAGTTTCACCTGTTTGCCCAGGATTTCAATAGCCTTCTGGATGAGATGGAAGAATGGCAGCTACATCTCCAGGCCAAAAATGCGCAGCTGCTTCGTACCGCCCTGCACGATCCGCTGACGGGGCTCGCCAATCGAGCAGCGTTTCGCAACTGTATTAACGCGCTGATGAAGGATAGTTCTGCCCGTAGCAGTTCGGCATTGCTGTTTCTGGATGGGGATAACTTTAAATATATTAACGATACCTGGGGGCACCCGGCAGGCGATCGCGTACTTATGGATATTGCCAAAAGATTAGTAGAATTCGGTGGTAATCGTTATCAGACTTACCGACTCGGCGGCGATGAATTTGCCATGGTACTTTACGATGTACATTCAAAGTATGAAGTACAACGTATTTGCGCGGCGTTGTCACAAGAATTCAATCGTCCTTTTGAACTACATAACGGTAAGCAGGTAAAGATGACGCTCAGTATTGGCTTCGCCCTGGCATGGGAGCATACCTCTACTGAGAAGCTTCAGGAACTGGCCGATCGGAATATGTATCAGGCTAAACATCGGCGTACAAAACGTTTGTTAAAATAAACAATATTTTTAGCGTATTTTGTTTCACATTATTTCTCCTCTGTCAGATTACCAGACGCTGAGTGCGTCTATTCATTACGTCACCTGACCACTCAGGAACAGGATAAAAACGTTCTGTCACCAGACATTTCCCGGTGACGGGACAGGCGAAAAACCGTCGCGTAGCGATAGTTAGCAGTACAATTTTCCGCTTCCCTGACTAATGGCACGTTACCGTAGTCAAAAAAACGTCTAATTACTGCTTCTGTTATATTATTAAGAAAGTTATTTATTTTATTTTCAACTATCAAATATCACTGCGAATTTTACCATAGCCACTTTTCATGATTAAACCATTTTAACGTATCATTAAATATTGGTATAACTTCTCTATTTATAAATATAATTACTGTATGTTTAATATCCATCAACATTATATGAATTAACCTCAAAATGCCAACTGTGGCGCTAATTTGAGGAAATTATGAAAAAGTTTACAGGCCAACAACAGGAAAAGATTTTAGCATTGGTATGTGGCGATGTAAAAATACTTCCCCCTCTTGTCGTCGGAAAGCTGGTACGGGCTGCATTACGCGCATTACGATGCCAGGAGTCCTATGGTGTAAAAGCAGTACTGGAACCTGATCAGGACGAATTGCAATTACTGTTAGGTAAGAAAAACGCGTCATACTACCCACCCGGTGAACGGGCTAACTGGAAGCTGTCCGCCTTACTAAGCATCAATGCCTCTTATGGTGCGGTAAAAATTGTCGGCTCACACAGTTATAACCATCACCTTGGATTACCGCGTTCAACATCGACAATATTGCTTTACGATAAACTTAGTATGCGTCCTGTATCGATTATGGATGGTACAACGTTGTCTGCACAGCGTACTGGCGCTTACGCCTCTATTGTCATCGACCGTTTAATGCAGCATTGTGAAACATTTTCTGTTTTTCTTTTCGGCGCAGGCTGTGTCGCCAACGCTATTATTGAGGATCTCCTTGCCCATCATGCAGACCGAATAAATACAATATACGTACGTAGCCGTACGCAAAAAGGGGCTGAAACTTTAGCTGCACATTTTGTGGATCGGATAACTTTTCCCATTATTGCAGTAGAAAACCTGGATCATTTAAGTGATTGTATGCTCGTTATTACAGCCTCTAATGCGGAAGCTCCCCTCTTCGACGCCTCACAAATCAATAGCGCCTCGGTTATATTACATCTTGGTGGCAATGAAATTCCTGGCGAATGGGTGCGTTATATTCTGGAAAAAGGTACTGTCATATGTGACGACATCGCCTCCGTTTCACATCGAGGCTCTCAAAGCCTGGCTATCTTTTTTCAACAGACAGGACATTCACTGAAAAGCATGGCTGAGGTCTACCAGATAAAAAACCTGTGGCAAATTCTTGATGAAAGCACAGCTTACCCGCTTCCTGCTCTGGTGACGTGTGTAGGGCTACCCGTATTAGATTTGTATTTGGCCCAATATATATATGAAACAACCCCCTCCATTTCCAGCAAACCAGTCCCCTCCAATGGGGACTTCCTCTCATGTAAGTAAGCCACTATTTTCTTTAATGAGCAATAAATATCCTCCGGCATAGCCGGAGGTTTTTCTGATGCGCCTGTAAGGCTCTCTTACCAGCCGCGCCCTAACAGGCGCATACGATCTGACATTTGCATCAAACTTCGTTACTTACGGCCCGTAAACGGGCTACCCGGATAAGGGATCGATAACTGCTCTCCCATTTTATCCTCTTCAAGCTGGTGCTTTATGTATTCCTGTATCTTCGCTGTGTTCTTACCCACCGTATCAACGTAGTATCCGCGGCACCAGAACTCCCTGTTCCTGTATTTGAATTTCAAATCCCCAAACTGCTCATACAGCATCAGGCTGCTTTTACCCTTCAGATAGCCCATGAAGCCCGACACACTCATCTTCGGCGGGATCTCCAGAAGCATGTGGATATGATCTGCGCAACATTCTGCTTCCAGAATTCGTACGTTTTTCCATTCACACAATTTTCTTAATATGCTGCCTACTGCCCTACGCTTCTCTCCATAGAACGCTTGTCTTCGGTATTTGGGCGCGAAAACTATGTGATATTTACAGTTCCATCGGGTGTGCGCTAAGCTCTTTTCGTCCCCCATTGGGACCCCCTTTTGATTTCTTGTTGAACTTTTGCAGTTGCCAGGCCGCAAGATGTTTTAACAAATCAAAAGGGGTTTTAATAACTGGCTTAAAGCTGAAAGCTTTCCGGAACCCCCAGCCTAGCTGGGGGTTTTCCATAGACAAAAAAAGGGCTGGCGCAATGCCAGCCCCTTGTCTTTTACAAGCTTTCGGATGTTGCGAAAGCGCGTTCTTAGTTAAGACGCTCTTTAATACGAGCTGCTTTACCAGTACGCTCACGCAGGTAGTACAGTTTAGCTTTACGAACAGCACCACGACGTTTAACAGCAATGCTGTCAACTACCGGAGAGTGAGTCTGGAACACACGCTCAACGCCTTCGCCGTTGGAAATTTTACGAACAGTGAATGCAGAGTGCAGACCGCGGTTACGAATAGCGATAACCACGCCCTCGAATGCCTGCAGACGTTTCTTGGTACCTTCAACAACCCATACTTTCACTTCCACGGTATCGCCCGGACGGAAGGAAGGTACGTCCTGCTTCATCTGCTCTTGTTCAAGTTGCTTAATAATGTTGCTCATAATTTAATCTCTTATCCTGGGTAAACTGATATTCGGGGGTCTCAGACCAACCCATCATGTTTATGTTGCTGTCGCGCGTGTTCCGTTTTGAACTCCGCCAGCAACCTTGCTTGCTCTTCAGTCAGAGCCAGGTTTTCCAGAAGTTCAGGTCTTCTAAGCCAGGTTCGGCCCAGCGACTGTTTCAAACGCCAGCGACGTATCTCGGCATGGTTTCCCGACAGCAATACCGACGGTACCTCCATCCCTTCCAACACTTCAGGGCGCGTATAGTGCGGACAATCCAGCAACCCATCGGCAAACGAGTCTTCGATCGCTGATGCCTCATGCCCCAGAACCCCCGGAATAAACCGGGCAACGGAGTCAATCAGCGTCATTGCCGGGAGTTCGCCACCGCTAAGAACGTAATCGCCAATTGACCACTCTTCGTCAATCTCGGTCTGAATTACGCGCTCGTCTACGCCTTCATAGCGACCACACACCAGAATCAGCTTCTGATTGGTGGCCAGCTCGCTAACGCCAGCTTGATCAAGCTTGCGTCCCTGAGGTGACAGATAAATCACCTTTGCGCCTTCACCCGCCGCGCTTTTTGCTGCATGAATGGCATCCCGTAAGGGTTGTACCATCATTAACATCCCCGGTCCGCCGCCGTAAGGACGATCGTCCACGGTACGGTGCCTGTCATGCGTGAAGTCACGAGGACTCCAGCTTTGGATGTTCAGCAGGCCTTTTTTTACTGCCCGGCCAGTTACCCCGTAATCGGTAATTGCACGAAACATTTCTGGAAAAAGGCTAACGATACCTATAAACACAAGCCAATCCCCATCACGCCGTCATTTACCGCTTATCCGGTGGTTTAAAAACCAGGATCCCAATCTACTTCGATAGTACGAGTAGCGAGATCGACTTTCTTGATAACCTGCCCATCGAGGAACGGCACAAGACGTTCCTTGATACCAAACGCATCTTTCAGGTTCGCCTTAATGACGAGAACGTCATTCGATCCGGTTTCCATCATATCGATGACCTTACCAAGATCGTAGCCTTCTGTGGTCACTACCTGGCAGCCCATCAGGTCTTTCCAGTAATAGTCACCTTCTTCCAGCGCAGGCAACTGCGAAGAATCCACGACAATTTCGCAATTGGTCAGCAGATTCGCGGCATCTCGATCGTCAACGCCCTTGAGCTTGATGATCAGATCCTGATTGTGGTGCTTCCAGCTTTCCAGCTGTACTTGCTGCCACTGACCCGCCCTCTGGATAAACCAGGGCTGATAGTCAAAAATGCTTTCGGCGTCTTCAGTGGAGGAAAACACTCTGAGCCAACCACGGATACCGTATGAAGAACCCATTTTCCCCAGTACAACCGGTTCAGCAGGTACTTGTGCGGTGAGTTGCTTGCTCATCATGACCACCGTGACAGATTAAGCTGCTTTTTTTGCTTCTTTGATCAGCGCCGCAACGCGATCAGAAATGGTTGCGCCCTGGCCAACCCAGTGAGCGATGCGATCCAGATCCAGGCGAGTGCCTTCTTCTTTTTCGCTGGCGATCGGGTTGAAGAAACCAACGCGCTCAATGAAGCGACCGTTACGTGCATTACGGCTGTCGGTGACAACAACCTGGTAGAACGGACGCTTTTTAGCGCCGTGACGAGCTAAACGAATAGTTACCATAACATCCTCTTGTGTGAATAAAACAACCGGGCCCCATCGAGGAACGGAGCCCGGTGTCATATTAAAAGCCCGAAAATTTTACTGATTTCTGGGGAAAATGCAATCAGCATCTTGCTACTGAGCACGAAACAAGGGATAGAAGGCGTATATCGGTGCAGCCAGTTTAGTTCCGGCGTGCGCGCAGAAAGCGGAGCGTACACGCAGTACGTGAGCATTTCGAGCACACCCCGGGACTAAAATGGCAAACAAGATAGCCTTATACCCTTGTTTTAGCGGCCTGGAAAACCAGGCGGCATCATCCCCTTCATACTTCTCATCATCTTCGCCATCCCACCTTTCTTCATTTTCTTCATCATGCGCTGCATGTCATCGAACTGTTTCAGAAGGCGGTTTACGTCCTGCACCTGCATACCACAGCCCTGGGCGATACGACGCTTGCGAGAACCTTTGATAATTTCCGGCTTCGCGCGCTCTTTCAGCGTCATCGAGTTGATGATCGCTTCCATGCGCACCAGCACTTTATCGTCCATCTGCGATTTGACGTTGTCCGGAATCTGGCCCATGCCCGGCAGCTTGCCCATCAGGCTCGCCATGCCGCCCATATTTTTCATCTGTTTGAGCTGTTCGAGGAAGTCGTTCAGGTCGAAACCGTCCCCCTTCTTCAGTTTGGTCGCCAGTTTTTCAGCCTGCGCGCGATCAACTTTGCTTTCGATATCTTCGATAAGCGACAGCACGTCACCCATACCGAGAATACGCGAAGCGATACGATCGGGATGGAACGGCTCCAGCGCGTCAGTCTTCTCACCGACGCCAAGGAATTTGATCGGTTTGCCGGTAATATGACGAATAGAGAGCGCCGCACCACCACGGGCATCACCGTCAACTTTGGTCAGCACAACACCGGTTAACGGCAGCGCTTCGTTAAACGCCTTCGCAGTATTCGCCGCATCCTGGCCGGTCATGGCGTCGACCACAAACAGCGTTTCTACCGGGTTTATGGACGCATGAACCTGCTTAATTTCGTCCATCATTGCTTCGTCAACGTGCAGACGACCGGCAGTATCCACCAGCAGCACGTCGTAGAATTTGAGCTTCGCTTCTTTCAGAGCAGCGTTGACGATATCAACGGGTTTCTGGCCGACATCTGACGGGAAGAAATCGACGCCAACCTGCTCAGCCAACGTTTCAAGTTGTTTAATCGCCGCCGGGCGATACACGTCGGCAGAAACGACCAGCACTTTTTTCTTGTGCTTCTCGCGCAAAAACTTACCCAGTTTACCGACGCTGGTGGTTTTACCCGCCCCCTGCAACCCCGCCATTAACACCACGGCAGGCGGCTGCGCGGCCAGATTCAGAGTCTGATTCTCTTCGCCCATCGCCGCAACCAGTTCGCTACGGACAATCTTGACAAACTCCTGCCCTGGGGTCAGGCTCTTGTTAACTTCATGACCAACCGCTTTCTCTTTTACGCGATTGATAAACTCACGCACTACCGGCAGCGCAACGTCAGCCTCCAGCAGCGCCATGCGCACTTCGCGCAGCGTCTCTTTAACGTTGTCTTCAGTAAGGCGCCCACGGCCACTGATATTGCGCAGCGTGCGCGACAAACGATCGGTTAAATTATCAAACATTGTCTCTCGCCTGGGGTGGAAACGGTTGGTCGCCGCAGCGACACAGTTACAGAATTTCGCCACAGTATACCATGAAGCCGCCTTTGTTGTTATGCAACGGTTGGAGCGACGGTCACGTAACGCTATACTGCTTCTCTTTCTCACTGGTCAACTGTCGACACAACTATGCCCGTTTTTGCTTTACTTGCCCTTGTCGCCTACTCCTTCAGCCTCGCGCTGATCGTTCCCGGACTGTTGCAAAAAAACAGCGGCTGGCGGCGTATGGCTATCCTTTCTGCAGTTATCGCGCTGGTGTGCCACGCTGTCGCTCTGGAATCGCGTATTCTGCCCGGCGGCGACAGTGGACAAAACCTCAGCCTGCTGAACGTCGGTTCGTTGGTCAGCCTGATGATCTGCACGGTGATGACTATTGTCGCTTCACGTAACCGCGGCTGGCTACTTCTGCCTATCGTCTACGCCTTCGCGTTGATTAACCTGGCCTTCGCCACGTTTATGCCTAATGAATACATTACGCATCTGGAAGCGACGCCGGGCATGATGGTGCATATCGGGCTGTCGCTTTTCTCTTACGCGACGCTGATAATCGCCGCTCTGTATGCGCTGCAACTAGCGTGGATCGACTATCAATTGAAAAATAAAAAGCTGGCATTCAGTAATGAGATGCCGCCATTGATGAGCATCGAGCGTAAAATGTTCCATATTACGCAGATTGGCGTCGTACTGCTGACCCTTACCCTGTGTACCGGTCTGTTTTACATGCATAATCTGTTCAGCATGGAAAATATCGATAAAGCAGTGCTCTCTATCGTGGCATGGTTTGTCTATATTGTTCTGCTGTGGGGACATTATCACGAGGGCTGGCGCGGACGTCGGGTCGTGTGGTTTAACGTCGCGGGCGCGGGTATTCTGACGCTGGCCTACTTTGGTAGCCGCATACTGCAACAATTATTAAGTTAAGCTTTGAAAGGAGTTTCCCCTGGAACACATCTCCACCACCACGCTGATTATCACCCTAATCATCATGGTGGTCATCTCGGCCTATTTTTCCGGCTCCGAAACCGGAATGATGACATTAAACCGTTACCGGTTACGCCATATGGCGAAGCAAGGTAACCGCTCGGCAAAGCGAGTAGAAAAACTGCTACGTAAGCCTGACCGACTGATAAGCCTGGTACTCATCGGCAACAATCTGGTCAACATTCTTGCCTCAGCGCTCGGCACGATTGTGGGTATGCGGCTATACGGCGACGCTGGCGTGGCGATCGCTACCGGCGTACTGACTTTCGTCGTACTGGTATTCGCCGAAGTCCTGCCCAAAACTATCGCTGCGCTCTATCCAGAAAAAGTGGCCTATCCCAGCAGTTTCCTGCTTGCCCCGTTGCAGATACTGATGATGCCGCTGGTCTGGCTGCTTAATACTATTACCCGTCTGTTAATGCGTCTGATGGGAATTAAGGCGGACATTGTGGTCAGCGGATCGCTAAGCAAAGAGGAGTTACGCACTATCGTGCATGAATCCCGTTCGCAAATTTCCCGCCGCAATCAGGATATGTTGCTGTCAGTGCTGGATCTGGAAAAGGTCAGCGTGGATGACATTATGGTGCCGCGTAATGAAATTATTGGGATTGATATTAATGATGACTGGAAGTCTATCGAGAGACAGCTTACCCACTCGCCGCACGGGCGCATTGTGCTCTATCGCGACTCGCTGGACGACGCCATCAGTATGCTGCGCGTGCGTGAAGCCTGGCGGTTAATGGCCGAAAAAAAAGAGTTCACCAAAGAAATGATGCTGCGTGCAGCCGATGAAATCTACTACGTCCCGGAAGGGACGCCGCTCAGTACACAGCTAATTAAATTCCAGCGCAATAAAAAGAAAGTCGGGCTGGTCGTTAACGAATATGGCGATATCCAGGGGTTGGTCACCGTCGAAGATATTCTCGAAGAGATCGTCGGCGACTTTACCACATCAATGTCGCCAACTCTGGCTGAAGAGGTTACGCCGCAAAACGACGGCTCGGTTATCATTGACGGCACCGCTAACGTTCGGGAAATTAACAAAGCCTTTAACTGGCATCTGCCAGAAGATGACGCCAGAACGGTTAACGGCGTCATTCTGGAAGCACTGGAAGAGATTCCGATTGCAGGAACTCGCGTGCGCATTGACCAGTACGATATCGATATTCTTGACGTCCAGGAAAATATGATTAAGCAGGTGAAGGTGATACCGGTAAAACCGTTGCGGGAAAGCGTAGCGGAATAAATATATTGAGATAGTAGGCCGGGTAAGGCGTCATCCGCCGCCCGGCCTACCAGAAGCAATTAACCTTTCGCTTTCGCGACCGTCACCATCGCCGCGCGAATAGTACGACCGTTCAGCGTATAGCCTTTCTGCATAATACCCAGCACATTGCCTGCCGGAACCTCTTCCGATTCCACCATCGCAATCGCCTGATGCACGTTGGGGTCCAGCGGCACGTTGGTTTCAGCAATCACTTCAACGCCGAACTTACGCACCACATCCAGCATGGATTTGAGCGTCAGCTCAATACCTTCGACCATGGCCGCCATATCCGGATTAGCTTTGTCTGCGACTTCCAGCGCGCGATCCAGGCTATCAATCACCGGCAGCAATTCGTTAACGAACTTCTCCAGCGCAAATTTATGCGCTTTTTCGATATCCTGTTCGGTACGACGGCGCAGGTTTTCCATTTCCGCTTTGATACGCAACACGGCGTCGCGCTCGCGAGTCTGGGCTTCGGCAAGCTGAACTTCCAGATTCGCAATTTTTTCATCGCGCGGATCCACCTGCTCAGCAGAATCGTTTGGTTCAACTGCCTCAACCTCTTCGTGCTGATCCATGATAATTTCTTCCGGGGCTTGCCCCTCAGGCGTTTTCTGTTCTTTACTACTCATGAATTTCTCCGCGTTTTTTTCGCATTCATCTCGCTAACTTCGCTTATTATGGGGATCAGATTCAGGGTTTCAAGGGAAGCACTCACATTGTCATCAATCTTCGCTACAAGGACCTCAGAAAAATGAACAATCATTTCAAGTGTATCGGCATTGTGGGACATCCGCGTCATCCCACCGCACTCACGACACATGAAATGCTCTACCGGTGGCTATGCGCTCAGGGTTATGAGGTCATTGTGGAGCAACAAATCGCCCACGAATTGCAGCTAAAAAATGTGGAGACCGGCACGCTGGCGGAAATTGGTCAACAGGCGGATCTGGCTGTGGTGGTCGGCGGTGACGGCAATATGCTTGGCGCGGCGCGAACGCTGGCGCGCTATGACATCAATGTCATTGGCATTAACCGCGGTAATCTTGGTTTTCTGACCGATCTCGATCCGGATAACGCCCTGCAACAGTTATCCGATGTGCTGGAAGGACGCTATATTTCAGAAAAACGTTTTTTGCTGGAAGCGCAGGTTTGCCAACAGGATCGCCAAAAGCGGATTAGCACCGCCATTAATGAAGTGGTACTGCATCCGGGAAAAGTGGCGCATATGATTGAGTTCGAAGTGTATATTGATGAAACCTTTGCTTTCTCGCAGCGCTCTGATGGACTGATTATCTCTACGCCAACGGGTTCTACTGCCTATTCCCTTTCCGCGGGCGGCCCCATTCTGACTCCTTCACTGGATGCGATCACGCTGGTGCCCATGTTCCCGCACACCCTTTCGGCGCGCCCGCTGGTCATTAATAGCAGCAGCACAATTCGCCTGCGCTTCTCACATCGTCGTAGCGATCTGGAAATTAGCTGCGACAGTCAGATAGCATTGCCTATTCAGGAAGGAGAAGATGTGCTGATCCGTCGCTGCGATTACCATCTCAACCTGATACATCCCAAGGATTACAACTATTTCAACACATTAAGCACTAAGCTCGGCTGGTCAAAAAAATTATTCTAATTTTACGTCGGCCTCTTTACTGTATATAAAACCAGTTTATACTGTATTTAATTACAGTTATGGTTTTTCATACAGGAAAACAGCTATGTTGGCGCAACTGACCATCAGCAATTTTGCTATCGTTCGTGAGCTTGAGATCGATTTCCAGAGCGGAATGACCGTCATCACCGGTGAAACCGGTGCGGGCAAATCTATTGCAATCGATGCCCTGGGCTTGTGCCTGGGCGGTCGCGCTGAGGCCGATATGGTGCGCATTGGCGCGACCCGCGCCGATTTATGCGCCCGCTTTTCTCTGAAAGACACGCCAGCGGCATTACGCTGGCTGGAAGAAAATCAGCTCGAAGAAGGCCGTGAATGTTTACTTCGCCGCGTCATCAGCAGCGATGGCCGCTCACGGGGCTTTATTAATGGTACCGCCGTTCCCCTGTCCCAATTGCGTGAGCTCGGCCAGTTGCTGATTCAAATTCATGGTCAACATGCGCATCAGCTACTTATCAAACCCGAACACCAGAAAACGCTGTTGGATAGCTATGCCAACGAATCCGCTTTAGCGCAGCAGATGGCCGCCCGCTACCAATTATGGCATCAAAGCTGCCGCGATCTCGCCCATCACCAGCAACAAAGCCAGGAACGTGCTGCACGCGCGGAATTGTTGCAATATCAGTTAAAAGAACTGAATGATTTCAATCCACAGGCTGGTGAATTTGAGCATATTGATGAAGAGTACAAACGGCTGGCCAACAGCGGGCAGTTGCTCACGACCAGTCAGAACGCTCTGGCGCTACTGGCGGACGGCGAAGACGTTAACCTGCAGAGCCAGTTGTATAGCGCAAAACAGCTGGTTGGCGAACTGGTGGGGATGGACAGCAAGCTTTCCGGCATTCTGGATATGCTGGAAGAGGCCACTATCCAACTCACCGAAGCCAGCGATGAATTGCGCCACTATTGCGACCGTCTGGATCTGGACCCCAATCGTCTGTTTGAGCTTGAACAGCGCATTGCTAAACAAATTTCGCTGGCGCGCAAGCATCACGTCAGCCCGGAGGCGCTGCCGCAGCTCCATCAGTCATTGCTCGAGGAACAACAGCAGCTCGACGATCAGGCCGACTCGCTGGAAACTCTGACGCTGGCGGTCAATAAACATCGCCAGCAGGCGTTGGAAACGGCGAAAGCCCTACACCAGCAGCGGCAATTTTACGCTCAGGAGCTGGGGCAGTTGATTACCGACAGTATGCATTTACTTTCGATGCCGCACGGTCTGTTTACTATTGATGTGACGTTTGATGAACATCATCTCAACCATGACGGTGCCGATCGGGTGGAGTTTAAAGTAACCACTAACCCAGGCCAACCGCTGCAACCTATCGCCAAAGTGGCGTCCGGTGGCGAACTGTCGCGTATTGCGCTGGCTATTCAAGTGATTACTGCGCGCAAAATGGAAACACCGGCGCTAATTTTTGACGAAGTGGATGTGGGTATCAGCGGACCAACCGCCGCCGTCGTCGGTAAGCTGCTGCGTCAGCTCGGTGAATCGACCCAGGTCATGTGTGTCACTCACCTGCCACAGGTGGCCGGTTGTGGTCATCAACACTTCTTCGTGAGCAAAGAAACGGATGGTGCAATGACCGAAACACATATGCAGCCATTGGATAAACGTGCGCGTCTACAGGAGCTGGCCCGCCTGTTGGGAGGAAGTGAAGTCACGCGTAATACGCTGGCAAACGCAAAAGAACTGCTGGCGGCATAAACTTTTTTAACTCCCGAAGGTCTGAGTTCACAACAAAAACGCCGTAAGACCCGTCAGCAAAAGGTTTTAAAGTGATGAAAGGTCTATTATCATCGGCATATTACATATGAGCCACGTACTGCTCAGGCCCGAAAAGGAACCCAATCACTATGCGCTGTAAAACGCTGACTGCTGCCGCAGCAGTACTCCTGATGTTGACCGCAGGCTGTTCCACTCTGGAGCGAGTGGTTTACCGTCCTGACATCAATCAGGGGAACTATCTTACACCTACAGATGTCGCCAAAGTGCGTGTTGGTATGACGCAGCAACAGGTTGCGTATGCTTTAGGCACACCGATGATGTCCGATCCATTTGGTACAAATACCTGGTTTTATGTCTTCCGCCAGCAGCCAGGGCATGAGAACGTGACCCAGCAGACGCTGACGCTTACCTTTAACAGTAACGGCGTGTTGACGCATATCGATAATAAACCGGCGTTGACGAAGTAATATTTTGATACCGCCTGATAGCGCTGCGTTTATCAGGCCGGCAACATGTTCCCCGTCATTCGGTTCAGTTTGACTGATGGCGTTACGCTGATCAGAACTACAGGCTTATGCCCCGTCGTCCAGGCCGGATGAGGTATTCACGCTGCTATCCTGCAAAAGGGGCCTTTTACCTGCCTGCCGATTTTTCGGCACGCTGGCGGCGTAATACCTTTGGATCGGCGATTAAGGGACGGTAAATTTCAACCCGATCGCCATCCTGCACCGTATCGGTAAGTTTTACCGGTCGACTGTAAATACCCACCTTATTTTTCGCCAGATCGATATCCGAGCGTAGCTCCAGCAAGCCGGAAGCACGAATCGCCTCTTCGACCGTCGCGCCCTCCTCAAGCATTACGCGTTGCAAATACTGCCTTTCCGGCAGCGCATAAGCCACTTCAACCTCGAGTTTATCCGGCACGGTAAACCTCTTTGGCCCGGACCGTAAATGCCTGTACCATATTGGATGCTAACTCTTTGAATACACGCCCAAACGCCAGCTCAATGAGTTTATTAGTAAATTCAAAATCAAGCTGAAACTCAATACGGCACGCTTCGGGGCTGAGCGGCGTAAATTTCCAGCCACCAATCAGCTTTTTAAAGGGGCCATCCACCAGGTGCATCAAAATGCTCTGGTTGCGGGTAAGCTGATTACGTGTCGTAAACGTTTTGCTGATACCCGCCTTAGACACATCAACAGCCGCGGTCATTTGTGCTGGCGTAGACTCCAGTACACGGCTACCCACACACCCCGGCAAAAACTGGGGATACGACTGAACGTCATTCACTAACTGATACATCTGTTCTGCACTGTAGGGGACTAAAGCAGTCCGACTAATCTGAGGCATAGCAATTCCCATCAACATAAATCGTGTAAATAATACCACTTATCAGCGGGTAAAAAAAATGCTGTCCCCAACCGTCATGCCTTAATTGTGCGTGCATACCCCAACTCATGCTAAGATAGATTTTTGCACCTCGTCAGGACGCCATGGGGTGTTTTCGATATCAGATTATCTATGAATTCACGACACTTATGACGAAGAAAAAAGCACATAAACCGGGCTCAGCCACCATCGCGCTTAATAAGCGCGCCCGGCACGAATACTTTATCGAAGAAGAGTTCGAGGCTGGTCTCGCCCTGCAAGGCTGGGAGGTAAAATCTCTGCGCGCAGGTAAAGCCAATATCGGTGACAGTTACGTTATCCTCAAAGATGGCGAGGCCTGGCTGTTTGGCGCGAACTTTACACCGATGGCGGTAGCCTCGACACATGTTGTATGCGACCCAACCCGAACCCGCAAACTGTTGCTAAATCAACGTGAGCTTGATTCGCTGTATGGCCGCATAAACCGTGAGGGTTATACCGTTGTCGCGCTTTCACTGTACTGGAAAAACGCCTGGTGCAAAGTGAAGATCGGTGTGGCGAAAGGTAAAAAACAGCATGATAAACGTTCCGATCTTAAAGAACGTGAGTGGCAACTGGATAAAGCACGCATTATGAAAAATGCAGGCCGATAATATCTATTTTCGTGACCAGTTTCTCATTTTGAAGCTGGTCACATAAGTATCTCATTAATACATAGAAAATATATCCTCTGTCCCGGCATTTTCTATTATCAATTATCACCACCATTTATTAAAAATATATTCTTTGTTTAGAAAATGTTTATAGCCTAATAATGCAATACTTCAAATGAAATTTTTTTTAATTTTTACACCATTAAATACCTTTACAAAATGTATTGTTTTACGTTAAAAAAGAAAAAAAACAAAAACAAATAAACACTATTAAAAACAATAAAGTAATCACTACCACCATTCTTAAAAGTTAATCCCCTACTCTCCCCTTAACACAAATTACGTTATATTTCAGAAACGCTAACACCTCTATCAATACATCTTAATTTGCAGAAAAATCCCTTTCTGTCTATATCATCTAATACGAAAGCACTAGTCAGGCACAAAAAACAAAGGGTTATTCGGCGAGAAAACTAAACCTTCACCTACGCTCATAAAAAACAATATGGCTACGGAAATTCATCTCTCACGATGAATGGGAGGACTCGTCTACGCATTTTGCCCTGAAAGGTGTGCCCGTTAATAACTACACAGAGCAAATCCATCAGGAGCAAATGTATGCGTCTACTCGCCGTGGTTTCGAAATTGACTGGCGTCTCCACCACTGTGGAATCCTCAGAGATCACTCTTAACGCCCCGTCAATTGTTAAATTATCAGTCGCCCGGGGGGAAATTAGTCAACTCTCGCGTATTAATCAGGACCTGGTGGTCACACTTCATTCCGGCGAAACAATCACGATTAAAAATTTTTACGTTACCAACGATCTGGGCACAAGCCAGCTGGTACTGGCGGAAAGTGATGGTACGCTGTGGTGGGTGGATAATCCACAAGCCGGGCTACATGTCGAACAAATCACTGATGTTAACGCGCTGTTGGTCACTTCCGACGCCTCTCACGAAACAGGCGGCGCCATTTGGCCGTGGGTGCTGGCAGGCGCTGTAGCGGCAGGCGGTATTGCCGCTGTCGCATCTTCCGGCGGCGGCGATTCTCATCATTCCGGTAGTAATAATCCGCCCTCCGATACCCCCAGTCCTGGCGATAATCCCCCTGATAATAATCTTCCCGGCAGCAATAACCCCGACGGCAATAATCCGGGTAGCAGTAACCCTGTCGATACTACGCCGCCCCTCGCCCCCCGCGAGTTATTGGTTTCACCGGACGGAAAAACGGTAAGCGGGCAAGCCGAAGCGGGCAGTACCATAGTCATTAAAGATCCTACAGGGAATGTCGTTGGCGAAGGAAAAGCGGATAGCGACGGCAAATTTAGTGTTGACCTGACCACGCCGCAGCTCAGCGGCGAACAACTGACGGTTACCGCTACTGACGATGCCGGTAATACAGGCCCATCTGCAACCATTGAAGCCCCCAACGTTCCTCTCCCTGAGACGCCGACTATTACCGCCGCTATCGATGACGCCACACCGCTCACCGGCACGCTCAGCAATAACCAGTTTACCAATGACAGTACTCCAACCTTGCAGGGAACGGGCAGTGCAGGCGCAATTATCCATATTTATGCCAATGGTCAGGAGATAGGCACAACAGCGGTTGATGCCAGTGGTAACTGGCGTTTTGCCATTACCAGCGCACTAACGGAAGGAGAAAATCATTTCACCGCCATTGCGGCAAATCTTAAAGGCGAAAGTAGCGAATCGACCACCTTTACCCTGATTATCGACACCCTCATCCCCGATGCGCCTGTCGTTGAACTGATTGCCGATAACACCGGTTTGCTCACCGGGCCGCTACTGGATAACAACCGGACTGATGAGGCAAAACCGCGCTTTTCCGGGCGGGGTGAGGCAGGCAATACCATCACGATTAAAGAGGGATCAACCGTTATCGGTAGCGCTACCGTAGACGAAAATGGGCGCTGGGCCTTTATCCCAACCACGCCGTTAATCGATGGAGAACACACATTTACCCTCGAACAGAGCGACAAGGCCGGAAACGTGAGCCGCGTGACGACGCCCCCCACTATCATTGTGGACACCACGCCGCCTGACGCCGCTACCATTGATAATGTCGCGAAAGACGGCACAACCGTTAGCGGCAGCGCTGAGGCCGGCAGCACCGTCTCAATTTATGACAACGCAGGCAATTATCTGGGCTCCGCGATTGCCGCAGAAAATAACCAATTCAGCATCACCCTGTATCCGGCTCAGACTCATGGCGAACGCCTGGAAGCGCATATTCAGGACACTGCCGGCAACATTGGCCCCGTCACCCCCTTTACCGCCCCGGACTCACGATATCCTGTCCAGCCAGTTATCCTTACCGTAATGGATGATACAGGCGACGTCACTGGCCTGTTGAAAAATGGCGATGCGACAGATGATAACCGCCCGACCCTTAGCGGTACTGCCGAACCTGGTAGTACAATATTGATTAGTGACAACGGTTTTCCGATAGCGGTTCTTCCTCCCGTCGTCGCGGATGCTGATGGCAAATGGAGCTTTACCCCCTCGCTTGCGCTTGCCGATGGCGACCATGTTTTTACCGCTACCGCCACAAACGAACACGGCACCAGCGGGCAGTCCGTCTCCTTTACCATTGATATCGACACGCAGCCGCCGGTGCTGGAAGGCCTGGCGGTTAGCGACGCCGGCGACAGACTTACTGGCACGACGGAAGCTGGCAGTACTGTCGTTATCAAAGATAGTCTGGGAAATACGCTCGGTAGCGGGACGGCAGGCGAAGACGGCACCTTCTCCATAGGTATTAGCCCGGCGAAAATTAACGGCGAAACATTAAGCATTAGCGTTACCGATAGAGCCGCGAATAGCGGTCCGGTAGAAACGCTGAACGCGCCGGATAAAACTGCACCTGCGGCACCGGACGGTCTTATCGTGGCGACCGACGGTCTGTCCGTAAGCGGTCAGGCGGAAGCCGGGGCAACGGTCACTATCCGCGACAGTAGCAACACCCTACTTGGCAGCGCCGTCGCTAATGGTAACGGGCAATTTATCGTTCCGTTAGATACCGCGCAAACTAACGGCCAGGCGCTTATCGCTACCGCTACCGATGTCGCGAAAAACGAAAGCGCCGCCGCAACGGTCATCGCGCCGGACAGTACCGCGCCGGAAATGCCGAAAAACGTGGTAATTAGTGAGGATGGCGCCAGTATCAGCGGCACCGCCGAACCGGGCAGCACCATCACGATCACCACGCCGGAAGGCACGCCGCTCGGTAGCGGCAAAGCGGATGGCGAAGGTCACTTTACCCTTCCTCTCGTCCCCGCACAGACCAACGGCGAACAGGTTACCGTCACCGCCACCGACAACGCCAACAACGTCAGCTCGCCAACCACAGCGCAAGCGCCCGATATCACCGCCCCGGACAGGCCCATTATCACTCAGGTGCTGGACGATGTTGAAAGCTTCACCGGGCCGCTGGTTAACGGACAAACCACCAACGACAACCGCCCCACCCTTAGCGGTACGGCGGAGGCCGGCGCGCGTGTCGAAGTCTTTGATAACGGTGTTTCGCTGGGACTCGCCACGCTACAACCCAACGGCAGCTGGACATTTACACCAGCGCAAAACTTAAGCGAAGGCGCGCATCGACTGACCGTAATAGCCACCGACGCGAAAGGCAATGCAAGTCCGGCCGCGTCATTCGACCTGGTGGTCGATACCCAATCGCCGCAGCAGCCGGTAATCACCTTCATTACAGATGATGCGCCGGGTATTCTCGGTAGCGTCGCGCATTTGGGGCTGACTAACGACAGCACACCAACGATTAACGGTACAGGCGAACCGGGCTCCACTGTACACCTGTACCAGAATGGCGCCCGGATAGCCGATATTATCGTCGGTAATTCTGGCGTCTGGAGCTACGCCTACACCACGACCTCGCCACTGGCGGACGACACCTATACCTTTACCGTGACGGCCAGCGACAGTAACGGCAACACCACGCCTTTTTCCGCCGATTTTACGATTACCATTGATACCCAGGCCCCTGCCGCACCCGGCGTCATCGGCGTGACTGACGGCGACGGAAATACGATTGATACCAATCAAATTACCCAGGAATCCCAGCCCCGGTTGAGCGGTAACGGCACCACAGGCGACACTATCACCCTCTACGACAACGGCAATGCCATCGGGGAAGCGCTTGTTGGCGTAGATGGCCGCTGGCAGTTTACGCCGCCTGCCGCACTGGGCGACGGCACCCACCTTCTGACCGCCCGCGCCAGCGATCCGGCAGGAAACGAAAGCCCCGATTCCATCAGCTTTATCCTGCGCGTCGATACCCAGGCACCTGATGCGCCACAAATCCTGTCCGCCACTATTGCAAGTGAAGCTGGCGATGTTCTGTTGGCAAATGGCAGTATTACCAATCAGCGTATGCCGACCCTCAGCGGCACCGGCGAACCCGGCGCTCTCATCACCCTGTATAATAATGGCGCAATACTGGATACCGTCCTGGTCAACCCACAGGGTATCTGGAGCTATCCGCTAACCCGTAATCTGAGCGAAGGGTTAAACATCCTGACGGCCACCGCCACGGATGCCGCAGGAAATAGTAGCCCAATCTCCGGCGTCTTCTCTGTGACGCTTGATACCCAGCCGCCAGCGCAGCCTGATGCGCCGCTGGTGAGTGATAATGCCGCCCCCGTTATCGGCAACATCGGCAATAATGGCGCAACGAACGACACCACGCCGACCTTCAGCGGCATGGGAGAGAGCGGCAGCACGATTATTCTCTACAATAATGGCAGTGAAATTGGCCGCACAACGGTAGGCGATAATGGTAGCTGGAACTTTACCCCTGCGGCATTAGCGTCAGGAACGTATATCATCTCCGTCACGGAAACCGATGTGGCGGGCAATATCAGCCCACCTTCCGCCTCAGTCACTTTTACGATAGACACTACTGCGCCCGCCAATCCGGTTATCACTTTTGCCGAAGATAACGTCGGCGATGTACAGGACAATGTTATCAGCGGCGCAACCACTGACGACAATACACCGATCGTTCACGGCACTGGCGACATCGGCAGCATTATTACGCTCTATAACGGCAGCAGCGTTTTAGGCGTGGTTACCGTCGATGAGACCGGCGCCTGGACGCTGCCAGTGACCAGCGCGTTGCCGGATGGTGTCTACACCCTGACCGCCATCGCCACCGACGCCGCCGGAAACAACAGCGGCCTATCAAACAGCTTTACCTTTACCGTCGATACCGTTCCGTTGCAGCCGCCCGTCATCAATGAAATCCTTGATGATGTTGCGCCAGTGATCGGGCCCTTAACCGATGGCGCCTTTACTAACGATCGGACGTTGACTATCAACGGCAGCGGCGAAAACGGCAGCACCGTCACGATTTACGACAATGGCGTGGAAATTGGTACAGCGGTCGTCACCGACGGGGTCTGGATATTCACTACGCCAGAATTGTCAGAGGCCAGTCATGCGCTAACCTTCAGCGCGACTGACGGCGCCGGAAACACGACGGCGCAAACTCAGCCAGTTACCATCACCGTGGACATCACCGCCCCGCCCGCGCCAACGATTCAGACGGTGGCCGACGATGGCACGCGCGTCGCCGGACTTGCCGATCCTTACGCTACCGTTGAAATTCGTCATGCCGACGGCACCCTGGTCGGCAGCGCTGTCGCTAATGGCACCGGTGAATTCGTCGTCACGCTCAGTCCGGCGCAAACCGATGGCGGTACACTGACGGCGATCGCTATCGATCGCGCAGGAAATAACGGCCCGGCTACGCATTTCCTCTCCTCTGATAGCGGTCTGCCCACCGTCCCAACCATCACGGCGATTGAAGATAATGTCGGGAGCGTACAGGGGAATATTGCGGCGGGCGGCGCCACGGACGATACCACGCCGACGCTGCGCGGAACCACGGATGTCGACTCTACTGTTGAAGTCTTCATTGATGGCGATTCGGCAGGCTTTGCCACCGTTGACGCCAGTGGGAACTGGATCTTTGAGATCGCGACGCCATTAAGCGAAAGCACACATCTCTTCACCGTCCAGGCAACCAATACGAAGGGCCAGGGCGGCCTGTCCGCACCGGTCGGGATCACTGTCGATCTTAGCGCGCCGGCGCAACCGGTTATTACCAGCGCAACGGATGATGTCCCCGGCGTGACCGGTACGCTGGTTAACGGCGCGCTCACTAATGATTCACGCCCGACGCTCAACGGAACGGGAGAAGCAGGCGCCACGATCCACATTCTGGATAACGGCGTAGAAATCGGCTCCGCTACGGTAGATCAAAGCGGCAACTGGCGCTTCACCCCGAACGCGCCGCTGGAGAGCAACGCGCACATATTTACCGCCGTAGCAACCGATCCCGCCGGCAATAGCAGCCAGCCTTCGGACGGCTTTACGCTGAATATTGACGCACAAGCGCCAGATGTGCCGGTTATCACTTCCGTGATTGATGATAACAATCAACCGACCGTCCCGGTGTTACCAGGGCAAGCAACCGACGATCGGCAGCCAATACTGAACGGAACTGGCGAACCTGGCGCGACAATCACCATTTTTGATAACGGTACGCCGCTTGGCACAGCTCAGGTAGGCGAAAACGGTAGCTGGAGCTTCCCGGTGACCCGCGATTTGTCAGAGGGAAGCCATAATCTGACGGTTAGCGCTACCGATCCGGCGGGCAATACCAGCGCTGTCTCCGCGCCGTGGACGATCGTGGTCGATATTACACCTCCGGCGATCCCGGTTCTCACCTCTGTTGTAGATGACCAGCCCGGTATTACCGGCAACCTGGTCAGCGGGCAGCTAACGAACGATACGACCCCTACCCTGAACGGACGTGGAGAGGCAGGCGCGACGATTAATGTCTATCTTGACGGTAATCCAGCGTCCATCGGTACCACGACGGTGAATAGCGACGGCACGTGGAGTTTCACGCCGCAGACGCCGCTTGCAAACGGCAACCACACACTCACCCTTAGCGCCACCGATCCGGCAGGTAATAACAGCGCAGTTTCCAGCGGATTTGTGCTGACGATTGACGCCACACCGCCTGCCGCGCCGGTTATCACCAGCGTGGCAGACAATACGGCGCCAGTCACAGGCACCGTCCCCAACGGCGGTTCCACGAACGACACCCGACCGACACTCTCGGGTACCGGTGAGGCGGGTTCAACCATCTCAATTTATAATGGCAGCGAACTGGTCGGCACCGCGCAAGTTCAGACCAACGGTAGCTGGAGCTTTACGCCGTCTACCTCGCTGGGCGCTGGCGTCTGGAATCTGACGGCGACAGCAACCGATGCGGCGGGAAATACCAGCGCCGCGTCCGAAACACGCTCGTTTACTATTGATACCACGGCTCCCGCCGCGCCTGTTATTGACACGGTCTACGACGGTACAGGCCCCATTACCGGCAATCTGAGTTCAGGACAGATCACAGACGAGGCGCGCCCTGTCATTAGCGGTACCCGTGAAGCCAATACCACCATTCGTCTCTACGATAACGGCACGCTACTGGCTGAAATTCCCGCCGACAATAGCAGTAACTGGCGCTACACGCCCGACGCCTCTCTGGCGACGGGCAACCATGTGATTACCGTGATTGCCATCGATGCCGCAGGCAACGCCAGCCCCGTTTCGGACAGCGTTAATTTCGTCGTCGATACTACACCGCCGCTGGCACCGGTCATCACGTCAGTCAGTGACGATCAGGCACCAGGCCTCGGCACGATCGCGACTGGCCAAAATACCAACGATCCTACGCCAACCTTCAGCGGAACCGCAGAAGCCGGAGCCACCATCACGCTCTATGAAAATGGTACGGTCATTGGCACGACAACGGCTCAACCTGATGGCGCGTGGAGCGTACCTACATCAACTCTGGCAAGCGGAACGCACGTCATCACCGCCGTCGCCACCGATACCGCCGGAAACGACAGCCCGAACAGTACGGCTTTCACCCTGACGGTCGATACCACCGCGCCGCAGACGCCGATCCTGACGTCCGTAGTGGATGACGTCGCGGGCGGGGTAACAGGAAATCTCGCTAATGGTCAGATAACCAATGATAACCGCCCCACTCTGAACGGCACGGCCGAAGCGGGCAGTGTGGTCAGTATCTATGATGGCGACACGCTGCTTGGCGTCACCTCAGCTAACACAGGCGGCGCGTGGAGCTTCACGCCGACGACAGGGTTAAACGACGGCACGCACACATTAAAAGTGACCGCCACCGACCCGGCAGGCAACGTTAGCCCGGCAACCAGCGGCTTTACTATCGTGGTCGATACCCTTGCGCCAACGCTTCCGCTCATAACCAGCATCATTGATGATGTACTGAACAACACCGGCGCCATTAGCAATGGACAATCGACCAATGACACACAACCTACGCTCAACGGTACCGCGGAAGCCAACAGCGCGGTAAATATCTTCGATAATGGCACGCTGGTCGCGACCGTGAACGCCAGCGCCAACGGCAACTGGAGCTGGACGCCCACTGTCGAGCTCGGCCAGGGGAGTCATGCCTATAGCGTTAGCGCCGCTGATGCGGCAGGCAACATTAGCGCCGCTTCGCAACTGACAACGATTATCGTGGATACCCTTGCGCCCGGCACGCCCGGTAACCTGGTCATCAATGCTACCGGTAATCGCGTGACGGGTACCGCGGAAGCGGGCAGTATGGTGACGATTACCTCTGATACCGGTGTGGTGCTGGGAACCGCCACCGCCGACGGTACAGGCAGCTTCACCGCCACACTCACGCCCGCGCAGACTAACGGTCAGCCGCTGCTGGCATTTGCCCAGGATAAAGCAGGCAACACGGGTATTGCCGCCCGGTTTACCGCGCCCGATACACGCGTGCCTGAAGCGCCGGTCATCACCAACATAGTGGATGATGTGGGTATTTATACTGGCGTTATCGCCAACGGCCAGGTCACTAATGACGCGCGCCCCACATTGAATGGTACCGCTCAGGCGGGCGCCACGGTGAGCATTTATAACAACGGGGCGCTGCTCGGCATCACCACGGCAAATGCCAGCGGGAACTGGAGCTTTACCCCGACAGGCAATTTGACCGAAGGCAGCCACGCCTTCACCGCCACCGCGACTAACGCCAACGGAACAGGCAGCGTCTCCACCGCCGCGACGGTGATGGTTGATACGCTGGCGCCCGGTACGCCGTCAGGTACGCTCAGCGCCGATGGCGGTTCGCTTTCCGGACTGGCAGAGGCAAACAGCACCGTAACCGTCACGCTGGCGGGCGGCGTGACGCTCACGACCACTGCCGGCAGCAACGGCGCATGGTCTCTTACCCTGCCGACAAAACAAATTGAAGGTCAACTCATTAACGTGACGGCCACTGACGCTGCGGGTAACGCCTCCGGCACGTTAGGCATTACCGCGCCGGTTCTGCCGCTGGCGGCAAGGGATAACATCACCAGCCTTGATCTGACTTCTACTGCCGCCACCAGCACACAACACTATTCGGATTACGGCCTGCTGCTGGTTGGCGCGCTTGGCAATGTCGCCTCGGTTCTGGGTAACGATACCGCTCAGGTTGAGTTCACCATTGCTGAAGGTGGTACGGGAGACGTCACCATTGATGCTGCCGCAACGGGAATCGTGCTTTCGCTGCTCAGTACTCAGGAGATTGTGGTACAGCGCTACGACACCAGCCTCGGCGCCTGGACGACGATAGTCAACACCGCCGTTGGCGACTTTGCGAATTTACTGACTCTGACCGGGAGTGGCGTCACCCTGAACCTGAGCGGGCTGAGCGAAGGCCAGTACCGGGTACTCACTTATAACACCAGCCTGCTCGCCACCGGGTCGTATACCAGCCTCGATGTCGATGTACACCAGACCAGCGCCGGTATTATTAGTGGGCCAACCATCAATACTGGCAACGTCATGGCCGATGACACCGCGCCGACAGGCACTACGGTTACTGCCATCACCAATGCCAGCGGCATAAGTTCGCCGGTCGGCGCGGGCGGCGTGGATATCCAGGGGCAATACGGCACGCTGCATATTAATCAGGATGGCAGTTACACCTACACGCTGACTAACCCTACGGCAGGATACGGACATAAAGAGAACTTCACCTATACCATCACCCAGAATGGCGTCGGTAGCAGCACCGCGCAACTGGTGATCAATCTGGGTCCTGCGCCAGTACCGGGCAGTGTCGTGGCAACAGATAACAACGCCTCGCTGGTCTTTGACACGCACGTTAACTATGTCAACAACGGTCCTTCAACACAGAGCGGCGTCACAGTATTAAGCGTTGGGCTGGGGAATGTACTGAGCGCGAATCTGCTTGATGACATGACCAATCCAATCCTCTTTAACGTTGAAGAAGGCGCTACACGCACCCTGACGTTACAGGGAACTGTCGGCGGCGTCTCCCTGGTTTCCACGTTCGATCTGTACGTTTATCGCTTCAACGATGTCATTCAGCAATATGAACAGTTCCGGGTACAAAAAGGCTGGATTAACACTCTGTTGTTGGCTGGACAGTCCCAGCCGCTGACCCTGACCTTGCCTGGCGGCGAGTACCTGTTTGTGCTGAATACCGCCAGCGGTATTAGCGTTCTCACTGGCTATACGTTGACCGTCTCGCAGGACCACACCTACGCCGTTGACAGCATGACTGCTAATACCACCGGAAATGTGCTAACCAACGATATTGCCCCTGCGGACGCGCTTCTCACTGAAGTGAACGGCGTGGCGATTTCTGCGACCGGCACGACGGAGATAAACGGGCTGTATGGCACGCTCACCATTGACGCGAAAGGCAACTATACCTACACGTTGAAGAACGGTGTCGGTGCCGACGGCATTAAAACGCCGGACAGCTTTATCTATACGGTTAAAGCGCCAAACGGCGATACCGATACGGCCTCGCTCAATATCACGCCAACCGCCAGGGATCTGGATGCAATTAATGATGTCAGCGATACCCTTAGCGTCGCCACACTTCAGGATACCGCCGCCTGGCTGGATTCCAGCGTCGGTAGCGCCAGTTGGGGGCTACTCGGCAAATCGGGCAGCGGGAGCGGCACCTTCGACGTTGCGACAGGTACTGTGCTTAAAGGCGCGTCACTGGTCTTTGATGTCTCCACGCTTATTACGCTTGGCAATCTGAATATTAGCTGGACCATTCAGGAGAACGGGACGGTTATTCGCAACGGAACTGTTCCGGTGGCAAATATCACGTTGGGCGGCGCAACGGTGACCGTCAACCTGAGCGGCCTGGAACTGGATGCCGGAACGTACACGCTTAACTTTACCGGCACCAATACCCTGGCCGGGGCGGCGACGATCACGCCACGCGTCATCGGCACCACTGTCGATCTGGATAATTTTGAAACGTCCGGAACGCATACCGTTCCCGGCAATATTTTTGACGGCAGCGATGCGGCGGGGGCGATGGATCAGCTTAATACGGTGAATACCCGCCTGAGCATTAGCGGGTATAACGGCAGCGCCGCCACGCTGGACGCCGCGGCGAATACTACCAGCGCCACGATTCAGGGACATTACGGCACATTGCAAATTAACCTTGATGGTGCCTACACCTACACCCTGAATAACGGCGTCGCGATATCGTCCATCACCCATAAAGAGGTCTTTACTTATCAATTAGATGACAAGAATGGTCACACGGATAGCGCCACATTGACCATTGATATGGCACCGCAAATCGTCAGTACCAACCAAAACGATGTTCTCATCGGCTCCGCCTATGGCGATACACTGATTTACCATCTGTTAAACAGCGCAGACGCGACCGGCGGCAACGGTGCCGATCGCTGGCAGAACTTCTCTACCGCCCAGGGCGACAAGATCGATATCCACGAGCTGCTGACCGGCTGGGATCACCAGACGGCGACGCTGGGCAACTTTATTCAGGTGAGTACCAGCGGCGCCAATACAGTGATATCCGTCGATCGCGACGGCGCTGGTAGCGCGTTTAAAGCAACTGACCTTGTCACTCTGGAGAACGTGCAACTCTCGCTAAATGATCTGTTGCAGAACAACCACCTGATAACCGGCGGTTGATGAAAAAAGCCCCGGACGCCACGACGTTCGGGGCAACAAGCGGTGATATTTAAAAGGGATAAACTATGGGAAGAGTCGCGCCTGTCGCCATCGTACTGGCATTTGCTTTGTTTCATCACCAGATCCGGGGCGCAGAAGCGCCACCGGTCATTACATCCGAAGGATTAGCCACTGACCAGATGCTTCCTTCGCTGGATGGCTCCGCCGCCGGGTTGCCGCTCAGCGCCGCCGCACCGGGCAACCTGACGCTCAATGACGCGGTCAATCGCGCCGTTAACTGGCATCCTTCTATTCGCGAAGCCGTCGGCAAACTGCTCACGCAGAATGAACAAATAGAGGTCGCCAGGTCGAAATATTATCCGCAAGTCAGCGCTGGCATGAACAATGGGTACAGCAATACCTACACCGATCACGGATATAGCCCCTCGCTGGTGCTGTCGGTATCGCAAATGCTTTATGACTTCGGCAAAGTGGCAAGCCAGGTCCGCGCCGAAACTGCAGGCGCAGCGCAGCAACAGGCCAATGTGTTGCTCAGTATTGATACCGTCGCGCACGAAACCGCCAATGCCCTTGTTCAAACACAGAGCTGGCAGCAAATGGTAGAGGCGGCAGAAGAACAGCTCGTCGCGCTGGACAGCATTGGCAAACTCACCCGACAGCGCAGCGACGAAGGTGCCACGTCGCTATCTGACGTCGTGCAAACCGAAGCCAGAATCGAATCCGCCCGCTCGCAACTGGCGCAGTATCAGGCCAATCTCGACAGTGCGAAAGCCTCACTGATGAGCTGGCTGGGCTGGAATTCGCTTAACGGCATCAGTAATGACTTCCCGGCAAAGCTTGCTCGCAGCTGTGAGACGGCAACGCCCGACGATCGGCTGGTGCCCGCGGTACTGGCTGCCTGGGCGCAGGCCAACGTTGCGCAGGCAAATCTGGAGTATGCCAACGCGCAAATGACGCCGACGATTTCGCTCGAACCTTCCGTGCAGCATTATCTCAATAATAACTATCCCAGCCACGACGTGCTCGATAAAACTCAGTATTCCACCTGGGTGAAAGTTGAGATGCCGCTTTACCAGGGCGGAGGGCTGACTGCCCGGCGCAATGCCGCCAGCCATGCGGTAGACGCAGCTCAATCGACCATTCAGCGTACCCGGCTTGATGTCCGCCAAAAACTGATGGAGGCGCGCAGCCAGGCAATAAGCCTTGCCAGCGCGTTACAAATCCTTCGTCGGCAACAGCAACTTAGCGAACGCACGCGCGAACTGTATCAGCAGCAATATCTTGACCTCGGCTCCCGCCCGCTGCTCGACGTGCTGAATGCGGAGCAGGAAGTTTACCAGGCGCGCTTTGCTGAACTGCAAACGGAAAGCCAGTTGCATCAGTTGCAGCTGAACTGTCTGTATAACACCGGCGCGCTTCGTCAGGCGTTCGCGTTAAATCATCGCAGCATTCAATCTGTGGAGATCCAGCCATGACCCGCGCCGCCCCCGATGTAGAAGAGGTACTCAGTGAGCGCGCCCTGAGCCAATGGGCGCAGGCTATCAGCCATGTCGCCAGTCATTATCGCGTTGCCTGTTCTCCCGGTTCAATTCAGGCTAATGCCCCGTGGTTTAAAGGTAAAAGCAAAACGACAGCCTTAACGCAACTCTCGCGACAGGCGGGTTTATCCTTTCACACTCCTGAGGTAGACAAAACGGCATTTAGCCCGTGGCGGCTGCCGCTGGTCGCCGAACTCCGGGACGGGCAGTTGCTGGTCATCGAACAGGTTAACGGCGAAGATGCGGCAGACGTTTTTATCATTGAAGAAGAGGGTCAGCGTAACCGCCTGACGTTCAGCGAGTTATTGCCGGAGATCCTCTATGTTGCCGCGCTACGCCCGTTATCGGCGCTCAAAGATAGTCGCGTTGACCGCTATATCTCCCGCTTTAAACCCGACTGGATGCGCGAGCTGGTTCTGCAGGATATCCGTCCTTATTTACCGGTCATGGTCGCCGCCTTTCTGATTAACGTGCTGTCACTGGCCGGGATTGTATTTTCTATGCAGGTTTATGATCGGGTGATCCCTGCGCAGTCGTATCCTACCCTGTACGTTCTCTCCTTCGGTGTGCTGGTGGCGGTGCTGTTCGGTTTTCTGCTACGCGAAGCGCGTACGCATATTATGGATGTGCTCGGTAAACGCGCCGATATGCGCATTTCCGATCGGGTATTCGGTCATGCGTTAAGGCTGCGCAACAGCGCTATCCCCCGCTCCACCGGCAGTTTTATTTCGCAGTTACGCGAACTGGAGCAGATTCGCGAGATGATCACCTCTTCAACGCTGGCGACCATTGTCGATCTGCCTTTCTTTTTCCTTTTTATGATAGTCCTGGCGGTTATCGCCCCACCACTGGCATGGATAGCGCCAGTGGCGGCTCTGCTGATGATCCTGCCGGGCGTCGCATTGCAAAAAAAACTGGCTGTCCTCGCCAACCAGGCCGCCCACGAAGCGACGCTACGCAATGCGGTTTTGGTGGAAAGCGTTCAGGGGCTGGAAGATATTAAACTGATGCAGGCGGAGAACCGCTTTCTCCAACAGTGGAACAGTTATATTCGCATTACCGGCGAGTCGGGTTTACGCACCCGCAAGCTCACGCAAGGGCTTATCGGTTGGGGGATGTCGGTACAGAGTCTGGTCTATGCCGCGGTCATTATGTTCGGCGCGCCAATGGTCATTGAAGGCAATATGACTACCGGCGCCGTGGTCGCCGCGTCGATGCTCGGCTCACGGATGATCGCGCCAATGGCTAACTTGTGCGGCGTGCTGGCACGCTGGCAGCAGGTGAAAGCGGCGAAAATGGGGCTCGATAATATTATGCAACTGCCAACCGAGACTCAGTATGACGATAGCCTGGTACACCGTGACATTCTCCACGGGCATTATCTCATTGAAAACGCCCAGTTTCGCTACCACAGCGACGATCAACGTATACCACTGCGCCTGACCCGTCTGGAGATCATGCCCGGCGAGCGGGTGGCCATTCTGGGCCGTAACGGTGCGGGTAAATCTACGCTTTTACAGGCGCTGGCGGGCGGCATGGAAATGCTCCAGGGCCACGCCCGACTTGATAATCTCAGCCTGTCGCACATCGATATGGCGGACTTACGTCGTAATATTGGTTTTCTTAGCCAGAATGCGCGACTTTTTTTCGGCACCCTGCGTGAGAACCTGACACTCGGCGCGCCACACGCCAGCGATGAACAGATTTTTGACGCACTGGAGGTCAGCGGCGGCGCTGCCTTCGTCAGGCGGCTGGCAAAAGGATTGGATCATCCCATTATGGAAGGCGGTAACGGCCTGTCCGGCGGGCAGCGTCAGTCCCTGCTGTTGGCAAGAATGCTGCTGCGCTCCCCCAATATTGTGCTGCTTGACGAACCCAGCGCCTCGCTGGACGAGCATACAGAGCGAGAGTTTATTCAGCGGCTACATCAATGGCTTGGTAACCGTACGCTAATCGTCGCGACACACCGGGTACCAGTACTGGAGCTGGTTGAGCGTGTCATTGTCCTGAAAGAAGGACAACTGGTGATGGATGCGCCAAAAGCGCAGGCGCTTAACGCGGATCGGATGCAAAGTCACCGTCGGGAGTGGAAAAATGAAAATCAATCAGCATGATGCCGCGATGGACGATTTCGATATTCAGCGTGAACGGGCGTTTTCCGGCGCGGGTCGTATTGTTCTGATCTGCTCACTGTTATTTCTCATTCTCGGCATCTGGGCGTGGTTTGGCCGACTGGATGAGGTTTCCACTGGCAATGGGAAGGTTATCCCCAGTTCACGCGAACAGGTTCTGCAGTCGCTGGATGGCGGCATTCTGGCGCAATTGACGGTGCGGGAAGGCGACAGGGTTCAGGCTAACCAGATTGTCGCCCGGCTTGATCCGACGCGTCTGGCCTCCAATGTGGGTGAAAGTGCGGCAAAATATCGCGCTTCACTCGCCTCCAGCGCACGGTTAACCGCGGAAGTCAACGACTTACTTCTCTCCTTCCCCGCTGAGCTGAACGGCTGGCCGGATCTGATTGCCGCAGAGACGCGTCTCTATAAAAGCCGCCGCGCGCAGCTGGCCGATACCGAAGCCGAGCTACGGGATGCGCTGGCATCAGTGAATAAAGAATTGGCCATTACCCAGCGGCTGGAGAAAAGCGGCGCGGCCAGTCATGTTGAAGTGCTGCGTCTGCAACGGCAAAAAAGCGATTTAGGCTTAAAAATCACCGATCTGCGCTCACAATATTATGTCCAGGCACGCGAAGCGTTATCAAAAGCGAACGCTGAAGTAGACATGCTCTCCGCCATTTTAAAAGGACGCGAGGATTCCGTCACCCGACTTACTGTGCGTTCGCCGGTGCGCGGTATCGTTAAAAATATTCAGGTTACGACGATTGGTGGCGTCATTCCGCCTAACGGCGAGATGATGGAGATAGTGCCGGTAGACGATCGCCTGCTGATTGAGACCCGCCTTTCACCGCGCGATATCGCTTTTATCCACCCCGGTCAGCGCGCGTTGGTTAAAATTACCGCCTACGATTATGCCATTTATGGCGGGCTGGAAGGCGTAGTGGAGACCATTTCACCCGACACCATTCAGGACAAAGTCAAACCCGAAATATTCTACTACCGCGTCTTTATCCGCACTCACCAGGACTATCTACAAAACAAATCAGGCCGCCGTTTCTCCATTGTTCCGGGTATGATTGCCACGGTGGATATCAAAACCGGTGAAAAAACCATCGTTGATTATCTAATCAAACCGTTTAACCGGGCTAAAGAAGCGCTACGCGAGCGGTAACTTGTTGAGGATAAGCAAAAACGGGGACTGGTCACGCGTGTCACAAGTCTGTTATACTTATCTCACACATTGGGGCTGATTCTGGATTCGACGGGATTTGCGAAACCCAAGGTGCATGCCGAGGGGCGGTTGGCCTCGTAAAAAGCCGCAAAAAAATAGTCGCAAACGACGAAAACTACGCTTTAGCAGCTTAATAACCTGCTTAGAGCCCTCTCTCCCTAGCCTCCGCTCTTAGGACGGGGATCAAGAGAGGTCAAACCCAAAAGAGATCGCGTGGAGACCCTGCCTGGGGTTGAAGCGTTAAAACGAATCAGGCTAGTCTGGTAGTGGCGTGTCGGTCCGCAGGTGCCAGGCGAATGTAAAGACTGACTAAGCATGTAGTACCGAGGATGTAGGAATTTCGGACGCGGGTTCAACTCCCGCCAGCTCCACCAAATAAACATTCATTCATGATGCATCATGAAACTTAAAAAAGCCTGTAACTTTAATGAGTTGCAGGCTTTTTTGTTGCATGTGTGGTCATAATATTTGTATAAATCTTGAGCATTATGTATCTTATTTTGCACCGCATTGCCTGAATGCGCAAACAGAATATAAGATCAGCGCGCCTTCAACACGGCACGCCAGATTATTACCATCCTGGGTTCTGATGCCTGTTTTTCATTCCCGGTAGAATTTTCATCCGCATCATAACCAGAACACATTTTCTTAAAACGACTCAGACTTCCATCATTACGAACAAGTTGCCCATTCAATCTGTGATACGAGACGCCACCTTTAGCGCCTGAGCAAAAGGCCTACTCCTCCGGGCATCGACATATGTCGATGCCCGTAATGTGTAGTTATTCTTTATATGGTTTTTTATTTTTAAATATCCTCAACTCTCAAAATTTCTCTTTCCGTTTTATGAACCTTTCCGTTGGAAATAAATAATTTTATGCATACCAGACGCCGCCATTTAGATACTTCCATCTTTAATCCGTTTTGTTACTTTTATTGAGGCACCGTTTAACAAAATCACCTGTACGGTTCTTCTCTGTTGCCTTTACGTTTAACCCAATCAGGATACCGTCTCAGCAATGAGTCTGTTGAGTAATAGGGCCGTAATATGACGATGCATCAAGGTGATATAGAAAGTTACAACCCATTATTAATGCTAAAGGAGGTTATGGCGCAGACGCCTTATCGGCATAAGCGCTGGGGAGAACGTAAGTTTCGTTATAAATTTGTATTACGTTGCCTTATTAATCCTATAACGACAATTAAATACTTCAATGAGCTATGCAATCTGCATCAGCCCAGGACGCTTATAACGCATCATCCACTGTTGCCTGCAAAAATCCAGCGGCCTTATTTGTATACCGGACTTAGCGTACGTTGCCGGGCAAGAGCGATTCTGGAACACTACCAGTTTGTTCAATCCTTTACGGAGAGTGAGATTAAAAAAATCCTGCTGTCGGACGAACAAACCTTGCTCGCTCATCTGGAGGTAAAAAATGGTGCTCTGGTTGATATCTACTGTGGTCCCTGCGGTTATGACCGGGAAGGCGAATTAACATTAACATTTTGCTTTAATAGCACCCCGCTGGCACGTTTATCGTTTTCCTTTATTCATCATAAAGGAAAGCAAATAGCACTGGTTGCCGGGTTACAGGGGCCCAGCAAAGATGTTGGCCCGCAAGTTATACGTAATGCCACTAAAGATTGCTATGGGCTATTTCCTAAAAGGATGCTGTATGAGGCATTTGCAACATTTATTCAGGCCTGTAATGTGGCGGAAATTTATGCGGTAAGTGAAAACAACCATGTTTACCGTCAACTCAGATACTTATTCCAGAAGAAAAAAACGTTTGTGGCCAGCTATAGCGAATTTTGGGAGTCATTAAATGGCGTGAAGGAAGGTGCCTTATACCATCTGCCATCGCAGGTAATACGTAAAACACCTGAATGTATCCCCAGCAAAAAACGCGCAGAGTACCGGAATCGGTATCATATTCTCGATACAATAGTGCGGGAGGTTAACGTACAGCTGTATAAAAACGCCGACACTATATCAGCATCCTTACCTGAAAACCTGTAATTAAACATTTTTACAGTCCGCGAAGGGGACTATAGCCAGATCTGTGAGTGGGAAGCATGACATTAAACGTCGCTTTCACTCATTTTTTACTATAAAGAATGTAACACGATTAAAGCCCCTTTCGCACAGGAGCAAAAAACCAGTTATCGCCTTCCTATTTTACCGAAAAACCCATTTGGTAAAAATACAAATCAGGGCATAAGTATATTTTTTATGTCCTGATTTTTCATAAAATCTAATGAAAAAATAAACCAAAAAGAAAATCACATCATAATTTAAAAAACACGTTAATCACCATATAATCATAATGACAACTACTCGAAATTCACTTACAATGCATTCGATTTTATGGAGTTGATTAACATAGTATGTTACAGATAACGTGCTAAAAAAGGTACAGCGGTTATACACTTTCATCTGGGTAGCATTAACCGGGTAATCCTTTAATCAACTGGCGGTGCGGCAGGCCAGTAAAGATAAAATGGTGGCTGTAACCATCTTCCGCGCCTATTAGTCTTACTTTATGGCATTACAAGAAATGCAGGTGAGGACTATGCCCGACACGTTATTTGTAAGTCGTTCTTGTGCATATCAATATTCTACCGTCAACAGGGCTAACGTTTTACCGCATTCTTGCTGACAGCAGACTAAAAACGCACTTTAACTCGGGATATCTGATAAGTGGATTATATTATGACACATGCAGACTGGCTGATTCTGGGGTACACTGCCATTATTATTCTATTTGGCATCGCATGTTATATCGGACTGGTTAAACTGATAATGAAAGGCAAACATGAAAAATAACAGGCTTACCGTGAGAAATACCTTCTCCGGGGATAAGATATTGCGGCAATGATGTTCCACCATTGCCGCAATATCATTCTTGTGGAGAGCAATTAGGTATTGAGCGTTATCTTATCGTAGCCGCGCCAGCGATAATTCAACAATGAGAGCAACCAGAATAGTACAAAAGCGCCCACCACCCAGAAGCCCACATACCCCATGTGATCGTTAAGCGTACTGACCATCTCCCAAAATTTTCCACTTAACTGTAACGCATCCTCAATCAGGCCCAGGGCCTCAAGCCCCCCAATCGCCAGCGCCACAATAACGGATGCAGCGGTAATCGTCATATTGTAATAAAGCTTACGTAAAGGATGCGAAAAAGCCCAACCATAAGCGCCAACCATAACAAAGTTATCCAGCGAATCCACCAGCGCCATCCCTGCGGTAAACAGGATCGGAAAAATCATCATCGCCCACAGAGATAGCCCCTGATTGGCTGCCGAGGCTGAAATTCCCAGCAATCCAACCTCGGTTGCGGTATCGAATCCAAGACCAAACAAAAAGCCGACAAAATACATATGCCAGCTGGAAGTGACCAAACGAAATGTACGCTGGAATATACGCGTCATCAGTCCGCCAGATAACGTCTCGCCATGTGCCCCCGCCGGTTCGCCACGTGTAACCGAACGAAATTGACGCCACACACTGAACAAAATAAACAGGTTAAGCAACGCCATCGCCAGCAGAAAAAAAGCGGAAACAGCCGTGCCGATCAATGATCCATACTGATGCAAAATATCAATGCGATCACGAAACGCCATTGACGTCATAACAATCGCCAGACATGCCAGAACGACAATGGTTGAATGCCCTAATGAAAAAAACGCCCCTACACCTAAAGGCGTTTTTCCCTGTTGCATCAACTTGCGGGTGACGGTATCGATGGCTGCGATATGATCGGCATCAACCGCATGACGCAACCCGAAACTATAGGCCAGTAAAGCTGCGCTCAGCATAACCGCATGGTGATGAAATACACAGAATGCCCAAATCCAGGCCAGGATGTTAACACCGACCAGAAAGACAGTTAACGCAATTCCCCGTCGTTTAATATGATGATTCATACTCCTGTACCCACTACCTTTTTATGGATTAACGCTATTATTTGTAGGGGGAATGTATGATCATTTGATAAAAACGTCACACCTCAAGTTGCGTCTTTTTGTAAACTCTCTTTACCGTTGACACATCTGTGGTCATTGTTGTGGCGCAATACTTAAAAAGCGTATCCTTACGTATAGCCCGCCCAACGCTTCGCTACGGGAAAAATGGGGATGAGTACGGTGCAGACGCGCAATATCATTGACCAATGCCAAACCAATGCCCGCCCCGGCAACATTTCCTACGTTATCCAGCCGATGGAATGGCTGCAGAGCCAGATGGATGAGCGCATCATGAATACCGGGACCGCTATCTTCGACAATCAGCGTCACGGCATCACCATCCCGCTCAAGCCGCGCGGTGACGATCCCCTGCTCGGGCGCGTATTTCAGCGCATTATCCAATAAGTTTCCACACAGCTCGCCAAGCAAGACCTCATCCCCGTCGATCCATATCGCTTCCTGTTCGCCTTCATAGCCCAGGTCGATATGTTTACTGCGCGCCTGCGCCAGGCGGGTAAAGCACCCGTTTTGTACGATATTGTACAAATTCACCGGCGAGAAACGCCGTTCGCCCTGTTCCTTATGTTTCACCGCCGAAAGGTGCAGCAATCTTTCCGTAAGCTGAATCGTACTATCCAGTGTGACGCTCATCGCCTCCAGACTTTCATACCAGTGACGGGGCTGCTGACTCGCTAACGCGACCGCTACCTGCGTTTTTAGCACTGCCAGCGGCGTTTTTAGCTGGTGAGAAGCATCGGCGCTAAACCGTTCCTGGCGGGAGAGGATGCCGCGCAGCCTGTCAATGTAGCGATTGAACGCCACAATCAACAGGCGGGTTTCCGACCACGGCAGCAGTTCCGGCAACGGGGTCAGCAGCCCCGGTTCACGCCGTACCATTAATGACGAAAGTTGACGCATAGGCCGCAGAATTCGGCGTAATAACCAGCCAACCAGAACCAGAGTCAGTAATACTAACAACCCCTGTGATATCCAGGAAGAAAACAGCAACTGTCCCGCCAGATAGCGACGGGACTGGAGCGTCTCCGCCACATAAATTTCCGCCATGCCGATAATGCCGCCTTCGTTGACCGGCTGCAGCAAACGCGCGACGCGGATCGCCTCACCGCGATACTCAGTATGATAAAACCATGCCAGCGCTGGATAAAGCCGGGTACGTGGCGTGGCGGGCGGCATGGCTGGCAGGTCGTCGTAACCAGAGATGACCTTTCCGGAAGGGTCCACAACTTTATAATAGAGCCGATCGTTCATATTGAGTTCGAAGCTATCCAGTACAACCCAGGGTACGTTAACTTCCAGATGGCTATTACGTACCACCAGCCGTTCCGATACCGTTCGCGCCGAAGAGAGCAGAGTGCGGTCATAAGCCTGTGTAGCAGCCTGCAACGCATTAACATAGCTGTTAAAGGCCGACAGCCCCCATAACAGAATCAGCGGCAGCCCCAAAAAAAGTAAGAGTTGTAGATATAGCGACTGCGGCTTAACCCACTTCATCGCCGCGCTCCAGCACATAACCCAGGCCCCGCAGCGTGGTGATGCGCACATCGCTTCCCTGTAGCTTTTTACGCAACCGATGAATATAGAGTTCAATACTGTCGGGACTGACCTCATCATTTAAGCTGAACATCTGTTCAAAAAGCTGCTGGCGCGAGACTGGCCGAGTTCGCCGGTACATCAATACAGTTAAGAGCGCCTGCTCGCGCGGCGTCAGCGCCAGCGGCTGTCCCTGCAACAGAAAATAACCTTCATCGTGAAAGCTCAGTTCGCCCAGTTGCTGAATTTCGTGGACCTGCCCTGCGCTGCGCCGGAGCAAAGCGCGTAAACGGGCATCCAGCTCTTCCAGTTCAAAAGGTTTCGGTAGATAGTCATCCGCGCCGACGTTGAGACCTTTCACGCGATCCGCCACTGCGCTTCGCGCCGTGAGCAGCAAAACGGGCAAAGTCTGGCCGCGTTTACGCAGTCGTTGTACCACCTCCAGTCCGTCCATTCCCGGCATATTAATATCCAGCACTGCCAGTACATACGTTTCACGGTGCAGAAGATGATCGGCAGCCAGTCCGTCAAATACGCAGTCCACGGCAAAGCCGTTTTGCACCAGCGCTTTCTCCAGCCAGTGAGCCAACTCACGGTTATCTTCTGCCAATAAGAGACGCATATCACATCCTGTAAAGTTTCTGCCGCATTGAAAGGGAATTGAAAGGTTATTGTTTTAACAATCATGCAACCGAACTGCTACATGTCGGCTCACATAATCACAAAAATCTTCTTCCGAACCTGAAAAATCCGGTCGTCCGGCGTGAGGATAAAAAATGAAAAAACAATTACTTCGTACCCTTACTGCAAGCATTTTATTAATGAGTACCTCTGTTCTGGCGCAACAGGCGCCATCGCGAACGGAATGTATTGCGCCAGCCAAACCCGGCGGCGGTTTCGACCTCACCTGTAAGCTGATTCAGGTCAGTCTGCTGGAAACTGGCGCAATCGAAAAACCCATGCGAGTAACCTATATGCCCGGCGGCGTCGGGGCCGTGGCGTATAACGCCATCGTCGCCCAGCGCCCAGGGGAACCCGGAACCGTGGTTGCCTTTTCCGGCGGTTCACTACTTAACCTGTCGCAGGGCAAATTTGGTCGCTACGGTGTGGATGATGTTCGCTGGCTGGCAAGCGTGGGAACCGATTACGGCATGATCGCCGTTCGTGCGGACTCCCCGTGGAAAACACTGAAAGATTTGATGACAGCGATGGAAAAAGATCCTAACAGCGTGGTCATTGGCGCAGGCGCTTCTATCGGCAGCCAGGACTGGATGAAGTCGGCGTTGCTGGCGCAAAAAGCGAGCGTCGATCCACACAAGATGCGCTATGTAGCCTTTGAAGGCGGCGGCGAGCCGGTGACGGCCTTGATGGGTAACCATGTTCAGGTGGTCTCCGGCGATCTCAGTGAAATGGTGCCTTATCTGAGCGGCGACAAAATCCGCGTCCTGGCCGTCTTTTCAGAAAACCGGCTGCCGGGCCAGCTTGCCGGTATCCCCACAGCTAAAGAACAAGGCTACGATCTTGTGTGGCCCATTATTCGCGGCTTCTACGTTGGGCCGAAAGTCAGTGATGCCGATTACCAGTGGTGGGTAGAAACCTTCAAAAAACTTCAGCAAACCGACGAGTTCAAAAAGCAGCGCGATCTGCGCGGTCTGTTTGAGTTCAACATGACCGGCCAGCAACTTGATGACTACGTCAAAAAACAGGTCACCGATTACCGTGAACAGGCGAAAGCCTTCGGACTGGCGAAATAAACAGGGAGGCAAAGATGAGCGATCGTATCTTTGCAGGTATCTGGCTATTGCTCTGTATCGCCGGGCTATTTATCGCCTGGCAGATCCAAAGCGAATACAGTTATGAACCTGTCGGCCCCCGCCCTTTTCCGTTGGGGATTATCGGCCTGATGGCGCTATGCGCTCTGGCGTTGTTATTGCGACATCCTGACACGGTTAGCTGGCCGCGCCGCCATGTTCTGCAAAAGCTAATCACCATGATAATCATTCTGTTGATGTATGCCTGGGGATTCGAATGGCTGGGTTTTCCCATTGCCACCGCGCTTCTCACCATGGTTATCGGGATGCTGTTCGGCGCCACGATTCCGGCAGCGGGCATTTCCGGCGCAATATTGGGCATCCTGCTATGGTATGCCTTTGATCGGCTGCTTGATGTCACCTTACCTCTCGGCGCCTGGCTGAGTTAACGGAGCAACGATGGATACCTGGATATATCTTTCTCAGGGTTTTGCGGTGGCAATGACGCCGGAAAACCTGGTAATCGCATTGATTGGCTGCTTCGTGGGCACTATTGTCGGCCTGTTGCCAGGACTTGGGCCAATCAACGGCGTGGCTATCTTACTGCCGCTGGCCTTTGCGTTGCATCTGCCTGCGGAGTCAGCGCTGATTCTGCTGGCGACAGTGTACATTGGGTGTGAATATGGCGGCAGGATCTCCTCCATACTACTCAACGTTCCTGGCGATGCGGCGGCGATTATGACCGCGCTGGACGGTTACCCAATGGCGCAGCAAGGGAAAGGCGGCGTGGCGCTGTCGATTTCCGCAGTCAGCTCATTCTTCGGTTCGTTAATCGCTATCGGCGGCATCATTCTGTTCGCGCCTGCACTGGCGCAATGGTCGCTGGCCTTTGGCCCGGCGGAATATTTCGCCTTAATGGTTTTTGCCATCGCCTGTCTTGGCAGCATGATGGCGCAAAACCCGCTTAAATCATTTCTGGCAGCGCTAATCGGTCTTGGCCTTGCGACCGTCGGCGTAGACGCCAACACCGGGGTTTATCGCTTTACCTTTGACAGCGTTCATCTTTCTGACGGTGTGCAGTTTATCGTTGTGGTGATCGGTCTGTTCTCAGTATCAGAAATACTGTTAATGCTGGAACATACCAGCAGCGGGCAAACACTGGTTCGCAAAACGGGTCGTATGTTGTTCAATCTAAAAGAAGGCGCGCAGTGTATCGGCACCACCCTGCGTTCTTCGGTGATCGGCTTTTTTGTCGGCGTATTGCCCGGCGCCGGGGCGACCATCGCCAGCGCCATCACCTATATGACCGAGAAAAAACTCAGCGGTAACAGCGATAGCTTCGGTAAAGGGGATATTCGCGGCGTCGCGGCGCCGGAGGCGGCAAACAACGCCTCTGCCTGCGGCTCCTTTATCCCGATGCTGACTCTGGGCGTCCCCGGTTCCGGTACAACGGCAGTGATGATGGGCGCGCTGACGCTATACAACATCACGCCAGGCCCGGCGATGTTCACTGAACAGCCGGATATTGTCTGGGGGCTCATCGCTGCGCTACTGATTGCAAACGTCATGCTGCTGATCATGAACATCCCGCTAATCGGTCTGTTTACCCGTATGCTTACCATTCCGCTGTGGTTCCTGGTACCCGCCATCGCCGCGGTATCGGCAGTCGGAGTGTATGCGGTACACAGCACCACCTTTGATCTGGTATTAATGGTCGCGCTCGGCGTATTGGGGTACATTTTGCGTAAAATGCACTTCCCGATGTCGCCGCTGATCCTGGGCTTCGTACTGGGTGAAATGCTGGAGCAGAACCTGCGCCGCGCGCTTTCCATCAGTAACGGCAATATGGCGATTTTGTGGGAAAGCGGCGTCGCCAAAGCGCTGCTACTCATGGCAATCATGGTCATTATCGTGCCGCCAGTGCTACGTCTGATCCGTAAACGCAGCCGTAAACCGCAGGTTAACGCAGGTTAATGTACTACTGAAAAACGTCTTTGTCCGGCCTGAACATTCATATGTCAGGCCGGACAAACGCGCCAGTAGCGCCACCCAATACCATTCTTATCGCATTTGCCTGTTTGTCCTGTAACCTCCTGATTTTAATAACACGTCTTACGCTATCCGCCTATTCTTGCGCTTAACCCTTATCGCCATAATGTTAAATATTTGTTGTTTTTGATCACAATAATTAAACAAAATCGATTATTTCATAGGCGTTCATGAAAAATGTCGATATTTTTAATTTATGGCTACGAAATGAGCATCGCCATGTCTCCCTGCCCATTTACCGAGAGGAACGATTCTGATGAATGCACTGACTGCCGTAAAAGCTAACGCGGATGATGTAGTCCAACGCTACCCCGGTTTTACCTTTGTCCCTTCGGCGCAATCGCCGCGCCTGCTGGCGTTGACATTTACGGCGGATACCACAACGCAGTTTCTCCAACAGGTTGCGCAATGGCCGGTACAGGCGCTGGAATACAAATCTTTCTTACGTTTTAAAATCGGCAAGATCCTCGACGATCTGTGCGGTAACCAGCTACAACCGCTGTTGATCAAAACGCTGCTTAACCGTGCGGAAGGCGCGCTGTTGATCAACGCCGAAGGGATCGATGACGTTGCGCAGGCAGACGAAATGGTGAAACTGGCGACGGCGGTGGCGCATCTTATTGGCCGCTCCAACTACGATGCAATGAGCGGCCAGTACTATGCGCGCTTTGTGGTTAAAAATATCGATAATTCAGACAGTTACCTTAGACAACCCCACCGCGTGATGGAGCTGCACAACGACGGTACCTATGTTGAAGAAGTGACCGACTACGTACTGATGATGAAAATCGACGAACAAAATATGGAAGGCGGTAATTCGCTGCTGCTGCACCTCGATGACTGGGAACATCTGGAGTCGTTTTTTACCCATCCACTGGCGCGCCGCGTCATGCGCTGGGCAGCGCCGCCGAGCAAGAACGTTAGCCATGACGCCTGGCATTCGGTATTTGATGTCGACCAGCAAGGCCGTCCGGTCATGCGCTATATCGACCAGTTCGTCCAGCCAAAAGACTTTGAAGAAGGCGTCTGGCTCAGCGAACTTTCAGATGCGCTGGAAACCAGTAAAAACATTCTCTCGGTTCCGGTACCGGTGGGCAAATTCCTGCTGATTAATAATCTGTTCTGGTTGCATGGACGCGATCGTTTTACGCCACATCCTGACCTGCGCCGCGAACTGATGCGTCAGCGAGGTTACTTCGCTTACGCTGCCAGCCACTATCAAACTCATCAATAAGCGCCCACGGCGAAGGAATTACGCGGATGTATGACTTTGTAATTATTGGCGGCGGTATTATCGGCATGTCGACCGCCATGCAACTTATTGATGTCTATCCTGATGCGCGTATCGCGTTGCTGGAAAAAGAGTCCGCGCCAGCCTGTCACCAGACGGGCCACAACAGCGGCGTGATCCATGCGGGGGTTTACTATACGCCCGGCAGCCTCAAAGCACGGTTTTGTCTGGCGGGCAATCAGGCAACCAAAACCTTTTGCGATCAAAACGGCCTCCACTATGACATCTGCGGCAAAATGCTGGTCGCCACTTCTGATCTGGAAATGGCGCGGATGCGCGCGCTGTGGGAGCGAACGGCGGCCAATGGCCTGGAGCGCGAATGGCTAAGCGCGGCGGAGCTGCGCGAACGTGAACCGAACATCAGGGGCCTGGGGGCTGTCTTTGTCCCTTCCAGCGGGATTGTTAGCTACCGTGATGTCGCGACGGCCATGGCGCACCGCTTTCAGGCCAAAGGCGGCGAGATTATCTACCATGCCGACGTCTGCGCGCTCAAAGAACATGCCACTGGTATTGTTATTCGTACTTCACAAGGCCGGGAAATCGACGCCGCGACGCTTATCAGTTGCGCGGGACTGATGGCGGATCGGCTGGTCAAAATGCTGGGGGTGGAGCCCGGTTTTATTATCTGTCCTTTCCGCGGCGAATATTTTCGTCTGGCACCGAAACATAACCGCATCGTTAACCACTTAATCTACCCGATCCCCGATCCAGCGATGCCGTTTCTCGGCGTCCATCTTACCCGTATGATCGACGGCAGCGTCACGGTCGGGCCGAACGCGGTACTGGCGCTTAAACGCGAAGGTTACCGTAAGCGCGACATCTCCTTCACCGATACGCTGGAAATCCTCCTCTCCTCCGGCATTCGTCGCGTACTGCAAAACCATCTGCTTTCAGGACTGGGCGAGATGAAAAATTCGCTATGCAAAAGCGGCTATTTACGACAGGTACAAAAATACTGCCCCAGCCTGACCGTCAACGATCTTCAGCCCTGGCCGGCGGGGGTGCGGGCGCAGGCGGTTTCGCCGGACGGCAAACTGATTGATGATTTTCTGTTTGTTACGACGCCACGTTCGATTCATACCTGTAATGCCCCTTCCCCGGCGGCGACATCGGCGATACCTATCGGCGCGCATATCGTCAGCAAAGTGCAGACATTGCGCGAAGGCCAGGTTAACCCCGGACGTACACTGCGTGCGGCACGCCGTGTAGACGCATTACACGCCGCATTTACCCGTTAACCCTTCAGACAGGAAGCAATTATGCAACTTAATGACTCTACCCTGTTCCGCCAGCAGGCGTTTATCGACGGCAACTGGCGCGACGCACACGGCGGCGACGTCATCACCGTGAGCAACCCCGCCAACGGCAAAACGCTCGGTACGGTACCTAAAATGGGCGCGAAAGAGACCCGTGATGCCATCGACGCCGCTAATCGCGCCCTACCCGCCTGGCGCGCACTCACCGCTAAAGAGCGAGCCACGGCTCTGCGTCGCTGGTTCAATCTGATGATGGAACATCAGGACGATCTGGCGCGTCTGATGACGTTGGAACAGGGCAAACCACTGGCGGAAGCGAAAGGCGAAATCAGCTATGCTGCCTCGTTTATTGAGTGGTTCGCCGAAGAGGGTAAGCGCATCTACGGTGACACCATTCCAGGCCATCAGGCCGATAAGCGGCTGATTGTGATTAAACAGCCCATCGGTGTCACCGCCGCAATTACCCCGTGGAACTTCCCTTCAGCAATGATTACCCGCAAAGCCGGTCCTGCACTGGCCGCGGGTTGCACGATGGTGCTCAAACCCGCCAGCCAGACGCCGTTTTCCGCACTGGCGCTGGCGGAATTGGCCCATCGCGCTGGGATACCGGCAGGCGTCTTTAACGTTGTTACCGGTTCAGCAGGCGATGTCGGCGGCGAACTCACCAGCAACCCGCTGGTGCGTAAACTGTCGTTTACCGGCTCAACGGAAATTGGCCGTCAGTTGATGGAACAGTGCGCCAAAGACATTAAAAAAGTATCGCTGGAATTAGGCGGTAATGCGCCATTTATTGTCTTTGACGACGCCGACCTGGACAAAGCCGTAGAGGGCGCGCTGGCCTCAAAGTTTCGTAACGCCGGACAAACCTGCGTCTGCGCCAATAGGTTGTATGTTCAGGATGGCGTTTACGAGCGTTTTGCCGACAAACTCCGCCAGGCGGTAAGCAAACTTACGGTCGGTGACGGCCTGCAAGCCGACGTCACCATCGGACCACTGATTGATGAAAAGGCCGTAGCGAAAGTCCAGGAGCATATTGCCGACGCGCTGGAAAAAGGCGCCCGCGTCATCACAGGCGGTGATGCACACAAATCAGGCGGCAATTTCTTTCAACCGACTATTCTGGCCGACGTCCCCTCTAATGCGAAAGTTGCTAAAGAGGAGACGTTCGGTCCGCTCGCCCCCTTGTTCCGTTTTAGCGACGAGGCGGACGTCATCAGGCAGGCCAACGACACAGAATTCGGCCTGGCGGCCTATTTTTACGCACGTGATTTAAGCCGCGTTTTTCGCGTTGGCGAAGCACTGGAATACGGCATCGTGGGTATTAATACCGGCATTATCTCTAACGAAGTCGCGCCTTTCGGCGGGATCAAAGCTTCCGGTTTAGGCCGTGAAGGTTCTAAATACGGTATCGAAGATTATTTAGAAATCAAATACATGTGTATCGGCCTTTAACCGGGGAGTCGCTAATGAATACCAATAAAGCATTAATGCAGCGCCGTGATGACGCCGTCCCTCGCGGCGTGGGTCAGATTCACCCTATATTCGCCGAACGGGCAGAAAATTGTCGCGTCTGGGATGTGGAAGGCCACGAATATCTTGATTTCGCGGGTGGCATTGCCGTCCTCAATACCGGTCATTTACATCCGGGCATTGTTTCAGCGGTCGAAGCGCAGTTGAAGAAATTGTCGCATACCTGTTTTCAGGTGCTGGCCTATGAGCCCTATCTGGCGTTGTGCGAACGCATGAATCAAAAGGTACCAGGTGATTTCGCCAAAAAAACATTGCTGGTAACAACCGGTTCTGAAGCAGTTGAAAACGCGGTGAAAATCGCCCGCGCAGCAACCAAACGTAGCGGCGCTATCGCCTTTAGCGGCGCTTACCACGGACGCACCCACTACACGCTCTCGCTAACCGGGAAAGTAAACCCTTACTCCGCTGGCATGGGGTTGATGCCAGGCCATGTCTACCGCGCGCTTTATCCCTGCCCATTACACGGCATCAGCGATGACGACGCGATCGCCAGCATTGAACGCATTTTTAAAAATGATGCCGCGCCGGAAGATATCGCCACCATAATTATTGAACCGGTCCAGGGCGAAGGCGGATTTTACGCCGCCTCTCCCGCGTTTATGCAGCGACTTCGTGCGCTATGCGACCAACACGGCATTATGCTGATCGCCGATGAGGTGCAAAGTGGCGCAGGTCGTACCGGTACACTGTTCGCTATGGAGCAGATGGGTGTTGCAGCGGATATCACCACTTTTGCAAAATCGATTGCCGGTGGTTTCCCGCTGGCAGGCGTCACTGGCCGGGCGGAGGTGATGGACGCCATCGCACCGGGTGGCCTGGGCGGTACCTATGCCGGAAACCCGATTGCCTGCGCCGCCGCGCTGGCGGTACTGGACATTTTCGAGCACGAAAATCTGCTGCAAAAAGCGAATACGCTTGGCAAAACGCTACGCGATGGCCTGATGGAGATAGCGGAAACTCACCATGAAATTGGCGACGTCCGCGGGCTGGGCGCCATGATCGCTATCGAGTTGTTCGAAAAAGGCGCCCCCGGTAAACCGAACGCAGCGCTGGCCGCCGATATTGTTGCCCGCGCCCGCGACAAAGGGCTGATTCTGCTGTCATGCGGTCCTTACCACAATATCCTGCGCATCCTCGTCCCACTGACAATTGAAGCGCCCCAGATTCGGCAAGGTCTGGAGATTATCGCTCAGTGTTTTGATGAGGCGAAACAACGCTAACCCCGCTGTGTCGCCAGCCGGTATAGACGTTTAATAACAATAATACGCGTGCCCCGACGCGGGAATGTCGGAGTGCTCTCCCAAGTGACAGACTTTCGAGAGGTTAAAAAAGATGGGGCAATTGTCAGAATCACAGGCGTTAGGGGGCGGGCTGAAATCACGCCACGTTACCATGCTATCGATCGCTGGCGTGATCGGCGCCAGCCTGTTTGTCGGCTCCAGCGTGGCGATTGCGGAGGCCGGGCCTGCGGTACTACTGGCCTATCTGTTCGCAGGCCTGCTGGTGGTCATGATTATGCGAATGCTGGCTGAAATGGCCGTTGCTACACCAGATACCGGTTCTTTTTCCACCTATGCGGATAAAGCGATTGGTCCCTGGGCTGGGTATACTATCGGCTGGTTATACTGGTGGTTTTGGGTACTGGTTATTCCGCTGGAAGCCAATATCGCCGCTATTATTCTGCATTCATGGATACCGGGTATTCCTGTCTGGCTATTTTCATTAGTGATTACGCTCGCCTTAACCGGAAGTAATTTATTGAGCGTCAAGAATTACGGTGAATTCGAATTCTGGCTGGCGCTGTGTAAAGTGATTGCTATCCTGATGTTTATTGCGCTGGGCGCGGCGGCGATTAGCGGTTTTTATCCTTATGCCGAGGTAAGCGGTATCTCCCGACTGTGGGATCACGGCGGTTTTATGCCTAACGGTTTCGGCGCGGTGTTGAGCGCTATGTTGATCACTATGTTCTCTTTTATGGGCGCCGAGATCGTCACTATTGCCGCCGCAGAATCCGACACGCCAGATAAACATATCGTACGCGCCACCAATTCCGTTATCTGGCGAATCTCCCTTTTTTACCTGTGTTCCATTTTTGTGGTCGTCGCATTAATCCCGTGGAATATGCCGGGCCTGAAAAACGTAGGTTCGTACCGTTCGGTACTGGAGCTACTGCATATTCCACACGCGAAGTTTATTATGGATTGCGTGATTTTGTTGTCGGTGACGAGTTGTCTGAATTCAGCGTTGTATACCGCATCCCGAATGCTCTATTCTCTTAGCCGCCGCGGCGATGCGCCCACGATAATGGGAAAAACTAACCGTAGCAAAACGCCCTGGGTCGCAGTTCTGCTCTCTACCGGCGCGGCGTTTTTAACCGTTATTGTTAACTATTACGCCCCGGCAAAAGTGTTTAAATTTCTCATCGACAGTTCAGGCGCCATCGCTTTGCTGGTCTATCTGGTGATTGCGATTTCACAATTGCGGATGCGTAAAATCCTGCTGGCGCAGGGCGGAGAAATTAAGTTGAAAATGTGGCTCTATCCGTGGCTTACCTGGCTGGTTATCGGCTTTATCTGTTTTGTGCTGGTAGTCATGCTATTTCGACCAGCGCAACAATTAGAAGTCATTTCAACAGGCCTGCTGGGGATGGGAATTATTTGTACCGTACCGATTATGTCACGGTGGAAAAAACTGTCAGGTTGGCAAAAATTCCCTATACAAAATCTACGTTAGCGTTATTCCCGGCATCAGCCGGGAAGTTTCTCAGGAGAAACAATGACCGCCCTTTCCCAACCAACAGCCATAGATGGATATCGTTGGCTTAAAAATGACATTATTCGCGGGACGTATCAGCCGGATGAAAAACTACGGATGAGCTTATTAACCTCCCGCTATGCGCTCGGCGTGGGGCCGCTGCGTGAGGCGCTGTCACAACTGGTAGCGGAACGGCTGGTCACCGTGGTGAATCAAAAAGGCTATCGCGTGGCGTCTATGTCAGAGGCGGAACTCCTGGATATCTTTGATGCCCGCGCCAATATGGAGGCGATGCTGGTACGCCTGGCGATTGAGCGCGGCGATGATGCGTGGGAGGCGGAGATTCTGGCGCGAGCGCACATGCTCAGTAAACTGGAAGCCAGCGATGCCAGTGAACGTATGCTTGATGAATGGGATCTGCGACATCAGGCGTTCCATTCCGCGATTGTCGCCGGTTGCGGCTCGCGGTATTTGCTCCAGATGCGCGAACGGTTATTTGATCTCGCGGCGCGCTACCGCTTTATTTGGTTACGTGAAACCGTTCTGTCGGTTGAGATGCTGGAAGATAAACATATTCAGCACCACACGCTGACAGAAGCGATTCTGGCGCGCGAAGCGACACGCGCCAGTGAATTAATGCGTCAGCATTTGCTGACGCCGATTCCCATTATTCGGCAGGCAATGTCAGGAAAAATAAAGCCAAAATCTGCCTAATCACTCTTATTCTTCGGGAATACGCAGCACTTGCCCTGGATATATTTTTTCCGGGCTTTTCAGCATCGGCTTATTCGCCTCGAAAATTTTATTGTACAGATTGGCATTACCATACACTTGCTTTGATATTGCGCTCAGAGTATCGCCTGATTTGACGGTATAAAATTGACTTTCAGCCGCAGGCGTTGCGGTTTTAACCTGATCGTCCACACTGCTAATTCCGGCGATATTCCCTACCGCAACCAGAATTTTTTCTTTTGCCTCCTGACTCAATCCATCGCCCGTCACCGTCGCTTTTCCATCCGCAATTTGCACATTCACTTTGTCCGCGTCTGGTATCCCCGTTTTATTTAAATGCTCCTGAACTTTTTTCGCCTGCTCGTCTTTATCATGATTGGCAGTCACCGCGTCCCAAAGTTTTTCGCCCGCATCTTTTACAAAATTAAAGAGACCCATATTCACCTCACTGGTTAAACACACAGAGAAAAGTGTAGCAGAGAGAATGAGGTTATCCTGATAAACGGCGCTGATGCGCCGCCCGGGAGAGATCATTAATGACGCATCTGAACCCAAAACGCGTGGATGAGACCCGGAATATATCCGAGCAATGTCAGCAAGATATTAAGGATAAATGCCCAGCCGAACCCTTTTCCTAATAGCACACCAAGCGGAGGCAAAATAATCGTAAAAACAATTCTCCAGAAACCCATATACACTCCATACAAGCAAAATTAGTCATTGTTTAAAAAGAGATTTTATCTCTAAGCATAGTCAGTTTACCTGAGCTCGCCAGTTGCGCCTCATGCTTTTACCCTCCTTTACGCTCTTTACGCTGGCATCAGGTTGACGTTTATTTTAGAATTAACTAAATTTAGAAAACACTTAAATACATATGACCGAGCTTGAACAACTCCAGGCCAGCGCTGAACAGGCGGCGGCCCTACTTAAAGCGATGAGCCACCCAAAAAGGTTGCTAATTTTATGTATGCTTTGCGGTTCGCCCAAAACCAGCGCAGGCGAACTGGCGCGTATTACGGGGCTAAGTCCCTCGGCGACATCGCAGCATCTAACCAGGATGCGGGAAGAAGGGTTAATTGACAGTCAGCGCGATGCCCAGCGTATTCACTATTTCATTAAAAACGAGGCAGTTAACGCGCTTATCGCTACGTTAAAGCATCTCTATTGTCCATAAGGAGCCACTATGTCCATTGGGATAATCTCCCCCCGTGAGGCGCAAGCGCTGATGACGCAAGGCGCGAAATTGATTGATGTGCGCGATGCCGATGAATATCTGCGCGAACATATTCCTGGCGCACAACTGGCACCGCTTTCCCGGCTTGAACAGGGCACGCTGCCCACCAACCTGCGAGCGGAACAGATCATTTTTCACTGTCAGTCAGGTAAGCGAACCAGCCACAATGCAGAGAAACTACAGGCCATTGCCGCCCCTGCCCAGGTCAGTTTACTGGAAGGTGGCATTGATGGATGGAAAGCGGCAGGATTTCCCGTCGCTGAAGATAAATCACAGCCACTGCCGCTGATGCGTCAGGTACAAATTGCTGCAGGCGGACTCAGTTTACTCGGCGTTATTCTGGGCTATACCGTTCACAGCGTTTTTTTCCTCGTCAGCGGTTTTGTCGGGGCCGGGTTAATGCTGGCAGGCATGACAGGCTTCTGCGGAATGGCGAGACTGCTGGAAAAAATGCCGTGGAATGCACGTTCCCATTAAGCGGTACATTCATCGCACAGTGGTGGTGTGTAGTCGTGTAAATCGAAGCTTATGGCATTCGTTTAATGGCGCTTTAGCCTGACTGCAATAGAATAAACTTGTGTATAACAGCCTTCAACAGGAGGACGCTATGTTCGCTCCCGGTGATATAGTACAGCCCCGGACGGGGGGGCCAAAGCTGAAAATCATTGAAGTAAATGAGGATAAAATTGTTGCCCTACAGGTCAACAATGAGCAGGGCGAAAAATTGATACTCAAAGCGGCAGATGTCACCCTTTATTCTGAAGACGGTGATTTTGGTCTGTGCTGATTTATCAATATGATAATGGCGCAACGTTTACCTGATCTCTATGCCGGGCTGACCGTTAATAGAGACAGGAAACGAAGCGCCATCTGTTTAGTATTCCCGGCGATTAGATTAAGAAATCATCCAGCGATTTACCTGCAGCCAGCGCCTGGGCAATGGGTTTAGGTGTACGGCCCTGCCCTGTCCAGGTTTTTTCTTCACCATTGAAATCAGTAAAACGATATTTCGCCGGACGCGGTTGCCGCTTTTTAACAGAACGCGGCATGGTTGACTCCATTGCAAATAACTCTTCCGGGTTAATACCGTCTGCTTTCATCAGCTCCAGAAAAGTATTAATTTTCTCTTGTTTCTCGGCAAGCTGGCGCTGCTGCAATTCTTCTTCTTCGCGTCTTTCTTTAGTGACAACCCTGAATTTTTCAAGCATTTCTTCAAGAACGTCAATGGAGAATTCGCGAGCCATAGCGCGCAGTGTGCGGATATTATTTAAGTTCTGTAACATCAAATTCATATCAATAAAAACCTTTTAACGCTGAAAACAAAAAACTATTACAGGCGGTATTGTATTCGATTGCTGATTATATTTCCAGATCCCGAAATTCATTCAGATATACGTGAGAGGAAACAACGGATTATATTAACCCATTATCCGGATTATTATATTCATTACCCCTTTACATTTCAGGTTATTCTGCAGGCAGTATATCCACATCTTATCGACGTGTTACTTATCACTCTGCTCCTCATCAAGAGGAAAGCAGCGGCGGCAGATAACCATTTCCACCGATAAAAATGAATATATTCTCAAAATAAATGATTAGTTAATCAAATAGCAAAGAAAGAGTTTTATGCCAGACAATATGTATAAGCAACGTTAATTATGCTAACAAGAAGAAAAGAAAGTGCCATTATTCCTTGCCCGCTGAATCTGGCAATATTGAGAAAATTGTTCAAAAATGCCAGAAAAACAATAAATTATAACTATATGATTTAAAAAGAGTTAATAACCATCAGCAACAAAAATCCCGCTGCGAGCAAAAAACTAACAACAACAGAGTATTTTATAGACAAACAGCTTAAAAATAAAAATTTTACACTAGTTGATAGTTAGTATGTAGGGATATAACCTATGCAAAAGCAAAAGTGCTTCATGATCTCACTACTCCAACCACCACATGCAGATTTATTCGCCATAAGGAGCAATTAACATGTTCTCTCCACAGTCACGCTTACGTCATGCCGTTGCAGACACGTTTGCGATGGTTGTTTACTGCTCTGTCGTGAACATGTTGATCGAAATATTCCTCTCCGGAATGAGCTTTGAACAATCGCTTTCCTCCAGACTGGTAGCGATACCTGTCAACATTTTGATTGCATGGCCATACGGCGTTTACCGCGATGTCATAATGCGCGCTGCGCGTAAGGCCAGCCCGACAGGGTGGGCCAAAAACCTGGCGGATGTATTGGCTTATGTCACCTTCCAGTCGCCCGTTTATATTATCATCTTGCTGACCGTCGGCGCTGGCTGGCATCAGATAGTGGCCGCCGTGAGTTCAAACATTGTTGTTTCAATGTTAATGGGCGCGGTTTATGGCTACTTCCTGGATTATTGTCGTCGCCTGTTCAAAGTGAGCAGCTACTATCAAGCCAAAGCGTAAGCCTGTTTCGCGACTGGCAACGCCAGCCGCGCCGTTAATCCGGTTTTACATCGCCGAACAGCCCGGTCAAATAACGTTCTAACGCCATTCGTGAACTAAAACCGTGGGGGATACCATAATGTTCGTGGGTCTCACCGCCTAAATAGAGCGGAAAATTCTGGTAGTGATCGCAGGTTTTCATATCCGAAGCCGGTTCAGCCAGTGAGGAGCTGCGGTCTTTCAACCTGGGGTGAATAATCAACGCGGTGCGCCCCATACGCGCCTCACGATTAACATAAACATAATTTTCGCCGCGTCGATAACCATACGTTTTATTCGTCACCACATCGACGATAAATCCTGCCTTTTCCAGTACGCGCGCCACCTCATCAGGTCGTAAATACATATTTTATCCTCATTCTCTTTTACTGCGGACTTACCTTACCTGATAGCGCGTTATCAACGCTTTCAGAAAAGTCCAGAAACGCATGATATCGGCGTAGCGGGCCTCAATCGGTAAAAATATGAACTACACTGAAAGCTACATCGAAATCAATGGAGGATCATATGCTTAATAAACCGAACCGAAACGACGTCGATGAAGGTGTTCAGGATATTCAGAACGATGTCAATCGATTAGCCGATACTCTGGAAGATGTTCTTAAATCCTGGGGAAGCGATGCGAAAGACGAGGCGGAAACCGCACGACGTAAAGCACAGGCGCTCCTGAAAGAGACGCGGGCACGTATGCATGGTCGTACCCGCGTAAAACAAGCCGCCTGTGATGCAATGGGGTGCGCGGATACATTTGTGCGTGAAAAACCCTGGTGTAGTGTGGGAACTGCCGCCGCAGTAGGTATTTTTATCGGGGCGCTGCTCAGTCTGCGTCGCTAACAGTGTCTACTGGCGGATGACGGTATACTTTCTTTATTCGGCCTGCTTAATTGCCGCGGGCCAAAGTAACACCATTCGGCAAAATAGCGATGGCCTCAATCGCCTGTCGAAGCTGCCAGGCGACTTATTCTGCCATTTCGGCAGAAGTAATGTTGGTAAACGACAGTAAAATACCGCCCTTACCTGTCGATGCAATGCGCCAGCGGCTTAACGCCTGAACCGCCAGTCCTGCCTGATTCGCTTTCGCTACCTGCGCTTTATCATCGCCTTCAATCTCAATAACTAATTGAATACCGCCTTTTTGTAAAGTCACAACAAATCCCTGTTCTTTCAGCGCCTTTTCTATCCATAACCGTCGCTGAGTATAATGTTGCCGCATCTTTTTCAGATGCCGCCAGAAATGCCCATCATGTATAAAATCAGCCAGTGTGTGCTGCCACAGCAACGCGTAAAGCTGGCGTAAATCAAGCCAAACTGGATTCGCTGTCAGGCTGGGCGGGTAAGCCACCATTTCAGCGAGCAAGAGTGGGCGGCATTAGCCTGGGCGGAATCGGTGACCCACATTGCCGAAACTCACGCTGAAGATAATGTTTACCTGCCACTGCTCAATCATTTTAGCGCGCGCGAAATCAGCGATCTGACCTTCGCCATCGGTTTGATGAACTGCTTTAACCGGCTGGCGGTCAGTATGCGTATGTGACGCATTTTTGCCGGATGTCACGAAGGTGACCCACTCTGGTATGCGTGAATCGACAGGGCGGCCCGGGCTTTCACGCCGTCCTCCGGAAAAAATTAATCAAGGCTCCTCCCTGCTACGTTCATCAGCGACGTTAACATCAATCGGAAATTCCCATATCTTGTATGGTTGAATCTTAATTCAACTACATCTAGTATTCCCTTTATCAGCACACGACAACCCGACGCGTTTCATCGCGCCGCTTTCTCACCCCAAACGGAAATACGAATCATGAGCATTACTATTTACACTCGCAATAACTGTGTTCAGTGCCACGCCACGAAACGGGCGATGGAAAGCCGTGGATTTGAATTTGAGATGGTGAACGTCGACCTGGTACCGGATGCAGCAGATACACTCCGGGCGCAAGGGTTTCGTCAATTACCAGTGGTCATAGCGGGCGATTTACGCTGGTCAGGTTTCCGCCCGGACATGATTAACCGCATTCATCCAACGCCCCATGCGGCAAGCGCATGAACGCGCTCGTCTACTTCTCCAGCCGCTCTGAGAATACACACCGCTTTATACAGCGTCTGGGGCTGCCCGCCACACGTATTCCGCTCAATGATCAGGAACGTATTCGGGTTGATGAACCGTACATTTTGGTGGTGCCCTCCTATGGCGGGGGCGGGATAGCCGGCGCCGTGCCGCGGCAGGTGATTCGCTTTTTGAATGATGAACACAACCGGGCGCGCATTCGCGGCGTTATCGCCTCCGGTAATCGCAATTTCGGTGATGCCTGGGGTCGTGCTGGCGACGTGATTGCACATAAATGCGGCGTGCCCTGGCTGTACCGCTTTGAGCTCATGGGCACGCCACACGACATCGACAACGTCCGAAAAGGAGTAAATGAATTTTGGCAACAACTATCCCGGAGCGCGTAATGCAGGAAACCATGGATTACCACGCCCTGAACGCGATGCTGAATCTTTATGATAAAGCAGGCCATATTCAGTTCGACAAGGACCAGCAGGCGGTCGACGCCTTCTTCGCCGCCCACGTTCACCCGCATTCCGTGACGTTTGCCAGCCAGGATGAACGTCTGGATACGCTGGTTCGTGACGGCTATTACGATGAGGCTGTTTTGGCACGTTACGATCGCGCTTTTGTCGTCAACCTGTTCGCCCACGCCCATGCCAGCGGCTTTCGCTTCCGGACATTTCTTGGTGCCTGGAAGTTCTATACCAGCTACACGCTGAAAACCTTCGACGGCAAACGCTATCTGGAACACTTTGAAGATCGGGTGACAATGGTAGCGTTGACACTGGCGCAGGGTGACGAGACTCTGGCCACCCGGCTGACCGATGAAATGCTTTCTGGTCGTTTCCAGCCTGCCACCCCGACTTTTTTAAATGGCGGTAAACAACAGCGCGGGGAGCTGGTCTCCTGCTTCCTGCTTCGTATTGAAGACAATATGGAGTCGATCGGACGAGCGGTGAACTCGGCGTTACAACTCTCCAAACGCGGTGGCGGCGTCGCGTTTTTGCTCTCTAATCTGCGCGAGGCGGGTGCGCCGATCAAACGTATTGAGAATCAATCTTCCGGCGTGATCCCGGTGATGAAAATGCTGGAAGATGCGTTTTCGTATGCCAACCAGCTTGGTGCGCGCCAGGGCGCAGGCGCGGTTTATCTCCATGCGCACCATCCGGATATCCTGCGTTTTCTGGATACCAAACGGGAAAATGCCGACGAAAAAATCCGTATCAAAACACTTTCACTCGGCGTGGTGATCCCGGACATCACCTTCCAGCTGGCGAAAGCAAACGCGCAGATGGCGCTCTTTTCGCCCTATGATGTGGAACGACGCTATGGCAAACCGTTCGGCGATATTGCTATTAGCGAACGGTACGATGAATTAATTGCCAATCCGCACGTGCGTAAAACCTATATTAATGCCCGGGACTTTTTTCAGACGCTGGCGGAGATTCAGTTCGAATCCGGGTATCCCTACATCATGTTTGAAGATACGGTAAACCGTGCTAATCCGATTGCTGGCCGCATTAATATGAGCAATCTGTGCTCGGAAATTTTACAGGTTAATAGCGCTTCCCGTTATGATGATAATCTTGACTATACCCACACCGGGCATGACATCTCCTGTAATCTCGGCTCGTTGAATATCGCTCACGTCATGGACTCACCGGACATTGGCCGTACCGTAGAAACCGCGATTCGCGGCCTGACAGCGGTGTCAGACATGAGTCATATACGCAGCGTGCCCTCAATAGCCGCCGGTAATGCCGCCTCTCATGCCATCGGGCTGGGCCAGATGAACCTGCACGGTTATCTGGCGCGGGAAGGCATTGCTTATGGTTCGCCGGAGGCGCTGGATTTCACCAATTTCTATTTTTACACCATTACCTGGCATGCCTTGCATACCTCAATGCAACTGGCCCGTGAGCGCGGCAAAACCTTCGCCGGATTTGCGCAGTCGCGCTATGCCAGCGGCGACTATTTTACGCAATATTTACAGGATGACTGGCAACCGAAAACGGCGAAAGTCAGGGCGCTATTTGCCCGCAGCGGTATTACGCTTCCCACAAGGGAAATGTGGATACAGTTGCGCGACGATGTGATGCGCTACGGCATCTATAACCAGAATTTGCAGGCGGTACCGCCGACCGGTTCGATTTCTTATATTAATCATGCGACCTCCAGCATCCACCCAATTGTGGCAAAAATTGAGATTCGCAAAGAGGGTAAAACCGGACGCGTGTACTACCCTGCGCCATTTATGACCAATGAAAATCTGGACATGTATCAGGATGCTTACGATATCGGTCCGGAAAAAATCATTGATACCTATGCCGAGGCCACGCGCCACGTTGATCAGGGGCTATCGCTCACCCTGTTTTTCCCGGATACCGCCACGACCCGCGATATTAACAAAGCACAGATCTATGCCTGGCGAAAAGGCATTAAATCACTGTATTACATCCGGCTTCGCCAGTTAGCGCTGGAAGGCACTGAAATTGAAGGCTGCGTATCCTGCGCACTGTAAGGAAAGCAACATGAAATTATCTCGTATTAGCGCAATCAACTGGAACACTCTCCAGGACGACAAAGATCTGGAGGTATGGAACCGTCTGACCAGCAACTTCTGGCTCCCGGAAAAAGTACCCTTATCGAATGATATTCCAGCCTGGCAGACGCTGAACGCCACCGAACAGCAGCTTACCATACGCGTGTTTACCGGTCTCACGTTGCTCGACACCATCCAAAACATCGCTGGCGCGCCGTCGCTGATGGTGGATGCTATCACGCCGCATGAAGAGGCTGTGCTGTCAAATATCAGCTTTATGGAGGCGGTACATGCACGCTCTTACAGCGCTATTTTTTCCACGCTTTGCCAGACCAAAGATGTCGACGCCGCCTACGCCTGGAGCGAAGAAAATCCGCCATTACAGCATAAGGCGCAAATTATTCTGAAACATTACGCCGGCGATGCTCCCTTAAAGAAGAAGATTGCCAGCGTCTTTCTGGAATCTTTTCTGTTCTATTCCGGCTTCTGGCTGCCAATGTATTTCTCCAGCCGCGGTAAGCTAACGAATACTGCCGATCTGATTCGTTTAATTATCCGTGATGAAGCGGTTCATGGTTATTATATTGGCTATAAGTATCAGATAGCGCTACAAAAACTATCTACAATCGAGCGTGAAGAATTAAAGCTTTTCACGCTGGATTTACTGATGGAACTGTATGACAACGAAGTCCGTTATACCGAAGACTTATATGCGCAAACTGGTTGGGTTGACGACGTCAAAAACTTCCTGTGTTACAACGCCAACAAGGCCTTAATGAACCTGGGTTACGAGGCGTTATTTCCGCCGGAAATGGCAAACGTGAATCCCGCGATCCTCGCTGCACTCTCTCCGAATGCCGACGAAAACCACGATTTCTTTTCCGGATCGGGATCGTCTTATGTAATGGGAAAAGCAGTTGAAACCGAAGACGAAGACTGGAATTTTTAACCTTACTGGCATGGGAAATAACATCACGCTTCTCGCGCCATTATTTCAATAAATGTCGGGTTAAATCACGCAAATATTACTGTGTGTTCTATACTCAATAGTAATGAGATTATTCGCCTGAATTCCTCCTAATTCAGGCGGGTTTTTGATGGTTATCACAAAAAAATATCTTCCCCTCTCATTCGCGCTCAGCCCTTATATCATGGGAAATTCCGGCGAATAGCGTCCCGTAATACTCATACCATAAGCAAATTCAGGGTTGTCTCAGATTCTGAGTATGTTAGGGTAGAAAAAGGTAACTATTTCTTTCAGGTAACATATCGACATAAGTAAATAACGGGAATCATTCTATTGCATGGCAATTAAATTAGAAGTGAAGAATCTATATAAAATATTTGGGGAGCATCCACAGCGAGCTTTCAAATATATTGAAAAGGGATTATCGAAAGAGCAAATACTGGAAAAGACTGGGCTATCGCTTGGCGTTAAAGACGCCAGTCTGGCCATTGAAGAAGGCGAGATATTTGTCATCATGGGATTATCCGGTTCGGGTAAATCCACAATGGTACGCCTTCTCAATCGCCTGATTGAACCCACCCGCGGTCAGGTACTGATCGACGGCGTTGATATCGCAAAAATATCCGACGCTGAGCTTCGCGAGGTGCGCAGGAAAAAGATTGCGATGGTCTTTCAGTCATTTGCGCTAATGCCGCATATGACAGTGCAGGATAATACGGCATTCGGTATGGAGTTAGCAGGCATCCCGGCACAAGAGCGTCGCGAAAAAGCGTTGGACGCCTTGCGCCAGGTTGGTCTGGAAAATTATGCGCAGGCCTATCCGGATGAACTATCCGGCGGGATGCGTCAGCGTGTTGGACTTGCCCGCGCACTGGCAATCAACCCTGATATATTATTAATGGATGAGGCTTTCTCCGCACTCGACCCATTAATTCGTACCGAAATGCAGGATGAGTTGGTGAAATTGCAGGCAAAACATCAGCGCACCATTGTCTTTATTTCCCACGATCTTGATGAGGCAATGCGTATTGGCGACAGGATTGCCATTATGCAAAATGGCGAAGTGGTACAAGTCGGTACGCCGGATGAAATCCTGAATAATCCGGCAAATGATTATGTTCGCACGTTCTTCCGGGGTGTGGATATTAGTCAAGTCTTTAGCGCCAAAGATATTGCCCGTCGCAGCCCTGTGGGACTAATTCGTAAAACCCCTGGTTTCGGTCCGCGTTCAGCGCTGAAATTATTACAGGATGAAGACCGGGAATATGGCTACGTCATTGAACGTGGTAATAAATTCGTAGGCGTTGTGTCTATCGATTCCTTAAAAGCGGCATTAAGTCAGGCACAAGGCATTGAAGCAGCGCTTATCGACGCCCCCCTGGTCGTTGACGCGCAAACCCCACTTAGCGAGTTGCTCTCCCACGTCGGTCAGGCACCCTGTGCGGTGCCAGTTGTCGATGAGGAACACCAGTATGTTGGCATTATTTCAAAACGTATGTTGCTACAGGCATTAGATCGCGAGGGAGGAAACAATGACTGATCAAACCAATCCGTGGGATACTGCACAGGTGGCTGATAACACGGCGCAAACGGCTGATGCCTGGGGAACACCGGCAGGCGTGGCAACAGATGGCGGCAGCACCGACTGGCTGAACAGCGCACCAGCGTCGGCACCTGAACACTTTTCTCTTCTGGACCCGTTCCATAAAACGCTGATCCCGCTGGATAGCTGGGTCACCGAAGGGATCGACTGGGTAGTGACTCATTTCCGCCCCCTTTTTCAGGGCATTCGTGTGCCGGTGGATTACATCCTTAACGGTTTTCAGCAACTGCTGCTGGGAATGCCCGCTCCCGTGGCGATGATTGTCTTTGCGCTGATCGCCTGGCAGATTTCCGGCGTAGGCATGGGCATCGCAACGCTGGTATCGCTGATCCTGATCGGCGCGATCGGCGCCTGGTCGCAGGCAATGATTACCCTGGCACTGGTGCTGACCGCCCTGTTGTTCTGCGTCGTGATCGGATTACCGATGGGAATCTGGCTGGCACGCAGCCCACGCGCGGCAAAAATAGTCCGTCCGCTGCTGGATGCGATGCAGACCACACCCGCGTTCGTCTATCTGGTGCCGATTGTCATGTTATTCGGCATCGGTAACGTACCGGGCGTTGTCGTCACGATTATTTTTGCCCTGCCACCGATCGTACGTCTGACGATCCTGGGCATTAACCAGGTACCAGCCGACTTAATCGAAGCGTCGCGCTCGTTTGGTGCCAGTCCACGCCAAATGCTGTTCAAAGTGCAATTGCCGCTGGCGATGCCCACCATTATGGCCGGCGTCAACCAGACTCTGATGCTTGCACTCTCTATGGTCGTCATCGCCTCAATGATTGCGGTCGGCGGTCTTGGCCAGATGGTACTACGTGGCATCGGCCGCCTTGATATGGGGCTGGCAACTGTGGGCGGCGTCGGCATTGTGATCCTCGCCATTATTCTGGACCGTCTGACGCAGGCGGTCGGACGCGACTCGCGCAGCCGTGGCAACCGTCGCTGGTATACCACCGGTCCTGTTGGGCTAATCACCCGCCCTTTCATTAAATAATTACCCCGTCGCCCGGTGACGCTACGTTTACCGGGCTTCCCCTACTATGATTAAAGGAACAACGATGCGACATACCGTGATATTTGCCTCAGCGTTTGCCACCCTTGTCACCGCCAGCGCTTTCGCTGCCGACCTGCCTGGCAAAGGCATTACCGTCCAGCCTGTTCAAAGTACCATCTCTGAAGAGTCTTTCCAGACGTTACTGGTCAGCCGGGCGCTGGAAAAGCTTGGCTATACCGTGAATAAGCCCAGTGAAGTCGATTACAACGTAGGCTATACCTCCATCGCCTCAGGCGATGCGACGTTTACCGCCGTGAACTGGCAGCCACTGCATGATGATATGTATGCCGCGGCAGGCGGAGATAAAAAGTTTTACCGCGAGGGGGTCTTCGTCTCAGGCGCGGCACAGGGTTATCTGATCGATAAAAAAACGGCAGATCAGTACAACATCACTAATATCGCACAGCTAAAAGATCCGAAAATCGCTAAAATCTTCGATACCAACGGCGACGGGAAGGCGGACATGATGGGCTGCTCGCCGGGCTGGGGCTGCGAAGCGGTTATCAATCACCAGAATAAAGCGTTTGATCTGGAAAAAACCGTCGAGGTCAGCCACGGTAACTATGCGGCGATGATGGCCGACACTATTACCCGCTTTAAAGAAGGCAAGCCAGTGCTGTATTACACCTGGACACCATACTGGGTGAGCGACGTCATGAAGCCGGGTAAAGATGTTGTCTGGCTACAGGTGCCGTTCTCCTCCCTACCGGGCGAACAGAAAAATATTGATACTAAATTGCCGAACGGCGCAAACTACGGTTTCCCGGTCAACACGATGCATATTGTCGCCAATAAAGCCTGGGCGGAGAAAAATCCGGCGGCAGCGAAACTGTTTGCCATCATGAAGCTACCGTTGGCGGATATTAACGCGCAGAACGCCATGATGCATGCCGGGAAATCGTCTGAAGCCGATGTCCAGAACCACGTCGACGGCTGGATCAACGCCCACCAGCAACAGTTCGACGGCTGGGTAAAAGCAGCGCTGGACGCGCAAAAATAACGCCTTTTTAGGCCGGATAAGACGCATTGCGCCGTATCCGGTCCATTTCATCTCTCCGCAAATCGCACGAACCATCACCTGACAACTCCCCTTTATTTATAAACATCCGCTATGATTGTTTTCCCAAGTAATTATCACCTGAAACACGATTACCATAATGACGAAACCCACTCAGGGGCTTAGCCCGGCGCTGATCGTTTTAATGTCTGTTGCTACCGGCCTGGCCGTCGCCAGCAACTACTACGTACAGCCGCTACTCGATACTATTGCGCATCAATTTTCACTTTCCGCCAGCGCCGCAGGGTTTATCGTTACCGCCGCGCAACTGGGCTATGCCGCTGGCCTGCTATTTCTGGTGCCGCTCGGCGACATGTTTGAACGCCGAACGCTTATCGTCTCCATGACGTTGCTGGCCGCAGGCGGAATGCTGATCACCGCCAGTAGTCAATCGCTCAGCATGATGATCCTCGGCACGGCATTAACCGGATTGTTCTCTGTTGTGGCGCAGATTCTGGTTCCGCTGGCGGCCACACTTGCGACGCCCGACAAACGCGGCAAAGTAGTCGGCACTATTATGAGCGGCCTGCTACTGGGGATTCTGCTGGCGAGAACGGTCGCCGGACTACTGGCAAACCTTGGCGGGTGGCGCACTGTATTTTGGGTAGCATCGGTATTAATGACGCTAATGGCCGTCGCATTGTGGCGAGGACTGCCTAAAATCAATGTCGAAACCCATCTTAATTATCCGCAATTATTGGGTTCCGTATTCAGCCTGTTTATTCATGATAAATTGCTGCGAACCCGCGCGTTGCTGGGCTGTCTGACCTTTGCTAATTTCAGCATTCTTTGGACGTCGATGGCCTTTTTACTCGCCGCGCCGCCGTTTCACTATTCCGAAGGGATGATTGGCCTGTTCGGCCTGGCGGGAGCGGCTGGCGCTCTGGGCGCACGTCCAGCCGGCGGATTGGCCGATAAAGGCAAATCACACCTTACTACCACGGTCGGATTACTGCTGCTGCTATTTTCCTGGCTGGCTATCTGGTTTGGGCACATCTCAGTCCTGGCGCTGATTATTGGCATTCTGATTCTGGATCTCACGGTCCAGGGTGTGCATATCACTAATCAGACGGTCATCTATCGCCTGCATCCGGACGCGCGTAATCGGCTCACCGCCGGCTATATGACCAGCTACTTTATCGGCGGTGCCGCCGGCTCGCTGATTTCCGCCTCGGCCTGGCAACATGCCGGATGGGCTGGCGTTTGCCTGGCGGGTATGACAGTAGCCATACTTAATCTGCTGGTCTGGTGGCGAGGTTTTCACCGCCAGGAAGCCGTAAATTAAGCGGATAGTGAGCGTTTACCTTAGTTTAAGCTCCTTAGGGTGTTAAGGAGCCCCCCAGTCTGTTAAGGTTATGCTATTCATTTATCATGGTTATTTTTATACCGGTGAAGAATAATATAATTCTATGGAAAGCCCTGCCCCCTTATCTGCTTATGGGCCAATAGTGCCTGCTCAAGGATCCGAAGGTTGTTCACCGATAGCCATCCGTGATGTTCCGGTGGCTTTTGCATTGGGGTTTAATGCCGCTTATCTGGCTGACGCCCCGCCCACTTATCGTTCTCTCCTGACGTTTTCTTGCAAGCGTCCGCCTTTTTCTCATCATTCATGGATTCATCGCAGGCGGCGCTTTACCAGGTCAAATCTTCCCGCTGACGTCCCGGTCTGCGTGATACTGCCTGTTTTATAGCCTGTAAGAATAATTTTGGATTAATAATACATTTACTTTATTTGTCACTGTCGTTACTATATCGGCTGAAATTAATGAGGTCATACCCAAATGGATAGTTCGTTTACGCCCATTGAACAAATGCTAAAATTTCGCGCCAGCCGTCACGAAGATTTTCCGTACCAGGAAATTCTTTTGACCCGCCTTTGTATGCATATGCAAGGCAAACTCCTGGAAAACCGCAATAAAATGCTGAAGGCTCAAGGGATTAACGAGACGTTGTTTATGGCGTTGATTACGCTGGAGTCTCAGGAAAACCACAGTATTCAGCCGTCTGAATTAAGCTGCGCGCTGGGTTCATCCCGCACCAATGCAACACGCATTGCCGATGAACTGGAAAAACGCGGCTGGATTGAGCGTCGTGAGAGTGATAACGATCGCCGTTGTTTGCATCTGCAATTAACGGAGAAAGGTCAGGCTTTTTTGCAAGAAGTGCTTCCGCCTCAGCATCATTGTCTGCATCAGCTCTGGTCATCACTTAGCACTGCCGAAAAAGATCAACTCGAGCATATCACCCGTAAGCTCCTGACGCGTCTTGATCAGATGGAGCAGGAAGGCACCGTTCTTGAGGCGCTTCGCTAACGCGTCGACCCGCTCAAAAATCCAGATTAATAACCGGTAAGCGGACAGGCCAGCATGCGTTATTGCTGGCCTTTCTGACAACAGGTCGGCTCAGCCGATGTGAATAATAAGATCGTGGAGAACAACATGAGCGCAAATGCGGAGATTCAAACCCCGCAGCAATCGGCTAAGAAGAAAGGCAAACGCAAAACGGCGCTGCTACTTCTTACCTTGCTCTTTATTATTATTGCCGTGGCATATGGAATTTATTGGTTTTTAGTATTGCGTCATATTGAAGAGACAGATGATGCTTACGTGGCAGGGAACCAGGTTCAAATCATGGCGCAGGTGTCAGGCAGCGTGACGAAAGTCTGGGCTGATAACACTGACTTTGTTAAAGAGGGCGATGTTCTGGTCACGCTCGATCAGACCGATGCCAGACAGGCATTTGAAAAAGCCAAAACGGCGCTGGCCTCCAGCGTGCGTCAGACACACCAGCTGATGATTAACAGCAAGCAGCTACAGGCGAATATCGATGTGCAAAAAACTGCACTGGCGCAAGCGCAAAGCGATTTTAACCGCCGTGTACCGCTGGGTAATGCCAATCTTATTGGCCGCGAAGAGCTGCAGCACGCCCGTGATGCTGTTGCCAGCGCACAGGCCAAACTGGATGTCGCTATTCAACAGTACAATGCCAATCAGGCGATGATACTCAACAGTAAGCTGGAAGATCAGCCGGCGGTTCAACAAGCCGCAACCGAGGTACGCAACGCCTGGCTGGCGCTGGAACGTACCCGCATCGTCAGCCCTATGACCGGTTATGTCTCTCGCCGCGCCGTTCAGCCTGGCGCGCAGATTAGCCCCACCACGCCGTTGATGGCCGTCGTGCCTGCTACAGACCTGTGGGTAGACGCCAACTTTAAAGAGACGCAGCTAGCCAATATGCGCATTGGGCAGCCGGTCACGATTATCACCGATATTTATGGCGACGACGTCAAATACACCGGTAAAGTCGTTGGTCTGGATATGGGGACAGGCAGCGCCTTTTCGCTGTTGCCCGCGCAAAACGCGACGGGTAACTGGATTAAAGTCGTTCAGCGTCTGCCGGTACGCGTCGAACTGGATGCCCGGCAGTTAGAGCAACATCCGCTGCGTATAGGTTTATCGACGCTGGTAACGGTAGATACTGCTAACCGCGACGGTCAGGTACTGGCCAGCCAGGTACGAACGACGCCAGTGGCCGAAAGTAACGCACGCGAAATTAATCTCGCGCCGGTCAATAAACTGATCGACGACATTGTGCAGGCTAACGCGGGTTAATCCTGAGGTGCGTGTGATGCAACAGCAAAAACCGCTGGAAGGCGCGCAGCTCGTCATCATGACGATCGCGCTGTCGCTGGCGACATTCATGCAGGTGCTGGACTCCACCATTGCCAATGTGGCTATTCCTACCATCGCCGGGAACCTGGGGTCTTCCCTAAGCCAGGGGACATGGGTTATCACCTCTTTCGGGGTAGCGAACGCTATCTCGATTCCCTTAACCGGCTGGCTGGCGAAACGCTTTGGCGAAGTCAAACTGTTCATGTGGTCGACGGTAGCCTTTGCCGCTGCCTCCTGGGCCTGCGGCGTGTCGAACAGCCTGAATATGCTGATCTTCTTCCGCGTGGTTCAGGGTGTGGTGGCCGGGCCGCTGATTCCGCTCTCGCAAAGTCTGCTGCTGAATAACTATCCGCCTGCGAAACGTTCCATTGCGCTGGCGCTCTGGTCAATGACCGTCATTGTCGCGCCGATTTGCGGCCCGATTCTGGGGGGCTATATCAGCGATAACTACCACTGGGGATGGATTTTCTTCATCAACGTACCGATTGGCGTTGCCGTCGTTTTGATGACGTTGCAAACGCTGCGCGGGCGCGAAACCCGTACCGAACAGCGGCGTATTGATGCTATCGGCCTGGCATTATTGGTGATAGGCATCGGCAGTCTGCAAATCATGCTCGATCGCGGTAAAGAGCTGGACTGGTTCTCTTCGCAGGAAATTATCATCCTGACCGTGGTGGCCGTCATCGCCATCAGTTTTCTGATTGTCTGGGAGCTGACTGACGATAACCCTATTGTCGATCTCTCTCTCTTTAAATCACGTAATTTCACTATCGGTTGTTTGTGTATCAGCCTTGCCTACATGCTCTATTTCGGCGCCATTGTTCTGCTGCCGCAGCTTTTGCAGGAGGTTTACGGCTATACCGCGACGTGGGCAGGTCTGGCGTCAGCGCCGGTCGGCATTATCCCGGTGATTCTGTCGCCGATTATCGGACGCTTCGCCCATAAACTGGATATGCGCAGGCTGGTCACGTTCAGCTTCATTATGTACGCCGTTTGTTTCTACTGGCGCGCCTGGACGTTCGAACCCGGTATGGATTTTGGCGCTTCTGCGTGGCCACAGTTTATTCAGGGGTTTGCCGTTGCCTGCTTCTTTATGCCGCTGACTACCATTACGCTCTCCGGGCTACCGCCCGAACGACTGGCGGCGGCATCAAGTCTGTCGAACTTCACGCGAACGCTGGCAGGGTCAATCGGCACCTCGATTACCACCACCATGTGGACGGATCGTGAGTCGCTACACCATGCTCAGCTAACGGAGTCGGTCACGGCGTATAATCCAAACGCTCAGGCCATGTACGATAAACTGGAAGGCTTAGGAATGACGCACCAACAAGCATCAGGCTGGATAGCCCAACAGATCACTAATCAGGGGCTGATTATTTCCGCCAATGAGATTTTCTGGATGTCAGCCGGGATATTCCTGGTACTGCTCGGCCTGGTCTGGTTTGCGAAACCGCCGTTCGGCGCGGGCGGCGGCGGGGGTGGCGCGCACTAATAAAAAAGCCAGTTCACATGAACTGGCTTTTTTGCGCTGGAGAGTTATGCCGGATATCGGCGTTGCCTTATCCGGCTTACGCAGCCCCTGTCCAACATGAAGGCCCGGTAAGCGTTAGCGCCACCGGGTCACAAGGGGATAGCTAATAGCTAAATGTGCAATTCCTGCAGCTTCTCTTTCGGCAGCGCCAGCTCTTTATTGTTATTCACGCGAATATCGCGCTCCAGTATGTGGCGGGCGATCTCCTGCGCTTCGTTCAGGGAGTGCATCTGATATGTACCACACTGGTAGACATTTAATTCCGGGATCTGGTTTTGATCCTGCACTTTCAATACATCGGCCATCGCCGCTTTCCATGCGTCAGCAACACGCTGCTCGTCCGGTGTACCAATCAGGCTCATATAGAAACCGGTACGACAGCCCATCGGTGAGATATCAATAATCTCTACTCCGTTACCATTGAGATGATCGCGCATAAAGCCAGCAAACAGATGCTCAAGCGTATGGATACCTTTTTCTGGCATCACTTCCTTATTCGGGACGCAAAAACGTAGATCAAAAACGGTGATGGTATCACCATGTGGGGTATTCATCGTTTTTGCCACGCGGACTGCCGGCGCTTGCATCCGGGTATGATCGACTGCGAAGCTATCTAACAATGGCATTTAGTCACCTCCGATAATTTTTTTAAAATAAACTGAACTCTTTGTTCCGGGGCGGGTCTGAGTATATGAAAGACGCGCATTTGTTATCATCATCCCTGTTTTCAGAGATGAAATTTTGGCCACTCCGTGAGTGGCCTTTTTCTTTTGGGTCAGGCGTGTTTTGCAAGCCACGCGGCAAACGGCTCGGTATCCGCCGCTTCAAGTTCCTGCTGGCGACGAACTGAGGCGTCACGTTCAGCAATAAACTCTTCTTCCTGCAAAATCTCTAACGGCTCTTCACGCAGCAGATTACGGTAAGCCTCGCCAAGCGCTTTCCCTGTGCCGCCAATGCCTGTATCAATCATCGAGCGAAGGATACGCGCGGAGAACGTCAGCTCAGGGTTATCAAAACAGGCAACCAACTCGTCGCATACTTTCTGATAATCCTCTCCCCCGTGGATACTGTCCAGAGTTTGCGCTACACGTTTTAGATCGCGGAAGAGATCTTTCCCTACTTCAGGTAACGGGAATTGCGCGGTTTCACAGCCAATTCCCAGCGTAAGCCCCGGCTTACGACCTTCCAGAATAACGCGATTCCAGTTGGTGCGCGTACACAATAGCTCACTACTGCTCATCTCAGGCGCATCAGCCAGCACGCACCAGACCATAAACAGATCGAGGAAACGTACCTGTTGCTCATCTACGCCAATCGGCGAAAAGGGATTGATATCCAGAGAACGTACTTCAATATATTCAATACCGCCGCGTAACAGCGCATCTGAAGGCGATTCGCCGCTGCGCGTCACACGCTTGGGACGAATAGGCGCATACAGTTCATTTTCAATTTGCAGAACGTTACTGTTAATCTGTAATCGCTTACCGTCTTTCTCCAGACCAATCTGCGCATACTCTTCTGATGGCGTTTTAATCGCCCGCTTCAGACCTGCGACATATTCATGCAAATCGTTAAATGTAATACCCAGATTACTTTGCGACTTATTGGTATACCCCAAATCGCTCAAACGCAGCGACGTCGCATACGGCAGGTAATACATACCGCAGTCCGTTTTTTCAAACGGTAATGTGGTCGGCTTTCCTTGCAGGAAGGATGAACAAATGGCCGGAGAAGCGCCAAACAGATACGGGATGACCCAGCCAAAACGGTAATAGTTGCGAATCAGGCGGAAGTAACCAGCAGAGATTTTTTCTTTTGCCGCTTCGCCTTCCGTCACGCCGCATTTCGCCTGCCAGAACGTCATCGGTAATGAAAAATTGTAATGTACGCCGGAGATGGTTTGCATCAAAGCGCCATAACGATTTTTCAGCCCTTCCCGATAGAGCGTTTTAAAGCGCCCCGTATTTGATGTACCGTACTGCGCCAGCTCAATATCCTGCCCCTTTGCAATATAGCAAGGCATACTTAATGGCCACATCCGCTCATCGCCCAGCTTCCTGGCCGTGTAACGATGGAGATCGCGCATAAAGGTCAGCATATGCTGGATATCACCATCGACTGGCGTAATAAACTCCAGCAATGCTTCCGCAAAATCTGTCGTAATCCATTTATGGGTCAACGCCGAGCCTAACGCTTCAGGATGACCCGTTGTCGCCAGCGTGCCATCAGCATTTACACGCAGCGTTTCGCGCTCTAACCCGCGCTGTATCCCCTTTAACGCCTGAGGATGTTTTTCCAGCCAGGCCAGAGCCTGTGATACGTCCGGGATCAAATTGACCTCCCGCCTGTCAAAATCGTTTTAATAAGCATAACTGTAATGGCGACCATGCTTGCCAAACCTACAATTATTACCACCACATCATGCCCTGAATCGTCGCCACTGCGAGCGCAACATAGCGCAGCGCTTTGCCAAGACACAAAAAAAAGATCGTCCGTCCCCACGGAATGCGCATCCATCCCGCTAACAGGCACAACAAATCACCGATTACCGGCATCCAGCTTAATAATAGTGTGGCTGCACCATAACGCTTTAGCCAGCCAGTCGCTTTTTCTTGCCAGCGCGATGTTTTGCGCAGCGGAAACAAACGCCCAAGAATAACGTTAGTTACCCCTCCAAGGCTATTACCCATTGTTGCGGTTAAGACCAGGGCCCAGGGATGACTGACGCCTGAAACCAGCATAGCAACCAAAACAATTTCAGAATTACCGGGTAACAGCGTCGCGCTGAGAAAACTACTGGCAAACAGAGACAGGAGCGACAGTCCGTCACTCACAATAGTCGAACATCCACAGCATCCATTCCTGCCGCCCGCGCCGCCTGTAAACCAAAATCGGCATCTTCAAACACGACGCACTGCTCTGGCATAACGCCCATCCGCTGCGCGCAAAGTAAGAAGGTGTCGGGTGCTGGTTTGTGATGCTGTACGTGGTCTGCCGCAACAACTGCATCAAAATAACGACGCAGTCCCAGATGCGCCAGCAATGCTTCCGCAATGGCGCTTTCACTGCCAGTACCGACCGCCATAGGACGCCGGCCATGCCATGTTCGGACCACCTCAACCAACGGCAGCGGTTCTACGCAATCCAACAGGATAGTTTTTACCGTGTCGGTTTTTTCACGCGCCAGTGACCGGGGATCGAGATCGGCATGGTTAAGCTCAATAATTGACTGAGCGATACGCCAGGTTGGCGAACCGTTAAGCGCGACCATCGCCTGTTCATCAAAACGAAGACCATATCGCCCCAAAACCTCACGCCACGCTTTGCGATGCGTTGGTTCGGTATCCAGGAGGGTACCGTCCATATCAAAAATCAAACCAGCATAACGTGCGTACATGGTGTTCTCGCAAGCCAAATAACCAGGCTGTACTTTATCGCAATTGGTTGATTTTGTCGCGGATAGAGATGAAGAGAAACGTTCAGGATAAGGGAAAAGATGGTACATCCGGGAGGATTACTCGCCTTACAGGCTCGCCCTGCGGGCCGTTGCTGAAGCAACGTTATCCTTCCTGGTGCCAGCGGTGATTACCGCTATCTTATCCGCATCTTCATCGCTGAAAGTACGGAGAATATGGTGCATCCGGGAGGATTCGAACCTCCGACCGCTCGGTTCGTAGCCGAGTACTCTATCCAGCTGAGCTACGGATGCATCGGGAAACTTGCTTTACTGCTGATGTTGATACCGCTGAAAAAGCCATATCAGATAAGAGATGGTGCATCCGGGAGGATTACTCGCCTTACAGGCTCGCCCTGCGGGCCGTTGCTGACGCAACGTTATCCTTCCTGGTGCCAGCGGTAATTACCGCTATCTTATCCGCATCTTCATCGCTGAAAGTACGGAGAATATGGTGCATCCGGGAGGATTCGAACCTCCGACCGCTCGGTTCGTAGCCGAGTACTCTATCCAGCTGAGCTACGGATGCATCGGGAAACTTGCTTTACTGCCGATATTGATACCACTGAAAAGCCGTATCAAGTAAGAGATGGTGCATCCGGGAGGATTCGAACCTCCGACCGCTCGGTTCGTAGCCGAGTACTCTATCCAGCTGAGCTACGGATGCATCGGGAAACTTACTTTACTGCAGATTTTGATACCGCTGAAAAAGCTGTATCAGGTAAGAGATGGTGCATCCGGGAGGATTCGAACCTCCGACCGCTCGGTTCGTAGCCGAGTACTCTATCCAGCTGAGCTACGGATGCAAATGGCGGTGAGGCGGGGATTCGAACCCCGGATGCAGCTTTTGACCGCATACTCCCTTAGCAGGGGAGCGCCTTCAGCCTCTCGGCCACCTCACCACACGCCTCTTACGAGTGCTTCGAAGAACTTGTTTCTGCTCATCGTCGCTGCGTGGCGCACATATTACTTTCTGGGACTTATAAGTCAAACAATTTTTCCAGAGCTTTTATCGTTTGCACACTTCACGCTCAATTAGTCTGTAAAAAAACCAAAAAGAGTGTTTTATCAACAGATAAATTGACGAAATGTTGGCACCGTTCATGACGTGACACGCACAGCATCGCAGAAAAGAAGTTGAAAAAGGTAATGAAGAGACTATAAGGACAAACGAAAAAAGAGGCTGCGTCTCACCCGTAAAAGTGAGACGCGAAAACCTTAGTAGCTGGACTGCTGGGATTTTTCAGCCTGGATACGCTGGTAGATCTCTTCACGATGGACAGATACTTCTTTCGGGGCATTCACGCCAATACGCACCTGGTTGCCCTTCACCCCTAAAACTGTCACGGTGACCTCATCGCCAATCATGAGGGTCTCACCAACTCGACGAGTCAGAATCAGCATTCTTTGCTCCTTGAAAGATTAAAAGAGTCGGGTCTCTCTGTATCCCGGCATTATCCATCATATAACGCCAAAAAGTAAGCGATGACAAACACCTTAGGCGTAAGCAGTCACGGCATTACATTCTGTTAAACCTAAGTTTAGCCGATATACAAAACTTCAACCTGACTTTATCATTGTCGATAGCGTTGCCATACACACCGCAGCGTGGGCTGCGGTGTGTTTAACGCTTATAATTATTGCAATTTTGCGCTGACCCAGCCTTGCACACTGGCTAACGCTGCAGGCAGAGCTGCCGCATCCGTACCACCGGCTTGCGCCATGTCCGGACGACCGCCACCCTTACCGCCCACCTGCTGAGCGACCATACCAATCAGTTCCCCTGCTTTTACCCGGTCGGTCACATCCTTCGACACGCCCGCAATCAGAGAAACCTTACCTTCAGACACCGTTGCCAGTACGATAACGGCAGACCCTAGTTGATTTTTCAGATCATCAACCATCGTTCGCAGCATTTTAGGCTCAACGCCAGCAAGCTCGCTGACCAGGAGCTTCACGCCATTGAGATCGACCGCTTTACTGGAGAGATTCGCACTCTCCTGTGCCGCTGCCTGCTCCTTCAACTGCTGCAACTCTTTTTCCAGCTGACGCGTGCGCTCCAGCACAGCACGCACTTTGTCACCCAAATTCTGGCTGTCACCCTTCAGCAAATGCGCAATATCGTTTAAGCGATCGCTTTGCGCATGAACGGTGGCCATTGCGCCTTCGCCGGTTACCGCCTCAATACGACGAACGCCCGCCGCGGTACCTGATTCAGAGAGAATCCTGAACAGGCCGATATCGCCAGTGCGCGTTGCGTGAGTACCACCACACAGCTCGGTGGAGAAGTCGCCCATGCTCAATACGCGTACGCGTTCGTCATATTTCTCGCCAAACAGCGCCATTGCACCTTTCGCCTTCGCAGCCTCAAGATCCATAATATGCGTTTCGATCGGCAGGTTGCGACGGATTTGCGCATTCACCAGATCTTCAACCTCACGGATCTCCGACGGCTTCATCGCTTCATTGTGCGAAAAGTCGAAGCGCAGCACTTTATCGCTTACCAGAGAACCTTTCTGCGCAACGTGTGCCCCGAGCACCTGGCGCAGCGCCGCGTGCATCAGGTGCGTGGCGGAGTGGTTCAGCCGGATACGTGCGCGACGCGCCTCGTCCACGTCCGCCTGTACCGCATCACCCACCTTCAGCGCGCCCGCGGCCAGTTTACCGAGGTGGCCAATCGCCTGACCATATTTTTGCGTATCATTCACGGCGAAGGTAAACCCAGTGCCCTTCAGTTCCCCTTTATCGCCGACCTGACCGCCTGATTCCGCATAGAATGGAGTCTGATCCAGTACGACAACGGCTTCCTGCCCTGCACTAATCTCCTCAACCGCTTTACCGTCGACAAACAGAGCGGTCACTTTACCGTTCAGTTCCAGATGGTCGTAACCTTTAAATTCAGAGGCGCTATCAACGCGGATCATCGCATTATAGTCCGCGCCAAAACCGCTGGCTTCGCGCGCGCGGCAGCGTTGCTCTTCCATGGCGGCTTCAAAACCGGCTTCGTCGACTTTAATGTTGCGCTCACGACAAACGTCTGCCGTCAGGTCAACCGGGAAGCCGTAAGTGTCATACAAACGGAAAGCGGTTTCGCCATCCAGAGTGTCGCCCTGCAATTTTGCCAGTTCTTCATCCAGCAGAGCCAGACCGCGTTCCAGCGTGCGGGCAAACTGCTCTTCTTCAGTCTTCAGAACCTGCTCAACCTGCGCTTGCTGACGTTTGAGTTCTTCGCCTGCGGAACCCATCACCTCAATCAGCGGCCCGACCAGCTTGTAGAAGAAGGTCTCTTTTGCCCCCAGCATGTTGCCATGACGGACTGCGCGACGAATGATGCGGCGCAACACATAGCCACGGTTTTCATTCGACGGCAAAACACCATCGGCCACCAGGAATGCGCAAGAACGGATATGGTCTGCAATGACGCGCAGCGACTTATTGCTGAGATCGCTGGCGCCGGTCACTTTTGCTACCGCTTCTATCAACGTACGGAACAAATCGATTTCATAGTTAGAGTTGACGTGTTGCAATACTGCAGCAATACGTTCCAGCCCCATACCGGTATCCACAGACGGTTTCGGCAACGGTTCCATCGTGCCGTCAGCCTGACGGTTGAACTGCATGAAGACGATGTTCCAGATCTCAATATAGCGATCGCCGTCTTCTTCCGGACTTCCCGGAGGGCCGCCCCAGATATGGTCGCCATGATCGTAGAAGATTTCGGTACACGGACCACACGGACCGGTGTCGCCCATCTGCCAGAAGTTATCCGATGCGTACGGCGCACCTTTGTTGTCGCCGATGCGGATAATTCGCTCGCGCGGGATCCCGACTTCTTTTTCCCAGATTTCATAGGCTTCGTCGTCGGTTTCATAGACGGTAACCCACAAACGCTCTTTCGGCAGGGCAAACCAGTTTTCACCGGTCAGCAATTCCCATGCGAACTGAATGGCATCATGTTTGAAGTAATCGCCGAAGCTGAAGTTACCCAGCATTTCGAAGAAAGTATGGTGACGTGCAGTGTATCCGACGTTTTCCAGATCGTTGTGTTTACCCCCCGCGCGTACACAACGCTGGGAAGTGGTTGCACGGGAATAATTACGCTTATCGAGCCCAAGGAAAACATCCTTGAACTGGTTCATCCCGGCGTTGGTAAACAACAGAGTGGGGTCATTGTTAGGCACCAGGGAACTGCTGGCAACTACCTGGTGTCCTTTGCTATGGAAAAAGTCGAGAAACGCCTGACGGATCTCAGCGGTGCTCTTGCTCATAATTATCCTGAAATCAAGCTACACTTCATCCTTCAAACCGCCTCGGCGTTAACGGTGAGTTATCCGGTCACTGACTTTAGTAAGCTCCGGGACTCACTTGCCGCCTTGATGCGGCTTGAATGATTTTGTGTATTTAAGGAATATTCGTCGCAAACGCGGTTCGCCGTTAAGCAACCCGCGTCCAGACGGAAAAAGTGGGAATAAGATAAGTTTTCTTTACCGGGAAGTAAAATCCCGTATGCGCTCAATCTGCAAAATTTCGCCATATCTCCTGGATATCCTCCATCAGATACCCGCGATAGAGCAAAAAGCGCTGTACCTTAACCTTTTCTGAAAATGCAGAGGGGAGAGGCTCACCATATTTGCGAACGGCCTGTTCACGAGCCATTTCACTCCAGTCAATCTCACATTCACGCATCGCTTTCTCCGTCGATTCGCGGGCGATGCCTTTCTGGTTCAGTTCCTGACGAATACGCGCCGGGCCATAACCTTTGCGGCTACGACTGGCGATAAAGCGCATCACAAAACGATTGTCATCAAGGTAGTGATGTTCGTAGCACCAGGCGATCACGCGATCGTAATCGTCTGCCGTTGCATCGATCGCTTCCGGCCCATTTTTTCCCATCACCGGCGCGGAGAGTTTACGCCGCAATTCCTGTTCACTGTGATCGCGAACAGCAAGAATGCGTACCGCGCGATCGAGAAGACGGGCATAAGCGGGACGGCGAGGTATGGGGTCACTCATAAAACACCTTTACCAGAGTAAATGCAAAAGGGCCGCATAAATGCAGCCCTTGATGGTAATTTAACGTATTGCCAGATGACAGCTTCGCTTTATCCGGCCTACGGTTACCTGATGATTAAAAATCTTCGTTGGTTTCTGCAACGCCTTCGCTGTCGTCCACTGAGAAATCAGGAGTAGAATCCTGATTGCTTAGCAGCAATTCGCGTACTTTTTTCTCGATCTCTTTTGCTGTCGCTGGGTTCTCTTTCAGCCAGGTGGTCGCGTTTGCTTTACCCTGTCCAATCTTCTCGCCGTTGTAGCTGTACCATGCGCCTGCTTTTTCGATCAGCTTCTCTTTCACGCCGAGATCAACCAGCTCGCCATAGAAGTTGATGCCTTCACCGTAGAGAATCTGAAACTCGGCCTGCTTAAACGGCGCGGCGATTTTGTTTTTCACCACCTTAACACGCGTTTCGCTACCTACGACGTTGTCGCCCTCTTTCACCGCGCCAATACGACGGATATCAAGACGAACAGAAGCGTAGAATTTCAGCGCGTTACCGCCAGTCGTGGTTTCAGGGTTGCCAAACATCACGCCAATCTTCATACGGATCTGGTTGATAAAAATCAGCAGCGTGTTGGACTGTTTCAGGTTACCTGCCAACTTACGCATCGCCTGGCTCATCATACGCGCCGCGAGGCCCATATGAGAGTCGCCAATCTCGCCTTCGATTTCCGCTTTCGGCGTTAACGCCGCGACGGAGTCGACGACAATAACGTCCACCGCGCCTGAGCGCGCCAGTGCGTCACAGATTTCCAACGCCTGCTCACCGGTATCCGGTTGAGAACAGAGCAGGTTATCAATATCGACGCCCAGCTTACGTGCGTAGATAGGATCGAGCGCGTGTTCAGCATCGATAAATGCACAGGTTTTACCTTCACGCTGCGCTGCGGCAATCACCTGCAGGGTCAGCGTGGTTTTACCGGAAGATTCCGGCCCATAAATTTCGACGATACGGCCCATCGGCAGACCGCCCGCACCGAGTGCGATGTCCAGTGAAAGCGAACCGGTGGAGATAGTTTCTACATCCATAGAACGGTCTTCACCCAGACGCATGATGGAGCCTTTACCAAATTGCTTTTCAATTTGGCCCAGTGCTGCCGCCAACGCTTTCTGTTTGTTTTCGTCGATAGCCATTATTACTCCTGTCATGCAACTTGGTATTGAACCGGATAGATAGTGAATTCGTACTGTTGAAGCAATTATACTGTATGCTCATACAGTATCAAGTGTTTTGTAGAAATTGTTGCCACAGCGTGTGTAGCGCGTATATCGTCGCCTGCCGGCGCACTGATTCACGATCGCCTCTGAAGCATTCCCGACGCGTAATCCCCTCGCCGCTGACGCTGGCGAAAGCAAACCACACCGTGCCAACCGGCTTTTCTTCACTACCGCCATCAGGCCCGGCAATCCCGCTAATAGAGATAGCAAAATCGGCGCGAGCGGCCTTCAGCGCCCCAATCGCCATTTCTACCACTACAGCCTCGCTGACCGCGCCATGTTGCGCCAGGGTCTCTTCACGCACGCCAATCATCTGCGCTTTGGCTTCATTACTATAGGTGACAAACCCGCGTTCAAACCAGGCGGAACTTCCGGCGATATCGGTAATGGCTTTCGCCAGCCAGCCGCCGGTACAAGACTCTGCTGTCGTTACAGTCGCGCCGCGCGCTTTTAATGCCTGTCCGACCAGCTCGCTAAGCTGCATCAGTTCACTGTCAGTCATCATGACCTCTGTCAGTTAGAAATCCTGCCGGACAAGATAGCATTTTCCAGCCCGGGATGGGGATGAGCTGTCGGTTTTACGAGAAAGGTTCCGAAAAATGTGTGGACCGGCGGAAAACAGTACCGGGTGACAACGCGCGGACAACCTATCCGGCTTAGAAGGAAAGCCGGATAAGATAAAAAAATTAGCGCACCCGCGCCAGCGCTACTGCCTGTCCCAATTGCCAAACCGCCATTGCATAATGTGTACTGTGGTTATAGCGGGTAATAGTGTAAAAGTTCGGCAGGCCGTACCAGTACTGGTAACCAGTACCGATATCCAGACGAAGCAGACTGGCTTCCCGATGATTGCCCAACGATTGCTGCGGTGTTAGGCCTGCGGCGGCAAGCTGGGAGATGCTGTATTTGGTTTTGAAGCCATTCGCCAGCCCCGGCGCCTGGCCATTAGCCGGTATCGCGACCATATCGCCTTTCACCCAACCATGCGCTTTGAAATAGTTTGCCACGCTGCCGATGGCATCAACCGGGTCCCACAGGTTGATGTGATTGTCGCCATTGAAATCAACCGCATATTCTTTATAAGAGGACGGCATAAACTGACCATAGCCCATTGCGCCGGCAAAAGAACCTTTCAGATTGAGCGGATCGTCTCGTTCATCGCGCGCCATCAGCAGGAAGGTCTCCAGCTCGCCGGAAAAGTATTCCGCCCGGCGCGGATAATTAAATGATAACGTCGCCAGCGCATCCAGAATTCGCGTTTTTCCCATGATACGCCCCCAGCGGGTTTCCACGCCGATGATGCCCACAATGATCTCCGGCGGTACGCCATAGACCTGCCAGGCGCGGTTCAGCGCGTCTTCATACTGATTCCAGAACACGACGCCGTTTTGCACGTTATCGGGCGTAATAAATTGTTTGCGGTAGCGCAGCCATGCGCCATTTGGTCCGGCGGGCGGCTGAGTGGTCGGCGCCTGTCTGTCCATCAAACGCAAGACGTAGTCCAGGCGCTTCGCCTGCGACAAAATTTCCTGCAACTGCTGACGATCGAAGCCGTGCTTGCTGACCATTTTATCGATGAACTGCTGAGCGTTGGGATTGTTAGCGAAATCGCCCCCCATCAACATGACATTATGCTGAGGCTCCAGTAGAAAGCCGCCGGACGGTACGCCTGCGGTCTGAGTTTCCTGAGGTTTAGGCTTGCTGCTACAGGCGGCAAGCAACACAAAAAGGGGGAGTAACGCTACATAACGACGCTTGAACATGAGACATCCATTAAACAGATTCAGCCAGGGAGAAGTATGGTAAAGCATCCCCCATCACACAAGGAAGCGGTAGCCGCGCTCCTTCACAGAATTTACACCGCGCTTTCATTCCTTCCCCCACATTTGCGAACCTCCACGCAATAAACTTTCAAAACAAAATATTTATCTTTCATTTTGCGATCAAAATAACACTTTTAAAACTTTCAATCTGATTAAAATAAAAAGGAGGTTAGCAAGAAAACTAAAAACCCTACAGGAGAGAACAATGATCGAGACCATTACACAGGGTGCGGAGTGGTTCATCGGGTTATTCCAGAAAGGCGGAGAAGTGTTTACTGGTATGGTTACCGGCATTCTGCCGCTGCTGATTAGCCTGCTGGTCATCATGAATGCACTGATCAACTTTATCGGCCAGCAGCGTATTGAGCGTTTTGCCCAACGCTGTGCCGGAAACCCGTTATCCCGCTATCTGTTGCTGCCATGCATCGGTACGTTTGTTTTTTGTAATCCGATGACGCTCAGCCTGGGACGCTTTATGCCGGAGAAGTACAAGCCGAGCTATTACGCAGCGGCCTCCTACAGTTGCCACTCCATGAACGGCCTGTTTCCGCATATCAATCCCGGCGAGCTGTTTGTTTATCTGGGCGTTGCCAGCGGACTGACCACGTCAGGCCTGCCTCTCGGTCCGCTCGCGGTGAGCTATCTGTTGGTGGGGCTGGTAACAAACTTTTTCCGCGGTTGGGTCACCGATCTCACTACCGCGATTTTCGAGAAAAAAATGGGAATTCAACTGGATCAGAAAGTCCATCTGACGGGAGCGACGTCATGACCCGGGTACGTATTGAGAAAGGCGCCGGCGGCTGGGGCGGCCCGCTTGAACTGGATGTCACGCCAGGCAAAAAAATCGTCTATATCACCGCCGGGACGCGCCCGGCAATTGTCGACAAGCTGGCAAGTCTGACCGGCTGGCAGGCGGTGGACGGCTTTAAAGAAGGCGAACCTGCAGAATCAGAAATCGGCGCAGCCATTATCGACTGCGGCGGCACGCTGCGCTGCGGCATCTACCCAAAACGCCGGATTCCAACCGTGAATATTCACGCCACCGGAAAATCTGGCCCGCTGGCTCAATATATTGTTGAAGATATCTACGTCTCTGGCGTGAAAGAAGAGAACATAACCGTGGCTGGCGAGGCCCCCGCTTCGCCACAGACAGAAAACTCTGTAGCGGGCCGCGATTATGATACCAGCAAAAAGATCACCGAGCAGAGCGACGGCCTACTGGCGAAAGTCGGCATGGGAATGGGTTCCGCTGTGGCGGTACTGTTTCAGTCCGGTCGCGACACCATTGATACGGTGCTGAAAACCATTTTGCCGTTTATGGCGTTCGTTTCGGCGCTGATCGGCATCATTATGGCGTCGGGTCTTGGCGACTGGATCGCCCACGGCCTGGCACCATTAGCCAGCCATCCATTGGGGCTGGTCACACTGGCGTTAATCTGCTCTTTCCCATTGTTATCGCCCTTCCTCGGCCCTGGCGCGGTAATCGCTCAGGTGATTGGCGTTCTGATCGGCGTTCAAATTGGGCTGGGCAATATTCCCCCGCATCTGGCGCTTCCCGCCCTGTTCGCGATTAACGCGCAGGCGGCCTGTGACTTTATCCCGGTCGGCTTATCACTGGCGGAAGCGAAACAAGACACCGTTCGCGTCGGCGTACCTTCCGTGCTGGTCGGACGCTTCCTGACCGGTGCGCCCACTGTTCTTATCGCCTGGTTTGTTTCCGGCTTTATTTATCAATAAGAGGTTCAGAGATGAGCGTGATTTATCAGACCACCATCACCCGTATCGGCCAAAGCGCGACGGAGGCGCTCGGCGAACAAATGTTGATTACGTTTCGGGAAGGCGCGCCCGCGGATATCGAAGAATTTTGCTTCATCCATTGTCATGGCGAGCTGAACGGCACGCTGCAGCCTGGTGCGCGGTTTGAGCTGGGCCAGCATTGCTATTCGGTTACGGCGGTCGGCAGCGTAGCCGAGCAAAACCTGCGTGAACTGGGACATATCACTCTGCGCTTCGACGGTCTGCACGAAGCGGAATTTCCCGGCACCGTACATGTTACGGGGCCAGTACCGGACAATATCGCGCCGGGCTGTATTTTAAAGTTTGTCGCTTAAGGAGAAAAAACATGAATCACGTTGCCGTTGTCATTGGTGGAGGACAGACCCTGGGGGCGTTCCTTTGCCGTGGGCTTGCAGAAGAAGGATACCGCGTGGCGGTCGTTGATATTCAAAGCGATAAAGCCGCGAATGTCGCCCAGGAAATTAACGCCGATTTTGGCGAAGGGATGGCGTACGGCTTTGGCGCCGACGCGACCAGCGAGCAGAGCGTGCTGGCGCTCTCCCGCGGTGTCGATGAGATTTTCGGACGCGTCGATCTGCTGGTGTACAGCGCGGGTATCGCCAAAGCGGCGTTTATCAGCGACTTCCAGTTAGGCGATTTTGACCGTTCGCTACAGGTAAATCTGGTGGGCTATTTCCTCTGCGCCCGCGAATTCTCGCGCCTGATGATCCGCGACGGTATTCAGGGGCGCATTATTCAGATCAACTCTAAATCCGGCAAAGTGGGCAGTAAACACAACTCCGGCTACAGCGCGGCCAAATTTGGCGGCGTGGGCTTAACCCAGTCGCTGGCGCTCGATCTGGCGGAATACGGCATTACCGTTCATTCGCTGATGCTCGGCAACCTGTTGAAATCGCCGATGTTCCAGTCATTGCTGCCGCAATACGCCACTAAACTGGGCATTAAGCCCGACGAGGTGGAACAATATTACATTGATAAGGTGCCGCTCAGGCGCGGCTGCGATTATCAGGATGTACTGAACATGCTGCTGTTTTATGCCAGCCCGAAAGCCTCTTACTGCACCGGACAGTCGATCAACGTGACCGGCGGCCAGGTGATGTTCTAAGAGATATGATTGCCCGGTGGCGCTGCGCTTACCGGTCCTGCACGCAGCAGGCCGGATAAGACGCAGCCGCCATCCGGCAAAATCAAAGGAGCACAGTATGGTTACCACACTGATTACCGTCGCCGTTATCGCCTGGTGCGTGCAGCTGGCGCTGGGCGGCTGGCAAATATCCCGCTTTAACCGGGCATTCGATAAGTTAAGCCAACAAGGGCGGGTTGGCATCGGGCGTTCTGGCGGTCGATTACAGCCCCGCGTGGTGGTCGCCGTGGCGCTGGACGAACAGCAGCGCGTAACAGACACGTTATTTATGAAAGGGCTCACGGTATTTGCCAGACCGGTTAAAATTGCAGCAATGCAGGGAAAACATTTGCATGAATTACAGCCTGATGTGATCTTTCCCCATGATTCGCTCGCGCAGAATGCACTATCATTGGCGCTTAAACTGAAACATGGATAATTTCGTTATGAATGCGAATAGCTTGCGAAATTATCATTTTGCAACCTATACCCTAAATAATTCGAGTTGCAGGAAGGCGGCGACGCTGCGAATTCCCAGGAGCGTACATCAGTACGTGACCGGGGTGAGCGAGGAAAGCCAACGCACATGCAGCGTGAAGTATGACGGGTAAATACATAAGTCAGGGTAATCACGCCTATGAAACCTCGTCAGCGTCAGGCCGCGATTCTGGAGCACCTGCAAAAACAGGGAAAATGCTCAGTGGAAGAACTGGCCCGGTACTTTGACACCACGGGCACCACTATCCGCAAAGATTTGGTTGTTCTGGAAAATGCCGGAACCGTCATCCGCACCTATGGCGGCGTAGTATTGAATAAAGATGAGTCCGATCCGCCTATCGACCACAAAACGCTTATCAACACCCATAAAAAAGCGCAAATCGCCGAAGCTGCTGTGCACTATATCCACGATGGCGATTCCATCATCCTCGATGCGGGCAGTACCGTTTTGCAAATGGTGCCAATGCTCGCCCGCTTCAGCAATATCACCGTTATGACCAACAGCCTGCATATTGTTAACGCCTTGTCGGAGCTGGATAACGAGCAAACCATCCTGATGCCTGGCGGAACGTTTCGTAAAAAATCGGCGTCGTTTCACGGTCAGTTAGCGGAAAACGCCTTTGAGCAATTCAGCTTTGATAAACTTTTTATGGGTACCGATGGTATCGATCTGAATGCTGGCGTGACCACCTTTAATGAGGTGTATACCGTCAGTAAAGCAATGTGCAATGCCGCACGCGAGGTGATTCTGATGGCCGACTCCTCAAAATTTGGCCGTAAAAGCCCTAATGTCGTATGCAGCCTGGAAAGCGTCGACAAACTGATTACTGATGCGGGTATCGACCCCGCTTTTCGTCAGGCACTGGAAGCAAAAGGGATTACCGTTATCATAACCGGAGAAAGCAATGAGTGAAGCACTACTGAATGCGGGCCGCCAGACCTTAATGCTGGAGCTACAGGAAGCCAGCCGCCTGCCAGAGCGTCTGGGCGATGATTTTGTCCGCGCCGCGAATATCATTATTCAGTGCAAAGGCAAAGTGATCGTTTCCGGCATTGGCAAATCAGGGCATATCGGTAAAAAAATCGCCGCGACGCTTGCCAGTACTGGCACTCCCGCTTTTTTTGTTCATCCGGCGGAAGCGCTGCATGGCGATCTGGGGATGATTGAAAGCCGCGACGTCATGCTGTTTATCTCGTATTCCGGCGGCGCAAAAGAGCTCGACCTCATCATCCCGCGTCTGGAAGATAAATCCGTCGCGCTGCTGGCGATGACCGGTAAACCTCACTCTCCGCTGGGGCGAGCGGCAAAAGCCGTTCTGGATATTTCCGTCGAACGTGAAGCCTGCCCGATGCATCTGGCGCCAACGTCCAGCACCGTAAATACCTTGATGATGGGCGATGCGCTGGCGATGGCGGTCATGCAGGCACGCGGCTTCAACGAGGAAGATTTTGCCCGCTCCCATCCGGCGGGCGCTCTTGGTGCTCGCCTGTTAAATAACGTACATCATTTAATGCGCCAGGGCGATGCGGTACCGCAGGTCATGCTGAATGCCAGCGTGATGGACGCCATGTTAGAACTCAGCCGCACCGGACTGGGGCTGGTTGCCGTTTGCGATGAGCAACGTCAGGTGAAGGGCGTGTTTACCGACGGCGACCTGCGCCGCTGGCTGGTGGGCGGCGGCGCGCTCACGACGCCAGTAAGCGAAGCCATGACGCCCAATGGTATTACGCTCCAGGCGCAAAGTCGCGCTATTGACGCTAAAGAGATCCTGATGAAACGTAAAATTACCGCCGCGCCGGTGGTCGATGAAAACGGTAAACTCACCGGCGCCATTAACCTGCAGGATTTTTATCAGGCAGGCATTCTCTAATCCTTCAGTCCCAGACGCTTCGCCAGCCGATGCAGGTTGGCGACGTCGGTCTCCAGCATCCGCGCGCTGGCCGCCCAGTTATGATTATTTTGCGCCAGCGCTCGACGAATCATCTCCCGCTGGAAGGTTTCGGTCGCGTCACGCAGGTTATGGCTGACTGGCATTTCCGGCACAGGTTCCGCCGTCTGACCGACTAACGCCGCTTCCTGCAAAGCAAAATGCTGCGCTTCCAGAACCACTTCATCCCCCGCCCGGGTAGCCCGCGCCAGCACTACCGCCCGATGAATGGCATGTTCCAGCTCACGCACGTTACCCGGCCAGCCATAGCTGAGCAAATGGCGATGCGCCCCCGGGCTTAACACGACGCGGGCAAGGCCCAGCCGTAGCCGACACTGTTCACAAAAATAGCCCGCCAGTAACACCACATCGTCACCGCGTTCGCGTAGCGGTGGTACAAAAAGGGGGAAGACGCTCAGGCGATGGAAGAGATCGGCACGGAAGCGTCCAGCGATGACCTCTTCACGCAGATCGCGGTTGGTTGCCGCCAGTACCCGCACATCAACACGTAAGCTGCGATCGTCGCCCACTCGCTGAATATCACCGTACTGCAACACGCGCAATAACTTGGCCTGTAGCGCCAGCGACAGTTCCCCGATTTCATCGAGAAACAGCGTACCGTTGTCGGCCATCTCGAATTTACCGCTGCGATTGCTGATAGCCCCGGTAAATGCCCCCTTAACATGACCAAACAGTTCACTTTCCGCGACGCTTTCCGGCAGCGCGGCACAGTTAAGGTAGACCAGTGGGTTAACCGCACGCGGAGAACCTTCATGGATAGCCTTTGCCACCAGCTCTTTACCAGTGCCGGTTTCTCCACTGATCAGTACGTTAAGATCGGAGCCCGCCACTATCTCGATCTCTTTTTTCAACTGTATCATGTTGGGTGACAGACCAATCATCTGCGTCTCTTTGACTTGCTCAAACGCAGGCGGGGTGCCGGGCAACATATTCTGACTTTCCAGCTGTTCAATCAGCAGCGCATTACTTAGCGCGCCGGCCGCCAGCGCGGCAATAAGCCGCAGTTCTTCATCGCTGAAAATGTCAAATTGATTTGGCTCCATGGCATCCAGCGTCAGCGCACCAATCAGATTCTGTCCGGCGAACAGGGGCAGTCCAACGCAGGCGTGGACTTTCAGGCTTTCCTGGCCAGGGATTAAACCGTCATAGGGATCGGCAAGCGAGCTGTCAGCGGGGAAACGCACCACGTCACCGGCGCGGGCAATAGCCTCCAGACGTGGATGCCCTTCCAGCGTAAAGCGCCTGCCGAGTACATCCTGCGCCAGGCCATCAATGGCCAAAGGAATAAACTGGCGTGATTCATAGCGTAATAGCGCCGAAGCGTCGCACTCCAGCACCTGGCGCAGCGTTGAGATCAGTCGCTGGAAACGATCCTGATGACCAATTCCGCGTTGTAATTCAATGGCGATACTCGCCAATACTTCAACAGAGAAGCTCATCCCCACCTCGCAGTCATTTTGACAATACATATTGTCATATTGACAATAAAAATAACAGTCATTTTGACTATTAAAATAATCAGAAAAGAAAATAAATCTTTATATATCAATAAAATAAAAAGTTGGCACACAATCTGCAATTAGCAATACATCTTTCTTAGAACACGCTAAATACATTGAGGTTGCTATGTCTATTCTGGTTAAAAATAACATTCATTGGGTTGGCCAACGTGACTGGGAAGTACGTGATTTTCACGGTACTGAATACAAAACCCTGCGCGGCAGCAGCTATAACAGCTACCTTATCCGTGAAGAAAAAAACGTCCTGATCGATACCGTCGACCATAAATTTAGCCGTGAATTCGTGCAAAACCTGCGCAGTGAAATCGACCTCGCGGATATCGACTACATCATCATTAACCATGCTGAAGAAGACCATGCGGGCGCGCTGACCGAACTGATGGCGCAGCTCCCGGACACGCCTATCTACTGTACCGCCAACGCCATTGATTCTATCAACGGCCATCACCATCACCCGGAATGGAATTTTAAGGTGGTGAAAACCGGCGATACGCTGGATATCGGCAACGGCAAGCAGTTGATCTTCGTGGAAACGCCGATGCTGCACTGGCCGGACAGCATGATGACCTATATGACCGGCGACGCGGTGTTATTCAGCAACGACGCCTTTGGCCAGCACTACTGCGACGAGCGTCTGTTCAATGATGAAGTGGACCAAACCGAACTGTTTGAACAATGCCAGCGCTACTACGCCAATATCCTGACGCCGTTCAGCCGTCTGGTTACGCCCAAAATTACCGAAATCCTTGGTTTCAATCTGCCGGTAGACATGATCGCCACCTCTCACGGCGTGGTCTGGCGCGAAAATCCGACGCAAATCGTTGAACTGTATCTGAAATGGGCGGCTGATTATCAGGAAGATCGCATCACTATCTTCTACGATACCATGTCCAACAATACCCGCATGATGGCGGATGCGATTGCGCAGGGCATCAACGAAGCCGATCCTAACGTGGCGGTAAAAATCTTTAACGTCGCCCGCAGCGACAAAAATGAAATTCTGACCAATGTTTTCCGCTCAAAAGGCGTGCTGGTCGGCACCTCTACGATGAATAACGTGATGATGCCAAAAATCGCCGGTCTGGTGGAAGAGATGACCGGCCTGCGTTTTCGCAATAAACGCGCCAGCGCCTTTGGTTCTCACGGCTGGAGCGGCGGTGCGGTCGATCGTCTGTCAACCCGCCTGCAGGACGCTGGTTTTGAAATGTCACTGAGCCTGAAGGCGAAATGGCGTCCGGATAGGGATGCGCTGGCGCTGTGTCGCCAGCATGGTCGTGAAATCGCACGTCAGTGGGCGCTTGCTCCGCTGCCGGAAAATAACGTAAAAGCGGCAGCTAAAGAAGAGGAATGCGCCTGTGCCACAGCCGCAGCCGCCGACCTCGGCCCTTGTATGCAATGCAGCGTTTGCCAGTGGATTTACGATCCGACCAAAGGCGAGCCGCTGCAGGATGTCGCGCCGGGTACCCCGTGGAGCGACGTGCCGGATAACTTCCTGTGCCCGGAATGTTCGCTGGGTAAAGATGTCTTCGACGTACTGGCAACGGAGGCAAAATGAACCGTGGAATTGTCATTATTGGTTCGGGCTTTGCAGCCCGCCAGTTAGTCAAAAATATTCGTAAACAGAATACGGCGGTACCGCTGACTCTGATCGCCGCTGACAGTATGGATGAGTACAACAAGCCCGACCTGAGCCACGTTATCAGCCAGTCACAGCGTGCAGACGATCTCACCCGCCAGACGGCGGGGGAGTTTGCTGAGCAGTTCAATCTGCGTCTGTTCCCCTATAGCTGGGTGACCGACATTGATGCCGATGCCCATGTCGTCAAAAGCCAGGATAAGCAGTGGCAGTACGATAAGCTGGTGCTGGCGACCGGGGCTTCAGCCTTTGTGCCACCGGTAGCAGGACGTGAGTTAATGCTCACTTTGAATAGCCAGCAGGAGTATCGGGCCTGTGAAAGCCAACTACGCGACGCGCAACGGGTGCTGATTGTCGGTGGCGGGTTGATTGGTAGTGAGCTGGCGATGGATTTCTGCCGCGCCGGTAAGGCGGTAACGCTCATCGATAACGCCGCCAGCATTCTCGCTTCGCTGATGCCGCCGGAAGTGAGCAGTCGCTTACAGCATCGCCTGACCGATATGGGCGTGCATCTGCTGCTGAAGTCACAGTTACAGGGGCTGGAGCAGACCAAATCCGGCATTCTCGCTACCCTGGATCGCCAACGCAGTGTTGAAGTCGATGCGGTGATTGCCGCAACCGGTCTGCGCTCAGAAACCGCGCTGGCGCGTCGCGCCGGGTTGACCGTGAACCGGGGCATCTGCGTGGACAGCTGCCTGCAAACCAGCCATCCGGATATTTACGCGATTGGCGACTGTGCCGAAATTAACGGTCAGGTGCTGCCATTCCTGCAACCGATTCAACTAAGCGCCATGTATCTGGCAAAAAACTTACTCGGCGGCAATGCGCCGTTAAAACTGCCCGCTATGCTGGTAAAAGTAAAAACGCCCGCGCTGCCGTTACATCTGGCTGGCGAAACCCAACGCCGCGATCTGAGCTGGAGTATTACGACCGAAGCGCAGGGGATGGTTGCCAGAGGTATGAATGAGGCAGGCCAGCTGTGCGCCTTCGTGGTCAGTGAAGATCGGATGAAAGAGGCGTTTGCCCTGTTGAAAACACTGCCCGTATAAAACGCCCTGTGTGCCAGTGTCTTATTAACCTCACGCACACGGAAGTGCGTTGCTGCTTGTCGGTATGCCCCGACTTTTGGCCCCGACAGTCCCGGGGCTTTTTTTATTTTACTACACAGCCAACCTTCGCGCCGCCGCTATAACTCCCTGCCCCAACGACAATCCCCCATCGCCAGCCGGTAACTGCTGCGGGAACAACAGGGTAAAATCAGCAAGATAAAAGGACAAACGTGCACGTAATAAACGGTTGTGCATCACTCCACCGCCGAACGCCAGCGTGGTTATCCCACGCGATAACGCCTGTTCACGCATCAACGTCGCACAGCCCTGCGCCAGCGCGTCGTGAAAAGCCCATGCCCGCTGCGCTGGCGTCGCCTGCCAGTTCAGCCATTGTTGCCAGAATACCGCCAGATTGAGATAACGACCGTTCAGCGGCATCGTTACCGGATGCTCGACGCCCGCACATTGCGAAGCCAACGCCTCCAGCGCACAGGCGGCTTCGCCTTCATAGCTAAGCGTTGCAGGCGCACAGCCTGACGCGGCGGCAACCGCATCGAACAACCGTCCACACGAAGATGCCTGCGGCGCGTTAAGCCCGCGCTCAATGGCTCGCGCCAGTACGGGCCAGTTTTGTTGTTGCACGCCAGCGGTTTGGGTGTACTTCTGCCAGTCAGGCACAAACCGCAGACACTGCGCGAGCAGATTACGCCACGGCTGCTTCGCCGAGAGATCGCCGCCCGGCAACGCCACGGCAGGTAACCCCCCTAAATGTTCACATTCGCGATAATTGACCCGCAGACATTCGCCGCCCCATAGCGCGCCATTCTCCCCCATGCCGATGCCATCCAGCGTCAGGGCAATTACATCGCCGCCCGCCAGTGGCCAGCCGTGCTCTGCCAGACAAGCGGCGGCATGTGCATGATGATGTAAAACGGTTTCTGTCGGTAGGTGCATTTCCTGCGCCCACTGACTGGAGACATAACCCGGATGAGCATCGCAGATAACGCGATCTGGCGTAAAGTCATACACTGACTGAATCAGACGTAACGCGTCTTGCCACTGCGCCTGGATGCCTTCATCACTGAGATCGCCTAAATGTTGGCTGATAACCGCCTGCTCGCCGCGTACCAGACAGAAGGTATTTTTCAGGTCAGATCCCAGGCAAAGCAGCGGCGGAATCGCCTTAAAGCCCGGTGGTAGCGCAATGGCATCCGGAACGTAGCCGCGCGAACGGCGCAGCATTTCCCCGCTTTCGCGCACCACAGAATCATCCATTCGCTGAACGATATCACGGTTATGCAGCAGAAAGCCGTCGGCAATGCCCTGCAAATCCTCCTGCGCCTGCGCATTGGTAATGGCTGGCGGCCTGCCGCTCAGGTTACCTGACGTCATCACAATCGGGCGCGCCAGCGCCTGTAATAGCAAATGCTGAAGTGGATTAGCTGGCAGCATCACGCCGACCTCCGTCAGGCCCGGCGCGATACCCTCGCACAGCGAAGCGACATACTGCTTTTCCACCAGCACAATCGGCGCGGCAGGCGTCACGAGCAAACGGCGCGCCGTCTCCGGCAACGTCTCTGCGTCCGGTAACATAACGGCCAGCGGTTTAGCCGGGCGGCGTTTGCGCGTCCGCAGCTTCGCCACCGCCTCATCATTACGCGCATCGCAGGCAAGATGAAAACCGCCAATTCCCTTCACCGCCACGATACCGCCAGCCTTAAGCATTGCTACCGCCGCCTGTAATGCCGCCTCTTTCTCTGCATACTGTCCGTCACTTCGCCATTCAAGATGCGGTCCACAGGCAGGACAGGCGACGGGCTGGGCATGGAAACGACGATCGCAAGGGTCGCGATACTCCCGCTCGCATTGCGGACAAAGAGGGAAAGCAGCCATCACGGTGAACGGACGGTCATACGGCATCGCACGAATAATAGTGAAACGCGGGCCACAGTGGGTACAGTTGATAAAAGGATAACGGTAACGGCGTTCACCCGGCGTGTTCATCTCCGCCAGGCAGGCCGGGCAAGTCGCCGCGTCCGGGACAATTTGCGTATTCATTGTCCCGCCTGCGCTCTGGCGAATGGAAAAATCAGCGGGAATGTGCGCCCAGACGTAGGGCTCTTGATCGACGCTATCAATGCGCGCCAGCGGCGGGCAGTGCTGATGTAGCGCGGCAATAAACTGCGAGGGGGCCTCCAGCAGCCGCACCTCAACGCCGTCGCCATCGTTGCAGACGTCACCATGTAGCCCAAGCTGCTGCGCCAACTGCCAGACAAAGGGACGAAAACCGACGCCCTGTACTTTACCGCGAATGCGTAGCTGTACGCCGGAGTGGTTGTTTATTGTCATGACGAGTTCCCGCAGTGTTGTATCTCTGAAATGTTCGTTTGCCGGATGGTGGCTTCGCCTTATCCGGCAAACGCTACTCCCATGTAGGCCTGATAAGCGCAGCGCCATCAGGCACGTATTTTACGCGGATTTTCAGAGATCAGAACAACAAAGACGCGGTGGAATCGAGCGCCGCGCGACGGCGTTTTTCCGCACTGATCTGTTCGAGCTTGTTACGATCGACGCAAATCAGCGCGTGGGTTGGGCAAGCCTCCATACAGGCCGGCCCCGCTTCACGGTGATGGCACAGGTCGCACTTATTCGCTTCCGCTTTCTCTGCACGCACGTTGAGACCCGCGCCACTGTTGCGAACCACCGGACGTACCACCACTTTCATTGCGCCATAAGGACATGCGACCACGCAGGTTTTACAACCTATGCAGCGTTCCTGCATCACATGAACAAAGCCTTTATCGCGGCTGATAGCGCCATTCGGACAAACGTTGGCGCACGGCGCGTCTTCACACTGGCGGCACAACGTCGCTGTAGAGACGTTCACGCCTTTAATGACGTGGATACGCGGTAAAAAAGATTCAGGGGTCAGCGATGCGCAATCCTGATTTTCCTGATGGGATACCACGCAAGCCACTTCACAGGTACGACAACCAATACATTTACTCGCGTCTGCAATGATGAAACGGTTCATCAAATTCTCCAGCAATAACAGATGATGTGCCGATGTATACACGAATCATGCCAACATTTAACGTACTGTTATTTAAGAATATTTAATCCAGACAGATGAAATTTGCCATGTCATCGACACCAGTGACGATGACGGATGACGATTTGTTGGTATTAACCGGTTGCGTTTTCGCACGAAAGCAATGAAAGGTAAGCCGGAAAGTTAACGAAGAAATCAGGGTCAGGCTCAACGGGCCGGATGGCGACGTTGCCTTATTCGGCCCGTTGAGAATGCAAGAGGCAGACCCGGTAAGCATAATGCTTCCGGGCGACACTTACAGTTCGGCAAATCCGCCGTGACCTTCCCAGCCTTCCAGCCGCTGATAGAGGCTTTCGACCGCCTCTTTAATCGGCTGGGTCATCGGATAATAAAACCCGACGATATCCGGCTGGATGCCAACAAAAATCACCTCGCCCACGTCTTCTTTAAGCTGATCGACCAGATAGTTGAGCGGCATGTTGTGGGTGGTCATCATAAACATTTCGGCAATGTCATCCGGATCAATGATGCGGATTTCGCCCGGATTAAGCCCCATATCGGTCGCGTCGACAATCAGCAGACGAGAGGGACGCAGCTCGCGAATCGCAACAATGTCATTTTCCGGCGCGCTGCCGCCGTCAATCACCACCCAGTCGCCTTTCGGTTGCGCGGCGCACATTTCTGCCAGCAGCGGCCCCGCGCCATCGTCACCCATCATGCTATTGCCGACACAGAGTAAAACGTCAGTCACGGTGTCTCCTCACCATCAAATAGATAGCGCTTTCCTGGTGAATATCATGCAGCATACTGAGCATCAGTTTGCTCCACTCCTGCTGCTGCGGCGTTTGTAACGCACGCGCTTTATCAAAGGCATTCGCCAGCATCGACACATGGTTGCTGTCGATGACGATTTCGCCGTACTTCGGCACGCCCTCCATTTTACGACGCGCTTCGCTCCCCGTTTCAAGAGTCGCAATCCATGCCAGATAGTCGTCCCATGGACAGGTGAGCGCGGCTTCCAGACAATCGATGACCCCCAGGTGGTGACCAATCGCCAGGCTGTAATAGACAACCTGCTGCGCCTCGGCGGGCGTGGCATCGTTCTCATCAATAAACTTACGGCTCAGTTGACTGAACACCACCGTTTCACTCATCGGATACGCGCCTCTTCAACGACATGGTTAAGATGATTGACGATCTCGGTCAGACGCGGATCGTTTTCCGCTTCCAGCCAACGCGCCACCTGCTGCTCCCCCTGCCCTAACTGCGTCATATAATCATCAGCAATCTGGCGACCATAACGATAACCGGCCAGGCGGCGGGCTTCACGATCGACCTTCACGCGCAGCGGCTGTACCATATCCGGATGCAGGATCTCTGCCGCCTGATCGTCAAGCTCGCCGGGCGCACGGGCGTGGATTTTTTGTTCCAGTAATCCCAGCGCCATCGCAAAGCCATACAGCGTTGCCGCAGGCGTTGGCGGGCAACCAGGAATATACACATCTACCGGCACGATTTTATCGGTGCCGCCCCAGACGCAGTACAGATCGTGGAAGATACCGCCACTGTTGCCACAGGCACCATACGAGATACAAATTTTTGGGTCCGGTGCCGATTGCCAGGCGCGCAGCGCCGGAGAACGCATCGCCCGGGTCACCGCGCCGGTGAACAGCAGAATATCCGCGTGGCGCGGGGACGGTACAACTTTAATACCGAAACGCTCGGCGTCAAACAACGGCGACAGCGTGGCGAAGATTTCAATTTCGCAGCCGTTACAGCCGCCGCAGTCCACACGATAGACATACGCCGAACGCTTAATATTTTTCAGTAAAGACGCTTTCATGCTGGCGATGGACTCATCCACCGTCATCGGAACGGGGATACCATTAGCGTCACGCGGGCCTAATAAATTGCTCATCAGATGGCCTCATTCATATGGCGAGTCAGTTCAATACGGTCAGACGGCACCAGGCATTTCTGACGCTTACAGTCCGGGCAGGTTTCAAAGCTTTCACGGTGATTTTCCGCACGGCTATCGCCGTTGTGCCTGAGCAGCGCAATAGCGTAATCAATCTCTTTTTGCACCGCGAAAGGCCGCTCGCAAACGCGACAGTGACACAGCGTAAAGCGGGACTGCTGTAGAAAATCTTCTTTTTTCCATACCGCCAGCTCGTACTCCTGAGACAGCTTAATTGCCGCCGTCGGGCAGACTTCCTCACAGCGGGCACAGAAGATGCAACGCCCGAGGTTAAACTGCCAGGCCAGCTCGCCCGTTGCCAAATCGGTTTCCACCGTCAGGGCGTTCGACGGGCAGGCATTGACACAGGCGGCACAGCCAATGCACTGCTGCGGATTATGCTCCGGCTTGCCGCGAAAGTTTTTATCAACCGCAATCGGCTCCAGCGGGTAAGACGACGTCGCCGCGCCGGTTTTGATGACTTTTTTGATAAAGGTAAACATGGCGATTCCTTATTTCAGCGGCGAGTTTTTACGCTCAATGCTGTAGCGCTCAAGCTCTTTATACGGCACAACTTTGCTTTTCTTCTTACGCACATCAACCACGGTCATGCGGTCAGTACAGGAGTAGCAAGGGTCAAGGCTACCGATGATCAGCGGCGCATCGGAAACGGTGTTGCCACGCAGCATATAACGCAGGGTCGGCCAGTTGGCGTAGGTTGCTGCGCGGCAGCGCCAGCGGTACAGCTTCTGGTTGTCGCCGGTCATACTCCAGTGGATATCATCACCGCGCGGCGCTTCGGCAAAGCCCAACGCAAAGCGATGCGGAATATAGGTGAAGCCTTCCACCATCAGCGGACCGCCCGGCAGGTTATCAAGGCCAAAGTCGATCATGTTCAGCGAGGTGTACACCTCATTGATACGCACTTTTAGACGTGAAATCACATCGCAGCCCTGCTCGCTATGGACCTCCATCGGCAGCAGCCCATAGCCCACAAACGGGTGATCGGCACGGGTGTCGCGCGCATGGCCGCTGGCGCGAACCATTGGGCCGACGTTACTGAAATCACGCGCAATTTCCGGATCCAGACGACCGATACCAACGGTACGCTGCTCCATGTTCGGCGTGCTGAGCAGCATGTCCACCAGCTCCTGCACGTCACGACGCATCTGCTGCGCCAGTTGACGGGTCTGGATCATGTCCTCTTTCAGCAGATCGCGGCGAATCCCGCCGATCAGGTTAAGACCGTAGGTTTTACGCGCCCCGGTGAGGATTTCCGCCATCTTCATGGAGGTTTCGCGCACGCGGAAGAACTGCATGAAGCCGGAGTCAAACCCTGTGAAGTGACAGGCCAGGCCGAGGTTCAGCAGATGCGAGTGCAGACGTTCCACTTCCAGCAAAATAGCGCGAATCATCTGCGCGCGCTCTGGCACCTGAATACCCATCGCGTTCTCCACGGAGGTGGTGTAAGCAGTACTGTGGGCAAAACCACAGATGCCGCACACGCGGTCCGACAGGAAGGTCACTTCGTTGTAACCCATCCGGGTTTCCGCCAGCTTTTCCATCCCACGGTGGACGTAGAACAGACGATAGTCGGCATCAATAATGTTTTCGCCATCAACGAACAGACGGAAATGGCCCGGTTCATCAGAAGTGACATGCAGCGGACCAATCGGCACCACATTGTTCTTCTTATCGCCCAGTTCGTTGATGAACTCATAGGTTTCAGCATCGGTTGTCGGCGCCGGGCGCTGACGATAATCCATGCTGTCTTTACGCAGCGGATAGAGCTCATCCGGCCAGTCGTCCGGCAGCACCAGACGACGTTCATCCGGCAGGCCTACGGGTCGCAGACCGTACATATCGCGGACTTCACGCTCCCCCCAGACAGCAGCCGGCACGCGCGGCGTCACCGACGGAAACTCCAGGGTATTAGCATCCACTTCTACGCGTACCGTTACCCAGCACTTCTGGCCCTGTTCCATCGACATCACGTAGTAAACCGCATAATGGCCACAGAGCTGACGTTCATCGTTGCCAAACAGTACCGACAGCCAGCCGCCCTGTTTGTAATACAGAAACTCAACCACCTCCGGCAGATAGTTCACCTTCACGGTGATGGTCAGTTGATCTTTGGTCTGCCAGGCTTCGTCCACTACAACGCCAGGAAACGCCTGGTGCAACGCGGCCAGATAATGTTGACCTAATTTTTCTTCAGACATGTTCAAACTCTCTTCAATCACGCCGCCAGCAAGGAGACGAAGGCTAAAAACGCAAACCCAAATCCGGCCCAGGTCACGCGTGAAGTGGCGCAAAAGCGCAGACGCGCCATGCTGTTTTCGAACAGGGCGATGACCAACACACCGAGAACCAGCTTAACGATGGCAATGACCAGCGCCAGCAACAGACCGCCAGCGCTAAAGACTTCCATCTGCCCCCACGGCAGAAAGACACCGACGAACATTTGCAGCACCACCAGTTGTTTCAGGCTGATGCCCCATTTCAGCACCGCAAAGCCGCTGCCGCTGTATTCGGTTAGCGGACCTTCCTGCAACTCCTGCTCGGCTTCTGCAAGGTCAAACGGCAGTTTGCCCATCTCGATAAAGGTGGCGAACGCACAGGCGCACAGTGCTAACACCAGCGGAATACTGCGCGCGAAAGGCCAGTGATAAAGGGTATCGGTAATGTTACTGATATGGGTCGAACCGGCGACCTGCGCCGCCACCCACAGGCCGAGCAACAAGATAGGCTCAACCAGCACGCCCAGCATTGCTTCACGGCTCGCGCCAATCGCGGTAAACGGGCTTCCCGTATCCAGCCCGGCAATCGAGAAGAAAAAGCGGGCAATCGCAAAAAGATAAATCAGGGTGATCAAATCGCCCAACTGCGGCAGCGGTGACCCGACGGTCACTACCGGCAGCGCGGTGGCGATGGTCAGCATAACGCCCACCATCACGAACGGCGTCAGGCGGAAAACCCAGCCAGAATCAGCAGGCGCAATGCTTTGACGACCAAGCAATTTGATAATGTCGCGATATTCCTGCAACACGCCAGGTCCACGACGGTTATGCAGACGGGCACGCGCCACACGGGTAATACCGGACAACAGCGGCGCAACGGCGAAGAGCACCAGCGCCTGAATTAACGGATAAAAGACACTCATTTTCAGGCTCCTCGGGAAACCACAATCACCACCAGCACCGCCAGCTCAATCAGCGCCAGGCGACGGAACAGCACTGGCGCTGCGGCGTTTTGCCAGCCCGGCACCAGTGAGACCGGATTCAGCCATTTGCGCAGTTTAAGAACTGGGGCAAAGGCTTCTTTAACCGGCATCGCAAAACCGTGCGCGGTAATCACCATCGACTGTTCATGATCGTAGCCACACACCCACGCCGCACCGCGTGAACGCGATGGCAGACGGTTGCCTTTAAAAATGGCCATGATGATGAATGGCAGCAGCGGACAGGCTACCAGCAGCAGCGTGATCATCGGCTGAGAGACGGTGGTATGCGCAGTTTCCAGCGGCAGCGGCACCGCCGCGGTAAGCATCGGCAACAGCCACGGCGCGGCAACCCCGCCCACCACACAGCAAATCGCCAGCGCCACGACGCTGACGCCCATCAGGATCGGTGCGCAGCAGGCATTTTCCGCTTCCCTCGTGCGCGGCGCGCCGAGGAAGGTTACGCCATAGACTTTCGCCATACACATTACCGCCAGCGCACCGGTAATCGCCAGACCGACTGCCAGTAGCGGTCCTAACAGGCGACCAACAAACGCGCCGCTGTTGCCCAGCCTGAAGAAGGACTGATAAATCACCCACTCACCGGCAAAGCCGTTCAGCGGCGGCAACGCTGCCATGGCCATCAGCCCCACCAGCATGGCGATAGAAATGACCGGCATCCGCTTGCCGATACCGCCCAGCTTTTCAATATCGCGATGACCGGTACGGAACCAGATGCTCCCTGCGCCCAAAAACAGTACGCTTTTGAACAGGCTATGGTTCAGCAGATGATAAAGACCACCGGTCAGGCCCAATGCGATCAGCACCGGTTGATCAAGGGCAATACCGGTGACACCCGCGCCCAGACCGAGCAGGATGATGCCGATATTTTCCAGCGTGTGATACGCCAGCAGACGTTGAATATTGTGTTCCATTAGCGCATACAGTCCGCCAACGAAAGCGGTAATCATCCCAAGTACCAGTAGCGCAACACCCCACCACAGCGGTGCGTTACCACCAATCAACGACAGGGACAAAATGCCGAGCAGACCGATTTTCATCACCACAGTGGAGAACAGCGCCGCTGCCGGCGCGCTGGCATTCGCATGTGCCTGCGGCACCCAGCCGTGCAACGGGATAATCCCGGCCAGCAGACCAAAGCCGATGACGCCAAGTAGCCAGATATCAGACCCCAACGGTAGCTGCTGCGCACGCTGATCGAGCAGCGCCAGATCCAGCGTGCCGTAACGTTGCCACACCAGCCAGCAGGCCATCGCCAGTAGCAGCGTGCCGAGGCGGCCCAGCGCAAACCACAGTTTGCCCTCTTTACTGCTACCGGTCAGGAACACGGCAGCCAGCGCCATAATTTCCGCCATGACCACCAGCGTGCCGAGATTGCTGGCAATCACCGCGCAGACCGCAGCCGCCATCAGCAGGTTGATCAGCAGACCGTTGGCCTTCACCTGCGGATGACGATGCCAGTCAATGTTAAACAGGCTGACGAACAGACCGCACAGCCCCAGCGTAATCAGCCAGACTGAATTCAACGGGCTGATTTGCAGCGTATAGCCAATAAACGGCATCACACCGCTGACCGCCGTCGCGCTGGTCAATACGGTAAAACCCGCCGCGGCGGTATACAGACTCCCGACTGCGCCGCCAACACCCGCAACCCAGCCGCTCAGCGCTTTATGAAAAGAAAACAGAAAAGCCAGTACGGCGGCAGCGGCAAACCAGGACACGCCGCTATTGATCAGTGAAATCGCGCTCATTTTGCATCCCCACTCTGAGCCTGCTGAAACAAGGTGAGATCGCCAAAGTCAGTATTGAATGTCAGCTCACGCTTACGTTTGCTGGCGCGGGCGATATCCATATTGTTCACCAGATGCAGGGCTTTGGTTGGGCACATCCGCACGCAGGCCGGGCCTTGTTCATCAAAGTGGCACAGGTCGCATTTCACTGCGATAGCGCGTACGCCGGGCACCCAGTCGAGCAGCGTACTGACGCGGGCCGGCGCTGGTGGCGCTGGCGGCGCTTTCGGCGTATTGGCGTTAGCCGGAATATGCAGCGGACGGCTGCCGGAGAATTCAATCGCGCCAAACGGGCAGGCAATACCGCACAGTTTGCAGCTTACGCACAGGCTCTCATTAAGCTGTACGGCGCCATCAACGCGGTTAATTGCGTTAACCGGGCAGACGGTAGCACACGGCGCATCTTCGCAATGGTGGCAAAGCTGCGGTGCGGATTCTTTTTCATTAAGCATCACTTTCAGGCGCGGCATAGACTGCAAGCCGTGCTGGCGATGCGTCTCTGAACAGGCGGCCTCACAAGTGTGGCAGCCGATACAGAGAGTGGAGTCAGCAATTACAAAACGATTCACCAGGCTTTCCTCAGGTGATTGTCATTTTTGACGAAAACATGCCGTTGAAATGTCATTTTCGACACTTATCGACACGCCCATCCCCAAAACATTCATGATATGGCGTCGCGCCACATCGCGAATCAAAGCGGGCAACGCCTCAGGCTTATACCGCCGGGCGCTGTCCCTTGACCAGTTGGCTCAGATTGACCGGCGAATTGGTTTCTACCGCGGCATACAGGCTGTCATAAACCGTGGCGATTTTTTCCAGATAGTGCTCCAGCACCTGCTCGCGATCGCGGTTATTCACCTTCTCGTCAACCTTGCCGTCGATATCAAGCTGTGCTTGTGCAATCAATTGCTTATCTTCGCCATCTTTGGTTTCAACGTAGTACTCAATGGTGTGGCTGTTAAAACCATCTGCCAACGCGACGTAAATACGAAAGTGCTCAAAAAGGACAAAGCAGAGATCTTTTTCCGGCGCGCAGCTCATCGCATGATGCAGGCGTGCTTTCGAGAGGGTGATCCCCTGGACCAGCGAGTTGCAGTAAATATGCCACTGGTCCTGTAGGCGACGATGCCGTTGCGCGATGTAATCGGCCTTTTCGCTTATTTCCCAAATAGTCATGTCAGGTTACCCGTTTAACAGAGATTCCTGCGTTAAGCATTTTTCATGCCAATATTTAACTTGTTGTTTTTATTAGAATATAAAAGTGAGCCCTACGGTTTCGACGCGATGACGACATGTCATTTCGTCATTGTCGACATGACCCGTCAGGTGCATCTACAAACTGGCATAATTATTGCTTTAAAGGGCCAGCAACTACGGGAGGCGATATGCACGAAATCACCCTATGCCAGAGGGCACTGGAATTGATTGAACAACAGGCTTCAGCATACGGTGCAAAACGTGTGACGGGCGTTTGGATCAAAATAGGCGCCTTTTCTTGCGTAGAAACCAGCGCTCTTTCCTTTTGTTTTGATCTGGTATGCCGCGGTACGGTAGCAGAAGGTTGTAAACTGCACCTCGAAGAACAGGAAGCCGAATGCTGGTGTGAGCATTGTCAACAATATGTCACGTTGTTGACACATCGTGTACGTCGTTGTCCGCAATGTCATAGCGATACGCTGCGTATTGTGGCCGACGATGGCTTACAAATTCGGCGCATAGAAATTGATGAAGCAGAAGGTTAATGCCGGATGATGGCTTCGCCTTATCCAGCCTACAACGACGATAACAACCTGTAGGCCGGATAAGACGCTCTCGTCGCCATCCGGCAAAAAGCCTGTAACACGAAAAAGATCAGGAGTAAGCGATGTGTACGACTTGCGGTTGCGCTGAAGGCAACCTTTATATAGAAGGCGATGAGCATAATCCGCATTCAGCGTTTCGTAGCGCGCCCTTTGCCCCGGCGTCGCGTCCGGCGCTGAATATTACCGGAATTAAAACCGCCGGCTTCGCCCCCAGTCAGACCGCAGAAGGCGATCTGCATTATGGCCATGGTGAAGCCGGAACCCATGCGCCAGGTATGAGCCAACGGCGAATGCTGGAAGTTGAAATCGACGTGCTGGACAAAAACAACCGTCTGGCTGAGCGCAACCGTGCCCGTTTCGCCACTCGCCAGCATTTGGTACTCAACCTGGTCTCCAGCCCCGGCTCAGGTAAAACCACCCTGTTAACCGAAACACTCATGAGACTGAAAGACCGTGTACCCTGTGCAGTAATTGAAGGCGATCAGCAAACCGTCAATGACGCCGCGCGCATTCGTGCCACCGGTACACCGGCGATTCAGGTTAATACCGGCAAAGGCTGCCATCTTGATGCACAAATGATTGCCGATGCCGCGCCGCGTCTGCCGCTTGATGACAACGGTATTCTGTTTATTGAAAACGTCGGCAACCTTGTTTGCCCGGCCAGCTTCGACCTCGGCGAAAAACATAAAGTGGCGGTGCTCTCTGTCACCGAAGGCGAAGATAAGCCACTGAAATATCCGCATATGTTTGCCGCTGCCTCGCTGATGCTGCTCAACAAAGTGGATCTGCTGCCTTACCTTAATTTTGACGTTGAAAAATGTATTGCCAGCGCCCGCGAAGTGAACCCGGACATTGACATTATCCTGATTTCCGCCACCAGCGGCGAAGGGATGGATCAGTGGCTGGCCTGGCTGGAGGCACAGCGATGTGCATAGGCGTTCCGGGTCAGATCCGCGCCATTGACGGTAATCAGGCAAAGGTCGATGTTTGCGGCATTCAGCGCGACGTCGATCTCACGTTAGTCGGCAACTGTGATGAAAACGGCGAGCCACGTATCGGTCAGTGGGTGCTGGTTCATGTCGGCTTCGCCATGAGCGTAATTAATGAAGCGGAAGCGCGCGATACCCTCGACGCGCTACAAAACATGTTTGACGTTGAGCCGGATGTCGGCGCACTGCTGTATGGTGAGGAGAAATAATGCGTTTTGTTGATGAATATCGCGCGCCGGAACAGGTGATGCAGCTCATTGAGCATTTGCGTGAACGCGCTGCGCTTCTCCCTTACACCGCCGAACGTCCGCTGCGTATTATGGAAGTTTGCGGCGGCCATACGCACGCCATTTTCAAATTTGGCCTCGACCAGTTGCTACCGGAAAACGTCGAATTTATCCACGGCCCCGGTTGCCCGGTCTGTGTTCTGCCGATGGGCAGAATCGATAGCTGTGTTGAGATCGCCAGTCATCCGGACGTCATTTTCTGTACCTTTGGCGATGCGATGCGCGTGCCAGGCAAACAGGGGTCGCTATTACAGGCTAAAGCGCGTGGCGCAGATGTCCGTATTGTTTATTCGCCGATGGATGCGCTGAAGCTGGCGCAGGAGAACCCAACGCGTAAAGTGGTGTTCTTCGGCCTGGGGTTTGAAACCACGATGCCAACTACCGCCATCACACTGCAGCAGGCAAAACAGCGTGATGTACGGAACTTCTACTTTTTCTGCCAGCACATCACCCTGATTCCCACCTTGCGTAGCCTGCTGGAGCAACCGGATAACGGCATTGACGCCTTCCTTGCACCGGGTCACGTTAGCATGGTAATCGGTACCGACGCTTACAGCTTCATCGCGTCTGACTTTAATCGCCCGCTGGTGGTGGCTGGTTTCGAACCGCTTGATCTACTGCAAGGCGTGGTGATGCTGGTTGAGCAGAAAATAGCGGCCCTAAGCCAGGTCGAAAATCAGTACCGTCGCGTAGTGCCGGATGCCGGAAACTTACTGGCGCAGCAAGCCATCGCCGATGTGTTCTGCGTTAATGGCGACAGCGAGTGGCGAGGTCTGGGCGTGATTGAATCCTCCGGCGTTCATTTAACACCTGACTACCAGCGGTTTGACGCCGAGGCGCATTTCCGACCTGCGCCGCAGCAGGTCTGTGACGATCCGCGCGCCCGTTGCGGCGAAGTATTGACCGGCAGATGCAAGCCGCATCAGTGCCCGTTGTTTGGTAAAACCTGTAATCCGGAGACCGCGTTCGGCGCGCTGATGGTCTCCTCCGAAGGCGCATGTGCCGCCTGGTATCAGTATCGTCAGCAGGAGTGTGAATTTTGAACAATATACAACTCGCCCACGGCAGCGGCGGCCAGGCGATGCAACAGTTGATTAATAGTCTGTTTATGGAGGCTTTTGCCAACCCGTGGCTGGCGGAACAAGAAGATCAGGCGCGTCTGGATCTGGCGCAACTGGTCGCAGAAGGCGATCGTCTGGCCTTTTCTACCGACAGTTACGTTATCGATCCGCTGTTCTTCCCTGGCGGTAATATCGGCAAGCTGGCGATTTGCGGAACGGCGAACGATGTCGCGGTCAGCGGCGCACTCCCTCGCTATCTCTCCTGTGGTTTTATCCTTGAAGAAGGGTTGCCGATGGAGACGCTGAAGAGCGTGGTGAACAGCATGGCGGCTACTGCGCGAGAAGCGGGTATCGCGATTGTAACCGGCGATACCAAAGTCGTGCAGCGCGGCGCGGCGGACAAGCTGTTTATCAACACCGCTGGCATGGGGGCGATCCCCGCTGATATTCACTGGGGCGCACAAACGCTTACCGCCGGTGACGTACTGTTGGTCAGCGGTACGCTGGGTGATCATGGCGCGACGATCCTCAATTTACGCGAACAGCTGGGGCTGGACGGCGAACTGGTTAGCGACTGTGCAGTACTGACGCCGCTCATTCAGACGCTACGTCAGATTACCGGTGTGAAGGCGTTGCGCGACGCCACACGCGGCGGTGTGAATGCTGTTGCCCATGAGTTTGCGGCGACCTGCGGTTACGGTATTGAATTATCCGAATCCGCACTTCCGCTTAAACCTGCCGTACGCGGCGTTTGCGAACTGCTGGGCCTGGATGCGCTGAACTTTGCGAATGAAGGTAAACTGGTGATAGCCGTTGAACGCCATGCCGCAGATCAGGCGCTGGCGGCGTTACGCGCGCACCCGCTGGGACGCGACGCGGCGCTAATTGGTGAAGTGGTAGAACGCAAAGGCGTTCGTTTAGCCGGACTCTATGGCGTCAAACGTACCCTTGATTTGCCACACGCCGAACCGCTGCCTCGTATATGCTAATACACTGCCCGGTAGCGCTACGCTTACCGGGCCTACAGATAAGACATTACCCGTAGGCCGGATAAACGTCAGCGTCGTCCGGCAAAAATGTAAAACGAATACCTATAATTCATAGATCTTTTCGCACCGCGCCGCGGTATTTTCCTGGAAAAGCAACATGTCGTATACACCCATGAGCGATCTTGGACAGCAAGGTTTGTTCGATATCACTCGTACCTTATTGCAGCAGCCCGATTTGGCGTCGCTCAGTGAAGCACTTTCGCAACTGGTAAAGCGTTCAGCGCTCGCCGACAGCGCCGGCATAGTGCTATGGCAGGCGCAGTCGCAACGCGCACAATATTATGCGACGCGAGATAATGGCCGTCCTGTTGAATATGAAGATGAAACCGTACTGGCTCACGGCCCGGTACGTCGCATCCTTTCTCGCCCCGATGCGTTGCACTGTAATTTCCATGAGTTTACCGAAACCTGGCCGCAGCTCGCCACAAGTGGCCTCTACCCGGAGTTTGGTCACTACTGCCTGCTTCCTTTAGCTGCTGAAGGCCGTATTTTCGGCGGCTGCGAGTTTATCCGTCAGGAAGATCGTTCCTGGAGCGACAAGGAATATGACCGCCTGCACACATTTACCCAAATTGTCGGCGTGGTCGCCGAGCAAATCCAGAACCGGGTAAACCATAATGTCGATTACGAGCTCTTATGCCGCGAGCGCGATAATTTCCGTATTCTGGTGGCGATCACCAATGCCGTCTTGTCGCGTCTGGATATTGATGAGCTGGTCAGTGAAGTCGCTAAAGAGATCCACCATTATTTCAACATCGACGCGATCAGCATTGTGTTGCGCAGTCATCGCAAAAATAAGCTGAATATCTACTCTACCCACTACCTTGATGAGCATAATCCGGCGCATGAGCAGAGCGAAGTTGACGAAACCGGCACGCTCACGGAACGCGTTTTTAAAAGTAAAGAGATGCTGCTTATCAATCTCAACGAACGCGATCCGCTTGCCCCCTACGAGCGAATGCTGTTCGATACCTGGGGCAATCAAATCCAGACGCTATGCCTGCTGCCGCTGATGTCCGGTAATACGATGCTGGGCGTACTCAAACTGGCGCAGTGCGATGAAAAAGTGTTTACCACCGCCAATCTCAAGCTACTCCGTCAGATTGCCGAACGGGTGGCGATTGCGGTGGATAATGCGCTGGCCTATCAGGAAATCCACCGTCTGAAAGAACGGCTGGTTGATGAAAATCTGGCGCTTACGGAACAGCTTAATAACGTCGACAGCGAATTTGGCGAGATCATCGGGCGCAGCGACGCGATGTACAACGTGCTCAAGCAGGTTGAAATGGTAGCGCAGAGTGATAGTACCGTACTGATTCTGGGCGAAACGGGAACCGGTAAGGAACTGATTGCCCGCGCTATTCATAACCTGAGCGGACGTAGCGGACGCAGAATGGTAAAGATGAACTGCGCCGCGATGCCTGCGGGTCTGCTGGAAAGCGATCTGTTTGGTCATGAACGAGGCGCGTTTACCGGCGCCAGCGCGCAACGGATTGGCCGTTTTGAGTTGGCGGATAAAAGCTCACTATTTCTGGATGAAGTGGGCGACATGCCGCTGGAGCTACAGCCTAAATTGTTGCGTGTTCTACAGGAGCAGGAGTTTGAACGGCTCGGCAGCAATAAATTGATCCAGACAGACGTGCGGCTGATCGCCGCCACTAATCGCGATCTGAAAAAAATGGTCGCCGATCGTGAATTCCGTAATGATCTCTACTATCGACTGAACGTTTTTCCCATTCAGCTTCCTCCATTACGCGAACGCCCGGAAGATATTCCGCTACTGGTTAAAGCCTTCACCTTTAAAATCGCCCGCCGGATGGGCCGTAATATCGACAGCATCCCTGCCGAAACGTTGCGTACACTCAGCAGCATGGAATGGCCGGGCAATGTTCGCGAACTGGAAAATGTCATTGAGCGCGCTGTCCTGTTAACGCGCGGCAATGTGCTACAACTGTCGCTGCCGGATATCAGCGCCCTGGCGCCCGATACCGCGCCCGTTGCCACGGAAATCGCCAAAGAGGGCGAAGATGAATACCAGCTTATTATACGCGTCCTGAAAGAGACTAACGGCGTAGTGGCCGGTCCGAAGGGCGCCGCGCAACGCCTGGGGCTTAAACGCACCACTCTCCTGTCACGCATGAAAAGACTCGGCATTGATAAGGATGCGTTAGTTTAAAAGGAGGACGGCGCATACGTCTTATCAGGCCTCCAGCCAGGCGCTTGCCCGTAGGCCTGATAAGTACTGGCACTATCAAGGCCATTCTTTTTTACTTCTTACGCTGGTACTTGTCCGGTAATTCCGGGACGGGACGTTTATCGTCAATCAGATGACGAACGGTCAGGATTGGATGCCGCCAGAGCATTCGCGGCCCCGCCCAACGCATAATCTGCTTCATCTCTTCGCGTTTGGCCGGCTGATAGCAGTGAACCGGACACTGCTTACAAGCGGGCTTAGCCTCGCCAAATACACACTTATCAAGGCGTTTTTGCGCGTAGGAAAATAGGGCATCATAATGTCCCTGCTCATCTGAAGCCTGCGGACAGTGGCTCGCATACAGCGCAATCATTTTTTTGATCGTCAGTTTTTCACGAGCGATACGTTTACCAGACATGGCGCCCTCTTAATTATTAAGGTGTATATATTTTACACCTTATCCATCTTCAGTACTATCCTCCGCATCGTCGCTATTTCGCAAATAAGAATTATTTTCATTTATTCATACCGTGTGCTATATAACATAGCAAAGGCTATATTCGCTGATTAATTAACCATATTATTGCGAGGGATACTATGACGAATCTGCGCCGTCTGAAAACGCTCCTGATTGCCGGTACTGTAGCGATACTTGCGCTATCGCCGGCCTATGCAAAAGAGAAATTTAAAGTGATCACCACGTTCACTGTTATCGCCGACATGGCGAAAAACGTGGCGGGCGACGCAGCGGACGTCAGCTCGATTACCAAGCCCGGCGCTGAAATCCATGAGTATCAGCCAACCCCTGGCGATATTAAACGGGCACAGGGAGCACAACTTATTCTTGCAAACGGTCTGAACCTGGAGCGGTGGTTCGCTCGCTTTTATCAGCATCTTTCCGGCGTACCGGAAGTGGTCGTCTCTACTGGTGTTAAACCGATGGGGATTACCGAAGGTCCTTATAACGGTAAGCCGAACCCACATGCCTGGATGTCGGCTGAAAATGCGCTGATTTATGTCGATAACATTCGCGACGCACTGGTGAAGTACGATCCGGATAATGCGGCAACCTATAAGCAAAACGCTGAGCATTATAAAGCGCAAATTCGCCAGATGGCCGATCCATTGCGCGCTGAACTGGAAAAAATCCCTGCCGACCAGCGCTGGCTGGTCACCAGCGAAGGCGCTTTCTCGTATCTGGCGCGCGATAACGATATGAAAGAACTCTATCTGTGGCCGATTAACGCCGATCAACAAGGTACGCCGAAACAAGTGCGTAAAGTGATCGATACCATTAAAAAGCACCATATCCCCGCCATCTTTAGCGAGAGTACGGTTTCCGATAAACCTGCCCGTCAGGTCGCGCGTGAATCCGGTGCGCATTATGGCGGTGTGCTGTATGTCGATTCGCTGAGCGCCGCCGATGGCCCGGTGCCGACCTATCTGGATCTGCTCCGTGTCACTACTGAAACTATCGTCAATGGCATCAACGACGGTCTGAGGAGTCAACAATGAGTCAATCTGCGATTACCGTTGATCAAGTCACGGTGACGTATCGCAACGGTCATACCGCCCTGCGGGATGCCACTTTTCAGGTGCCAGGAGGTTCAATCGCCGCACTGGTTGGCGTAAACGGTTCCGGTAAGTCTACGTTATTTAAAGCATTAATGGGTTTTGTGCATCTTGCCCGGGGGGATATTACTATCCTGCAACAGCCGGTCAACAAGGCGCTGAAAAAAAACCTCATTGCTTATGTTCCACAATCGGAAGAGGTGGACTGGTCATTTCCGGTGCTGGTAGAAGATGTGGTGATGATGGGGCGCTATGGCCATATGGGCTGGCTGCGCCGTCCCACAGCACATGATCACGCCTGTGTTGACGCCGCGCTGGCGCGGGTGGATATGCAGGAATATCGCCACCGGCAGATTGGCGAATTATCCGGCGGGCAGAAAAAACGTGTCTTTCTCGCCAGGGCTATCGCTCAGGATGGGCAAGTTATTCTGCTGGATGAACCTTTTACCGGCGTGGATGTAAAAACCGAAGCCCGAATCATTGATCTGCTGCGGGAACTGCGAAATGAGGGCCGCACCATGCTGGTATCAACACATAATCTCGGTTCCGTCACCGAGTTTTGCGACTATACGGTCATGATTAAAGGAACCGTACTGGCCAGCGGTCCTACGGAAACCACTTTTACCGCCGCGAATCTGGAACTGGCGTTTAGCGGTGTCCTACGTCATATCGCGCTAAGCGGCAGCGAAGAGCATATTATCACCGATGACGAACGCCCCTTTATTTCCCGGCGCGTGGCCAGCGGAGGAAAATCGTCATGAACTGGCTTGTCGAGCCGTTTGGCTATCAGTATATGCTCAACGCGATGTGGGTCTCCGCGATGGTGGGGGGACTGTGCGCCTTTCTCTCCTGCTATTTAATGCTCAAAGGCTGGTCACTGATTGGCGATGCGTTATCCCACTCTATTGTGCCAGGGGTTGCGGGTGCCTGGATGTTAGGGCTGCCCTTCTCACTCGGGGCGTTTCTTTCCGGCGGTCTGGCGGCAGGCAGTATGCTTTTTCTTAACCAACGCTCGCGCCTGAAAGAAGACGCCATTATTGGGCTTATCTTCTCCTCTTTTTTTGGCGTCGGTCTTTTTATGGTTTCGCTCAATCCGATGTCGGTGAATATCCAGACCATTATTCTCGGCAACGTACTGGCGATCGCGCCAGCGGACATTTTGCAACTGGCGATTATCGGCGTAGTCTCGCTGACGATTCTGCTATTCAAGTGGAAAGATCTGATGGTCGTCTTTTTCGACGAAACCCATGCACGTTCCATCGGCCTTCATCCGGGCCGCCTGAAGCTATTGTTTTTTACCCTCTTGTCTGTCTCCACCGTGGCAGCCCTGCAAACCGTCGGGGCATTTCTGGTGATCTGTCTCGTCGTCACGCCGGGCGCAACGGCCTGGTTATTAACCGACCGTTTCCCACGCCTGCTTGCTATTGCCTTCGCCATTGGCAGCCTGACCAGTTTTTTAGGCGCCTGGCTTAGTTACTGGCTGGATGGTGCCACTGGTGGGATTATCGTCGTCATGCAAACGTTGCTGTTTCTCACGGCCTTTATTTTTGCCCCAAAACAGGGTTTGTTAGCCAACCGCCGGCGCGCCCGCCTGCATAAGGAGGCGTCATGTTCTTAACTACGCTACTGGAGCCGTTCCAGTTTGATTTTATGGTGAACGCCCTTATGGTTTCGGTCATTGTAGCGATTCCCTGCGCCCTGCTATCCGTATTTTTAGTATTAAAAGGCTGGGCATTAATGGGCGACGCTATGAGCCATGCCGTATTTCCCGGGGTCGTGCTGGCGTATATCATCGGTATTCCCCTGGCGATTGGCGCTTTTATTGCCGGGCTATTTTGCGCGATCGCGACCGGTTATCTGGACGACAACAGCCGTATCAAACGTGATACGGTAATGGGTATCGTCTTTTCAGGCATGTTTGGCGCAGGCCTGGTGCTCTACGTCTCTATTGAATCGGAAGTGCATCTGGATCATATTCTGTTTGGCGATATGCTGGGCGTATCGCTGGGGGATATTGTACAAACGGCGATAATTGCGCTGGGTATTGCGCTCATCATCGGACTGAAATGGAAAGATCTTCTGTTACACGCTTTTGACCCACACCAGGCAAAAGCCAGCGGTCTGAATATTCCTCTACTGCATTATGGCCTGCTGTGTATGATTGCGCTGACTATCGTTGCCACGCTGAAATCGGTGGGGATTATTCTGTCGATCTCTTTGCTCATCGCCCCTGGCGCGATAGCCATTTTGCTGACGCGACGCTTTGCGCACGCGCTGGGAATAGCGGTCAGCCTGTCAATAATTACCGCCTTTTTGGGCGTGTATCTGTCATTTTATCTTGATAGCGCACCTGCGCCGACTATTGTTGTCTTATTTGCCATCGTATTTATTGTCGCGTTTACTTACTCAACATGGCGCGACAGACGTGGCGAAACCGTACCCGCGGTACACGGTTAATGCTTGCCTGCCTGCCATTCGGGGTATATTGCCGTCATGATGAATAGCAATCCTACTGCACCGGAGAGGTGTTCCCTGGCAGGCAACCTTCTTATTTGGTTTACGATTTAAGTGACTTAAGTAAAGTCTGATATTCAGCTATCCTTTTTTTATGGGAGGAAATAGAGAGCTTTTTATCGTTTAGCATAACGGCATTGTTATCAAATCGCTCATAAATCGTTTCGTTCTTTTTATTTACAACGCTGCTCTGTGCCTCCGGATTGGCTTTTACATATTCATTTAATCGACGGATACTTTGAGTATGCTTGTAAAAACTCGCCGGCAGATAACGGTCTGCTTTGTCATAAGAGAGAAAAGACTCTTCGCCACACAGGCGATCAAAAATATTATCCTCATGAATCCTCGCTAAATTCGCAGATTCAAGATAACATTTTTTAGCGAGCGCCAGGCTAAAAATTCCGCATTCTGAAGCGCTTCTTTGAATATCCAGTTCGACCATAGCAAAATAACAATCCGACATCTGCTCACGTTCAATAGCGGCTTTGGTGCTCAACGCCAGTAACGCGGGTCCAAAAGCATCGCATTCTGCTGGCTCGAACAGAATCACGGAGGTCTTTCCGGCTACCGCTCTAAAATCGACTACTGAAAAATGGATCCCCCCACTCCCTAAATTGACGATAAATCTGGCTGACTCACTCCCTCCCATTCTCGCCTCTTTTATAGCGGAAACAAGCTCAGGGGTTGACATAACAAATTCAAGATTTAACGCTGGATACTTTTTATTGGCTTGCGCAACAAGAAGAGGCATCACCCTGAGATCGGTCTCCTCATAGCTGGCATTCATCCAGCTCCCATCTATAATGTCATTTTCCAGACGTTCAATAATACATGTTAATGTTTCGACATCGATCTCTGCGCTTACTGCTTGCTGAGGCGAGGGATGACTCCCCAAATCACGGACAGGACTTAGCATACCTCTCCCTCCATAAATATTCTCCACTCTGCAAGAGCGTATTCAAATTTGAAGTCTCCATGTATTACGCCCAAAAGTACACATTGGCGGTTAAGCCGGGCTGCACATTATCGCTAAAGATTATCTATAGCCGAGCAGCCCCCATAAAAAAGACTTTTTTTTATCATAAAAAGCGCAAGTTTCTCTAATAAATCCAGGGCAAAAGGTTAATTCATGCCTACAGCAATGGGTAACTGGCAATTATCGTTTGATACATCCGGGTTATGTGCAAAAGCAGTGCGCTGTAAATGCGCGTCTAATTTTAGCCCGCGAAACAGTGCCAGTGGTGAAGAATCCATCCCTAAACGATACATAACTTTCTTACGATAAATACTGACGGTTTTCGTTCCCAGACCAAATTTTTTCGCCAGATCCATGGCGGGATATCCGGAAGATAATAATATCAATAAGGCATACTTCGCCTGTGTAACACCGGGCGGCAGGTTCCACCAAGCATATTGATTAATATTAGATAACACCTCTTCCGGCGTCTCACCGGCATTAAAAGCATATGTCGCAACCACGGCTTTCCTGTGTGGCCGGTGGCAGAAACGCAGCCACGCTTCCGGAAGACGGACCTTCTCCCGTTCCGGATGAATGATAGTGGATAACTCGTCTTTTAAAACATAATCCATAACGCCAAAATACTGCAAAACGCACCGATCGATATAATACAAACGATCTGCTATCACCAGAACTCTACGGTTCTGCAACCGCGCCTGCAGCGCGTGAAACAAATAAACATGTTCATGAGGATTCAAAGATAAGATCAGCCCGGCATCAGGCATTTCAGTAATAGAACGCAAGAGTCCTGTTAACGAGTTACACGTTTTAACACGCTTCTCAGGATATTTTTGCTTAAATATGGACTCAAGAGCATAACAATTAGTCCAGTTAATGCCGTATATAATTATATTTTTCATTCGATTATCCTTTTCTGAAAACTGACTATAGCCTCGGTAATGTTTTTTCTTCCTGGGCGGCAACTGCGCAGGCGGATAACGCCGACTTTCAACTGTATGTGTTAAAGTCTTGCTACGTTATTACATACGCAATGCCGTTACCGAAATGAATTCCTTTTGCAAATCTGATAGTAATTTACTTTTGTTTTTTACTTTATTGCGATCTCTCGTCGTGTAACACTGCCTGCAATGGAGAAGTTCGATTCTCTTTTTTAATTGCACATCAAAGGCATAGAGATACGTGATAGTTTACCAAAGTAAGAAAATGTTTTTTATCTATAAAATGAGTAGACTATAATACTAAAAGTAATATCACTGCTTAATGATTTACTGTACGCATAAAGCTAAGCGGTGTAATTTTAAAATGCCGCTTAAAAATAGCGATAAAATAAGAAGGCGTATCATACCCACACATTGTCGCAACTTGTGAAATATTTCCCGCGCCCATGCGTAAAAGCTTAATTGCCTGATTCATACGGGCATCTAAATATATTTTACTAAAACTCACATCTTCAGCGGCCAGTTTTCTCTTCAGACTTGATACACTCATAAACAGTTTTCCCGCCACCTCAGCCTGCGACCATTTACGGGTAATATCACTGATAATAACGTTATAAACTTTCTCTTTCGTGGTAATTTTTATTGCTCGCTCAAGGAAATCAAATCCACCGGGTTTACGTACAAATGCCGATATGAGATACATCAATGAATAATAGGAATAATCATGGTCATCAATACTCACATTACTGCAAACCCGAGGGCATTCCACACCATGTAAAATAGAGTCAAACGTGTCACTCATCCCAGGTAAAAGTTCAGCATGGAAAAAGTGCCTGGGCTTGGTTTTTAACGATAACTCTCTTTCATTATAATTTCTTGTGCTGTAAAAGACTTTGTAAAACTTTTGCATTAAATCATAGGAAACTTCCAGTGAAGAAAAATTAATATGACCTTCAATTTCGCTCATGCTCAACGTTATCGTTTGATCTTTTTCCAATAAAAATAAACATGGCGCAGATTGCTCAATAAACTCTCCAAATTCATTTTCAATTCGCAAACAGCCTTTATTAAGTTTTATTAACAGACAATTTGCGACATAATAATCTCTTACATCAGCTAATCCATTTATTAATGAAACTTTATTTGATTGTTGAAGGTGATTATTGCTAATAGCCTCAACTGATTGATTAATTGAAGGCAATACCATATTTTATCCTGTGTGCTTTAAGGAACTTAAAATCGTTATATTCTTATAAAGCAATAATTAAAACTCACTAAGATGATTTAAATCCAATTATTTCATCATTGTAGCCAATAATTACATTACACATCATCTTGATTCATTTACAAAAAGACACCTTTACAAACCAAATGTTTTTATTTGTCATCAAAATTTACAATATTAATATGGTTTTTCAGGATAACACGGCTTACATAAACCGTATTATCCATAATTATCAGTAACCTACCTAAGGTGGCATGATGCTTCAACGAGTGAAATTCGCTAATGAACACATCACACCCTCTCACACCTCATCAAAACAGGAGTTTTACCAGTCAGTTGACTCTTCGCTTTCCCCTCCAGACAAAATAATCTCCTGCATCCAGGAAGTCATTTGTGACTGCGCATTCATCGTACCGACTAACACTCCGTTTAATGCCTCATATAAATCTGTGCCTGGCTCAACTTTGCCAATCATATTTTGTAGCATAGCCGTTTGCTGCTCAAAGGAGACAAATGCTGGATCGCCACTTTGCGGATCTTTAAATGCAGTCATCTTTTGATAAATAGTATCTTTAAGCGTTTCAGTAGAGCCTGACTCAGGAAGCGACAAAAGCGCCTGGTAAAATGCCTCATAGAGCGCAACATCACCGTCACTGTTCAAACGTATGCTATTTTCGTTATTCAACGTAGCTGCCCTGGCGCTTAACGGAATAACACTGTTATTTGTTGTTTCAGCGTTCGCTGGCGGAACCAAATAAGACGTCGTGGCTGTTATCATGTTATAGCTTCCATTTACGAGGCTTGCGTTTTTGTCTTCCAGTCATCAATAAGTGCGTTGATGGCGCTATCAGAAATCGTCCGGCAATCTTGCGGAAGTTCATCGAGATGATGCTTAATGACACTCACCGCTGTTTCAACAAATTGTTCGGGTGAGAATTCTGCGATCTGATCGCCACAACTCATGATAAAGCGTGGTTCCTGATGATATTTCAGATGAAAAGTGCCGGGCCAGTTCTCCATCAGCAAGACCATCAGTTTTTGGTGCTCTTTTTTCGCATTGACTGGTAGTGTTAAAAAAAGTTGCCCCTCCGGTTTATTAAAATCTCTCAACCACTCATCCAGTACGGTTAAAAGCGTTTCGGGGTGGTCGACTGCTGCTGAAAATAGCTCCCGGGCATAAATCTGTATTTTTTCCATCCATTTCCAGGCCATCGTCTGACTATCGGTAAGATAAGCGGCGACCTGCTGTAACGCATCTATCATCCCTTGCTCATAACCTTCCTGATAGGCATACATCCGCAAGGTCTTTGCCTCTTCTTCCGCCTCTCGTAAAATACGCTTAGCCCGTTGATGCGCCTGCTGTTCCAGCCTTTCCAGAGAGAAATAACGTTCCAGCGTTTTGCGCTTTATCAGTATCCCCTCAACAGGCGAAAGCGGGGACTGAATTGGGATATTTTTGAGCATATTGTAAGGCCAGTAGCAAAATTGACATTTCTACAGCATCCTGCTTCGCTGCCTCCTCAATAAAAGGAGGAAAAAGCAAAGGAAAACGCTGTGCTAAAGATTCAGGTAAACATTCATTCAGGGCGTTTAGCTGCCCATACCCGACGCTGAGTAAAAAACGGTGATTCGGCGCCTTATCGCAGACAGATAAACTCGTCCCCTGATGCATTGCCAAAAATGCTTGCGCCCAATCCGGCAGTTTAAGTAAGGCTCCCTGTCTTGCCAGATCGGCCCTTAATTTATGGCAACCCAGTAAATACGCGATTTGCGGCAGTCGGTGCCACTGACGCAGCCACAGCTGCGTCAGTGAATTTTGAATATTCTCCTTTTCTTCGATTTTAAGCTGCAAGGCCGCCAGTATTAACTCATTTGCCGCCGCCCTGGCGGCTGGTCTGACAATCATTTCCGAAGCTATCTGCAACCGCTGAGGATGAATATACGACAACGGATCAAAAATGACTTTTTGCCAGATAATAGATAATGACTGCCTATTCATTCGACGATTTCGCCTTCTCATCAGTCGTTATGCCTTTCTTATTGGCGGCATAATGATTTTTGTAATACCAGACGCCCAATCCTGCCGACATCACGGATAACAAGATAATCAGTACAATCCAGCTGGTTTCAAAAGAATTACGTTTTACTGGCGTACCGGGAGCCTGCAACTGGGCGTCCGTACGTTCTGACAACACCACAGAAATGTTGTCATAATCCACATCGGCAAAACTATTCTTTAAAAACCGCTTGATATCGCTGATCTGATGCGCCAGCGGCGAACCTCGTTCATATACCGCTAATGCCGATAAATGAACCGGTTTTGACGGACGTCCATTTTCACCAGCATCAATATCATAACTAATATGGACCCTGGCGGAGAGCACGCCCTCCATCGTCTGTAATGACTGTTCCAGTCGCTGCTCAATAGCCGAATATAACCGGGCCTTTTCAGCTCGCGGAGATGAGACCAGCGAATCCGCCGGGAACATCTGCGCTATTTCTACCCGTGGCCGGGGAGGCAGCTGATAAGTTTTAATCCAGTACACCGCGGCGGTAAAATCGGGCTCAGCAACGGTAATGCTATAGCCCAATTTTCCGCTATCAATTTTATTCGCCTCTATATTATGCATTTGCAGAACGGCAATGACCTCATTAGCCTGTTCCTGGTCCAGTCCTTTTAATAAATCCTTATCCTTACAGCCGGCAAGGGTCATTACCAGCAGAAAGGTATATAGATATCGACGAATCATGAGCGTAATAGTGTTTCAACCGCCCCAACTCCTTTACGAGTAAGGGTACTGACCATAGACACATACAGGTTATAGTCTGAAATCATCTCTTGCGAAATGGCCAACTCTTTAGGATCCGTCACCAGATTAGGATCCTCAATTCTGTTGGTAATCGTCTGCTTATCCACAGCAGCAGCAATTGCCGAACCAGAAAAAGCCTGCAGTAGCCTGTCGTCCAGCGAAACAATATCTGTTTCCATTGATCTGATATTAACCGCCTGCCCTATAACGGCATTACCAGGGACAATCGTTGCAATAGACATAATTCACCTTATTACTGATTAACGGAAGTTCTGAATAATAGCGGCATCAATATCCTTAAAGACTTTTACCGTGTTCGACTGCGCGTTACGGTATAAGTTATATTCTGACAGCTTACTCTGATACGCCGCCAGCAATGCTGGATCGGAGGGTTTTTTTGCTAAATCCTCTAGTGCTTTTGTTACGTCTTGTTGCAGATTATTAACTCCAGTATCAAAAGTTGCGGAGACGTCGTCCAGATAACCTGACCAAGTTGTTGGCATAATGACTTCCTTATTTACGTTAATTTAAAGTGGGCTTGGGAAATACCAATGGCCTGGGCTCATTTTGATATAACCTTCCGCCCCGTACTGAAATGAGCGCCCCTTGAGCCAGTCATCTTTTAATTCGATAGCAAATTGTACATAGCGTCCTCCCCATGTCCGGTAATAGCTATCGACAAATTGACGAGCCCTGAGTATTTCTACATCATCGAGCGATCCCTGAATAACAAATGTTACGCCGCCTTTATGATTCCTGCGGGAATAAGGTAGCGCCAACTGTTTTAACCCGGCCTCCGCCTGACTGGCAGCGGTAGCATCATCCATCAACGTGATGCTGACTGAATCGGCGTATGGCATTAGCGTTCTCAGCTTTTGACCTAAAACATCGATCTCTTTTTTGCTCATCGTGTTTCGCTGGCGGCTTAACCAAAAAACAGGTTTACGCGGTTCATCGAAATGAAGCCGATAATAAGCCAACTGTGGATAATAGGTATCCAGCCAGGTGGAGATACGCTTATTCTCTTCGTTTTCGTTAATCACCAGCGCATTTTTATCATAATCGCCTCTGGCCAAAACCTGACGAGCCCAAAGCGTATCTCTTTCATTTTGCGCCGCAACATAGAGAATTTTGTCGCGTCCCGGCAATACCTGAAAACGCTCCTTCTCCTGGCCCAACAATGAATCGAGCTCTGCCGCCTGCCGCTGCGGTGAGTTAAGTATCCATAGCGTACCTACCGTCCCAATCCCCAATATAAAGAAACAAGCCAGCGCCGCCACAACGCCATTTTTATAACGTGGCTCACTCTTCTTTTCAGTCTTTTCCAGCATCCCTGGCTGCTCTGGCGTCCACGGCTCATTTTCCGGGCGAATCAGGATAAGTAATTCACCGATCTGGACCGGCGTATTTAATTGCACCGGGCGGGACTCAGCATTTCCTTCTTTCAGCTCATGGAGTATAATTTCGGCCGCGTCCGGATTGACCTGGATTTCAAAATTTATTCCCCCTTGTTCCAGGGGAATAAAAAAGCTATCAGCAGGCATATCGGGAAGCTGGCCTGAAGCAGTGAGCGTATCACTCTGACCTACCACAAACAGTGTACGGCCAGTCAGTAACGGAAACTCACAGCCGTTCAGTGAGCTGTTAAGTAAGCGGACTATGTATGGCCCTGGGCTTGTTATCGTCTTCTCTTTTGATGTTTCCATATATACTGTTAGTGATGTATGTCGTTCTCGATAGCAGCAGATTACCGTGCCCTGCGCAGGGATTCCTGATGAAAATAGAATGAAAAGTGAGAAATAAAATCAATTTATTCTGTATAACGCGTCTCAACACATATTAAAAAGATCCATCTTCCCCGAGACGGCTTAAACGACTGTAGATAAATTACGCAAATTTGAGTTCTTTTGGTGTAACAATCAGACCATTGCCAACGCAGCCTAATAAAGAGCATTTACAACTCAGATTTTTTCAGTAGGATACAAGTGAGGAACATTAAAATAACGTCAACAAAGGGATAATATGGAAAATGTAACCTTTGTAAGTAATAGTCATCTGCGTCCTGCCGCGGATAACTTACAGAAATTAAAATCACTTTTGACGAACACCCAGCAGCAAATTAAAAGTCAGACTCAGCAGCTCACCATAAAAAATCTTTATGTAAGCAGTTTCACTTTAGTTTGCTTCCGTAGCGGTAAACTGACGATTAGCAACAATCACGATACCATTTACTGTGAAGAGCCTGGGATGTTGGTACTCAAAAAGGAGCAAGTTGTTAGCGTAACGCTTGAAGAAGTCAATGGTCATATGGATTTCGATGTCCTTGAGATACCCACACAACGCCTTGGTGATCTCTATTCACTCATTCCAAATGACCAGCAAACTAAAATGACAATCCCCACAGAGAAAGCGCAGACGATTTTCTATACGCCTGACTTTCCTGCCAGAAAGGAGGTGTTTGAACATCTGAAAACAGCGTTTTCCTGTACAAAGGATACCAGCAAAGGTTGCAGTAACTGTAACAACCAAAGTTGCATTGAAAATGAAGAATTAATTCCTTATTTTCTACTGTTCCTGCTTACCGCTTTCCTCCGCCTTCCGGAGAGTTATGAGATCATCCTTAGCTCAGCGCAGATAACGTTAAAGGAGCGCGTTTACAACATTATTTCTTCCTCACCGGGTAGGCAGTGGAAGCTTACCGATGTCGCTGCACATATATTTATGAGCACATCAACGCTTAAACGCAAACTGGCAGAAGAAGGCACCAGCTTTAGTGACATCTATTTGTCCGCCAGGATGAATCAGGCAGCAAAACTTTTGCGCATAGGTAATCATAATGTCAATGCGGTAGCATTAAAATGCGGTTATGACAGTACATCTTACTTCATTCAGTGTTTTAAGAAATACTTTAAAACTACACCATCGACATTCATTAAAATGGCAAATCACTAACATTTTTCGTATTTATTACTCAAGAAAATATTTTTATTAAAACTTTTTTTCATTTAACATTATAAACGCTTATTAATACGCTATAGTAGGATGGGAGGCTATTTAACATTGTTGTTCTGTCCAAAAGACAGCCTGCATTGATATCTCTGGCAATTTACTGTAAGGCTGATTATGCAACGCGATTTTTGTGAACTTGTCATCGCTATGATGACGGGTAAACCAATATTACCTTATTCACAGCGTGAGAATCTGTCCAGATGAAACTATCTTCTTCCGGCTTTAGCCCTGTGGACTAAGCCGGCATTTTATTCATCTCTATACACTATTTATTCTCGCGAGTAATCACCTGCCTTGAGAAGGTAAACCGAAACCGTCACGTCTGCCAGCAGCGGTGATATCTTTTTACCTGTCCTGTCTCCTCTCTTCATCCTGATGTCCATATCTTACCTGGGCGGGCTAGCCTGGGGATGACACTGTTCATAATTTCATTGCCTTTTTGACGCTATACCTGAGACGGAGTAAAAAAAGAAGATGTCATTATTCTTTTAAAAAACATAAAAATAAGCGCACCCTCAAAGAATAGCTTTACATTTATACTTTCACGCCTAAGCCAAATAATATCTTTAAACTTTCAACGAATAGTCATTTAGTAATGAGCACCCGGCAGAATTGGTTCTGATGGTGTAATTATTGGACCATAAGATGTGAAGATATAATAGACAGCATTTACACCACAAAAAAATACAGTAAGATAGCTACAAAACGCATCCTCATTGCAATGAGGCCGAGTTAAATATGCAAATATTCAGATGCTGCATGGATTTTTTCTGCAATAAGACATATGGCAGCACCCATTCAATAATCACAGTCAGATATAAAAATTGTTATTACTAACATGTCATTTTTGAGATCACAGACATAAGCTAAATTATCAATGTTAAAAACAGAGCAAAACATACAAACCCGAGACCATACAATGTGACATTAAGCTCATAATAAAAGCTCAGCCTGACCGTTATCAATACCAGCAGAATTATTGGAGCTATAGATTCCGCTCTAACGGTTTGTATTAACTATTATAAATTTCACCCTGTAAGAGAATACGCAACTATCATGCCACAGTTTAATCCTGTTCCTGTATCTAATAAAAAATTCGTCTTTGATGATTTTATACTCAACATGGACGGTTCCCTGCTACGGGCAGATAAAAAAGTAAATATTCCGCCAAAAGAATATGCCGTTCTGGTCATCCTGCTCGAAGCCGCCGGCGAGATTGTGAGTAAAAACACGTTACTGGACCAGGTGTGGGGTGACGCGGAAGTTAACGAAGAATCGCTTACCCGCTGCATTTATGCCTTACGCCGTATCCTGTCGGAAGATAAGGAACATCGTTACATTGAAACGCTGTACGGCCAGGGCTATCGTTTTAACCGACCGGTCGTGGTGGTGTCTCCGCCAGCACCGCAACCAATCACTCATACGCTGGCGATTCTTCCTTTTCAGATGCAGGATCAGATTCAATCCGAGAGTTTGCATTACTCAATTGTGAAAGGGCTATCGCAATATGCTCCCTTTGGCCTGAGCGTGTTGCCAGTGACTATCACTAAAAACTGTCGCAGCGTTAAAGACATTCTGGAGCTTATGGATCAATTGCGCCCCGATTATTATATCTCCGGGCAGCTGATCCCTGATGGCAACGATAATGTTGTACAGATCGAAATCGTTCGGGTTAAAGGCTATCACCTGCTGCATCAGGAAAGTATTAAGTTGGTGGAAAACCAGCCCGCGTCGCTCTTGCAAAACAAAATCGCCAATCTCTTACTCAGATGTATCCCGGGACTTCGTTGGGACACGAAGCAGGTTAGCGAGCTAAATTCGCTTGACAGTACTATGGTCTATTTACGCGGTAAGCATGAGCTAAACCAGTATACGCCCTACAGCCTACAGCAAGCGCTTAAATTGCTTACCCAATGCATAAATATGTCGCCAAACAGCATTGCCCCTTACTGTGCGCTGGCGGAATGCTATCTTAGCATGGCGCAAATGGGGATATTTGACAAACAAAACGCCATGCTTAAGGCCAAAGAATATGCCATCAAGGCGACAGAGTTGGATCATAATAACCCACAAGCGTTAGGATTACTGGGGTTAATTAATACGCTTCATTCAGAATATATCGTCGGGAGTTTGCTATTTAAACAAGCTAACTTACTTTCGCCCGTTTCTGCAGACATAAAATATTATTATGGCTGGAATCTCTTCATGGCCGGTCAGCTAGCAGAAGCCTTACAAATGATTAACGAGTGTCTGAAGTTAGACCCAACGCGCGCCGCTGCAGGTATCACCAAACTGTGGATAACCTACTATCATACAGGCCTTGATGATGCTATACGTTTAGGCGATGAATTACGTACACAACATTTGCAAGATAATCCTATATTATTAAGTATGCAAGTTATGTTTCTTTCGCTTAAAGGTAAACATGAACTGGCACGGCTATTAGCTAAAGAAATATCCTCACATGAAATAACAGGGCTTATTGCTATTAATCTTCTTTATGCTGAATATTGTCAGAATAGTGAGCGCGCCTTACCGGCGATAAAAGAATTTCTGGAAAGTGAACAAAATATTGACAATAACCCTGGGCTATTACCCTTAGTACTGGTTGCTCATGGCGAAGTTATTGCTGAAAAAATGTGGAAGCAATTTAAAAATGAAGACAATATTTGGTTTAAAAGATGGATACAGGATCCACGCCTGGTGAAATTAAGGTAAAATCTGAGAGAGGAGATATGCGTTATTTTTTTGCCATCATCATCTGGTTGCTTAGTATGAGCCCGGCATGGGCCGATTGCTGGCTCCAGGCTGAAAAAATGTTTAATATTGAGTCAGAACTGCTTTATGCTATTGCTCAGCAGGAATCGGCAATGAAACCTGGTGCCATTGGTCGCAACCGGGATGGCTCTACCGATATTGGCTTGATGCAAATTAATAGCTCCCATATGAAAAGGTTGAAAAAGATGGGAGTCAGTGAAAAGCAGTTATTACAGGACCCCTGTATTTCAGTCATTGTGGGTGCATCCATTTTATCAGATATGATGAAAATTTATGGTTATAGTTGGGAGGCCGTTGGCGCTTATAATGCCGGAACGTCGCCAAAAAGGGCGGAGATAAGAAAACGCTATGCCAAGAAAGTTTGGGAGAATTACAAAAAATTAAAAGAGATGCCCGCAGAAGAAAAAAACAAAAAGCTTACTATTGCGTTACAAAAATAATAATATAACGATAGCTTACTTTCAGATTACCTCTAAAAGTAAGCTATTTTTTATCAGGTTACGCCATACTCGTATTCAGATGGCTTTCCATGGCTATTGGTTGCGTTCCCGACTCGCCGATGATGACATGCCCAAGGGCATTTTTAATATTTTTCAGTTCCTTAGTAATCGCGTGTATCCTGTTTACCGCCTGGCTTAATTCTTGCTCGGATGCCCCACCAATCCATTTTGCAACCTCTCCCCCGTTGGTCCCCCATTGTGAGAATGGGGCTACACCTACCTGCATATTTTTTAACTTTATAGCATAAACATTAAGTCTATTGGCCTCTGGAATTAAATTCAAATTCTGTAAATTCGTCATTAATTTACGTAGTGGGCCGTTACCCGAAGCCATGTCCAGGAAATTTTCCCGCAGACTAGTTGCGTCTACATTTTCCAGTTCAGGAATCACTTTATTAAGCCCGTTTATGGTGATAGTGAGCAATTGTTGCTTCACTTCAGTATGAGGATCGCTGTGTTGTGCCACTACTTTTGTATCGCCACCTTTTATTATTATATCCCCAACATTTTTTTTAGTTTTAATAAGGTTAAAAAGCCCAACGTTAGCCCTTTCTGCACAGTCCGTGAGCTGCTGTGCTAAACGTTGGGTCAGGGGCTTTTCCAAATTTATTCCGGACATAAACACTACATCTTTGACTGTTTTTTCACCATATTTGTCTGCTAATGCCTGAAGAAACTGTTGTAATTTTTGTTGCTCCTGCACTTTGGTATTTTCTGCGTGCTTCCGCACTGCATCCATATTTTTAAATGCTGGAACCTTTCCAAGCCAGGTTAATATTCTTGATGAAAATTTTTCAGGTGCAACATGCTCCTGATGAGAGTGTTCTTTAGGGCTATATGGCTGGCCACCATATATTGCACTGGGTTTTTCCATTGCTGCTAACGTTAAAATACTCAATTTTCCCTCCTTAAATTTTAGCGTATTCTTGCAGTCTGTTTTTAAGTTCTTCCTGCTGATTTACAAATAACTCAAGTTGTAAAAGGATACGATGTATATTGGTCAGATCAGTAATTACATCGATAAACAGTAATATTTCGGCGGTATCCACATAGGCTAGCGTACCTTTGTTATTCGCAGCCAGCTCACCGTTAATCACCATAATCTCTCGCCAAATAGCATCACCACAAACCGGTGATAACGGTATAATCATACCGTTCAATAACCAGATATCATCTTTAGCTTCAATAGACATAAAAATATCGGTGTCGAGAAGTAATACACACTGATTGTTGTCATCAAAAGTAAGTGGCAAACCTAATCTTTCACCAATATCAGCGATAATATCCTGGTGTACTTGCAATTTACTTTCCTCGCTAATTATCTATTTTAGAAGGTTATTTCTTTAAGTTTACGCTGGTAAGATAGTGTTTGATATTCTTGCGCGCCCGACGCCGGGCGCAATGCTTCTCTCCTTTGATCCAGTAAAATAGCCACTCACTACGCGGGGGGACATATATGAGTAGCTCTTTCGGATGATTTTCAACATGACGTAACTCACCTTTAATGATAAGACGTGAGCCATCAGCGATATCATCAGATATTTCAGTGTCAGCCCTGTCTGAACCCGATACTACATGTGTAATGATTTTCATAACAATTAATCATATGCAATTGTCGAGCGACAGAAAAAGACTATCCCCTGGACAGAAGACTCTTTTCGACAACCTGGCAAATATCCGCCACGGTCGTCATATCCGGGAGATCGTTTTCATTACAACTAATATCAAATTCCTCGCTGAGGCCGAACACAATATCAATTAAATCCAGCGAGTCCGCGTACAGGTCCTCAACCAGATGGGTCTGACCATTGATGCTATGAACATCAACGGCAATACAGGAGGTAATCACTTTTTTAACTCTTGCTTCAATATCCATATTCATAGCATCTTTTCCAGTTAATAAAACTGCGTGTGCAGGCCATCAACAGTAGTAATAACCCGATCCGCACCAGGTTTATTCAGGTATGACTCAAAAGTCGTGCCATTACGCCAGCCGGGATCGCCGAGAACACCATCCAGTACGCTACTTAATAAATAGTCGGTCTCCCCTTTTAGTTTTGTCAAACCCGCTTCTCTGGCAAACAGCTGCGCAACCTCAGCCAGTTTCCCTTTTTGTGGATGCTGACTAATGACCTCTTTAAGAGTATCAATTTTCACTTTTAATTCCGGGTGGTTGTCAATGTTGCCACATTGCGCTTTCAGCGCAGTACTCTTTACAGAGTCATTGGACAATAGTTCCGAACGTAACCCGTCAAACGCTCTGCGTACAGGAAATGACGTGCCAGCATCTGGTTCCAGGGCTTTACGTATAACATCCAGAAATCCGTCCCGGCCATTGAAATGCGTGGAACGCATATTCGTAACGCTCGGAATTGTTGAAAGGAAAGCATTTTGCTTAAATTTCAAACCAGAAAATTGGCCAGTCGTATCCGTCTGATTTTTATCTTTATCAACCGTATCGGCTTTATTACCGGTAACTACCGTCGTTTCTGACTGCTGAAGCTGGACTTTCTCACTATTGACGCCAACCTGCTGGCCTGCAAGCGGCTTTAAATTCACAACTTCTGCCTTCTGGCTTTGTACTTTATGATCATCAACGCGATGTACGGTGGCCTGCACTGGCTTGCCGATAGTCGTCTTGTTGCCTCCGCCATCGACCTCATCAAACACAACCGTCTTAGGCGTATTTCCCTTGTCAGACGTTATCTCCTTGCTGCCAGTACTTTCCGCTGAGGTGTTAGTGGTCACCTCTGCTTTGGCATTCGCCGTGACGTCAATTTTACCTGCCACGCCATGCTCAAGCGCCCCCGTACTGGCGTGATGTGTCGTCTCGGCGTGATGCGTATTCGACTCCATACGCGAATGGTTATGAGTTACGGTACTGCCGGTACTCGTATGGCGTTGACTGTTATCAATCATTGTCCGGCTATTATCGATTGTCTTCCGGCTATTATCACGCACGCTGTTATCAATCATTGTCCGGCTATTATCGATTGTCTTCCGGCTATTATCATGCACACTATTATCATGCACACTGCTATCGGTATGCCGTTGGCTATTATCGACATGGCTACGGCTATTATTAATATGCTGGCTGTTATCCACATGATGTTGGCTGCTATCAATAGTAATATTGATGTTGATAGGAGCGGGTTCGGGCTTTTTGCCGGCATCAGGTGTCGGCCCTGCCACAGGCTCCGGGGTTTTAGCCTCGGGCAGTTTGTCCACCGGAATTTTCGTAAAAATATCACGTAACAATACGGGGATTAATGCTTTCAGCTCAAGGTGCCTTGCTTCCCTACCCAGGTTAACACCCTGTTCTTGCGTTAATTTTCCATGGCACATATCCAGAGCATCAACGGTTTTCGCCGCCGCTCTGTCAATAAGCGCTGTAAGATTACTGCGCGTTTGCGGATCTAACGTACAACCAAATTGATGTTCAATGCAGTCGGCAACATACGGCATCACTTCATTTGTGACAAAGCTCGTCGATAATGTCCCTAAATTACCGCCAGTATTCTCTGTGATGATGCTTAACAATTTCTGGTGCAGGGCTTCAAGCTTTGCTTCCGCTTTCTTTGTTGCCGGCAGCCATGGTCCAAAAGCCGATTTCTCCTTCAGGCCATCTTTCATGATCTGCGCAGTGTACTCTTCCCCCACCTTGATCAACAGCTCTGTTGCCGCCGCCGACTGACTGGTGGCGCTTAGCGCTGAGCGAAAAAGCGTCGCAAACTCCGTTACCGCTTTCTTGGCAGCAACGTTATCTGAACCAGCGAAAATCGCCTTTAGCGCTTCAGTGTCATTCCCACATTTAAATAACGTCTCCAGGCTCGCATGTCTGGCCAGCGCCGGAAAATCTTCCAGTTTAGGGCCTTTAATGTCCCCTAAAGGAGAAGTAGTCGCACTTTCTCTGATTGCCGAGATATTCGCTGCAAGCTTCGTCGCTTGCATTTTTACCTCATTTTGTATACCCGCCATCCTGACCGGAGACTGAAGGCTTACACTTGATACCATTATTAATGTCCTCTTCTGTTATCCCTGCAGGAAGCTTTTGGCGGTTTCCAGACTGCTACTTATCGTACTGCTCAGCACTTTGACCAGGTTGTCGTACAATGAATTGGCATTGCTGTATTTCTGCGTCAGCGTCTGTAGCGTTGTTTTTAAATTTTCTTCCTGCGCTTTAAAACCAGACTGCCAGGCCTGATATTTGGCGTTATCCATTTCGAGGGCAGTACCAGATCCTATTCCACCAAGATCGCTTACCATTTTGTTCAGTGGCCCCAAATCCACCAGTACAACATAACCGCCACCTGACGACTTTAGGCAGCTGTCTGGTAAATTCAGTTCTTTAATCCACTGTTCGGCCTCCGCTCTCGACGCAGTTGTTACGCCACTACCGTTCTGCGTGGGAAATAAAATCGTATTTTGATTTACCTGGTTGTATTTATTAACCAGACTACTTATTTCACTTTTAAGCGAATTAACGTTTAGCTTAACGGTATTTCCATCTTTACCCGGTGATAACCAGCCTCCCATTTTGGAAAGAATATCACTGAAAGCCTGATAAAAATCGGTATAGACTGCGACAACGTTTTCATAAACGCCCAGATAGCTGTCACCTATCGCAGAGATATTTTGGGAAACCATCTCCCAAATCTCGGCATCGGAAATAGTTGTTTTTGGCTGCGCCATAGGCGAAGCGCTAAATGAGGCCGAGGTCGGCGCAGAAAACGCGCTTCGCAGGTTCTCATTTTGTTCTGCGGATAATGACACGCCGGACTTCGCCAGAGCATTCAGGCTGCTGGTCAACTGTTGGCGCGCCAGCGTGCGCTCGTCATTATTCTCTTCAGAGATCGGTGGCGTTGACTGCAACGTCTGTTGTGCCTGCTGGGCTTTAGTCGCCGCCTGCGATAATGAGATGATATCTGTGCCGCGATGTTCTGTGGTAGACGGTACCGCGGCAATCTCGACATGCTCGCTCGCCGAAGGAGTCTGCGACCGTTCAGCAACGAGCCCCGGATGAGGAGAAGCGGAATAATTTTGAATATTAAGCATAATATCCCCAATTCGCCATCAGGAGAGCGATTACATCACTCCCCTGATGGCGTATAGATGACCTGTCAGATTAAGCGCGAATATTGCCTGCGATTGCAGCGAGTGCGGATGCTTTCGACTGGTTAATGCTTTCCATTGTTTTCAGCATTTCCTGAATCAGGCTGGTCGATTTACGTGAACTCTCACGGGCTTCGTCCGATGCGGTGCTGGCAACGCGGTTATTCACCTGGCTAATCTGCTGCTCGGAACGTTCCTGAGTAGCAGCGTACTGGCCGGACGCCCCTGCAATACCGCCGACCGTGACCGAGTTCTTCACAATCAGATCGCCCGTCATCTGCATTTTGCGCGCATCGACTCGTGTCATATCCATGGTATTCTGTTCAAGACGAATATCGGATTCGACAGACTCAAGACGTTTCGACAGAATCGCCTGATGTTCAGGCGAAATTTGTTTATTACTGTCTTTAATGTCCAGACTTTCCGTCGCACTGGTGCTGGCGTTAGGTTTAAGCGTTACGTCATTCAGATTTTTCGTTGCATCAGCGCCGGTTTTCTTCATATTTAGCGTTTTCAGAGAATCGACGCCATCAGCGCCGAGTTTGACGCTATTCTGCCCGTTCAGCACATTTTTAATACTCTGGCTTTCAGTGGTCAGTTTATCGATCTTCGAGGCATTATGTTTAAGCGCGCCCCTCTCATTTTGCAGCCCTTTATATTCCAGTTTCGCGCCTACGCCAGTGATCCCCAACTGCAGCGCGCTCTGTGAAATACTGCCGGATAACGCATTCATCCCTTCACGCAGCATGGCGCTTGCCGTCGTTTTGGCTGCATCAAAACTCACTAATGACAATTTACCAGACAGTTTGCTATCCGCCTGGTTCAGCGTCAACATTAACGTATTTGCGGCAGCCAACAGCGCAACGGCATTAGAAGACATCCCGCTAATATCAAAAAATGTTCCGACTTCCGCCTTCTGCTCACGTAACTGGGTCTGCACCATCTCGTTCGCTTTCGTCGTGACATTATTTGTCAGGGCATTCAGATTCTGATTCATGTCAGTATTCTGAATAGCGGTTTTCAAAAATGAGGTGATCGTTCCGGTGGTTTGCGTTAATACCCCTGGTGCTGGCGCGCTCAGTGTAGGGCTCAATCCCAGATCACCAATTTTGCCGCTGCTAATGCCAATATGGTTCAAAATATCTTTAACGTTAACGGATTGCGAACCTGGCTGTGAAGTATTCTCAACAGAATGATTATTTAAATAATTTGCGGGGTTAATTCCCACATTGCTAACTAACATATTTTTCTCCCTTTATTTTGGCAGTTTTTATGCGCGACTCTGGCGCAGAATAAAACGCGACGCATCCGCATTTTGCTGTACCGCAGAAGACATGACTTTTTGTAGTTCCGCAGTCACCTTCTGGTTTTCACCAAATATTTCTACGGATTGTTTAAGCCACTGCTGAATCTGGTCCATGGCAAAACGGGCGAGCATAAAATCAGAAAGTGCCTCGCTGGCATTTTTGATAAATACGCCTTCGGCAACACCACCGGCTGACTGGGCTGCGGTATTCGTCACTTCCATGCCCAGCGTCACTTTATTTAAAGTATTCCCTATCAGTTCCTTACTTAACGTATTCGTTTGCAGGCCCATCTTGCTGCCCACATTACCCAGGCTGGTCGTAATACGCTGCATTCCCTGGGTCAGGAATTTGCTGCTGTTTTGCGCCATCTGTTTCAGCACATTAGGCACCAGCTTCTTAATCGTTTCGCCCATCATTTTGCTCAGCGCGCTACCCAGTTTCGCCGCGGCACCTTTCCCGACGACGGCGACCACCACAATGACTGCGACCATCGCAATGGCTGCGACAATCGCCCCGACAATACTGCCGGCCATTTCTGCGGTTTTCTTATCGACGCCTAATCCTTCCAGCGCTTTGGTAATCGCCTTGCCAATCAGCTCCATTAACGGCTTCAGCACATGCTCCATAATTGGATTCAGCGCTTGTTGGATAAACGACACTCCCGTCGTCGCCTTCACAATCTCGTCGGCTACCATTACTGCAAGCCCTACTGCGGCCAGCGCCAGACTCGCCCCGCCGGTAAAAATAGCGCCCACTACGCTGACAATGGTCAACAGCGCGCCGAGCACTTTCCCGATACACCCCATAATACGGTTTGTTTCTTCGGCTTTACGCGTTTCCTCCTGGAATTCAGCCGATTTCTTTTCCATCTCTGCCTGACGCCCTTCCTGCAAGGCGCTGAAAAGCGCAAGATCGTTTTGCAGGCTTTCTTCCGTATTTTTGCCCACAATCTCAATAAACATGGCCATGAGCATGGTGAGGCGGGCGACATTTGACAGATTATCCTGCTCGCCCTGGGAAACCTGCTGCTGAGAGGAGGCATTCGCCGTTCCCTGGAATTTGGTCAGAATGCTATCCGCTTTTTCGGCTTTCGCTTTTGCGTCTGTGCCTGCTTTAACCGTCGCATCCGCGGCCTTATCTAAGGCCTCTTTCGCCTCCGTCGCTTCTTTACCGGCCTGCTCTACCGCGGCTTCAGCTTGTGCATAGCTGGGGTCAGCCGGGTCCAGCGATTGCAGTTTATTTTGCGCCTGCGTCAGTTTTTTGGCCGCCGCGTCATAAACACTCTTGGCGGTATCCGTTTTTTTGATACTGGCTTCATAGAGATCCGTCGCCTCCTGAGCCTCTCCCAGAGCCGACTGGAATTCTTTCGATACCTGAATACCCATCTCTTTTTGTGACTCAATCATCGCCTGCCATACCGCCAGACGAGACTCCAGTTGAGACAGCGAAACATCGCCCAGTAGCGTCATGAGTTTGCCAAGCAGCAGCGTCAATTGACCTTCGCTGGAGAGCTTTTCTTTGGCGGCGTCCGTAGGCGGCGTCAGGCTGATCGTATTTATCGAGGTCTCTCCGGACCTTGTACCCGCTTTAAGATCGCCTGCTTTCGTGGCCACCACATCTTTAAACGCTTTATCCGCCGCTTTTAAAAAGTCCGTGTTCTTACGAACGCCCTCAAAAGCCGCCTCTGCGAGGCGCGGATTTTGGGTATATCCGCTGCGGCTAATGCTACTTGCGTCATTTACCATAATTATTCCTTTTCTTGTTCACTATGCTGCTCTGTCTCCGCGGTTTTTAGCGCCTCCAGATAGACCAACGCTTTTGCCCGAAGAGACTCATCTTCAGTACGTTCATTGACAAGTTCAAAACACTGTCTGGCTTTTGCTGCTTTACGCATAAGCAATTGACACTGCCCGGTAAAAAAAACGGGGCGATAGTCATTTTTAAGTAACGTAAAAGCCACTGCATAAAGATCACAGGCTTTCTGAAATTGTTTTTTCAGTTGGCATACCGCCGCCAGTCCCATGGTGTAATCGGGATTGTAAAAATCATAAATGCATAAGAAACGAAAGAATGTCTCTGCTTCATCAAGACGTCCCTGGTTATAAAACTCATAAGCATGAGCATATAAACCATCCATCATATCCTGAGGTATTCCATGAACGTCTTTCAGAGTGGCGCCTTCGCTAACGGCATCCCAAATCATTTCCGCAACACGTTCTTCGCTGACATTATTTTGATAATCCATTACTTACTCCTATTATCTGTCACCGATTTTGCAGAATTTAACGACTGCGATTATCTGATGCAGGTATTAAATCCTGACGGTGGTTAGTAAACATTCAAAAAACGCCCAATGAATAAATCACTACTGCTTCACGCGGGTCAGTGCCGGACCTCGTTTTCCTGAGGCTGAATAACGTCCTTGCCCGCGTTTTCCACCTCTTCCAGCCACACCAGAAGACGTAAAACTTCATCAATTTCTTCCAGACTCACCAAATCATAACGACGATGAGTTTTAAAAAGCGCACGCGCCAGTTTGATATCGACGATAACGGGTACGCCAACTTTCTCCGCATAGGCACGAACGGCCAGCGCGCGCTGATTAGTTTCATACACCGAGATCATCGGAATCGGCATCAGTTCAGGTTTAAAATAAATACCGATAGTAATATGTGTTGGGTTAGCCACAATCAGACGCGAGTTTTCAATATCAGATTTCACCTGTTCAGACAAAATCTCCATATGAATTTCACGCCGTTTGGATTTAACCTCCGGATTGCCTTCCTGCTCTTTCATCTCACGCTTTACTTCTTCCTTATCCATTTTCATGTCTTTCATGGTCAGGAAATATTCAGCGATGGCATCCAATAATAGAACAATTAATGCACAAACAAGACAGGTTAATACTAACGCGAGAAGAAGTTCACGCCAGATAACGGCCATTCCCGCAACATTGCCATTTAACTGCGAAAAGATTTCAATCTTATATTTTTTCCAGCAGATTATTGCGGCTACCACAAAGGAGGAGAGATACAGTAAGGTTTTAACCGTATCTTTTACCGTACGCATACTGAAAATCTTTTTCGCCCCCTCGACAGGGTTTAGCGCTGACAAATTGGGTTTTAATGCCTCTGTCGCCAGCACAAATCCAGCCTGTAATAAGGCCGGTAATGCGGAGCACACTAAGCAGAGCAGCATAAATGGGATCAGGTATTTTAGTCCTAACCAAAAAACGGCCAGACTGTAATCAGCCATGCTCTGATTAAAATTATCCGCAATGATGAGCTTAACAATCCCCATAAACTCATTAAATGAGCCATACGACACCAGATAGGCAATTCCCCCTACGGTGAGACAGGCGATAATAAGATCTTTACTTTTAAATGACTGGCCTTTCTTAGCGGAGTCTTCCAGCCTTTTTTTAGTCGGTTTTTCTGTTTTATTCGACGACATGCGTTGCTCCCCGCTCGTAGAACCAGCTACTTAATCCCGTGGCCTGGAAAGACAGTCGCAGCACATTGTCCGGGAGTACTGGAGAGAAATAAAACAGCATGATTAATACCGCGATACCGCTTTTCACCGTCAGTGAAATAGCAAACGCGTTCATCTGGGGAGCAAAACGCGACAATAATCCCAGAAAGACCTCTGACAGCAACAAAACCAATACGACCGGACTGGCCAGAACTAACGCATTTTGCGCCACCTGATTAATAAACGTTAATAAAGGCGGTAATGAAGGCGTACACTCATTCATTGGATCGCATAGCTGATAGCTTTTATTTAAGACGTCAACCATGGTAACCAGCCCGCCATTTTGTAAATACACGACCGCGGCAAACATGTTCAGGAAATTAGCCATTTCCGAGGTATCAATGCCATTTGCCGGATCGATACTGCTACTGAGCGTTGCGCCTCTCTGGTTATCGATGATACAGCCCAACGCATGTAACACCCAAAAAGGCCACGACAGCAGGCAGCCCAGCATAACGCCTACCGCAGCTTCTTGCAGAATTAACGGGATCATCGCCACCGATAAAAACGGCGGCGCCTCACTCAGTTCATGCGGCCATACTCCCAGCGCCACCAGTACGATAATGGCATTTCTCGGCGCGCCGCTTAATACCCCGCTATTTAAAAAGGGCAGAAAGAAAAAAATCGGCGCCACACGAGCAAATCCCATTGCCGCAGCGGCAACCAGGTTATGAATTTCAAAGTACAACGCATAAAACATTTTTTACCCCTTCGCCAACGCCAGAAATATCACCTGACGCCCGTAAGAGAGTAAAACTTCGCCATACCAGCCAGACAGTAAGAACAGACATAAACACACGCCAAGTAACTTAATACCAAAAGGCAGCGTTTGTTCCTGTAATTGCGTTACCGTCTGGAATAATCCAACCAGCAGGCCGATAACCGTTGCGACAATCGTCGGCCATCCTGAAAGGATCAGAACAAGATAGAGCGCCTTATTACCTGCAAACACTAAATCATCCATTTAACTTTCCCGTCTCGTAATGATGTCATGTTGCAATGTCCATATACTGTAATATCAATCCCTTAGACAGTAAGGTCCAGCCATCAAGCGCGACAAAAAGCACCAGCTTAATGGGTGTAGATATCGTCACCGGACTCATCATCATCATCCCCAACGCCAGCAACACGCTGGATACCACAAGGTCGACGACGACAAAGGGCAAATAGAGATAAAAACCAATTTTAAACGCGCTTTTTATTTCGCTCAGCGCATAGGCAGGTAATAACGCAAAGATTGAAGGTTTTTCAATTTCTTCTTTATCACGTTTTACCGTTTCAGTCTCTTCTCCATATTGACGCTTCAGTTGCGCGCTTTCAAAAAACTGGACTAACTCCCGATCTGAATACTTGATCAGATAATCACGGTAGCCGTCCAGCCCTTCATCAACATGTTTACTTAATGACGAAATATCATTAAATGAAACCCCTTCGTCCTCAAAATAGACGTAGGCATCGTGCATTATTGGCCACATAACAAACATTGAAAGCAGCAAGGCGACGCCGTTAAGCGTCATATTTGACGGTATCTGCTGCAGTCCCAGGGCGTTACGCACCATGACAAATACAATCGAAAACTTAACAAAACAGGTTCCTGAAGCAATAATAAAGGGCAACAGGGTGGAAAATGCCAGTAAGGCAATTAATGAGATATCATTTCCCATTACCAGACTCGCTCAACCATTCATGAATCTCAACACCTAAGGTGTCATTCATCTGTACCAGCTCGCCATTTCCAAGCAAAACGCCATTCGCCATAATCTCAACATTCAATTCAGCATTTGTCGGCAGCGATAATAGCTGTTGCTGTCCTATCGCTTCGAGATCGGCCAGAGTCACGTTCTTACGATGCAAAACAAATTCCAGTTTGACGGGTAATTGATTCAGGCCAGGCAGAATTCCTGCAGTTTCTGTTTCATTTTTTTCTTCTTCGATATGCTGAATATCTAACGTTTCCACAATAATTCCCCCTTCAACACGGTTGAAATGACCTAACTTTTTCGAATAACAATAAACTTCCGCACTGGAATGGCGAATCAGGAGCACATCGCCAATCCCGATACGGCCCAGTAGCGCTCGCTGCGTGTCGCTACTACCGATAACAAAACGTAACGGCCAACGCAGATTTTTCGGTCTGCCTCCTCCGGCGGCGGGCAGTTCAGGAAGATGCTCAAACCACAGGCCCCCCCGCTCGGTCATAACATGCAGCAGTTTCCCTTCTGGCAGTGCGCTTCCCGGCACCGGATCCTCCACATATAAACGCCGGCAGGACAAATGCGGTACGGGTAATTCAAATGGCCGCTCTGTCGACGCAAGCCAGGGAACAACCAGATGCTCAGCGCCGGCAGAAACCGCCGCCCCCGCCAGAGCAGGAGAAACATGTTCAAGCCAGTCACGGGGTTTAATCCAGGCCGACCATCTTTTTTCTGCATCGCTCACCCGAACCCACATTCCCTGTCGCGTCGGATACTCCAGCGTGGCGTCCTGGCCGTTGCGCAGGCATGCTGCCGCGGTTTGAGCCAACCGCCATTCGCGGCGCTCGATCTGTCTCACACGCAAAGACATCAGGCGTCATCCTCCTCGCCAGAATGCTGTCCGTGCTGTTGCTGCTGCGGGTTTTGCTGATCGTCTCGCATCAGGTGCCAGCGCTGAGGGTTACCGTTCTGCCATTGATCATGCAAACGATGCTCAACCTGCGTATTTGACGGTATTAACGAAAACTCCCCTGCCTGCCGCGCCTGAATATTGACGGAGTAGTCATTTCCCCAGCGCTGAAAACGGTAAGTCAGCGAGTTATCATCTCCCTTCACCCCATCGGTGATCGGGAAAGTCGTCATCGCCTGTTTTGAGTGCGCCGCTAAAGGCATATTTTCATCACCACCGGATAATTGGCTGAGATCGGCAATCGTTGTGGGTTGCAGGGAAAGCTGAGAAGCCTCTTTGATCTTCTTATGATCTTTATCATCAGACTTACTGGTATTGGTTGCCGCCATACGGGAAGAGGCGACATCCCCCGCCAGCGGCGTTCCGTCTTTACGAACGCCTTCGCCCGCGATAACTTTATGATCTCCATGGATCGCCTTGACATTATCGTCCGTGACACCCATGGCGTTATCCGCTAATTCACTGACGGCTTTTAAGTCAGTGGATAATTTTTTACTGCCGACTTCAGCTACCTGCATATTCCTGGACGATAATAACGCCGCGGTTTTATCTGCTTTCTTCACGTCTGATACCAGCGTGACTGATTTTTCAGATGTGACCTTCAACAATTTCTCTGCAATCCGAAAATCGCCTTTCACATTATGCTGCAGACCCGAAGCATGACCACTGTGCTGTTCTGATTTCGCTGGCGCGCCCTGTCGCAGTGCCGCCAGTAAAACGGGTAATGCTGTTTCCTTATGCATAACGAAAGTATCGCCATATTCGCGATCTTTTTTGTCATCGATATATTCTGTCTTATGTTTTTCCAACGCTTTCTTTAATGCTTCTGATAAACCGCTGACCTCATCCTGCTGCGGCAGTAAAAAATTTCTGGATGAACTGACAGATGACACATCGCCCATTAAATTATCTCCTCTGACTCGGCCTCTTCCTGCTGTATCTCCCGCTGAATATAGAGTCTTTTCTGACGGATTATCCAACGTTGATAGTTGCCTTCTTTACGCAACCAGTACTTACTTTTTTCCTGATACTCTTGTCTTTTCTTTTCCAGTTCGTCCCGTTTTTCCTGAATTTGGGTAATTTGAAGTTCTAAATCTTTTATCTGCCGACGAACAATAGACTGCTTACGTAATAACGAATAAATTTCTTCACGGCTCAGTTGTCTGTTTTCTGCACGCAGCGTATCTAATAGCAATTTCAGACCCGCGATCTGTTCAACAATCGCCGCCTCCTCAGCCTGCAATCTACGGTCCTCATCCTGATAGCGAAGTAATATCGACTCACACTGGGAATGAAATACCGTACAGCGCCGCTGCAGCACTTTAATTCTGGTCAGCGAATGCATTCATACCGCTCAACGTGTCATCAAAAGATGAATATTGCGCCACCGGCTGGCATAACCAGGCTTTCAGGCTATCCCGCATTTGCATCGCCCGATCGTTATCAATATTCTCACCGGGACGATATTCTCCTAAATCAATGAAGAGCTGGAGCTCTTCCAGGCGCGTCATTAATTTACGTACAGCAGAAGCCTGCTCAGCATGTGTCGCCGTCGTAACTTGTCCAAAAACGCGGCTGACACTTTTAAGAATATCAATTGCCGGGTAATGTCCCTGCCCGGCCAGCTTTCTGCTCAGATACAGGTGTCCGTCAAGAATAGAGCGAATTTCATCTGCCATCGGATCAGCCTCATCCTCACTTTCCAGCAGCACCGTATAAAAGGCAGTAATGCTTCCCTTCCCCGTCGCCCCAGGACGTTCCAGTAAACGGGGCAAATTATCGAATACGGAGGCCGGATAACCGCGACGGGCCGGACGCTCGCCTGACGCCAGGGCCACGTCTCGCAAAGCACGCGCATAACGGGTCATAGAATCGATAAAGAGCACAACCCGTTTGCCCTGGTCGCGGAAATATTCCGCTACGGTTGTCGCCAGTTGCGCCGCATTGCAGCGGTCCACCGAGGGAAAATCGGAGGTGGCAAAAACCAGAACACATTTTTCTTTCTTATGTGAGGCGCGCAGCATATCCACGAACTCAGTGACTTCACGGCCTCGTTCGCCGATAAGGCCAATAACAAAGACATCCGCCTCCGTTTGTTCGATTAGCATATGCATCAGCATGGTCTTACCACATCCTGCAGAAGCAAAAATCCCCATTCGCTGACCTACGCCACAGGTCAAAAGCCCGTCAATCGCCCGAACGCCGGTAATCAGCGGTTCATGGACACCCACGCGCGACGCATAAGAAGGCGGCGCGACATCAATGACGCGTTCCTCGCTAATCGGTGCCACTTCAGAGGTAAAACGCTCAACGATTTTCCCCGTCGGGTCTAACACCGCGCCCAATACCGAATATCCTACCCACGCTGATAACGCGCGCCCTGTAGGATAAAGCACCACATCGCGGGTCAATCCCTGGGCATTGCCGATAAGGCTGAGCACAGTGCGCTCCCGTTGTAAGCCAACGACCTGCGCGCGTGCGACGACCTGTTTTTGATGCCAGCCACGGCGTATTTCACACAGTTCGCCGATGGCCACATCACGCAATTCCGCTTCAATGATTGGGCCCGTTATTTTTTGTGGATAGGCCAGATACTGAAGTAAACGAGGTGTTTTCATCTCATTAGCGACCGACTAAAAACTTCCAGATAGTTGTAAAATCCATTCAATGCATTAGAGAATTTCTCACCGTCTGATAAGAAATCAGGATGAACTAAAGCTTTAAGCGTTAATTCCCCATTCTGTTCCCCTAATAACAATTGTCCGCCGCGGACAAATTGGCATCCTTCCATTATGGTCATTAAGATTTCATAGGCTCGCTGTTTTAATACTGCCATACTGTCAGCACCTAATTGTGACCAGATCCATACATCATCATCCTGAACGCTGATACAGATACTGGGTAATGCAAATAAATCCAGAACAATTGTCGAGTGACTATCTATTCCTCCAATTAATGCTGGATCGCAACCACTCACTTCCAGTGCGGAACGAACTAATTCAGAGATATCCAAATGTTGCATAGGTCTTTTCCTTAATTAAGTCCTTATATCGTTTTTATTACATTCACTGACTTGCTATCTGCTATCTCGCCGAAAGATAAAACCTCCAAATCCGGAAAACGACCTTCAATCATTTTCTTAATAAAACGACGGACATCAACAGACGTAAGGAGGACAAGATCTTTATGTGCAATCAACAAATCATCCAGCTTAAGCGTAATGAGATCCATCAAATTAGCGGAGGCATCCGGTTCAAGACTGAGGAAGGTGCTGCCAGAAGTCTGGCGAATACCTTTACGAATAATATCCTCAGCTTCGGCAGACACCATTACTGCTCGTAATTCACCGCCATTGGCGAATTTATGGCAGATATAACGTGCCATGGCTCCACGAATATGTTCCACCAGGTTAATGACATCTTTTTCTCTTGGCGCCCACAATGCGAGCGCTTCCATAATTAATTTCATATTACGCACGGAAACACGTTCGCTTAACAAGCGCTGTAAAACTTCAGAGATACGTTGTACCGTGGCATGCCTGAGAACTTCTTTAAGTAAGTCAGGAAATTTTGCCTCCAGCTGATCCAGCATATGTTTTGTTTCCTGAATACCAAAATACTCATTAACGTTGCGCGCCAGAGTTACCGCCAGACAGTGATAAAGCTCGTCAAGCGCATTCCGCAATACATATCCAAGTTCCCGAAGTTTTTCCCCTTCTTCGTACGTTACCCAAAAATACTGGCTGCTACCTTGCTGGTGAGTCGTTGGATTAATGCCAAAGGTAACAACTTCATCGGAATAATTTACCACTCGCATTAAATCAAAATAGACCGTAAATTGTTCAACGCGGATCTCATTAATCAACAATACGATGCTGTTATCGTCCAGTCCCTCACCATCTCGTAATAATACTTCTGGCAGTCGTACGCCATAGTCAATAAAGAACTGACTCCGCAGGCGCTCCGCAAGCTGCGCTTTTTCCAGATCCTCGCGTCGACTCTTCGGCACAAGCAATATCAATGGAACAGTCTCAGTGGAAACTTTATCGAGATCGCCAATCAGTCCTAACGATGTCCCCTCTTTTTCCTCAATACTAAGCGGCTGCTCGCCTTTGCTGGTTTTGGGCGCGCCTGCGCTACGTTTCGCTTCACGGAACTTAAAATAGAAAAGTACGCCTAAAACTACCGACAAAATGACAAATACCGGCAGCGGGAATCCCGGCAGAGTACCCATTGAAATGGTCAGAATAGCCGTGACAACCAATACAAATGGGTTGTTCAACAGCTGCATCATAATGTTACGCCCCATATTATCGCTATCGCCATTTACGCGAGTCACGATAAAACCAGCACTAATCGCAATCAGCAGTGCAGGGATCTGGGCGACAAGACCATCACCGATGGTCAACATGGTATAAGTAGATAGTGCGGTAGATAAATCCATGCCATGGCGGGTCATCCCCACCGAAATACCACCAATAAAGTTCACAAAGATGATAATAATGCCTGCGATGGCATCACCTTTGATAAACTTCATCGCACCGTCAAAAGAACCGTAAAGCTGACTTTCTCTTTCCAGTACGCTTCGCCGTTCACGCGCGGCATCCGCATCAATAATACCGGCTTTCAGATCGGCATCAATACTCATCTGTTTACCGGGCATACCATCCAGAGAAAAACGGGCCGCAACTTCAGCGACACGCTCTGAACCTTTTGTAATAACGATAAACTGAACGACAGTAACAATAGAAAAGACAACAAACCCCACCGCCAGGCTATCGCCAATAACGAATTGCCCGAATGTGGCGATAATTTCCCCGGCATCAGCTTCAATCAAAATAAGACGGCTGGTACTGATCGATAATGCCAGACGAAAGAGCGTTGTAATTAACAGTACCGCAGGAAATGTTGAAAAGCTAAGGATTCTGTCAATGTAGAACGACCCCATAAACACTAATATCGCCAGCACGATATTCAGTGCGATCAGGAAATCAACCAGAAAGGTAGGTAATGGGATGACGAACATAGAAATGATCATCACCATTAGTACCAGAATCAGTAATTCAGGTCGTAAACGAGCACTGTTAAGTAGAGAAAGCAGCACTATAGGTATCCTGTTAATATTAAATTAAGATGGCGTTTCAATGGTACGACGCTGCTCTACCATTTCATGCTTGTAGGCAATATCAGTCATACTACGTAACGCCATTAACAATTCTTCCTGCCAGTACTCTTCATAAAAAAGTGAAGTGGGTATGGCTTTACATACTTGATAAAATATTTGCAAAAAAGACGCATGTTCTTTATGGCTTAGCAGTAGCGCATTCACCCCGATAATATCGGCTAACAACGCATCGACTTCATGTGGCTGTTGCAATAGCGAAAGCATTAAGAGTAACCACGATGATTCCTCCGCATTAAACGCTTTCGTAAATGAATACGACAACAGCGTACTCACAAACAGCAGGTCAGCGGAGCGCAACATTTTAAGTTGCGTCAGGCGCCTTAAAAGCTGACCAAATTCCAGCCGCGAACAGCTGGCATCATTTGCGTCGATATCGGTTAACAGCGAACCTTCAATAAAATCCAGCACCACCAGTCGTCGTTGGTAGCCATAACTGGCTATCCAGTCAGAGTAAATCTCCACTTCATGAGACTCACTCTGGAGAAATTGCCGATAGCTGGCGCGTAACAACCCCGGTTTTAGCGATAATGTTTTTCCAAAAAGCCGGGCTTTCAATGCGCAATTAATCCCTGCCTTGAGGGTCTTAGGATCGGTTTGCTCTTCAACATGCTTAAGTAACGACTCCAGTTTTTTACGCACGATCTCTTCCAGATCTTTACGCCGAAGGAGTTCACGTAAAACAAGCACTAAATCACTGGGGTCTGGAAACAAACTACGCGCCTGGCGCAAAAAATCTTCTAACGCGCCGCCATGTACGCTAACTAGCTTTAATATTTGTTTCGCCTTCGGTAACGCCTCATCTTCCAGCACTCGTTCAAAACTGTTAGACAAATTACTGGATTTTTTTTCGTAGTCGCGACGGTTACGAAATTGCGCCAGCGCCGCTGACATTTCATCTGTTGACTGGACAAATTTCTGTACTTCAGCCCCAGGTGATGAGTCCTCTGCAGCCTGTTGTATTTCAGCCTGTTGAGCATCAGTATGCTGCGTGGCATCCTGATGTGATGTCTGTTTAGACAAAATCCTGGAAAATGAAATACCGGCGGTTGAACCTGGAATCATTTTATGGTCTCCTGATTTCTATCCAGATAAACACGAACCCATTTTTGTAACTTATCGTCCCCACTCCAGGTACCGCTTTGTTTCAGAATATTATTTACCGATTCACTGGCATCCGGCGTTAACGGGTCGACAATCTCTTTCGGTTCAATCAGGAATACACGGACAACATTACTTTTATTTTTACTGGAATAACGGAACAGACCACCAATAAACGGTATTTTGCCTAAAAACGGGACACTCTGAACGGTATCTGTATTAGCATCTCGCGTGTAACCACCAACCAGTAAGCTTTTTCCATGTGGTACTCTTGCAATAGTACTAATTAACGTTCGCCCGACTTCTGGTAATGCATCTACGGAGGCGGTGATATCGGTTTTTGGTATTGTCTCGTTACCATCTTCAATATCCAGTGACATTTCTATCTGACCATCTGCGGAAAAACGGGGCAGCACTCTGACCATCGTTCCGTACGTAACATGCTCAAGCGCAACATTTCGTTCCCCAATCAGTTTGGTATAAAACGTTCTGTTGTTATCGAAAATAGCGGGAACATTTTCCTGAGTCAGTAATACCGGGCGAGAAACTACCGTCGCCTGTTTCTTCTCTTCTAACGCATTTACCGCGGCGATAAACCGGCTGCCGTCCAGAGTACTGATTGAAGACTGGTTTAATGACACCCCCAGTTTGTCCCCGATAGTGATGCTGCCGCTCCAGGATGCGCCCAGGCGTTCCAGATCGCTTTTATTAAGATCGACAATCCACAGGGATAACTCGACGTGCCGTTTGGCAACGTCCAGCGCTTTAACCAGCATTTCGATAAAATGCACCTGTTCCGCGGTTCCCTTTACTAGCAGGCTATTCGTATCCGGATAGGCCACAATTTTAATATCGCCCGCCGCCGCATTTTGCTTCAGCGCTTCCTGAAGGCTCATGCCCCCCGCATAATTTGCAGGTTTACCTTTCTCTCCATTCGCTGAAAATGCAGGCATCGTGGGCACAGGTTCGCTACTGGCAACATTCCCTAAGGGTTTTTCTTCCCCCTGCAATAGCCTTTCAATGGCCGTGGCAATCCCGGGAATAACTATTTTCTGGTCGCGGAGATTATAGGTACGATCGCCCACGAAAGTATTATTCAGGCGCATCACCCCTATTTTCTGGCGTCCCAGCTCAATACCATCGTTTTGCTTATCCATCATGGTAGCGGCGTTAACCACCATATCAACGTAAACGGGTGGCCCAGAAACATAGAATGTACCTTTACGGTTATCGCCACGTAACGGATAATTCTTATTATATAAACCAGACCGTTTCAGAAAGTTGTTAAATTCATTGAGCGAAACGTTCCGTAAAGAGACGACGGCATTACGCATTTCACTGGCGTCATAAATATAGATGGCCTGCCCATCGAAATACCAAATCAGTCCCAGTTGCAGGGAAAGCTTTTCCAGCAATGCGTTAGGATCGTTGAACTCAAAGTTGCCGGTTATTTTTTTTCGTGCCGCCATTTTACTAACAATCACAGGCTCCTTCAGCTGTAGTGCCATGGCGTCGAAAAATGTCCGCAGGCTATCGTCTTTCGCGACAAACCCACTTCCTGTTACAGGTATTTTTTCACTTGAATAACCCGGTGCTACCAGAATAAGCGCGGCACATGCCAGCACTCTGGCCAAAAGAATATGCGTCTTCATTTGTCTGCCAATTGAATAATATTTGATAATTTCCGCGGCGAAACGCCGATCAGCTCTTTGATCTCATTAGAGAAATGTGAAGGCGATGAGTAGCCGTTATTGACGGCTAATTTCGTGATATTCTCGTGTCCTTCTACGCTTTCCAGCAGCGATTGCGCCATACGCCAGTTTCGTAATTCACTCTTCGCTTTACCGCCTAATGCCCTGCTGCACAAACGACGAAAGTGGGTATAAGAAACGCCATAGTCTTCTCCCAGCATTCTCATTGTACTGCCGCTGGTGGACTGAGCGAGTAAATAGCCGACTAACCAGTAACTCTCGCTTTTTCGCAAAAGCGATAATATTTTATTGAAAGCCGGAGAAGGTGTAATAATTTGCTGCAAAAACCAATACTCACAGCGTTTACGATCCTGCCAGATAGCACGATACTCGGGGCTCAGCAAAACCCATTTATCATGTTCAGCGTATGCCGTATCCATCAACCCGGCACCATCAATAAACGCCAGCAATTTGCTGAGTATTTCAATTTTTAACGGTCGAAACAGCAGGTCTCCTGATACTGGTGCGACAACAGCCTGCTCGATAAAAAGCAGGGCGCCTTCCTGAACCGGACAAAACTCATCATGCCGGCCCTCAGAAAATGACATATGCAGCTTCTGTGAAGAACCAGCCTGCATAAACCATGCTTCCGGGCTACGGATTCTTCGTTTCTCTCCTTCCTTAAGTACTTCCTGTGTATTTAGCATAGTTGTCAGCACCAGTTAAAAATTATTTTAGTATGTAAACAATACCGGGGTAGAGTGACAAAATCCTGATGCAATCATTATGAATCCGATGTCGTCCGCAAATTAAATTGTTCAACCAGCATAGTGCCAGGTTATTTAAAATAGAAAATTAGCCCTTAATATATAAATCCTGGCTTATTATTCTGTTGCAACAAAAACGAGGTAAACGCCATCGCGATGAAGAATTAACTATTTATATCAGGATTTTTTTTTGCTAGCATTCCTGAAACACATCTCTCTTTTATAACCTGTGCCAGGCGATGCTCTGACGCAGTTATAAAGACATCGAGCCTCATTCTTCTGTAACAGGAGTGTATAGTGAAAAAATTTTATAGTTGTCTTCCCGTCTTTTTCCTGATCGGCTGTGCCCAGGTACCATCCCTTTCCTCCATAAGTACACCAGCCCAACAGTCTGAGACGCAGAAAGAACAGCAGGCTAACGCGGATAGTATTGACGAATGTATGTCTCTGCCATATGTTCCGTCAGAACTTGCGAAGAATAAAACATTATCAAATCAGAACACTGATAATTCTGCATCAAAAAACGACAAAATCAGCTCAAGCATTTTTTGCGAAAAATATAAAAAAACCAAAGAGCAAGCTTTCACCTTCTTCCAGGAGCATCCGGAATATATGCGCTCGAAAGAGAACGAAGAGCAGCTAATGACTGAATTTAAAAACGTCTTACTCGATCCCCGCAACAAAAATTTAAGCATATATCAAACATTGCTTGCTGCTCATGAAAGACTACAAGCCTTATAACGCAGCGCCCCTCCTGAACCAATCAGGATATAATTAAGACCAGATCTGGCATTGTCATCTAATAATAATATAATTACTATAACTGTGGTCACTTTTACGATTGGCCACCTGTCTCTTACGTTGCATTTATCAATCTGCTTTTTGATACAGCAGCGCCTCGCTGCTGCTTTTTTTATTTGCAATAAAGAGCTATTCTCCTGCAAAAAAAATAACTGTAAATCATAATGTCAATCTGTTGGCTGGTATATCGCGGTAAACGTACATCCCCCCCTTTTGCTGACATAGTCTTTTGAAGAACCGTTTCCAATAAAAAAGTTCACAGTGTCTATTGCTGTCGCCAGATAGGTCTGATACTCATTCCTCCATGCCGGGAATAACACCGGAGGTTTACCACCACACATTTTTCAAGAAGAGAGGCATTTCGTCAGGTCAGCTTCATGGTTTCAACGAGTTTGCGAGCGGCCTCGCGCGCCTGATCAAGACTGGCAAAATCTGAAACATGACTCATCAGAGATCTGATACTCTCTTGCAGTGCTTTGCCATTGGCCTTCTGGCAACACTGATTTTGACACCACTCATGGCTGTCAGTGATAAGATATGCCTTCCATTCAGGGCTGGGTAAGTCGTCAACTCGTTCTTGCTGGCCAGGGTTTGGTTTCACGTCGAGAGATAACTTATTGATTATAATCGACTGAGTAAGCGTCATTTTCATAAATGTATACCTGCAACTAGCGCGTATACCCGATACTATCCGGTATACTTCTGGTACACAGATTTATCGATTTACATGGGCTAAAAGCGGCACCATATGTGGCCACTTGAGTACCTGAAAGACTTAAAAAACGAGTAAAATCACCATGCAAGAGTCTATCGACAAGGACCTTACCGCACACACCCCAATGATGCAGCAGTATCTCAAGCTGAAAGCCCAGCACCCGGAGATCCTGCTATTTTATCGTATGGGCGATTTTTACGAGCTTTTTTATGACGACGCAAAACGTGCGTCGCAGTTGCTCGATATTTCGTTGACCAAACGCGGCGCGTCAGCGGGTGAGCCTATTCCGATGGCGGGTATCCCGCATCATGCCGTAGAAAACTACCTCGCCAAACTGGTTAATCAGGGCGAATCCGTGGCCATTTGCGAGCAGATTGGCGACCCGGCCACCAGCAAAGGCCCTGTGGAACGTAAAGTTGTACGTATTGTTACGCCTGGCACCATCAGTGACGAAGCTCTGTTGCAAGAGCGTCAGGATAACCTGTTGGCAGCTATCTGGCAGGAGGGTAAAGGTTACGGTTACGCCACGCTGGATATCAGTTCTGGTCGCTTTCGCCTGAGCGAACCCGCTGACCGTGAAACGATGGCCGCTGAGCTGCAACGCACGAATCCTGCCGAACTATTGTATGCCGAAGATTTTGCCGAAATGGCGTTAATAGAAGGACGCCGGGGCTTACGCCGCCGTCCGTTATGGGAGTTTGAGATTGATACCGCCCGCCAGCAGTTAAATCTCCAGTTTGGTACACGGGATCTGGTGGGTTTCGGCGTCGAAAATGCCCCGCGTGGATTATGTGCGGCAGGCTGCCTGTTGCAGTACGTAAAAGACACCCAGCGCACTACCCTGCCGCATATTCGCTCCATTACGATGGAACGCCAGCAGGACAGCATTATTATGGATGCCGCAACCCGCCGTAATCTGGAAATTACTCAGAACCTGTCTGGCGGTGTAGAAAACACGCTGGCTGCGGTACTTGACTGCACGGTGACGCCAATGGGCAGCCGTATGCTTAAACGCTGGCTGCATATGCCGGTACGGAATACCGACATATTACGCGAACGCCAGCAGACCATCGGCGCCTTGCAGGACACCGTCAGCGAGTTGCAACCGGTACTGCGTCAGGTCGGCGATCTGGAGCGTATTCTTGCTCGTCTGGCGCTACGTACCGCCCGCCCGCGCGACCTTGCCCGGATGCGGCACGCCTTCCAGCAACTGCCGGAGTTACATGCTCAGCTTGAGACCATTGACAGCACGCCAGTGCAAACGCTGCGTAAAAAAATGGGGGAATTTTCTGAACTGCGCGATTTGCTGGAACGCGCCATTATTGATTCCCCGCCAGTACTGGTTCGTGACGGTGGGGTCATTGCGCCCGGCTATCACGCCGAGCTGGATGAATGGCGGGCACTGGCCGATGGCGCGACCGACTACCTTGACCGCCTTGAAATTCGCGAGCGCGAGCGTACCGGGCTGGATACGTTGAAAGTCGGCTACAACGCTGTGCATGGCTATTACATACAGATTAGCCGCGGTCAAAGCCACCTGGCACCCATCAATTATGTACGTCGTCAGACGCTGAAAAATGCTGAACGCTATATTATTCCGGAGCTAAAAGAGTACGAAGATAAGGTACTGACCTCCAAAGGCAAAGCGCTGGCGCTGGAAAAACAGTTGTATGACGAATTATTTGATCTGCTGCTACCGCATCTGGCGGATTTACAGCAGAGCGCGAATGCGCTGGCGGAACTGGATGTGCTGGTTAACCTGGCCGAACGCGCGTATACGCTGAACTACACCTGCCCGGTATTTACCGATAAGCCCGGCATTCGTATCACTGAAGGCCGCCACCCGGTGGTGGAACAGGTGCTCAACGAGCCATTTATCGCTAACCCGCTTAATCTATCGCCACAACGCCGTATGTTGATCATTACTGGCCCCAATATGGGCGGTAAAAGTACCTATATGCGGCAAACGGCACTGATCGCGCTACTGGCGTATATCGGCAGTTACGTACCGGCGCAGAGCGTGGAGATTGGCCCAATTGACCGTATTTTTACCCGTGTCGGGGCAGCGGATGATTTGGCCTCCGGGCGTTCAACCTTCATGGTTGAGATGACCGAAACGGCGAACATTCTGCATAACGCCACGGAAAATAGCCTGGTCCTGATGGATGAAATCGGGCGTGGCACCTCTACGTATGACGGGTTGTCGTTGGCCTGGGCCTGCGCGGAGAACCTTGCCAATAAGATCAAAGCGTTAACGCTTTTCGCTACCCACTACTTTGAGCTGACTCAGTTGCCAGAGAAAATGGAAGGCGTGGCTAACGTCCATCTTGATGCGCTGGAACACGGCGATACCATCGCTTTCATGCATAGCGTGCAGGACGGCGCAGCGAGTAAAAGCTACGGTCTGGCGGTCGCAGCGCTTGCAGGCGTTCCTAAAGAAGTGATCAAACGCGCGCGCCAAAAACTACGCGAGCTGGAAAGCATCTCGCCCAATGCGGCGGCAACGCAAGTGGACGGCACGCAGATGTCGTTGCTTACCGTCCCGGAAGAGACATCGCCTGCCGTAGAAGCACTGGAAAATCTCGATCCGGACTCCCTGACGCCACGTCAGGCGCTGGAGTGGATCTATCGACTGAAGAGTCTGGTGTAAACGTGTCAGGCCCGATAACGCAACGTTATCGGGCCTGCACCAGCGAAACACGGCTGAGAAATTTTTCAGGCTGCGACCATTGTTTCATGTAAATGGCGCCAGACTATCCGTTCTTTTTCTTTTTGTAGGATGACTGTCGACCAGCGTACCGTCTCTGCCTGGTCTGGTAGTTGCTGTCTCTCACAATAACGAAGCGCGGCGCCGTCTGGCCACTCCGCTACCACGTCAATATGTTCAACCACGATATTCAGCCCCGGCACGCACGCACGCTGCATCTGGAAAAAAGCGCACAGCGCCGGGTAATCCAGACAGGCTCCGCCTGGCGTTATCATGGTAAACGTAGTATCGAAATGCCGTATCAACTCCCCCAGATCGCCCGTTCCCTTGCTGAGCCAGTTCGCAATCGCCACATGGGTGCCAATAATTTCTTCTTTATAAAGACTCATGATCCTTCCTTTTTCAGATGCAAAAGCACATTTCTGTTGTTAAGACAGACCGCGTAAATCAGCGGCAACAAGGTGACACCAGCAGCGGCAACAAAGGTCCAGCGGTAAGCAGCCTCAGGCGACAAAGTGCGCTGAAGCCCATTTAACAGCAGTGTTAGCAGCGTCGCGCCAATAAAAAAACTGCACTGGCGATTAAGATTCCACAGCGCGCTGGCGTCCGGCATGTCCTGGCGAGCAATCGTCAGGAAGGCGCAACTCTGCGCAGTACTGCTGCATAAACTACCGCCCGCCCCCATCAGCGCGAATATCACTATCAATATAAGGTGGGATGCCGCAGGCGTAACGTTGGTTAAAAGCAGGATCCCGATAGCCTGAAGAAAACAGCCGACGATAATCAGCGGACGCGGCCCCAGATAATTGAAGTAACGCCCGGTAAACGTAATGGCGATAAATGACGCGATCGACCAGGGAAGCATCAGTGCCCCCGCTGCCGCGGGAGACAGTTGCGCAATACTCTGCAGATAAAACATCCCGACCACGCTAATACCAATGAACATCCCCGGTACACACAAATAAACGATCATGGCAAAACGCAGCAGGGTATCCGCCAGCAGCGGCAGATGAAGCAATCTTGTCGAGGCCATCGTCGTCGAATCGGCTTTAAGCCAAAGATAAGCAAGTAATAATGTGATCACGGCAACGGGCAACGTGGCGAAGAATACCCAACGCCAGCCGCACGTCTCTACCAGCAATCCGCCCACCGCAGGCGAACACGCCGGCGCCAGTAGCGCCACCATCATGACGGCCGATGACACCTTAGCGCGCTCATAAGGTTTAAACTGCTGCCAGGTTAACGCCTGCCCGACCGGGATCAATAATCCACCGCCTGCGCCCTGCACAATACGCCAGAAGACAAGCTCGTATAAGGAATCGGCAAAGCCTGCGGCAGCGGCGGCGATACTAAACAGGATGAGCGAAAGCATTATCAACCGGCGTGCGCCGAGATACCGTGAAAGCAACGCGCTAAATGGCACGATCAGCGTTAATCCCGCGATATAGCCATTACTCACCCATGCCAGCGCCGATATGGACGTATGTAGCTCAACGGACATCCCGGGAAAGGCCACGCTGGCGATAAACAGATTAATCAGATCAAGAAAAAAGCCGAGCAGGTAAACCACCGCCACCTTACTGCGATACGTCATTATTCATCCTCCGGTAGAGGCGCTAATGTAGCTGGCCGGAGAAAGTCAGATAAGTCCGCACTTCGACGATATACTGTCAAAATTATTTTGACAGTAAAGGGGCTTACCATGCTCAACCTGCAGCGTATATCGCTGTTTGTCGCCGTCGTGGAAAGTGGCAGCTTCACCGCCGCCGCCGCCGCATCAGGCCAAACCAAGGCGGTAGTAAGCGTTAATATTCGCCAGCTTGAAAATGAGCTTGGCGTAACGTTACTGCTACGCTCCACCCGACGATTGACGCTCACCGACGCTGGCGCTCTCTTTTATCAAAAGGGCGTGCAATTACTCAATGCGGCGAAAAATTTGCAGGATGAAGTGCGCGCCAGCCATCGCGGACTGGACGGCGAGCTACGCATTACTACTACGCCCGAGTTTGGCGAGCAGGTTGTGGTCCCGCTATTGGCGCAGTTTAGTCAGCGCCACCCCGAGCTACGTATTCGGCACCGGTCCTCATCGCATCATGCCGATTTAATTGCTGAACGCTTTGATGTGGCGATTCGGCTTGGCTCGCTGGCGGATTCCCGCTACCGCGCCACACTGATATCCCGTTTTACCATCTTGCCGGTCGCCTCGCCGCAGTGGATTGCCCACCACCCTATTTCGTCACCGGACGCGTTAGCCCGGGCGGAATGGATTATTCATGAGCGCTTACCCACGCCGCTACGCTGGCCATTAACGGATAATCATGGACAACCTTCACGCCTGGAGATAGGCAAAGCGGGCAGAATTTCGGCCGACAGCGCACGCGCTTTGATGGCTTTCGCACTCGCGGGTAGCGGCGTGGCGTTACTCCCCATCTGGTTAGTAAAAACAGCACTGGAGAAAGGAACGTTAGTCCACGTGTTACCCGACTACCATTTTCCCCGGCAAGGCATCTATGCCGTTTACCCGGACGCCCGCCATGTGTCGACAAAAGTACGCGTATTTATCGATTTTTTGCGTGCGCGGTGGGACGGTGGAGAAGATGGCTGATAATCGTTCTCGCCAGCCCGGGGGCTGGCGAGACTGTTTTAATCCTTCACCACCCGTTTCTCTTTAATCCCCTGCGCCTGCCAGCGAACCCACACCATAATGACCGCCAGCACAACAATCGGTAATAACGGGTCGAGCCAACTTCCACCAGAGCCGAACAGCAGGTTAAGCAGCGCGACGCCGGTACCGCCAATCGCCCAGGCGATAGTGGTAGGGACAGACCAGACCACCATCTGCTGTTTGACATCGGAAACGCCCATCATCCGGTTGACTACCCAGAACAGACTGTCGTTGAAATAGCCAAAGAATAGCGATCCCATGGTCGCAGCCTGCGCGGCGAGTAACATATTAATGCCGGGGATTTGTGCCAGGATCGGCGCGGAAATCGATGCGGCGGTGATCATCGCGACTGTGCCCGATCCCTGTACTAAGCGCACCAGCGTAGCGACGATAAACGGGATCAGGATCGGTGAGATCGGCAGGTTAGCGACCTGTTCAGCCAGATGCTGGCCAGCGCCGCTGTCGCGTAAAATAGCCCCCAGCGCACCGCCGGCTCCGGTAACCAACAGGATAATACCTGCGCTTTGCAACCCCTCTTCCAGACGTTCTGCGGTGGTATGCTTATCCATACGCGGCACCAGGGTGTAAACCGCTAACAGGACGCTGATGGCCAGTGCGATCACCGGACTACCGATGAAATTGATCCCTTGTACCACCGGATGCGTTGCCAGAGAGTCCCAGCCTTCGACCGTTGCGAGAGTGGAACAGATCGCTTTCAGGAAGATCAGTACGATCGGCACGACGATAGGCAGTAGCGACAGCGTCAGGCTCGGCAGATCCTTTTGCTCTTTTTCTTTGTTGTATTGCTCCAGCGCCGCGTTTACTTCGTCCGCATTAAGCGTGCGCGGCACAAAGTTGGGATAACGCTTATCCAGCCACTGGGCATAAAACACAATTCCAACAACGCAAGGCACCGCCAGCGCCATGCCGGTTAGCAGCATAGCGCCAATATCGACGTTAAAGATACCAGCCACGCCAAGCGGACCGGGCGTCGGCGGTACCGTATGATGAGTGACCACCAGTCCGCCGGCCAGCGCCACCCCCAGCGTCAGTAGCGAACGCTTACCGCTTTTCGCCAGCGCTTTAGCGACCGGATACAGAATCACAAACGCGGAATCGACGAAAATTGGGATACTGACGATGTAACCGGTGATCGCCAGCGCCCACTCTTCGCGACGTTTTCCCAGCCATTTGATAAAGCTCCAGGCGATCCGCTCCGCCGCGCCGGAGACTTCCAACAGGCGGCCCATCATGACGCCGAGCCCAATCACCAGCCCGATGCTGCCAAGCGTAGTGCCGAATCCGCTGGTGATTACCGAAAGGGTTTTATCAATGCCCATTCCGCCCATCAAACCGGCGATACAGGCCGCCGCCAGCATGGCGATCAGCGCGTGGACGCGGGTGCGTAACACCAGCCATACGAGGACAAATACGGCAACGATCAGGCCGATAATCGGGGTCGGTAAACCTGTCATGAGCTCGTCTCCATATCGTCTTGCCGAAAGCGTTCGATAATGTCATCAAAGGTATTATCAACGGTGAAACCCAGCGCCAGCGCACGTTGGTTATCGATACGTCCAGGCCAGGAGGCAACAATTCTCTCCACGCCTTCATCACGCTGATACGTTACCCGATCGCGCGCGGTCTGGCCGCCCGCCTTACGCAGCGCATCCAGCATCTCCCCCACGGTGACGCTGATCCCCGGCAGGTTAATGCCTTGCGCCTCGCCCGGTGTGGGTAAGGTTGCGGCAAGCAGCAGATTACGGATAACCGTCGCCGGGCTGGAAATCCACAAACGCAGATTCTCCGACACCGGGCATATCGTCGTCTCACCCTGTAAGGGTTCACGTATGATAGCGCTCACGAACGAGGAGGCGGCGCGATTGGGTTTGCCGGGGCGTACGCAGATGGTTGGCAGGCGCAGCGCCAGCCCGTCGACGTAGCCTTTGCGGGTATAGTCATTAACCAACAGTTCACAGGCAGCTTTTTGCGCGCCGTAGGACGAGCGCGGGGTAAGCGCGGTAGCGTCGGTAACGCAATCCGGCAGCGCACCGCCATAAACGGCCAGCGAGCTGGAGAAGACGAAACGAACGTTCTGCGTCTGCCGACGACAGGCCTCAAGCAGGTTGCGGGTCAGATCCAGATTAACCTGCCAGCCAAGATCGAAATCCTCTTCCGCGTGGCTGCTGACAATGGCGGCGAGGTGGTAAACAACGGAGGTTTTATCGGTAATCAGCGACTCAATGACGCCAGGCTGCGTTAAATCCGCTTCCAGGCAGCGCAGACGAGGCGAGTCTGATAACCGTGCAGGCATTTTCAAATCCACAAGAAGCAGTTCGTTAAACGCCAGCGATGAATTTAAAATGGCGTTCGCGAGTTTCTGGCCTAAAAAGCCGCCCCCGCCGGTAATAATAATCTGCATCCGGATGTCCTCTTTATTGTTGTGTAGGGTGTACCAGGATTAGCGCCAGGCGTTGAACCAGCCAAGCCCGTCCCGGGTGGTATTCCGTGGGTGATACTCACAGCCGATCCAGCCGCGATAACCGATGTCATCAAACAGGCGGAACAGCCACGGGTAGTTAATTTCGCCATCATCCGGTTCATGTCTATCGGGGAGAGAGGCGATTTGTACATGGGCATAGCGACCCGCGTACTCGCGGATCAGGTGCGTCAAATTGCCGTCCACTTTTTGTGCGTGGAAAGTATCAAGCTGAATAAAAATATTAGGCCGGTTAACCTCGCGGGCGATGTCCAGCGCCTGATACTGGCTGGAGAAGAGGTAGCCTGGTTTTATGCCGGGGCTGAGCGCTTCGATCAAAATACGTTTATCGTGCGCGGCAAAACGGTCGGCGGCGTAACGCAGGTTATTGATAAACGTGGCGCGAAAGTGGGCGGCGTCAGCACCGTCTGGCACCACGCCCGCCATGATGTGCACCTGCTCGCACTCCAGCGCAATCGCGTATTCCAGGGCCTGGTCGATATCGGCGCGCGCCTCCTGCTCGCGTCCTGGTAACGCAGCGCGCCCCCATTCGCCCGCCGCAATATCGCCCGCGGTGGTGTTAAACAGCGCCAGAGTCAAATGATGGTGCGACAGCCGGGCTTTAATTTCGCTGGCGGCAACGTCGTAGGGAAACAGAAATTCGACAGCCTGAAATCCGGCGTCAGCAGCGGCGGCAAAACGCTCGATAAACGGCACTTCGGTAAACATCATCGACAAATTGGCGGCAAAACGTGGCATCGGGTTATCTCCTTAACTGCGCAATTTCTTCGGCGGTTAAATAACGAATCGGGCGTTCGCCGAGGATAAAAATCAGCTTTGCCGTCTCTTCCAGCTCCTCGGTATTATTGGCGGCCTCCTGAAGATTCTCTCCGCATACCACCGGACCGTGGTTAGCCAGTAAAAATGCCTGATGATCGGCGGCTAAGGCGGCCAAATCTCGGGCGATACGTTCATCGCCCGGGCGATAGTAAGGAACCAACGGTATATTCCCCATACGCATCACCACGTAAGGTGTGAACGGGCGGATAACGTTGTGGGGATCCAGTCCTTCCAGACAGGAAAGCGCCGTTGACCAGCAGCTATGCAAATGCACTACGGCTTTGCAGCGTGGATTGTTGTGATACAGCGCAAGGTGAAAACGTACCTCTTTCGACGGTTTATCTCCGCTCAGCCATTCGCCCTGCTGGTTAACCTTTGACAGGCGCTGCGGATCGAGATTGCCGAGGCATGAGCCGGTGGGGGTCGCCAGAATGTTGCCATCCGGCAGTAACAGCGAGAGATTGCCTGCCGAGCCGGTGGCGTAGCCGCGCTGGAAAAACGAGGCGGCAATCGTCACCATCTCTTCACGCAGGGCCTGCTCTTCATGGATCGATGCGCTCATTGCGGGAACTCCTGTTGTGCGCGAGAGAAAAAGGCCTCATCGCCAAAATTGCCTGATTTGAGCGCCAGAGATATCGGCGCGTGGAGCGCATTCACCCACGGTACGCCGGGGGAAATCGATGGGCCAATATGAAAACCGCTAATCCCAAGACGTTGCGTCACCACGCCTGAGGTTTCACCTCCCGCCACGATAAATCGGCTGATGCCGCCCTCGGCTAATCGAGCGGTTAACAATGAAAAGAGCGCTTCTACTGCGTGGCTGGCTTCGGCTGCGCCATATTGCTGCTGGATAGCGGCCAGCGCCTGAGCTGGCGCGGTGGCGCTGACGAGCGGCGCAAGCTCGCTATCCTGATGGAATACCCACTGCACCAGCTCCCCGGCGTAGGCCTCGCGAGCGTCGGGTGACAGGCAGCGCGCCACGTCCACGTCATGTGTTGGCGCAAGCTGGCGATAATGTGCGACCTGGCGATTGGTCATTTGTGAGCACGAGCCCGAAAGGACGACGGTGCGTCCGGGCAGCGGGTAGGCTGCGGCGCAGGGGCGATGCGTGGCGCCGTCTGCCCACTGACGCGCCAGGCCGATCGCCAGACCGGAACCGCCGGTGACCAGCGGGGCATCACGCAAAACCTCGCCCTGGATTTCCAGATGTCGCTCATTGAGCGCGTCAAGTACCGCGTAACGATAGCCTTCCTGCTGCAGGCGAGAGAGCGCTGCACGGGTTGCTTCCACGCCGTCATCGAGCACCTGCGCCGGGATCACTCCACAGCGTCCCTGCGATTGTGCTTCCATCAGACGCGGTAGGTGACTGTCCATCATCGGGTTTATCGGGTGATGGCGCATACCCGACTCTGCCAGCAGTTGGTTCATTACAAACAGGTAGCCCTGATACACGGTGCGTCCGTTTACCGGCAACGCAGGAGAGATGACGGTAAACGAGGTATCCAGCGCCACCATTAACGCATCGGTGACCGGGCCGATATTGCCTTCGGCGGTGCTGTCAAAGGTGGAGCAATATTTAAAATAGAGTTGCTGGCAGCCCTGTTGTCGCAGCCACGCCAGCGCCGCCAGCGACTGTTTTATCGCCTCCTGCGGCGGGCAGGCGCGGGTTTTCAGGCTGATGACCACCGCATCGCAGCCTTCCGGTCGCTCGCCGGTTGGCACGTCATTCATCTGTACCGTGGGCATACCATTTTCGACCAGAAAGCTGGCGATATCAGTCGCGCCGGTAAAGTCATCGGCAATCACGCCAATTTTTAACATGATGGCTCCTCAGGCGTGACGCCGGGTAAAGTAATCCCCGAGAAAATTTTGATCACCGCGCTATCGTCCTCTTTGCCATAGCCGGCATTGCTGGCACTGGTAAACATCGTTAAGGCCGTAGAGGCCAGCGGCAAAGGAAAGCGCAGCGCTTTCGCGGTATCGGTTACCAGCGCTAAATCTTTGACGAAAATATCAACAGCGGAACGCGGGGTATAGTCGCCATCAACAACGTGCTGCATACGGTTCTCAAACATCCAGGAGTTGCCAGCGGCATGGGTGACGACGTCATACATTACGTCAAGCGGGATCCCGGCACGCGACGCCAGCGCCATCGCTTCGGCGGCGGCGGCAATATGCACGCCAGCCAGCAGTTGATGAATGATTTTGACCGTTGAGCCTGCGCCAGGCGTATCGCTGATGCGGTATACTTTGTCAGCAACAGCGTCCAGTACTGGCTGCAGGCGGGCAAATGCCGCTTCGCTTCCGGAGGCCATCACCGTCATCTCCCCCTGCGCCGCTTTCCCGGCACCGCCGGAAACCGGTGCATCCAGCATAAGGAGATCCAACGCTGCCAGCGCGGCGGCGATCTCCACGGCATCAGCGCTGGAAATCGTTGATGAGATCATTACCGCACTGCCGGGCTTCATTAACGACGCGATGCCCGTCTCGCCAAACAGCACTTGTTTGACCTGGGCGGCGTTGACCACCAGAATCACTACAGCGTCGAGGTTAGCGGCAAACTCCCTGGCGTTGGCTACCGCACCGCGCGCGCCGTCAGCGACCAGGCTGGCGCAGGCGTCTGAGTTAAGGTCGGCGCCCCAGGTGGCAAGCCCGGCTCGCAGACAAGAACGCGCAGCGCCCATGCCCATTGAGCCCAGCCCCACAATGCCGACATGAAAGTCCTGTCCCATTGTTATGCTCTCCATGTTAATTTTAGTGATATTATGTTTTGTATTGTGAATATAGGCGTTAATGTAAACAAATGCGGTGAGTTAATTCACAAAAAATAACAAAAGATGTTATTTTTTGTGAAGTGAATAGCAACAGAACACCATGCCTTAACACAGAAATCGCGTAAAATCGCGACAGGATAGATAAAGGAGCAGACGTTGATACCCACAGAGCGTCGACAAATTATTCTTGATATGGTGGCGGAGAAAGGCGTTGTCAGTATTGCCGAGCTGACAGACCGTATGCACGTATCGCACATGACCATTCGCCGTGATTTGCAGAAGCTGGAACAGCAAGGGGCCGTGGTGCAGGTTTCCGGCGGGGTGCAGTCTGCTACGCGCGTGGCGCATGAGCCTTCACACCAGCTCAAAACGGAACTGGCAACCCCACAAAAAGCGGCAATCGGTAAACTGGCGGCCAGTCTGGTTCAGCCAGAAAGCTGTATCTATCTTGATGCAGGCACCACCACACTGGCGATTGCGCAACATCTCGTCACAATGGATAAGCTGACGGTAGTGACCAATGATTTTGTCATCGCAGACTATCTGATGAATAACAGTGCTTGCACAATTATTCACACCGGCGGAGCGGTATGCCGGGAAAACCGCTCGTGTGTGGGGGAAGCGGCGGCAACGTTGTTACGCAGCTTAATGATTGATCAGGCTTTCATTTCCGCCTCGTCATGGAATGTGCGCGGTATATCGACGCCGGCAGAAGACAAAGTGACGGTGAAACGTGCCGTTGCCAGCGCCAGTCGACAAAAAATTCTGGTGTGCGACGCGACCAAATACGGCCAGGTCGCGACGTGGCTGGCGTTACCGTTGGCGGAATTCAACCAAATCGTCACCGATGACGGCTTGCCGGAAAGCGCAATTCGGGCGCTGGCCAAAGTGGATATCTCACTGCTGATGGCCAAAAAATAGCGAAGCGGCGCAAGCCGCTTACGTTATCATCTTGCGTACCAGTTGCGTAAACTGTTCGCGTTCTTCATCGCTCAATCGCCCCAAAAACTCATCGTCAACGCGATCCCCCAGTGGTATCGCGGCGGCGAGCAACGTTTGGCCCTGAACGGTGAGATAGACAAAACGCCGACGTTTATCCAGCGGATCGTTTTCTCGCTTTACCAGTCCACGATTTTCCATCCGGCTTAACATCTCCGCCAGCGTCGCTTTAGTGCTGACCGCCGCTTCGGTCAGATCGACCTGTTCAATACCTGGATGTTCAGCAATAACGCGCATCACCGCATATTGAGGTTTGGTGAGTTCCGGTAGTTCATGCTGCCAGCGTGCGGTATGTTGCTGAAAAAGTTGGCGTAACAGATGAAACGCGGTGTTTCGTAACTCCATGAGCACTCCGGATAAATTAACTTTTTCTATCATAACGACTTATGCACGGTTTTTTAATGACGAATGCTTTAGCTAAACGTGCGCAGGCGTCGGGAGGATCTTGCCGGAAAGGCCGTGTGGGCGTATTTTGATCAAAATGTTCGTATACGAACAATATTTGAGGTAAGAAATGAGATTGATTGTGGGGATGACCGGCGCGACTGGCGCGCCGCTTGGCGTCGAGCTACTCCAGGCATTGCGGGCGATACCTGATGTTGAAACGCATCTGGTGATGTCAAAGTGGGCGAAAACCACTATTGAACTGGAGACGCCCTACACGCCCGCTGAGGTAGCCGCCCTGGCGGATTATTGTCATAGCCCGGCCAATCAGGCGGCGACCATTTCCTCCGGCTCATTTCGTACCGACGGCATGATTATTATCCCCTGCAGTATGAAAACACTGGCGGGGGTTCGCGCCGGCTATGCCGAGGGGCTGGTGGGACGCGCTGCCGATGTCGTGTTGAAAGAGGGTCGCAAGCTGGTGCTGGTGCCGCGGGAAATGCCGCTCAGCACGATTCATCTGGAAAACATGCTTGCGCTTTCTCGTATGGGGGTGGCGATAGTGCCGCCCATGCCCGCGTTCTACAACCTGCCGCAAACCGTTGACGATATTATCCAGCATATCGTGGCGCGCGTTCTCGACCAGTTTGGTCTGGAGCATACGCGCGCGCGCCGCTGGCAAGGATGCGACAGGCAGCAAATTTTTCACAGGAGAATGGATAATGGCATTTGATGATTTGCGCAGCTTTTTACAGGCGCTGGACGACCAGGGGCAATTGCTGAAAATCAGCGAAGAAGTGAATGCGGAGCCGGATCTCGCCGCCGCTGCCAACGCAACGGGACGAATCGGCGACGGTGCGCCTGCGTTATGGTTTGACAATATTCGCGGCTTTACCGATGCCCGCGTGGCGATGAACACCATCGGTTCCTGGCAGAACCATGCCATCTCGTTAGGGCTACCGCCTAACACGCCGGTCAAAAAGCAAATCGATGAATTTATTCGCCGCTGGGACAATTTTCCGGTAGCGCCGGAACGCCGGGCGAATCCGGGCTGGGCGGAAAATACTGTCGACGGCGACGCGATCAATCTGTTTGATATCCTGCCGCTATTTCGCCTAAATGATGGCGATGGCGGATTCTATCTGGACAAAGCCTGCGTGGTGTCCCGCGATCCACTTGATCCCGATAACTTTGGCAAACAGAATGTCGGCATCTACCGCATGGAAGTCAAAGGCAAGCGTAAACTCGGTCTGCAACCAGTACCAATGCACGATATCGCGCTACACCTGCATAAAGCTGAAGAGCGAGGCGAAGATCTGCCGATTGCGATCACGCTCGGTAACGATCCGATCATTACCCTGATGGGGGCAACGCCGCTGAAATACGATCAGTCGGAGTACGAAATGGCGGGAGCGCTGCGTGAAAGCCCGTACCCGATCGCCACCGCGCCGCTGACCGGTTTTGATGTACCGTGGGGCTCGGAAGTAATCCTTGAAGGGGTGATCGAAAGCCGCAAACGCGAGATTGAAGGTCCGTTTGGCGAGTTCACCGGCCACTATTCCGGTGGGCGCAACATGACTGTGGTGCGTATCGATAAAGTTTCTTACCGCACGAAGCCGATTTTTGAATCGCTCTATCTGGGAATGCCGTGGACGGAAATCGACTACCTGATGGGCCCGGCGACCTGCGTACCGCTGTATCAGCAGCTGAAAGCGGAATTTCCGGAAGTGCAGGCGGTGAATGCCATGTACACCCACGGTCTGCTGGCCATTATTTCCACCAAAAAACGCTACGGCGGCTTTGCTCGCGCGGTGGGGCTACGGGCGATGACCACGCCGCACGGCCTGGGCTACGTGAAGATGGTGATTATGGTTGATGAAGACGTAGACCCGTTTAACCTGCCGCAGGTGATGTGGGCGCTGTCGTCGAAGGTTAACCCGGCAGGCGATTTAGTTCAGTTACCGAATATGTCGGTGCTCGAGTTGGATCCTGGCTCAAGCCCGGCAGGGATCACCGATAAGCTAATTATTGATGCTACGACGCCGGTTGCGCCGGATAACCGTGGGCACTACAGCCAGCCGGTTGTAGATTTACCGGAAACCAAAGCCTGGGCTGAAAAACTGACCGCCATGTTGGCCAACCGTAAGTAAGGAGTAACTGATGATTTGTCCACGTTGTGCCGATGAGCATATTGAAGTGATGGCGACTTCGCCGGTGAAAGGGATATGGACGGTACATCAATGTCAGCATTGTCTGTATACCTGGCGCGATACCGAACCGCTACGCCGCATCAGCCGCGAACACTATCCGCAAGCGTTTCGTATGACGCAAAAAGATATTGATAACGCGCCGATGGTACCTGGTATCCCGCCGCTGCTGGCGGAAGATAAACGCTAAGAAAAAGGCCAGTCGACAGACTGGCCTTTTTTTGACGAAAGGTACTTATTCGCGGAACAGCGCTTCGATATTCAGCCCCTGCGTCTGCAGTATTTCGCGCAGACGGCGCAGGCCTTCAACCTGAATCTGACGAACACGTTCGCGTGTAAGACCGATTTCACGGCCCACATCTTCCAGTGTCGCAGCTTCATAACCCAGCAGACCGAAACGGCGCGCCAGCACCTCACGCTGTTTGGCGTTCAGTTCGAACAGCCATTTGACGATGCTCTGTTTCATATCGTCATCTTGCGTGGTGTCTTCCGGACCGTTCTCTTTTTCATCGGCCAGGATGTCCAGCAACGCTTTTTCGGAATCACCGCCCAGCGGGGTGTCTACCGAAGTAATACGCTCATTAAGACGAAGCATACGGCTGACGTCATCAACGGGTTTATCCAGTTGCTCTGCAATTTCTTCCGCGCTCGGTTCGTGGTCCAGTTTATGCGACAACTCACGCGCGGTGCGCAGGTATACGTTCAGCTCTTTAACAATGTGAATCGGCAGGCGAATCGTACGGGTTTGGTTCATAATCGCCCGTTCGATTGTCTGGCGAATCCACCAGGTTGCGTATGTTGAGAAGCGGAACCCGCGCTCCGGGTCAAACTTCTCGACTGCACGGATAAGTCCCAGATTACCCTCTTCAATCAGGTCCAGCAACGCCAGTCCACGATTGCCATAACGGCGGGCAATTTTTACCACCAGACGCAGGTTACTCTCAATCATGCGACGGCGAGAAGCGACATCTCCACGCAGTGCGCGACGCGCAAAATAGACTTCTTCTTCGGCTGTTAACAGTGGTGAATACCCAATCTCACCAAGGTAAAGCTGAGTCGCGTCCAACACACGCTGTGTGGCCCCTTGCGATAACAGCTCTTCTTCAGCCAGGTCGTTATCACTGGGTTCCTCTTCACTCAAGGCTTTTTCATCAAAAGCCTCTACTCCGTTCTCATCAAATTCCGCGTCTTCATTTAAATCATGAACTTTCAGCGTATTCTGACTCATAAGGTGGCTCCTACCCGTGATCCCTTGACGGAACTAGCAAGTCAAAGCCTGGTTCCGCCGCTTTATCGCTGCGGTAAATAACGCAGCGGGTTTACGGATTTCCCCTTGTAACGAATTTCAAAATGCAAGCGTGTAGAGCTGGTGCCGGTGCTACCCATAGTAGCGATTTTTTGCCCCGCCTTAACTTCCTGTTGTTCCCGGACCAGCATCGTATCATTATGGGCGTAGGCGCTCAGGTAATCATCGTTATGTTTGATGATAATAAGATTACCGTAACCACGCAGTGCGTTACCGGCATACACCACGCGCCCATCTGCGGTCGCGACGATAGCCTGTCCCTTACTGCCTGCGATGTCGATCCCTTTATTGCCCCCTTCGGAAGCGCCAAAGTTTTCGATCACTTTGCCATCCGTCGGCCAGCGCCATGTAGAAATTGGCGCACTGGTTGACGTACTGCTGGCATTTGGTTCGGTCGTGCTTACCGTAGATGCCGTTACAGGCGCTGTGACAACTGTCCCAGCAGGCTTGTTGTTCGGCAACATTTTGTTAGCACTTTGTTCACCTGAGCTCTCAGAATACGTAATTGTTGGTTGAGACGCAACTGCAACGGTGGAATTTTGTGCAGGTTTGGTCACAACGCCTTGCTGAGCGGCATCCGCCTGGGTGATCGCATTTCCACCGGTAATTGGCGTACCGGATGCGTTGCCAACTTGCAGAGTTTGCCCCACATTCAGGCTATACGGGGCCGGAATGCTGTTTCGCTGGGCCAGATCGCGGAAATCGTTCCCGGTGATCCAGGCGATATAAAAAAGCGTATCGCCCTTTTTCACGGTGTACGTACTGCCCCCGGTATAGCTCCCTTTCGGAATATTCCCATACTGGCGATTGTACACAATTCGCCCGTTTTCCATGTGAACGGGCTGTTCCGCGACAGGCTGGGGTTGCGCAGGTTGCGTAACAGGGCGCTGAACAGGTTGAATTTGCGGCGCTTGTTGCGGTGTCTGCTGCGTCGTCGTTCCCATTTTTGGCGGCGGTGTGATCAACATTCCGGAATTCGTATTTGATGATGAACCACCGTCAACGGATGAAACCGGCGCCGGAGGGTTTGACGAACTGGAACAACCTGCCAGCCATAGTGAAACCAGTGATAGTGCCGCAATGCGACTAACGGTGAATTTAGGGCTTCCCGCGCTCATTTATCCCCCAGGAAAGAATTTGGTTAATAACCAGTGACGTAAAAACCGTGCAACGCATTAATTGAACACTGGAAAATGTGTTCACGATACGCTTAACCCACCGGGAATAACCAGGAAAACTCCGGGTATTCACTATCGGCGACATCAGGCGTAAGTGTGGATGTTTGCAGGGCAAACTAGGCCAGCTCCCCCTTGATTAGCGGGACGAAGCGAACGGCCTCCACGGTATCAATAATAAATTCGCCGCCCCGGCGACGCACGCGTTTCAAAAACTGCTGCTCATCGCCCACGGGCAGAACAAGAATGCCGCCTTCATCTAACTGCGCCATGAGCGCGGCAGGAATCTCCGGCGGCGCGGCCGTCACGATAATGGCATCAAACGGCGCACGCGCCTGCCAGCCTTGCCAGCCATCGCCGTGACGGGTAGAAACATTATGTAAATCGAGTTGTTTCAGGCGGCGACGCGCCTGCCATTGCAGCCCTTTAATCCGTTCAACTGAACAAACATGATGCACCAGATGCGCCAGAATCGCCGTCTGGTAGCCGGAACCAGTGCCAATTTCCAGCACCCGGGATTGCGGCGTCAGTTCAAGCAGTTCCGTCATTCGCGCTACCATATAGGGCTGCGAAATCGTCTGCCCCTGACCTATCGGCAAAGCGATATTTTCCCAGGCTTTATGTTCAAACGCTTCATCAATAAATTTCTCGCGCGGCACCGCGGCAAGCGCGTCCAGCACCAGCTCATCTCTGATGCCCTGCGCACGTAATTGTTCAAGAAGAGCCTGTACACGTCCACTTACCATTGCGTGCCAACTCCCACGCTGTCTAACCAGTCTGCAACCACATCATGCGCACTGTGCGCGGTTAAATCTACATGCAACGGCGTAACGGAGACATAGCCTTCATCCACCGCCGCGAAATCGGTATCCGGTCCGGCGTCGTATTTATCGCCCGGCGGACCAATCCAGTACAGAGTATTACCGCGCGGATCTTCCTGCGGGATCACTTTATCCGCCGGATGCCGGCTACCGCAACGGGTCACGCGAATGCCTTTAATCTGCGCCAGCGGCAGATCCGGGACATTCACGTTGAGAATGCGCCCGGTACGCAACGGCTCCCGGCTTAATCCTCGCAAAAGCGCACAAGTCACGACCGCCGCCGTATCATAATGCTGATAGCCATTAAGGGAGACCGCTAACGCCGGAAAGCCCAGATGACGGCCTTCCATCGCCGCGGCCACCGTGCCGGAATAGATCACATCATCGCCCAGATTGGGACCCGCGTTAATACCGGAAACGACAATATCCGGACGCGGACGCATTAAGGCATTAACGCCCAGATAGACACAATCGGTCGGCGTCCCCATCTGTACCGCGATATCGCCATTATCAAAGGTAAAAGTACGAAGCGAAGATTCCAGTGTCAGGGAATTAGACGCGCCGCTGCGGTTACGATCCGGGGCTACGACCTGTACATCAGCAAACTCACGCAGCGCTTTCGCCAGCGTTTGTATACCGGGCGCGTGAACCCCGTCATCGTTACTCAGCAATATGCGCATAATCACCCACTGTGTTGATCAATTCCCTTACTACGCTGGTGGCAAAGCTGCCTGCGGGCAACCAGAAACGTAACTCAACGGTAACGTCATCCCACCAGTTCCAGCTCAATTGTTGCGGATAAAGCAGCATCGCTCTGCGCGACGCCTCAACTTTTTCGCGCAACAGCAGCGATTGCAGCACAGTTTCCTGAGCAATAGCGTCCTGCTCAAACGCCAGCGCCTCCCGCTGTGTTCCCCACTCTCCACTGCCAGGTAGCGACGCCGTAATCATCAGCGCTTTTTCGTCTACCCGGCGCTGCAATTCAGGCAGCTCTTCAGATGTCGCGACAAACCAACTTCCACGCCCGGCTAATTGTAGCGCATCGCCGTCAACAACTTGATTAAAGTCTGGTTTTGTCAGCCGCTGGTGAACAATTTGATTAAACAACGCGCTACGCGCCGCCGACAACCAAAAACTGCGTTTATTGCGATCGCGCACCGGCGCGTCACTTTGCGCCCAGCGCAGCGCACCCTGCAGGTTGTTACCGCCAATGCCGAAACGCTGCGCACCAAAATAATTCGGCACGCCGCCGTCGCGAATTGCCTGCAATCGTGTTTCGACATCGCGGCGATCGCTTATTTCGCGCAACACCAGCGTAAAGGCGTTGCCTTTCAGTGCGCCTAAACGCAGCTTACGCTTGTGACGCGCGTATTCCAGCACTTTGCAACCTTCCAGTTGAAACGCGCTAAAATCGGGCATCTCTTTACCCGGCACGCGCGCGCACAGCCACTGCTCGGTAACCGCGTGTTTATCTTTTTGCCCGGCGAAACTGATTTCGCGAGCATGTATTTTCAGAAACTTTGCCAGCGCGTCTGCGACAAAACGGGTATTGCAGCCGTTTTTCAAAATACGCACCAGAATATGCTCGCCTTCACCATCCGGCGTGAAGCCCAGATCTTCAACCACCACAAAATCTTCCGGATTGGCTTTTAGCAATCCGCTACCTTGTGGTTTTCCGTGCAGCCAGGTGAGATTATCAAACTCTGTCATTTCGCTGCCTTCATCAGCAGCGCGACCGCTTCACAGGCAATTCCTTCGCCGCGCCCGGTAAAGCCGAGTTTTTCCGTCGTCGTCGCCTTCACGTTAACATCATCCATATGGCAGCCGAGATCTTCTGCGATAAATACACGCATTTGTGGGATATGCGGCAGCATTTTCGGCGCCTGCGCAATAATGGTGACATCCACATTACCGAGGGTATATCCCTTTGCCTGAATACGGCGCCAGGCTTCGCGCAGCAGTTCGCGACTATCGGCTCCCTTAAAGGCCGGATCGGTATCCGGAAAGAGTTTACCGATATCGCCGAGCGCCGCGGCACCCAGCAGCGCATCGGTCAACGCATGTAGCGCCACGTCGCCGTCTGAATGCGCCAGTAACCCTTTTTCATACGGGATGCGTACCCCGCCAATAATAACGGGACCTTCTCCGCCAAAAGCGTGTACGTCAAAACCGTGTCCAATTCGCATTATGCTTTCTCCTGGTGGATGGTTCGGGTCAGATAAAATTCCGCCAGAGCCAGATCTTCCGGACGGGTGACCTTGATGTTATCCGCGCGGCCTTCAATCAATGCGGGGTGAAAACCGCAATATTCCAGCGCTGATGCCTCATCGGTAATGGTCGCGCCTTCATTCAGCGCTCGGGTCAGACAGTCGTGCAAAAGCTCGCGAGGGAAAAACTGCGGCGTGAGCGCATGCCATAAGTCGCCGCGCTCTACGGTATGGGCAATGACGCTTTTCCCTGGTTCTCCGCGTTTCATGGTGTCGCGTACCGGGCTTGCGAGAATGCCGCCGACCCGGTTGTTTGCGCTGATAGCCAGCAGCCGCGACAAATCATCCTGATGTAAACAGGGTCTTGCGGCGTCATGCACCAACACCCACTGCGCCTCTGCGACGGCCTGTAAACCGGCCAGAACGGAATCAGCACGCTCATTGCCGCCATCCACTACCGTGATTTGCGGATGATTCGCCAGTGGAAGTTGAGCAAACCGAGTATCGCCGGGACTGATGGCGATCACAACGCGTGTCACCCGGGGATGCGCCAACAGCGCATGAACCGAGTGCTCCAGAATGGTTTTATTACCGATTGAGAGATACTGTTTAGGACATTCTGTTTGCATTCGGCGGCCAAAGCCGGCAGCCGGCACCACGGCGCAAACGTCCAATAAAGTGGCTGCCATGTCAAATCCCTGGGTGGTTTATCGATTATTTTGCCCCGCCGTTTGTGCGCGTTTAGAGGCGTCGGGCACCAGACGATAGAAGGTTTCGCCGGGTTTGGTCATACTAAGTTCGTTACGCGCGCGCTCTTCAATCGCCTCCTGCCCGCCATTGAGATCGTCAATTTCGGCAAAAAGTTGATCGTTACGCGCTTTAAGTTTGGCGTTTGTCGCCTGCTGCGCGACCACATCATCGTTGACGCGGCTATAGTCATGTATGCCGTTCTTACCGAACCACAGCGAATACTGTAGCCAGACCAGTAAAGTCAGCAACAGCAGCGTTAGTTTACCCATCCTGCCCCCTGAAAAGCGGCATCATCATCCCATAACGTCCTCTGTGACGCCACATTGAGGCCGGGATTGCCGCGACAACGGCGGCAAATGTACCACATTTGCCCGGTGTAACGTATACCCGAGTAAGGAGAACATAATCTCATTGTTGGTTACGGTTTGAATTATGCGCGGAGACGCGGCGATAACCGCCCTACCCTAATAGCCATATAAATAACACGCCGAACAACGCGCCTACTGCCACCAGAGTAAACATCATACTAAAAAGTAATTTGCCTTTTACCAGTAGATGTAACGCAATACCGATAATCACCGATACCGGCATTAAGGCAAGGAAAAAGGGCCAGGTATAGAGGAAGAAAAATAGCGTGTTAGGGCCATAAAGCAGAAAGGGGATCCCCAACGCCAGTAGCCATGACACAAAGCCGACCACCGCCCCCGGTAATGAACTGGTAGCGTCGTCGTCGACGATGAAAGCGTCTGACCTTGTGAAAGTAATGTTATGGCTATTACGCATATCAAATCCTGTAACCTGGACCATACCGGGCATACAAGCCCGGTGATGTCTTAGGATCTGATAATATCGCGCTGTCTCAGCAGATCTAATAATTGGGAAACCAAATTTGTTACTAATTGTTCACCATTCAGGTGGATCTGTGGCGATTCAGGCGCTTCGTAAATGGCATCGATGCCGGTAAAGTGACGCAATTCGCCTGCTCTCGCTTTCTTATACAGCCCTTTAGGATCGCGCTGTTCACAGATCGCCAGCGGCGTATCGACATAAATTTCGATAAAACGATCGTTGCCGACGCGTTCCTGCACCAGCTGCCGCTCGGCGCGGTGGGGAGAAATAAACGCCGTCAGTACAATCAGCCCGGCATCCGCCATCAGACTGGCCACTTCTCCCACCCGCCGGACATTCTCTTTACGATCGGCATCGCTAAAGCCTAAATCACGACACAAGCCGTGGCGCACATTGTCGCCATCCAACAGGTAGGTACTGACGCCACGTTGATGTAACGCTTCTTCCAGCGCGCCGGCAACGGTCGATTTTCCCGAACCGGATAGCCCGGTAAACCACAGCACCACGCCACGGTGGCCGTGAAGCTTTTCACGGGCAGCCACAGTAACCGGATGGGAGTGCCAGACGACGTTCTCATCATGCTGCGCCATGCTTATCTCCCGACAAATCGCGGGCATCCCAGTGCGGGAAATAGCGGCGTACCAGCGCATTCAGCTCCAGCTCAAACGCGCTATACTTCTCTGGCGGCGTAACGTTGCCCTCGACGGCTTCCCGCACCATGCCTGCGCCCACGGTGACGTTAGAGAGTCGGTCGATAAAAATGAGCCCCCCCGTCACCGGGTTCTGCTGATAAACGTCCAGCGCGAGCGGTTCATCGAATGTCATCTCTACCAGACCAATCCCATTCAACGGCAGGCTCTCAACATCCCGTTGGGTTAGATGATTGATATCGATTTGATAGCGGATATTATCGATACGCGCGCGGGTCTTCTTGCCGGCGAGTTTAACGTCGTAACTTTGGCCTGGCGTCAACGGCTGTTCCGCCATCCACACCACGTCAATCGCCGCGCGCTGCACAGGAGTTAGTGTCTCGGTTGCCGCCAACAGCAGATCGCCACGGCTGATATCAATTTCGTTGTTAAGTACCAGGGTGATGGCTTCGCCCGCATACGCGTCGTCTTTATCGCCGTCAAAGGTGACGATACGCGCCACGCTAGACACCACGCCGGACGGCAGCACTTTGATGCGTTGCCCTACCCTGACGCAGCCGGACGCCAGCGTACCGGCATACCCCCGAAAGTCGAGGTTCGGACGATTGACATATTGCACCGGAAAACGCATCGGCTGGCGGTCTGCCACACGCTGTATGTCCACCGTTTCCAGGACTTCCAGTAGCGTCGGACCGCTGTACCAGCGCATAGCCGCACTTTGTACGGCGATATTATCCCCTTCCAGCGCAGAAAGCGGTACAAAGCGAATGTCCAGATTGCCCGGCAGCTGTTCTGCAAAGGTAAGATAGTCTTCGCGAATCCGCGCAAAGGCCTCTTCGCGGTAGTCTACGAGATCCATTTTGTTGATTGCCACCACCAGGTGTTTAATTCCCAGTAGCGTGGAGATAAAACTGTGGCGACGCGTCTGATCCAGCACGCCCTTACGCGCGTCTATCAGCAGGATCGCCAGATCGCAGGTGGACGCCCCCGTCGCCATATTACGGGTATATTGTTCATGCCCTGGCGTGTCGGCAATAATAAATTTTCGTTTTTCAGTGGAGAAATAGCGGTACGCCACATCAATAGTAATGCCCTGCTCACGCTCAGCCTGCAGACCGTCGACCAGCAACGCCAGATCGAGTTTTTCGCCTTGTGTGCCATGGCGTTTACTATCATTATGCAGCGAAGAGAGCTGATCTTCGTAAATTTGCCGGGTATCATGCAATAAACGGCCTATCAACGTACTTTTACCATCATCAACGCTGCCGCAGGTTAAAAAGCGCAGCAGGCTTTTATGCTGCTGAGCAATCATCCAGGCTTCGACGCCGCCTTCATCGGCGATTTGTTGTGCAAGTGTAGTGTTCATGGCGGCTCCTTAGAAATATCCCTGACGTTTTTTGAGCTCCATAGAGCCCGCCTGATCGCGGTCAATCACCCGACCCTGGCGCTCGCTGGTCGTTGACACCAGCATCTCTTCAATAATCTCCGGCAGCGTTTGCGCGTGGGATTCTACCGCGCCGGTGAGCGGCCAGCAGCCGAGCGTACGAAAGCGCACCATTCTTTTTTGGATAACCTCGCCAGGCTGAAGATCGATACGGTCGTCATCCACCATTATTAACATGCCGTCACGTTCCAGAACCGGACGTTCAGCAGCCAGATACAGCGGCACGATGTCAATGTTTTCCAGCCAGATGTATTGCCAGATATCCTGTTCCGTCCAGTTAGAGAGAGGAAAGACGCGTATGCTTTCGCCTTTGTTAATCAGACCGTTATAGTTGCGCCACAGTTCAGGACGCTGGTTTTTCGGGTCCCAGCGATGGAAGCGATCACGAAAGGAGTAGATGCGCTCTTTCGCGCGGGATTTTTCCTCATCGCGCCGGGCGCCGCCAAACGCGGCGTCAAAACCGTATTTATTCAGCGCCTGCTTTAACCCTTCGGTTTTCATAATGTCGGTATGTTTAGCACTACCATGAACGAACGGGTTGATGCCCATCGCGACCCCTTCCGGATTTTTATGTACCAGTAGCTCGCAGCCATAAGCCTTCGCGGTACGGTCGCGAAAAGCGTACATCTCACGAAATTTCCAGCCGGTATCAACGTGCAGTAACGGGAAAGGCAACGACCCCGGATAAAACGCCTTGCGTGCCAGATGCAGCATAACGCTGGAATCCTTACCTATAGAGTACAGCATGACCGGATTGGCGAATTCCGCCGCTACTTCACGGATAATGTGGATGCTTTCCGCCTCCAGTTGCCGCAGGTGAGTAAGTCGTTTTTGATCCATAACCGTTCCTTTGCAATACCGCTTTTTCGCTAAACATTTCGATTAAACGACTATAGGGAGCGCAGGGGAGCGAATGAAATGACGAATTGGAATGAGTAGTTCCTCAAAGGAATAACGAGGCCAAAAAAGCCAATATCAAAAAGTGCTTAACCTATCTACTTTTCGGGTATTTAGGAGCAAATGAAATTGTGTTAGTACAATCGCGGTTTCATACTAACCGGGTAAAATTTTGTGCTGTATTAAGGACTCATTATGTTTTCCGCAACGCGCCGCTTTACCGCTATTCTGGCGCTCGGCGTAAGCGCTGTTCTCCCGGCTCTGGCGGCATCCCCCAAACCCGGTGAAATGGCGAACATTCAGGCACGACATATCGCCACCTTTTTTCCCGGAAGAATGACCGGTTCACCCGCCGAGATGCTATCTGCCGACTATTTACGCCAACAATTTTCCCAAATGGGCTATCAAAGCGATATTCGAACATTTAATAGCCGATTTATTTATACCACGAAGGATAATCGTAAAAACTGGCACAACGTGACGGGCAGTACGGTTATCGCCGCGCATGAAGGGAACGTGCCGCAACAGATCATTATTATGGCGCATCTGGACACCTACGCTCCGCAGAGCGACGCTGATGTCGATGCCAATCTGGGCGGTTTAACGTTACAAGGAATAGATGACGATGCCGTGGGATTAGGCGTTATGCTGGAACTGGCGGCGCGTCTGAAAGATATACCGACGCATTATGGAATTCGTTTTATCGCGACCAGCGGAGAAGAAGAGGGAAAACTGGGCGCGGAAAACGTACTCCAAAGAATGAGTGCCACCGAGAAGAAAAATACGCTACTGGTGATTAATCTCGATAATCTGGTTGTTGGCGACAAGCTCTATTTTAATAGCGGGAAAAACACACCGGAAGCGGTGCGTACGCTGACCCGGGATCGGGCATTAGCCATCGCGCGTCAACATGGTATCGCCGCCAGCACGAATCCGGGACTCAATCCGGCGTATCCTAAAGGAACTGGCTGCTGTAATGATGCGGAAGTTTTCGATGACGCCGGGATTTCTGTGCTTTCCGTTGAAGCGACGAACTGGAGTCTGGGTAAAAAAGATGGATACCAGCAAAGAGCGAAAAATGCCTCTTTTCCGGATGGCAATAGCTGGCACAATGTACGGCTGGATAATCAACAGCATATCGATAAAGCCTTACCTGGGCGAATTGAGCGCCGTAGCCGCGACGTGGTGCGGATAATGCTGCCACTGGTAAAAGAGTTGGCAAAGGCGGCGCCCATCCAACCCAAATAGTCATACTGGCGCGGGACGTATCTGCGCCCCGCAGTATATAAAGAGATATTTCAGCAATACGGACGGCAGCCATGATTATGGTCCATCGTGTTGTCTTATTGACAGATAGTCAATTTCACCACTCCACGTGTCAGAACATCCAGTAAAAGCCCCGCTGGCGCGGGGAACACGCTGGTATTGGTACTATGGTGGGAGGTCATTGCGGTTTATCCCCGCTGGCGCGGGGAACACTCTGATAATTCAGGGAAATTCGTCATTCTGACCGGTTTATCCCCTCTGGCGCGGGGAACACCTACCCTAAATCTTTGCCAATCTCTCCATACGCGGTTTATCCCCGCTGGCGCGGGGAACACTGATATCCATTGACACCCCTCCGTATTGAATTCGGTTTATCCCCGCTGGCGCGGGGAACACTGGATAATCGTCCAGGCCTCAGACGGGTAGTGCGGTTTATCCCCGCTGGCGCGGGGAACACGGCGCGAATTGATTTAAACGGCAACTGGATTCCGGTTTATCCCCGCTGGCGCGGGGAACACTTGGCTGGAATGGGGGCCGATGGCAACCTGTACGGTTTATCCCCGCTGCCGCGGGGAACACCTAGAATGCACCCCGTATTTTACACAGCGTAACGGTTTATCCCCGCTGGCGCGGGGAACACAACCCCTTGTGTCGGCAAAACCCGGTTATGTCCGGTTTATCCCCGCTGGCGCGGGGAACACTCCTTGCTACCAACAATTGTAGCTGCAACTCCCGGTTTATCCCCGCTGGCGCGGGGAACACCGTATTACCGTGAATCGCTATTTTGTTTGCCGCGGTTTATCCCCGCTGGCGCGGGGAACACGTTCATTTGCGCCATCCCACCATTGAGAAACGCGGTTTATCCCCGCTGGCGCGGGGAACACATTAATTCCGTTAGTATATCGCTGAATATATCCGGTTTATCCCCGCTGGCGCGGGGAACACTTAACAAGTTGTTAGCGTAAGATGACTATATGCGGTTTATCCCCGCTGGCGCGGGGAACACTCTATGCCAGCTAATGACGGAAACAGGAATTACGGTTTATCCCCGCTGGCGCGGGGAACACTAATTTCTCCCGCACTTAATAAATCTATTATTCGGTTTATCCCCGCTGGCGCGGGGAACACTTTTTGATTTTTATAACGTTGGAGTCGCCCAACGGTTTATCCCCGCTGGCGCGGGGAACACCTAAAACTGTGGGTCTAGCACCTCCATCCCCCCGGTTTATCCCCGCTGGCGCGGGGAACACTGTACCACATTTGCCCGGTGTAACGTATACCCGGGTTTATCCCCGCTGGCGCGGGGAACACCCGTGTTCCTGGCTCGCGGTGGTCTGATGTCTCGGTTTATCCCCGCTGGCGCGGGGAACACTCTAAATCTATGTAATTGTTCTAAAAACGTTTTTTGGCTTAATAACAACCTACCAACGCTAAAGCAACAATTCCTTATTATTAAAGAGCCTTCAACTTATTGATTTTGAATAGGAAGAAAGGAAACCAGCCTGAGCCCATCTACATCTACCGGAATACGGCGGTTTTCCCCCCAGGTCTGAAATTCAAAACCAGACTCCGTATTTGTTGCCCAGGCCATTACTACGTTTCCCTCTCCACCCAATTGTGTTATCTGTTGCCAGATCATCTCCCGAATGCGTTTTGAGGTATCGCCAACATAAACGCCCGCACGAATCTCCAGTAACCATATGGCAAGCCGCCCTCGCAGACGCGGCGGTACGTTTTCAGTTGCCACCACCATCATGCTCATTAACTATGCCCCCGATGCCCACTGTCACCCAGAGATTCCGGCTCCGGTATCGCGGGCGGCAGCATATCCGGCGCGGGTTGAGGCGGTTCAATTTCTCCGGCGGCCAGCACGTTCTCGATCAGCGGGATGAGCCTCCCGGTTAGCTTTGTACTTCGGAAAATATCCCGACAGGCCAATCGCACTTCTTTGTCTGGCTCCGCCGGATGACGAGCAGCAATCTCAAATGCCTTTGGCACGACAGATTCAAATTTAATGATGTCGGCAATGTCATAAACAAAAGACAGCGGTTTCCCACTATGAATAAAACCAATTGCAGGCGCATAACCCGCCGCCAGCACCGCTGCCTCGGAAATACCGTAGAGACACGATGTTGCTGCACTGATACACCGATTTACTACATCACCTTTTTCCCAGTCTTTAGGATCATAGTTACGACCATTCCACTTAACGCCATACTGCTTTGCCAGCAAAGCATAAGTTGCCCGCACACGGCTACCTTCAATACCACGTAATTGCTCAATGGAACGACGGGCTGGCGGTGGTTCACGAAAACGCAGTTCATACATTTTGCGCACCACCTTCAGGCGTAAATCATCATCCAGCGCCAGTTTTGCCTGATAGAGCAATTTATCCGCTCTCGCTCCGCCTGGCTGCCCGGAAGAATAAACCCGTACGCCAGCTTCGCCTACCCATACCAACAGTGTGCCGACTGTTGATGCCAGATGTACTGCAGCATGTGAAACTCGCGTTCCCGGTTCAAGCATAATGCAGGCGACCGACCCCACTGGAATATGCGTACGAATCCCGGTTTTATCGATCAATACAAATGCCCCGTCCAGTACGTCAATCTGCCCGTACTGGAGGAAAATCATTGAGGTACGATCTTTTAACGGGATCGGGTTGAGCGGTACAAACGTCACGCGTCGTCTCCGGGTTTGATCATCATCATTCCGCAACCAAACGCCCGGCTTTTACCGTATCCCTGAGCCAGACGTTGCAGAAACAGCACTGGGTCGGTAATTACCAGCACGCCGGTATAGTCCACGCTGCTAAACTGAATCATCTGCCGGGATTTTTCGCGGCGTAACTGCTGCTGCCGATAAGCCTCAACGCTCGCCTGGCGCAGGGAGAATCCATTCTGTTCGCCCTGACGCGCCAACCACGCCAGCGCTGCCTGCTGCTGATAAGGCCAGATATCCTGGCTATCGCCCTGCATTTTACGCTGACGTTTCGCCTCCATCAGCAAATCGTGACGCTTACCGTTTTTGCAAACCGTCGGATTGGCGCGCAAGTTAAACCGCAGCGTCTGCCCCGCGCTCAGCGTTGGCACAAACGGGCGAGTCTGCACGTCAAAAATCGCGCTGGCGGCAGGCTGTTCCTGCGAGAGGACAAAAAAGCGAAACGCGCCCTGTAACTCTTCGCGGCGATAAAGAAACTGCCGTTCCTTGCCGCCGGGAAATAGCTCCCATAACCACTGGTGCATCACGTACTCGCCGCGCTCCACCAGATGCAAGAGCTGTGCAGGCGAAAGCTCGCTGGTGTGCAGCGTTATTCTTGAGAGATACACGCGTCCTCCTTGCGGAGCCACGGCCCCTGATTCACGCTACGTTCACCGAACAGCCATTGCTGGCGGCTCAACGGCATATCGCGACGACGTAAAATTTTGTTCGCCGTTAAGCCATCGTGTTCACCTTCCCACCAGCATTCATTCTGTAATCTGGGGAGAGTCAGTTTCAGCGCATTGAATTGATCCTGATACCGACGATATGCTTCACGCAGGACATCCGCCGCGCGTCCTTCCAGCAGTTGCGGCGCAAGCGGCAACGCCAGAGGGTGACTTTTGCGCCCCAGATACAGCGGGAATACAGGATGTTGTAACGACGTCTGAAGTTGCGCCAACGTGTAAGGCGCGTCCGGCGTCGCGCTGACAGCGATCATCCACCAGGCGTCGGTGTAGTAGTCGCGTCGGGAAATCAGCGCGCTCAGTAACTCAGGATCCTGTAACTCTTCGCGACGGCTGAAGTAACGTGCCTTACGTACCTCTTTCGGCATCTGCACCGTGTGATAATCCCGCGCCCAGCGCGGGTTGCCGCTGGCGCACAGCAAAAATTGGTAATGACGATTGAAAGCGTTTAGCCGTTCCTCTTCATCACGCCGAATGCCGAGCGCTGCCGCAAGGAGGCCCAACAAAGCTGAGCGCGAGGGCAACTCATGACTATGACGCACTTCGCCGGGAGCATCCACGCCCCAGGAAGCCATTGGCCCATGAAGCTGAAAAACCAGATATTGGCTCATAAGCCGCCCCTTACGCGCAGATGAAATCAAGCACGTCTTTCATGCTTCCCTGCTGATTCATAACATCGAAACTGGCTATATCAGTCTGCTGGTCATAAACCTGGTTCATATTTTTATGCAGCGATGTAATGCGCTGTACGGCAACATTCAACTGATCGGTGCCGTTAATGGGTTCATAAAATGCGGCTGCCAGGGAGCGCGGTTGCTCAGTCCCCTTCTCCGCCAGCGCCCAGGAAGCATAGGCACGGCTGGCAAAGCTGTTCTGTTTGCCAGTCGGAGAGACCTTCAGCGCTGCTTCGGTAAAGGCGCGTAGCGTTTTATTCGCCAGTTCCTCATTACCGTTAAGGTTTTTCACCAGCAGATCTTTGTCGATGCAGATATAGGTGTAAAACAGCGCGGAACCAAAGCCGGTTTCGCCCAGGTGCCCAGCACCAGCATCTTCGGATGCAGCACGCAGATCGTCAACAGCGGTAAAAAAATCATCTTCAACAATAGTTTCGCTGACGCCGAACGCGTGCGCGACCTGGCAGGCGGCTTCAACATTGAAGTCTGGTTTATTGGCCAGCATACGACCAAACATCGCAATATCGACGGCCATACGATCGTGGCGCAATAAGGCCAACTCTTCTTCTTTCGGCGCGCGTTTTTCTTCTGCCAGGCGATGTGCCAGCGCCTTTACCGCCTCGAACTCAGCCGGACTGATATGCACCAGTTGCTCGGTTTCAGCATTCGTTAACGGATCTTTTGCTTTCTTATCGGCCTTTACTTTACCGAAACAGCTGGCGATTTTTTCCACATACTCAACCGCTTTTTTGGCATCAATACCGCTTTCCATCAGGATTTGCGCCGCCTCGCGCGCAATGCGCCCGCTGCGAATACCGATATTCCCGGCTAACGCCTGCTCAAACAGTTCCGAGGTGCGCCAGGCACGTTTCAGGCTCTGTGACGAAATACGCAAACGCGTTGCACCGCCAAGCACTACCGTTTTTGGCGCACCGGTGTCGTCACGGTTAAGATTGGCAGCAGGATAGGCGGTTAATAAATGGAGTTGAATAAACGTTGTCATTTGAGAGTCCCTGTTAAACTTTTTCGTTATCGGCGTCGCCGGCCTGGTAGTATTCCAGCGCCCAGCGGATACGGATAAATTCGGTTGGCCGCTGCTGGCGGCGATGGTGGTTCAGCAAATCATCATGTTCCTGACACCAACGGAAAATATCCTCCGCCAGCGAAATCAGGTTGACCGCGCCATTTAACAATTTCACGGCGCGTCGCAGTTGACGTAATAGCTCGTCGGACGTTTTAACTGTCGACAGGCGGGTAAAACGCCGCTCTGACATCACTGGGTTATTGCCCGTCATTTGTCCAAGTTGTGCGGCAAACGTCTGGCGTTCATCAATGGTTTTCACATTCGCCGCCACTGCCGCCGTCAGCGCCAGCGCGGTAAAACGCCACTCCTGCCCTTCGATTTTCCATAACGTATGGGTCTGCATCAGTAGGGAGCGGAACCCTTCTGATAAACAAACGTCATTCACCGTCACGCTGCGTCGCAGACTGGCACGCGCGCCGCGCTTTTCCTGTAATTCTTCATGCCACTGTCGCAGCGTGGCTTTATGATCGTCCTTCACTATATTCATTCAGCAGCCTCCTGCTTTTTTGCCCTGGCGGCTTTTGCGCTTTGTTTTTCCGCCGATGTCGTAAAATACTTTTTCCGCGCCGTCATAATGCGTTTCAGATCGTTACTCTCGTAGGGATTGGTAAAGACGCGGTCATCAAAGTAGCGCCGGGTAAATAACCAGAGTTCCCGTCGCCATTTAGTCAGAAGTTCATCTGGCTCCCCGCCATTTTCAAGATCGCGAATCAGGTTGAGAAAATCCCCCTGTGTCAGGTTCCAGAAATCGATATCGATAAAACTGAAATCACCCCGCGCATCCTTTGCATTGGCAAACCACGCTTCTTTTAGCGCACTGCGCAACAGACTGAGAAGGCGGGCGGCGGTTTGTGTCGCTTTACGTAAATCTGGCATCAGACCTTCCGTCATTAGTAACGGAAAGTGATGTTCATACCAGCAGCGAATTTTCATGTTGTCGAAATCCGCGCCAAACCCCCATAGCCCCGCTTTGACGCCCTTGAGACGACGCGCGTTGAATACTTTAACAACCTGCGCTGGGTATTCTTTATTCGCTTCAGTTTGGTTTTCCTGACTTAACCCCAGCCAGTCGCGCCAGATAAGCCCGCCAGGCTGAGGTTTGACCGAAAAGAATCCACTCCCCTCTTTCACCGGCAAACGGTAGGGCGTCAGTGGATGCCGCCAGCCATCATAATTAACGCCATAGTTCTTAACCGTCATAACGCTAAGCAGATCATCACTATTAGTGCCGCAGATGTCGCAGGCGCCTGACTGTGTGGTCGTAAAATCAAGGCGGATACGACGCGGCATTCCCCAGTACGCCTGAAGCTTATTAACATGCTCTGGCGTCGTAATCGCGCTTGCCTGTTCACTGGTTCGCGTTGCGGCAAGCCACGGGAAAACTGAGGCGTCACAGGCCGCAGGCAACGGCAGATCGGCAGCATCCTGCGGCATGACGTTCAGCCACAGTTTTCTCCACAATGGCGTTTGCCGCTCGCCCTGATACATCTGCAATTCAATCAACGTGGTCATCGGCCCGCCGCCGCGCAAACCGGTGCGATAACCTTTACCACCGGATGGGGCATTAAGCTGCAACGAGAATAGCGCCAGCGCGGCGCAATGCGGACAAAACCGCTCCGTTACGCCACGTTTAACAAAATGGTCTTTATTAAATTTAGTGGTTTGCGCACCGGGGGTTTCCGGCAGTAGCGAAGCAATCGACACCTTTTCGCCAGTTAATGGCTCAAAATCCTGCATAAAAGATGGCGTTTCCGCACCAAACTGAAAGGCATGCTCTAACGGCGCTAGTGCTTCACGCAGCATTGGTTCTGTTAGCCCATCCTCCCAAATATCCTCCCAGCGAGCGCTATTCTTCGGCGCAATACTGCATTGCAGTACACCCAGCAGAAACTGCCAGGCCGCGCCCTGTAAATCAGCTCGCGTTGCGGCGATGTCCACCACGTTTTCATCCGCCAGATCGACGGGAGCCATCTTGCCCATCGAGCCGTCTTTGAAACGAACGGGAAGCCAGCAACTTGTTAGTAGCGAAAAACTTTTCATATAGACTCTTATTACGCCTCCATCTTCCCGGTCAGCCCTTCTGTCGCTGAGTAACCGCATGCAGCTGAGTCCGATACCACAATCACAATGGCAAAATCCTTATTTTGATGTTGTTCAACGCACCACCGGTGAAACGATTCGCCTTCTAAACGTTCAAACTCACCATTATGCTTTTCCCACCAACTCTTGCGCACTCGTAGAGCGCTCATCTCCCACGGATGTTCACCTGGCGCATAAGGAATCAGCACATCGTCCACCACTTTCGCCAGCCACAGCGTAATGGACTCTTCCGCCAGCCGCGTTGACATTTTCTCCGGCAGAAAGTCGCTAATTTCGGCACAATACCCCGGTGCAAAGTTAAGCAACATCTGGCCGGCAAATGCCCGGTCGCAATAAAATTTGCCTTCCTGCAATTGTTCGGTTTTTGCAAATCCAGCCGGCATGTCAACATCATCGCCGTAAACCGACTCAATTAACAATCGGGCAGATTGCGGCATCCGAATGGCCCCCTGTTCACGTAATATGCGCTGTGTCAGCCACATCCGCCCATGATCGGGATAGACGTAGGCACTGTTGCGCATGGCGCTGGATAACCAGTTTTCTCGCGGCGCATCATCCCATTCCGGAGCGAGAATGCGCAGCACTGGCACCTCTCGCTCATCCAGCCCGTTCGTTTTCACCAGCCCGCTACGATCACGGAGATGGCGCTGCAACCGACCAGCCCGCTGAATCAATAAATCTACCGGCGCTAAATCAGAGATCATTTCATCGCAATCGATATCCAGACTTTGTTCGATGACCTGAGTGGCGATAATGACTTTACCTGCGCGTTGCGCCCCGCTCTGTTTACCAAAGAGGTCCAGCGTCTGCATTTCAATCCGCTGACGATCATGAAAAGCAAAGCGACTATGGAAGAGTAAAAGGTTTTCCGCAGCGATGGTTTTACTCAACAGAAGTTGGCGATAGATACGAATCGCATCATCAACGGAGTTACGTATCCAGGCGATACAGCTTCCTTTTTTCACCGCCTCCCCGATATACTCAAGACACGACGCTTCGCTGTGCAGCCAGCCAATATTTACGCTACGCTCGACCTCTTTGCGTGTGTCAATATGCTGCGAAATGAGCTCATTTTGTGTTACTTGAGTCAGCCATGGGTAATCATCATGCCCCAGCAGCGGCGCTTGCACGCTGCGCTTCACGCCACGGGAAAACGCCGCCACCAGCTTATCTCGCTGCTGCTGAGATAGCGTTGCGGATAACAGAATCGTGGCGTTGCCATTACTGGCCTGACATTCAATGAGTCCCTCCAGTATCCGGGACATCCAGGCATCACAGGCATGGATCTCATCCGCCAGTAAAATCTTATTGCTGAGCCCCAGTAACCGTAGGTTGTTATGTTTAAATGGCATTACCGCCATCATCGCCTGATCCAAAGTGCCCACGCCAACCTCCGCCAACAGCGCTTTTTTATTGCTGTCGGTAAACCAGGCGGCACAGCCCTGGCTATAAGGCGACGCGTCATCAGGCTCTTCCGTACCGGAAAGACTGGCCGACCATATAGACTGGTTAAAACGATCCATTAAATGACGTGCGCTATGTGCCAGCACCAGGCTGGGACGAGAATCCGGCTGATACAGCGCCAGCCAGCTATTTGCCATGCGTTCAAACATCGCGTTGGCTGTCGCCATTGTCGGCAGCCCAAAATAGAGCCCTTGCGCTTTACCTGCCGCCATCAGCCGATGGGCCAGGATAAGCGCCGCCTCTGTTTTTCCGGCCCCGGTGACATCTTCCAGAATAAAGAGCTGGGCACCATCCACGTGAATATCCAGCGTTAGCGCTTTTTGTTGTAGCGGCGTGGGATGCTGAATAAAAGGAAAAAGCGTTTCTATACCCGTAAAGGCAGATACATTCGCCGCAGTGGGAAAAAGCGTAATGGCCTTCCGCGCTTTAATGAGCGCCTGTTGCCAGTACATCTCGACCGGCATTTTTTCCGCCATCCGCGGAAAATAATGGCTGGCAGATCCTGTCCAGTCCGCCAATACCACCGTAGCGGAAATAAACCAGGAAAGTTGTTGAAATTGGGCAATACCTTCATCTTCATCCCAGGCTTCAGGAAGGGTAATTAAGGGGAAAAGCGCTTTTATTTTAAGAAGGAACTCTCTTGCCGCATCTTTATCCTGCTGACGAAAATGATCCACTTCCGGAATTGCATCTGGAGGGCGTCCATGATGACCTGTTGTGACAGGCATCCAAAGCGTCATAACACGTTTACTTTTACGTACTGAAAGCGAAGAAGGAGGGAATAACTCGGGGCATTCACTTAACCAGGTGTTCCATAACCAGTACCCCAGCGTGGTATGTGGGATTTTCTCATAGTGTCCTGGAGGCTCATTAAAAATATTTAAATCCTCGTGCCGGTAAAGCTGCTGAAAGGAATGCGCAAATTTTCCAATATCATGCCAACATAAAATCCAGGCAAAAAATTGCGCTGCCTGTTCGTTATCCTGAAGCCCTAATTTTTTCAGATAGTGGTCAATAAAATAAATATTATTTTTCACCATCCAGTAACCCACAGCCGCGACGTCTAATGAATGCCAACAAAGCAAATGATAGTCATCGCCGCCGCTGGCCTCTCCCTGCCTGGACTTTCCCCAATAGTGATATATCAACAGGTTTATCCCCAGCATCATAATAAAAAAATACCCTATGCCTTTTTAAGGTGTTTTTATTTGATACACCTCACGAAAATTGCACTTATTCAAATGATATGTATCGCCTTACCTTTATATATATTAGTGAGGAATTCACCTTGTAAATGTTTGTTATAAAGCTCATGAGATTTATTTTAAGAAATAATCAGAAACCTCTTTTAATGGACTGTTCCCTGCCTAAATTAAACTTTAAAAAAATGTCCCTTCCAGACGAAAGATATACCTTTTGTCTGATTTAGTGTCGTCTCAAAGGATTGGCAACAGTAAATTTGCTGTAATTTATCTTGCCGACCCGATGCTCTCATACCATCAATGCTGACTGATTTAATAAAAGTAGAGCGAAGAGCCGGTGTCATTAACGTCGATGTTAAATAATATCAATTTGAAGGAACAGATTATGCCAGTCACCTTACACTTCGGTAATCAGCAAAATTATATGCTTAATGAAACCCGGCTTGCTCAGCTGTTAAGCGCAGATAAAGAAAAAGCAACACATAGAGGATATTGGAATAAATTACAAGACCACTTTACATCAGAAAAACAGGATCATGCCCTGGAAGTGTTACACGGCATGCTTTACGGACACGCTCGTAATGAACCTGGAGAGATGGAGATTAACGTCGAGGGTATGAGTAAAATCTACGCGTTTAAGCATTTACAACGCTTAGCCTGCCCTGCTGACCAGGACCTGTTCAGGATCCAGATGGATGCCTCTCAGACGCAATTGTTATTTATGATCGGCGACACAGTGATTAGTCAAAGCAGTATTCAGGATACCCTTAACCTCTCAGAGAATGCAGTAGTAAAATCTATGGATAGAGCGGAAAGAGAGCTATTTTTAAAAATATGCGAGATGATAGGCTCGACGATAACGTGGCACGCAGATTTACTTCAGGGGTCGGCATCCACGCTAAGAAAAGAAGTGGCAGGCAATGCCCAAATTAAAGAGGCAGTTTATAAAATGATGCGTCCTGATGAGGCTCCCGATCACCGGTTAGTAGAATGGCGGGGTTCACTCACTGAAAAAGAAGAATCGATACTAGCCTGTATTAATGCAGACTCCTTTGATATTATTACTCAGTTTTGCAAATTAGGTTATCGGGAAGTGCAAAGTGAGGTTTCTTTTTTCATGATACATCCATGCATCACTTATTTATTACATAGCTATTCACCGATCACAGAATTTAAAGAAACAAACACAGCCTTTTTAAATAACTTCAATCAAGATTATGATAACTATCACTCAAACAAAAGGGATATTGACCCTATTCTTGAAGAGATATATCTGACACATGAACATTCTTTGCATATTGGTAAAAATAACTGTAGTCGCAATATATTAATGTTATAATGAGAGATAGTAAAGTAAACGATATTAAATCCGGCAAATATAATTGCCTGCCGGATTTTTTATAATATCTATGATATAACCTAAGGACGATCAGCCTTCATGCAGCCCGCATTCACGTTTCAGCCCAAAGAAACGCGTCTCTTCTTCCGCCATGCCAGGTTCCCATTTACGAGTGGTGTGGGTGTCGCCTACTGACAGATACCCCTGATCCCACAGCGGATGGTACTTGAGTCCGTGCTTTTGCAGATACTGGAAGACCGTACGATTATCCCAGTCGATAATCGGCAGCACCTTAAAGACGCCGCGCTGAATCGCCAGCACCGGCAGTGTGGCGCGACTGCCGGACTGTTCGCGACGCAGGCCCGCAAACCAGGTTTGCGCGCTTAATTCGTGCAACGCCCGGTTCAGTGGCTCGACTTTGTTGATGTCGTTATATTTCTCAATGCCTTCAATGCCTTGTTCCCACAGCTTACCGTAGCGTGCTTCCTGCCATGCCGCGCTCTCTTTGGCACGGTAAACCTTAAGGTTCAAATTGAGTTTTTCCGTTAACTCATCGATAAACTGATAGGTTTCAGCAAACAAATAGCCCGTATCTGTCAGAATCACCGGAATGCCGGGATACACCTGATTCACCAGATGGAGGCTCACCGCAGCCTGAATGCCAAAACTTGAAGAGAGTACGTATTCGCCAGGCAGATTTTCCAGCGCCCAGACGATACGCTCTTCCGCACTCAGAGTTTCCAGTGCGGCATTGGTTTCTGCCAGCGCCAGCACGCGATCCACTTTTGGCCGTTCATTCAGGGCGCTTAGAGAGAGTTTGGCCATAGATTCCTCACTGTTTGTCTTGCCTGATGGCGCTACGCTTATCAGGCCTACGTTTATGCCAGGCCGCATGACTCCATCCGGTGTTATTCCCAGAAATCCCGCGCGGGATCAAGCACCGGGCGAACGATGCCCGCACGCACCGTAAAGTCGCCGAAGCCTTCACCCGCTTCACGCTCTTTCGCCCAGCGCCCGATCAGTTCATCCAGCGAGGCCAGAATGTCCGACTCGGTAATGTTCTCTTTATACATTCGCGGGATACGTGTCCCGATACGGTTGCCTCCCAGATGCAGGTTATAACGGCCCGGCGCTTTCCCCACCAGCCCCACTTCCGCCAGCATGGCGCGGCCACAGCCGTTCGGGCAGCCCGTTACACGTAGAACAATGTGCTCATCGCTCACGCCGTGACTCGCCATGATTGCCTCCACCTTATCAATGAACGTTGGCAGGAAGCGTTCGGCCTCTGCCATCGCCAGCGGGCAGGTCGGGAACGATACGCAAGCCATGGCGTTTTCACGCTGCGCGGTAACGGCGTTCATTAACCCATGATCGCGCGCCAGTTTCTCGATCTTCGTTTTCTCGCTCTCCGGCACTCCGGCAATAATCAGGTTTTGATTGGCTGTGATGCGGAATTCGCCCTGGTGAATCTTCGCAATCTCCAGTAGGCCGGTTTTCAGCGGGCGCCCCGGATAATCCAGAATACGGCCATTTTCGATAAACAGTGTCAGATGCCAGTTATTGTCGATGCCTTTTACCCAGCCGATGCGATCGCCGCGTCCGGTAAATTCATAAGGGCGAATAGGTTCAAATTTAATTCCGGCGCGACGTTCAACCTCTTCTTTGAAAGTGTCAATCCCCACGCGCTCGAGAGTATATTTGGTTTTGGCATTTTTTCTGTCGGTACGGTTACCCCAGTCACGCTGGGTGGTCACCACCGCTTCCGCCACTGCCAGGGTGTGCTCCAGCGGCAGATAACCGAACTCGCTGGCAGTGCGGGCATACGTTTTTTTATTGCCGTGTTCGATAGACAGACCGCCGCCCACCAGCAGGTTGAAGCCCACCAGCCTGCCGTTTTCCGCAACCGCCACGAAGTTCATGTCGTTAGCGTGCAGATCGATATCGTTCTGCGGCGGGATCACCACCGTGGTTTTAAATTTACGCGGCAGATAGGTCTGACCAAGAATAGGCTCTTCATCGGTCGTGGCGACCTTTTCCTGATCCAGCCAGATTTCTGCATAGGCGCGAGTGCGCGGCAAAAGATGCTCAGAAATTTTCTTCGCCCACTCGTAGGCTTCAGCGTGCAACTGCGACTCATACGGGTTCGAGGTGCATAGCACGTTACGGTTCATATCGTTGGCGGTTGCCAGCGCGTCCAACCCGACTGAGTGCAGCATTTGATGCACCGGCTTGACGTTCTTTTTCAGAATACCATGGAACTGGAAGGTCTGGCGGTTGGTCAGACGGATACTGCCGTAAATCGTGTTCTCAGCGGCAAACTTATCGATCGCTTTCCATTGTGTGGTCGAGATCACCCCACCCGGCAGGCGGCAGCGCAGCAGCATCGCATGACGCGGTTCCAGCTTCTGCTCTGTACGTTCAGCGCGAATATCGCGATCATCCTGCTGATACATGCCATGAAAGCGAATCAACAAGAAGTTGTCGCCTTTAAAGCCACCGGTCAGACCATCGTTTAAGTCTTCCGCAATGGTGCCGCGCAGATAGTTGCTTTCACGCTTCATGCGTTCAGCATCAGACAGCTTACCTTCGACCACCAGTGGGCCTGGATGTTTTTCGCTCATTAGTAGACATCTCGCTGATAACGGCGCTCAACGCGCAGCTCACTTAAATATTCGTCTGCCGATTCGAGGTCCATACCGCCGAATTCAGCTATCACTTCCAACAACACCTGCTCGACATCTTTCGCCATGCGATTCGCGTCGCCACAGACATAAATATGCGCGCCGTCGTTAATCCAGCGCCACAGTTCCGCGCCCTGTTCACGCAGTTTGTCCTGTACGTAGATTTTTTCTTTTTGATCGCGGGACCAGGCCAGATCGATACGGCTCAGTACCCCCTCTTTGACATAGCGCTGCCACTCCACCTGGTAGAGAAAATCTTCGGTAAAGTGCGGGTTGCCAAAGAATAGCCAGTTCTTACCCGGCGCGTCATCGGCCGCACGCTGCTGCATAAAAGCGCGAAACGGCGCGATACCAGTGCCAGGGCCAATCATAATCACTGGCGTCTGCGGCTCCTCAGGCAAACGGAAGTTATCGTTATGTTCGATGAACACCCGTACTTCTCCGTCCTCTTCAACGCGATCGGCCAGAAAGCTGGAAGCGCCGCCGGCACGTGCACGTCCTTCGATGTCATAACGGACAACCCCTACGGTAATATGGGCCTCATTCCCGACTTCCGCCTGCGATGATGCAATAGAGTACAGACGCGGCGTCAGGGGGCGTAGCAGGCCGACTAACGCGTCAGCCTCCAGCTGCGCCGGGGAGAAGCGCAGCATATCAACAATTGGCGTAGCGGCAGCGTAGCGCTGTAGCTGTGTTTTATCGCCAACTAACGGCATCAGCGTCTCACTGCGTGTTAGCGTGGCATAGGTTTCAACGATATTGGCAGTGTTGACCGTCAGCTCGAAATGCCACTGTAGCGCCTCTGACAGGGGCAGCCGTTTATCGTTAACGGTGACAGGCTCATCTCCTTTCAGCCATAGCAGTTCCACTATCTCGTTGACCAGCGCGGGATCGTTCTGGTACCACACGCCCAGCGCATCGCCAGGCTGATAACACAGGCCGGAATCACCGAGATCGATTTCGATATGGCGCACATCTTTTTCTGAATTACGCCCGGTGATTTTTTGATTCACCGCCAGCGAAGCGCTGAGCGGCGCTTCTTTAGTGTAAGGGCTGGTGTGGATCTCATTTACCGCGCCGCTGGTCACTGACTGCGCCGGTGTCATAACCGGCGTACGGGATCTTAAGACCTCAACCATGCGTGCGCGCCATTGCGCGGCGGCAGACTGGTATTCTACGTCGGCGTCCACCCGATCCAGCAACCGTTTACCACCGAGTTCCGCCAGTTTGCTGTCAAAATCTTTACCGGCCTGACAGAAAAATTCATAGGACGTATCGCCCAGGCTAAAAACAGCGAAAGCGGTATTTTTAAGCGCTGGCGCTTTTTTGGAAAACAGGAACTTATGTAACGCAACGGCCTCTTCCGGCGGCTCGCCTTCGCCCTGCGTGGAGGTCACGACCACCAGCAGTTTTTCACTGGCAATTTGTTTGTATTTGTAGTCGCCGGCATTCACCAGGGTCACGTTAAGGTTGACCGCCAGGAGATCATCACGCAGAGCTTCCGCTACGCGCCGCGCATTACCGGTTTGCGAAGCGGAGATCAGCGTAACCCCGGGTATTTCAGCCACAGGGGCTGGCAGGGTGGTAATAGTGTCTGGACGCGGATTAAGAACCCCCCAAAAATAGCCAGAGACCCAGGCAAGCTGCTCGGGAGTAAGATCGGTTGTGGCAGCCTGAAGGCGCGCCAGTTGCTCCGCATTCAGCGGAAGCAAGCCAGTAAGTGGAGCCTGTGTCGTCATGCGTGGTTATGTTCCAGTAAGCAAAGCGGATTTAAGCGATAAAACCCAAATTAAGGATAAGGTTAACGGCGGGAGTAATAACAATTAAAGAAGGGTTGGAAATAACAAATAACCAAATGAACTAACCTGTTTTGGCTATCATTGTTAACAGTAAAAGTAATTTAGTAACCATATGATAAATATAAACTTTTCAAACTTACTCTGAATTAACTGCCTGTTACATGATGTAGAGCCGTTTTAGTTAGTGATAAAAAGAGGGCTTTCCGGTACCCTACGGCGGTTTTTTTTATTGCCTGAGAGTTCATCATGCCCACCACGCTGTATAAAGATTTCACCTTTGAAGCCGCTCATCGACTGCCTCACGTGCCTGAAGGGCATAAGTGTGGTCGCCTGCACGGGCACTCGTTTATGGTGCGTCTCGAAATTACCGGTGAAGTCGATCCGCATACCGGTTGGATCATGGATTTCGCGGATCTGAAAGCGGCGTTTAAACCCACTTATGATCGCCTTGATCACTACTATCTGAACGATATTCCAGGACTGGAGAATCCCACCAGCGAAGTTCTGGCAAAATGGATTTGGGACCAGGTTAAACCTGTTGTGCCGCTACTGAGCGCGGTCCAGGTAAAAGAGACCTGTACAGCCGGTTGCGTCTACCGCGGCGCGTAAGGTTCATTACTGATACGGGCTGGAGAAGGGAGCCATTTCAGCCCATCCACACGACGAATCCATCAACCTTCGCGCTTTATTTAGAAGTGCAGCACATCGCCAGTTGCAGGCGCAATCATTTCTGGCAACCACAAGCGCCCCCAAGTGCCGGTACAATGGCAACCGCATAGTTTTTCTGGTTTTTGTTCGTTTAAAAACCGCCTGACTCGCCACAAGATGAATGGTGATGCACAGCGTAGATGAAATCCGCCGACAAGCGCATAAAGCCGATTTATGCCAGTGCCGAACAATATTTGCGATACCCCGATGTCCGCAACCCGTAATGATAACTAAACCTTTCTCCGACTTGTAAATGAGTACCCCCTCATCTGAAATATAATCCGGCTCTGCATCGCGACCACCAAAAACGCCGTAGGCTTCAGGCATGGCAACAGGTATCTCCCCTGACCAGATAAATTTGTCGCTAATTGGCATGGGGTCGCGCGTGTACACCATTCGGTAACGTGAATAGTCCCCTTCTCGCGATAATTTTTTTATTTTGCGGGTCATACCAGGAAGCGTTATTGCCGCATAACGTTCACGCGCCATTTCTGGATGACAGATGATTCGGCTATTATCAGGAAGCCACGGTACGCCGCCGCAGTGATCATAATGTCCATGTGAAAGCACCACCGCAGATATATCAGACAGGTCGATCCTCATTGTCGACGCATTTTGTAGAAAACTGTCGTCAGGTCCGGTATCGAATAATATCGAAGTAGATTCATCCTGAACTAATAAGCTTAATCCTGGCCTGGCCTTCAAAGCGTTATCCACACCAGCGGCTTTATGATTTTCGAGCAATACCTTAATCGTTAACGCCATCACCCTCTCCTTTATCCCCCACAAAACACGGTTCTTTTTACTTTACTGTTTGGTACGAACGATTACTGGTACGCAGATTATGGTTATGGAACGATTTATCCCCGCTGGCGCGGGGAACACGAGGGCACCCAACCGCAGTATTTTTCATCTGCCGGTTTATCCCCGCTGGCGCGGGGAACACGTCAGAGCCGTTACCAAAGGATGATCCGGAAGCGGTTTATCCCCGCTGGCGCGGGGAACACCCAGCAGGAAACAGCGGATGCGTAACTGTTTCCGGTTTATCCCCGCTGGCGCGGGGAACACTGATCGATGACTTGCGAAAATTTGGCGTACATCGGTTTATCCCCGCTGGCGCGGGGAACACAAAAGGCGTTCCTGACATTTCATGTGATATTCCGGTTTATCCCCGCTGGCGCGGGGAACACTTTATAGCGTAGCCCTGATAAAACAAAAAAAACGGTTTATCCCCGCTGGCGCGGGGAACACCCGAAGCAACAAATGCAACGTTTAATTATTGGCGGTTTATCCCCGCTGGCGCGGGGAACACAATCAAGTTTTACACGCTGGCCGAGGGCGAACCGGTTTATCCCCGCTGGCGCGGGGAACACAACTACGTAAATTGGCGTGCTGCGCGTGGGTACGGTTTATCCCCGCTGGCGCGGGGAACACGCGGCAACCATGATATTTATAATGAACTCGCTCGGTTTATCCCCGCTGGCGCGGGGAACACAAAAGTTATCGTATGCGCCGAATTTTATGACTCGGTTTATCCCCGCTGGCGCGGGGAACACTACAAATAGAAGATTAGGATTTTCAGGAATAACGGTTTATCCCCGCTGGCGCGGGGAACACACCAGCCCAGAAATCAGCACGTCCTGAATTGTCGGTTTATCCCCGCTGGCGCGGGGAACACTTAATTAAAGTCTCTTCATTATACTGATTAGACGGTTTATCCCCGCTGGCGCGGGGAACACGGATCAACCTGACGCAACGCACGGTTAATGGCCGGTTTATCCCCGCTGGCGCGGGGAACACGCTGTTTTAGCATTTTATTAGCGGTATCCGCCCGGTTTATCCCCGCTGGCGCGGGGAACACATTTTCAGTACCTCCAGATGGGTCGGTTGCCGCGGTTTATCCCCGCTGGCGCGGGGAACACACTAAATATACCTAATTGTTTATTCAGTGTTTTTTATCAACGCCACATCCTACCAACATAATTGCAACAAATTTAAATTCTTAAAGAACATCTAATCAGCTGATTTTGATACAAAAAAATTCAGTGAACGATTTTTTCTTTAAACTCACCAGAATAGTGTGATCCATGTCTCGCTATGGAAAATTATTCAGCTACTTTATACATTCCTCGAATTTTTTGGAGAAATAGCGAACGCAAGATGATAGGTAAATTACACACGACGACAGGCCATCCGTAGAACGGACAGCATATCAGGCGATATTTAAATACTTATGCGTTTGCATAGACAGCCGCCAGTTACGCGCAATGCACGTATCAATACACAGACGCGTCGCGTCTTCTTTTTGGCTGATAGGCTGCAAAGCAATCACTCTCGGTTTATCGTCGCTCAACGTGGCTAACAACTCATCCAGCGCCTCAATATCACGTACTCGTCCAACCGGATGCTTGATTTCATTCGCACGCTCTAGCGCCTGGTAAAGTACGCCATATCCTCCCCGCATATTCACTTTTGGTGAAACCGTTACCCAGGTATTAGGGGTGCAACGCACTTCATGCGTCCCGCTGGTTTCAATCTGACAGCTGAAGCCATTTTTTTCCAGCAGACTGGTCAGCGGCATCAGGTCATGGATACAAGGCTCGCCACCTGTAATCACCACATGACGCGCGGTGTAACCCTGGCGACTTATTACCGCCAGCAGGTCTTCGCTGCTTGCTGCGCCCCATTTATCACTCTCTTTAGTCTTTGCCAGGATGCTATACAGGGAAACCTCCCGATCCTCAAGCTTATCCCAGGTGTGTTTGGTATCGCACCAGGCACAGCCAACCGGACATCCCTGTAAACGAATAAAAATAGCGGGGACGCCGGTAAAGTAACCCTCGCCTTGTAGGGTCTGGAACATTTCGTTAATCGGGTACTGCATAGCGTTCTCTGTTAAGGGGATAATTGCTAATTATCGCAGATTTCGGACTGCGGGTCATGTGCAGTGGCGGTTTAAGATAAGATTATCCGTTCGCCATAAACCACCTTCATACTTAGTTTCTCTACCACTTACCCAATAGTTTAATCTGTAACGTAATACTCCAAACCAGATTGATAAAGAAAGGGTTAAAGAAAACTGTAATTAAGGCTACGGTGAGGCAATAAAGTATACATATTATAAATAGCTCACCCCCTCCTGTCATTGCAGGAAAAAACATCGAGAAGAATAATGCTCCCCCATGCATACTATTTCCAGTCCTTTATCCATTCAATATTTCTATTTTTATTTATGATAAACATAAATATATATAATACCCTATAAAATGGCCCCTTACGAAATAATAACAAAGTGTCAAAAATCAAATCAGTTATAAAATAAAGATAAAATGACAGGCATAAAAAAACCCGCCGCAGCGGGTTTTTACGTTAAGAGTTAAGAACAGGATTATGCCTGGCCCTTGATCTCTTTACGACCATTGTACGGTGCTTTTTCGCCCAGCGCTTCTTCGATACGAATCAGCTGGTTGTATTTAGCAACGCGGTCAGAACGGCTCATAGAACCTGTTTTAATCTGGCCTGCAGCGGTACCAACAGCCAGGTCAGCGATGGTCGCATCTTCAGTTTCACCAGAACGGTGAGAGATGACAGCAGTGTAGCCAGCATCTTTCGCCATCTTGATTGCAGCCAGAGTTTCGGTCAGAGAACCGATCTGGTTGAATTTGATCAGGATGGAGTTAGCGATGCCTTTCTCGATGCCTTCTTTCAGGATCTTGGTGTTAGTTACGAACAGGTCGTCACCAACCAACTGGATTTTGTCGCCCAGTACTTTGGTCTGGTATGCAAAACCGTCCCAGTCAGACTCGTCCAGACCATCTTCGATGGAAACGATCGGGTACTGTTTGGTCAGTTCTTCCAGGAAGTGGGTGAACTCTTCGGAGGTGAACGCTTTGTTGCCTTCGCCAGCCAGAACGTATTTACCGTCTTTGTAGAATTCAGACGCTGCACAGTCCATCGCCAGAGTGATGTCTTTACCCAGCTCGTAACCAGCCGCTTTAACCGCTTCAGCGATAACAGCCAGCGCTTCAGCGTTGGAACCCAGGTTCGGCGCGTAGCCGCCTTCGTCACCCACAGCGGTGTTCATGCCTTTGCCTTTCAGCACTTTCGCCAGGTGATGGAAAACCTCAGAACCCATGCGGATAGCTTCTTTAACCGTTTTCGCGCCAACCGGCTGGATCATGAATTCCTGGATGTCGACGTTGTTGTCAGCATGCTCGCCGCCGTTGATGATGTTCATCATCGGAACCGGCATGGAGTATTTGCCCGGCGTGCCGTTCAGTTCAGCAATGTGCTCGTACAGCGGCATACCTTTAGCGGCAGCAGCAGCTTTGGCGTTAGCCAGAGAGACAGCCAGAATAGCGTTTGCACCGAAGTTAGATTTGTTTTCAGTACCGTCCAGGTCGATCATGATTTTGTCGATGCCAGCCTGGTCTTTAGCGTCTTTGCCAAGAATAGCCTGAGCGATCGGGCCGTTAACCGCGCCAACAGCTTTGGTTACGCCTTTACCCAGGAAACGGGATTTGTCGCCATCGCGCAGTTCCAGCGCTTCGCGGGAACCAGTAGAAGCACCTGACGGAGCCGCCGCCATACCTACGAAACCACCTTCCAGGTGTACTTCAGCTTCAACAGTCGGGTTACCACGGGAGTCGATGATTTCACGACCGATGACTTTAACGATTTTGGACATTAGGTTTTCCTCAAGTCACTAGTTAAACTAAAACTTCAGACAAACGGTGCACCGCTGAGGGTGCACCGCCGTTCTAACTTTTTTACTTCGCCTGACGTTTCTGATGCTCGCTGGCGGCTTTAACAAAGCCAGCAAACAACGGATGTCCATCACGCGGTGTGGAAGTAAATTCCGGATGGAACTGACAGGCCACGAACCACGGATGATTCGGTACCTCAATGATCTCGACTAACTGATCATCACCGGAACGGCCTGCAACACGCAGACCCGCTGCTTCAATTTGTTTCAACAGCATGTTGTTAACTTCGTAGCGATGACGATGACGTTCAACAATTGTCGGCGCGCCGTACAGCTGACGTACCAGGCTGTCATCAGTCAGTTGGCACTGCTGCGCGCCCAGACGCATGGTGCCGCCCAGATCGCTCTTCTCACTACGGACTTCAACATTGCCGTCTTCATCACGCCACTCGGTAATTAACGCGACAACCGGGTACTTACAGTCTGGCACAAATTCCGTTGAGTTGGCGTTGTCCATGCCAGCCACGTTACGAGCGAACTCAATCAACGCGACCTGCATTCCCAGGCAAATGCCCAGGTAAGGAATATTGTTTTCACGCGCATAGCGCGCAGTAGCGATCTTACCCTCAACGCCACGGTAACCGAAGCCGCCAGGAATCAGGATAGCGTCCAAATCTTTCAGAATTTCGACGCCGCGCGTTTCAACATCTTGCGAATCGATCAATTTGATGTTGACGGTAACACGGTTTTTCAGACCACCGTGCTTCAGCGCTTCGATCACCGACTTATAGGCGTCCGGCAACTCAATGTACTTGCCGACCATGCCGATAGTCACCTCGCCTGCCGGATTCGCTTCTTCGTAAATGACCTGCTCCCATTCAGACAGGTTTGCTTCCGGACAGTTCAAGCTGAATCGTTTACAAATATAATCGTCAAGCCCCTGAGATTTCAACAGGCCTGGAATTTTATAAATGGAATCGACATCTTTCATTGAAATAACGGCTTTTTCCGGCACATTACAGAACAATGCAATTTTTGCACGCTCGTTGGCAGGAACCGCGCGGTCGGAACGACAAATCAGAATATCGGGCTGAATACCGATAGACAGCAGCTCTTTCACGGAGTGCTGAGTCGGTTTAGTTTTCACTTCGCCCGCTGCCGCCAGGTAAGGCACCAGCGTCAGGTGCATAAACAGCGCGTGTTCACGACCGATATCCACCGCCAATTGACGAATCGCCTCAAGAAACGGCAGAGATTCGATATCACCAACGGTACCGCCAATTTCCACCAGTACCACATCGTGGCCTTCACCACCTTCCAGCACGCGCTCTTTAATCGCGTTAGTGATATGAGGGATGACCTGTACAGTAGCGCCCAGATAGTCGCCACGGCGTTCTTTACGCAGAACGTCGGAGTAGATACGGCCAGTGGTGAAGTTGTTGCGGCGAGACATCTTGGTACGGATGAAACGCTCGTAGTGCCCCAGGTCCAGGTCGGTTTCGGCGCCGTCTTCAGTAACGAACACTTCCCCGTGTTGGATTGGGCTCATAGTACCTGGATCGACGTTGATATAGGGATCCAGTTTCATGATGGTCACGTTGAGACCACGGGCTTCAAGAATGGCTGCGAGGGAGGCTGCGGCAATGCCTTTACCCAGAGAGGATACGACCCCGCCGGTCACAAAAATATAGTTCGTTGTCATGCTGAACCTGAGAAGTTAGGTTTAAAAGACGATGGAATAACCAGGACGGGAAAGCAGTATACCCGAACATGACGTATGCCACAAACTTTCATTATTCCTCCTCTTCGTCAGGCTCACATTCACATAAGGAGTGAGAAAATAGCCCGTTTGAGGTAAATGTTTTTGACGTAAATCAAGCGCTTGTTATTTAAAAAATCACACGAATCGCTCTTGACCGCCTAAAACCTTTAGAGATCAATTTCCTGGCGTTTTACCTCCTGCCAAACTTCTTCCATGGTTTCCAGATCCACTCCGGTCATTTGCAGGCCTCTGGCGGCGACAATACGTTCAACCTCACGAAAACGGCGCTCGAATTTATCGTTTGCTTTTTGCAATGCAATCTCCGCTTTCGTACCTAAATGACGCGCCATATTAACCGTAGCAAAGAGCAAATCGCCCATTTCTTCTTCCAGTTTAGCCTGATCGATAACCGCTTGCCGCGCTTCGAACATGACTTCATCGATCTCTTCATAGACTTTATCAACGACCGGCCCCAGAGTTGTCCAGTCAAAGCCAACATTTGAGCACCGTTTCTGAATTTTCTGTGCGCGCATTAAAGCAGGCAGGCTGCGGGGAATATCGTCCAGGGCGGAATGTTGCGCTTTTTGCGCGCGTTCTTCTGTTTTGATTTGTTCCCAGCGGGTTAATACCTCTTCGCTGCTATCAGCAGAAATCTTTCCAAAAACATGGGGATGGCGGCGTTCCAGTTTATCGCTGATGGCAGCGCAGATAGCATTAAAATCGAAGCGGCCCTCTTCCTGCGCCATCTGTGCATAAAACACTACCTGAAACAACAGGTCGCCTAATTCGCCGCGCAAATCGTCAAAGTCCTCACGCGCAATCGCATCCAACACTTCATAGGTTTCTTCAAGCGTATAGGGCGCGATACTGGCAAAGGTCTGCTCTTTATCCCAGGGACAGCCGTTTTCCGGGTCGCGCAGGCGCTGCATGATATTAAGCAGGCGGTCAATTTGATTCATGGATAGGTCCTGAAACGTTAAAACAGAAGGCCGGATAAGGCAGTTCGCCGCCATCCGGCAACATGGCAATGCCTGATTAAGACGCTAATACGGCATATCAGGCTTACAAGGCAACAGTTAATTCCCGTGCAAGCGGCGGGCGTCAATGACATCCGGCACCTGATTGAGCTTGCCGAGCACGCGGCCCAGTACTTGCAGATTGTAGATCTCGATTGTCATATCGATGGTGGCGATCTGCTGTTTAATGTCGCTACGGCTGGCGACACCCAGTACGTTGACTTTTTCATTGGCCAGAATAGTGGTGATATCACGCAGCAAACCGCTGCGATCGTTGGCCGTTACACGTACCACCAGCGAATAGCCTGCCGAGTAACTCTCGCCCCATACCGCATCTACAATCCGTTCCGGCGCATGAGAGCGCAGCTCCGCCAGTTGTTCGCAATCGGCCCGGTGCACAGAAATACCCCGCCCCTGAGTGATAAAACCAACAATTTCATCACCAGGTATCGGCTGGCAGCAACGGGCGATGTGGTGCATCAGATTACCCACACCTTCCACCACCACACGACCGTCGTCTTTACGGCGATTTTGCGGCGCGTACGTTTTTTGCTGAAGCTGTTTCAGCGCCGCAGCGTCCTGCTCTTCCGCGCTCGGTTTATTGAACTGCGACTGCAGAAAATTCACCATCTGATTAAGACGGATATCGCCGCCGCCTATCGCCGCCAGCAACTCTTCCAGTTCATTAAAGTTGTAGCGCGGCAGCAGATGTTTTTCGGCCTCTTTCAGGCTAATCCCTAAATGCGCCAGCTCATCGTCGAGGATTTGCCGTCCGGCCAAAATGTTTTTGTCGCGATCCTGCTTGCGGAACCAGGCATGAATTTTTGAGCGCCCACGGCTGGTCGTGATATAACCCAGGTTGGGGTTCAGCCAGTCGCGACTGGGATTGGGCTGCTTCTGAGTGATGATTTCAACCTGATCGCCCATCTGCAACTGATAGGTGAACGGCACTATACGCCCGCCAATTTTAGCGCCGATGCAACGGTGCCCTACATCACTGTGGATGTGATAAGCAAAATCGAGAGGCGTGGATCCGGCGGGCAAATCCACCACGTCACCTTTTGGCGTAAAGACATAGACCCGATCATCAAACACCTGGCTACGCACTTCATCCAGCATTTCGCCGGAATCCGCCATCTCTTCCTGCCAGGCGATCAGCTTACGCAACCACGCAATCCTGTCTTCATGGCCGGAACGCACGCCGCCGGACGTGGCGCCTTCTTTGTACTTCCAGTGCGCGGCCACGCCAAGCTCGGCGTCTTCGTGCATCTGTTTAGTACGAATCTGGATCTCAACGGTTTTACCGCCCGGTCCCAGTACCACGGTATGGATAGACTGGTAGCCGTTCGGCTTCGGGTTAGCGACGTAGTCATCAAACTCATCGGGCAGGTGGCGATAGTGCGTATGTACTATTCCCAGAGCGGCATAGCAATCCTGAAGGCGCTCGGCGACGATACGCACAGCGCGCACGTCAAACAGTTCATCAAACGCCAGATGCTTTTTCTGCATTTTGCGCCAGATGCTGTAAATATGTTTGGGTCGTCCGTAAACTTCCGCCAGAACGCCTTCGTTTTTCATTTCGGCGCGCAGATGACCGACAAACTCTTCAATGTAATGCTCGCGGTCGATACGCCGTTCATGCAGCAGTTTAGCGATGCGCTTATATTCTGCCGGGTGCAGGTAACGGAAGCAGTAGTCTTCCAGTTCCCACTTCAGTTGCCCAATGCCCAGACGGTTAGCGAGCGGCGCGTAAATATTGGTACATTCTTTCGCCGCCAGTACGCGTTCATCTTCCGGCGCATCTTTCACTTCACGCAAATGCGCGATTCGCTCGGCCAGTTTGATCACCACGCAGCGAAAATCATCCACCATCGCCAACAGCATTCGGCGGACATTATCCACCTGCTCCGAAGAAACGGAGTCGTTATGGGTGGCGTTTAACTGGCGGATCGCCGCCATATCGCGCACGCCATGAATCAGGGTAACGATAGACTTTCCGACGCTTTCGCGCAGCACATCTTCGCTGACCACGTTGGCGTCGGCCAGAGGGAACAGTAGCGCCGCCCGCAGCGTGTCGATATCCATACTCAGCGTGGAGAGAATTTCTACCATCTCCACGCCACGCCACAGCAACAGATCCGCATCCGGATGTCCTTGTGTCTGTTGCAGGCAATACGCCCAGGTTTCGGCTAAGCGCTCACACGACTGCTGGCTGGAAATTCCCAGGCTTGCGATCCATTTTTTCGGATCAAATTCACCAGCTTTATTAATATGTGCACTTCTTACCGCAACCATCGTCCTCTCCTTAAGGGACCAGGCCTACCGAAATCAGTAAGCCGGTAATCATTACATGCGCTCGAACAGAACCATTGACTCCAGATGTCCTGTATGCGGGAACATGTCGAGCATCGCTAAACGCGTAACCTCGTATCCCGCATTTACCAGCACTTCGCTATCGCGCGCCAGCGTCGCTGGATTACAGGATACATAAACAATGCGAATAGGTTTTAATTTTATAATATGTCGCATCACTCCGGCAGCCCCTGCACGCGCAGGATCGAGTAAGACTTTGTCAAAGCCATTTTTCGCCCACGGCTGCTTCGTCACATCTTCTTCAAGGTTTTCATGAAAAAATGTCACATTATGTAATTCATTGCGGATGGCGTTTTCCCGTGCTTTTTCTACCAGCGCCGGAACCCCCTCAACCCCCACAACGCTTGCCGCACAAGTCGCCAGCGGCAGCGTAAAATTCCCCATCCCGCAAAACAGGTCCAGAACACGGTCAGCGGCACGCACATCAAGCCATTCCAGCGCGCGGGCAACCATCTGCTGGTTTACCGCTTCATTAACCTGAATAAAGTCGCGCGGACTAAACGCTAAACGTAAACCGTGGGAATCATACCAGGGCGCTTCACCGATTACCGTTTCCAGTATCTCGCTAAACGGCGCCAGAAACAGAGACAATCCCTCAGAATGCGAAAAGCGTTCCAGTTTTTCTTTATCCGACGCGCTTAAGGGTGCGGTATGGCGCAGAATCATCAGCGTACCGTTGCCCGCCTGTACCAGCTCAACATGCCCAAGGTGTCTGGTCCCCTGTAAACTCGCCAGGCACGCCCTGACTCGGGGTAACAATGCTTCAAGCTGGGGCACCAGAACAGGGCACTGTTCTACATTGACAATATCGCTGGAACCCGCCTGGCGAAATCCCATCTGCAGTGATTTATCCGGCGGACAGTTCAGGCTTAATCGCGCCCGTCGCCGATAGCCCCAGGGTTCGCCAGCGATAATGTCATTCACCTCATGTTTCATCAAACGCGCCAACGCCGCACTTTTGCTACGTTGTTGCAAAGCAACGCTGACATGCTGTTGCTGGCAACCGCCGCAGACACCAAAATGTGGACAACGCGGCAGCTCGCGTTCCGGGCTATCATTCAAACGGCTCGAAACCCGCGCACGGGCGAATTGCTTTTTATCTTCTGTGATAATGACGTCTGCGCTTTCCTCGGGCAATAAACCAGGAATAAACAGAGCCTTTCCATTATGACGGGCAACCCCCTGACCAAATGGATCCAGGTCATTGACTGTAACGGTTATGATCTGACGCGTCGTCACGCGTCGTTTTGCAGAGTAGAATTGCGCCATCGACCAGCTTTTTCTCAATTTAACAGTGTGACCCTAATTGTCCCATAACGGAACTCCATGACCAACTACAGCCTGCGCGCACGCATGATGATTCTGATCCTGGCCCCAACTGTCCTGATTGGTTTGCTGCTCAGCATCTTTTTTGTGGTGCACCGCTATAACGATCTGCAGCGTCAACTGGAAGATGCCGGCGCCAGTATTATTGAGCCGCTCGCCGTTTCCAGCGAATATGGCATGAACCTGCAAAACCGGGAGTCTATCGGCCAACTTATCAGCGTCCTGCACCGTAGACATTCTGATATTGTGCGGGCGATTTCCGTCTATGATGATCATAACCGCCTGTTTGTGACCTCCAATTTCCACCTGGATCCTTCACAGATGCAACTCCCCGCCGGAGCGCCGTTTCCACGTCGCCTGAGCGTCGATCGCCACGGCGACATTATGATCCTGCGCACGCCTATCATTTCGGAGAGCTATTCGCCGGATGAGTCTGCCATTGCGGACGCGAAAAGTACCCATAATATGCTGGGATATGTGGCGCTTGAACTGGATCTCAAGTCGGTCAGGCTCCAGCAATATAAAGAGATCTTTATCTCCAGCGTGATGATGTTTTTTTGTATCGGTATTGCGCTGATCTTTGGCTGGAGACTGATGCGCGACGTCACCGGACCTATCCGTAATATGGTGAACACCGTGGACCGTATTCGCCGCGGGCAACTGGATAGCCGTGTGGAAGGGTTTATGCTCGGCGAGCTGGATATGCTGAAAAACGGTATTAATTCTATGGCGATGTCGCTTGCCGCCTATCATGAAGAGATGCAGCATAATATCGATCAGGCCACCTCGGATCTGCGTGAAACCCTTGAACAGATGGAGATTCAAAACGTTGAACTGGATCTGGCGAAAAAGCGCGCCCAGGAAGCGGCGCGTATTAAGTCGGAGTTCCTGGCGAACATGTCGCACGAACTGCGAACACCGCTTAATGGCGTCATTGGGTTTACCCGCCTGACATTAAAAACTGAGCTTAATCCCACCCAGCGAGATCATCTGAATACTATTGAGCGTTCCGCGAACAATCTGCTGGCGATCATTAACGATGTGCTTGATTTCTCCAAGCTGGAAGCCGGTAAGCTGATTCTGGAAAGTATCCCTTTCCCGCTGCGCAATACGCTGGACGAAGTGGTTACGCCTACTGGCTCACTCGTCGCATGATAAAGGGCTGGAACTGACGCTAAATATTAAAAATGACGTCCCGGATAATGTGATTGGCGACCCGTTGCGTCTGCAACAGGTCATTACCAATTTGGTGGGTAATGCCATCAAATTCACCGAGAGCGGTAATATTGATATTCTGGTAGAAAAGCGGGCGCTCAGTAATACTAAAGTACAGATTGAAGTACAGATCCGTGATACGGGGATCGGCATACCGGAGCGCGACCAGTCACGGCTGTTTCAGGCCTTTCGCCAGGCGGATGCCAGTATTTCTCGCCGTCACGGCGGCACCGGACTTGGGCTGGTGATTACACAAAAATTAGTCAATGAAATGGGCGGGGATATCTCTTTCCACAGCCAGCCTAATCGTGGCTCGACTTTCTGGTTCCATATTAATCTCGATCTTAACCCGAATGTCATTATTGACGGGCCGTCAACAGAATGTCTGGCCGGTAAACGGCTGGCTTATATAGAACCCAACGCCACCGCAGCGCAATGTACTCTGGATCTGCTGAACGATACGCCGGTGGAAGTGGTTTACAGCCCTGCCTTCTCTGCTCTACCGTTAGCACACTACGATATTATGATTTTGAGCGTTCCGGTGACCTTCCGTGAGCCGCTCACCATGCAGCATGAACGGCTGGCAAAAGCGGCGTCGATGACAGACTTCCTGCTACTGGCGCTGCCTTGCCATGCGCAGATTAACGCAGAAAAATTGAAACAGGGAGGCGCGGCAGCCTGCCTGTTAAAACCGTTGACGTCAACACGGCTGTTACCAGCGCTGACGGAGTATTGCCAGTTAAAACATCATGCTGAACCACTGCTAATGGACACCAGTAAAATCGCCATGACGGTGATGGCGGTCGATGATAATCCCGCCAATCTGAAGCTTATCGGCGCATTGCTGGAGGATAAAGTCCAGCATGTTGAGCTATGTGATAGCGGGCATCAGGCGGTAGATCGGGCAAAGCAAATGCAATTTGATCTGATTTTAATGGATATTCAAATGCCGGATATGGACGGCATACGCGCCTGTGAGTTAATTCACCAGCTTCCTCATCAGCAGCAAACCCCCGTTATCGCCGTTACGGCACATGCGATGGCGGGGCAAAAAGAGAAGTTGCTCAGTGCGGGAATGAACGACTATCTGGCTAAACCGATAGAAGAAGAGAAGCTGCATAATCTTTTGCTGCGCTATAAACCTGGCACAAACGTGACGACCCGGCTGATGGCGCCAGAACCGGCTGAATTTATCTTCAATCCCAACGCGACGCTCGACTGGCAACTGGCCCTACGCCAGGCCGCCGGTAAGCCCGATCTGGCACGGGATATGTTGCAAATGTTGATTGATTTCTTGCCGGAAGTGCGTAACAAAATTGAAGAGCAGCTGGTGGGAGAAAATCCTGACGGTCTGGTAGACCTGATCCATAAGCTGCACGGTAGCTGCGGCTATAGCGGCGTTCCGCGGATGAAAAATCTTTGCCAGCTTATTGAGCAACAGCTTCGCAACGACGTGCGTGAAGAGGAGCTGGAACCCGAGTTTCTGGAACTACTGGACGAAATGGATAACGTCGCGCGTGAAGCAAAAAAAATATTGGGGTGAAATTTATCGCTTATCCGGCCTGCAAACTTCCGCTTTGCGGGCCGGATAAGGCGACGCCGCCATCAGGCGGTAATGTGCCGGATGGCGGCGTCACCTTATCCGGCTTACGAATCGTATATAACGTCGGCGTTAGCGTAAATGCTGTCCTGTCTTCAGGGTTGCAGCCACGTTTCGCGCCGTCATCCGCACATTTTCAGCGGCATTCTCCAGCGCATCCTCCAGTGTACAGATGGTATAAATCACACTGAAAACGGCATCAAGTCCATATCCATGCACCACGCCAACGTCTGCCGTCAGGCTACCTGCAATGCCAATTACCGGTTTGTTATGCCGTTTGGCGATGCCTGCCACGCCAATAGGTACTTTGCCGTGAAGGGTCTGGCTGTCAATGCGTCCCTCTCCGGTGATGACTAAATCAGCATCCGCAAGACGTTCTTCCAGATGAAGCGCATCGGTCACGATTTCAATGCCGCGCCGTAGCTGCGCACCACAAAACGCATATAACGCTGCTCCCATTCCGCCAGCCGCGCCGCCGCCAACCAGACCCAGTACATCGACATGCAGATCGCGGGCGATCAAATGCGCGTAGCGAATCAAAGCATTATCCAGGCGCTCAATCATCTCCGGCGTTGCCCCTTTTTGCGGGCCAAAAATCGCAGAAGCGCCCTCTTTGCCGGTGAGAGGGTTTGTAACATCACAGGCAACGTCTATACGGCACGCTGACAGACGCTTATCCAGCCCACTGATATCAATGCTGGCGAGCGCTTCCAGCCCAATGCCGCCTTGCGCAATATCGTTACCGTGCACATCCCGTAACCTGGCTCCCAGCGCCTGCATCATCCCTGCGCCGCCATCGTTGGTGGCACTGCCGCCAATGCCGATAATGATATGCTCAACACCCGCGTCCAGCGCATGACGAATTAGCTCGCCGGTTCCCCATGAGGTGGTGTTCAGCGGATCGCGCTGCGCGAGCGGCACCTGTTCCAGCCCACTGGCGGCCGCCATTTCGATGAATGCGCAACGCGCATCGCCGGAAAGCCCGTAAAACGCGTTAACGCGATGTCCCAACGGCCCGGTGACATCAACATGCACAATTCGACCCGCCGTCGCTTCGACCATTGCTTCGACAGTGCCTTCCCCGCCATCCGCCATCGGCAGTTTTAGATAATCTGCGTCAGGCCAGATCTCGCGAAATCCTTGTTCAATGGCGGTCGCTACCTCAAGAGCACTCAAACTTTCCTTATACGAGTCTGGTGCGATCACTATTTTCATAAGTCGTCCTTACGCATGTTGATCCTGTTAAGCATACACCCAGAAAAGTACCGGCTCCTTTACGGAACCGGCTCTGACTTAACGCACCATGCAAGGGCGCTTATTATCAAACGTCCAGCCAGGGATTAAGTACTGCATTCCCATCGCGTCGTCGCGCGCACCTAAGCCATGTTTCTGATAGAGTTCATGCGCTTTCATTACCTGATCCATATCAATTTCAACCCCCAGACCCGGTTTCGCCGGAACCTGTACCATACCGCCCTTAATTTCAAACGGTTCTTTGGTCAGACGCTGGTTGCCTTCCTGCCAGATCCAGTGGGTATCAATCGCCGTGATCTTACCCGGCGCCGCCGCTGCAACGTGGGTAAACATCGCCAGAGAAATATCAAAGTGGTTGTTAGAGTGAGAACCCCAGGTCAGGCCAAACTCATGGCACATCTGCGCCACGCGTACAGAACCCTGCATAGTCCAGAAGTGTGGGTCTGCCAACGGGATGTCCACCGATTGCAGCGACAGCGTATGGCCCATCTGACGCCAGTCGGTAGCAATCATATTGGTTGCTGTTGGCAAGCCGGTCGCGCGACGGAATTCCGCCATGACTTCACGGCCAGAGAACCCCTGTTCTGCGCCACACGGATCTTCCGCATAAGCCAGCGTTCCTTTTAGATATTTGCCGATTTGGATCGCCTCATTCAACGACCACGCCCCATTCGGATCCAGCGTTACACGAGCATTCGGGAAGCGCTTCGCCAGCGCCACGATGGATTCCGCCTCTTCTTCGCCCGCCAGCACGCCGCCTTTCAGTTTAAAGTCGTTAAAGCCATATTTTTCATAGGCCGCTTCCGCCAGACGCACTACCGTTTCCGGCGTCATCGCCTCTTCATGGCGCAGACGATACCAGTCACATTTTTCCTCCGTCTGGCTCTGATATGGCAGCGGCGTGGCTTTACGATTACCGACAAAGAACAGATAACCCAGCATTTCAACTTCGCTGCGCTGCTGGCCGTCGCCTAACAGCGAGGCGACATTGACACCCAGATGCTGCCCCAGCAGGTCAAGCATTGCCGCTTCAATCCCGGTTACCACGTGGATAGTGGTGCGAAGATCAAACGTTTGTAAACCGCGCCCGCCCGCATCGCGATCAGCAAACTGGTTACGTACGGCAGTAAGAACGTTTTTATATTCCCCCAGGGTTTTCCCCACGACCAGTGGGATCGCCTCTTCCAGCGTTTTGCGAATTTTCTCACCGCCCGGAATTTCGCCGACCCCGGTATGACCGGCGTTATCTTTAATAATGACAATGTTTCGCGTGAAGAAGGGGGCATGCGCGCCGCTCAGATTCATCAGCATACTGTCATGGCCTGCAACCGGGATAACCTGCATTGAAGTAACCACAGGCGTCGTAAATTGTGCGCTCATAATCAAGTCCTTATTCAGAATTAGTGACGGCCAAAAACAGGACGTTTGCGATCAAACGTCCAGCCGGGGATCAGATACTGCATTGGGCCTGCGTCATTACGCGCGCCGCCAGGCAGCTTTTTATAAGCGTCATGCGCTTTTTGCACCTGTTCCCAGTCCAGTTCCACGCCCAGTCCTGGCGCATCCGGCACCGCAATAGCGCCATTTTTAATTTCCAGCGGATTTTTGGTCAGGCGGCAGTCGCCCTCCTGCCAGATCCAGTGCGTATCAATAGCGGTGGGTTTACCTGGCGCCGCTGCGCCAACATGCGTAAACATCGCCAGTGAAATATCGAAATGGTTGTTTGAATGGCATCCCCAGGTCAGTCCCCAGTCATCGCACAACTGCGCCACGCGAACCGCGCCGGAAAGGGTCCAGAAATGCGGGTCGGCAAGAGGAATGTCTACCGCGTTGAGCATCACCGCGTGACCCATTTCACGCCAGTTGGTGGCTATCATATTGGTTGCTACCGGCAACCCGGTAGCGCGGCGGAACTCCGCCATGACTTCACGGCCAGAGAAGCCCGGCTCCGCGCCGCACGGATCTTCCGCATAAGCCAACACATCATTCAGCCCCTTGCACAACGCAATGGCTTCATCCAGTCGCCAGGCACCGTTCGGATCAACGGTAATACGCGCCTCCGGAAAGCGCTTTTTTAGCGCACGGACGGTGGCTATCTCTTGTTCGCCCGGCAGCACACCCCCCTTGAGTTTAAAATCTTTAAAACCGTAGCGATCCTGCGACGCTTCGGCCAGGCGCACGACCGCATCGCTGCTCAACGCTTCCTGATGACGCAGGCGATACCAGTCGTGATGACCCGGCGTGTTGTCCAGATACGGTAGATCGGTTTTGGCGCGATCGCCGATGTAGAAGAGATAGCCCAACACTGTCACGGCATCGCGCTGCTTACCCGGCCCTAATAGCTCGCAAACCGGCACGTTAAGCGTCTGTCCCAGCAGATCAAGTAGCGCCGCTTCCAGCGCCGCTACCGCGTTGACCCGCAGCTCAAATGTCCAGGCACCTTTACCAAACGTATCAAAATCAGCGGCCTGGTTGCCTTTATGCACCCGCTGCACCACATGATTCAGTCGGGCCACTTCCTGGCCCAGCACCATGGGGATGGCATCCATTAGCGTTTGGTAAATGACGTCGCCGCCCGGTGCTTCGCCTACGCCGGTATGCCCGGCGTTATCTGTCAGAACGACAATATTACGGGTGAACCAGGCGTTATGCGCGCCACCAATGTTGAGTAACATACTGTCATGCCCTGCAATCGGAATGACCTTCATATCGGTAATAATCGGGCTGGATTGCGTATTCATCATCATTGTCCCTTTAGTGGTTTCAGTTCAATGCGTTTAATGTCGCCCACCAGCACCAGGTAGCTCAGTACCGCAACCAGCGCATGTATGCCAACGTAGATCAGCGCTCCGTTGAAGGAACCCGTCGTGCCAACGATGTAGCCAATCGCAATCGGCGTTACGATGCCGGAAATATTGCCGAACATATTGAACAGCCCGCCGGACAGGCCGCTAATTTCACGCGGCGCGGTATCCGCCATTACTGCCCAGCCCAGCGCACCGATACCTTTGCCAAAGAAGGCCAACGCCATAAAGCCAATGATCATCCATTCTACGTTGACGTAGTTACAGCCCAGCATCACCATCGAAAGCAGCATCCCCAACACGATCGGCGTTTTACGCGCAACGTTCAGCGAACCAGTACGACGCATCAGCCAGTCAGAAATAATGCCCCCCAATACCCCACCGATAAAACCGCAGACAGCAGGAACCGAAGCGACAAACCCCGCTTTCAGAATCGACATGCCGCGCGCCTGTACCAAATAAACCGGGAACCAGGTGATAAAGAAATACGTCAGGGCGTTAATACAGTATTGACCAATATAGATCCCCACCATCATGCGAGAGCCAATCAATTGCTTGATTTGTCCCCATTTTTCACTAAAGGGCACCTTTTGAGCGCTGCTCTTCTGATCCATGTTGATCAATGCGCCGCCTGCGGCAATATACTCAAGTTCTTTTTTGTTCACGCCCGGATGGTTATTCGGATCGTGGATGACCTTCAACCAGATCAGGCTGATGATGATCCCAAGCCCCCCCATAAAGAAGAAGACATGAGACCAGCCTACTTCATGGGTTAACCACCCCATGATGGGAGCAAAGATAACCGTGGCAAAATATTGGGCAGAATTAAAGATTGAGACTGCTGTCCCCCTCTCCTGTGCCGGAAACCAGGCTGCGACGATGCGGCTGTTGCCCGGGAAGGAAGGCGATTCCGCCAGACCGACCAGAAAGCGAAGCGTAAAAAGGGCGACAATAATACCGAAACCGCTAAAGATATCGACGAAACCCTGTAACAGGGTAAAGACTGACCAGATAAAAATGGACCAGAAATAAACACGCTTTGAACCAAAGCGGTCAAGCAACCAGCCACCCGGAATCTGCCCGATAACATAGGCCCATGAAAATGCAGAGAAAACGTAGCCCATCCCTACCGGATCAAGCCCGATATCTTTGGCCATCTCTGAGCCGGCAATGGATAACGTGGCGCGGTCGCCATAATTGAAGGACGTGACGATAAACAGCATCACCACTATCCAGTAGCGGGCGTTCGTGCGTTTCTCCACACTGCTCGCCGCGTGACTTAATGAACTCATTGTTGCACTCCTGAAATTTCGCGTTAGCTACGCTCACTCTGAACTGCACAACCGGTAGGGAATCAGAGATGACGTTTCCTTGTTGCAGCTTTTTATTAGGTCGTTTGCTTTGCCTGCTGCATTCTTTTATTCACTGGCAGGAGAAGTATAAAAAGCGAGCCACGCACACTCACCGTGCAACACCACAGTATTTTGGCGATGAATTACGCCCGTTTATGGCAAAAGCCCAGGACAGTGGAAGCCACTTCACGGAAATGAAATCAGAAGGCGTCAGGTGCCGACGCAGGAGGGATAAAAAGAGAAGAATGTGAAACAGGTCGCTTGATTACATGAAAACGCCCGTAAAAAACCGCTTATTTTACGGGCAGATGCACAAAGCTAACACGATTCAGTTTCTTTAAACTATGTACAGGTTGTTACTTTGCTTACTGGCAACGCAATCAAATGCAAAGGTACCCTCCCGGTAGGGGGAGGGATTTACCTCAGGCAAGTAACGTTGCCCAGTTTTCTACCCAGGGGTTGGATTGGCTCTCTGGCTCCGGATGTTCGCTGGCATCAATCAATAGCATTTCTCCCACTCGTTGCGCGCTTTGCTCCTGCAACAAGGCATCAAACTGCTTGCCGCCATTACAGAAATTGGGGTAACTGCTATCGCCTAATGCAATCACGCCGTAACGCAGGTTTGGTTGAAAGCCTAACGTATCTTTAATACCGTGAAAAAGCGGCACTATACTGTCCGGCAGCGCCCCCTGCCCGGTTGTCGAGGTGACAACCAACACAACCTTGTCCTGATAATGCAGCCAGTCGGACAGTTCAGGATCTTCGAACACGGTCGCACTATGACCCTGTCTGGCCAGGATCGCTTCCGCCTCTTCCGCCACCAACAGTGAGTTGCCATACATCGTACCGACAAAAATACCAATTTCCGCCATTATGCCTGTCTCCCTGAATTATGCCTGATGAGACTCATCCTGCCGGGACGCCGTCGTAAACTCAACCCTTTCATTGCCAGGGAGAAGTCCCCGCCAGCCAAACTGGGTAAGCGCCTGCATCCAGGTTTCATCCAGCCCGGCCTGAATAATCAATGGTTGCCCGGTGAAGGGATGCACCAGCTCAAGCCGACTGGCATGAAGCATCAGGCGACGACAGTCAAAATGTTCTGCCGCGTTGCGGTTCTGCCGCAAGTCGCCATGTTTACTGTCGCCGATGATAGGATGACGCAGATGCGCCAAATGGCGACGGAGTTGGTGTTTGCGTCCTGTTTTCGGCTCCAGCTCAACCAGGCCATAACGCGTGGTAGGATAACGCCCGGTCGGTACCGCCATTTCAACCGTCGCCAGCCCGCGATAGTGCGTTACGGCCGGCTGGGGAGCTTTATCCTCGCGCGCAAACTTATCAGCGATTTTATCCCGTTCTTCCACCAGCGGATAATCCAGCACCGCGTCATCCATCAGCCAGCCGCGGACAATGGCATGGTAGCGTTTATGGATGCGGTGCTGTTCGAACTGTTGCGCCAGGCGGCGTCCTGCGTCGCTGGAAAGCCCCATCAACAGTACGCCCGAAGTGGGCCTGTCGAGACGGTGAGCGGTAAAAACATGCTGGCCGATTTGGTCGCGTACCGTTTGCATGACCACCACTTTTTCGTCGCGATCCAGCCAACTGCGGTGAACGAGCCAGCCTGCGGGTTTATTAACGGCAACCAACCACGGGTCCTGATAAAGAATCTCCAGCATCAGGATTTATCACAAGCAAATAACGCATCCAGATCCTGCAACACCGCCAGGATCGCTTCCCGCTGCGGATGATCCGCCGTCAGAGCCATTTCATAATAAGGGGCGACGGCAAAAGCCTCAGGTAGCGGTTGTGCATTATCAAGCAAAGTATGCATACGCGGGATCAGCACCCATTGCAGCCATTCCAGCGGTTCCATTGTATCCATACAAAACGGCTGCGTGCTGGTAAACAGATGGGCCTGCGGTGCATCCAGCCGCCAGTGGCGATGCTCGCGCAGCAGCGTTTCAAGCGCATGTAACTGCTGGCGCACACGGTCATGGGTCGTCATATTAAAAACCTCAATGATGAAAATCTGGCGCGAAGGATAACAAAAAAAAGGGAGCACTGTGTAAACAGTGCTCCCGGTTCGTTTCGCAGCATTCCAGCTACTTTTCATGCTCCCTGCTCATCCGTGACAACTTTTCCTGTGACCTTGCGGCCTGCTCATCCTGAACGTTTGCATCCTGCACACATCGCCCTGATGTGATAGCTTCATCCTGAAGCGTCCCTGGTCATCCAGACCCGCCGAACATCCTGACCGGCTCTCGTTCTCCGTCCTGGAGGTGTCCTTTAACACATCCTGCGCTTTCCACTTTGCTTCATCCTGAAGCCTTTCCTTGTAACACCTTCCCGGTGTGTCCTGCAGAAGCGCCATCATCCTGACGTTCGCTTCGTTGTGCGACTCCTTGTCGACGAAGATAGAATCGCCTGTTTCACCTTGTCTTACAAGACGCTTACAGACGATACCTTAAGTAAATTTTCATATGAAAGTAAGCGCCAAACTTTTAATAGATTGATTTATATAGGCTTATGTAAGGAAGGCGGGGCTAAGTATTCTCTGATATCCTGGCGATCTCCTACAGACCTTGTAAGAGATCTCTCACACCTGCCAGGGCAAACGATTACAGAAGAGGATTAAGTTGCGTAAGAAATTCCGCAAGCGTTGCGGCAAGGACGGTACGATTGCGGGTACCCAGCGTTTCTTTAATCACTTCACCAGACAGGTTACAGACCGAGATAACCTCGAGCTCATTTTCCTGCGTCGCAATAAAAAGCGTGGGAGAAAGCTTAAGCCGCTTTTGCGTAACCAGGTGACCAATCAGATTTTCCTGCACACGCCGAAAGTCATCCTGACTCCAGGTTTGCAGTAGCGTAAGCTTTTCATTCGCAAACTGCGCAGGCATATCGCCAGCGAACTGCGTGGTGTAAAACGCGTGGAGCGCAGGTTGTATCACAATATCAAAGGCACGTTCAACCGCGTTTACCGTTTCCTCGCCCTCAAAAGGCTGCGGTTGCCAATAAACGGCATCGCGGGTTGAAGAAATAATGCATGGAGAAGGTATGCCATACAATTCTTCGCTTAACGGCCAGCTACCGTGTTTTTCTTGCCACGCATCGCAGTAACGCGTCGTAAAGGCTTTCAGCGCCTGCACTGTCAGTTCGTCCACCAGTTTCTCTCTTCATAAAAGCCAGGATACACTTGGCGTATAGTGTATCTGGTTTATGACGGTGAAACATGTCTTCTTATGAAAACCATCAGGCGCTTGATGGCCTGACTCTCGGAAAATCAACGAATTACCGGGATAATTACGACGCCAGCCTGCTGCAGGGCGTGCCACGCAGTTTGAATCGCGACCCGCTCGGATTAAAAGCGGACAGTCTGCCGTTCCACGGTGCAGACATATGGACATTATATGAACTTTCCTGGCTTAACAGCCATGGGCTGCCTCAGGTCGCCGTTGGCCATGTCGAACTGGATTACACCAGCGTTAATTTAATTGAATCCAAAAGCTTTAAACTGTATCTGAACAGCCTTAACCAGACGCGCTTTGACACCTGGGAGACAGTGCGCCAGACGCTGGAGCGCGATCTGCGCGCCTGCGCGCAGGGCAACGTTAGCGTGAAGTTATACCGTCTTGATGAACTGGAAGGACAACCTGTCGCCCATTTCCAGGGCACCTGTATTGACAATCAGGATATCAGTATCGACAGCTACCAGTTTACTACTGACTATCTGCAACATGCGGCCAACGGCGAGGGGCGGGTAGAAGAGACGCTGGTCAGCCATCTGTTAAAATCCAACTGTCTGATCACCCACCAACCGGACTGGGGCTCGATACAAATTCAGTACCGCGGACGCAAAATCGACAGGGAAAAACTGCTGCGCTATCTGGTCTCCTTCCGTCATCATAATGAATTTCACGAGCAGTGCGTGGAACGCATTTTCAATGATATTCTGCGCTTCTGCCAGCCAGAAACCCTCAGCGTTTACGCGCGTTATACCCGCCGCGGCGGACTGGATATTAACCCGTGGCGCAGCAATACCGATTTTGTGCCCGCCACAGGCAGGCTGGCGCGTCAGTAATCTTTTTTGTCAATTTTGCGTACCGGATTGCGTATGTAAGGTTGTGAAAGGTCATAAGCCAGGGCTATTGTAATCAACAGGGAATGGCGTGTTGCGTCCCATAAGGAGTTTACTTGATTACACATATTAGCCCGCTTGGCTCAATGGATATGTTGTCGCAACTGGAAGTGGACATGCTGAAACGCACGGCCAGTAGCGACCTGTATCAACTGTTTCGTAACTGTTCACTTGCCGTACTTAACTCCGGCAGCCTGACCGACAACAGTAAAGAGCTGCTGTCTCGCTTTGAAAGTTTTGATATCAACGTACTGCGCCGCGAGCGCGGCGTGAAGCTGGAATTAATTAACCCACCTGAAGACGCCTTCGTTGACGGGCGGATCATCCGTGCGCTACAGGCTAACCTGTTCGCAGTGTTGCGGGACATTCTTTTTGTGAATGGGCAGATCCATAATGCCGGACGATTCCAGCATCTGGATCTGGAAAGCTCAGTACATATTACCAATCTGGTGTTTTCCATTTTGCGCAACGCCCGCGCATTGCACGTCGGCGAAGCGCCAAACATGGTGGTATGCTGGGGCGGTCACTCCATTAACGAAAATGAGTACCTTTACGCCCGTCGCGTCGGTACGCAATTGGGGTTGCGCGAGCTGAACATCTGCACAGGCTGCGGCCCGGGCGCGATGGAAGCGCCCATGAAGGGTGCGGCGGTTGGCCACGCACAGCAACGTTATAAAGACAGCCGTTTTATCGGCATGACTGAGCCTTCCATTATTGCGGCTGAGCCACCGAACCCGCTGGTGAACGAACTGATTATCATGCCGGATATCGAAAAACGCCTGGAAGCGTTCGTTCGTATCGCACACGGTATTATTATCTTCCCCGGCGGCGTAGGGACAGCGGAAGAACTGCTCTATTTGCTCGGCATTCTGATGAATCCGGCCAATAAGAATCAGGTGCTGCCGCTGATCCTGACCGGACCAAAAGAGAGCGCCGACTACTTCCGCGTGCTGGATGAGTTTATTACGCATACGCTGGGCGAAGCGGCCCGCCGTCACTACCGTATCATCATTGACGATGCGGCAGAGGTAGCGCGCCTGATGAAGAAAGCAATGCCGCTGGTGAAAGAGAATCGTCGCGATACTGGCGACGCCTATAGCTTTAACTGGTCGATTCGTATTTCACCGGATCTTCAGGTGCCGTTTGTACCGTCGCATGAAAACATGGCAAACCTGAAACTGTACCCGGATCAGCCGGTTGAGATTCTGGCGGCCGACCTGCGCCGCGCCTTCTCCGGTATCGTTGCGGGTAACGTGAAGGAAGTCGGGATACGCGCCATTGAAAAGTTTGGCCCGTATAAAATCCACGGCGATCGCGAGATGATGCGTCGCATGGACGATCTGCTACAGGGATTCGTCGCACAGCATCGTATGAAGTTACCGGGTTCCGCTTACATCCCCTGTTACGAGATCTGCGCTTAACGCTTATGCCCGGTTGCCGCCAGCAGCCGGGTGCTTCACAGATTCCTTTCATCCTGGTACGGCGCTCGTGGCAGCTATCTATTTTTTATGTTTGGCATCAGAGGCATAGCCAGCATCATTTTATTAATACCATTTATGGTTTACCATAAAAACATCACCAGGCAAACGTTTACATCGCTCCGTAGACCACAATTTATCGGGCTATACTCTTATTCATCATCATAATCCCCTAAAAACCTTGATTTTTATAGCGTAACCTCCGTATCTTGCGCCCCGATCTTTCCGGCCTTATATCGTTAATGGTAGCCTTCGCGCCCGGAAATTCGTTATGACGTTTTTTTAATAGATTAATGGTCCAAATTTATCCACATAAAAAGCCGATTATTGCATTTGAGATCGCGATCACTGATACATTCACCACTTAAATGTATCTTTCCGCCCGAAAATTATTACGGCGAAAAATTATATAAAAAGCGTCCCTAAGCAGATTTCATTTTACGATCAGGTCTTTTTTCATTGGATTAGACCAGCAACCTGATTTTTTGCATCCTCCAGGAGAAACAGATGGAAACCACTCAGACCAGCACTATTGCTTCGATTGACTCGCGAAGCGCATGGCGCAAGACGGACACCATGTGGATGCTGGGCCTATACGGCACGGCTATCGGCGCGGGCGTACTGTTCCTGCCAATCAACGCAGGCGTCGGCGGAATGATTCCGCTCATTATTATGGCGATTCTTGCTTTCCCGATGACCTTTTTCGCACACCGTGGTTTGACCCGCTTCGTGCTGTCCGGTAAAAATCCGGGCGAAGACATCACTGAAGTCGTTGAGGAACACTTCGGTATCGGCGCAGGTAAGCTGATTACTCTGCTCTACTTCTTCGCTATTTATCCCATTCTGCTGGTATACAGTGTCGCCATCACTAATACCGTGGAAAGCTTCCTGACTCACCAGTTAGCGATCAATCCACCGCCGCGTGCGATTCTGTCCCTGATTCTGATTGTCGGCATGATGACCATCGTGCGTTTCGGCGAGCAGATGATTGTGAAAGCGATGAGTATTCTGGTATTTCCGTTCGTCGCCGCTCTGATGCTGCTGGCTTTGTACCTGATCCCTCAGTGGAATGGCGCAGCGCTGGAAACTCTGTCTTTTGATTCGGCGGCTTCTACCGGTAACGGGCTGTGGATGACCCTGTGGCTGGCGATTCCGGTAATGGTGTTTTCCTTCAACCACTCGCCGATCATTTCTTCTTTCGCCGTTGCGAAACGTGAAGAATACGGTCAAGGCGCCGAGAAAAAATGTTCTAAAATTCTGGCCTTCGCCCACATCATGATGGTGCTGACTGTGATGTTCTTCGTCTTCAGTTGCGTCCTGAGCCTGACACCGGCAGATCTGGCGGCGGCCAAAGAGCAGAACATCTCTATTCTGTCTTACCTGGCGAACCACTTTAATGCGCCGATCATCGCCTGGATGGCACCGATTATTGCGATGATCGCAATTACCAAATCCTTCCTCGGTCACTACCTGGGCGCGCGTGAAGGCTTTAACGGAATGGTGATTAAATCGCTGCGTGGTAAAGGTAAATCCATCGAAATCAATAAACTGAACAAAATTACCGCGTTGTTCATGCTGGTTACCACGTGGATTGTGGCGACGCTGAACCCCAGCATTCTGGGGATGATTGAGACCCTGGGCGGTCCGATTATCGCGATGATCCTGTTCCTGATGCCGATGTATGCTATTCAGAAAGTACCGGCGATGCGTAAGTACAGCGGTCATATCAGCAACGTTTTCGTTGTGGTGATGGGTCTGATTGCTATCTCCGCTATCTTCTACTCCCTGTTCAGCTAAGTTCTTTAGCGCCGCTTATCGCGGCGCTTCTCTATGATACAACCGCAATGGATGCCCTATGATTAGCGTATTCGATATTTTCAAAATCGGCATTGGTCCTTCCAGCTCACATACCGTCGGACCAATGAAAGCCGGCAAGCAGTTCACGGATGATCTGATTGCCCGCCATATTCTCACCGATGTCACCCGCGTCGTGGTAGATGTCTATGGTTCTCTGTCACTGACAGGTAAAGGCCATCATACCGATATCGCCATTATTATGGGCCTGGCGGGGAATCTGCCGGACACCGTCGATATCGACGCCATTCCTTCCTTTATCCAGGATGTAAACACCCATGGGCGTTTACTGCTGGCCAATGGACAGCATGAAGTCGAATTTCCGGTCGATAAATGCATGAATTTCCATACCGACAATCTGTCTCTGCATGAGAACGGAATGCGCATTACGGCGCTGGCGGGCGATAAGGTTCTTTACAGCCAAACCTACTACTCCATTGGCGGCGGCTTTATCGTCGATGAAGAACACTTTGGTTTGCCAAATAGCGAACCCGTTAACGTACCGTATCCTTACAAAACCGCTGCGGATTTACAGCGCCACTGTCAGGAAACGGGCCTGTCGCTCTCCGGTCTGATGATGCAAAATGAACTGGCGTTGCACAGCAAAGAGGAGCTGGAGCAGCACTTCGCCAAAGTCTGGGAGGTGATGCGTAGCGGTATTGAACGCGGCATCACTACGGAGGGCGTATTACCGGGTAAACTGCGCGTTCCGCGTCGCGCGGCAGCACTGCGTCGAATGCTGGTCAGCCAGGATAAGACCACTACCGATCCGATGGCGGTCGTTGACTGGATCAATATGTTCGCGCTGGCGGTGAATGAAGAGAATGCCGCAGGCGGACGCGTGGTCACTGCGCCAACTAACGGCGCATGCGGTATTGTTCCGGCGGTGCTGGCGTACTACGACAAGTTTATCCGCGAAGTAAATGCTAACTCACTGGCGCGCTACATGCTGGTGGCGAGCGCGATTGGCTCTCTGTACAAGATGAATGCCTCTATTTCTGGCGCCGAAGTGGGTTGTCAGGGAGAGGTCGGCGTCGCCTGTTCAATGGCGGCGGCGGGTCTGGCCGAACTACTGGGCGGCAGCCCGGCACAGGTATGCATCGCCGCAGAAATCGCCATGGAGCATAACCTCGGCCTGACCTGCGATCCGGTTGCCGGCCAGGTACAGGTCCCTTGTATTGAGCGTAACGCCATTGCCTCGGTCAAAGCGGTCAACGCTGCGCGTATGGCGCTGCGCCGTACCAGCGAGCCGCGAGTGTGCCTCGATAAAGTGATTGAGACTATGTACGAAACGGGTAAAGATATGAATGCCAAGTATCGTGAAACCTCACGCGGCGGTCTGGCGATGAAGATTGTTACCTGCGATTAATCGCTTCTCATTGCCCGGTAGCGCCAACGCTTACCGGGCCTACAGTACGGTTGTCATTCGTAGACCAGATAAGCATCAACGCGGCGCCATCCGGCAAAACGTTGATACCTGACATTAGCCTCGCTTCTTCGCCAGTGTTACCCTACAGTCAGGTTTGTAAGGGAGAACACCGTGGCAGCTCATTTGCTTATTGTCGACGCGTTAAATTTGATTCGCCGTATTCACGCCGTTCAGGGGTCGCCCTGCGTGGAAGCCTGCCAATACGCGCTTGAACAATTGATTATCCACTGTCAGCCAACCCATGCCGTAGCGGTATTTGATGACGACGCGCGCAGCAGCGGCTGGCGCCATCAGCGTTTGCCGGACTACAAAGCAGGACGCCCACCGATGCCTGACGATCTGCATAATGAAATGCCTGTCCTGCGCGCCGGATTTGAGCAACGCGGCGTGCGCTGTTGGGCATCAGACGGTAATGAAGCAGATGATCTGGCGGCGACGCTGGCGGTAAAAGTCACCGAAGCCGGGCACCAGGCTACCATCGTCTCAACTGATAAAGGTTACTGCCAGCTGCTTTCTCCGACGCTTCGCATTCGAGACTATTTCCAGAAACGATGGCTGGACGCGCCGTTTATTGAAAAAGAGTTTGGCGTTCTTCCCCGGCAGTTACCGGATTACTGGGGCCTGGCAGGGATCAGTAGTTCGAAAATTCCTGGCGTCGCCGGTATTGGTCCCAAAAGCGCGACCCAGTTATTGGTTCAGTTTCAGAACCTGGAGGGAATTTACGCCCGTCTGGATGAAGTGCCAGAAAAGTGGCGTAAGAAACTTGAAACCCATAAAGAGATGGCATATCTCTGCCGTGATATCGCACGCCTGCAAACCGATTTACATATTGACGGGAACTTTCAGCAACTGCGGCTCGTGCGGTAGTTTTGTTGCCAGAGGGCGGTGCGAACGCCTTATTGGGCCGACAGAACGGCACGACGTGTAGGCCGGATAAGCATCGCGCCATCCGGCACTGATTAAGGCCCAATACGTTTTAACGCTCGTCGCGACGGCCACCAACGGCCGCCCACAAGCGACGCACGTGTACCGTTACCTCTTCACGATCGTGATACAGCTGGCGCGCCTGAATTTGCGCATTCACGCCATGCTCATCCAGCTGCGCCTGGAGATACGCCAGATTATGCGACACCTCTTCATAGCGTTTTTTCATCGGCAATTTAAGGTTAAAAATCGTCTCCCGACACCAGCCGTTTACCAGCCACTGCGCCATTAACGCGGTGACTTTAGCCGGCTTCTCCACCATATCGCAGACCATCCACGAAATATTATTCCGGTTCGGACGGTACCTGAAGCCATCCTCACGCAACCAGGTCACCTGCCCGGTGTCCATCAGGCTTTGCGCCATCGGGCCGTTATCAACGGAGTAGACCCACATGTTGCGTTTCACTAACTGGTAAGTCCAGCCACCGGGACAAGCGCCCAAATCCACCGCATACATGCCGTTCGCCAGACGTTCATCCCACTCATCTGCCGGGATAAAAACATGGAACGCCTCTTCCAGTTTCAGCGTTGAACGGCTCGGTGCATCGGACGGAAATTTCAAGCGGGGAATGCCCATATAAAACGGTGAATTGTTATGCGCGAACGAATAACCGGTATAGCAGCATCCAGGCGCGATAAAAAAGACGTGGACTACCGGGCGCTTAGGCGTTTCATAGCTCGTTAATATCCCCGCCTCACGTAGCGCCGCGCGCAGCGGCACTGTGAATTTGCGGCAGAACTTCATGAGTTCTTTGCTTTCATTGGTGTCAGCGACTTCAACCCGCAGATCGCCCCCCTTTTCCACTACGCCCTGCAACAAACCGACGATCGGCGTAATCCTGTCTTCCGGCGGCAAATGTTGAAGCAGTTCGCCAACCACAAACCACTGGCGAGCGAAAATCAACGAACTGAATGGCAGTTCAGAAATCAGCTTTTCGCCATCTTCCGGCTGGTAACATTCATAAATAACGTAGCCCGCATTTTCTTTTACACGCGCAAAACCAAATATCTCCCGTCGCCCCGCTTTGTCGGTAATTTCTGCGGCACACTCTTTTTCAAACCCCGGACGGCAGAGCAAGACAACTTTATTCATGACTGGCGCCCTTACGTTTCATTCGAATAGCGCCAATCAGCAATAGCACCCAGCCCACCAGGAAACTGACGCCGCCGACAGGCGTGATATACGCCCACAGGCGCAAATGCGACAGCGCAAGGCAGTACAGGCTGCCGCTAAACAGCACGGTACCCAACGCCAGAAAAACGCTGCTCCAGTAAAACCAGATGCTGATACGTCGCTGCATCGCCACCGCCAGACCAAATATCGCCAGCGTATGGAACGCCTGATATTGCAAGCCGGTCTGAATCCAGCCCATTTCAACCACGCCAAGGCTTTTACTCAAAACATGCGCCCCAAACGCACCCAGAGCAACGTAAATAAAACCGCTGATAGCGGCGACAATCAGCATAAAACGGCTGGTCATGGTCATACCCTAAGTTAATTATTGTTCGTAACGAAAACGGAATTTTTCTTGCTCCGTCGCCGCCTTCGCCAAAATCCACTGACGGAAGGCGGCTATTTTACCCAGTTCTGCCTGACTGTCATGACAAACCAGATAAAAAGCATTCTTACTCACCAGCACATCGTTAAATGGACACACCAGCCGTCCGGCTTCAATTTCAGACTGCGCCATCACATTATTCGCCAGCGCGATCCCCTGGCCGTGAATAGCCGCCTGTAGCACCATCGCGCTATGGCTAAATATCGGTCCTTGCTGAACATTAATATGGTTGAGTCCCAACTGACGCGTATAGGCCTGCCAGTCACGCCGGGACGCATCATGCAATAGCGTATGCTTTGCCAGGTCTTCCGGCGTCTTTAACGGTTTCTCGCCTGTGAGTAATAAAGGAGAACAGACGGGCAGTAAATATTCTGCGTATAATTTTTCGACGCGCAAGCCCGGCCAGTTTCCACGACCATAAAAAATCGCGACATCGACATCGTCAGCCAGTTTATCCTCCTGACGGTCAACGGCTTGTATCCTGACATCAATTCCCGGATAAGCTGAGTTAAAGCTAGAGAGTCTGGGCACCAGCCACTGAATCGCAAAACTGGGCGGTAAACTCACCGTTAGCGCCCCTTTGGCGCTACGCGCCTGGAGCTTACGCGTCGCTTCAGTAAGCTGGGAAAATATCTCTTTAATGTCGAGGAAATAGCTCTGGCCTTCTTCCGTTAACAACAGCGAACGATTGCGGCGACGAAACAGTTTTAGCCCCAAAAAATCCTCAAGTGACTTGATCTGGTGGCTTACTGCGGCCTGCGTCACAAAAAGTTCTTCCGCTGCGCGCGTAAAACTCAAATGGCGTGCGGCAGCATCGAAAACGCGCAGCGCATTTAAAGGAGGTAATCGTTTTGACATGGCCTCAGGACTTTAATGTCGAATGAATTTAACAATTAGGCAACACCATGTAACCTATTAGTTTTTTTAATCTGAGACATTATAAATTGTCCGTTGAGGTTCTACCAGCAAATACCTATAGTGGCGGCACTTCCTGAGCCGGAACGAAAAGTTTTGTCGGAATGCGTGTTCTGATGGGCTTTTGGCTTACGGTTGTGATGTTGTGTTGTTGTGTTTGCAATTGGTCTGCGATTCAGACCACGGTAGCGAAGCTACCCTTTTTCACTTCCTGTACATTTACCCTGTCTGTCCATAGTGATTAATGTAGCACCGCCATATTGCGGTGCTTTTTTTTGCATAACAAACGGTTAGTCTTCCAGAGCCACCATCTCTTTCACATCAGTACGATTGATCTGCTGTTTGTTGCCATTAGCGTCTTTATACGAAATCATACCGGTATCATTATCGGTCTGGGGTTTACCGTCGGTCACAATGCTACGTCCGTCATTGGTGTGCATCACGTAATTAGGACCGGAACAGGCGCTCAGGGCAAAAGTCAGCATACATGCAGAGATAATTGCGGCAGTCTTTTTCATCTTCTTCTCCTTAAAGCTGTTTGTGCTATTTAAAGCGGACTCCGTAACAGGCTTAAACATTCGCCTAACATTATTCAGCATAACCTCCTTTACATAATTCGCCAGGATATACAGACGATTCCGATGGTTAGGACAAACCTTGTATCAGCCACGCTTTTACGCCACGATCGGTTAACTAAACCGAGGAATAACATGAACGCTTTTAATCCTACACAGTTTCGCGCGCAGTTCCCCGCGTTAACCGATGCGGGTGCTTATCTCGATAGCGCCGCCACGGCATTAAAACCGCAGGCGGTGATTGACGCCACGCACCAGTTTTATAGTTTGAGCGCCGGTAACGTTCATCGCAGCCAGTTTGCACAGGCGCAGCGCCTGACAGCGCAATATGAAGCCGCCAGAGAAAAAGCAGCGCGACTGTTAAACGCGCCCGATGAAAAAAGTATCGTCTGGACACGCGGCACCACCGAAGCGATCAACATGGTGGCGCAATGTTACGCCCGTCCTCGTCTGTGCCCCGGCGATGAAATTATCGTTAGTGTCGCCGAGCATCACGCCAACCTTGTGCCCTGGCTGATGGTGGCGCAACAAACCGGCGCGCAGGTCATAAAACTGCCGCTTAATGACCTGCGTCTTCCTGATGTTGAGCGTCTGCCGGAACTGATCACGTCGCGCAGTCGGATTCTGGCGCTGGGGCAGATGTCGAACGTAACGGGCGGTTGTCCGGATATCGCTCGCGCTATCAGCGTCGCTCATACGGCGGGAATGGTGGTGATGGTGGATGGCGCACAGGGCGCAGTACACTTTCCGGCGGATGTTCAGCAGTTAGATATTGATTTTTATGCTTTCTCCGGCCACAAACTGTATGGCCCGACCGGTATCGGCGTATTATACGGTAAGCCCGAGCTCCTTGAGGCCATGTCGCCCTGGCTTGGCGGCGGCAAGATGATCCGTGACGTCAGCTTTGATGGTTTCACCACCCAAAGCGCCCCCTGGAAGCTGGAAGCGGGAACACCTAACGTCGCCGGCGTCATTGGCCTGAGCGCCGCGCTGGAGTGGTTGTCCGACGTCGATATTGAACAGGCTGAAAACTGGAGCCGGGGCCTGGCGACACTGGCAGAAGTTGCATTGGCGAAACGGCCAGGCTTTCGTTCGTTTCGCTGCCAGGACTCCAGCCTGCTGGCTTTCGAGTTTGTCGACATACACCACAGTGATATGGTCACGCTGCTGGCGGAATCCGGTATCGCGCTCCGGGCCGGGCAACATTGTGCTCAGCCATTACTGGCGGAACTTGGCGTAACGGGTATTTTACGCGCCTCCTTTGCGCCGTATAATAGTCAAAATGATGTCGATGCGTTGGTTAATGCCGTTGACCGTGCGCTGGAACTGCTGGTGGATTAATGACAAACCCTGTTTATGCCGGGCATCCGTTCGGCACAACGATAACGGAAGAGACGTTACGCGCTATTTTTCTCCCGCTGACACAGTGGGAAGATAAGTATCGTCAGCTGATTCTGTTAGGAAAACAACTTCCCGCGCTGTCGGACGAACTCAAAGCGCAGGCGAAAGAGATAGCCGGCTGCGAGAACCGCGTCTGGCTGGGCTTTACCCGGTCAGCCAACGGAACAATGCACTTTTTCGGCGATAGCGAGGGGCGCATTGTTCGTGGTCTGTTGGCCGTATTGCTCACCGCGGTGGACGGGAAAAGCGCCAGCGAATTGCAGGCGCGCTCACCGCTGGTGTTGTTTGATGAGCTGGGCTTACGCACCCAACTTAGCGCTTCGCGCAGTCAGGGGCTAAACGCGCTGAACGAAGCGATCGTTGCCGCGGCGCGTGAGCACTGAAATAACGTTATCATATCGAAATATTCTGTTGCCTGGCAGCGCGTCCGACGCTGTCAAAGGATATCCATCTTGTTTCACATTATAGGTGTATTGGTAGCAATACAGATTATTTAGCATATATCCAGATAAAATAATCCAGTCACTTTATTACTTGCCTGTGCCAGATTTCCCTGATAACGCTTCTTTTGATATTTATCAGCTATCAGCATGAAATAACAGTGTTAGACTTCATGTTAAAACGGCGTGAAATCTTACAGTAAATAAAACCAGCCGATTTAGCGTATCAGGAGGATCAGAAAACTCATACGCATCGGGTGGTGTTATAACAGGATAGAGATAAGTGGAAAAATATCTGCGTAACGGCCCCATATTTGTTGTGCTGGCATTTATATTATGGGGGTTAACACCTTTATATTACCAGTATTTATCAGGAGGTAATCTTGCACAAATATTGATATACCGGGTTTTCTGGTCGATTCCATTATTACTGATAGTACGATTATTATTTCGTCACCGAACGCGGTTTAATGAGGTCTGGAAAGATAAAAAATCCTTTTTCTTCTGCATGATCGCCGGACTCTTGATGATCGTCTCATGGTCATCCTTTATTTATGCGCTCACCCATCATTTGGTACTTGATGCCAGTCTCGGCTATTTTATAAATCCGCTATTTGTTATTGCACTGGGATGCATTTTTCTTAAAGAAAAACTATCCTTATTTCAAGCCATCGCGGTTTTTTCCGGCATCTGCGGACTGACCTTTCAAATTATCATGCTACGGCATTTTCCGGCACTGGCGCTAACCATGGGACTCTCGTTTGCGCTATACGGCCTGGCGCGAAAGTTTATACATTATGACGTCATGACATCGATAACGATAGAAACGTTGTGGGCGTTGCCTGTCTCACTATTGATTTTTATTTTTAGTGATTCCGGACCGATGATATCTTCCGATACGCCCTTCTTTTTATATATTATGACGGCACCGGTGACAATTATTCCGCTGGTATTATTTGCCATCGCACTAAATCACACTTCGCTGATTGTGACCGGGCTTGCTCAATATATAGAGCCGTCTTTACAGTTTTTACTTGCCATCATGATCTTTGGCGAACACATTAATTATGCGGAATTATTGTGCTTTTCTGCGGTATGGTTCGGATTATTTCTCTGCATATCTGAAAATTTATATTCTCATTATCTCCGGTCCCGACTAAAACCCGTGTTCAGCAGGGTACAGCGATTCTTCCACTAATAAAGAGGGGGCCGGTAAAACGTATCTGCGTAGCGCTCCGCCCCGTCCTTTTACCCCTGACGCGCCGCTTTGGCCATGAGCTTCTTCAGCACGTGAGAAACGGCGACAAAACCAAAGGTTGCTGTCACCATCGTCGCGGCACCGAAGCCGGAGGCGCAATCCATCCGTTTTGGCCCTTCTGCGGTGGCTTTCATCGCGCATACAGAGCCGTCCGATTGCGGATAGACCAGCGCTTCGGTTGAAAAAACGCAGTCTACGCCCAGCTTACCTTTGCTGTTCTTAACAACGCCAAAATCGTGCTTCAATCGTTCACGTAGTTTTGCCGCCAATGGGTCCTGAATCGTTTTTGCTAAATCAGCAACCTGAATTTGCGTCGGATCGATCTGCCCGCCTGCACCGCCTGTGGTCACTAAGGGAATTTTATACCGGCGACAGTATGCTATCAGCGCGGCTTTCGGACGAACACTATCAATAGCGTCAATAACATAGGTAAAACCCGCGCTCAAAGTGTCCGCAACATTCTCCGGCGTAATAAAATCATCAATGACCGTTACCCGGCATTCCGGATTGATTTGTCGAATCCGTTCGGCCATCACCTCCGCTTTCGCCAGCCCGACATTATCACGCAGCGCATGAATCTGCCGGTTCGTATTCGTCACGCAGACATCGTCCATATCAATCAGCGTAATAGCGCCGATACCTGTACGCGCCAGCGCTTCTGCCGCCCATGAACCAACCCCCCCGATTCCCACAACGCAGATATGCGCATCGGCAAACCATTGCAACGCTTTTTCACCGTACAGACGCGCGGTGCCGCCAAATCGTTGGCGCCAGGCGTCACTTATCACCACAGACATATGACCTCAGAATTAAAAAAGGTGAGGTTATTCCTCACCCCTGCTCACTATTTTTCAGGCCCGATAACGCTCATGTTAGCGGGCACTCCGGCTATAGCAGAATACCACACTCAGCCGCTAAACACGTTACCGGCGCCCGGCGCGGTTTTTAACACCCAGACGCGGCCATAGTGATTATACCATCCCGCGCGATGTCCAGCGTCCGGGCCAATTCCCTGGTAAATATCAAAGTGTTGGCCTTTAATCGCCCCGCCAACATCCAGTGCGACCATCAAACGTAGCTCATATTGGCCATTAAATTTACCGTTATTATCCAGCAATGGCACCTCTGCCAGCAAAGTGGTGCCAGACGGAATAATACTGCGGTCAGAAGCGACGGAAGCACGGCCAATCAGTGGAACAGCGCTGGCACCCTTCACTGGCGCAAAAGATTGCGGTTTAAAGAACACGAATGACGGATTTTGTTCCAGCAATTCACGGACCTCCGCCTCGCTGTGCTTTTCACCCCACTCGCGTATAGCCTGCATCGACATATCTTCTTTTTTTACTTCCCCGCGATCGATGAGTACTTTACCAATACTGCGGTAAGGCCAGCCGTTCTTGCCAGCGTAGCTAAAGAAATTCAGTGGGCTCCCGTCGCCAAAATCGATATAGCCGCTGCCCTGGACATCCATAATAAAGTTATCCATCAACGAATTGCTGTAAGCCAGGATGTACTTATCGCTTAGCGCGCCCGCGTAAATTTGGGCGCGGGACGGTAAACGTCCACGCTTTGGCGGCATACGGTAGATAGGATATTGAAACGCCCCCTGTCGCGTATGGCGGGCCTGAACCACAGGCGTATAGTAGCCCGTGAACTGGACGTTACCGTAGTTATCGGTTCCTTCCATCTGCCAGGCATCAATGCCGAACTGGCGCATAGTGCGCGTATCGCCTCCGGAACGTAACCAGTTCTGAACGGCGTTGTAGACGTTGCTTTGATTGGTATATAAACGCGGCGATGCGGTACGGATCTGGTCGACCTGCTCGGCAAAGTCACCGGCATTAATCGGCGCGCCCACCGCGTCCGGCTGGTTTACCAGGGAGAAGGGCTGGGTAAATTTCCCGTCCTTATATTGCTGACCGCGATCGGTCGGTTTTGATGAACAGGCAGCCAGCATTGCCAGCATGACGCCTGTCGCCACATATTTTGCCCAACGTCCTTTCATGATGTCTCGTCTTTTGCATAATCGTAAGTGCCCGGTGAAGATAACAAACCGTTCGGGGTAATGAAATGCGATCGCAATCTCATTATGTAAATTCGTTTAAAAACCGTGCTATCTGCGGCGTATTTACGCAATTCATCAGAAATTAGCGATTTATATGAAAAAAGGGTTGCAACAAAAGCTCAGCGGAGTATAGTGCGCATCCACGGACGCGGGGTGGAGCAGCCTGGTAGCTCGTCGGGCTCATAACCCGAAGGTCGTCGGTTCAAATCCGGCCCCCGCAACCAATTACAATGAAAATGAAAGTTTAGACGGACGCGGGGTGGAGCAGCCTGGTAGCTCGTCGGGCTCATAACCCGAAGGTCGTCGGTTCAAATCCGGCCCCCGCAACCAACTTAATGAACACCCTTACGGGTGTTTTTTTGTTTCTGCCATCCAGCACTACATCGACAGTACGGGCAGCATCCTGCTTACCCGCGTAATACACTCGCCGTCATCCCATGTTTAACTTCTTCTCGCCAGGGTCGCCCCATCGGCAAAATACGCTTTAATACCCGCCAGAATTGACTCTGCGACTTCCTGCTGGAACGTAGCGGTCTTCAGCTTGCGTTCTTCTTCGATATTACTGATAAATGCCGTCTCAACCAGAATAGAGGGAATATCAGGCGCTTTTAACACTGCGAACCCTGCCTGCTCTACCTTATTTTTATGCAGGTCATTAATTTTCCCCAGTTGCTTCAAAACGGCTTTACCAAATTTCAGACTATCGGCGATGGTTAGCGATTGCACCATATCGAACATGGTATGATCGACATAACGATCGCCGCTTTTGCTCACACCGCCAATCAAGTCAGAGGCGTTCTGCGTTTGCGCCAGGTATTTCGCCGCAGTACTGGTGGCGCCCTTGGTCGATAGCGCGAATACGGATGAACCGCTGGGCTGCCGGCTGGTGAAGGCATCCGCATGAATTGAAACAAACAGGTCTGCACGTTGTTTCTGTGCTTTCGCGACGCGAACCTTGAGTGGAATGAAGATATCCTCATTGCGCGTCATATAGACCTTCATGTTCCCTTCTTTTTCAATCAGCGCGCGTAGACGGCGGGCAATTTGCAGCACTACGTCTTTTTCACGTGTTTTGTATTTACCTATCGCGCCCGGATCTTCGCCGCCATGTCCCGGATCAAGCATGATAACAATGGGGCGATCGCGTCCTGCTTTACCGGGTTGCGGCCCGCTTTGTGAAGGCGGCACCTGCTTATCCAGATCGCCCTTATTATAATCTTCCAGCAGCGCCAGCAACGGATCCTGCATATCCTGCGCATTGGCAGGATAAAGATCCATCACCAGACGTTCTTTAAAACCTGCCACCGGTGCCAGGGCAAATAGCTGCGGCTTCACGTTTTGCTTTAGCTCGAAAACCATACGCACCGTCTTAGGATCAAACTGCCCTACCCTTGCGGATTTGATATAGGGATCATCGCTGCGAATCTGCGCGCCTATGCCTTTAAGCACTGAATTCAGATTCACATCCTCAATATCCACAACCACGCGGTCCGGGTTACTTAAGGCAAACTGTTTATATTTCAGCAGACGATTTGACTCTACCGTGACGCGGGTATAACTGGATGCAGGCCAGATACGCACCGCAACGACCTGGCTTACGGCTGCCAGCCCGACCTGGCTTACGCTCAATAGCCACATGGCGCCCGCGCCTTGTAGTAAACGGCGACGGCTGATTGCTGAATTGGCTCCCGACATGCTTCTCCTGAGCAAAAACTAAATAGAGGTCATACAATGTTCATCCAAATTGACCAGAAACTTTAACGAATGACGCATAATCTGTCATCAATAAAAGGGTAAACATTCTTTTTATATTCACGGCATTACTAAGGAAAGCGATCGGGCCGCATAAAATTTACGCTTGCACACAGCGCCAAAACAGAATAAAAATACACTTATTACGAATAATAATTCAAGTACAGGGCATACCATGATGAAGGAACGTAGAACCGAACTGGTAGAAGGTTTTCGCCATTCAGTTCCCTATATTAATACCCATCGTGGAAAAACCTTTGTCATAATGCTTGGCGGCGAAGCCATTGAGCACGACAATTTTTCCAGTATTGTCAACGATATCGGGCTATTGCATAGCCTCGGTATTCGCCTTGTCGTGGTCTATGGCGCGCGACCGCAAATCGACGCCAATCTGGCCGCGCATCATCATGCACCGATTTACCACAAAAACACGCGGGTGACAGATGCCAAAGCACTGGAACTGGTAAAACAGGCCGCTGGTTTACTGCAGCTTGATATTACCGCGCGCCTGTCGATGAGTCTGAACAATACGCCGTTACAGGGCGCGCATATTAACGTCGTCAGTGGCAACTTCATCATTGCACAACCGTTGGGCATTGATGACGGTGTAGATTACTGCCATAGCGGCCGTATCCGTCGAATTGATGAAGATGCCATTAACCGCCAGTTAGATAACGGCGCGATTGTTCTGATGGGCCCCGTCGCTGTGTCAGTGACTGGCGAAAGTTTTAATCTGACTTCAGAAGAGATTGCCACTCAACTTGCCGTTAAACTGAAAGCGGAAAAAATGATCGGTTTCTGCTCTTCTCAGGGTGTGACCAATAGCGAGGGGGGCGTAATTTCTGAACTCTTTCCGAATGAGGCGCAGTCGCGGGTTGAAGCACTGGAAGCGCAGGGAGATTACAACTCCGGGACCGTACGTTTTTTGCGCGGCGCGGTAAAAGCCTGTCGTAGCGGCGTACGCCGTTGCCATCTGATTAGCTATCAGGAAGATGGCGCACTATTGCAGGAATTGTTCTCACGTGACGGTATCGGCACGCAGATCGTCATGGAGAGCGCCGAACAGATCCGTCGCGCCACGATCAACGATATTGGCGGTATTCTGGAGCTTATCCGACCGCTGGAACAACAGGGCATTCTGGTGCGTCGCTCCCGCGAACAACTGGAGATGGAAATTGATAAATTTACTATTATTCAACGCGATAATATGACTATCGCCTGCGCGGCGCTGTATCCTTTTACGCAAGAGAAGATAGGTGAAATGGCCTGTGTAGCGGTACATCCTGATTATCGCAGTTCAGCGCGAGGAGAAGTGCTTCTTGAGCGGATTGCCGCCCAGGCACGGCAAATGGGCCTGAGCAAATTGTTTGTGCTGACGACACGCAGTATCCACTGGTTCCAGGAGCGTGGTTTCACACCTGTCGATATTGAGTTACTGCCTGAGAGCAAGAAAAAAATGTATAACTATCAGCGACGTTCAAAGGTACTGATGGCAGATTTAGGATAGCAGGCGGTGTCTGATGGCGCTACGTTTATCCGATCTACAATCGAAAACGTAGTTTGTCGGCCGGATAAGACGCCATGCGTCGCTATCCGGCAAGAATTCGTCTTATTCGATGCGACTGACTTCGTCGAATAAGGCCGATAATCCGCTGCGCCGTTCCGTGCGCGTCACAATCGCGCCTGCCAGTACCCTTTCCTCAGCGTACAGTGATAACCGTCGCCGCGCGCGCGTAACGGCGGTATACACTAATTCTCGCGTAACTACCGGTGAACGCTGGCTGGGTAGAATCAGCGCGGCGTGCTCAAATTCCGACCCCTGTGATTTATGTACCGTCATCGCCCAGGTGGTTTCGTGCTCCGGCAAGCGGCTGGGCTGAACGGACTTGATCGTGCCGTCCGGCATCGCAAACCAAACGCGCAGCCCCTGTCCGCGATCGAGCGCAATGCCAATATCGCCGTTAAATAACCCCAACGCGCTATCATTGCGCGCAATCATCACTGGCCGCCCCTCATACCAGCGGGAATGAGGATGCCGTTGAATTTTACGCTGCTGGACCATTGCCTGCTCAATACGGTCATTCAACCCACTTACACCAAACGGGCCTTCGCGCAACGCGCAAAGCAGTTGATAATCACTGAATGCCTGAAGGAGCGCCTCTGGCGCCGCTTTCTCATGCAGCAACCGCAAGTAGCGACCATACCCCGCCAGCGCTTCATCCAGCATCCCTGCATAATCGTCGCTACTTTGCAATGTGCGCTTTTCAATATCGCTAAACCCCTGCTGAAAAATAGCCTGGATTGCCGATCTGTCACCGCAGTTAATGGCCGCAGCCAATTTCCCGATACCGGAATCGCTGCCAAAACGGTAGCTCTTTTGCAGTAAACAGAGGCTATCGCGCAAAGACGCGGCTTGTGTCCCGGTACCGGCCGGAATTGTACTTCCCGTCAGGCGGCTCAATTGCCGGGCACGCTCCGCCGTGAAACCAGCATTAACATAGGCGCAAATATCGCCCAATACTGCGCCCGCCTCAACGGATGCCAACTGATCGCGATCGCCAAGGAAAATAACCCGACCATGTGGCGGCAGCGCGTCAATCAAACGCGACATCATCGGTAAATCAATCATTGACGCTTCATCGACCACCAGCACATCCAGATGCAATGGATTACCCGCGTGGTGTCGTAATCGCTGGCTGCCGGGCTGTGCGCCTAATAGGCGGTGCAGCGTACTGGCGTCCTCCGGTATCCGTTTTTTCTGCGCATCGGTCAGCGGAAGCTGGCGCAACGCCGCGCCAAGCGACTCCGTCAGGCGTGCGGCCGCCTTTCCCGTCGGCGCCGCCAGCCGGATACGGCAACGTTCGCCATCCGCCATTTGAATTAATGCCGCCAGCAGCTTCGCGACGGTCGTGGTTTTACCGGTGCCAGGGCCGCCGGAAATCACAGAAATACGGCGAGTGAGTGCCACGGCGGCGGCCACTTTTTGCCAGTTTACCTCATCCGTCGGCGGGAAAAGTATATCCAGAATACGAGCAAGTTGCGCTTCGTCAACCTCGACGTCCTGGTTAACCTCGTTAAAAAAGCGCGCGACCGTACGCTCATTGCACCACATGCGATTCAAATAGAGACGATCCCCGCACAGAATTAACGGCGCGGGGCTATCGCCACCGCTAACCGCCGCAGACGCCAGCAAACGTTTTTTCCAGTCGATTGGCGTATCCGTTTCGCTTATCCACGAAACCAGTAAAGGATGCGCCTCCCCCGTTAACGTCAGACGCGACAGCGGCAGACAGACGTGGCCGTCTCCTGCATCACGGCTTAGCAACGCTGCCGCCAGCGTCACGGCGGGATCATCATAACCGGCGACGGTCAAAGCAAACTGGGCATCAATGGGCCGTAATAATTTTTGTCTGACGGCTTCCAGTAACCGCTCCTGGATTGTCATTGCGCCTCCTCACTCATTTCACCTGCAAACATCTCATCCAGTTGATTAATCAACGCTACCGCTGGGCGAGTGGTAAAAATGCCCTGCTGCGGACGCTCGCTATCCACCCCGCGCAAGAAAAGATAGATAACACCGCCAAAATGGCGCTCATAGTCGTAATTTGCCATACGATGACGCAGATAACGGTGCAGGGCCAGCGTATAGAGCTGATACTGCAAATCATAGCGATGCGCCTGCATCGCTGCGGCCATCGCCGTTTGGGTATAAGCGGCGCTATCCTCACCCAGCCAGTTAGATTTATAGTCGAGCAGGTAATAACGTCCTTCATAACGAAACACCAGGTCGATAAAGCCTTTTAACATGCCGCGAACCTGGGTGAAATCCAGCGGAGGACAGCCAGCTGAAAGCGCGTCGTACCGACGAATCAACGCATCCAACTCTCTGGCGGTCAGCGGCTGGACGATCGGCAGATAAAACTCCATTTCTACCTGCTTTTCGCGCGCGGTAAGCAGACTCAGTCTGACGCCCGTCTCGTTAAGGGGCACGTGTAACACTGTGTCCAGCCATTGCGTAAGCACGGGTTCCCATTGCGTCTCAAAGCCGTTCAGTTCAAGTTTTTCCTGCACCCATTGAGGGTCTATGGGCTGCGTAAAATCAAGCTCTTCAAACAGACTGTGCAAAAATGTTCCCGGCGAAGCCCCGCGAGGAAAGTGATGCGGCGTCATGGCTGGAGCTTCCGTCACCTCGCCGACGCCTGCGGCGTCAATATCGAGGCGAGGAATAAGGTCTTGTGCCACGCTATGTCCCCGTTGTTGCAAACCAGAATAACTGGTGACGCGCCAGCTATCATACGGCAGACGTTGTAGCGTTCTGGCACTAAGTTCCGTGAGTGATGCCGCGGCAGTTTGCCAGCGCTCATTGTCTGTATTGCCTGGCGTTCGACACACAATATCTTCATCACATAGCGCCTCAATACAAGTGCGGAGGCCTGCGGCATCCAGTGGTTCACCTTTTTGCAGAAGTCGACCTAACGCGCTTTTGTGGACATCTGTCTCGCCTTTTTTATCACTACGACGCCGTACCAACGGTGCGACGCCGAGGCTACAGTGCCACACTGCACGGGTCAGGGCGACATACAGTAAGCGCAGATCTTCTGCCAGGCGTTCGGCTTCTGCCAATTCTATGCTTTCTTCAGCGTGACTGAGATCCAGTACGGCTTCGTAAGAGTGCCTGTCGTGATAAAAGGCCTGATCCTGCACACGAAAATGCGTGATAAAAGGTAGCCAGACCAGCGGATATTCCAGACCTTTCGATTTATGAATGGTAACGATTTGCACCAGATGCTTGTCGCTTTCCAGGCGCAGCTGCTGGCTTGAAGCATTGCTATCGGGTTCAAGAATATGTTGCGCCAGCCAGCGCACCAGTGCATGTTCGCTTTCCAGTTGCGAACCGGCTTCCTGCAACAGTTCACTGATATGCAGAATATCCGTCAACCGACGCTCGCCTCCCGCCGTCGCCAGCAGATTTTCAGCAATATTGCGCGCCGACATTAGCGCGCGCAGCATAGGCATCACACCGCGTTTATGCCAGATCTGCCGGTAGCCATCAAACTCTTCGACGACGGCATCCCATGCATTTTCATCATTATTAAGCGTTTCAATATCCAGAGCGGTTAGCCCCATCATCGATGTCGCCAGAGCGCTACGCAGCGTATTCTCGCGTTCAGGCGCCATCACTGCCTGTAATACCCATAGCATTTCCTGAGCTTCAAGCGTTTCGAACACACTGTCGCGGTTAGAAAGATAGACGGAGGGGATAGCCAGTAATGTCAGCGCATCCCGTATCAGAGCGGCTTCCCGTCTGCTGCGCACCAGTACGCTGATATCCGAGGCGCGAACAGGCTGCGATGAATCGCCCTTCATCAGCAGCGCGTCGCCCGTTTGTCCGGCGCGCAACCAGTCGCGAATCTGCGTGGCGCATACCTGCGCCATATAGCTTTGGTAGTCGCCCGAACCACAGCTTTCCCCCTCCATCAGCCACAGGGTCATTGCAGGCTGAAGAGCGCCATCCACCTTAAATTGCAGCGACTGGTTTCCTGGCGCAAACTTTACCGGATTGAAGGGAATGTCGCGAAACATAAAGGCGTCGTCCATTTGACTGAACAGCTTGTTAACGCTATTCACCATTCCCGGCGCGGAGCGCCAGTTCGTGTCGAGCGTATAGTGCGCGCTCACTTCGCTACGGGCCTTCATGTAGGTAAAGATATCCGCGCCGCGAAACGCGTAAATCGCTTGTTTAGGATCGCCGATAAGTAATAGTGCCGTATCGGGCTGATGGTGCCAGACGCGGCGAAAAATACGATATTGTTGTGGATCGGTATCCTGAAATTCGTCGATCATCGCCACCGGGAAACGGGCACGAATCGCCGCTGCCAGCGCTTCGCCGCTTTCACTACGCAGCGCCGCATCTAAACGGCTGAGCATATCGTCAAATCCCAACTCGCCGCGCCGCCGTTTTTCCTGAGCCACCGTTTCCCGGATTTCCGAGAGCGCTCTGGTAAGGACCAGATCTTTGATCGATAGTGGTTCGCCCAGCAGGTTATCAATCGCGACAAACAAGGGGTGCCGGGGCGTCACGCCACCCGCTTTGGTACGCTCAGCTAAAAAACGCTGTGAAAATTTTCCCAACGCTTCAGGTAATTGATAGTTTTTTGTCTCTTCTTGCGACCACGTGGTAATTTTTTCGATCCATTTAGCCTGATTACCACGGTTGAATTTTCTGCGATCGATCCCGGATGATTCGAGCAGTGCTTCCAGCTCACTAACTGCCTCACGCCACTGTTGCTTTACCTGGTTGATGCGCGCCAGGATCTGCTCATGACGCGATGCCAGCGTCTCCTCCTGCGATGGCGGCGCTTTAATAACCGGTGCTTCGCCCTGCAGATAGCGATCAATCTCTTTTAATAGCGCGTTCGGCCCTTTCCACGCGTCAAAAACCACCTGCGCAATGTCACGTGGCAACGGATAACAATGACGACGCCAGAAATCAGCGCAGGCCTGATAGCGCAACAGAGATTCGTCTTCAATAAGCTGTTGCTCAAACAACATGCCGGATTCAAAGGCGTTCAGGCTGAGCATACGTTGGCAAAAGCCGTGGATGGTAAAGACCGCCGCTTCGTCCATTTGTCGTTCAGCCAGTAATAACCATTGTGCGGCCTGCTTTTTGTCGTTAATTTCCGCCAGCAAACTGGCGTACAGCGGATTATCCGTACTCTCCCGCAGGCAAGCGATACGCAGCTCATGGATATTGCTGCGGATTCGCCCACGTAGCTCTTCGGTAGCAGCCTCCGTAAAAGTGACCACCAACAGCTCTTCAACGGTTAGCGGACGGGGAAATGCAGCCGCTCCGCCAAGACCAAGCAGTAGACGCAAATATAGCGCAGCGATAGTAAACGTTTTGCCTGTGCCTGCTGACGCTTCAATCAGACGCTCGCCCGTAAGGGGTAAGCGTAGAGGATCAAGGGCCTCGGCGACATCATTCATTCTTTTCGCTCATGAGAGGTAAAGTTTGTTGCAATGCGCTGACGTCATCCCACACTTTCCAGCCTGTCGGATGCACGTATTCTGCTTTCCCGTTTTGGCTACCGGAAATCTGTGACAATATTGCCATGCCCTGCGGCTCCACCACCGCCTGATGGAAAAAGTCAGCAAGTTTTTGCGGCGTCAGCAGTTTAATCTGGGCTATGATTTTATCACGCGAGTCGAAGCGCATATTACCCCGATCGAAATCTTTGCTTAACCGGGATGCTTCTTCACCCAGTGTCTGCGGCGCCTGGCGCATTTGCGTAATGATCGCCTGCTGAATTTGTTTGAATTCTTCTGCCTTCATCGCTCGCAGCTTCGCCTCGGCGTCAGGGAAAAATGCCTGATAACGTTGCCACAGATAAGAAGGCTGTTTGTCGTTGCTCTGTAGCAGGAAGCCCATTCCCCATTGGCGACCTACGCTCATTGGAAAAGCAAAGACGGCGTATCCCAGTTGCTCTTCGGTTCGTAGCTGATTGTAAAACCACGGTTGCACAATCTGACCTGCCATCGCGCTATAGGCCGCGCTGGCGTATTCATCGTAACCGACCGGGACAAAGACCGCTGCCAGCGCGGAGTCGGTGCTACTGCCCGCTTTTTCAAATATCACCGACTGTTTTTTCTCAACCAGCACTTCTTTATTGCGACACCACGCCGCTCCGTTCGTCGCAAGTTGTTTTTGAACATCCTGCGCCAGCGAAATTGCCTGGGCCTCACTCATATTACCAATAACCAAAAACTCCGGGCGTGCGCCTGTTTTTAAGGTATTACGGTAGGCCAGCACCTCTTTCAATGTAATGGACGGCAGCAAAGCACGACGCTCATTACGGGAAAAATAAGGCACTTGCGAAATCATTTGCACCGGCATAATCGCCTGTTCGTAGGCTTTTCCCTTCTCCGCAGAATCCATCATCTGCGTATACCATGACTTCGCCTGCGCCAGCTGTTCTTCGGTAGCGTCGTAGCTGAAATACCCCTCCAGCAACGCCTGGAAAAGTTGCGGCAAACGCTGGGTATAACCATCCGCATTGACCATGAGTCCATTGTTGGCGTTGGTAGAAAAGCTAATACCGCCTACTGCCGCCTGGTTGCTGAGCTGATCGAGCGCCATTCCCGCCAGATAATCATTGAGAGCAAACAGCACCTGATTTCGGGCGCTGTCCATGGCCTGCGGGTTACGTAATACCATGCTCACGTCAGCTTTTGGCTCGCTGGCGAAATAACGGCTTGGCGCATAAACCACGCGTAAATTCGGTTTATCGACAATCAGCTCTGGCCGCTCGTAAGTTTTATAATTCTTAATAAGCGTAAAATCATTGGGAATATAAGGGTTTAATTCCGGCAAAGACAACGCAATGCCCTGCGCTTTTTGTCGCCAGTTTTTCAACGTCTGTTCGCTAATTTTATCGACCTGGTAAGGCGCATCGACAAAATAGGCCATCTTATTATGCGGTTCCTGGGGACTGATATACCAGATACGTGCATTCTGCGGCGTCATCATCGCCAGACGGTTTTCGATAGCGGCAGGATCGTAACGATCGGCGATATTTACCGCATCCAACGTATGCGCTACCGGGACGCGAATCATGGTGTCCGCCAGCCATTCGACATAATCCATATCGCGGGTAATAGAGGGGTAACGGAAGTCAAGATCCAGCACATGCGCCAGTTCATCAAAATAACGTTTATCTATCCCTTTCTCACGTAACATATTGAGATAGCTAAAGATAGCTGCGACCACTTCATCACGATGGGCCAGGCCTTTATCGGTCAGTGTTGCCGAAATGGCAAACACACCGCTATTGCCATTAACAATCGGATCGGAATTCGCGCTAATGCCTTCAACCAGCCCCTGTTTTTGCAACCAGTCAGAGAGCGTCCCCGGGCTACGATTGCCAATCAGGTAAGAGATCAGTTCATCAGTCTTGCTACGAAACTGCGCGCTATTATTATCAATCCGAAACTCTACGCGCAGTACTTTACGCGGTAACGCCGGCACATAATGAATAATAATGCCCTTTTGCGCATCGGTAACAACGGGGATAGTGATTTCTGGCTTTTTAATCTGCCTGTTCGGCACACGCCCATAGGTTTCTGCAGCTATACGCGCCAGTTCTGGCAAGGGTTTATTACTGTAAATCACCGCTTTCATTAGATTGGCTGAATAGTATTTTTTATGAAAAGCGATCAGTGCCTGTTGCACCGGATTTCCCGGTTTGTCGCTTAGCGTCTCCAGATTGCCGCCGGAAAAGCGCGAGCCTGGATGCGCCGGGTTGATGGTTTCGGCACTTATCTGCGCCATGCGCATACCGTCGCGGGTACGCGCCATCGTCAGTTCGGCATTCACCGCATTTCGTTCGCGTTCGGCGTACTTTTTCTCCAGCAACGGCGCGGCAATGGCATCGGCCAGGCGATCCACGGCGCCTGGAAGCGCGTCGTTTTCCACCTCCAGGTAGAAGGCCGTTCGATAAGGCGCAGTGCTGGCGTTATGGCTACCGCCATGTCTTTTAAGGTATTCGGCAAGGTTATCAGCCTGCGGATATTTTTTGGACCCCATCAGGCACATATGCTCAAGGTAATGTGCAAGCCCCTGATGCGCATCAGGATCTTCAAGGGATCCCACAGGCACCACTAAAGCGGAAAGCGACTTTACTGCCTGCGGATCGGATACCAGCAATACCACCATGCCATTATCAAGACGTACCGCCTGATACTGCCGGGTATCTTTCTCGCTTTTACGAATAGTTTCTTTCAGCGGCTGCCAACCGATATCCGCCTGAACTACGGGTCCCCAGAGGGCGACTAACAACAATAATGTTTTAAACCAGATGCTGCGGGGCATTCACGAACCTCATCATTAACTTTTTCCCGTCCCTGTTTAAGGGTAAACAAAGCGTCGACCTGAGCAAAACGGGATATTGTGCTGAACCAGGCAGCATCTTTTTATCAGTAATCAGCCCGTGGCGAAGAGCGCATCATAGACGAAGCCTTTTTGTTGCGCAATTTTCATACTATCAACGCGACTGATTAAAACGAAACAGCGGTAACAGGTAATGCCGGGACTGCGTAATGATAGCCTGCAACGTTTCCGATTCCAGCTGACGCCAAAGACGTTGATACCAGATATCTTCGCCTTCACCGCTTACTATCATGTTGCCTTCGTAAGCCTGAAGAAACTTTGTTCTGGCCTTCTGTAGGGTGTCTTCATCCTCTAACATGACATCATTTTCAGCGTCATAACAGGCTTTTATCCATGCGCCGCCGCTTTCCGGCAGAACCAGAAGCGGAGAAGACATGCCCTCCCGGTAGCCGTCAATCATCTGCGCCAGGTAAACCATTGCCTGCGCTTTATCCAGGGGCGGAAATCGCCACTCTCCCTCCTTGCGCAAAAACAGACGGCTTTCACCGCGACCGCCACAGGCACAATAGACAAGGTGTTCCAGCCAAAGTTGCACGCCTTGCGCAACGCTGAGTAAAGAGGGACGCCAGCGCAATAACCCATCATCCTGAACCTGAGGTAGCCAGCCAGTTAGCTGAACGCCATTGCAAAGCAACTCAACTTCCAGACTTTGGCTCGGCTTACGACAGGCGATGACCCGGCTGGCCAGTTGCTGCATCTCCTGACATTGCGCATCCCAAAATATTTCACCAAAAGCACCGTAGGGGAGTTCTCCTGCCGCCCGGAAGCGGCGGAACAGACGTCCGGCGTCTTCTTCTTCAACCAATGTATTGAGCAATTGCTGGTTGAGTTGATATCGCGTCAATCCTTCTAATTCAAACGGTTCCGCATCAGGAATCTCGTTCTCTTCCGAGCGGAAATTAACCTGAAGCCGCATCTGGAAAAACGCGCGTACCGGGTGAGCCCAAAATCGCTGAAGGTTGTCCAGCGTCAGCGTTTCCGGCATCGTAAAAGGAAGCGGCTGTATAAAGTCGCTATGGGCTTTTCCCGACTGACTCGCCGCAGGCAGCCACTCTCTGGCGTAGCTTTGCTGTTCGCCAGGTTGGTAATTTTGCGCATCAAAAGGCATACGGGTGTGCAGACACGTAATATGCGCTTTAACACGTGCGTCACTCTCATCGCAGGTCAACATTTCGTCGCCCGGTAAATAGTGGCTTTGCCCGATGTAATCCACCAACTCCTGCACCAGTACGGAGGGAAAACGTTCGCTATTGTCCTGAATAGAGCGCCCAATGTAGCTGATATAAAGCGTCTGCTGCGCCGACATTAACGCTTCCAGAAACAGATAGCGGTCATCATCGCGACGGCTACGGTCCCCGCGCATCGGCTTCTGGCTCATCAGGTCAAAACCCAACGGCGCAAGCTGGCGCGGGTATACACCGTCGTTCATTCCCAGCAGGCAAACAACTCTGAACGGAATGGAGCGCATCGGCATAAGCGTACAAATGTTGATAGGGCCTGCCAGGAAACGCTGACTAATACGCTCCTGATCCAGACGCTGCGCCAGTTCGTCCCGCAGCAGCGAAATCGGGACCGCGTCGCCATATTCCGCCGCGACGCCTTCGGCGATAATGGCCTGCCACTGCTGTTCAATCAATGTCATTGCCGCTTCCGTGTCCGCATCGGGCAGGAAGAAATCATTAAGCATATCGCGACAAACGGGCAGCCACTCTTCCAACGGCCTTTCCTGTGCCAGACCGCGCCGCCAGATATTAAGCTGCATCAGCAGCGAAGCCAGATGGCCGACCAGTTCAGCAATCAGACCGCTGGATTCGTCATAAGGCAGGACAGACTGCCACTCGCCCTGGGCGCTTTCCATGGCATACCCCAATAGCATACGCGTCAGGCCAAATTGCCATGTATGCTGCCCCGTGGCAGGAAGCTCCAGCTCGCGTACATTGTCATCGTCAATTCCCCAGCGAATGCCTGACTCATTGACCCACAAGCGCAAATAACGTAGTCCTTCTTCGTTGATCATAAAACGGGCAGCCAATACCGGCACGTCTAACAATGCTAAAACATCTTCGGAAACAAAGCGGCTGTCCGGCAACGAAAGCAGACTGATAAACGCCTGTAACACCGGATGTGACTGACGCGCCCGCCGGTCGGAAATGGCATAAGGCAGATATCGCTCCGTCGGCGCGCTACCAAATACCGCCTGGATAAAGGGGCTATAGCTGTCAATATCAGCTACCATTACGATAATGTCGCGCGGCGTCAGCGTCGGGTCGGCCTCCAGCATCGCCAGCAGGCGATCGTGCAATATTTCCACTTCGCGTTGCGGGCTGTGACAAACGTGAAAAGAGAGACTGCTATCCCGGGGATCAAGCAGACGTTTATTATCGCTGCGCGAATACTCTTCAAGACTGACTCCCGCCACCGCATGGCTTTCCAGTTCAAGAATATCTGCCTGAATCCGATGCAAAAGATTATCTGGCGTAATATCGACAAACGCATCCAGCTCCTGGCTGTTTTCCAGTTCAGATAGCAGGTAGATATAGTCTCGCCCCAGCTTTCCCCATGAAGCCAGTAGCGGATTACCGATATCCTGCTCGCCGTCACTGTTAAATAAGGCTTCCGGATTCTGGTTTTCACGGAACAAAGGTAAATGGCGGTCTTCAAAACTGTGACGGCGCTGGCGAGCCATCAATTTTGCCAGCCAGGCAGGATCTTTTATATCGCCCCAGTAATAGCGGCACGGGTTAGTAAAAAGTAAATGAATTTCAATATGTTTACCCAGTGCCTGTAAGGCTCTGAGATACACTGGCGGCAACGCGGAAATACCGCAAATAAAAACGCGGGACGGCAACCCCGGTGGGCAGGTTGCCGCGCTTTCCAGTTCCTGAATAAAGCGTTGATATAGATTAGCGCGATGCCAGCGCGGCTGCCCCAGCGCGGCGGTATATTCCACCAGAGCTTTCCACAGCGGTGCCTGCCAGCTTTGTGCTTCTCCCAGGCCTTCCACGATTTTTCCCGCTTCCCATTGCGTAAGCCAGTCTGGCCGGTAAACCAGATACTGATCGAACAGGTCGGCAGCGCGTGCAGAAAGCTGAAAGAGTTTGCGTTTATCGGTATCGTCGGTCAGATAATGACGCAACATCACAAACTCATCCTGCGCCAGCAACTGCGGCAAAAGGGTCATCAATTTCCAGCTCATGCTTTGCTTGCTAAAAGCGCTCTCTTTGGGTATTTCCGGCAGCACGCGGACAAACATTTCCCAGATAAAACTCGCCGGTAGCGGAAAAGCAATATTCGCTGCAATACCAAATTTTTGAGAAAGGGTCATCTGCAGCCACTGTGCCATACCGGTGCTTTGGACCAGAATCATCTCCGGTTCAAAGGGATCATCCAGCCGCTCGCGTTCGACGATGAACTCCATCAACGCTTCCAGCACATCCAGGCGATTGGAGTGGTAGACCCTTAACATAAATACTCCTGACGACTAACGATTTGGACAATGCAAGCGCGTCATCTGCCCTTGCCTGCCAGAGGGTGAAACCATCGTGACGCTGATGCTGACACATCCCGATTGCGTTGTCTGCATTCGGCTGGCCTTCCAACCGTCGGCAGGCGAAAATGAATACAGCGCCGTTTGTTGCCACGCCTGCCGCCAGATGTGAAGATACTGGTGTCGTAGTGTAAAACTGTTCATTAATACCCGCTGATAACCTGACAACGCGGTGATGATTATTACCATCAGAACCATCGCCACCAGAACTTCGGGTAGGCTAAACCCGCGCTGTAAATTCAGGGGACGCGACATAACGCCACCTCTTTTAACGGACAAAAATCACTCCAGCCGTGGGAAGAAAAAACAATTTCCCCCTGAATCACATCGCCCAGACGCCATAACGACATACCGTCATCTTGCGCTATCATCATCACTTTATCCCCCGGCAACACCCGCAAACAGACTCGCGTCGCCGAAGAGGAAGAATGCCGGCATTCCATTTCAACTAAGCCCGACCATCGTTGCCCTCGCCCCCATTCCAGTGCCGACTGTACGCGCGCCTGGCGTTGTAAAGCCAGGCTCTGCATCGCTACGCGGGAGGCATAGCTGGCCTGCTGCTGATTCACACCCTGCAATAGCAGACTGCCCAGAATCAGTATTAAAAGCGCCAGCATTAGCGAAGAGGCACCACGCTCCCGATTCACAAATTAAATCCCGTTACGCTGTATTGCGCGTCAATAACAGTCTGAGGTTCAGCTTTGCTGGCACCGCGCAGATGTAGCATAAGAAGGGGAGAGAATCCGGCTATATTCCGGCGCTCAACGGTAAACGCCGTTATAACCACCGTATTGGGATCGGTCATTTTCTCCCATCCTTTACCCTGGCACGCCGTTGCTCCGCGTAATGTTTCCAGAACGTTATCTTTCACACGAAATCCGGTCCGCTCGGCCTCTTTCGCCGGTATGGTATCCCAGACACCGTTATTATTCTCGTCCCACTGAACGAGGATACATTGTCCTTGTTCAGCAATATGTAACCCTTCACCCATACAGTGACCATGACAGTAACCTGCTCGTTGTAGATACTTCGCTACGGTGTAGGTCCGCTGCCAGATCTCATCTTCCAGCGATAACGTTCGCGTGTTGTGCCAGATCTCACGCTGTAACGCCGGTAAAAATCGTGCAGATCCAAGCAGTAAAATGGAACCTATCGCCATCGCCAGCAATACCTCCAGTAGAGAGAAACCACGCATGGTTATTGACATGCGTCTACCTCATTACGTTCACATAGCCTGATTCGCCCCCAGGAAGAGACCACCAGACGCCACTCTCCAGCGGCGTTTTTTAGTACGATGTGTCCTGCCCATGCCGTATTGCGCAGTCCAAAGAAGGCTAACGACGGCGTGATATCGGCGAGGGCAACATCACGCCAGCCAGGCGTAAAAACAAACGGGGAGGAAGATGCACACGAGGTGTACGCAGCGACTGAGCTAATAAAGCACCATGTGTTCCCTTCTTTGAGGACACTAATCCTATGATCCCGATTACGCCAGTTAGCGTCCTCACGTAGTTGCAGCAGGTAGTCCCGCACCTGACACGCGGTTTGCCACAGGCGCTGTTGCTGTTGCCAGCATTGCCAACCGTAGAGTCCTGTGGCGCTGAGAATGATAATGAGAGACATAGCGACCACCGTTTCAATGAGCGTATAACCGTGTTGTTTTTTCATGTCGGCAGTATGCCGGGCGAGAAAAAAATAACGAGCGACTAATGCTGATTATTCGGCGCGTTACGGAAAAGAATTACGGTCTTGCAGCACGTTGCAAAATTTCAGGAAGCCGCGCCGAAGATTTATGCGAAAGGTGAAAAAAACCGACGCGCAATGACGTCGGTTATGACAGGATTATCAGCACTTAGATAGCGACAGGCGCTTTGATGCCTGGATGGGGATCGTAGCCTTCAATGTCAAAATCATCGAACCGATAGTCAAAAAGCGAATCGGGTTTACGTTTAATGACCAGCTTCGGCAGAGCGCGCGGCTCACGGCTTAACTGCAGATGCGTCTGCTCCATATGGTTGCTGTACAGATGCGTATCGCCACCGGTCCAGACAAAATCGCCAACCTCCAGATTGCACTGCTGCGCCATCATATGCACCAGTAACGCATAGCTGGCGATATTAAACGGTAGGCCGAGGAATACATCACAGGAACGCTGATAAAGCTGGCAGGAGAGTTTTCCATCTGCGACATAAAACTGGAAAAAGGCGTGACACGGCGCCAGAGCCATCTTATCCAGCTCGCCAACGTTCCACGCAGAAACAATAATTCGGCGTGAGTCCGGGTCGTTTTTAAGCTGGTTTAAGACTGCGGCGATCTGATCGATATGACGCCCATCCGGCGTTGGCCAGGCACGCCACTGTTTGCCATAAACCGGGCCTAAATCACCGTTTTCATCGGCCCATTCGTCCCAGATAGTGACCTTGTTTTCATGCAGATAGGCGACGTTGGTATCGCCCTGCAAAAACCATAGCAATTCGTGAATAATGGAACGTAAATGGCAGCGTTTCGTCGTCACCAGAGGAAAACCTTCCTGCAGGTTAAAACGCATCTGATGGCCGAAAATGGAAAGCGTGCCGGTTCCGGTACGGTCGTTTTTCTGTGTGCCTTCATCCAGCACTTTTTGCATCAGTTCTAAATACTGTTTCATGGTTCCTCAGGAAACGTGTTGCTGTGGGCGGCGGCGATATGCCCAAACCATCATGATCGCGCCAGCGATAATCATCGGAATAGAGAGAATCTGTCCCATGCTGATGTACTGTACCCATGCGCCGGTAAATTGCGCGTCCGGCTGGCGGAAGAACTCCACGATGATACGAAACGCGCCATAGCCAATCAGGAATAACCCGGAGACAGAGCCCATCGGACGCGGCTTGCGTATAAAGAGATTGAGGATGATAAACAGTACTACGCCTTCTAACGCCAGTTCATACAACTGGGAGGGATGACGCGGCAATACGCCATAGGTGTCAAAAATAGGCTGCCATTGCGGATGTGACGGTAGCAACGCAATATCTTCCGCGCGTGAGCCAGGAAAGAGCATGGCAAACGGAAAGTTCGGATCGACGCGTCCCCATAATTCACCGTTGATAAAGTTGCCCAGACGCCCGGCCCCCAGGCCGAACGGAATGAGTGGCGCAATAAAATCAGAAACCTGGAAGAACGAGCGCTTCGTGCGTTTGGCGAAGATGATCATCACCAGTATCACGCCGATAAGCCCGCCGTGGAAGGACATGCCGCCGTCCCAGACCCGGAATAAATAGAGCGGATTATCCAGAAATAGCGGAAAGTTATAAAACAGGACATAGCCAATACGTCCTCCGAGGAAAACGCCCAGGAAACCTGCATAGAGTAAATTTTCAACTTCGTTTTTAGTCCAACCGCTTCCCGGACGGTTAGCGCGACGCACCGCCAGCCACATCGCGAAAACGAACCCCACCAGATACATCAAGCCGTACCAATGAAGCGCAACGGGCCCTATTGAGAAAATGACCGGATCAAAGTCCGGAAAATGCAGATAGCTACTGGTCATCTGTCACCACAATTTCTTGTTATTTCGCTGAAGAGATAGCGATTGCTAAGCGCGCCTGCGCGTTGCAGACGCTCCAAAGGTGCGAATAATAGCACAAGGGTTAAAAGCGAGATGCCGATTACCGTTAAAAGATATGTATACGCGTTATCTGTAACGTGAAGTCTCCAGAGGAGATTTTTCCCGCTCCGACAATCACAACCCTCCGCGAATCAACCCTCCCATGCCGCGGCGTTCCATAAAAGCCGCCACCTGATGACGCACCTCGGTCGCCATTTGCGCCTCAAGGCTGCGACGGGCAAGAATTTGCGCATCTTCAAAATCGATATGCCGCAGCAGATATTTCACGCGCGCGACCGAACGGCCATTCATCGAAAGATGGCGGTACCCCAGACCAATAAGGATCGCCACGCACATCGGATCGCCTGCCATCTCGCCGCACAGACGAAGATCGATGCCATCTTTTTCGGCCTCTTGCGCAATCATGTACAGCGCGCGCAGCATACCCGGATGCAGGCTATCATAAATACTGGCCACGCGGGTATTGTTGCGATCCACCGCCAGAATATACTGCGTTAAGTCGTTAGTACCGACGGAGATAAAGTCTATCCGGTTAGCCAGGTGCGGCAGCATAAATACCATTGACGGTACTTCCAGCATAATGCCGATGCGCGGTTTCGGGATTGCATAGCCGATCATCTCTTCGACTTCACGACCGGCACGTTCAATCAGGCGGCGCGCCTCATCGACTTCATCGATGCTGGTAACCATCGGCAATAAAATACTGAGATTCCCGGTTGCCGCATTGGCACGCAGCATCGCGCGAACCTGGATCAAAAAGATCTCCGGCTGATCCAATGTAATACGGATCCCGCGCCAGCCCAGACAGGGATTCTCCTCACTGATTGGCATGTAGGGCAGTTGCTTATCCGCCCCGACATCCAGCGTTCGCAAGGTCACTGGTTTATCGTTAAACAGTTGCAGCATCCCTTGATACTGCGCCACCTGCTCTTCTTCCGAAGGAAACCCACTTTGCAACATGAAGGGGATTTCCGTACGGTACAGGCCGATACCATCGATCCGAGCGCCTAACTTTTCCTCATGCTCGGGGCTGAGCCCGGCATTTAACATCACCTTAACGCGCTCGCCGCTTTTCAGTTGGGCGGGAAGATTGACATCATCTTCTGCCAGGCGAGTAAGCTCAATTTCTTCACTGATGAGGCGCTGATATTCCTGAATGAGCACCGGTTCAGGATCGACCAGCAATTCACCGCGATAACCGTCCACTACCAGAGTACGCCGGTGCAATACCGAAGGCTGGATATCTGCGCCCATGACGGTGGGAATACCGAGCGCACGCACCATAATCGCCGCATGGGAGTTTGCTGCGCCGTCGCGTACCACAACGCCAGCCAATCTGTCCTGCGGCAGTTCCGCCAGAGTGGTCGCCGACAGTTCATCCGCCACCAGAATAAAACGTTCCGGCCAGGCGTTTGGCCCCTGCACCGAATCATCCAGATGGAATAACAGCCGCTGACCCAGAGCGCGCAAGTCTCCCGCACGTTCTTTGAGGTAGTTATCGGTTAGCGCCGCAAATTGTTCGGCAAATTTTTCGATGATTTTTTTAACCGCCCACTCCGCGACTGCGCCCTTATCAACTTCAGCGAAGAGTTCGCGGCGTAGCCTGGCGTCTGAAAGCAGGTGTGAGTAGAGGTCGAAAATGGCCGCCGTCTCTTTTTGCGCACCGGCGGCAAAGCGTTTGCTGTACCTTCGGAATTCGTTCGCCGCCTCTTCCAGCGCACCGGTCAACCGCTCGCGTTCAAGAGAGGTATCCAGCGTAGAGGCTTCATACACCTGTTCCATCAGCGGCATAGTCGCGTCTTGCCAGCCCGGCGCGATAGCGACGCCCGGCGCGGCAGGCAGCGCGCGGATACGCGTTTGTCGGTATTGCCCGAACAGCGCTGTGACCTGCGACTGTGACAAGATAGCCGCCATCTGTGTGGCAAGCGTAACGAGGAAAGACTCTTCGCTTTCATCGTACTGGCGCAATTCGCGCTGCTGCACGACCAGCACGCCCAAAAGTTGGCGACGTTGAATGATCGGCACACCGAGAAAGGCGCGAAAACGCTCCTCTTTCACCGATGGAATGTATTTAAAACTGGGGTGCTTTTGCGCATCGGCAAGGTTAATGGGTTCCGCCAGTCTGCCAACCAGACCGACGATCCCTTCATCAAACGCAAGCGCAACGGTTCGACCACGCGGTTTTTTTAACCCCCGCGTCGCCATCAAGTAGTAACAGCGTCGATCATGGTCGGCCAGGTAAACCGAACATACCTCCGTATCCATCGCAAGACAGATATCCGTGACCAGAATATTCAGCGCCTCGTTCAGACGCGGCGCACTGGCCACTTTTTCGACTATTTCGCGCAGGCGAGTGAGCATAATTTGCGTGGCTTAACCTCTTTTACGTCGATAAGCAGGCGCGCTTTGTAGCTTAGGCGTATTATCCTGAAGCGCCATTACAACACTTGCAAACTCTTTCATTACCCTGCGGTAGACATCGCGTTTAAATGACACCACTTGTCGAACCGGATACCAGTAACTTACCCAGCGCCAGCCATCAAACTCTGGCGTACTGCTGGTTTGCATATTGATTTCGGCGTCGGCGCTCATTAACTGCAAAAGAAACCATTTTTGTTTCTGGCCGATACATACCGGTTTTGTATCCCAACGCACCAAACGTTTTGGTAACTTGTAACGCAACCAGTTGCGAGTAGAAGCAAGGATTCGCACATCTTTACGGCTTAACCCAACTTCTTCAAACAGTTCCCGGTACATCGCCTGTTCTGCTGACTCTCCTGGATTTATCCCGCCTTGCGGGAACTGCCAGGAGTGCTGACCAAATCGCCGGGCCCACATCACCTGCCCCTGACGATTACAAATTACGATACCTACATTTGGGCGGTAGCCATCGTCATCAATCACCGGACTACCTCAACATAAACCTTATATATGAGCGATTGTTTCATACTCCAGTGAGGCGGTAAACCACTCTGTAACGGAGACACAGCCTAATAACAATTGAATAACTCACAGTAAATAGCCGAGTTATAAACAGCTGATAGCGCCCCAACCCCATTTTATTCACCTTTTCTGTGGATATAGTTGTGAAGAAGTACGGAATTACTGCGGGAAAACCCAGAACAGTCTGAATTCATTGCGCTGATAGCCTTGAAAATAGTGCCTTACATTCATTAGGTTATAGACTAATCTGATCTCTCCTCACCTTAAATCGTGACCGACGTCACACCTAAGATCCTTATGCTGATGAAAGATCAACCAGCGTCGGTTTTATCCACAGATTGTGCCAATAACTTACACACTATTTGTCTGAATTTTCGATTTTCATCGCACGTCAAGGCTGTAAATGGAAACAGTAGTGAGTGTTTTACACAGTTATCCCAACTTTCTGTGGATAACATAGTGTAAGATCCTGTTTATTGTCAGTGACCAGAATTGGAAAACCGGTTTCGCCGTTGCGCAACACGAAGGAATTAAACAAAAAAATCTCTTAAAATCAATCTATTGAATATTCATCACAGAAAAAGATAAACTCTGTCCACACGGTATAAAATCACTGTTCATTTTTTAGTCAAAGGTAATGGTAATGTCCGCTCTTCGTCCGCTATTGACTCCGCCTGATTCGGAAGCCTTGCTGCTGGCCCAGGCCCGGCAGCTCTCCGGCTATACTCTGGGCGAACTGGCAGCGCTGGCGGGCATTCCAACGCCTAAAGATTTAAAGCGAGACAAAGGATGGATCGGCGTCCTGTTGGAGATCTGGCTTGGCGCCAGCGCCGGAAGCAAACCAGAGCAGGATTTCGCCGCTTTAGGCGTAGAGTTGAAAACAATCCCGGTGGATAATCAGGGCCGCCCGCTGGAAACCACTTTTGTTTGTGTGGCGCCATTAACCGGTAATACCGGCGTAACCTGGGAGACCAGCCACGTACGGCATAAATTGAAACGCGTATTATGGGTCCCGGTTGAAGGCGAGCGCAGCATACCGTTAGCCAGACGCCGCGTAGGCTCGCCACTGCTCTGGAGCCCCAATGAAGAAGAAGACAGGCAACTGCGCCTCGACTGGGAAGAGCTGATGGACATGATCGTGCTGGGTCAGGTGGAACGCATCACCGCCCGTCACGGTGAAGTTTTACAATTGCGGCCCAAAGCTGCCAATGCCAGAGCCCTCACTGAGGCTATCGGCGCGCACGGAGAGCCTATTTTGACCCTACCGCGTGGATTTTATCTGAAAAAAAATTTCACACAGGCGCTGCTGACACGCCACTTTTTACTGCAAAATGCATAACGTCCGCTACGCCCAAATGCTTCCCCGCTATGGTTACGCGTCGGTTCGACGCCCATAAAGCGTAAGCGCATTGCCGTCACTATTTTACACTCCCCGCAGTTGCGCAACTTCACCCCGGGCTTTCGCCCGCCGCACGACGGGCCTATAATTACCGCTTCTTTTTTTGGCAGGACTTTGTTCGATGTTATTTGCATGGATAACCGATCCTAATGCCTGGCTGGCGCTCGGTACGCTGACGCTGCTGGAGATTGTACTTGGGATCGACAACATTATTTTTCTTTCTCTGGTAGTCGCAAAACTTCCTACGGCGCAACGGAACCACGCGCGGCGACTTGGACTGGCGGCGGCAATGGTGATGCGTCTGGCGTTGCTGGCGTCAATCGCCTGGGTCACTCGCCTGACTAACCCGTTATTTGAACTTTTCGGCGAGGCGATTTCCGCTCGTGATCTCATCCTGTTACTGGGCGGATTGTTTTTAATCTGGAAAGCCAGCAAGGAGATTCATGAGTCCATCGAAGGCGAAGAGGAAGGCTTAAAAACACGTGTCTCTTCTTTTCTGGGCGCGATAGTACAGATTATGCTGCTGGATATTATTTTCAGTCTGGATTCGGTTATCACTGCGGTTGGCCTCTCCGATCATCTGTTTATTATGATGGCGGCGGTTGTTATTGCCGTGGGCGTCATGATGTTTGCGGCCCGCCCCATCGGCGAGTTTGTCGATCGCCATCCGTCGGTAAAAATGCTGGCGCTCTCCTTCCTGATTCTGGTTGGCTTTACCCTGATACTGGAAAGTTTCGATGTCCACGTTCCAAAAGGGTATATCTATTTCGCCATGTTCTTCTCTATCGCGGTAGAGAGCCTGAATCTGCTGCGTAATAAAAAGAACCCACTGTAACCCTGTCTCGCTCCCTGACCGGGGAGCGAATACTCGCTTTATTTCTCCTCTTCTCACAGTTTAAGATTTTACTGCTTCCGACATGCGAAGCTGCGCGTTATTACTAGACTATTATCAGACATATGATTAACAGACTATTATCAGATGCAGGCGACGTGAGGATAAACGGATGAAAAAATGGGCAGTCATAATTTCTGCAGTCGGGTTAGCTTTTGCAGTATCCGGATGCAGTAGCGATTATGTGATGGCGACAAAAGATGGTCGTATGATCCTGACCGATGGGAAACCGCAAGTTGATGACGATACCGGCCTGGTCAGCTACACCGATTCACAAGGAAACGAGATGCAAATCAACCGTGACGAAGTGTCCCAAATTATCGAGCGTTAAGCGTTAGCCTATGAGCAGGGCCCGCATTCTACTGACCTTCAGGCTGCGTCCCGTTACGACACGTGGCAACCACGTCCACAACATTACGCCGCGCAGCCTGCGATTTTACTTTCCCTTTTCTCTTCCCTCTGCCATTTTTATTGTCCTTTGTCGGGATTTTCTGACATCAGAATAAAAAGGAAACGGCTATGCATTATCACCGTATACCCCACAGCTCGCTCGAAGTAAGTACGCTAGGGCTGGGCACAATGACATTTGGTGAACAAAACAGCGAAGCCGACGCTCACGCACAGCTCGACTATGCCGTCGCAAATGGCATTAACCTTATCGACGCCGCTGAGATGTATCCGGTGCCGCCACGCCCGGAAACGCAGGGACTGACAGAATCCTATATCGGCCACTGGCTCGCCAAACGCGGCAACCGTGAGAAACTGATTATTGCCAGCAAAGTCAGCGGACCGGCGCGTAATAATGATTCAGGTATCCGTCCTCATCAGGCGCTGGATCGGAAAAATATCCGCGAAGCGCTACACGACAGTTTATCCCGTTTACAAACTGACTATCTGGATTTGTATCAGGTACATTGGCCGCAGCGGCCTACCAACTGCTTCGGCAAGCTCGGCTATAGCTGGACGGACTCCGCGCCAGTGTTAAGTCTGCTGGAAACGCTGGACGCGCTGAGCGAATTTCAGCGAGCGGGAAAAATTCGTTACATTGGCGTCTCCAATGAGACGGCTTTTGGTGTCATGCGCTATCTGCATCTGGCGGAGAAACATGATTTACCACGCATTGTCACTATCCAGAACCCCTATAGCCTGTTAAACCGTAGCTACGAAGTCGGGCTGGCGGAAGTCAGTCAGTATGAAGGCGTTGAATTACTTGCCTATTCCTGCCTGGCTTTTGGCACACTGACCGGTAAATATCTGAACGGCGCCAAACCCGCAGGCGCGCGGAATACTTTATTCAGCCGCTTCACTCGTTATAGCGGCGCGCAGGCGCAAAAAGCGGTTGCCTCCTACGTCGATATCGCCAAACGTCACAACATTGATCCGGCGCAGATGGCGCTGGCATTTGTTCGTCGCCAACCGTTTGTCGCCAGTACATTATTGGGTGCAACGACGATGGAGCAGCTCAAGACAAATGTCGAAAGTCTGCAACTGACGTTAAGCGAAGAGGTCCTGACGGAGATTGAGGCGGTCCATCAGGTTTATACTTACCCTGCGCCGTGATGGTCAGTACCCGGTGGCGCTACGCTTCCGGGCTTACAGAAACAATGTAAGCCGGATAACGCGCACTCGCCACCCGGCACATTCATTCAGCATTACGCCTGACGACGTTGCCAGATCCAGAGCACCGCAATCGCCAGCGCAAACAATACGCCAAAACCAATGCCTATCGCTACTGGCGGTACGCCAACCAGTACCGTCAGCGAGTAAAGCCCCAACATCAATAGCATGGCGCTATTCTCGCCCAGATTCTGTACCGCTATCGCATTCCCGGCACCGACGCTCTTCTTACCGCGTTCCTGGAGTAACGCGTTGAGCGGCACCACAAAAAAGCCGCCTGACATACCTATTAACAGCAACAATGCATAAGCAGGCAGCAGTGCGTGTTGTAATGAGAAGACCGCCACCACTACGCCAATTAAAATCCCGGCGGGCATACAGCGTGATACGGTATCCAGCGTCACCAGTTTTGCCGCTGCACCCGCGCCAACCACTATCCCCACGGCCACCATCGCATTCAGATAGGTCGGCGTAGCGTTATCCGTGATACCCAGCGCCACCGGCACCCATAGCACCAGCAGAAAACGTAGCGTCACGCCTGCGCCCCAAAATAACCCGGTACCCACCAGTGAAAAACGCGTTTCGCCATTCCGCCAGAGAACAACGCAGGCGCAGAAAAAACTGCGGGTCATCGCCGCCAAATGCCAGGATTGCCCTGGACGCGCCGCTACAAGCTTAGGGATAAACAGGTTCGCCGCCACGGCACCGGCATAGGCTAATGCACAGGCAACCAGAGCGGCAATGACGTGCCAGTCGGCCAATACGCCGCCCGCGACGGAACCGAGCAAAATCGCCGCGATGGTAGACGCTTCCATCAGACCATTGGCTTTAACCAGTTTATCGCCTGTCGTCAGTTCGCCCAGAATGCCGTATTTCGCTGGAGAATAAGCCGCCGCGCCAATGCCAACCAACGTATAGCCGACAAAAGGATTCACGCCGAGGCAGATACCTGCCGCCCCCGCCAGTTTAAGACCATTGGCGATCATCATCACCCGACCTTTGGCAAAGCTGTCCGCTATCTGGCCGACAAAAGGCGCAAAAAGAATGTAAGCGCCCACAAACACCATCTGCAAAACAGGCTGGCTCCAGTCGGGGTAAAACTGAGCTTTCAGCAGAGCCAGCGTCGCAAACAGTAGCGCATTATCGCCAAAAGCCGAGAGAAACTGCGCGACAATTACCGACAGCATCCCTTTCGACCAGATGGAAGTATTAGTGTGTGCTGACTCACTCATGATGTTCTTCCGGCGCGTCTACCCAGCTTTTCAGCGTCACAAAATCGGGTTTCCCGCTACCAAGTAAGGGAAGCTGTTTCAGGTAGCGGATATCACGCGGAACGGCAAGTTCCGGAATGCCGTGTTCGCGAGCATAGTGCTGTAACTTTTCTCGGGTGAGTTCGCTGTCAGTGGTAAACAACACCAGCGCTTCGCCTTTACTGGTGTCACTTTTAATGGCTGTAGCATGCATTTTGTCCGCCGAGACGCCAAGCGCCAGTTGCTCTACCATTTCCAGCGAAACCATTTCGCCAGCGATTTTCGCAAAGCGTTTCGCGCGCCCCTGAATTTGAACAAAGCCGCTTTCATCGAAGCGTACAATGTCGCCCGTATCGTACCAACCGGGCTCGGTCTCGCCCTGGGCATTTTCGGCCGATGGAACCTCCAGCACTCCCGGTTTTTCCACGCGCAGGTAACCATTCATAATATTCGGCCCTTTGAGCTGTAACCGGCCACCGTTTTCGATACCTGGCACCGCCAACAGGCGGGCGTCCATTCCAGGCAGAATACGCCCCACTGTGCCGGGTTTAGCCGCCATCGGCACGTTAATCGATACCACTGGCGCGCATTCCGTTACCCCGTAGCCCTCAAGAATGCGCAAGCCGAACTTATCCTGCCACAACTGTTTGGTGCTCTCCTGAAGTTTTTCCGCACCAGCCACCACATAGCGCAGACGATAAAAATCATAGGGATTGGCAAAGCGCGCATAGTTGCCGAGGAAGGTCGATGTGCCAAACAGTACGGTACAGTTACGGTCATAGACCAGTTCCGGCACAACGCGATAGTGCAACGGACTTGGATAAAGAAAAACTTCTGCGCCAGTCAGTAGCGGCGTAAACAGACCGACCGTCAAACCAAACGAATGAAAGAGCGGTAGCGCCGACATAAAACGGTCATTGGCGGTGAAATCCGCGATCGTTTTTATCTGCTCTACGTTCGCGAGAATGCTTTTATGGCTATGTACCACCCCTTTAGGGTGTCCTTCTGAGCCGGAGGTAAAGAGAATAATCGCCGCGTCTTCCGGCTGTTGTTTGACCTGTGCCAGGTGCGGCGCCAGCAGGTGAGCAAAAATCCACAGCTTGTCGGCGAGAGTCACATCCGCTTTTAAATCTTCAAGATAGACCCAGCGAACCTGCGTCAACTGTTCCGGCAAGTGCCACAACTTTCCTTTATCGAGAAACTGGCGGGAGGTAAAAATCGTTTTAATTTCCGCAGCGGTAATCGCGCTGGCCAGCCCTTTTACACCTGCCGTGTAGTTCATCATCGCCGGAATGCGACGACGAGAGACCGCGCCGAAAATGACCGCTGCGCTGATAGCTGCATTCGGCAGCATTAAACCGATTTTTTCGCCTTCTGCGCTGTACTTTTCCAGAATACGTCCGACAAAAAGGGTTTTAGTCAGCAAGTTACGGTACGTATCCGGCGTAAAGTTAATGTCTTCAACACAGTTTTTACCGGCGCCATAACGATATTGCGCCGCCAGCAGCGATTCATATAACGTCTCGCGCGGGCGTACCGCCATACGCGCTTCCATCATTATCTGATGTAGCATTTCACCCGCTATCTTGCGCCTGTCACGCGCGCGCGGCGCTTCCGGCATCGGTATCTGCGTCGGCGGTAAAATATGAAGCTGAATACGGGGGAATAAACGCCGTTTGACCAGACCTTTCAGGCGACTGAAATGGGTAAGCTCCGCGCCATCAATACGGAGCGGAATAACGGTTGCGCCGGATTTTGCCGCGACAAAACCTGCGCCGTCATAGATCTTCATCAGCGATCCGCTAACGGAAATACGCCCCTCCGGGAAAATAACTACTGGCCGCCCCTGCTCTACCAGCCGAACCAGGTGTTTGATGGACATCGGTTTGGTCGGGTCAAGCGGAACAAAATCGATCAGCGGCGTTAACCAGCGCATATACCATTGTTGGCTGATGGACGTATAGACCGCAAAGACAGGACGTACCGGCAAGAACAACGCCAGCAACATACCATCAATAAAGGAAACGTGATTGGGAGTGATTAAGATCCGGTTCCCGTGTAGCGCCCGGACATCGCCAGTAACGCGTACACGATAAAGCACGCGAAACAGGTTACGAAAAAATCCAAACAACATTTCAACTCCCTTTGTCCGACAATTCGCTAAAACATGAATTGTGGCAGATTACACCAGATGTGTAACAGGAGCGATAATAAAATAGGTACGAAAAAAAACCTGCGCATCCGCGCAGGTTGGTGCAAGAGACAGGTACGAAGAGCGTACCGAATAATCTCACCAATCAATACCTCTGGGATCTTGATTGTGGTCTTCGCTCGTCTGCATCGCCAGTTCAAAAACGCAAAGGAATAAACAGAAATGCAACGAGTTGTGTAAATTCCCCGTTACTGTTACAGGTTCAGACAAAACAAAAAAAAACCTGCGCATCTCTACGCAGGTTGGTGTAATTCGTGTGCTCAACGACTACGTTGATTCCACCTATCAATACCTCTGGGATCGCTACTTTATCAACCAGCCCCATTTACCTGCCAGCAGACAATCGCAACAGCGCTTCGCAAACTGTAACGAAAGATTTGTATTGTCACTTTACAGACGTATTCCGCCCCATACTGGTCACATTTGCCCCACACTGTGGGGCAAGAGTCTTGAACAGATGTTCATTTTCCGTAAAACTGGCGTAATGTAAGCGTTTACCCACTATAGGTATTATCATGGCGACCATAAAAGATGTAGCCCGACTGGCCGGTGTTTCTGTCGCCACCGTTTCTCGCGTCATTAACGACTCGCCGAAAGCCAGCGAAGCGTCCCGGCTGGCGGTGACCAGCGCGATGGAATCCCTGAGCTATCACCCTAACGCCAACGCGCGCGCGCTGGCCCAGCAGGCGACAGAAACCCTCGGTCTGGTGGTCGGCGACGTTTCCGATCCTTTTTTCGGCGCAATGGTAAAAGCCGTTGAACAGGTGGCCTACCACACTGGCAATTTTTTACTGATTGGCAACGGATATCACAACGAACAAAAAGAACGCCAGGCGATTGAACAACTGATCCGTCATCGTTGTGCGGCGTTAGTGGTTCACGCCAAAATGATCCCGGATGCGGATCTGGCCTCATTAATGAAACAAATCCCCGGTATGGTGCTCATTAACCGTATTTTACCAGAGTTTGAACACCGCTGTGTTGCGCTGGATGACCGCTACGGAGCGTGGCTGGCAACCCGGCATCTGATCCAGCAAGGCCATACGCGTATTGGGTATATCTGCTCCAATCACACGATTTCCGATGCCGAAGATCGTCTGAAAGGCTATTACGATGCGCTGGCGGAAAGCCATATTCCGGCTAACGATCGACTGGTAACATTCGGTGAACCAGATGAAAGTGGCGGCGAGCAGGCGATGACTGAGTTATTAGGCCGTGGCAGAAATTTTACCGCGGTGGCCTGCTATAACGACTCGATGGCGGCTGGCGCGATGGGGGTATTAAATGATAACGGCGTCGGGGTGCCGGGCGAAGTGTCGCTCATCGGTTTTGATGACGTGCTGGTCTCGCGCTACGTGCGTCCCCGGTTGACCACCATTCGGTATCCTATCGTCACCATGGCGACACAGGCGGCGGAACTGGCGCTGGCGCTGGCGGGGAAATGCCCGACGCCGGAAATTACCCATGTATTTAGCCCCACTCTGGTACGCCGACATTCGGTATCCCCCCTGACGGATACCGGGCATCTATCGACAACCGATTAATCAGGGTAGCGTTATGGCGACAATGCTGGATGTTTCCCGTTATGCGGGCGTATCAAAGGCGACTGTCTCGCGAGTGTTGAATGGAACAGGACAGGTAAAAGAAAGTACGCGCCAGAAGGTATTTACGGCGATGCAGGCGTTGGACTACCGCCCCAGTTTCCTGGCTCGCTCGCTGGCGAATCGTACCAGCAACAGTATCGGTCTGGTGGTCTCTACATTTGACGGTTTCTATTTTGGCAGTTTGTTACGTCAGGCGTCACGCCAGGCAGAGTCTCATAACAAACAGTTGATTGTCACAGATGGCCACGATACGCCGGAACGGGAGCAGGAAGCCGTACAAATGCTGGCAGACAGACAGTGCGACGCCATTATTCTTTATACCCGCTATATGAATGAGCAATCGATTTTGTCGCTGATTGACGCCACGGAAATGCCGCTGGTGATTATTAATCGCAACGTCAGCCTGGCGCGCGATCGCGCTATTTTCTTTGAACAGGAAGAGGCGGCATTCCAGGCAGTGGATTATCTGATTTCGCAGGGACATCGCGATATCGCCTGTATTACGGTTCCTGTTCATATGCCCACCGGCCAATCACGGGTAATGGGGTACCGTAAAGCGCTAGAAAAACATGGTATTCCATGGCAACCGGCAAAAGTAAAATACGGTGATTACACGCTGGCACGCGGTTATGACGCCTGTCGGGAGCTGCTGGAGGAGGGCGTCGCGTTTAGCGCGCTATTTGCCTGTAATGATGACACGGCACTGGGCGCAGCAAAAGCGCTACGCCATGCCGGACTTCGTATCCCACAAGAGGTGTCATTATTTGGCTTTGACGACACGCCGGGCGCAACCTGGCTTGAACCCGGGCTTTCAACCGTCTATTTACCGATTGAGGCCATGATCGCCACCGCGATAGATCAGGCTGTCCACCTGGCGAACAATGAGCCGGTCGCCCCCATCCCCCCCTTTACCGGCACGCTGATTCTGCGCGAGTCCGTCGCCGCTGGCCCGTTCTTCCAGCGCCCGGCCTGAGGGCGTTCTTCAAAGCATCTCCAGCGCTAACAGCTCTTCAATGGTCTGGCGACGGCGAATCAGTCGCGCCTGACCGTGATCAAATAACACTTCCGGCAGTAGCGGACGACTGTTGTAATTTGATGACATCGATGCGCCGTAAGCGCCGGTATCGTGTAATACAAGATAATCGCCGGGAACGACCACAGGTAACTCGCGCGTTTCGACCATCCCGCCCTCCTGCTGCGTAAAAACATCGCCTGATTCGCATAATGGCCCGGCCACCACCGTCTCTACCCACGGACCGTGTTCAAATGAGCGACCCTCCGCCGCCAGCGCCGAAATATGGTGATAGCTCCCATACATCGCCGGGCGCATCAGATCGTTAAAACCGGCATCCACCAGCACAAAATGGCGGCGTCCCATCTGTTTTACACTACGTACCTGGGTCACCAGCACGCCCGATTGCGCCACCAGAAAACGCCCAGGTTCGATCTCAAGTTTGACAGCATGTCCCAGATGACAGGCGATTTGCTCACGCGCCGCATTCCACAGACCATAATAATGGCGCGTATCAACGGGCTCGTCTCCGTCGCGATAAGGAATCGAGAGTCCCCCCCCTGCCGAAATCGCCTCCAGATCCTGACCGCACTCCAGCACCTGACGTACCATCGCGCCGCAAACCTGTTCCAGATGGCCATAATCGACGCCGGAACCGATATGCATATGGAGGCCGACAAGTTTTAGCCGATACTGCTGTATTATCGCCAGCGCCGCCGGAAGATCGGTGTGCCAGATGCCATGCTTGCTATTTTCGCCGCCGGTATTGGTTTTCTGGCTGTGACCATGACCAAAACCTGGATTCACTCGCAGCCAGACACGATGCCCCGGCGAAACCTGACCAAGCTGCGCCAACATATCCACCGAGCCAGCATTAACCGGAATAGACAGTTCGCTCACGCGCGCCAGCGTAGCGTCGTCAATCACATCGGCGGTAAAAACGATATCATCAGGACAAGCTTGCGGATCGTAGCCGGCCGCCAGCGCACGTTCGATCTCTCCCAATGAAACGGAATCCACTTTCACGCCCTGTGCGCGCATTAAGCGCAGGATATGAATGTTCGAACAGGCTTTTTGCGCAAAACGCACAACGTCAAACTGCTGTAGCGCGGCTATCTGACGACGAATAATTTGCGCGTCATAGACCCAGACCGGGCAACCAAATTCAGCAAGCAATTTGCGCAAATTTTCAGCGTTAAGATCGGTTTCAGCGTAATGATACGGCTGTGGCATAACAAACTCCGGAATAAGGCTTTTTAATGATTACGCCATACCTTCAATGGAATAAAAAATATCGTTTTATCGCCAGTCTATGCAAAAATGATATGGAATAAACTGTCCAGAGGAAACACATGGCCGCCGTTAATTTACGTCACATTGAAATCTTTCACGCTGTCATGACTGCCGGAAATCTCACCGAAGCGGCGCGGCTGCTGCATACTTCGCAACCTACCGTCAGTCGCGAACTGGCGCGGTTTGAAAAAGTGCTGGGATTAACGCTATTTGAGCGTACACGCGGGCGCTTACATCCGACGGTGCAAGGGTTACGCCTGTTCGAAGAGGTACAACGCTCCTGGTATGGGTTGGATCGCATCGTCAGCACGGCGGAAAGCCTGCGTGAGTTTCGCCAGGGCGAACTTTCCATCGCCTGTCTGCCGGTATTTTCACAATCCTTTTTGCCGCCGCTGATATCGCCTTTTCTGGCGCGCTATCCGGATGTCAGCCTGAATATTGTCCCGCAGGAGTCGCCGTTGCTGGAAGAATGGCTCTCCGCCCAGCGCCACGATCTGGGGCTAACGGAGACACTTCATGCCCCGGCAGGGACAACCCGAACCGAACTGCTGACGCTAAATGAAGTGTGTGTGTTGCCGTCCAACCATCCGCTTGTCGCCAGGACCGTACTTACGCCAGACGATTTTCAGGGGGAAAACTTTATCAGCCTCTCCCGCCAGGACAGCTATCGACAACTGCTGGATACGTTATTTACCGAGCATCAGGTGAAGCGCCGAATGGTGGTTGAAACGCATAGCGCAGCATCCGTTTGCGCGATGGTGCGCGCCGGTGTGGGCGTCTCTGTTGTTAACCCGCTGACCGCTCTGGACTATGCCACCAGCGGTATAACCGTCAGGCGCTTCAGCATCGACGTGCCCTTTACCGTTAGTTTGATTCGCCCGCTACACCGTCCCGCATCCGCACTGGTAGACGCCTTTAGTAAGCATTTACAAACGCATCTTTCGCGCCTGGTTGAACCGCTGGAGGCTATTCTGGAACCGATGATGAAAGCATAAATGTTACGGCGTCTGCGGCATGAATCGCCGTGGTATCGAAAACCGGTAACGCACTTTGCGCCTGAGGCACCAGTAAGCCTATTTCAGTACAACCGAAAATCACACCTTGCGCGCCTTGCGCCGCCAGTTGTTCGATAACGCGTAGATAATAACAACGCGACGCGTCAGTGAATTGCCCCTGACAAAGCTCGTCAAAAATCACCTGATTAATTCGCACCCGATCATCCGCCTCCGGCACCACGGTCTCAATCGCAAATTGCTGTTCCAGCCGCCCGCGATAGAAATCCTGTTCCATCGTATAGCGGGTCCCTAACAACGCCACGCGACGTAATCCCTGCCGGGCAATGGCACGCCCGGTGGCATCCGCGATGTGTAAGAAGGGCAGCGAACAACGAGATTCAATAAGGTGCGCGATTTTATGCATGGTATTGGTACATAACACAATACCCTCTGCGCCCGCTTGCTGTAACCCCTGCACGGCTTGCGCCAGGATCTCGCCGGCGTTATCCCATTCACCGCGGCGTTGGCACTCTTCAATATCGTGAAAATCAACGCTATGTAACAGTAAGCTCGCCGAGTGGAGGCCACCCAGTTGCTGTTTAATACCTTCATTAATTAACCGGTAATAGGGAATAGTCGATTCCCAACTCATCCCGCCCAACAGTCCGATCGTTTTCACTGCGTTCTCCTTTTTTAAAGCGTTATGGCAGTGAAACAAACTTACGCCTCCATTTCCATCCCGTTTTTACCGTGCCGGATAGCAGGCGTTATCCGGCAATAGAAAGGAAATTAAACGCCTATATTTTTTAGTTTCTCACCCGCCATCAGCTTGCGTTCGATGTGCTCCAGGGTAACGTTTTTCGTTTCCGGGATCAGCCAGAAAGTGATACCGATAAAAGCGATATTTAGCGCAGTATAGAGCCAGAACGTCCCCGCCGCGCCGATGCTGTCCAACAGCGTCAGGAATGTCGCGCCGATGATCATGTTTGATACCCAGTTTGTCGTGGTTGAACAGGTAATCCCAAAGTCACGGCATTTCAGCGGCTGGATTTCCGAGCACAGGATCCACACAACCGGCGCGGCGCTCATCGCATAACCAGCGATACACATCATCGTCATCCCAACGGAAAGCCAGGAAAGACCGCTTGATGCCGTACCATTATCAAACTGCATCAGGCAGTAACCCAGTACTAACGTCCCTAACGCCATTACGCTGAAACCGATTTTTAACGCCGGTTTACGTCCGGCTTTATCTACTGTAAAAACAGCGATAAACGTCGCGAACATAAAGGTGAGCCCGACCACCAGGGTGGCAATCATTTGCTGTTCAGTCGTGGTGAAGCCAGCCATTTTAAAAATGCGCGGCGCATAGTACATAATAATGTTCATCCCGGTGAACTGTTGCATTGCCTGTAACAGCATACCGAGGAACACGGCGCGGCGAACATTGCGATTAGCTTTAAATAATGACCAGCCGCCCTGCCTGAGCTTGAGGCTTTCCCGAATCTCGTTCAGTTCATCACGGGCTTTTTCTGAGGTATCGCGCAGCATACGCAGCACCTCTTCCGCTTCGATATGGCGGCCTTTTTGCGCGAGCCAGCGCGGGCTATTAGGCAGGAATACCACCAGGATAATAAGCAACACCGCAGGCAATGCCAGCACGCCCAGCATTGCGCGCCAGTTGCCGCTGTAACTGAATGCTGTATCGGATAAAAAAGCCAGCACAATGCCCAGCGTAACCATCAATTGATACATACTGATCATCTTACCGCGCACATTTTCACTTGCCATTTCAGAGAGATAAAGTGGCGCAGTATAGGACGCAATCCCTACCGCTATGCCCAGTATCACACGAGCGCCAATCAACACCTCCACGCTGGAAGCAAACGCCGACCCCAACGAGCCTACGACAAACAAAATCGCGCCGGCCATCAGGCTGTATTTACGCCCAAGTCGAAATGAGAGCCAACCGTTAAATAATGCGCCAATCGCCGCGCCAAGCATCATGCTGCTGACGACCCATTCCTGCAACCGACTGGTCAGTACGAAATGGTCGGTAATAAAAGGTAGCGCCCCGGCGATAACGCCGATATCCAGACCAAATAACAGTCCCGCAACCGCCGCAGAAACCGAAACGAACATATTCATACGTCGCGTATCACGAAGCGAACGCGGCGTTAAAACAGAGCCATGATTAAGAGAGACCATATTTACCTGCCACCACAGAGTAAGACATAGCCTGAAGTTAAGGGATCCTTTCCCTCACGTGTCAGGCTGGAAACGGCATAAATATGGATTAAATGGCTACCCTATAATGATATGTGATGGATATTACACTTTTAAAAATTAACGCTATTCTCCCGATTTTTTCTAACCTACTTATATTTCAAGGTATTGGAATATTCATTAGAACTATTATTTAGCAAGATATGGATTAATTTATAACAACAATATGGACTATGCTAATAAGATCATAAATAAACCCTGCCGAAGGCAGGGTGAAATGCCTGATAAAGCCGAATTCATTTACCGGGTGCGGCCCGCCACATCGCCCACGGCGAAGGTTGGATAAGCGACGCGCCATCGCGCATTGCAAAAATTGCCATTACCAATTGATTTTATTCAGCTTTTATCAGTTGTCTGGAAACGCATCTGGCGTTATCAGATTAACGCGCCAGCCAGCCACCATCCACTGCTACGGTATAACCATTAATATAATCCGCGGCACTGGACGCCAGAAAAACCACCGGCCCCATTAAATCGCCAGGCAGCCCCCAACGTCCAGCCGGAATACGGTCAAGGATCTCAGCGCTACGCTGTTCATCGGCACGCAACTGCTGGGTATTATTGGTTGCCATATAACCCGGCGCGATAGCATTTACATTGATTTTGTGTTTCGCCCATTCGTTTGCCATCAGGCGTGTGATCCCCATTACACCGCTTTTCGACGCAGTGTAAGAGGGAACGCGAATACCGCCCTGAAAGGAGAGCATTGACGCGATATTAATAATTTTGCCGCCGTTGCCCTGCGCAATAAAATGTTTTGCCGCCGCCTGAGACATAAAGAATACGCTCTTGATATTCAGGTTCATGACGTCATCCCAGTCTTTTTCCGTGAAATCAATCGCCTCTTCACGACGGATCAGGCCCGCGTTATTCACCAGAATATCAATATGACCGCATTCCGCTACCGCGCGTTCCAGTAGCGCCGGAATACCATCGATTTGACGCAGATCGGCTGTCAGGCTTAAAAAGCGACGCCCCAAAGCAGTGATGCGGGCAATGGTTTCTGTCGGCTCAACGATGTTAATACCGACGATGTCACAGCCTGCTTCCGCCAGCCCTAAAGCCATCCCCTGACCCAGGCCAGTATCGCAGCCTGTCACAACCGCCACTTTACCTTCAAGAGAAAATGCATTCAAAATCATTATTCATCCTTACTTTTGTCATGCCCGTCACGGACAGGCGTTATCACCGGCCACGACTAGCGCAGATCTTTTACCGCAACGTGATCCATGTCATCAAAGACCTGATTTTCCCCCACCATGCCCCAGATAAACGTATAGGCTTTGGTGCCGACGCCGGAATGTATTGACCAGCTTGGGGAAATAACCGCCTGTTCGTTATGCATAACAATATGGCGAGTTTCCTGGGGCTGCCCCATCATATGAAAAACGCAGCTGTCCTCTTCCATATTGAAATAGAGGTAAACTTCCATACGACGCTCATGGGTATGGCATGGCATAGTGTTCCACAGGTTACCGGGCGCCAGTTCGGTGAGTCCCATACTGAGCTGACAGGTTTCCAGTACATCCGGAACGAAATATTTATTGATGGTTCGACGATTACTGGTGAGATTATCGCCTAAGGTAACGGGCGCAGTGTCGGCAGGCGTCACTTTTTTTGTAGGATACGTGGTATGCGCCGGCGCGCAGTTGTAGTAAAACTTCGCCGGTTTGCTCGCATCATTGCTGGCGAAGACCAATGCTTTCGCCCCTTTACCGATATACAGCGCATCACGGTGACCAATGTCATAACGCAGGCCGTCAACAACGATCGTGCCTGCACCGCCAATATTAATGATGCCTAACTCGCGGCGATCCAGTAATCGGGAGACGCCGAGCTGTTTACCCACCTCCCCGCCTATCTCGACGGCATGGTTAACGGGCATAATGCCGCCGACAATAATGCGATCGATATGGCTATAAACCATCGAATATTCATCAGCGACAAAAATATTTTCTATCAAAAACTCGCGCCGTAGCGCCTGGGTGTCCAGTGTTTTAGCGTGCTCACTATGGATACTTTGCCTTACGTCCACCTTTACCTCCATGAATAAACCGATCGTTACACACAAAATCAAAACACTGTTTTGATTTATTTGGTGGCATCATAGCCGTCTGTACAAAGGTTTTCAATAAAAAATAAAACAGTGTTTTGATAAATTTGCACGGGATTTTACAGGAGGATTATTTACGCAGGGGAGGTAGATATCTCAGGCGTGTCTGCGACACCTGTAGCAAGGCTGCCTACGTTACCATGTTAAGTACAGGCTTCTTTAACTGACATGGCCCTCCTGACAGAGGGCATTTTCATAGCAGGAGTATTAAGCAGGAGAGCTGGCGCTGGCTCAGTCACGCTCAACCGTTAAAGCGACGCCCTGACCACCGCCGATACAAAGCGTTGCCAGCCCTTTTCGCGCATCGCGTTTAACCATTTCATGCACCAGTGAAACAAGAATTCGGCAACCGGAAGCACCAATGGGATGCCCCAAGGCTATTGCACCACCGTTAACATTCACCCGTCGCTCATCCCATTCCAGCATTTTTCCGACCGATATCGCCTGGGCGGCAAACGCTTCGTTGGCTTCAATAAGATCAACATCCGCCAGTTGCCATCCTGCCCGCTCCAGGCAACGCCGGGTGGCATATACCGGAGCAATACCCATCAGCGCCGGATCGACGCCGACACTGGCAAACGCGCGGATGCGCGCCAGTATCGGTAACCCCAATTCCATGGCTTTCGCCTCGCTCATCATCATCACGGCGGCGGCGCCGTCATTAATTGATGAGGCATTACCCGCCGTTACCGAACCAAAACTATCAAATGCCGGATGCAATTGAGCTAACCCTTCCGCACTGGTGTCAGCGCGCGGTTGTTCATCGGTATCGACAATCGCGATCTGCCCGTTACGCTGCGTGATGACAGGGACAATCTCATCTTTAAAACGTCCGGTATCGATCGCCGCCCTGGCCTTTTGCTGCGAACTGAGCGCCCAGGCATCCTGTAATTCACGGCTGATACCATATTCCCGCGCCAGATTTTCTGCCGTTACGCCAATGTGATAATCGTTAAAAGCGTCCCATAAGCCGTCATGTACCAGGCTATCCACCAGATTGTCAGCATCAGGTAGCGCGCCAGTACGGCTGTCATTGAGGACATGCGGCGCACGGCTCATATTTTCCTGCCCACCCGCGATAACAATGTCTGCCTCACCGCACTGAATAGCCTGCGTCGCAAGGTGCAATGCTTTTAAACCGGAACCACAAACGTCATTAATGGTAATAGCGGAAACGGTATTAGGCAGCCCCCCCTTGATAGCGGACTGGCGTGCCGGGTTCTGCCCGGCGCCGGCGGTCAGCACCTGACCAAGGATGACCTCATCGATAGCATTAACATCCACGCCACTGCGCTCAATCAACGCTTTTACGACCATGCTCCCCAGCTCGACGGCGGAATGACGGGCCAGCGTTCCCTGAAAACAGCCGATGGGCGTCCGCAGTGCCGCCACAATCACAACCTCTTTCATTACCACCTCAGCGCAAAATGACACCGCCATAGTAGATCATTGTTAAAATTAGTTATCTTGATTGTTTAAAAAAAGTGAGTTTTATCACAAAGGAAATCGCGCTGATTTGACGATGGCATAGCTTATTGCTGCTGCAAATGATATCGAAGCCAGATTCCCGCTGTCCCGGGCGGTGACTTCTTGTTCCAGAGCAAATCAATAGCAATCGCCCTGGGCCAGCCAGGCACATCCAGTTGAACCAGCGGTTTTTCCGCTGCAAACTCCTCTACCAGCGCACAGGGCAACACGCACCAACCAAATCCCTGAACCGCCATGCTCAGCAGTAATAAATAGTTCGGTGCCGACCAGGACGGCCCGCGCACACGGTTAGCGTTAGATTCAAGGTAGGTATTCAAACGCAGCTCACGCCAGGTGTGCAATTGCTCCCACTGTAGGGCCGCCTGTGACGCCAGTGGATGCGAGGCTGCCACATAAACGCCCATCCAGCTTTGCACAGGCAGACGCGTCGCGCCAATGTCTGTGGGGTAGTCATCACGCGCTTCAATCAGCCCTATCTGGGCGCGCTCTTTTTGCAGCAGATCGATGACATCATCATTTTCTCCGATTAAACATTCAAACTCGGTATGCGGGAAATGGCGATCAAATTGCACCATTAATTCTTCCAGGCTGTCAGGATGCAGAATATCAGAGAGAACGAACGTGAGCCTCGCTTCCGTCTCGCCGGATAACGTCAACGCGACCTCATCCAGACGGGCGCTCGCTGATAAAATCGCCTGAACATAGCTGAGTACCCGTTTCCCTTCTTCGGTCAGAACCGGCTGGCGCGATGAACGATCGAATAATAAAAATCCCAGATCCGCCTCCAGATGCGCAATGGCCGTACTAATGGTGGACTGACTTTTACGCAAGCGCCGCGCCGCCGCAGAAAACGAACCACAAGAAACGGTCTCAACAAAGGCCATTAACGCTTCAGGAGAGTAACGCATAATCTATCTACTTTATCGATGGATGTTATCTTTCGGGTATCATTTTAAACGATAAAATAGCTGAAATTATCTGGTCAGGACAAAAGAAAGGCTTTCCGTTTATGCAACATGACACAACACACCGTCGCTCGCTACCTGAGCGTATTTTCCATGCCGTCTGTTTTGAAGGCATCGCTACCGCGATACTGGCGCCAATCACCGCCTGGCTTATGCAGCGCTCAGTACTGGAAATGGGCGGCCTGACGATATTATTGGCCACCACAGCGATGATCTGGAATATCATTTATAATGCGCTGTTTGATCGCCTGTGGCCGCCGTACCAGGTGAGGCGCACTGCCAAAGTTCGCGCGTTCCATGCGTTAGGATTTGAAAGCGGGTTTATCGTCATCGGCGTGAGTATCGTCGCCTGGGTACTGAACGTTAGCCTGCTACAGGCATTTACCCTGGAAATTGGTTTCTTCCTGTTCTTTTTACCGTACACAATGCTGTACAACTGGGCCTACGATATTTTACGCCAACGCGTGGTGGAACGCCGTCAACAACGCGTTAATGCATGATATTGCGCTTTTTTGCCGGGATCGCAACAGTTCCGGCCCCCCAACTTCGCGACATCCATCTGCTTAAAACTCCCCCAATTGGCTCTATTTATGATAAATTGCGCTTCTTTTTGTGTGTTTTATAGTTGATATATTCAAATAATGTCTAAAATTTGGTCAAAAGATGAGACTCTCTGGAGTTTTGCATTATACGGAACGGCCGTAGGCGCAGGCACCCTTTTCCTTCCCATTCAGTTAGGGTCGGCAGGCGCAATCGTGCTGTTTATTACCGCGCTGGTCGCCTGGCCTTTAACCTATTGGCCGCATAAGGCGTTGTGTCAATTTATTCTTTCCTCAAAAACCTCTGCGGGTGAAGGAATAACCGGCGCAGTTACCCATTATTATGGTAAAAAAATCGGTAGCATTATTACCGCACTTTATTTTATTGCGTTCTTTGTCGTGGTATTAATTTATGCGGTGGCTATTACTAATTCCCTGACAGAGCAATTAGCGAAGCATATTCAGATAGATATTCGCATCCGGATGTTAGTAAGTTTCGGCGTAGTACTTATCCTGAATATGATTTTTTTAATGGGAAGACATGCCACGATTCGCGTAATGGGCTTTTTAGTCTTTCCGCTTATCGCTTACTTCTTGTTCCTTTCGCTCTACTTAACCGGAAGCTGGCAGCCCTCGTTACTGACCGGGCAAATGTCTTTTGATAGTCACACGTTACACCAGATATGGATTTCTATTCCGGTAATGGTTTTTGCTTTTAGCCATACGCCCATTATTTCCACGTTTGCCATCGACAGGCGGGAGAATTTTGGCGAGCAGGCCATGGATAAATGCAAAAAAATTATGAAGATCGCCTACCTGATTATCTGCCTGAGCGTACTGTTTTTTGTCTTTAGCTGTCTGCTCTCCATACCGCCGTCATACATTGAAAACGCGCGTAATGAAGGCGTTACGATCCTTTCGGCCCTCTCGATGATGCCCAATGCGCCTGCATGGCTCTCTCTTTCAGGTATTATCGTTGCGGTGGTAGCCATGTCGAAATCCTTTCTTGGCACCTATTTCGGCGTTATTGAGGGGGCAACCGAGATGGTAAAAACGACCTTACAGCAAGTCGGCGTGAAAAAAAGCCGGGCGTTTAATCGTGCTCTGTCTATCATGCTGGTTTCCGGGATTACATTTATTATTTGCTGTATCAACCCAAATGCCATCTCCATGATCTATGCCATTAGCGGCCCGCTCATTGCGATGATTCTGTTTATTATGCCAACCTTGTCTACGTACCTGATACCGGCATTGAAACCTTACCGTTCTGTGGGAAATTTTATTACGCTAGTGGTCGGTTTACTTTGCGTATCGGTGATGTTTTTCGGCTAAAGCTGGTGATAGCCGGGATAGTACTCCCGGCTATTTAATATAAAAATCCAGTATCTTTACTATCACTTCCGGATCTTCTTCATGCCTGGCTTCATCGCTCTGATGAGCGATGAAGCCAGATGCCTTTTGCATTCCCCCTCAAACACGCTCACAGAATCGATATTCAACGCCTTTCGTGATTGATATTACTGTTCAGGCTGGCTGGAAGGTTTATACCTTGCCTGGCATTAACGCTGGTGGCAGTAGGCTGTGGCTCGGCAATCAGCGTGTAGCAGGCGGCAAGCGTCAATTTATTCATCTGATGGAAATCTGAACGACATCAGAGCGGGGCACACACCGCAAATGTCTTTATCAACGGTACAGATCACAACGTTAACCCGTTGTATAAAAACCGAAGTATTTTTGTAGGGAAACGCCTGATATCTTTTTATAGCCAGAACGCATTCGGTGCCTGTTTACTGCCTGCTATAATGAAAAAAGCGGCGTCGACGCTTGCCAGTCATGCCTTATGCATCTCGCTCTTTTTGTAATGGCTATGTGGCCGATATGCAGGGGCTAATCCATGTACTCTTACACGGTCCCCTGCATCAGACCGGGTGAAACCATACCCGGGGTGCCTATTCAACACCCTCGAACTACGATATGTTTTGGCATGGTAATAATGCGATGTTATGGATAATTAACGATAATATAGAATTTAATCCTGAAATGAATCGCCTGGCGTCATTATCCAGGCCTGATCTTAACGTTATTTTGACAACCCCCGCCAGTCGCTGCTTGCGCCTGTTGTTGGAAAACGCCCCCTCCGTCGTCTCACAACAAACATTCTTTCAAAAAGTGTGGGAAGAAGACGGCATGGTAGTGTCGGCAAATACGCTTTATCAGAATATCTCCATTATTCGCCGCGGATTACGTACCGTTGGTGAAAATGAAGATACGCTGATAATCACGGTTCCGCGTAAAGGCTTTCAGATTGAGCCTGGTGTAAACGTCATCACTATCCGCAAAGACTCCGCGCAGGTAGTAGAAAAAAAGGGTGAGACACGGCCGGGTATATCAGGCTGTTGGTTTAAACATTATATACCTGTGCTTTGGATGACCGGGACATTTGCTGTCGGTATTTTTCTTGGCACGATAAGCTGGCAAACCGTTCCCGATAAGGATTTTTACGATCGATACACGCTGGTTGAAACAACCCAGGGCTGTCATTTTTTCTCCCGAAATGAAGATATCGGGAGTGGTAGCCGTTTTGCCAGCTATAAATCAATGATTCTAAAAACCGGAATGGATTGCCAGAAATACCCATGGGTCTATTTCCCCTCCAGCAGCCGTACCCCGGCGGTTACCGCACTGATTTGCCAGCAACCTTATGAAACGCGCGGCGATACAGGCTGTGTGACGCTTTTTTTCCGCGGGGTGACATATGAGTAAAAAATCACTGCTGTTAATCTGCCTGACGCTACTGTTTCTGGGCACAGGGCTTGGCCATCTTATTCATTTGCGTATGGAACAGAACCGGGACCCAGAGAAATGCACGGCGCCTGTGATTGTGTTTTATAACAACACTCAGGCTAACCTGACGCTGGATTTTATGTATTCGCTAAAAAAACGCACCGGAGTAGTGTCCATCAGCGGAGCATATTACGTCGATAATAAAATGAGCGGAGTGATCCGCCGTGATGTTTCCTATGTATGGAGTGAAAACAAAGACAGCACCCATTTTATATCAACGGATGTCAACAAAGTCACACGTGACGAAACACTGTCCGATGCGGTTATCGAAACCGTTTTACCCGACTTTTACGTCTATCCTGGGAAAAGTATCAGTTACACCATCCTGACTCAGGGCCATCGTGGCTTTATGTTCACTATCGGGAAACGCCCGATATTTTTCTGTACACATTAAGCTGTTTTGTGAGCCGTTCATGAAACATATTAGCCAAATGAAAGCGCTTCCGGGTAAAAGCCGCTGACGAACAGCGGCTCTGCTGTTATCTGAATCAGAAACTGTATTTCACCCCCAGCATTCCTCGGGTATCACTATAACCAGTATCACCCACCTGTTGCGCCACGTTACCCCATACGTTCAGGCGCGGGGTAACTTGTCCTTCAATACCCACTTTCAGTTCTCCAATATTCTTCGTACCACGCATATCGCTGCTGACATCGTCCATCTTCACGCTGGCAGGCTGCGTATTATGGATCCAGTTCGCTTCCACAAATGGCTGAAACTCTCGAGATTTATCGTCATCAATAGCGTTGTGGCCGTTAATATAGGCTTTTACGCCCATGCGGGTTATCAGATTACCGGCGGTATCATCCTTAACGCGGGTGCCATTGGCTTCGCGATGGTCGTCAGCCTGCACGCCCATCCATACCACCTGCGCTTTAGGCTGCAACCAGTAGCTGTTACGCCCACTTTCACCTAACCTGAAGCTGTAACCGGCTTCAACCGAGGCGGTAATGCCTTTGGATTTGTATTTTTCAGTGGCCTGCTCCTGACCCATTACCTTGTTATCAAACCAGTTGTACAGAGCCCAGGTATCCACATAAGCCCCAGACCGATCGATATTGTTAGCATACCAGGTACCATAAAGGCCGACGCTGTAACCGGTGACTTGACCACGGGAATAATAGCCACTCACGGACGACTGCGTATGGTTCTGGCTGTTGGCATATCCGGCCATTGCCCCAATGTGCCAACGATCAAGACCGTTAGTGCTCCACTGCACCAAATCGCCCCCCAGTTGTAGCACATAGCTGTTGATGTGGGTTTTTAGCTGCCCGCTGCCATCTTTGAAGCGAGTATGGGCACCAACGTTACGCATCCACAGGCTGGTGACCTTTTTCTCACCCGTCAACATGTCGGTGTACTGTGTTTCACCCAGACGGTCATGGAGACGCGTCATGAACAGTGTGTTTGCCGCATAGTTATTGGCAAGATAGCTGCCCGCTTCCGGACGAAACTGATGTTCTGTTACCGGCGGGGCGTCAGGTTTTTCCGGGTCAGGGATAACAGGATCCGGAACCACCGGATCAGGGATGACCGGGTCTACTGGATCAGGGATAACAGGGTCAGGAATGACCGGGTCTACTGGATCGGGGATAACAGGATCAGGGATGACCGGGTCTACTGGATCGGGAATAACAGGGTCGACAGGATCGGGCTCAATATAGCTGGTCAGATACCAGTTTTTACCTTTCTGAACCACATTGTAGTCATAGGCGCCGGCAACAATACGGCTGGCTTTTTCGAAAGTGCCGTTGGAATTGCCAGCAACGTTGACAATTTCAATACCTTCAACGGTTTGAGCCCCAGCTCCACCGATGTTATTTATCGCGACAAATGAGTGACCTGAAGTATTGCCGAGAACCTTCAGCCTATCCGTTTCGGAATCATCATCATTGAGCACAGTATTAAAGACCAGCTTACCGCCGTTGCCGACATAATCTTCATTGATGGTGAGCGTTTGCCATGGCTCGCCATCTTCATGGCTGAAGTTAATGGTTGCGCCACTATTCAACGTCAGGTCAGTGAGCGTTGAGCTGCTGGTCATATTCCAGGTCGCATCGCTCATTTGTACAGAGATAACGCCTGTGCCCGCCGTAGCACTGGTGATATACGACGCCCCGTCCCACCGCGAGTTGTCCGTCATATTGAGCTTAACCGTACTGTTCTGCTGCGGTAGCGTACTGGTAGCAGAGGTGGCGCCAGCAGCACGAATGTCACCGTCGATGACGAAACGTCCACCTGAAGATCCGTCAACGATGCCGCCAGTCTCCGTGCTGATAGCGTAACTTTCGCTACTGTTATCACCCACCATAGTAATAGCCGCACCGCCTGCCAGATTAATGGTACCTCGAGAGAGCGCGTATAAACCGGCAGGCGCTTTACTATAGGATGCGGCCTTACTGGCGCTATTAACGCTAATTGCGGCATTATCACCCAAATTAACGGTGGCGTTAGTCGCATATACCGCGTGTGCGCTGGCACCGTTTACCGTAATGGTAGCGTTGTTGCCAAGCTCGGTTCTGGAGGATGACGCGGCGTAAATCCCCGTTGAGGATGTGCCGGAGGTCTCGATGGTCGCATCGTCACCCAGACGAATCAAAGAGCCACTTTGTCCAGTACGCAGCCCCTCCGAACTGTCACCGGTAGTAACAATATGAGCACGATTACCGACGATAATCGTATTTTTGGCACGTGACGCATCCCTCATGGCGTTGGCTGTAATTCCACGTCCCTGGCTACCCGTCGTTTTAATATACAGATCGTCGCCGACGTAAATATTGGCCGATCCGGTCCAACCCTGCCCCAGGGAGTTATATCCGGCGTTAATACCGTCACCATCCTGACCATCCACGTAGATACTGGTATGGTCACCGGTAACAATAAATACCGGGTTATCCGGAGTATTAGCTCCGTGGGTACGGATGCCATCGACGTCTTTACCATTATTCGCGGCATTCACCGATTGCGTCCGAATGGTCAGGTCGTTGCCAAAAATCACGCCCGGACTTCCCGTCACGTTGTTCTGAATAACAGTAATAGTGTGTTCAAATGCCTCTGCGCCCGGCCCATTAAGCGTGAGGCCATTGCCATAAACCGGGATAGTACCGGTGTTCCACTGATAAACGTAGTTGGGCATGGTACTAATTTTGGTGAAACCGGCACTGGCCTGAGCGGGAATAATAGCCTGTAACTCCGGAGGCAACTGGCTGACCAGCCCACTGGATGGCAGACTATCAACATCAACCCAGGCCGCCTGGCTGGAAAATACCATAGAGGCTAACGCGGCTGAGACCGCTATGGCGATGCGTGAGTAATTTTTTGTGGTTGGCATTTTGCCTCCTGCATTCTGGCGTAGAGCGTCCGCCACATCGCAATGATGTGGGAATAATAAAAATGGAAAAATTTCTATAAAATATTTGATATTATTTTATGAATGCTATGTCCTAGCTTATTTTCAAGCCGCAGTTTGTGTACATAGATTTTCTTAATATCAATATTGTCAATTCTGATAATTTGCTGAATACTTATTCCTGCCATAAAATACTTCAGCAATATAAATTCCGTATAGTTAAGTGATCGTCCACGTTTGCTGTTGGCGAGGCGACCGGTAAACAAGCGGTGTATCTTCTGCTGTTGCACTGTATCATCGTCATCAGAATAGATAATCCCTTGTATTTTATTGCTTTTCAAAAGCCAGTAATTAGCCAGTGGTGTCAAACTTCTGTCAGAAATCAGAACGATATGCATGCCGCTGTTAGACAGCCGGTCAATCCATTGTAGATCGGCGAATCGTCGAAGATTTGGGAAAGAAAAATCAACGAAAATAAAGCCTCTGGACAAATAATTTTGATTATCAAGCAAAAGCTTTTCAATAATGCCTTTTTTCAGAAACACATTACCATCTGGCCAGATGGCAAATGCTGCATTATTACAATACTGCACCCGTACTGCGCTGTCAGGAAATAATTGACAGGATAATTCACAGCTAATGCAACGAAGAATTTGTGGTGATTGTCTTATCATCCAAAACGACTCCCGTCGATTTTTCTCTCAATATTTCATTGGTAAATAAATGTGTCAATCCGGCCAGTCCATTAAGTTACAACGGCCAAAAATGGCGAATTATCGTAAGTGTCATAAACTCCTGGACAGCACAATATATAGTTTTAGGAAACCGTGTCAGATCCTGATATCGCAATACGCCACTTCGGATTTACGCTACGCTAATTGAGAATTTTATCCATAATTTACAATCTCAGAAAAAACCTCAAAATAGCACTATTTGCTAAATTCTGAGCACAATAAATAATGCTTTTTAATAACGTCCGTCTGCTTCTTTTGTCCCCCTGGTGGTGATGGAATGAACTATAAATGCAGTTGCTGTTATTCTGTAATGAATTCTTATTATTAAAGTGTTATTTAAGGTTTTTTCATTCATGCCACTGTTATTTAATAACTTATTTAGGGGGGGTAGCATTCCCATCACTGTCTTATACACACGTTTAAGACTATCTTATAGAGACATCTGTAAAATTTAAGAGTAAACAATGTGAATTTTATGAGTGAAAATTGTAGAAAATCTGGAAAGTATACCTCATCAATTCATTGGTCAGAATGACCTCTGATAACGGCAGGCGGAGCAACCGACAGGCTTAACCGTCTGTTCACGGCTACTCTTTTTTTGCTTTATTTAATCATTCATTCGATGGGAATTATTTCCCGGAACACAGTGATCAAAAGCGGTATGAGATAAAGCTCAATAATTTTTAACAGGCGATATTTACGTTACGAAAGCCGTCGTGTGTAAGCTGTAAAATTTATGTGTCAACAAATACGCATAACCTGAACAGCTATTCTCAACCCATGGAGTTACACCTGAAATTTTGTGAAATAAAATGTGATGCTGTCTGGTTACAGTAAGGAGGGACAGATAATGACATGAGTCAGTTATAATGAGGTGCGGATTGACACCACCGCGTTTTATACCTCGTTACCACTGACAATCGGGAAATGAAAATATATTCGCCAGCTAATCCTGTTGAGCCCATGCCTTCTTTTTACAGGCTTCATCCAAAGATGCGGGATAACGACAATGAATGTAAGACAGACACCAGTCAGGTTAAAAGTCTGGTAAGATCAAGGGATCATTAATTTATGTAAACGTCTGGAGAATGGAGCGGGCGAAGGGAATCGAACCCTCGTATAGAGCTTGGGAAGCTCTCGTTCTACCATTGAACTACGCCCGCTTCGGGATGCGTAAAGCATTATAAACCTTACGCTCTGGTTGGCAAGAGACTTACTGACCGACTGGCGATTAATTCACCGTCAGCATTTAGGTTTACTCCCCTGCGGCGGCAAATAACGCAGCGGATCGATAGCCGTCGCCCGGTAGCGGATCTGGAAGTGCAGCCGGACGGATGCGGCATCGGTACTGCCCATCGTAGCGATTTTTTGCCCCGCTTTTACGCTTTGCCCATTATTGACCAACATCGTGTCATTATGTGCATAAGCCGTGATGTAATCTTCATTGTGCTTGATCATGATGAGATTACCGTAGCCACGCAGTTGGTTCCCGACATATACCACTTTACCGGCCCCCGCCGCATAAACAGGCGCTCCACGCGTGCCCGCAATATCAATTCCCTTATTCCCGCCTTCCGCTGTGGAATAAGGTAAAATCACTTTACCGCTGGCAGGCCATACCCAACAACGCTGCCCCACCGGCGGCCAGGAGGATTTCGGCACTGAAGACGACGGCCTGACCGCAGCGGTTTTTGTCGCGGTTTTATTGCTGGTTTTACGTGTTGAACCGCTGCTCTTTGCGCTGCCACGAACTTTAATACGCTGCCCCACCTCAATGGTATAAGGCGGAGAAATACCATTCAGCCGGGCCAGTTCTTTTACACTGGTTCCCGTGGCGCGCGATATACGATATAGCGTATCACCGCGCTTAACGGTATAAACGGAACCGGAATACGTTCCTGAGCCGGAATCACTGGAACATCCCGCCAGCAGCAGCCCTGTGCATAACACTACCGCAATCCCCAGGCTATGTGTGTTCAGGCGTCCTGCGCTCAAAACGTTTCCTCACTCTATTAACAGACGCCTTATGATAACAGCCAAACGCCGTATGCCCAATCCATTGGCGTCTGAAAGGCGCTGCGTGGATGATGATGCCACTGATTTACGATATTCCAGCATAATATCTAATAACAATGCAGTTGCGCTCGCCTGCATCCTGTCAGGGCTTGTTTTGGTAATGCCTTTCTTCCTGTTATGGGCTACGCTGATCGTCTGAGTAGGTGACCCGGTAGGTTACCGGGTCATTTTAATTTTCAGGAGCTTTCATGGCTGAGGAACATGTCATTTTATTGGATGAGCAGGATAAGCCCTCCGGCACTCTGGAAAAGTATGCGGCTCATACCTCCAATACGCCTTTGCATCTGGCTTTTTCCTGCTGGTTATTTAACGAAGAGGGTCAGTTGCTGGTAACCCGACGCTCGCTGAGTAAGAAAGCCTGGCCGGGCGTGTGGACAAATTCAGTGTGCGGCCATCCGCAACAAGGCGAATCCATCGAAGAGGCCATTACCCGCCGTTGTCATTTCGAACTGAGCGTGGAAATTACCGATATTATCTCCGTTTATCCGCACTTTCGCTATCGGGCAACGGACCCAAACGGTATTGTGGAAAATGAAGTCTGTCCGGTATTTGCCGCACGGGCAACCAGCGTGTTACAGGTTAACAGGAAAGAGGTAATGGACTACCAGTGGAGCGAACTTAAAAGCGTATGGAAAAGTCTTCTCGCAACGCCATGGGCGTTTAGCCCGTGGATGGTCATGCAGTCGTCAGACGAAAAGGCACGCGAACTATTACACGCTTACTGCCAGCACTAAATGATAACCTGATAGCGCTACATTGATCTGGTCTGCACGCTAATGGATACCGGATGGCGGCAAATTGCGCCCCATCCGGTAGTTCAGATCTTATTTGACCGGACGCATCGCCGGGAACAGAATAACATCACGAATAGTGTGGCTGTTAGTAAACAACATCACCATACGGTCAATACCAATTCCCAGACCCGCTGTCGGCGGTAAACCGTGTTCCAGCGCCGTCACGTAGTCTTCGTCGTAGAACATGGCCTCGTCGTCGCCTGCCGCTTTTGCATTAACCTGATCCAGGAAACGCTGCGCCTGGTCTTCCGCGTCGTTCAGCTCGCTAAAGCCGTTACCGATTTCACGACCGCCGATAAAGAACTCGAAGCGGTCAGTGATTTCCGGGTTCACATCATTACGACGCGCCAACGGAGACACTTCAGCCGGATATTCGGTAATGAAGGTCGGCTGAATCAAATGCGCTTCAGCGACTTCGTCAAAGATCTCGGTGACGATACGGCCCAGGCCCCAGCTCTTCTCAACGTGAATGCCGATACTTTCCGCAATCGCCTTCGCGGAATCGAAGTTGTCCAGGTCAGCCATGTCCGTTTCCGGGCGATATTTCTTGATCGCTTCACGCATGGTCAGTTTTTCAAACGGCTTGCCGAAGTCAAACACTTCATCGCCGTACGGAACCTGGGTGGTACCCAGAACATCCTGCGCCAGCGTACGGAACAGAGACTCAGTCAGTTCGATCAGGTCTTTATAGTCCGCATACGCCATGTAGAGTTCCATCATGGTGAACTCTGGGTTATGGCGCACAGAAATGCCTTCGTTGCGGAAGTTACGGTTGATTTCGAATACGCGCTCGAAGCCGCCAACGACCAGACGCTTGAGGTACAGTTCCGGCGCGATACGCAGGTACATATCCAGATCCAGCGCATTGTGATGGGTGATAAACGGACGTGCTGACGCGCCGCCCGGGATCACCTGCATCATTGGGGTTTCGACTTCCATAAAGCCACGAGCCACCATGAACTGGCGAATGCCAGCAAGGATCTTAGAACGGGTTTTGAACGTATTACGGGATTCATCATTAGAGATGAGATCCAAATAGCGCTGACGATAGCGTGCTTCCTGATCCTGCAGGCCGTGGAACTTATCCGGCAACGGACGCAACGCTTTGGTCAGCAGGCGCAGCTCGGTGCAGTGAATAGACAGTTCGCCAGTCTTCGTTTTGAACAGCTTGCCTTTCGCGCCGAGGATATCGCCAAGATCCCATTTTTTGAACTGATCGTTGTAAACACCTTCCGGCAGATCGTCGCGCGCCACATACAGTTGAATGCGACCGCCGACATCCTGCAGGGTAACGAAAGAAGCTTTACCCATGATACGGCGGGTCATCATACGCCCCGCGACGGACACTTCAATATTCAGCGCTTCCAGTTCTTCAGCTTCTTTTGCGTCGAATTCAGCGTGCAGCTGGTCTGAGGTACGGTCACGACGGAAATCGTTCGGGAACGGGATACCCTGCTCACGCAGTGCAGCCAGCTTCTCGCGACGTGCCTTCATTTCATTGTTAAGATCGACTACCTCGTCAGCGCCCTGTGCGTTTTGTTCAGACATGTTGATTCCTCATAGCCCTGCTTTCAAACTTGCTTCGATAAATTGATCCAGACTGCCGTCCAGTACTGCCTGTGTATTGCGAGTTTCCACCCCAGTACGCAGGTCTTTAATGCGGGAATCGTCCAGGACATAGGAACGAATCTGGCTTCCCCAGCCGATATCAGACTTGTTGTCTTCCATCGCCTGTTTTTCAGCGTTCTTTTTCTGCATCTCCAGTTCATAAAGCTTCGCTTTCATCTGCTTCATGGCCTGGTCTTTGTTCTTGTGCTGCGAACGGTCGTTCTGGCACTGCGTTACGATACCAGTCGGAATGTGGGTAATACGCACCGCGGATTCTGTACGGTTAACGTGCTGACCACCTGCGCCCGACGCGCGATACACGTCAATGCGCAGATCCGCCGGGTTGATTTCGATATCAATATCGTCGTCCACTTCCGGGTAAACAAACGCCGAGCTAAACGAGGTATGACGGCGACCGCCGGAGTCAAACGGACTTTTACGCACCAGACGATGCACGCCGGTTTCAGTACGCAGCCAACCGTAGGCATATTCGCCAGAGATTTTGATAGTCGCGGACTTAATACCGGCGACTTCACCTTCAGACTCTTCAATAACTTCAGTCTTAAAGCCGCGTGCTTCCGCCCAGCGCAGATACATACGCAGCAGCATGCTGGCCCAGTCCTGCGCCTCAGTACCACCAGATCCAGCTTGAATATCAAGGTAGCAATCGGCGCTATCGTACTCGCCGGAGAACATCCGACGGAATTCCAGCTGCGCCAGTTTCTCTTCCAGCGTATCCAGCTCCGCAACAGCTTCGTTAAACGTCTCTTCATCGTCGGCTTCGACCGCCAACTCCAACAGTCCGGAAACATCGTCCAGCCCCTGAGTCATTTGATCAAGCGTATCGACGATTGCTTCAAGCGATGAACGCTCTTTTCCCAGCGCCTGCGCACGCTCGGGCTCGTTCCAGACATCCGGCTGTTCCAGCTCGGCGTTTACTTCTTCCAGACGCTCTTTCTTAGCATCGTAGTCAAAGATACCCCCTAAGAACGTTGGTGCGTTCCGTGAGGTCCTGAATGCGGTTATTTACCGGGTTAATTTCAAACATGGCCTGATTTCTTTTATTTGACTTGTCAAAATGCGGTTATAAGGGCGAAATATTAGCGGATTTCGCCCCTTAATTACAGCGAAAGTGTTGTTAAATCGCCCGGTTCATAGCGGCCAAATATCATCGATAATAATCTGTAAACTACGGTTGCCGCGAAACTCGTTAATGTCCAGTTTATAAGCCAGTTCCACTTCCCGCACACTGTTATCCGGCCAACAAGTGGTATCGACATTAAAGGCAATACCATCCAGCAACGGACCGCCGCCGATCGGCTCCACCATCACCTTGAGGTGACGCTCGCCCACCAGGCGCTGTTGCAGCAGGCGGAAACGGCCATCAAATAACGGCTCCGGGAACATCTGTCCCCACGGTCCGGCATCCCGCAGTACCTGCGCCACTTCCATAGACATTTCCGCCGCGCTTAAGGGACCATCGGAGATTACCTCGCCTTGCAGCAGTGCGGGATCGAGCCACTCCGTCACCAGCTCACCGAAACGTTGCTGGAACAACTCGAATTTATGCGCTTCCAGCGACAATCCCGCCGCCATTGCATGACCGCCGAATTTGATCATCAGGTCAGGGTAGAGCGTATCCAACCGTTCCAGCGCATCGCGCATATGCAACCCCTGAATAGAACGGCCTGAGCCTTTAAGCGTGCCGTCGCCAGCAGGGGCAAAGGCGATCACCGGACGATGAAAACGCTCTTTAATGCGTGACGCCAGAATCCCCACCACGCCCTGATGCCATTCAGGATGATACATCGCCAGACCGCCAGGCAGCGCATCACAACTGCGCTCAAGCTTTTCGCACAGGACAAGCGCTTCCGCCTGCATCCCCTGTTCAATTTCTTTGCGCGTCTGGTTAAGCGCATCCAGTTCGCTGGCCAGGACCCGCGCTTCGCCGAGGTTATCGCATAAGAGTAATGCTACTCCGACAGACATATCGTCCAGCCTGCCGGCGGCATTCAGACGCGGCCCCAGAGCGAAGCCTAAATCACTGGCGGCGAGCTGTTGCGGATCGCGATTCGATATCTCCAGCAGTGCTTTAATTCCGGGCCGACATTTCCCGGCACGAATACGACTTAACCCTTGCCATGTCAGAATACGGTTGTTGGCATCCAGCGGCACCACGTCCGCTACCGTTCCCAACGCCACTAAATCCAGTAACTCCGCCAGGTTTGGCGGCGCGATACCGCATTCGTCAAACCATCCTTTATCGCGTAAAAATGTCCGTAACGCCAGCATCAGATAAAACGCTACACCGACGCCCGCCAGCGACTTAGAGGGAAACTCGCAGTCGCGTAGATTGGGATTAATAATCGCTTCGGCATCCGGCAACGTGTCGCCAGGGAGATGGTGATCGGTCACAATCACCGGGATTCCCAACGCTTTTGCGTGCGCTACGCCTGCATGGGAGGAAATACCGTTGTCTACCGTGACAATAAGCTGTGCGCCACGCGCCCTGGCCTGATCGACCACTTCCGGGCTTAAACCATAGCCATCTTCAAAGCGATTAGGCACCAGATAACTGATGTTATCACATCCCAGCGCACGCATTCCCAATACGCTTAAGGCAGTACTGGTCGCGCCGTCAGCGTCAAAATCGCCAACAACAATAATGCGAAGCCCTTCACGAAAAGCGTCGTAGAGGATCTCCACCGCGTTATCAATACCGCTAAGCTGCTGCCAGGGCAGCATTCCTTTCACGCTGCGCTCCAGCTCGCGAGCGCTACGTACGCCCCGGCTGGCATATAAACGTCGCAGTAATGGAGGAAGCTCGGCAGGTAGATCCGCCGTCTCATCAGCCTCGCGCCGACGAAGTTGTCTCTGTTGTTTCACGCGTATTATTTACCACTGGTCTGTTTCTGATGTTCATCGAGAAACGCTTTCATCTCTTTCGGTCCCTGATAACCAGGCACCACATAACCATTACTCAATACAATGGCTGGCGTACCGCTCACGCCCAGTTGCACTCCCAACGCATAATGGGCGGCGATGTTCACATCGCAGCTTGCCGGTTTCACGCCCTTACCCGCCATAGCGTCATCAAAGGCTTTGTTTTTGTCTTTGGCGCACCAGATAGCTTTCATATCCTGTTCCGCCTGGCTTTCCAGCCCCTGACGCGGGAAAGCCAAATAACGTACCGTAATCCCCAGGGCGTTATAGTCTTTCATCTCTTCATGTAACTTATGGCAATAACCGCAAGTGATATCAGTAAAAACGGTTATGACATGTTTCTCATCCGGCGCTTTGTAAACGATCATCTCTTTTTCCAGCGCATTAAGCTGCCCCATCAACAGCTTATTCGTCACGTTTAGCGGATGCGCGCCGCTCACGTCATACATCGGCCCCTGAATAATATGTTTGCCGTCATCAGTAACATACAGTACGCCGCTGTTCGTCATGACGGTTTTCATGCCGGCCACCGGCGACGGTTGAATTTCCGTACTTTGAACGCCAAGCTTAGTCAGCGACTGACGGATAGCCGCATCATCCGCATGCGCCATTCCTGAAAACGCCGCCGCCAGTAAAGTGAACATCATAAAACGCTTTTTCATAAACTATCCTTTCCTGTCAGCACTCATGCCCGCGGATGGTGCTGTTGATGAAGTTGACGCAAACGCTCCGTTGCGACATGCGTATAAATTTGTGTCGTCGAAAGATCGCTATGTCCGAGCAGCATTTGTACGACGCGTAAATCAGCGCCGTGATTCAGCAAATGCGTGGCGAAAGCGTGGCGTAAAACGTGCGGCGACAGTTTTTCACTATCAATTTCAGCCAGCGTCGCATAATGTTTAATACGGTGCCAAAAAGTCTGTCGCGTCATCTGCTGCGCACGCTGGCTAGGGAACAATACGTCTATTGAGACGCCATTGAGTAGCCAGGGACGCCCATGCTCCAGATACGTCTCCAGCCAGTACACGGCCTCTTCGCCTAATGGCACCAGGCGCTCTTTATTGCCTTTACCAATAACCCGCACAACGCCCTGCCGCAGACTGATATCACTCATCGTTAACCCCACCAGCTCCGACACGCGCAAACCGGTCGCGTACAGCACTTCCAGCATAGCTTTATCGCGCAACTCTAAAGGCTGATCAATAAGCGGCGCCTGCAAGAGCCGTTCAACCTGCGTTTCGCTAAGATCTTTCGGCAAACGCTGTGGAAGTTTGGGCGAAGCTAACTGCGCGCTCGGGTCGTCCTCACGATACTTTTCACGGTACAGATATTGGAAAAAACGCCGCATAGCGCTTAACAGACGCGCGGAGCTTGTCGCTTTGTATCCACCCTCCACCCGCTCAGCCAACAGCGTTTGTAAATCATCAGCCTGTGCCGTCGCAAGCGATTTTCCGCGATGATGCAACCATTCGACGACCATCGATAAATCGCGACGATACGCGCTTAATGTATTTTCCGCCAGATTTCGTTCCAGCCACAGCGCATCCAGAAACTGTTCAATACGCGCTAAATCCTGTTTCACTCGCGTCCCCTACTTCACGCTGACTTTTGGTGCATTATGCCTCATTGTGCCGTGAATGCAGCGATTCTGTTACACTACTCGCAACGCTATAGCAGAATCGAGATGTAACGTAATGAACATGGGTCTTTTTTATGGTTCCAGCACGTGCTACACCGAGATGGCCGCAGAGAAAATTCGCGATATTCTCGGCCCGGAGCTGGTGACATTACATAACCTCAAGGACGACGCCCCCACCTTAATGGAGCAGTACGATGTACTCATTTTAGGCATCCCGACCTGGGATTTTGGCGAAATTCAGGAGGACTGGGAAGCCGTCTGGAATCAATTAGACGATCTCAATCTGGAAGGCAAAATCGTTGCGCTTTATGGAATGGGCGACCAACTCGGCTACGGTGAGTGGTTCCTGGATGCGCTGGGTATGCTGCATGACAAACTTGCCACCAAAGGTGTTAAATTTGTCGGTTACTGGCCCACGGAAGGCTACGAATTTACCAGCAATAAACCGGTCATCGCCGATGGACAACTGTTTGTCGGTCTGGCGCTGGATGAAACCAACCAGTACGATCTCAGCGATGAGCGTATCCAGGCCTGGTGTGAGCAAATTCTGGGCGAAATGGCCGAACACTACACCTGAAGCTTTATCTGCTGCGTTTACCTCTCGACGGAACCGAATTGCGCTGTTCCGTCAGTGTTGGCCCGATAGTGGTTGTTGCAACATGACACGGCGTAACTCACGCCATTCCGCCTCTTCCATGCTATCCGCCGCCAGCCATAAATGCTGATGACGTCCGGACTCGGCGCGTAAACGCAACACCATCCCGCTGTTCAGTAACCAGGGCGGGCGCAGGAGCACCCAGTCTTCCCCCTGCCAGCGTAAGCGCCCATCCATTAGCAGCTTGATCTCTCCCTGACAGGTATTAATCCGGCGCTGACTACGAACGCAGTCAAACACCACCAGCGACAGTAGCATCATCCACAATGGGGTATAACTCAACGGCCAGGGCATCAATAAAATTACCGCGGCAACCAGCCCATGAATGAGCAATGAGATCCACTGAGCGCGCCATGAGACGCGTAAATCAGATTGCCACAGGACCACGTTCCCGATTCCGTGTCTGAATGAGTCGGACCATCTGTTCCAGCTCAGCGTCAGCCGGTTTACCGTGATTCATCAACCAGTTAAATAAATCCGGGTCATCACTCTGCAACAAACGGACAAAAATACGCTTTTCTTCGTCGCTTAAACTATCGTACTCATGTTCAAAAAACGGCATGATGGAAATATCAAGTTCGCGCATACCGCGACGACATGCCCAGTGAATACGTGCTTTATTGTGAATATCCATGTTCTTCCTGCCTCACGAAAATGAAGTACCCTATTGTAACGTGTTTTTGCCGTTGTTTTACGGGAATATCAGGAATCTGGAGGCCGATCGTGAAATAAAAAGCAAGGAATCAATATGTTCACCCGTTTTGGATACCGCCTCGCAAAACGATCAATCCGCTCTCAATGGGCTATTTAAAGCACTTGCAATGGGCTATGGCTCTTTTACCATTAACCATTATTGTTGCAGCTAACCAGGACATTATTTATGGCTTTTACCTCCTTTCCCCCACGCCATCCTTCAGCGTCATCCCGACTGCCGCTGACGCTGATCGCGCTTGACGACTGGGCGCTGTCGACTATCACCGGCGCAGACAGTGAAAAGTATATTCAGGGCCAGGTCACTGCTGACGTAAGCCTGATGACTGAACAGCAACACCTTCTGGCCGCCCACTGCGATGCTAAAGGTAAGATGTGGAGCACCCTTCGTCTGTTCCGTGAGAGCGAAGGATTTGCCTGGATTGAGCGCCGTAGCGTGCGTGAAGCACAATTAACGGAGCTGAAAAAGTATGCCGTATTTTCCAAAGTGGTTATTGCGCCGGATGACGACCGCGTATTGCTTGGTGTGGCAGGTTTTCAGGCTCGCGCGGCGCTGGCTAATGTGTTTAACATGTTACCTGATCGCGAAAATCAAGTCGTCAGAGACGGCGCTTCCACGCTACTGTGGTTTGAGCATCCGGCGGAGCGATTCCTGCTTGTCACTGATGTCACTACGGTAAACATGCTAACAGAGAAGTTGCACGGCGAAGCCGAACTCAATAACAGTCAGCAGTGGCTGGCATTGGATATTGAAGCAGGCATACCGGTGATCGATGCGGCGAACAGCGGTCAGTTTATCCCCCAGGCGACTAACCTTCAGGCGCTGGGCGGCATCAGCTTTAAGAAAGGGTGTTACACTGGCCAGGAGATGGTGGCGCGGGCAAAATTCCGTGGCGCCAATAAACGTGCGCTTTGGTTACTGGCGGGTAAAGCCAGCCGGGTACCTGAAACGGGAGAAGATCTGGAGTTGCAGATGGGTGAGAACTGGCGTCGTACCGGAACCATTCTGGCAGCGGCGCAGTTGGACGATGGTCAATTGTTAGTTCAGGCAGTCATGAATAACGATTTAGAGGCCGAAAGCGTCTTTCGCGTCCGTGACGATGCAAACACACTGCATATCGTCCCATTGCCTTACTCGCTGGAAGAGTGATAGCGCGGTTAAAAACGCCGGATAACACTGCGTTATCCGGCATTAAGAAATTACGCCTGCCCTACGTACAGATAGATTGCCAGGAAGTGACACACGCTACCGCCCAGCACGAAGCCGTGCCAGATAGCGTGGTTATAAGGTATACGTTTACAAACATAGAAAATCACGCCCAGCGAATAGACCACACCGCCTACCGCCAACAACGTTACGCCACCTATCGCCAGCTTGATCGCCAGCTGATAAACCACAATCAGCGATAACCAGCCCATCGTCAAATACGTAACCAACGAAAGCACTTTAAAGCGGTGCGCAATCGTTAATTTAAAGAGGATACCGAGTAACGCCAGGCTCCAGATAACAATCATCAGCCCCCGCGCCAGCGGCGAATCCAGGCCTACCAGTAGAAATGGTGTATAGGTTCCGGCAATGAGCAGGTAAATAGCACAGTGATCAAACTTCTTTAACCAGATTTTTGCCCGCTGATGGGGAACGGCATGATACAACGTTGAGGCAAGGAACAGCAGGATCATACTCCCGCCATATAAACTATAACTGGCGATAGCGGTCATACCAGCATTCGCCTCTACCGCCTGGACCAACAAGAGCACCAGGCCGACAATCCCGAATACCAATCCAATGCCGTGGCTAATACTGTTGGCGATTTCCTCAGCCAGCGAATATCCCTGCGCCATTAATGGTTTTTCCACTATAACTTACTCCGGTGAAACGTTCATAATGATGAACAGCTTCTCTAGCGTAACTGAGAATGGTTCCAGTGAACACATGTTAGCTAAAATAAATCCGTAAAATTAAATTATCTTTAAAATTCAATAAATTATCAGACAAAATTCAACTAACAATTGTCCATAATTATTAAACACATTTAAAATCAATCACATAAAATTGCGTCTGGTTGGGATAGATTTCGGTAATTACGCGTTTTAACTCATCAAGCGACATATTTTCCTGCTGTGCATGTTTTTCGTTCAGCGTATCCAGCGTCACGGTTGACGTTCCGGTCACTTCTATCGTGCAAAAATAGCCGTCATCTTCAAACCGTCCCACTCGCAGCACATCGCCTGGTTTAAAATGGGACTCTGAGGCGTCGCGGATAGTAATGGTTTTACGCCCTGCCAGAATGTCATTCTGGAATCGTTGAAAGAAAGTGATGTCGTTTGGCTGCATATTGTTATTCCCCAAATATGAAATCTGATGAGCGAATGCTGTGATCATGAGTGTATTCTTGCCCCGACACGCTGGCACCTCAGAAATTTGCATACGCTTTAAAACCATTTGGTGCAGAATGAGGGTAACAGACTAAGTAAATTGAGATTACGCAACAATGAAAAAACTCACCTTGCCAAAAGATTTTTTATGGGGCGGCGCGGTAGCCGCTCACCAGGTGGAAGGCGGCTGGAATAAAGGCGGTAAAGGCCCCAGCATTTGCGATGTTCTGACTGGTGGCGCGCACGGCGTTCCCCGTGAAATTACGCCGCACGTCGTTCCCGGAAAATATTATCCAAACCATGAAGCGGTCGATTTTTACGGTCACTATAAAGAAGATATTAAGCTGTTTGCCGAAATGGGCTTCAAATGTTTTCGCACCTCTATCGCCTGGACGCGTATCTTCCCGCTGGGGGACGAATCGCAGCCGAATGAAGAAGGTCTGAAGTTCTACGACGACATGTTCGATGAGCTACTTAAATACAACATCGAGCCTGTTATTACCCTCTCCCATTTTGAAATGCCGTTGCACCTGGTACAGCAGTACGGCGGCTGGACAAACCGTAAGGTCGTTGATTTCTTTGTGCGTTTCGCTGAGGTGGTTTTTGAACGCTATAAGCATAAGGTCAGGTACTGGATGACCTTCAATGAAATTAACAATCAGCGTAACTGGCGCGCGCCGCTGTTTGGCTACTGCTGTTCCGGCGTGGTGTACACCGAGCATGAGGATCCCGAAGAGACCATGTATCAGGTCTTACACCATCAGTTCGTCGCCAGCGCGCTGGCGGTAAAAGCGGCCCGTCGTATTAACCCGGCGATGAAAGTCGGCTGTATGCTGGCAATGGTCGCGCTGTATCCGTTCTCCTGTAAACCGGAAGATGTGATGTTTGCTCAGGAGTCGATGCGTGAACGCTATGTCTTTACTGATGTTCAGCTACGCGGCTACTACCCCTCTTATGTGCTCAACGAATGGGAACGTCGCGGCTTTACGATTCAGATGGAAGAAGGCGACACGCAGATCCTGCGCGAAGGCACCTGCGATTACCTCGGCTTCAGCTATTATATGACCAACGCGGTTAAAGCCGAAGGCGGCAGCGGCGATGCTATTTCCGGCTTTGAAGGCAGCGTTCCCAACCCGCACGTTAAGGCATCCGACTGGGGCTGGCAGATCGATCCGATCGGTCTGCGCTATTCGCTATGCGAACTGTACGAGCGCTACCAGAAGCCGCTGTTCATCGTGGAAAACGGCTTTGGCGCTTACGATAACGTCGAAGAAGATGGCAGCATTAACGACGATTATCGCATCGACTATCTACGCGCTCATGTTGAAGAAATGATGAAGGCCGTAACGCATGACGGCGTTGAATTAATGGGATATACGCCCTGGGGCTGCATCGACTGCGTTTCGTTTACCACGGGCCAGTACAGCAAGCGTTACGGCTTTATCTACGTGAACAAGCATGATGACGGCAGTGGCGATATGTCGCGCTCGCGTAAGAAGAGTTTTTACTGGTATAAAGCGGTAATTGCCAGCAACGGCGAGAATCTGTAGTAAATATGGCCGGGCGGCAGCAGCGCCTTACCCGGCCTACAGGGTGTTAATGCCGGATTACTGATATTCGCTCATCGGTACGCACGAGCAGAACAGGTTCCGGTCTCCATATACGTCATCCAGACGTTTTACGGTCGGCCAGTATTTGTTCGCCACGCCCGCCGGGAAAACGGCGATTTCGCGGCTATAGCTGTGATTCCACTCTGCGACCAGCTCGTTTTGCGTATGCGGCGCATTAACCAGCGGGTTATCCTCAAGCGGCCATTCGCCATTTTTCACACGATCGATTTCGGCGCGAATTGCCAGCATCGCATTAATAAAGCGATCCAGTTCCACTTTGCTTTCCGATTCGGTTGGTTCCACCATCAGCGTACCGGCGACCGGGAACGACATCGTCGGAGCATGAAATCCATAGTCGATCAGGCGTTTGGCGATATCCAGTTCGCTGATGCCGGTTTCTTCTTTCAGCGGACGAATATCGAGAATGCATTCGTGCGCCACACGACCATCACGGCCGGTATACAGTACCGGGAAAGCGTCTTGCAAACGGCTGGCAATATAATTGGCGTTAAGAATCGCCACCTGACTTGCCTGTTTTAAGCCCTCCGCGCCCATCATACGGATATACATCCAGCTAATCGGCAGAATAGAGGCACTACCAAACGGTGCTGCTGATACCGCGCCCTGACGGGTTAACATTCCTTCAATGTGGACGACGCTATGACCAGGCACAAACGGCGCCAGATGAGATTTCACGCCAATCGGCCCCATGCCCGGACCACCGCCGCCGTGTGGAATACAGAAGGTTTTATGCAGGTTGAGATGCGAAACATCTGCGCCAATAAAGCCCGGTGAAGTAATCCCCACCTGCGCGTTCATATTAGCGCCATCCAGATAAACCTGGCCGCCAAACTGATGAACGATGTCGCACACATTACGGATCGTCTCTTCGTACACACCGTGGGTGGATGGGTAGGTCACCATGATGCAGGACAGGTTTTCACCAGCCAGCTCCGCTTTCGCCCGCAGATCGTCCAGATCGATGTTGCCGTTCTTATCACAGGCGACCACCACCACCTGCATACCCGCCATCTGTGCGGAAGCCGGGTTGGTACCGTGAGCAGAAGCCGGGATCAGGCAGATATCGCGATGCCCTTCATTGCGGCTTTCGTGGTAATGGCGGATTGCCAGCAGGCCAGCATATTCGCCCTGCGCCCCGGAATTCGGCTGCATGCAAACGGCATCATAACCGGTCAGTTTGACCAGCCAGTCAGACAATTGACCGATCATCTGATGATAACCTTCCGCCTGTTCAGGCGGGCAGAACGGATGCAGCTCAGCAAATTCCGGCCAGGTGATGGGGATCATTTCTGCCGCCGCATTCAGCTTCATGGTGCAGGACCCCAGCGGGATCATCGCCTGATTCAGCGCCAGATCTTTACGCTCCAGAGAGTGCATGTAGCGCATCATCTCGGTTTCACTGTGATAGCGGTTAAATACCGGATGGCTCAGGATCGCGTCATCACGCAGCATACTGCTCTGAATGGAGCGGCTGTCGAGCGCCACATCTTTGTCCAGAGCATCAATATTCAGGCCATGATCATCGCCCAGCAGTACATTGAACAATTGCAGAACGTTGTGACGAGTGGTCGTCTCATCAAGCGTAATGCCCACCGCGTTATGGATATCGCTGCGCAGGTTAATTTCCGCCGCTTCCGCGCGCGCCAGAACCGCCGCTTTATCAGCGACCTCGACACACAAAGTGTCAAAATAGTGCGCATGACGCAGTTTAAGCCCTTTGTGCTGCAAACCTGCTGCCAGGATATCAGTCAGGCGGTGAATGCGGTTAGCGATACGCTTCAGCCCTACCGGTCCATGATAAACGGCATACAGACTGGCGATGTTGGCCAGCAGCACCTGCGAGGTACAAATGTTGGAGTTGGCTTTCTCACGACGAATATGTTGTTCGCGAGTTTGCATCGCCATACGTAGCGCGGTATTGCCTGCGGCATCTTTCGAAACGCCGATGATACGGCCCGGCATTGAGCGTTTGAATTCGTCTTTAGCGGCAAAGAATGCCGCGTGCGGGCCGCCGTAGCCCATTGGCACACCGAAACGTTGTGCGGAACCAAAGACAATATCCGCGCCCTGTTTGCCTGGCGCGGTCAGCAGCACCAATGCCATAAAATCAGCCGCAACGCTAACGATCATTTTACGAGATTTCAGTTCGCTTATGAGCGCGCTGTAATCGTGAACCTCACCGGTAGTGCCGACCTGCTGCAACAGCACGCCAAACACATCCTGATGATCCAGCACCTTCGCGGCATCATCCACAATCACGTCAAAACCGAAGGTTTCAGCGCGGGTGCGCACAACATCCAGCGTTTGCGGATGGACGTCAGCCGCCACAAAGAAACGGTTGGCATTTTTCAGCTTGCTGACGCGCTTTGCCATCGCCATCGCTTCGGCAGCGGCAGTCGCCTCGTCCAGTAAAGAGGCAGAAGCCATATCCAGCCCCGTCAGATCCAGCGTCACCTGCTGAAAATTCAGCAGTGCTTCCAGACGGCCCTGAGAAACTTCCGGCTGGTAAGGCGTATAGGCCGTATACCACCCCGGATTTTCCAGCATGTTGCGCAGAATCACTGGTGGCAGCTGCACGGCGGTGTAGCCCATGCCAATATAAGACGTGAAGCGCTTGTTGCGGCTCGCGATGGCTTTTAATTCGGCCAGCGCGGCAAATTCGGTTGCGGCGCCCCCCACCTGTGGCGGGGTGGCAAGCTGAATATCCTTCGGCACAATCTGACCGATTAGCGCGTTTAATGACTCTGCGCCAACGGCGTTCAGCATCTCTTGCTGCTGCGCGGCGTCCGGTCCGATGTGGCGTTCAATGAAAGCGCCGCTGTTTTCAAGCTGGCTTAGCGTTTGTGTCATGGGCGATGGTTCCTGAAACGTGCAGTGAATCGTGATTGTCTCTAACGCAATTGCCCGGTGGCGCTACGCTTACCGGGCCTGAGCATATAAACGAATACGCAAAATCATTCGCGTTGCAGGAAGGCGGCGACACAGCCCCCAGGAGCTTACATAAGTAAGTGACTGGGATGAGCGAGGAAGCCAACGCGCCTGCATCGTGAAAGATGAAGCGTATTTATTCGTCTTCCAACAATGCTTCGTACGCCGTGGCGTCCAGCAGCGACTCCAGTTCGCTTTCATCGCTGGCTTTGATTTTGAAGATCCAGCCGCCCGCATACGGTTCGCTGTTCACCAGTTCCGGAGAGTCGCTCAGCGCATCGTTGACCGCCACAATCTCACCACTTACCGGCGCGTAAATATCAGAGGCCGCTTTCACCGATTCCGCGACGGCGCAATCATCGCCAGCGCTTACCGTCGCGCCAACTTCCGGCAGGTCAACGAAAACCATATCGCCGAGCAGCTCCTGTGCATGTTCCGTAATGCCAACCGTATAAGCGCCATCGGCTTCTTTACGCAGCCATTCGTGTTCTTTGCTGTATTTCAGTTCTGCGGGTACGTTGCTCATCAATTAATCTCCAAAAGGGTTGAATCACGCAGCAGCTTTGCCGTTACGTACAAAAACAGGTTTCGTTACTTTTACCGGCATTTCGCGATTGCGAATCTGCACAATCGCCGTCTCGCCGATACCGGCCGGCACGCGCGCCAGCGCAATGCTGTAGCCCAGGGTAGGAGAAAATGTCCCGCTGGTAATCACACCTTCCTGCTGATTACCCTGCGCATCGGTAAAGCGCACCGGCAGTTCGTTACGCAGTACGCCTTTTTCGGTCATCACCAGACCGACCAGTTGCTCGTGGCCTTTTTCACGCTGCATTTCCAGCGCTTCACGACCGATGAAGTCACGATCGACCGGTTCCCAGGCGACGGTCCAGCCCATATTGGCCGCCAGCGGAGAGATCCCCTCGTCCATCTCCTGGCCGTAAAGGTTCATGCCCGCTTCCAGACGCAGCGTATCGCGCGCGCCGAGACCACAAGGTTTTACGCCAGCGTCCAGCAAAGCACGCCAGAAGTCCGCCGCTTTTTCATTGGGCATCGCGATTTCATAGCCCGTTTCCCCGGTATAACCGGTGGTGGCGATAAACAGGTCGCCTGCCTGAACACCGAAGAAGGGTTTCATGCCTTCCACCGCCTGGCGCTGCTCATCGTTAAACAGGGTGGCGGCTTTTGCCTGCGCGTTTGGCCCCTGCACCGCGATCAGCGACAGGTCGTCACGCACGGTGATATCAATGGCATAAGGTTCAGCGTGTTGAGTAATCCAGGAGAGGTCTTTTTCGCGGGTGGCGGAGTTAACAACGAGGCGGAAGAAATCTTCGGTGAAGTAATAAACGATAAGGTCATCAATAACCCCACCCGATGCGTTGAGCATACCGGAATAGAGGGCTTTACCGGTTTTAGTGAGTTTCGCCACATCGTTTGCCAACAGAGAGCGCAGAAACTCCCGGGTGCGGCTACCACGCAAATCCACGATGGTCATGTGCGACACATCAAACATCCCGGCATCAGTGCGAACAGCGTGGTGTTCATCAAGTTGCGAACCGTAATGCAGGGGCATCATCCAGCCATGAAAATCGACCATGCGGGCGCCGCATAGCGTATGTTGTTCGTATAAAGGCGTCTGTTGGGCCATCTTTTCCTCGTTGAATTAGCAGGGCTAATAACCATTTTCATGGGAAATCTTCGCCACGAAACCGGGCATCGACGCCCTTTTTCCTGCGCCGACGCAAACGTTCTCTTGTTCCTGAACTTACCACCGAAGTCACCGCTAAACCATAAGCCTGAATTTGCCATCACATTAGCTTATGGCTAAAAGCCGCTAAAAAGCCATCAGCATAAAAAACCAATATCATGACGAATAACACCGATAAACAGGTAGCTGATACGATTTAACTCGCTATTTAGTGATATTAAATGCGGAAAAAATGCTGAAAATCGCCCAAGGCAAAAATAGAAGCATTAGAAAATATAATGTGAAATAAGCGGTAAAATTAGATTATTTCAAATGAGAAAGCCCTCCCGGCGCGACAGCCGGGAAAGCAAAGTGTGACGGGAATCAAACTCTTACAGACGTAAGATCAGACGCTTAACGAAGCCATTGCGGAAGATCGTTTAAGCCCATCGCCTGACGAATAAGCTGGGGTTTAACGCCAGGAAGCGTATCGGCCAGTTTCAGTCCAACATCGCGCAGCAGCTTCTTCGCCGGGTTCTCTCCGGCAAACAGCTCACGAAAGCCCTGCATTCCGGCAAGCATCATTGCCGCACTGTGTTTACGGCTACGCTCATAGCGACGCAAGTAGAGATGTTGGCCAATATCTTTGCCCTGGCGCTGAAGCCGGCGTAAATCGTCCACCAGTTCAGCAGCGTCCATAAAGCCGAGGTTAACGCCCTGCCCTGCCAACGGATGGATAGTGTGCGCAGCATCGCCGACCAGCGCCAGACGGTGCGCGGCAAACTGGCGGGCATAGCGGCCCGTCAACGGAAAAACCTGTCGTTCGCTTTCCACATGACATAACCCCAATCGATTATCGAAAGCGATAGTCAACGCCTGGTTAAATGCCTCGTCGTTGGCCTGGCGCATACGTTCCGCATCCTGCGAAGAAAGCGACCAGACAATGGAGCACAGATGCGGATCGCTTAACGGCAGAAACGCCAGAATACCTTCACCATGGAACACCTGGCGGGCAACGGCGCCGTGGGGCTCTTCAGTTCGGATAGTCGCCACCAGCGCATGGTGGCGATAATCCCAGAAGGTTAAGGGGATATCCGCTTTGTTACGTAACCAGGAGTTTGCGCCATCCGCACCAATCACCAGGCGCGCGGTTAACATCGCACCATTTTTTAAGGTCAGGAAAGCGTCGTTCTCTCCCCAGGCAACCTGCTGCAACTCCGCTGGCGCCATTAAGGTGATATCCACTGCTTGCTGCGCTTTTTGCCACAGTGCGTAGTGAATAACGCTGTTTTCAACAATATGCCCCAGATGACTATATCCCATGCTCGCGTCATCGAACGTAATACGGCCAAAGCTGTCTTTATCCCAGACCTCCATACCGTGGTAGCAACTTGCCCGGCGCGCCACAATATCTGACCAGACGCCTAACCGAGTAAGCAGTTTTTCGCTGGCGGCATTAATCGCCGATACGCGAAGCTGAGGCGGCGCATCGCTCGCTAACGGCTGGGGGACAAACTGATCCAGTACTGCAACGCGCAAACCGCTGCCCTGCAAGCCGCAGGCGACAGCCAGTCCCACCATGCCTCCGCCAACTATTGCTACATCAACACTTTGCACTATTTACTCCCGGACAAAACGTTATTCGTCTTTCGTGGACCTGATAAGCTTAACGCCATCAGGCATCGGTGCGCCGCTCCTGCCGGATAGCGGCATACGGTTCCTTATCGTGCGACCCAGCCAAGCGTTCGCTGCGCCAGGACGTCGCGAGCGGGCGGGAACAGGTCCATTGCCATTAACCCGATGTTACGTCCCACCACCAACGGCGCCCAGCGGTTGGCAAACAGATGGACCAGACCGTTCGTCACGCCAATCGTCGCATCCCGGTCAGCCTGACGACGCTGCTGATAGCGCGATAATACATAATAAGCGCCCATATCCTCACCCGCGTTTTGTGCTGAGACCAGCGTTTCCGCCAGGCTCATGACATCGCGCAGACCGAGATTAAACCCTTGCCCGGCGATAGGATGCAGCGTCTGCGCCGCATTGCCGACCAGTACGGTCCGGTGAGTAAACGCTTTCGCTGCGGTGGTAAGAGAAAGCGGATACGCGCTGCGCTTACCGGCCTGAGTAATACGCCCCAGCCGCCAGCCGAACGCGGTCTGCAACGCCTGACAGAATTGCGCGTCAGACCACCCCAGTACCTCATCGCGCTGGTCAAGTGGATGGCACCAGACCAAAGAGCACCGGCCTTGCGACATTGGCAACATTGCCAATGGGCCATGTGGGGTAAAACGTTCAAAGGCACGTCCCTGATGCGGGAGGGAGGTCGCGACATTCGCGATTACCGCTAACTGTTCGTAGGGTTCCTGCCGCCAGTCAACGCCGCAGGCGGTCGCCAATGCGGAATGGGTGCCGTCAGCCGCCACCAAAACGCTGCCCGTTATCACCCGGCCATTTTCCAGAGTGACATTAACCTGCTGTTCAGTGCGCGACACGCTGGCCACACGCTCCGGACAGTGCAACGTCACGCCCGGCGCCTGACGCAACAGAGCAAACAGACGCAGCCCGATATCATGCAATTCCGCAACATGTCCCAACGCTGCCAGCCGGTAATCCTCCGCGTCGAGAGTCACAAATCCGCCATGACCGCGATCGCTAACGTGTACGGTTTTAATTGCCGTTGCACAACTGGAAATCACCTGCCAGACGCCAATTCGCGCCAGTTGTTGACAGGTGCCTGCCGCCAGTGCAATTGCTCTGGCGTCAAAACCGGGATGACTGTCTGCTTCAGGCGCTTTCGCTTCAATCAGATGTACCGGCAACGTCCCATGACTGAACCGGGAAATAGCCAGCGCCAGCGTCGCGCCAGCCATACCGCCGCCAACAATAATGACGCTCATTGCTGTCGCGCCGCCGCCATTAACGCTTCAATGTCGTCCGCCCTCTTCACAACGCTGGCGGTCAGGTTTTCATTACCGTTTTCGGTAATAACAATGTCATCTTCAATACGAACGCCAATACCACGATACGCTTCCGGTACGTCGGCATCCGGCGCGATGTAAAGGCCCGGCTCCACGGTTAATACCATGCCTGGCTCCAGGATACGGGAGCGATCCGGTCCGTAAACGCCGACATCATGAACATCCAGCCCCAGCCAGTGGCTCAGGCCATGCATAAAGAAAGGACGATGCGCGTTTTCGGCAATCAGCTGATCGACTTCTCCGCGCAAAATCCCCAGTTTCACCAGCCCGGTTATCATGATGCGCACCACTTCGCCGGTCACTTCCTGAATGGAGGTGCCGGGACGAAATAGTCGCAGGCTGGTCTCCAGCGATTCCAGAACGATGTCATAAATTTCACGCTGAGCTGGCGTGAACTTCCCGTTCACCGGGAAAGTGCGCGTGATATCGCCCGCGTAACCTTTGTATTCACAGCCCGCATCGATAAGCACTAAATCGCCGTCGCGCATTTCGCTTTCGTTTTCAGTGTAATGCAGAATGCAGCCGTTTTCGCCGCTGCCGACAATGGTGTTATAGGACGGATAGCGCGCGCCGTGCCGATTAAATTCATGGTGAATTTCGCCTTCCAGTTGATACTCGAACATCCCTGGACGACATTTTTCCATCGCGCGAATATGCGCCAGCGCGCTGATTTCCCCGGCGCGACGCATCACCGCAATCTCTTCCTGCGATTTGAACAGGCGCATTTCATGCACCATTGGTCGCCAGTCGGTCATGGTAGCAGGCGCAATCAGATTCTGACGGGAACCTTTACGCAGTTTCTCCAGCGCAGCCAGAACAATCTCGTCAGCATACGCATATTCGCCCTGCGCGTGGTACACCACATCCAGACCGTTAAGCAACTGAAAGAGTTGCTGGTTGATTTCGCTAAACGCCAGTGCCCGATCAACACCCAATTTTTCCGGCGCGGCGCCCTGCCCTAAACGGCGGCCAAACCAGATTTCCGCCGTCAGATCACGAACACGGTTGAACAAAACACTGTGGTTATGGGTGTCATCACTCTTAATCAGCACCAGCACAGCTTCCGGTTCGTTAAACCCGGTGAAATACCAGAAGTCGCTGCTCTGGCGATACGGATATTCACTGTCTGCGCTGCGCGTCGCCTCCGGAGCGGCAAAGATCAGCGCGGCGCTGCCGGGCTGCATTTGCGCCAGTAGTGCCTGGCGCCGGCGTTGGTATTCCTGCTGAGTCATGACATGGCCTCCATTTCATCTTGTTCTTAGTGTAGCGTCGGTTTACGCACTTCCGGCGCGGTTGGCTGCTGGCGCGTGAAAGTGTCATGACATAACAGCGCCGCAACACGAACATATTCGATGATCTCTTCGAGCGACATTTCCAGCTCTTCCTGATCTTCGCTTTCATCATAACCAAGCTGCGCAATATTACGCAGGTCATCGATCGCTTCACCCGTTTCGCCGGTAACTTTATCAAGTTTAGGCTGCGTGACGCCGAGGCCAAGCAAAAAGTGGTTAACCCATCCAGCCAACGCATCCGCGCGATCGAACACACTGACATCGTCGCCTTCAGGCAGATAAAGCTGAAAAAGAAAACCATCGTCTTCCAGCGCATCGCTGGTCGCCGCGTGCATTTTGCGCAGCGCCTGAGCAAGTTCATGCCCGAAAGCCAGACCTTCGTTCGTCAGGTCGTGAAGCAGCGGCTGCCATGAGCTGTCGTTATTGCCGCCGCAAATCATTCCGCTGATTAAACCGTGCATCTCAGCCGGGGTCAGACCCGCCCCTTGTTGGTTCAAAAACTGGTTCATTTCGTTGTAACCAGGCATTTCGTTCTGTATAGACATAAGCATTCGTCATCAAAGGGAGGAATATTCATGATATGCTACCACTTTGGACCCTGGTGAACCAGAAAAGGGCTTGTATCTTCACACCAGGGTAGCTATAGTGTCGCCCCTTCGCGGACCCTGGGTCTGGAGACGAAGGCAGCGCAGTCAATCAGCAGGAAGGTGGCATGTCTGCACAACCCGTCGATATCCAAATTTTTGGCCGTTCACTGCGAGTGAATTGCCCGCCTGACCAAAGGGATGCGTTGAATCAGGCTGCGGACGATCTCAATCAGCGGTTGCAAGATCTGAAAGTTCGCACTAGAGTCACAAATACTGAGCAGCTGGTTTTCATTGCCGCATTGAATATCAGCTATGAGTTAACTCAGGAAAAAGCGAAGACCCGCGACTACGCGGCGAGCATGGAACAACGTATTCGGATGTTACAACAGACCATAGAACAAGCGTTGCTTGATCAGGGTCGCATAACCGAAAAAACGGGCCAAAACTTTGAATAACACTTTCCGCTTTACTATGGTAAAGTGATGGTGAAAACAGAATTTCTCTGAGATGTTTGCAAGCGGGCCAGTCCCCTGAGCCGATATTTCATACCACAAGAATGTGGCGCTCCGCGGTTGGTGAGCATGCTCGGTTCGTCCGAGAAGCCTTAAAACTGTGACGACACATTCACCTTGAACCAAGGGTTCAAGGGTTACAGCCTGCGGCGGCATCTCGGAGATTCCCTTTCTGACTGGCGACAGCCATGACACTACATTCTGAACTTCCCTTATCCCGCAATGACATTCGCCGTATGATTCGGCAGCGTCGACGTGCGTTAACGCCACAACAACAACTCGACTTCGGCCAGCGTGCCGCCACGCGTATGCTTGCGTATCCTCCCGTGGTGCAGGCAAACACCGTTGCCGTGTTTCTGTCTTTTGATGGCGAACTTGATACACAACCGCTGATCGACCAGTTGTGGCGTTCGGGGAAGCGCGTTTATCTGCCTGTGCTTCATCCGTTCAGCCCCGGTAACTTGCTGTTTTTGCACTATCACCCACACAGTGAACTGGTGACGAACCGTCTGAAAATTCAGGAACCTAAGCTGAATGTCCGCGACATATTGCCACTATCTGAGTTAGATGTGTTGGTCACGCCGCTGGTGGCGTTTGACCAATACGGACAACGCTTAGGTATGGGCGGCGGCTTTTATGACCGTACATTGCAGAACTGGCAGCAGCATGGCATGACGCCGGTTGGCTATGCACATGATTGCCAGCTTGTCGAAAAACTACCGGTTGAAGAGTGGGATATTCCGCTACCTGCAATAGTTACGCCGTCGAAAATATGGCAATGGTAGCGATGATTCATTGCCGGGTGGCGGCGACGCCTTACCCGGCCTACACGCTTATTCAGGCCCAGGAAGCGTAGCGCCATCCGGCAAATGTAAAATTAGTACAGTAAGCGGGCGCGAATAGTGCCAGGAATCGCCTTCATCGCCAGTAACGCTTTCTCCGCCACATCGCCATCGGCCTCTATATCAATCACAACATACCCCATTCGGGCAGAGGTTTGTAGATACTGCGCGGCAATGTTAACGCCCTGCTCGGCAAAGATCTGGTTAAGTGCCGTCAGTACGCCCGGGCGGTTTTCATGGATGTGCATCAGGCGACGGCCACCATGCAATGGCAGCGACACTTCCGGGAAATTCACAGCGGAAAGCGTCGAGCCGTTATCCGAATACTTAATCAGTTTTCCTGAAACTTCCAGACCGATGTTTTCTTGCGCTTCCTGCGTCGAACCGCCGATATGCGGCGTCAGGATCACATTATCAAATTCGCACAGCGGAGAGGTAAACGGATCGCTGTTCGTCGCGGGTTCTGTCGGGAAAACGTCGATCGCCGCTCCCGCCAAATGTTTCGTCGCCAGCGCATCACACAAAGCCGGGATATCCACCACCGTTCCGCGCGCGGCGTTAATGAGCAGTGAACCCGGCTTCATCAGGGAAATCTCTTTCGCGCCCATCATGTTTTTGGTAGAGGCGTTTTCAGGGACGTGCAAACTCACCACATCGCTCATATTCAGCAATTCAGAAAGATGCTGCACCTGGGTCGCATTACCGAGTGGCAGTTTATTTTCAATATCATAGAAGTAAACATGCATACCCAGCGATTCCGCCAGAATCCCCAGCTGCGTCCCGATATGACCATAACCAATAATGCCCAGTTTCTTCCCGCGCGCTTCAAACGACCCTGCCGCCAGCTTATTCCATACGCCACGGTGCGCTTTGGCGTTCGCTTCCGGCACACCGCGCAGTAGCAGTAATAGCTCGCCAATCACCAGTTCCGCTACGGAACGGGTATTCGAGAATGGCGCATTAAAGACCGGAATACCGCGTTTCGCCGCCGCATTCAAATCAACCTGGTTGGTACCGATGCAAAAACAGCCAATCGCCACTAATTTCTCTGCGGCGTTAATCACTTCCTCTGTCAGATGAGTACGGGATCGCAGGCCGATGAAGTGGGCATCGCGGATGGACGCTTTCAGCTGCTCAGCGTCCAGCGCGCCCTTATGATATTCAATATTGGTGTAACCTGCCGCACGAAGGCTTTCCAACGCCTTTTGATGCACCCCTTCAACCAGCAGAAATTTAATTTTATCTTTCTCCAGCGATACCTTTGCCATTTCCCCGATCCTGTCTTTTTTTGCCATCTGATGTTGTGTGTGGATTTACATCCGTCCTTCAACATATCAAAAAAAATTGTCGCGGCAATATGAACGTTTGCGTCACTGCCCTGAAGGAATCGCATACAGCGGGAAATACCAGATGAAAATGCCAGGAATAACTTTTTCTTTGGAGGGATCGGCAGGGCAAACGATTAAACGTGATATATGTCACCAAATTTGCCCTGGCCAAATTTTTTACACGACCGGAAATATGCCCGTCGGGATCATTTTACGATGGTTTTCACCCCATCCGGCGTGCCAATCAATGCGACATCCGCACCCCGATTGGCAAACAACCCTACGGTCACCACGCCCGGAATGGCGTTAATGGCATTTTCCAGAGCGATGGGATCCAGGATTTCCATACCATAGACATCCAGAATGACATTACCGTTATCCGTAATCACGCCCTGACGGTACTCCGGACGTCCACCCAGTTTCACCAGCTGGCGAGCAACCGCGCTGCGCGCCATCGGGATCACTTCGACTGGCAGCGGAAATTTTCCCAGAATATCCACCTGCTTAGAGGCATCCGCAATACAGATAAATTTCTCCGCCACGGAAGCAATAATTTTCTCACGGGTTAATGCCGCGCCGCCGCCTTTGATCATCTGCATATGGCCGTTGATTTCATCCGCGCCGTCGACATAAATGCCCAGGCTATCCACCTCGTTAAGATCAAACACATGAATACCGAGGCTTTTGAGTTTTTCAGTCGAGGCGTCCGAGCTGGAGACCGCGCCTTCAATCTGGCCTTTCATTGTGCCCAGCGCATCAATAAAGTGTGCAGCCGTTGAGCCTGTACCAACGCCCACAATGGTGCCGGGCTGTACATACTGAAGTGCCGCCCATCCTACCGCTTTTTTCAGTTCATCCTGCGTCATAGATCGTTTCGCCTGTGGTGTGAAAATTCAGCCGCATTATAGAACATTGTCGGGAAAAATCTCTGTGTCCGTCCACAGGCTACGGATTTCATCTGTACCGATGGCAAATTTATGTCATAGTGCGGAAAAAAATATCAGGAGCATGACACAACAATGAAACGTCCGGACTACAGAACACTACAGGCGCTGGATGCCGTTATACGTGAACGAGGATTCGAGCGCGCCGCCCAGAAGCTGTGCATCACGCAATCCGCCGTCTCACAGCGCATAAAACAGCTTGAGAATATGTTCGGACAACCTTTGTTGGTGCGTACCGTTCCTCCTCGCCCCACGGAACAGGGGCAAAAACTACTGGCACTGCTGCGCCAGGTCGAGTTACTGGAAGAGGAGTGGCTGGGCGATGAACAAACCGGCTCTACGCCGTTACTGCTGTCGCTGGCGGTCAACGCCGACAGTCTGGCGACCTGGCTGCTGCCGGCGCTGGCGCCGGTACTGGCGGACTCCCCTATCCGCCTCAATTTGCAGGTGGAAGATGAAACGCGTACACAAGAACGCCTGCGCCGCGGCGAGGTAGTGGGCGCGGTCAGTATCCAGCATCAGGCGCTGCCCAGTTGCCTGGTGGATAAACTGGGCGCGCTCGACTATCTGTTTGTCGCATCAAAACCGTTTGCTGAGCGCTATTTCCCCAACGGCGTTACCCGTTCGTCTCTGCTGAAAGCGCCCGCCGTCGCGTTCGACCATCTGGATGATATGCATCAGGCCTTTTTACAACAAAATTTCGATCTACCACCTGGCAGCGTGCCGTGCCATATCGTGAATTCATCCGAAGCTTTTGTACAACTGGCCCGTCAGGGCACGACCTGCTGCATGATCCCTCACCTGCAAATTGAGAAAGAGCTGGAAAGCGGCGAGTTGATAAACTTAACGCCCGGTTTGCTACAACGCAGGATGCTTTACTGGCACCGCTTTGCCCCGGAAAGCAGGATGATGCGTAAAGTGACCGATGCGTTGCTGGAGTACGGGCACAAGGTGCTGCGCCAGGATTAACCTTTCTTATTAATGCCGGATGGCGGTGTGAACGCCTTATCCGGCCTGCATGACCCACTATTACCTTATTACTTCTTTGAAATTCATCACAAAATTATAAATTTCAGGCGGCAAAAAACGACGCGCCGTTGGCTATTTTTTGCTGGCGACAAGGCGACTGAAAACGCTCACCGTATTAGCAAATCTTCATTTCATTGCGTAATACGGAGCAAAAAATGGCTAATTTGCAGGCGTGGCAAATGCTCGCCAATAAAGAGCTAAGCCGACGGGAAAAAACCGTTGAATCACTGGTACGGCAAACGGCGGAAGGCATTGCCGTTAAACCCCTGTATACCGAAGCCGACCTTGATAATCTGGAAGTCACCGGTACGCTGCCCGGCCTGCCGCCTTACGTACGCGGTCCGCGCGCAACCATGTACACCGCCCAACCGTGGACCATTCGCCAGTATGCCGGGTTCTCCACCGCCAAAGAATCCAACGCCTTTTATCGCCGCAACCTGGCCGCCGGACAAAAAGGCCTTTCCGTCGCCTTTGACCTGGCAACCCACCGCGGTTATGACTCCGATAATCCTCGCGTGGCGGGCGATGTCGGCAAAGCGGGCGTCGCGATTGACACCGTCGAAGATATGAAAGTCCTGTTCGACCAGATCCCGCTGGACAAAATGTCGGTGTCAATGACGATGAACGGCGCGGTATTGCCAGTGATGGCGTTTTATATCGTGGCGGCGCAAGAGCAAGGCGTCACACCTGAACAACTCACCGGCACGATACAAAATGACATTCTGAAAGAGTATCTGTGTCGTAATACCTATATCTATCCGCCAAAACCGTCCATGCGTATTATTGCGGATATCATCGCCTGGTGTTCCGGCAACATGCCGCGCTTTAACACTATCAGCATCAGCGGGTACCACATGGGCGAAGCCGGCGCGAACTGCGTACAGCAAGTCGCGTTTACCCTGGCGGACGGTATTGAATACATTAAAGCCGCCCTTTCTGCCGGATTGAAAATTGACGATTTTGCTCCCCGGCTGTCGTTCTTTTTCGGCATCGGCATGGATCTGTTCATGAATGTCGCCATGCTGCGCGCCGCACGCTATCTGTGGAGCGAGGCGGTTAGCCGTTTCGGTGCGACTAACCCCAAATCGCTGGCGCTACGCACCCATTGCCAGACTTCCGGCTGGAGCCTGACCGAGCAGGATCCTTATAACAACGTCATTCGCACGACCATTGAAGCGCTCGGCGCCACGCTTGGCGGCACCCAGTCGCTGCATACCAACGCCTTTGACGAAGCGCTCGGTCTGCCGACCGACTTTTCAGCGCGTATCGCCCGTAATACGCAGATTATTATTCAGGAAGAGTCAGCGATCTGCCGCACCGTCGATCCGCTGGCGGGATCGTATTACGTCGAGTCGCTCACCGATCAGATCGTCAAACAAGCCAGAACGATTATCAAACAGATCGACGAGGCGGGCGGCATGGCGAAGGCGATCGAGGCTGGATTACCGAAGCGGATGATCGAAGAAGCCTCCGCCCGCGAACAGTCGCTCATAGACCAGGGCGAGCGCGTTATTGTCGGCGTCAACAAATACAAGCTGGAAAAAGAGGACGAAACAGCAGTACTGGAAATTGATAACGTGAAGGTGCGCCATGAGCAGATCGCCGCGCTGGAACGCATCCGCGCTACCCGTGATAACCGTGCGGTGAAAGCCGCACTGGAAGCACTGACCCAGGCGGCGCAACACCATGAAAATCTGCTGGCCGCCGCCATTGAGGCCGCACGCGTTCGCGCCACACTGGGCGAAATCTCCGATGCGCTGGAGGCGGCGTTTGACCGCTATCTGGTGCCCAGTCAGTGCGTGACTGGCGTGATTGCGCAAAGCTACCATCAGTCCGATAAATCCGCCAGTGAGTTTGACGCCATTGTTGCGCAAACTCAGCAATTTCTCGCTGACACAGGCCGCCGTCCGCGCATCCTGATAGCCAAAATGGGTCAGGACGGCCACGATCGCGGAGCGAAGGTCATCGCCAGCGCTTATTCCGATCTCGGCTTCGATGTCGATCTCAGCCCCATGTTCTCTACACCGGAAGAGATTGCTCGCCTGGCAGTGGAAAATGATGTTCATGTCGTAGGCGCCTCATCGCTGGCGGCCGGCCATAAAACACTGATTCCGCAACTGGTGGCGGCACTCAAAGAATGGGGACGCGAGGACATCTGCGTGGTGGCGGGCGGCGTGATCCCGCCGCAAGACTACGCTTTTCTTAAAGCACATGGCGTGGCGGCAATTTACGGCCCCGGCACGCCAATGCTCGAGAGCGTGCGCGATGTGCTAACCCGGATCAGTCAACATCATGATTAACGAGAGCACGCTGAAAGAGGCCGCCAGTCGCCTGCGACAGGGCGATCGCGCTACGCTCGCGCAGGCGATGACGCTGATAGAAAGCAGCCATCCTCAGCATCAGGACCTTAGCGCACGCCTGCTAGATGCCATCATGCCTTTTACCGGCAATGCATTGCGACTGGGGATCACCGGAACGCCAGGCGCCGGAAAAAGCACGTTTTTGGAAGCTTTCGGTATGTTGTTAATTCAACAGGGATTACGCGTGGCCGTCATCGCTGTCGATCCCAGCAGTCCGGTAAGCGGTGGCAGTATTCTCGGCGATAAAACCCGGATGACAGCGCTTTCGCGATCGGACGCGGCATTTATTCGCCCGGTCCCTTCTGGCGGGCATCTGGGCGGCGCCTGTCTGCGCGCGCGGGAGCTTATCTTGCTGTGTGAGGCGGCAGGCTACGACGTTGCGATCGTCGAAACCGTAGGCGTCGGTCAGTCGGAAACGGAAGTCGCCAACATGGTGGACTGTTTTATTGCGCTACAGCTTGCCGGCGGCGGCGACGAGCTGCAAGGGATTAAAAAGGGCATCATGGAGATGGCGGATCTGATCGTTATTAATAAGGATGATGGCGATAATCGCGGCAATGTGGCTATCGCCCGCCATATGTACGAAAGCGCATTGCACATTCTGCGCCGTAAATACGTGGAATGGCAACCGCAGGTGTTGGCCTGTAGCGCTTTGCAAAAAAGTGGAATCGACCAGGTGTGGCAAACCCTCTGCGATTTCCGCTCTACCCTTTCCGCCAGCGGTCGCCTGGAGCAGGTACGCCGCCAGCAGGCGATTTACTGGTTGCAGCAACAAACAAAAGAACAGGCGCTGCAAATGCTATTTGCCCGCCCTGATTTTGCACGCTATTTCCAGCACACATTGCAGGCCGTGAAAAGCAACAATCTTTCACCGCGTACCGGCCTTCAGCATATGCGCGAATTTCTACAGAATCATTATTTCCAATAAAGAGATTATTATGTCTTATCAATATGTCAATGTCGTTATTATCCAAAAGGTCGCAGTTATTGAATTCAACTATGCTCGTAAGCTTAACGCTCTGAGCAAAGTCTTTATTCATGACCTTATGCAGGCGCTTGACGATCTTAATCGTCCAGAAATCCGCTGTATCATTTTGCGCGCCCCCAGCGGCGCAAAAGTCTTTTCCGCAGGCCATGATATCCATGAGTTGCCCAGCGGACGGCGCGATCCGCTCTCTTATGACGATCCGCTGCGCCAGATCACCCGTATGATCCAGAAGTATCCCAAGCCGGTGATCTCTATGGTGGAGGGTAGCGTCTGGGGAGGCGCATTTGAGATGATCATGAGCTCCGATCTGATCATCGCCGCCAGCACCTCAACCTTCTCCATGACGCCGGTCAATCTCGGCGTGCCATACAACCTGGTCGGCATTCATAACCTGACCCGCGATGCGGGGTTCCATATCGTTAAAGAACTGATTTTTACCGCCTCGCCGATCACTGCCCAGCGCGCACTGGCAGTCGGCATTCTTAACCATGTGGTTGAGGCCGACGAACTGGAGGATTTCACGCTACAGATGGCGCACCATATTTCAGAAAAAGCGCCGTTGGCCATTGCCGTGATCAAAGAAGAACTGCGAGTGCTGGGTGAAGCGCACACCATGAATTCCGACGAGTTTGAGCGTATTCAGGGAATGCGGCGCGCCGTTTATGACAGCGAGGATTATCAGGAAGGTATGAGCGCTTTTCTGGAAAAACGTAAGCCTCACTTCGTGGGGCATTGAGGGTGAGGTGCGAGCGATGAAAGTTTCCTGGCCAATAATGAGCGCCGATGACGCGGCGGATATTATCCAGCATAACGATATGGTTGCGTTCAGCGGTTTTACCCCCGCCGGTTCGCCTAAAGCGCTGCCTGCCGCTATCGCCAGACGCGCCAATATTCTGCACCAGATGCAGCAGCCTTTTCAAATTCGGCTCTTAACAGGCGCGTCTATCAGCGCCGCTGCCGACGATGCCTTGTCGGAGGCCGACGCGGTCTCCTGGCGCGCCCCCTATCAGACATCATCCGGCCTGCGCCAAAAAATTAATCAGGGGCAGGTTAAATTTGTCGATCTGCATCTGAGCGAAGTCGCGCAGATGGTTAACTACGGTTTTTTTGGCGAGATCGATGTGGCCGTTATTGAAGCCACTGCGATAACCCATGATGGACGCATCTGGTTATCCAGCGGTATCGGCAATGCGCCGACCTGGCTACTGCGGGCCAAAAAAGTGATTATCGAACTGAATCACTATCATAATCCACGCGTCGCCGAGCTGGCCGATATCGTCATTCCCGGCGCGCCGCCGCGACGTAATAGCGTCGCGATTTTTCATGCGATGGATCGCGTTGGTAACCAGTATGTGCAAATCGATCCGCAAAAAATTGTCGCAGTGGTAGACACCGATCTCCCCGATGCTGGCAATATGCTGGATAAGGCCAACCCTATCTGCCAGCAGATCGCCGATAATGTGGTGACATTTCTGTTGGGTGAGATGGCGCAAGGGCGCATTCCGGCAGAATTTTTACCGCTGCAAAGCGGCGTGGGCAATATCAATAATGCGGTAATGGCGCGGCTTGGCGAGAATCCGGATATTCCATCGTTTATGATGTATTCCGAAGTATTGCAGGAGTCTGTGGTTCATCTGCTGGAGACAGGCAAAATCACAGGCGCCAGCGCCTCCAGCCTGACGGTTTCCGCCGACTCGCTGCAAAAGATTTACGATAATATGGATTTCTTCGCCAGTCGTATTGTGCTGCGCCCGCAGGAGATTTCCAATAATCCGGAAATTATCCGGCGGCTTGGGGTCATTGCGCTGAATGTCGGTCTGGAATTTGATATCTATGGTCATGCCAATTCCACGCATGTGGCCGGCGTGAATTTGATGAACGGTATCGGCGGCAGCGGTGATTTTGAGCGTAACGCTTATCTCTCAATCTTTATGGCCCCGTCCGTTGCGAAAGGCGGAAAAATTTCCACCATCGTGCCAATGTGCAGCCATGTGGATCACAGCGAGCACAGCGTTAAAGTGATCATTACCGAACAGGGGATTGCCGATCTGCGCGGGCTCTCTCCCCTGCAACGCGCGCATACCATTATTGATCGCTGCGCACATCCGCTTTACCGCGATTATTTGCACCGTTATCTGGAAAACGCGCCCGGCGGTCATATTCATCACGACCTTAACCACGCTTTTGATCTTCATCGTAACCTGCTGGAAACAGGATCAATGCTCGGCTAGATCGTCTCCGTCGCGATCTTCGGCGATATGTCGGAGCATCGTGGCGGTATATTGATGATTTTTCAAAGAATAAAGATACTCCTGCATGTACATTGGGCTGTACGGCGCATCAAAATATTTCAGTTTTGCCGGATTCACCAGCCGCCAGGCGAAATGCGGCACTACCGTCAGGAATTGGCCGCGTTCCACCGCGCTTATCTTGGCCATAAAGCTGTACGGACGGTAAATTACCGTAGGATTGATCCCGCAGGGCCGCATGTAGGCATCCAGCATCGCCTCGAAATTGGCCCGGTTCTGGAAACGCATTTGCAGCCAGGGCAGTTCACGCAGTAAATCCTGCGGCTGCTTTTCTTCATACCGCCGGGAAACCAGAAAGCCAAGGCGTAACGGCGGCAGTTCGCTAATCGTCAAGTTTTCCAGATCCTGCACACGCGCCGATACATGCTGTGGCGAAATAATAAAATCGAGCTGCCTGTCGAACAGGTTATCAATCACACCATTTTCGCTGAATTCGACGGCCTGAGCCGTCACGCCGTCATATTTGTCGCCGAGACTAATCAACTGATCGAAAATAATGGTTGGATACGTATTATCAATACCTATCACAATGTTGCGTGAACGACGTGCGGAGCGATGAATCTCATTATCGATAGCCGATAAACGTTGATAGATGGGAAAGAGTTTTTGATAAAGTTCCTGCCCCGCTTTATTCAGACTGATACTGTTATCTTTACGGGTAAATAGCGTATAACCAATTTGATCCTCCAGCGCAGCGATGCTTTTCCCAAAAGGCGAAGCCGTCATGTGGATTTTCTCCGCCGCCCTGGCAATATTATTGGTCTGCGCCAACAGGATGAAATTTCGCATTTTTTTAGAAATAAAAATATCCATAGTCACCTCAGAAAATCACTATGGTCTATCCTCATTCGGCGGAAAAAAAAGACTGGATGTCAGTTCGCAGTTTTACAGTTGCTCACAGAAAAATAGTGATGACAAGGGAAAAGCGCGGCCCGGAACCCCGGGCCGCTAAGTCAGATTACTGCGCATCAGGCGCCGCTGCAGGCGGCTCTGGCGTAGGCTCAAGCTGGAATACCACATCCACCTGATCGTCGAACTGAATAGTCGGTTGCTCGTAAGTCTCCTGCGCGGAAACTGGCGCCGCATCTGCGGCTTTCATCATTCGAACTACCGGACTCGGCTGATAATTAGAGACATGGTAACGAACGCTGTAAACCGGTCCCAGTTTGCTGTTAAAACCAGCCGCCAGCGCCTGGGCCTGATGTATGGCGTCATCAATGGCGGCTTTGCGCGCCTTATCTTTATAAGCGTCTGGTTGCGCTACGCCCAGCGAGACAGAACGGATCTCGTTCAGTCCGGCTTTTAACGCGCCATCCAGTAAAGCGTTGAGCTTATCTAACTGACGCAGTGTTACCTCCACGGTTCGTACCGCGCGGTAGCCTTTCAGAATGCTTTTACCATTCTGGTAATCATAGTCCGGCTGCGTGCGCAGATTCGCCGCGCTAATGTCTTTCTTCGCTATCTGATTTTGCTGCAGGAAGGAAAGATATTGCGCCATGCGCTCATCGGCCTGCTTCTTCGCCGTCGCGGCATCCTTTGCTGCGACATTCACTTCAATCGCTAATGTGGCGATATCGGGCACAGCATCAACGCTTGCTGTACCAGAAGTAACGATGTGCGGGCCTTCCGGCAATTCGCTTGCCTGCGCCGACATTGCACTTAAACCGACTAATGCAGCCAGGGCTATCACTTTGAGCTTCACCGTTTTTCCTCCATGTTGCTATCATCGCCCTGAGAGACAGGGCTCATGCAGGCAAGCTTAGCGGATAACAGCCTGTTGTCCATCAGACAACGCTTAGTTGAAAAGTGCGTGAATGTGCGCGACGCCTTCTCTCGCCAGATGGAACGCGATAAACCACATCACGCCCCCAACCAGAATATTGATAATACGCTGTGCTTTAGCCGTACGCAGCCGGGGTGCAAGCCAGGCCGCCAGCAGCGCCAGACTAAAAAACCACAGGAACGATGCGCTAATCGTACCGAGCGCGAACCATCGCTTCGGCTCCATATCCAACTGCCCACCGAGGCTGCCCAGCACAACAAATGTATCCAGATAAACATGCGGATTCAGCCACGTTACCGCCAACATAGTGGCAATAATTTTCCAGCGCCCCTGTTTCATGACCTCGGCGCTGGCGAGTTCCAGGTTACTGCTCATCGATGTTTTCAACGCGCCAAAACCGTACCATAATAAAAATGCCACGCCGCCCCAGGTAACCAGCGCCAGCAGCCACGGCGACTGCATCAGCAACGCGCTACCGCCAAAAATACCGGCGCTAATCAGAACTAAATCACTCAACGCGCAGAGCAGCGCTATCATGAGGTGATACTGACGACGAATTCCCTGATTCATCACAAACGCATTCTGCGGACCCAGCGGAAGGATCATGGCGGCACCAAGAGCAAGCCCTTGAAAATAATAAGATATCACGTTAACTACCCTGAACTGATTTTCTTAAAAACAGACTATAACGCGGGAGCATTATTAGCGGAAATTGATAATATTAATCGCTAATAAGAAACTCTAATGAAAGGGGATATATCTCATGGCAACTAACGCTTATCCGATCTGCACACGAGCATGTTACAGACGGATAAGCGCAGCGCCAGCAGGGATCGCTGGAAACGTTATTCTGTGGCGTTATCTTTCACGCGTTTAAAATTGACGTCCATTTGCGGGTACGGGAAGCTAATACCGGCAGCGTCGAATTCACGCTTAATACGTTCCAGCACGTCCCAGTAGACGTTTTGCAAATCGCCGCTTTTACTCCAGACACGTACCACAAAATTAATGGATGACGCTCCCAGTTCATTCAAACGCACCGTCATTTCGCGATCTTTTAAAATACGATCGTCGGACTCGATAATCGTCGTTAGCAGCTGTTTTACCTGATCGATATCCGAATCGTAGGCCACGCCAATAATAAATTCGTTACGGCGAACCGGCTCGCGAGAATAATTGATGATATTGCCCGCAATAATTTTACCGTTCGGAATGACGATGATTTTGCCGTCAACCGCGCGCATTGTCGTGGAGAAGATTTGTACGTTCAATACCGTACCAGCAACACCGCCCAGGTCGACGTACTCACCAGCACGGAACGGGCGGAACATAACCAGCAATACCCCAGCCGCAAGGTTAGAAAGCGATCCCTGTAATGCCAGACCGACGGCTAAACCGGCGGCACCCAGTACGGCGATAACTGAGGCGGTTTGGACCCCCACTCGCCCCAGAGCCGCAATTAGCGTAAACGCAATAACCCCATAACGCACCAGCGCAGAAAGGAAGTCTGCTACTGTCGCATCAATATGACGCGCGCGCATCAGTCGATTTACCGTGTTGGCGATCATGCGCGCCACAATCAACCCGATGATGATAATAGCGATAGCCGCAACAATATTTACGGCATAGCTAAGCAGTAATGCCTGGTTGCGCACCAGCCAGGTGCCCGCACCATTTATGCTGTCGACAACATTCAAATCTTCCATTCAATTTTCCTTGGTCATAGCAAAATAAGCAAATGAGATCATTCTCACGAAAACAACATGTTAAAGGTAAACAAAAACAGAAGAATATGCCATTTTCATGACGGACCAATAATGTACAGGGTGACTTTTACCGCTCAGCAGGACGATCGACCATCCGCAAAAATCCGCCGACAAGGGGGTGCTTCTGCCTGAAAATTTCAGCAATTTCACTGACCACTTTCCCGCTTCCGGCATTCTTCCAGGCAATGGATAGTGGTGATGGCTGACGAAAGTTCGCCACCGAACGGGCGATGAGCGCGCCAGACTCGACGTAAGGACGGCACATGCGCTCCGGCAGAAAACCAACGCCCAGGCCGCTTAAGTGGCAGGCTAGCTTAGTACTGAGATCCGGAACTTTTATCTCCTTCTGCCCGCTCAGCAGCCACGCTACACGGCGGGTAAGGGTCCGTGAGGTATCCTCAATGTTGATGGCCGGATAGCGTCGCAGCATATCATCAGATAACACTTCCGCCGGATGGCTGGCTAAAGGGTGGCTCTGTGCAACCACGAACTGCCAACTGATATCCCCCAGCGGCAGCAGAGAAATAGTGTTCGACAATGACTCCGATCCGGTGACGCCAATCGCCAGCTGAAAGTCGTCATATAATAGTGAGTCCCAGACGCCCATATATACCTGGCGGGAAATCTGGAAGCGGGTAAAAGGAAACTGTTGGTGCAGCCACGTCAGTAAATCCGCGGTCGTTTGCGGTTGATACAGCAAATTGTTGATGACGATATTCACCTGACGTTCAACGCCAGCGTTGATCTGCTGAAGCTCATCTGGCATGGCGTCCAGCCAGTTGAGCCACTGTCGGCAATGTTCGAGCAGGTGCTGACCCGCCAGCGTCAGGCTGACGGAACGGGTGGTACGCAAAAAAAGCTGCGTCCCTATCTGTTCTTCCAGCGTTTTTATCCGGTAGCTGATCGCTGCGGGTGTTTTATGTAGCGAGCTGGCGGCACGGGAAAAGCTTTCCGTCTCAGCCACCCGAATAAACGTGCGTATTGTTTCCTGATCGAGCATTCAGTCCCCTTGAGTCAGCTCTGTGAAGCCAGCGTTGCGCTAAGGCTATCCCCAGTATGGTATCAGCGCCGGAGGTGTGTCCTACCGCGAGAAGGTGGTGAAGCGCACGGTTAGCGTCACGTCCGGTTTGTAAACCACGAATCACGCTCAGAACAGGCGTCGAGAACTCGCCCAGCCTGGCGCTATTCAGATAGCTACAGCTTACCGCCGTTGTGAATAATGCCAGTTTATCCGCTGGGGGTAAAAAAAGGTGGAGCGGTTTACGCGCAGCGCAAAGTACCGCCAGCATCCCCGTCAGCATATCGTCACCGCTGGGGGTCAGCCCCGGCCCACGTCCGATGAGCCAGCACCAGTCAGGGTCGCTCCCGTGCTGCCAGCGCTCAAGCCCGGCCATAATTTCCGGGTACAATGGCATGGCATCAAGCGGTTGATTGAGTCTTCCGCATAAGCCGCTTTGGTGTAAACAAGAAGAGAGATCGACAGGAAGAACTGCGCCAGGCGTCAGTTGCAGCCTGAGCGAACGACGAGAATGAACGCTGAGGCCCGGCCCGTTCAGGATATTGCCGTTTTTATGCAGTTGCGCCGTCATCGTCAGGCAGGAAAATTGCGCATGGCTCAATAAAATGCCCGTTGGCCCCATGCCTTTGCCATAGCGATACAACGTCAGCAGTTCGCCACTCGCGTGGGCGAAGTTTATCGCCTGCGAGAATCGGCTGTGCAATAACCATTCACCGTCCGGGAGTCGATCAAGCCCGGCACAGGCCAGCGCATTGATAGTGATCATGGATATGCTCCGATATGCCTCACGTAGGCCCGATAAGCGCCACCGGGCAATGTCTGCGAGGAGTGGCTGCCTTATCCGACCTACAACCGATGCCCGTCCATGGCCTGTAGGCCGGATAAAACGCATGGCGTCGCCATCCGGCCTCTTATTACGCGGTGATGTGATGCTCTTCCGCCAGCGCTTCCAGCGCTTTTTCAAAGCACAGCAGCGGCGCGCGAACAGTACCTGCTCCTACCTGACCAATCCCCGCTTCGCGGTGAGCGATACCGGTATTGATGAGCGGAGTGATCCCGGTTTCAACTACACGACGAATATCCAGTCCCAGACATGCCCCTTTGAAATCCCATGACGGGATCTGGAACAGCGGATTGTTGGCAAGGTAAATTTCCGCCATTTCTTCGGAGGTTTCCAGTGCCGCGCCCATTCCGCCTGCGCCGACAAAACGGGTTACCCCCGGTGCGGCAATCATCGCAGCACCGCCAATGCCTAGCGTTTCGGTAATCGCGCTATCGCCGATATCTGGGTTCGCGTCGGCCTGGCTGTAGCCGGTGAAGAACAAGCCCTGCGGCGTATTTACCGGTGCGGTGAACCAACGATCCCCGGTACCGCTGACGCGAATACCGAATTCACGACCATTGCGCGTCATCGCCGTGACCACCGAGCCCGCTTTAATCACTGCCGCCGCATCCATGACCGCTTTACTGTAGGCCATCGCCAGGTTGAGGAAGAACTGATCGGTGATGCTGAGAAATTGCAGAACTTCAATGATTTCCGCTTTCGGACGATCCAGCCCCGCAATCACCGGAGACAAAGTACGCAGCAACAGTGAAGAGGCGGCGATGTTACGCTGATGGAACTCATCACCCATAGTGATAGCCTGAGCCATCATCGCCGTCAAATCAACGCCGTTCTCCATACGGGATAAGGCTTCCTGCAGTACTGGTGCCAGGGTATCGCGCATCCAGCGCAGACGCGTCTGCACATCGTCGCCGTAAGCGCCAAAACGCATCACTTTACCGATCCCTTCGTTCAGGTTGCAACAGGATTGGTTGCCATGCACCATATCACGCACGACTAACACCGGCATGTTAGCGGAAGTGATTCCCCCCATCGGCCCAACGGCGCCCACATGATGACAAGGAATAAATTCCACTTCACCCAACTCCAGCAGACGTACGGCCTCTTCTTCGCTCGCCGCCCAGCCTTCAAACAACGATGCGCCAATACAAGCTCCGCGCATCGGGCCAGTCATCTCTCCCCACGCAATCGGCGGACCAGCATGGAGTAATTTACGTCCAGAAGATAATTCCGCTACCGCTTCTTTTGCCGGACGAACAGCAACCCAGTGCGGGCGTGCGGCTTTAATACGTTCAATAATGGCGTCATTGGCCTGTGCTATTGATGAATACATATCGGTACCTCTGAAATTAATGTAACTGCTTGAGTAAACTGGCGAGACGGGCGTTACCACCCGCAATGGGGGCCCACTGATAATGCACAACCGGCGTGCCGCTGCTTTGCAGATCCAGCGCAAAGCTGCGCAGTCCGGCATTAATCACCTGGAGGCCGTCCAGCAGGGCGCTGTGCGCAGCCGCTGCGCTGACGTCATGATGACGAGTCAGACTGATGGCGAGCAGCACGGCTTCTTCCAGGGTTTCCACCACCGCGATGCCTGCCGCGCGCAGAATATCGATCTGTCCGCTGCGTCCCTGTGGGTCAGCGTCAGTGCCAGTCAGGGTGGCGATAGTCACCAGTGGCGCGGCGCGTTTGGCATGAACCCGCTCAATGGCATCAACCACGGCTCCCGCCGGGTTGGCGCAGGCGCCATAGCCCAGCACAACATCCAGTAACAGCACGCCGACATCCGGCATCGCGGCCAGTTTTTCAATTTCAATACTGCGGGTGGTCGGGTCGATCATCGGGTGCGGCCTGCCCAGGGTGTAGCTATCGTCGCCAAGATCGACAATGCGATGCCCCCCGGTTTCAAGCATGACGCCATCGGTATGGCTTTCACTGACCGGAACGCCAAGCCCGGCAGAGAGCAGCATTGCGGCTTCTGCGGCGAGAGTACCGCCGGCATACAAGCCATAGATGCCTTTACCGGCAACCTCTGGCTGAATTTCTCGCTGCTGCGCCACGCGCATCAACAGAACCGCCAGCTGTGCGGCATCAGACAGTGAATTCGCCAGCCAGACATTCCCCTCGCGGCGCTGTTCTGGCTTGCTGCCCAAAAAGAGCGCGACTACCGGTTTCCCCACTTTCTGCATTGCTTCAATAATGCGGGTTCTGACCTGCGGCGATGGTGGTTTGGAAACAAAGGCAATCACTCGCGTGGTGTCGTCTGCGGCCAGCATCTCCAGTGCGGTTAATGCGCTCATTCCGCCGACCTCTGCGCTCAGGTCGCGTCCCCCTAAGCCAATGGCATGGCTGATGCCCTGCTGATGCAGTGCAATTTGTGAGGTGACCTCCTGAATACCGGTGCCGGAGGCGCCAATGACGCCAATCCCACCGTCCGGTAACACGTTAGCGAACGCCAGCGGACTGCCGGCAATCATCGCCGTACCACAGTCCGGCCCCATCACAATCAGCCCACGCTCACGCGCCAGCGTTTTCAGTTCAACTTCCTTTTCCAGCGGCACGTTGTCAGAAAACATCATCACGTTTTTGCCAGCCAGTAGCCCTTCTTTGGCCACTGAGGCCGCGTATTCTCCGGCGACGGAAATCAGCAACAGATTGGCCTGCGGTAATTTCTGGCAGGCGCTCTCCCAGCGGCGAGCCTTCAGCAACCGTTGCGAACTCCCCGAAGCATTGGCGATGGCGCTCAGCTCTTTTTCCAACTGTTCGCGGATTAATTCGAGGATCTCTGGTTGTTCCTCGTGCGTTCTCACCGCCACACAAATGTCGTTCGGGGTGGCTTCAGCAAAATCGTCATGCCAGAAACCCGTGGAATCCAGCATCGCTTTATTCGCCGGCGTTCCCATCATGACAGAAACCTGGTCGACTTCCGGGCGTTCACTTAATTTGCGGGAAATAATCATCAGGCTGACGGAGTCCTGAAAACTTCCCTTTTTAATAAAGGCGTAAATCATTACCGCTACCTCTTATGTACGTTTTTCTTTCAAAAACAGCATGGCTACCAGGCCAATACCCAGCAAAATCGCGGAGACATAAAAACTGGATGCCAGGCTACCGGTTATATCGCGCGCCGCACCAGCAATAATGGGTGCCAGAATAGATGAGCTCATGCCGATAAAATTAAATAAGCCAAACGCGGTGCTATAATTATTTTCATCGACACTATCCGCCACCAGCGCCACCAGTACCGGATCCAATGCCAGTTTTCCGACGAGGCCGTAAACGCACAGGGCGATAATTACGCCGGTCATATTTGGCATCCAAATAATTGACAGCATGCTGATAATCGCAACCGGAACCAGGAACAAAATGAGCGGCTTGCGCTTACCTAATTTGTCAGACAAGCTGGAGAACAACAGCGCGCCAGGAATAGAAATCCATGCCACCAGTGAAGAAATAAACCCAGTTTCGCCTCCGGCAATACCACGTTCACTTTGCAGATAATACGGAAGCCAGGTAAGGATAACGAAGAAACCAAACAGGCTACAAAACACCATTACATAAGTCAGGATCAGATTACGGTTTTTCAGCAGATCGCTAAATTTCCCTTTTTTCACCTGCTGGCCAGCAACATCAGCGTTACGCTTTTTCTCTTTAACTAACAGCCAGATAGCCACCCCCACCAGGACTGACGGAATAGCCATTGCGTAGAACGGCATACGCCATGAATGGCCCTGATCGTAAACCAACCAGCTGGAGGTCATCAGACCTAAGGCGATACCAAAGGCCATGCCGCTGTTAATAATTGCGCTGCCCAGCGAGCGGTATTTCTTAGGGATTTGTTCTGAAGATAAGCCGTACTGCGGGCCATAGTAGGTCCCTTCTCCGGCCCCCGTTACGACGCGAGCAAACAGCAGCATATACCAGCTTTTTGCCCACCCCGTTACGGCGGTGAAGAGGCCAAACAGAATAAAACCTGGCACCAGCACTTTTTTCTTACCAATTTTATCGCCGAGAATTCCTGCCGGGACCTGTAATAAGGCGTAAGAAAAATAGAATACAGAATTAAGAATACCTAATTGCGTTCCACTTAAGCCGAATTCTTTTTCCAGTTCACCCATCACCGGGTTCAATATTGTCCGGTCGGCGTACATGAAAATCCATCCCAGCCAGAACAGGAAAACGGTGACCCACCAGGCCGGTATTCCTTTTTTCTTTGTGACCTCAGTCACTTCACATGATTCAGACATAAGCTGTCTCCGGGCATTAATTTCCCCAGTCGATGAGGAAAGAGGTTTAAACTGCGCCTACCATATCGGGCTAAAACATCTTTTCTTTTGAACAAAGTCACACAAAACCCATTGTTATAAATTCCTGGGAATTGATGCTCACATTGTTAAAAAAACTCTAATAATCATTTTCAAAGTAATTTATATAAAAGCGGTTTGTATTAGTCAGATATTTTTGCGGATACAGGCACTGTCGGGTTTGTCACATTATAAAAGCCATTTCACGTTATTTTGACCGCGAGATATTTTGCTTATTGAGGTCATAATGAAAAAGAAACTGGTTATTGCCCTGGGCGGCAATGCATTATTACAGCGTGGAGAAATTCTGAGCGCAGAAAACCAACAGCGCAGCATTCAGCTTTTTGCTCAAATGGTGACAACGCTGGCCCGCGATTACCAGCTAGTGATTGTTCACGGTAATGGCCCGCAGGTGGGGCTGCTGGCCTTGCAGAATGCAGCGTACACTGAATCTCCGGCCTGGCCGCTGGATATTCTGGTCGCCGAAAGCCAGGGGATGATTGGCGTCGCCATAGCGCAGGCGTTGACGCAAAGCGGTGGCGGCGTCCCCGTGACGACGCTGATGACACGTGTTGAAGTCGATCCGCGGGATGAAGCCTTTGCTGCGCCGGGTAAATACATCGGTCCGGTGTATCAACCGGAGCAGCAAGCTGAACTGGAGGCGCGCTACGGCTGGACGATGAAGGCTGATGGGCCGTACATTCGCCGGGTCGTCCCCTCCCCGATGCCGCAAAACATTATCGACAGCGACGCGATTCAGACGCTGATGGCGGCCGGACATATGGTGATCTGCTGTGGCGGTGGCGGCGTTCCGGTCGTGGCACAGGACGACGGATATCAGGGAACCGAAGCCGTGATCGATAAAGATCTCACGGCGGCAGTACTGGCGAACGCCATTAATGCCGATCACCTGCTGATCCTGACCGACGCCGATGCCGTGTACGAAAACTGGGGAACTCCGCAGGCGCGCGCGCTGCATCACGTCACAACAGAAGAACTGGCGCCCTTCGCCGCACCGGACGGTGCTATGGGGCCAAAAGCGAGTGCCGTCATTGAGTTTGTCAAACAGACCGGGAATATGGCATTTATTGGCGCGTTAAAAGACGCTCCGCAGATCCTGGCGGGCGAGAAAGGCACCTGCGTGACCCGGTAATTTTTTGCAAAACGGCGACTTTGCCTTTTCCGGCCCGCACCGTTTATAGGCCTGATAAGCGAAGCCCCATCAGGCAAAAAAAATGGCTTCCCGCGGGAAGCCATTTTAATCAACAGACTACGTTACAGAACGTCAATCGCGTTCAGTTCTTTAAATGCTTTTTCCAGACGAGCGATCATGGAAGTCTGGCCAGCACGCAGCCATACGCGCGGGTCATAGTATTTTTTGTTCGGCTGATCTTCGCCTTTCGGGTTGCCCAGTTGACCTTGCAGATACGCTTCGTTTTCTTTGTAGTAGTTCAGAACACCTTCCCAGGTTGCCCACTGGGTATCGGTATCAATGTTCATTTTCACTACGCCGTAGCTTACGGAGTCTTTGATTTCCTGAGCGGTAGAACCGGAACCGCCATGGAAGACGAAGTTCAGGCTGTTGTGCGGCAGGTTGTGTTTCTTAGACACATATTCCTGAGAATCACGCAGAATGGTCGGCGTCAGCACAACGTTACCCGGTTTGTAAACACCGTGTACGTTACCGAAAGACGCCGCGATGGTGAAACGCGGGCTGATTTTGCTCAGCTCGGTGTACGCATAATCAACGTCTTCCGGCTGAGTGTACAGTGCGGAAGCGTCCATGTGGCTGTTGTCCACGCCGTCTTCTTCACCACCAGTACAACCCAGTTCGATTTCCAGAGTCATGTCGATTTTGGACATGCGCGCCAGGTATTTGGAGCAGATTTCGATGTTTTCGTGCAGAGACTCTTCAGACAGGTCAATCATGTGAGAAGAGAACAGCGGTTTACCGGTAGCAGCAAAGTGTTTTTCACCCGCGTCCAGCAGACCGTCGATCCACGGCAGCAGTTTTTTCGCGCAGTGGTCAGTATGCAGGATAACCGGAACACCGTAGTGTTCAGCCATCTGATGAACGTGATGTGCGCCAGAGATTGCGCCCAGAATTGCCGCGCCCTGAGGCACGTCGGATTTCACACCTTTACCCGCGATGAAGGAAGCACCACCGTTGGAGAACTGTACGATGACCGGCGCTTTAACTTTTGCAGCGGTTTCCAGAACAGCGTTGATGGAATCGGTGCCTACGCAGTTAACGGCTGGCAGAGCGAAGTTGTTTTCTTTTGCTACCTGGAACACTTTCTGTACGTCATCACCAGTGATTACGCCTGGTTTTACGAAATCAAAAATTTTAGACATGTTTCGTTGTCCTGTATCGTCGGGCTTTGGAAAAAACACGAGCCGCCCTGAATGTCAGAACGGCGATAAATCAACGGGCAGGAATCCCTGCCCGTAACGATTACTTCTTAGCGCGCTCTTCGAGCATCGCTACCGCTGGCAGCACTTTGCCTTCCACGAATTCGAGGAATGCGCCGCCGCCAGTGGAGATGTAGGAGATTTTGTCAGCAATACCGAACAGGTCAATTGCTGCCAGGGTGTCACCACCGCCAGCGATGGAGAATGCTTCGCTGTCTGCGATAGCATTGGCAACGATTTCAGTCCCTTTACGGAAGTTCGGGAATTCGAACACACCCACCGGACCGTTCCACAGAATGGTTTTGGCATTCTTGAGGATTTCTGCCAGCTGCTGAGCGGAAGCGTCACCGATGTCCAGGATCTGCTCATCTTCTTTCACATCATTAACGGATTTCAGCGTTGCTGTTGCGGTTTCAGAGAACTCGGTCGCTACGCGAACGTCGGTCGGAACCGGGATATCGCAAGTCGTCAGCAGACGTTTTGCCTCGTCAACCAGATCTGCTTCATACAGGGATTTACCGACGCTGTGGCCCTGAGCGGCAACGAAGGTGTTGGCGATACCACCACCGACGATCAACTGGTCAGCGATTTTAGACAGGGAGTCCAGCACGGTCAGCTTGGTAGACACTTTAGAACCACCGACAATAGCTACCATCGGGCGAGCCGGTTCTTTCAGCGCTTTACCCAGCGCGTCCAGTTCTGCTGCCAGCAGCGGGCCTGCACATGCGACGTCAGCGAATTTACCAATACCGTGGGTAGAAGCCTGCGCGCGGTGCGCAGTACCGAATGCATCCATTACGAATACGTCGCACAGAGCAGCGTATTTTTTAGACAGCGCTTCGTCGTCTTTTTTCTCGCCTTTGTTGAAGCGAACGTTTTCCAGAACGACCAACTCACCGTCAGCCACTTCCACGCCGTCCAGGTAATCTTTAACCAGACGGACCGGAGCAGACAGTTTATCTTTCAGGTAGTTAACAACCGGCAGCAGAGAGAATTCTTCGTTGTACTCGCCTTCGGTAGGACGACCCAGGTGGGAAGTTACCATCACTTTCGCGCCCTGTTTCAGAGCCAGTTCGATGGTCGGCAGAGAAGCGCGGATACGCGCGTCGCTGGTCACTTTCCCTTCTTTAACAGGTACGTTCAGATCCGCACGGATAAAAACGCGTTTCCCGGCCAGATCCAGATCGGTCATCTTAATTACAGACATGGTGAATCCTCTCAATGATTCTTAAAGTTTTGTCGGCGCTTACGCGTCGAGCCTGAAACCCACTGCGGCCATTGCTAACGTGGTGTCGAGCATACGGTTAGCAAAGCCCCATTCATTATCGCACCAGACCAGCGTCTTGATCAGGTGGGCGCCACTGACCCGGGTTTGCGTACCATCAACAATGGCACTGTGCGGGTCGTGGTTAAAATCTATCGAGACCAACGGTGATTCCGTATAGTCAACTATACCATGAAATGCACCTTGTGCTGCTTTTTGCAGCAACAGGTTGACTTCACAGGCTTTTACCGGTTTCTTCACCGTCACGCTTAAATCGATTGCCGTCACATTGATGGTGGGAACGCGTACAGCAATCGCTTCGAAACGATCGTTAAACTGCGGGAATATACGTGTGATGCCCGCCGCCAGTTTCGTATCCACCGGAATAATCGACTGGCTGGCCGCACGCGTACGCCGCAGATCGGAGTGATAGGCGTCGATCACCTGCTGATCGTTCATCGCGGAGTGGATCGTCGTTACTGTACCGGACTCAATGCCGTAAGCATCATCCAACAATTTAATGACGGGAATTATGCAATTCGTGGTACAGGAAGCGTTTGAGACAATACGATGTTCCGCGTGCAGTTGGTGTTGGTTCACGCCAAAAACGACGGTGGCGTCAAGATTGTTACTACCCGGATGAGAAAAAAGGACTTTCTTTGCGCCAGCGGCAATATGCGCCTCGCCATGCTCCCGGTTGCCATATACTCCCGTACAATCCAGCACAACATCAACGCCCAGTTCACGCCACGGCAGATCCGTCAACGTTCGCTCATGCAGAATACGGATAACATCGTCGCCGACAAAGAGTTGCTCGCGCTCATGACGAACCTCCCATGCAAAACGCCCGTGGCTGGTGTCATATTTCAGCAAATGCGCCATGCCTGCGGCATCCGCCAGCTCGTTGATGGCCACCACGGTAATTTCCGCCCGACGTCCGGATTCATACAAAGCACGAACCACGTTACGTCCGATGCGACCAAAGCCATTAATCGCTATGCGTACGGTCATAGGTCTCCTGCAAGGCTATCCCGATTCAGATGAGGCTGACAGAGTAATGCAGCTTATCGTCGAGTAAAACCTCACCTGTCGCAAACTGCGACTGATTGGTTAATTGTCGAACATTTAATTAACTGAAACGCTTCAGCAAGCATAAGCGAAACGCGGAATAAAAGGAATATTTGTCCAGTCAAAGAAGACAGTTATCTGACCTGCATCACATTTCCTTGCCATTTATGGCGCAATTTATTCCCTGTCCGCGAATTCCCCATCCGCCCGGTCAGATCTTTTCGTCGCCGCGTCACAAATACTGATTTATATCAGAAAGCGCCGTCGCCAGCGTCTATATTATCAGCGCCACGTCCGAGTCTCGGAGTCCTGTAACCATGACAAACGCTCACCATCACGCTTCTACAGCGCGCTTTTACGCGCTTCGTCTGCTTCCCGGTCAGGAAGTGTTTTCCCAATTACACACCTTTGTGCAACAGAATCAATTACATGCCGCCTGGGTCGCGGGGTGTACCGGCAGTCTGACCGACGTTGCGCTGCGTTATGCCGGACAAGAGTCGACCACATTGCTTACCGGCACGTTTGAAGTGATCTCGCTTAACGGCACACTTGAAAGCGGTGGAGAACATCTGCATTTGTCGATTGCCGATCCCTGCGGCGCAATGCTCGGCGGCCATATGATGTCCGGCTGTACCGTGCGCACAACCCTGGAACTGATTATCGGCGAGCTTACGGCCCTTACCTTCAGTCGCCAACCGTGTGCGGTTTCCGGTTACGACGAACTGACCATCTCCCCACGCTAAACGTTCATTATTAAGAGGTTTACCATTTATGGCTCGTCGCCAATTTTCCAGCCAGTCGCTGGTGCTGATCGTCATCGCCATTGCTATAAATATGATTGGCGGACAATTGATTAGCCTGTTGAAACTGCCCATTTTCCTTGACTCCATCGGTACGCTTATCAGCGCGGTGCTGCTGGGTCCGGTAGTGGGAATGTTAACCGGTTTAATAACCAACCTGCTCTGGGGGCTGCTGACCGACCCTATCGCTGCCGCCTTTGCTCCGGTAGCTATGGTCATCGGTCTGGTCGCCGGTTGGCTGGCGCGCGCGGGTTGGTTTCGTAGCCTGCCAAAAGTGATCGTCAGCGGCATCATCATTACGTTGGCGGTGACGCTGGTCGCCGTACCGCTTCGTACCGCGCTTTTTGGCGGCGTGACTGGCAGCGGCGCTGATTTGTTTGTCGCCTGGATGCATTCGATGGGGCAAAACCTGGTGGAATCCGTCGCAATTACGGTGATAGGCGCCAATCTGGTGGATAAAATTCTGACGGCGATCATTGTCTGGATTCTGCTGCGTCAGTTGCCTCTGCGCACCATCCGCCATTTTCCTGCTATGTCCGCCGTCCGCTAGATGCACCCGTTTACCTCGCTGACGCTATGGGCGCTCGCTGCTTGCACCACTCTGCTACTTCCGGCAGGAGTAGTGCTGACGATTTATAGCGTGACCGCTTTTCTGACACTGCTATGCCTGCGCGCAACGCGCGTCCGGGCAAAATATGTCGCCGGGTTGATGCTCTCCTTTGGCGTAGGGCTGTGGCTGGTTCACGGCGGCTGGCTGAGCGAATGGATAAGCGGTCAGCCCGGCGATCCACAGCGCTGGGCGCAAGCAATAACGCTATGGCTACGTATTCTGGCGATTGTGTCAACATCACAGCTATGGATGCAGTACGTACCGGTGCGGCAATTCATTCGCGCCTTATTTGCATCACGACTGCCGCCGGGCGTCGCTTACCTGTTCGCCGGTCCACTGTTGGTTGTGGAGCAGTTAAAACGTCAACTTGCGATCGTTCATGAAGCGCAGAGGGCGCGCGGCGTACCCCTGGACGAAGGTTGGTATCAGCGCCTTCGGGCCATGCCCGCGCTGATCGTTCCCCTTACCCACAACGCGCTCAACGATTTAGCGGTGCGCGGCGCGGCACTGGATATGCGCGGTTTTCGTTTGCACCGCACACGCACTACGCTGTGGGCCCCGCAAGACAGTGGGGTACAGATCCTGAGCCGCTACGTCATGGTTGCGTTAATGGTTGCCGAGACAGGAGCCTGGCTATGGTTACGCTAGAACAGTTTTGTTATCGCCCTACCCATGCAACCCGCCCGCCGCTCTGCATTGATTTTGCCTGCCATGAGCCAGGTATAGTGGCGATTTTCGGCACTAACGGGAGCGGTAAAAGTACGCTGGCGCAGCTGCTGGCGGGCTGGTATCCCGATTTTCTACCAGGAGACATCACTGGTAAAGGTACCCTGCTTGGATATCCCATCGGTCAGCAAACGCTGGTCGAACAGTCCCCTTTTATCCAGCTCGTTCAACAATCACCGTATCTGCAACTCTCAGGCTGCGCTTTCAGCGTTGAAGAAGAGGTGGCCTTTGGACCAGAAAACCTTTGTCTTGATGAAGCGGAGATCCTGCAGCGAATTGATTACGCACTATCGTTAACCGAATGTCAGGCATTACGTCATCGTCATCCTGCAACGCTGTCCGGCGGTGAAACCCAACGGGTAGTGATAGCCAGCGCTATCGCAATGAAGCCCAGACTGTTGATTCTCGACGAAGCCTTTAGCCGCTTGACCGCACACGCTACCGATCTACTGCTGAGCCGTCTTCAAAAGTGGGCGCAGGAACAAAGCGCGCTCATTGTCCTGTTTGAGCGTGAGCCAGCTTCTTTTCTTCCTTATTGTCAGCAATGCTGGCAGCTCGACGAAAAAGGACTTACCCCACAATGTTAACGCTGGACCGGGTCTCGTTTCGTTGGCCAGGCGCTGCCGATGACTGTCTGCGCACCATCTCGCTAAAGGTTTCTGCTGGTGAATGGCTGGCGCTGACAGGCGATAACGGCGCAGGAAAATCCACGCTGCTTCGGGTGATGGCCGGGCTGCTGCCCCCTTCCTCCGGTACGGTGATGCTGAATGATAGCCCGCTTGCGCAATACAAAAATCGCCAGCGCGCCAGGGAGATTGGCGTGCTGTTTCAGGAGGCAGAAAACCAGATTTTTCACAGTGACGTCTCTCAGGAGATCGCCTTCGGCTTACGGCTTCAGAAGCTTCCCCCTGATGAGATTGCGCAGCGGACCGCTGCCGCATTGCGGTTATGTCACTTAGAAGAGGTGGCCAATGCGCACCCGTTAGATCTGCACACCGCCCAGCGCCGGATGGTCGCCGTTGCCAGCCTGTCGGCAATGGCTCCATCGGTATTACTGCTGGATGAACCCAGCCGGGATTTTGACGCACGCTGGCAGGCAATATTTGAGGAATGGTTGGGCGTCTGTCGCGAACGCGGCACTACCGTCATCGCCATCAGCCATGACGCCGATTTTACCCGGCGTCATTTTTCACGGGTGATACGGCTGGATAAGGGCGCATTAACCCCGCATCACTCTAACAAGGACAGGCTATCCGATACGCCCCCTCAGGCGTCATTTCCAACGTGAGATTGGCAGGCAGGCTGCTTTCCAGCACCCGGCGAACATTCGGGCCATCGGTACGTTCATAAAAGGTTTCCGCTTCCGCCTGCGATAACCCTCCCGCCAGTTTACGTCCAATCAACCGGGCGCGCAGGGTTTCTGCCGGGGCGTGAATAAATAATGAGAAATCGCAAAATTCCGCTAACACACGCCATCTGTCGTCATCCCGCAGAAGCCAATTACCTTCAACAATCACGATTGGCGCTGTGACCACCACAGCGTGTTCCACCGGATCATGCCGTTGTCGGTCATACTGCGGCCAGGTCGCCTTGCCGGCTCTCACCTGACGTAGATTTGCCGCCAGCTTATCGACGTCAAAGGTTTCCGGCGCGCCTTTATAAGCACGGAGATTATGCGCCTCCAGCCAACGGTTATAGTGATGAAAGCCGTCCATTGGGAGCGTTTGAATGTCCGGCAGGTCAGCATCCTGATGAGAAAGGTATTCCCAGAAGGTGGTCAGAGTGGATTTTCCTGTTCCGGGCGGCGCGCTAAGAAAAATGATGGTGCGGTGTTCAGGATTAGCGGCATGTATTTTTGCCAGTTGTTGCAATAATGGCTTATGAACCGTCTCTATTTCATCATCATGATAATGCGCTTCAACGTGTAGCCCATTAACTGTCAGTCCGATTTTCACGGCGTTAATTCCTTTAAAATTGTCGTTACCGCCAGCGCCATCGCCGTTTTGACCATACCGCTAAAACGCACCTCAGACCACGCGGTAAAGTCGGCAAATTTCATCGACTCGAGCGTACGGTATAAAGGTGCATTACGGGTAATACAGTTGACGTTACTGATGAAATCCCAGGTCATGTCATCGGCAAAACCAGGGAGCGTGTCCTGTTCATGCAAGTATTGATGAAACTGAGAAAAATGGGTGATATCAACATAGAGCCATTTATCCATTTTTCCCAGGGCATAAATCAGACGTAACGCCACGTCGATATCGTCAAGTGGCCCACTTTGGGCAAGTAACGGCTTCACTGCATATTCCACAATCTCTTCATCGTTATCGACAAACAGCGACGGCAGAAAGCGCTTAATGCCCTGAAGCAAAATGTTATGTGCCGTCGTCATAAACGAAAGTAAGTCATTTTGAGCATCCAGTTGCTCAAGCACATCATCTTCTGTCAGCGTCGTCATTCGTATCTCGATCAGTCACCGTGAATGCAGAGAGTCTATAATATTACACGTTCGATCTGCGCTGCCGATCAGTAAAGTTTGCGTGCGCACACCGTTCGCCACCTGTTGGATGCCATTAACCAGATCGCCGCCCGTAACGCCTGTAGCGCTAAAGAGAATGTCATTTCCGGCCGCCAGTTCGTCAAGGGTGTAGACGCGGTTAACCGTAACGCCCATCGCTTCGCAGCGTTGACGCTCCTGTTGCGCCACCAGACGGTTATCGGCGCTATCGCCTTTCGCTTCACAAAAATCGAGCAGTTCCGCCTGCATATCCCCACCCAGCGCTTTTACCGCACAGGCGGAAATTACGCCTTCAGGCGCGCCGCCAATGGTATACATCACATCATAAAGATTATCCTGCAAACAGGTCAGAACACTGGCCGCCACATCACCATCGGGGAGGGCGAAAACTTTAACCCCCAGTTGCGTCGCCTGTGCAATTGCAGGTTGCAACCGCGGCTTATCCAGCGTGACCATACGCAACTGCTCCAGCGGCTTGTTTAACGCCTTTGCGACATTCCGCAGATTGTCCGTTAGTGGTAGCGCCAGATTAATCGCCCCTTTCGCCAGACGGCTAACAACCAGCTTTTTCATATACATATCGGGCGCATGTAATAAGCTGCCCCGGGGTGCAAACGCCATAACGGCCAGCGCATTGCTTTGCCCCATAGCGACCATCCGGGTACCTTCTATCGGATCGACGGCGATATCCACCGCCGGCCCCTCGCCGCTACCAACCTCTTCGCCAATCCACAACATGGGCGCATGATCGATTTCCCCCTCGCCGATGACGATTCGCCCACGGATAGCGACATCATTCAATGCCTGCCGCATCGCGGTGACAGCCAGCCCATCAATTCTGTTCTTATCACCGCATCCGGTTTGCGGCCAGGCCGCCAACGCCGCCTGCTCCGTAATGCGAAATAGCGGCCATGCCAGCGACATCATACCGCCGCCTCCCCGATATCGACGCCAAATTGCGCCAATAGATATCTTTCCGCTTTTTCATTCCAGATACCGTGCGTCTCTTCAACCAGACGCGCCAGCTCCCTGAACAACGGATCCGTTTTCCCTTTTTCGGCAAAATCAGTAATCGCCGTCAGCGGCATGGTGACGCCGTTATAGATTAGCTTTTTACCGCCAGGAATATCCGGCAGGTTGAGTACGGTGTCCGGCACCGCATCCAGCCCACCGATATGCGTCACCATGAATGAAGGCTGAAGCTGTCCTGTTGCGCTGAGTGCTATCGCCTCTTTCATATCATCCGTGGAGCCGCCGGAAGTGCCCACCACATGGGTACTGTTGTAATGTACGTTATAAAAATTAAACGGTACTTTAAAGTGGCTATCTGTCGGACCCGCGAAAAAGTTCAGGCAACCATCTTCTGCGAGAAGATCGTCAGCCATCTCAACGACAGACGGAACGGCGGCATAAACAAAGACATCATCAAAGCCTGCGCCATCGGTTAATGCCCGAAGTTGCGCAGCAGGATCAGCCATGTCCGCGGTATTCACATAGATAAGCTCAATGCCCTTCTCGGCGGCCTGTTTGACCGGCAGCAGTTTTTTCGCCTGCGCCAGGCGGGCTTCATCGATATCAACCACCACAACTCGCGACGGCTGTAGCCCACCGTTAACGGCATAGTCAATCGCGCCAATGCCCATTGGTCCGGCACAGGCCAGGAGTGCGATATTACCGCCGGGTTTGATTCCCATGCGATGTTCATAAACATAAGGCGTTGTATGATAATTCGCATTATAGGCGCCGATAATGCAGCACATCGGTTCCGCCAGTGATGCTGCGGCAAAATAAGAACCGTGATACGGTAAAACACAGCCCAGATTAATCGCTACTTCCGGGATTATCATGTACGTGGCATTACCGCCAAAATATTCGTAGCTGTAGCCGGCAGAATAACCGCTCGGCAAGCCCATCGCCGGTTGTAAAACAAAACGCTGACCTTTTTTATATTTATCAGTCAGGTTTTTTCCTACTTCGACGATAATTCCGGCACATTCATGACCAGTAATGACTGGATGATTTTCCAGGTCATCTGGCACTCGCTTATGTTCACTGCCTAATAAAGCGGCTTTCCAGGTGGAGAGACATACGCTGTCGGAAATTACGCTGACGAGCAGTTCATTTTCAGTAATATCAGGTAATTCAAACTCACGGATACGGACATCCCGCTTGCCATATATAGCAGCTACTTTCGTTTTCATATTTACTCCAGAAACCTGAAATATTAATTCGATGTCAAATGGTTAAATAAATCATCAAGGCGCGGATCGCCAATATAATTCTTAATAAGTATTAAGGGCTTATCGCTGACTCGCTTAACACGTCCTTCAAGACTGGCGTGGGTAACGATAATATCGGCATCATCCGGTACATTTTCGATAGCGTAATGTTTAACGTCGATAGTCAGGCCCGCCTTTTCCAGACGTCGGCGGAACGTTGTCGCGCCCATTGCGCTGGAGCCCATCCCGGCATCGCAGACAAAGGCGATGCGTTTCACGTCGCGATATGAAAATTTGCCTTCCTGCTTCATGGCTTTCACCGCTTTAGCGGAATCGCTAAAAGTATCTTCGCTGTCGGCTTCGTTACTTTTTTCCATTTTCAAAATGAAAGCGGTGATAATAAAGGTCACTGCCGTTCCCGCCGTTACGCCAGCAATAGTCGCAAGGAAAGAACCTTTCGGCGTCAAAGCCAGATAGGCGAAAATTGAACCTGGACTCGGCCCCGCAACCAGACCGCCCCCCAGCAGGTTAAACACCCATGTTCCGCTCATCCCGCCGGCAATCATGGCAATGAGTGTTAATGGCTTCATCAGCACATAGGGAAAATAGAGTTCATGAATCCCACCGAGGAAATGGATAATCATGGCGCCAGGCGCAGATTTCTTTGCCATACCTTTACCGAAAAACGTAAAGGCAAGTAACAAACCTAAACCAGGACCTGGATTTGAAGCCACCATAAAGAAAATAGATTTTCCGGTTTCCGAGGCCTGCTGCATTCCCAACGGATAATAGACCCCCTGATCGATGGCATTGTTCAGAAAGAGAATTTTTGCCGGCTCATTAATTAAGGACAATAACGGCAGATAGCCTGCATGGACTAACGATTCAATACACTCTTTCACAAAGTTATTGGCAATAAGTACTGCCGGACCAATCACTTCGAACCCCAGCAAACACAGGATCATCCCGGCGATGCCCAGCGAAAAGTTATTAATCACCATCTCAAAACCGGCAGGAATCCGCTTCTCCAGCAGCCGATCAATATGTTTAATGATGAGACCGCCAAGAGGCCCCATGATCATTGAGCCAAGAAACATAGGAATATCAGCGCCGATAATAACGCCAATGGTGCCAATCCCCCCCATTACGGCGCCACGTTTTCCCCCAACCAGATGCCCACCGGTAGAACCTATCATTACTGGCAGTAAATAGGTTATCATCGGGCCGACAATTTTGGCGAAATGCTCATTCGGCATCCACCCTGTTGGAATAAATAATGCAGTAATAAAACCCCAGGCAATAAAAGCGCCAATATTGGGAATGACCATCGCGGTCAAAAAGCCCCCAAAAGCCTGGACCTTTGCACGAGCAGACTTGTGTTCCATAATAATATCCTGTAAAGGAGAAAGTAATTATGCGCGAGCTATAATATCCGCCAACTCTTTTTCTGATGTAGCAACGAATAACGCTGTCAGTGAGTCCTCTTCACATAATAATTCACTTAATGCCTGAATAGCGCCGATATGTGAATCAGAATCTGCGGCTGACAGACCTATTAATAATTTTATACCTTCATCCTCGTCAGTAAACTTCACGTCCTGGTTGAGTAAGGTTAATGACATCCCGGTTTTCAACGCGCCACACTCCGGACGCGCATGAGGCATTGCGACACCAGGAGCCAGTATATAATAAGGGCCATTGCTGACTGTTGAATCTTTGATGGCCTGAATATAATTCTCATTTATATATCGATTGGCCAAAAGCGATGCCATAGAAAAATCAACAGCCTCCTGCCAATTTACTGCTGCTGGTTTTATCGTAATAGATGCTTCAGGGAAATAATCTATTAACCGCATAAACTATCCTTATTTTATTTTTAGGGTACAACGTGTTGTTAAAAACAAAATACGCTGGCGGCAAAATGAAAGCAATCAGGGAGAAAAAATGAGCATTTAAAATGCGATGAATATAATATCATTGAAAAACAAACACATAAAACAATTAAAATAAAAATCAAGAGTAAATATGTGATGCGTACTGCAAATGCAACAAATAATAATATGCAATAATTGTGATAGCGATCGCAAATAAATGCTTGTGATAATAAAAATAAATTTACTCAGTTGTAAAAACGGGCCGCCAGAGCGACCCGTTTTTTCTGCCATAAACGTATTACAGCAGTTCTTTCGCCTTCGCCACCACGTTATCCACGGTGAAGCCGAACTCTTCGAACAGCAGTTCAGCCGGCGCGGATTCACCGAAGGTAGTCATGCCAACGATAGCGCCGTTCAGGCCAACGTATTTGAACCAGTAGTCCGCGATACCCGCTTCAATAGCCACACGCGCAGAGACCGCCTTCGGCAGCACCGCTTCACGGTAGGCCGCATCCTGCTTGTCGAATGCGTCGGTGGACGGCATAGACACGACGCGCGCCTTCACGCCTTCGGCAGTCAGTTTTTCGTAAGCGGCAACCGCCAGTTCAACTTCTGAACCGGTGGCAATGAAGATAATCTGCGGCTGGCCCGCACAATCTTTCAGTACGTAACCACCGCGGGCGATATTCGCCAGTTGTTCTTCAGTACGTTCCTGCTGCGCCAGGTTCTGACGGGACAGAATCAGCGCGGTCGGGCCATCCTGACGCTCCACGCCGTATTTCCACGCCACGGCGGACTCCACCTGGTCGCACGGACGCCATGTGGACATGTTCGGCGTTACGCGCAAAGAAGCGACTTGTTCTACTGGCTGGTGCGTCGGGCCGTCTTCACCCAGACCGATGGAGTCGTGGGTATAGACCATCACCTGACGCTGTTTCATCAGCGCCGCCATACGCACCGCGTTACGCGCATATTCCACAAACATCAGGAAGGTGGAGGTGTACGGCAGGAAACCACCGTGCAGAGAGATACCGTTGGCGATCGCGGTCATACCGAATTCGCGCACGCCGTAATGGATATAGTTACCCGCCGCGTCTTCGTTGATCGCTTTTGAGCCAGACCACAGGGTCAGGTTAGAAGGCGCCAGGTCAGCAGAGCCACCGAGGAATTCCGGCAGCAGCGGGCCGAAGGCTTCAATCGCGTTCTGGGAAGCCTTACGGCTGGCGATTTTCGCTGGGTTCGCCTGCAGCTTCGCGATGAACTCATTCGCTTTGGCATCGAAATCAGATGGCATTTCACCTTTCATACGGCGGGTGAACTCAGCGGCTTCCTGCGGGAAGGCTTTCTCATAAGCCGCGAATTTTTCATTCCAGGCAGACTCTTTCGCCTGACCGGCTTCTTTCGCATCCCACTGCGCGTAGATGTCAGACGGGATTTCAAACGGACCGTATTTCCAGCCAAGCTGTTCACGGGTCAGCGCGATTTCTGCGTCGCCCAGCGGCGCGCCGTGGGAGTCGTGGGTGCCCTGTTTGTTCGGTGAGCCAAAGCCGATGATGGTTTTGCACATCAGTAGCGACGGCTTGTCGGTGACCGCGCGCGCTTCTTCGGTTGCGCGTTTAATTGCCTGCGCATCGTGACCGTCGATACCGCGGATTACATGCCAGCCGTAGGCTTCAAAGCGTTTTGCGGTATCGTCGGTGAACCAGCCTTCAACGTGACCATCGATGGAAATACCGTTGTCATCGTAGAACGCAATCAGTTTGCCCAATTTCAGGGTACCAGCCAGGGAGCATACCTCATGAGAGATACCTTCCATCATGCAGCCGTCGCCCATGAACACATAGGTGAAGTGGTCAACGATGTCGTGACCCGGACGGTTAAACTGCGCCGCTAACGTTTTCTCGGCAATCGCCATACCAACCGCATTGGCAATGCCCTGCCCCAGCGGACCGGTGGTGGTTTCCACGCCTGCGGTGTAACCCACTTCCGGGTGACCAGGCGTTTTAGAGTGCAACTGACGGAAGTTCTGCAGCTCGGACATCGGCAGGTCATAGCCGGTGAGGTGCAGCAGGCTGTAGATCAGCATCGAGCCGTGGCCGTTGGACAACACAAAGCGGTCGCGGTCGGCCCAGGACGGGTTGTTCGGGTTGTGGTTCAGGAAATCACGCCACAGGACTTCGGCAATGTCAGCCATACCCATTGGGGCACCCGGGTGACCGGATTTGGCTTTCTGTACTGCGTCCATGCTCAGCGCACGAATAGCATTGGCAAGCTCTTTACGTGAGGACATTTTGACTCCAGATCGGATGTTGAAGGCCATGCCCGTAACGACTTGACGACAGCGCGTTTTGGGCTACGCCGGAAAATTTGCCAACAATTTACCCCAAGCCGTGCGTCATGTACATGGAACATCCTTTTACCGCTTCAGAAATCTCCGGATCATGCTCGCATGTTGCGCAATCCGCTCGCTTGCCGGCTGTCGTTTTCTTTATACTTAGTTCGGGCGCCGGTTCATCTGCCAACGGCGTATTTTTTAAGACAATATTTATTCGTGCGGAAGATAAAAATGAGAATTCGCGCTTTACTGCTTGCTATGGGCATGGCGACGGTGCTGACCGGCTGCCAGAATATGGACTCTAACGGACTGCTTTCCTCAGGCGCTGAAGCTTTTCAGGCCTATACACTAAGCGATGCGCAAGTCAAAGCGCTCAGCGATCAATCCTGTAAAGACCTCGACAGCAAAGCCACTATCGCGCCAGCGAACAGCGAATACGCAAAAAGACTGGCAAAAATCGCTGCCGCTCTGGGGGATAACATCAACGGCCAGCCGGTAAACTATAAGGTTTATGAGACGAAAGACGTCAACGCCTTTGCGATGGCGAACGGCTGTATCCGCGTCTACAGCGGACTAATGGATATGATGACCGACAACGAAGTTGAAGCGGTTATCGGCCATGAGATGGGCCACGTCGCGCTGGGTCATGTGAAGAAAGGGATGCAGGTTGCGCTGGGTACGAACGCCGTGCGTGTGGCGGCGGCATCGGCTGGCGGGATTGTCGGCAGCCTGTCGCAATCACAGCTTGGCGATCTTGGTGAAAAACTGGTGAATTCGCAGTTCTCCCAGCGTCAGGAAGCCGAAGCGGATGATTATTCTTACGATCTGTTGCGCAAACGCGGTATCAGCCCGGCAGGACTCGCCACCAGCTTTGAGAAACTGGCAAAACTGGAAGCGGGCCGTCAAAGCTCGATGTTCGACGATCACCCGGCATCCGCCGAGCGCGCACAGCATATTCGCGATCGCATGAGCGCGGACGGGATTAAATAATCCCCGGACAGTGCCGGATGGCGGCGTGAACGCCTTATCCGGCCAACACGCTGGCCCGGTAAGCGTCGCGCCGCCGGGCAATGCGCGATTACTCGCCTTTCTTCGCCGCCTGGATATACAACATCTCCAGCGCTAAGGTTGCCGCCGCCAGCGCGGTGATCTCTGATTGATCGTAGGCTGGCGCGACTTCCACTACATCCATACCGACAATGTTCAGATCTTTCAGGCCGCGCACCAGTTTAATAGCGCGATCGGAGGTCAAACCACCGATCACCGGCGTACCGGTACCCGGTGCAAACGCAGGATCCAGACAGTCGATATCAAAGGTCAGATAGACCGGCATATCGCCGACGATCTGTTTCACCTGCGCGAGAATATCTTCCACGCCGCGATCGTTGACCTGGCAGGCATCCAGCACGGTAAAGCCATTGTCTTTGTCAAACTCAGTACGAATACCGATCTGTACCGAATGATGCGGATCGATCAGGCCTTCTTTCGGCGCGGTGTAGAACATTGTGCCGTGATCGAATTCGCAGCCGTTAGCGTAGGTATCGGTATGCGCGTCAAAATGTACCAGCGCCATTTTGCCAAAATGTTTCGCGTGGGCGCGCAGCAGTGGTAGTGTGACGAAGTGGTCGCCGCCGAAAGAGAGCATACGCTTGCCTGCAGACAGCAGTTTTTCAGCGTGCGCCTGTAATTTTTCACTCATTTCGCGGGCATCGCCAAATGCATACACCAGATCGCCGCAGTCCACGACGTTCAGGCGCTCGCGCATGTCAAAATTCCACGGGAAACGGTGATGTTCCCAGGCCAGATTGGTCGACACCTGACGGATCGCTGCCGGACCATGACGACCGCCAGCACGACCAGACGTTGCCATATCAAACGGTACGCCAGTGATCACCCAGTCGGCATCGCTATCATACGGCTGGAAGTTCATTGGCAGACGTAAAAAACCAAACGCATTAGAAACCAGTGAGTTATCGTACTGATGACCTAAGGTGCTCATGTCCAGACCTCTTTTAAAGTCGCTGCATTAAAACAGATGAAAAAAATCCCCTCCGCGTCGTTAGGCCCGACGAGGAAGGGATTGATTCGGTAACTGTATATTTATGGCGAATTATCGCCGTAAATTCATACGGGTTCAAGTGAGTATAGCATTCTGCCAGATGACGGCGTCGCCTTATCCGGCATGGATTCGTAGTCCCGGTTAGCGCTACGCCATCGGGCACCAACGTTTACTCATCTTCAAGATAAGTATAACCATACAGTCCCGCTTCAAATTCCTCAAGGAACTGCTGCTGCAACGCATCGTCCAGATCCGTCTGTTTTACCTGGTCGCGGAAATGCGTTAACAGCGTTTTCGGATCCAGTTGCACATATTGCAGCATATCCGCAACGGTATCGCCTTCGTCCGACAGCTCAACCTCGACGCTACCATCCGGGAAGACAAATACATCAACCGCTTCAGTATCGCCAAACAGGTTGTGCATGTTACCGAGGATCTCCTGGTAGGCACCGACCATAAAAAAGCCGAGCATCGGTGGATTCTCTGGATCGTATTCCGGCATCGGCATCGTCGTGGCGATACCGTCGCCATCGATATAGTGGTCGATAGCGCCATCGGAATCACAGGTAATATCCAGCAGCACGGCACGACGTTCCGGTACCTGATCTAACCCTTCCAGCGGCAGCACCGGGAAGAGCTGATCGATTCCCCACGCGTCCGGCATCGACTGGAACAGCGAGAAGTTGACGTACATTTTGTCCGCCATCCGCTCTTGCAGTTCGTCGATAATCGGACGATGCGCACGGTTTTGCGGGTCCAGTTGCTTCTGCACTTCATGGCACATGCTGAGATAAAGTTGCTCCGCCCAGGCGCGCTCCTGCAAACTAAATGCGCCGGAAGAGTAACCGATATGAATATCATGCAGATCCATTTGGCTGTCATGCAGCCACTCACGCAGCGAGCGGCGGGTGCCAGGCTTATGCATCTCCTGCCAGGTTTCCCACAGATTCTGCAACGCGCGCGGCGCATCTTCAGCAGGGGCAGTCGGATCCGTGTATTCGTTACGCTCCACGCCGATAATGTTAGATACCAGTACAGTATGGTGCGCAGTGACGGCGCGGCCAGACTCGGTAATCACCGTCGGATGCGGTAAACCATGCTCTTCGCAGGCGTCGCCAATCGCCCAGATGATGTTATTGGCATATTCGTTCAGGCCATAGTTCACCGAACAGTCAGACTGCGAGCGGGTACCTTCATAATCCACCCCCAGACCGCCGCCTACGTCGAAGCACTGGATATTAACGCCCAGTTTATGCAACTCGACATAGAAACGCGCGGACTCGCGCACGCCGGTCGCGATATCGCGAATGTTCGCCATCTGCGAGCCCAGGTGGAAGTGCAACAGTTGCAGACTGTCCAGACGCCCGGCGTCGCGCAGGGTCTCCACCAGTTGTAGTACCTGCGTCGCCGCCAGGCCAAATTTCGATTTTTCACCGCCGGAGGATTGCCACTTGCCAGAACCCTGCGAGGCCAGACGCGCACGCACGCCCAGGCGAGGAACTACGTTCAGACGCTCAGCTTCTTCCAGTACAATGGCGATTTCAGACATCTTTTCGATGACCAGATAAACCTTATGGCCCATCTTCTCGCCAATCAACGCTAAGCGAATGTATTCCCGGTCCTTATAGCCATTACAAACGATCACGCTACGGGTCATGCCAGCATGCGCCAGCACCGCCATCAATTCCGCTTTCGAGCCCGCTTCCAGCCCCAGCGGTTCGCCGGAATGAATGAGGGATTCGATCACGCGGCGGTGCTGATTGACCTTAATCGGATAAACGAGGAAGTAGTCGCCGTTATAACCGTAAGATTCCCGCGCGCGCTTAAACGCCGCGTTAATAGAACGCAAACGGTGTTGCAGGATTTGCGGGAAGCAAAATAGCGCAGGCAGACGCTGACCTTGCGCTTCGCGTGCTTTCACCAGTTTGGCGAGATCGACGCGCGCTTCGGGGACGTCGGGATCGGGGCATACGCTGATGTGGCCCAGCTCGTTGACGTCATAATAATTATTGCCCCACCAGGCAATATTGTAAGTGCGCAGCATCTTGCTGGCTTCCTGGGAGCTCATTGCAACCTCCTGCATGGAGCGTAGTACACCCTGTTCGCCTGCTGACGAAGGCGAACCCATAGACATGTCGTCAGACATAGCGAACCTCAAATTTTATTAGCAAGTGTAAAACAGTTGACTACTATCGCAATCCGAAGATGCGATAACAACCCATAAACAAGCGGATTTTCCAGCAGATAGTACTGATGCTCCGCCTGCGCGACCGGTTTCTTTTTCATATCATTGTAAAACACGTAACCGAACTCACAGACAATGGTTCGGCGAAACCACGAGAAAACTCTTGCGTTAACAAGAGCGCCCTTGTTCAGTCTTCAGTTGCCATTACCGGCTCTGGAGTCCTGAGAAGCGCCGAGATGGGTATAACATCGGCAGGTATGCAAAGCAGAAATGCAGATTGCGGGGGACATGGACGCACCAGAACGATGCGACAGATTCAGCAGAATACAACGGTTCATTATCTCGTATCACCTCCATGGACGCCCCGTAAGACGACCCCAAGCCAAAGCCATGTTTTAACCCGGCTGGAAGTGGCGACACGAAGAAAACGTCGTGTGCTTTTGTATGAGCCGCGCGTCGCGTTTTATACCCAGAACGCAGAAAAAAAGCAAAATATAAATGCGCATAATGTCAGCATTGACAGAAACGTTTCCCACCCGATTTTGCACCACAATGAGACGGCCTTCAAAAAAAGCTGGAAATTGGGTGAAGAAGTGACCTAAAATAGCCGTCCAGATGTTAATCCATCCATACTGATTAACACTCAGACTGCCAGTGTCAGTGACTTTCAGACTCATGGTAGAATCTTCTACTCTGTCTATTCCACACAGCAGTTTGAGCTAACTAAATTCTCCTTAGGTGAAATTAAATATGGCAAAACACCTTTTTACGTCTGAGTCCGTATCAGAAGGGCATCCTGACAAAATCGCTGACCAAATCTCTGATGCCGTGCTGGACGCTATCCTGACACAGGATCCGAAAGCACGCGTCGCCTGTGAAACCTACGTCAAAACCGGTATGGTTCTGGTAGGTGGTGAAATCACCACCAGCGCATGGGTTGATATTGAAGAGATCACTCGTAACACGGTCCGCGAGATTGGCTATGTGCATTCCGACATGGGCTTTGACGCCAATTCTTGCGCGGTACTGAGCGCCATTGGCAAACAGTCACCGGATATTAATCAGGGCGTTGACCGCGCAGATCCGCTGGAACAAGGCGCGGGCGACCAGGGTCTGATGTTCGGCTATGCAACCAATGAAACCGATGTCCTGATGCCGGCGCCGATCACTTACGCGCACCGTCTGGTACAGCGTCAGGCTGAAGTGCGTAAAAACGGTACTCTGCCATGGCTGCGTCCGGACGCGAAAAGCCAGGTCACCTTCCAGTATGACGACGGTAAAATCGTCGGTATTGACGCTGTAGTTCTCTCTACGCAGCACGCAGAAGATATCGATCAGAAATCACTGCAAGAAGCGGTAATGGAAGAGATCATTAAGCCCATTCTGCCATCTGAATGGTTAAATGCGTCTACCAAGTTCTTTATCAACCCAACCGGTCGTTTTGTTATCGGCGGCCCGATGGGCGACTGCGGCCTGACCGGGCGTAAAATCATCGTAGACACCTACGGCGGCATGGCGCGTCACGGCGGCGGCGCCTTCTCCGGTAAAGATCCGTCGAAAGTTGACCGTTCTGCGGCCTACGCAGCGCGTTATGTCGCGAAAAACATCGTGGCGGCAGGTCTGGCGGACCGCTGTGAAATTCAGGTTTCCTATGCTATCGGCGTAGCCGAACCGACATCTATCATGGTAGAAACCTTCGGTACCGAAAAAGTCCCTGCTGAGCAGTTAATCCTGCTGGTACGCGAGTTCTTCGACCTGCGTCCATACGGTCTGATTCAGATGCTGGATCTACTACACCCGATCTACAAAGAAACCGCGGCTTACGGTCACTTTGGTCGTGAAAACTTCCCGTGGGAAAAAACTGACAAAGCGCAACTGCTGCGCGATGCTGCCGGTCTGAAATAATCGCCCACGCCTGACTGTAACTGTCAGGCCACCAACGCCGTACCCATAAAGGCCAGCATCATGCTGGCCTTTATGTGATACGCAGCACAATCCGCTCTCCCCTTGCGTTTCTTCGACTACACTTTTCATCATTCAGTTTCAGTTATCATGAAAGCGGTTACATTTATTTTCATTGAGAACTGAACACATCACTATCGATACGCTAATCCTGCGATGAAAATGTTACATTGTTTTTCAGTCTTGTCTGAATACCAGGCGATTGATAGGGTTATAAGATTATTAAAGTGATTACTTTTCAGATAATTAAATAATCACTGCGATAAATGGCAGTGTAAACGATTACACCATTGTGATTACCCTCACATATTTTTACGGCGTACTCACCTACTCTTAACATCGATAAAATTGCTAACCCAACCGGAGGGCATAATGCCTGACAATAAAAAACAAGGGCGTTCCAACAAGGCCATGACATTTTTTGTCTGCTTTCTTGCAGCCCTGGCAGGATTACTTTTTGGCCTGGATATCGGCGTTATCGCCGGTGCTTTACCCTTCATTACCGACGAATTCCAGATTAACGCGCACACTCAGGAATGGGTGGTCAGCTCCATGATGTTTGGCGCAGCTGTCGGCGCTGTCGGCAGCGGCTGGCTCTCCTTTAAGCTGGGCCGTAAAAAAAGCCTGATGATCGGCGCTATCCTGTTCGTTGCCGGTTCGCTGTTCTCCGCTGCGGCGCCTAACGTTGAAGTCCTGATTATCTCTCGTGTGCTGCTCGGCCTGGCCGTTGGCGTCGCGTCCTACACCGCACCGCTGTATCTGTCTGAGATTGCGCCAGAAAAAATTCGCGGCAGTATGATCTCAATGTACCAACTCATGATCACCATCGGGATTCTGGGCGCTTATTTGTCTGATACCGCGTTCAGCTACAGCGGCGCATGGCGCTGGATGCTCGGCGTGATCATTATTCCGGCCATTCTGTTGTTGATTGGCGTCTTCTTTCTGCCGGACAGCCCGCGCTGGTTTGCTGCAAAACGCCGCTTCCATGACGCTGAACGTGTGCTGTTGCGCCTGCGTGATACCAGCGCAGAAGCCAAACGTGAACTCGATGAAATTCGCGAAAGTTTACAAGTTAAACAGAGCGGTTGGGCGCTGTTCAAAGAGAACAGCAATTTCCGCCGCGCCGTTTTTCTTGGCGTTCTGCTGCAGGTGATGCAGCAGTTCACCGGGATGAACGTCATCATGTATTACGCGCCGAAAATCTTCGAACTGGCAGGATACACCAACACTACGGAGCAGATGTGGGGCACCGTTATCGTGGGGCTGACTAACGTTCTGGCGACATTTATCGCCATCGGCCTGGTTGACCGCTGGGGCCGTAAACCTACCCTGACGTTGGGCTTCCTGGTCATGGCGATTGGTATGGGTATTCTGGGTACGATGATGCACATCGGCATTCATTCGCCGTCTGCGCAATACTTCGCTATCGCTATGCTGTTGATGTTCATCGTCGGGTTCGCAATGAGCGCCGGTCCGCTGATTTGGGTATTGTGCTCTGAAATCCAACCATTGAAAGGCCGTGATTTTGGTATCACCTGTTCCACCGCGACTAACTGGATCGCCAACATGATCGTTGGCGCAACGTTCCTGACCATGCTGAACAATCTGGGTAACGCCAACACCTTCTGGGTCTATGCCGGCCTGAACGTGCTGTTTATCCTGCTGACCCTGTGGCTGGTGCCGGAAACCAAACACGTCTCGCTGGAGCATATTGAACGTAACCTGATGAAAGGCCGTAAACTGCGCGAAATCGGCGCCCACGACTAACCTCCACGCGCTTCCTCCCGCCACGGGGGGAAGCGTTTTTCTTGCAGTCACTCTTCTGGCGCACTATTCTCTGCCGCTATGAAAACCCCTCGTCTTCCTATCGCTATTCAGCAAGCCGTGATACGCCGTCTGCGGGAAAAACTCGTCCAGGCGAATCTCAAACTTGAGCGTCATTATCCGGAGCCAAAACTGGTGTATACGCAACGCGGCACATCAGCGGGTACAGCCTGGCTGGAAAGCTACGAAATTCGTCTCAACCCGGTGTTACTGCTGGAAAACGTAGACGCCTTTATTGAAGAGGTCGTGCCGCATGAACTGGCGCATCTGCTGGTGTGGAAACACTTCGGACGCAAAGCCCCACATGGTAAGGAGTGGAAATGGATGATGGAAAGCGTGCTGAACGTTCCGGCCAGACGTACTCATCAATTTGCGCTACAATCTGTGCGACGCAATACCTTTCCCTATCATTGTCAATGCCAGCAGCATCAACTCACCGTCCGCCGCCATAATCGTGTGGTACGCGGCGAAGCGGTTTATCGCTGCGTTCACTGCGGCGAACCGCTGGTCGCCGACTAGTTTCCAAAACGTTCAGGAACTTTCCTGACCGAGCTGATTGCATACAGGCACAACTTTCGTTACGTTGCAAACTCGTTTTGCTATGGAGTGTGCGATGTACCGTAATTTTACTTTTGCTGCTACGTTATTGACAGCGGCGTTTTCAGGCCAGGCATTGGCTGAAGGTATTAATAGTTTCTCTCAGGCCAAAGCGGCGAGCGTTAAAATCAATGCCGATGCGCCTGGCAGCTTTTACTGTGGATGCCAAATTCGCTGGCAGGGTAAAAAAGGCGTCGTGGACCTGGAGTCCTGTGGCTATAAAGTGCGTAAAAATGAGAATCGCGCCAGACGTATTGAATGGGAACACGTCGTTCCGGCCTGGCAGTTTGGCCATCAACGCCAGTGCTGGCAGGACGGCGGACGAAAAAATTGCGCCAAAGATCCAGTCTACCGCAAAATGGAAAGCGATATGCATAATCTGCAACCCGCCATTGGCGAAGTGAATGGCGATCGCGGTAACTTTATGTATAGCCAGTGGAACAGCGGCGAAGGCCAGTATGGGCAGTGCGCCATGAAAGTGGATTTCAAAGCGAAAATCGCAGAGCCGCCCGCCCGCGCCCGTGGCGCGATCGCCCGCACCTATTTTTATATGCGCGACCAGTACCACCTGAAACTGTCCCGCCAGCAAACCCAGCTTTTTAACGTCTGGGATAAGCAGTATCCCGTTTCCCCCTGGGAGTGCAAGCGCGACGCGCGTATTGCAAAGGTACAGGGCAATCATAACCCCTATGTGCAACGTGCTTGCCAGGCGCAAAAGAGCTAACCTACACTAGCGGAATTCTTGTTAACCCATGCCCTGGATAGCCAAATGCCGGGGCCATGACGCGGATTTTTTTATTATGCGCATTCCCCGCATTTATCACCCTGAATTATTAACGTCCGGCACACAAATTTCGTTATGCGAAGATGCTGCCAACCATATTGGCCGCGTACTGCGCATGGGACCGGGGCAAGTTTTACAACTATTTGACGGTAGCAACCAGGTATTCGCGGCTGAAATCATTAGTGCCAGTAAGAAAAGCGTTGAAGTGCAAGTAATGAAAGGCGAAACCGACGATCGTGAATCGCCGCTGCATATCCATCTGGGTCAGGTGATGTCGCGCGGTGAAAAAATGGAATTCACTATCCAGAAATCGATCGAACTGGGTGTAAGCCTCATTACGCCACTTTTCTCTGAGCGCTGCGGCGTTAAACTGGATAGTGAACGTCTGAACAAAAAGCGCCAGCAGTGGCAAAAGATTGCGATCGCCGCCTGCGAACAATGCGGGCGTAATCGGGTGCCGGAAATTCGCCCGGCAATGGATCTGGAGGCCTGGTGCGCCGAGCAGGAGCCCGGGCTGAAGCTCAATCTTCACCCGCGCGCCCATGCCAGCATCAACACTCTGCCGCTGCCGGTCGAGCGCGTGCGACTGTTGATTGGTCCCGAAGGCGGGCTATCGGCTGAAGAAATCGCGATGACCGCGCGCTATCAGTTTACTGATATTCTGTTAGGACCTCGCGTTCTGCGTACTGAGACAACTGCGCTCACTGCCATTACCGCCCTACAGGTGCGTTTTGGCGACTTAGGATGAAGCGTTAACGGAGAAAATAATGATTAAGCTCGGCATCGTGATGGACCCCATCGCAAACATCAACATCAAGAAAGACACCAGCTTCGCTATGCTGCTGGAAGCCCAACGTCGTGGTTATGAACTTCATTATATGGAGATGGCCGACCTTTATCTGATTAACGGTGAAGCACATGCCCACACGCGAATTTTGCGCGTGGAGCAGAACTACGATAAATGGTATGAATTTAATGGCGAACAAGACCTGCCGCTGGCCGATCTGGACGTCATTTTGATGCGCAAAGATCCGCCGTTTGATACCGAATTCATTTATGCGACCTATATTCTGGAACGTGCCGAAGAAAAAGGTACGCTAATCGTCAACAAACCACAGAGCTTACGCGACTGTAACGAAAAACTGTATACTGCCTGGTTTTCCGATCTGACGCCAGAAACGCTGGTCACACGCAACAAAGCGCAGCTCAAAGCGTTCTGGGAAAAACATGGCGATATCATTATGAAGCCGCTTGACGGTATGGGCGGCGCGTCCATTTTCCGTGTTAAGAACGGTGATCCCAACATGGGTGTTATTGCCGAAACACTTACCGAACTGGGCACCCGCTACTGTATGGCGCAGAACTATCTGCCCGCTATCAAAGATGGTGATAAACGTGTACTGGTTGTAGACGGCGAGCCAGTGCCCTATTGTCTGGCGCGTATTCCGCAGGGAGGCGAAACCCGCGGCAACCTGGCGGCTGGCGGTCGCGGCGAGCCACGCCCACTGAGCGAAAGCGACTGGGAAATCGCCCGTCGCGTCGGGCCCACACTTAAAGCCAAAGGGCTTATTTTCGTCGGTCTGGATATCATCGGCGATCGTTTAACAGAAATTAACGTGACCAGCCCCACCTGCGTACGCGAAATTGAAGCGGAATATCCGATCTCCATCACCGGCATGTTGATGGACGCTATCGAAGCCCGGCTGGCGCAGTAAAACGTTTATTGCCCGGTGGCGCTGCGCTTACCGGGCGTACGTAAGCACGTAGCCCTGGCCGGATAAAACGCATCGCGTCGCCATCCGGCAATTTATTATCCAATAAGGCGATGCCGTCCTTTGGCAAAAGACAGCTTATATGAGTGACAACCGTCCTCTTTCCCCACATACTGAGCGTTGCCGCTTTTTTGAACCAGGAAACAGAACCTCTGACAATGAATTTACAGCATCACTTTCTTATTGCCATGCCTGCGCTCCAGGACCCTATTTTCCGCCGTTCCGTAGTATATATTTGTGAACACAACGAAGATGGTGCCATGGGGATTATTGTTAATAAGCCTTTGGAAAACTTACAGATTGAAGGGATTCTGGAAAAACTGAAAATTACGCCGGAACCGCGCGATCCTGCGATTCGCCTGGATAAAGCCGTGATGCTCGGCGGCCCGCTGGCGGAAGATCGTGGGTTTATTCTGCATACGCCGCCGTCACGTTTCACGTCCAGTATTCGTATTTCAGACAATACCGTGATCACCACCTCCCGCGATGTGCTGGAGACGTTAGGCACCCAACAACAACCTTCCGATGTGCTGGTCGCGCTGGGCTATGCCTCTTGGGACAAAGGTCAACTTGAGCAAGAGCTGCTTGATAACGCCTGGCTTACCGCCCCCGCCGATCTCAATATTTTATTCAAAACGCCTATCGCCGAGCGCTGGCGCGAAGCAGCGAAGCTTATTGGCATTGATATTCTGACCATGCCTGGCGTTGCGGGGCACGCCTGATGAGCAATACTTTACTGGCCTTTGACTTCGGCACAAAAAGCATCGGCGTTGCGATAGGACAACGTATTACCGGCACCGCTCGTCCGCTCCCGGCGCTCAAAGCGCAGGACGGCACGCCTGACTGGACGCTTATTGAACGTTTGCTGAAAGAGTGGCAGCCAGATGAAATTATTGTCGGATTGCCACTTAATATGGACGGTACCGAACAACCGCTGACGGCGCGCGCACGTAAATTCGCCAACCGTATTCATGGGCGTTTCGGGGTAACGGTTACTTTGCACGATGAGCGGCTCAGTACTGTTGAAGCACGCGCCGGCCTGTTTGAACAAGGCGGGTATCGCGCGCTAAATAAAGGTAAAGTGGACTCGGCCTCCGCAGTGATAATCCTCGAAAGCTATTTTGAACAGGGGTATTAAAACCGTTTTTATCGGCATACGCGGCAGCGGTTGGCGGGCTTACTGAGTAATAAGCCGATTCAACGCCTTCAGCGCCTGTAAACGCACAGCAACAGCCGCCTCATCAATCCGCCACATTCCTGCAAAAGCCAGCGCTGCGGCGTGTTTACCCAGCGGCTGCGCCATAGAGACTTCGCCATTCGCGTGATGCCACAGTACGTATCCCTGCTGGCGCTGTTGCGCCACATATGGTGCCAGATTGCGCCACTGCTCCGGGGTGAAGCGCTGTGTTAATGCCTCATCGCTTTCCGCCGCCAGTAACGCCATACCAGGCACTGACTGCCAGGCGGGGTACATGCGAAACCCAGCCAGCGCCTGGCTTATCTGGGGGCCAGGCGTAGAGTAATAAATAGAGATAATCTGGTCCTCCCACAGCACGCCCAACGCCACCACGATATCTTTGGGCGCATGTTGCTCAAGGAGAGGTAACGCATGGGAAAACAACGCTGAACCACGAATCGCCTGTGCCGCCAAAGCATGAATGCCAGGCCCAGGCAAATAGCGCCGATGCTCATCCTGTATGGTGAGTCCAACAGAAGCCAGCGTCATTAGCAAGCGATTAACGCGTGTGGTATTAATATCCATCAGCCGGGCAAGCTCGCGGCAGCCGATAGCGCGATTGCTGGAGACCAGATATTGCAGACAGCGAATGCCATCTATCAGGCTTTGATTGGGTTGTGATGACATCGTTAAATGGCCCCGCTGTGGTGTTAACAAAGCTGCGATTTTAACGATGGCTCGACAGGATACAAGCCTGAAAACCATTCTATCCCTCGTGCTAAGCCACGTTTTACAAAATCAGGCGCTGCCAGGCGCGCTACAGCCGCCCCTGTGTCTGACGCCATTGTGCGCTTTGGGCAAATGTCATCATCCCCTGCTGCTGCCCGGTCTGTATCACGTGGGGCAACTGATGGAGTTTACCTTCACGGATCAAATTCCCTGTAGCTGGCGTATTAATCAGTAATTCAAATAACGCCACGCGCCCCTCCAGTTTGTCTGCTTCCAGTTTTTGCGATAGTACGGCGCGCAGGCTGCCCGCCAGTTGACGACGCATCGGCTCTTTCTCCTGCGCCGGAAAGCTATCCACCAGTCTTTCGATGGCCTGCGCCGCACCGCGGGTATGCAAGGTCGCCAGTACCAAATGTCCCGTCTCCGCCGCCGTTAGCGCCAGATGAATGGTCTCGCTATCACGCAACTCGCCCAGCAGGATGACATCCGGATCTTCACGCAGCGCCGCACGCAGCCCGGCGGCGAAAGTGGCGCAATGCTGGCCGACTTCCCGCTGCTGTATCAGGCAACGCTGGCTGGCGTAACGGTACTCTATAGGATCTTCCAGGGTCAGGATATGCTTATCGACATGGTGATTAAGATAACCCACCATCGCCGCCAGCGTGGTAGATTTACCGCTGCCAGTCGCGCCGGTAACCAGTATCAGCCCATTCTCGCTGGCAAGCAGTGTCGGCACGATGGGGGGCGTCTGGATCTCCTCCAGCGAAGGACAACGATCTGGCAATAACCGTAGCGCCAACGATGCTCCCTGTTGGTGTCTGAACGCGCTGGCACGCAGACGTTGCGCCCCTGAAAGCGAGACGGCGAAATCAAGCTGGCCGTGCGTTCGCCACTGATATTGTTGCGCGTCATTAAGCCAATCACGCAGAAGCATATCAACATCAGGCGCGATAAAAGGCGCATTCTCTATTCGTCCTCGTTTGCGCCATCGCGCAGGCCAGGCGTTACACAGGTGTAGATCCGAGACATTATGCTTTACACTAAGCGTCACAATTTCTTCCATATTCATATAAACATCCTCGGAAAATGAACGATATCGCGCATAACCTGGCATACATCCGGGACAAAATCTCCGCCGCGGCGACGCGTTGCGGCCGCTCTTCAGAAGAAGTTACGTTACTTGCAGTGAGTAAAACTAAACCTGCGAGCGACATCGCAGAAGCCATTGCCGCCGGACAGCGGGCATTTGGCGAAAATTATGTACAAGAGGGGGTGGAAAAAATCCGCCACTTTCAGGAAGCGAAAGTGGAAGGTCTGCACTGGCACTTTATTGGTCCATTACAGTCCAACAAAAGCCGTCTGGTGGCCGAGCATTTTGACTGGTGCCATACCATCGATCGCTTGCGTATCGCCTCGCGTCTGAGCGAACAGCGTCCGGATAATCTGCCGCCGCTAAATGTTCTGATCCAGATTAATATCAGCGATGAAAACAGTAAGTCAGGCATTCCGCTGACGGAACTGGATGAACTGGCCGTTGCGGTGGCAGCTCTGCCGCGTCTTAAACTCCGAGGACTAATGGCGATTCCGGCGCCAGAGTCAGATTATGTAAGGCAGTTTGAAGTCGCCCGGCAAATGGCTGTAGCATTTGGCGGGCTGAAAGCGCGCTACCCTGACGTCGATACCTTATCTCTGGGTATGAGCGACGATATGGAAGCCGCGATTGCGGCAGGTAGCACAATGGTGCGCATCGGCACCGCTATCTTTGGTGCTCGTGATTACACAAAAATTAAGGAAAACTGAGGAACGCCATGAATACGTTGACCTTCCTGCTCTCAACGGTGATTGAGCTGTACACCATGGTGCTGTTATTGCGCGTGTGGATGCAGTGGGCCCGCTGTGACTTTTACAATCCTTTCTCACAATTCGTGGTGAAAGTGACACAGCCCATTATCGGGCCACTACGCCGTATTATCCCCCCGATGGGGCCAATTGACAGCGCCTCGCTGTTGGTGGCGTTTATTCTTAGCGTTATCAAAGCGATAGTCCTGTTTAAGGTCATTACGTTTCAGGCCATTATCTGGATCGCCGCAGTGCTTATCTTACTCAAAACGATTGGCCTGCTGATCTTCTGGGTATTACTGGTTATGGCCATCATGAGTTGGGTGAGTCAGGGACGTAGCCCGATTGAATATGTATTAATTCAGCTTGCCGAGCCGCTGCTTAGCCCAATTCGCCGTTTACTTCCAGCAATGGGCGGCATTGACTTCTCACCGATGATTCTGGTCCTGCTGCTGTATGTCATTAATATGGGGATCGCTGAAGTGTTACAAGCGACAGGCAATATGCTGTTGCCGGGACTGTGGATGGCGCTATGAGTGCCGTCACTCGCTGCGAAGATGGGCTGGTGTTACGGCTGTATATCCAGCCGAAAGCCAGCCGCGACAGTATTGTGGGTTTACATGGCGACGAAGTCAAAGTCGCCATTACCGCCCCGCCAGTGGACGGCCAGGCGAACAGCCATCTGATAAAGTTTCTCGGCAAACAGTTCCGTGTGGCGAAAAGCCAGATCGTCATCGAAAAAGGCGAACTGGGCCGCCACAAACAGGTCAAAATTATTCACCCGCAACAGATCCCGCCAGAGATTGCGGCCTTAACTGAGTAGGTACTCCATGCAAAAAGTGGTTCTTGCAACCGGCAACGCCGGTAAAGTGCGCGAGCTCGCGTCGCTGCTAAGCGATTTCGGGCTTGATGTAGTAGCACAAACGGAACTGGGCGTCGATTCCGCTGAAGAGACCGGCCTGACATTTATTGAAAACGCGATCCTCAAAGCACGTCATGCCGCCCAAATTACCGGTCTGCCCGCCATTGCCGATGATTCAGGTCTGGCCGTTGATGCCTTAGGCGGCGCGCCTGGCATCTATTCAGCGCGCTATTCCGGCGAAAACGCGACCGACCAGCAAAATCTGGAAAAATTACTGCATACACTGCACGACGTTCCGGACGATAAACGTCAGGCGCAGTTCCATTGTGTACTGGTCTATCTGCGCCATGCAGAAGACCCCACGCCAGTGGTATGCCATGGCAGTTGGCCTGGCGTTATAACGCGTCAGGCAGCCGGAAACGGCGGATTTGGTTATGATCCGATCTTCTTTGTTCCGTCTGAAGGTAAAACCGCCGCAGAACTGACCCGTGAAGAAAAGAGCGCCATTTCTCACCGAGGGCAGGCGCTTAAGCTGCTGCTGGATGCGTTACGCAATGGCTAAACTCCCGCCGCTCAGTCTTTATATTCACATTCCCTGGTGTGTACAAAAATGCCCGTACTGTGACTTCAACTCTCATGCATTAAAGGGTGAGGTGCCGCACGACGACTACGTTCAGCACCTGTTAAGCGATTTAGATGCCGATGTCGCCGGCGCGCAGGGACGCGAGGTAAAGACCATTTTTATTGGCGGCGGTACACCAAGTCTGCTTTCCGGGCGGGCGATGCAAACGCTGCTGGACGGCGTGCGCGCACGTCTGAATCTGGCAGTGGATGCGGAAATTACCATGGAGGCGAACCCCGGTACGGTCGAAGCCGACCGCTTCGTTGACTATCAGCGCGCCGGCGTAAACCGTATCTCCATTGGTGTCCAAAGTTTTAGCGAACCTAAACTGAAAAAACTTGGGCGTATTCATGGCCCAAAAGAGGCAAAGCGCGCCGCAAATCTGGCGAGCGGGCTGGCGCTGCGCAGCTTTAATCTTGATTTGATGCACGGTTTACCGGATCAGACGCTGGAAGAGGCGCTGAATGATCTAAGACAGGCGATAGCGCTTAATCCGCCGCATCTCTCGTGGTATCAACTGACGATTGAACCCAATACTTTGTTTGGTTCGCGTCCGCCAGTGCTACCGGACGATGACGCCCTGTGGGATATCTTTGAGCAGGGCCACCAGCTATTAACCGCCGCAGGCTATCAGCAATATGAAACATCGGCCTATGCCAAATCCGGCTATCAGTGCCAGCATAATTTGAACTACTGGCGCTTTGGCGACTATCTGGGCATTGGCTGCGGCGCTCATGGTAAAGTCACGTTCCCTGATGGTCGTATTTTACGTACCACGAAAACGCGCCATCCACGCGGTTTTATGCAGGGGCGTTATCTGGAAAGCCAGCGTGAGGTTGAAGACGCAGATAAACCGTTCGAGTTCTTTATGAACCGGTTTCGCTTGCTGGAGGCCGCGCCTCGTGCTGAATTCAGCCAATACACCGGGCTTGGCGAAGAGGTAATTCGACAACAGATGGATGAGGCTATCGCCCAGGGGTATGTGACCGAAAGTGAAGATAACTGGCAGATAACCCAGCGCGGTAAGTTGTTTTTAAATTCGTTGCTGGAATTATTTTTAGCGGAGTAATGGCTGGCGAACGCAGGCCTGATAAGCGTAGCGCCATCAAGGCAGACGGTGGCGGCTGCGCCTTATCCGCCCTGAAAAAGGCCTGGTCGCAGCCACCGTTACCGATTAGTACTGATTAAACATCGTTTGAATCTGTTTCGGATCTTTGGTTTGAGTCAACGCCAGTTGCAGTAAGACACGCGCTTTTTGCGGGTTCAGCGTACCGGATGCAACAAAGCCATATTTTGCATCGTCGACTTCCGCATCCTGGGTGGTTGCGCCGGTCGGCACGCGTGAGGAACGTACCACTACCGTCCCGTTATGCGCGGCGGTCGCCAGGGTATCAAAAATCGTTTTATACAGGTTGCCGTTACCGACGCCCGCACTCACGATCCCATCATAACCCGCGTCTACCAGCGCTTTTGCCGGCAGATCGGAGGCATTCGCATAGTTATAAACGATACCCACTTTTGGCAGCGCGGTCAGTTTAGAAACATCAAAGGGCGTTTCGGTCGTATGTTTACGCGCAGGTGTGCGTTGGTAATCGATTTTACCGTTATGGATATAACCCAGAGGGCCGTAGTTAACCGCTTTAAACGTCGCCACGTCAGTGGTATTGGTCTTAGTCACATCGCGTCCGTCCATAACGGTGTCGTTCATTACCACCAGCACGCCGCGGTTAGCAGACTGTTTATCAGCCGCCGTGACTACCGCATTATAGAGGTTGAATGGACCATCTGCGCTCATTGACGTGGAAGGACGCATCGCGCCGACCAGCACCACGGGTTTGTTGCATTTAACGGTCAGATCGAGGAAATAAGCCGTCTCTTCCATCGTATCGGTACCGTGGGTGATGACAAAACCGTCGGTATTGTCGCATTCGGTGTTGATTTTTTTCGCCAGCGTTAGCCACACCTCATCGTTCATATCCTGCGAGCCGATGTTAACAACCTGCTCACCTTTTACCACCGCAATATCCTTCAGTTGTGGAACGGCATCTACCAGACTGTCGACACCAACTTTCCCTGCCGTGTAATTCGATTTTGTTGCGGAATCACCGCCGCCAGCGATAGTCCCGCCGGTTGCCAGGATGGTGATATTTGGTAAAGCAAACGCCGCGCCGCTGAAACCCATTACCAGAGCAGCTAATACCGTTTTCCTGAAAAACTCCATGTTATATCTCCAGTTATGTTAATTGGTCGCATTATCCCAATATTGAAGATGAATAATGTGACGTCATACAATTAACTAGCGATATATATATAAGAGAGCGTATTTTTTAGAGATGGATAACAAAATGCAGGAAAAAACAGGATAAAAGGCGCAGATACGAACCACGCCATAGTTTAAAAAGGGAAGATTACTTCAGGCTGCTGACCAACGCTTTGCGGTTGTCTTCTAATGTCACCACGCGGTTACAGACCTCTTTACCAAACTGCTGGAAATCTTTCTCCTGGTTTTTCCATTCATCCTGGATGGCAGTTTGCAGGCCACCGAGGCTGCCCAGTACGCCCTGTAAAGGATTGCCGCCGCCTTTAAGCACAGCTTTAGCACCCACTTCATTAATGCTGTCCTGCAGGATACCACCCATCGCCTGGTTTACCAGTTGCTGACCGTCGGCCCGTACCTGATCGATAGCCTTATAGTGGAACGTCAGGCCGTCGGTACGATGTTCGATAATACGGTTCATTTGCGCTTTCAGCTGCGCATCAAGCTTCGTCAGGCGGCTGCGCATGTTACTGCTTTCACCCACCTCTTTAGCGATGATCTTATCCAGCGCTACGCGACTTTTTTCAACACGCGACCGGGCGCCATCATCAATCCACGGCAGCGCACTTCGCAGCTCCGCCTGGTAATCTTTCGCCTGCTCACGCTGCGCAGCGCTAAGGGTGTACTGCTTACCGTTGTACATCACATTGCCATCCGGCGTGATGACCAGATTGCCGTTTTCCCCTTTCACCTGTACCGTTTGCGGACTCAGAATCACATCGTCACGCGGCGTGACGCTGCATTTGTAATCTGCGTGAGCGGCCATCGCCGTAAACGTTAGCACTGCCGCCAGCAGCGTTTTGCGCATCATAACTTTCCCTCAAGACAAATCGGGCCGGCATATGCCGACCCTGTACTCATTAGTCCCACCAAACGTCGAAAAGTTCGCTGGTGCGGACTTCTTCGAG